>CAWKIA010000037.1:0-291731 GCA_963849635.1 uncultured Chloroflexia bacterium | reverse complement strand
GTCCACCGAGGAGCAGGAAGCCGCCGAGCAGGAGCGAATACGCGATCACGACCCACTGCAACGCGCTCTGCTTCATATCGAGATCGCGTTGGATAAGCTGGGGAGCGCGACGTTCACGATCGCGACGTCGAGCACCACCATGAATTGAGCGAGACAGGTGAAAGCCAGGATAAGGCCCCGGTTAGGTAGTCGAGAAGTCATGGGTTCCCCCAAGATGACTGATTGGGAAGCGATACGGGGAGGGCGAGCCTGACAACGTGGGGCGTGCCTCGCCGGAGTAGCGACGCACAGCCCGACGAGATCAGACTCTAACGCACGAATCAGATAAAATCTAGTGGCGGGTCAAAGTCCGACTGGGACGTCGTAGGGGCGATGCATGCATCGCCCAATTCCTTCGCCGGGGCGGTTCGATCCGGCCGCAACTCGGCGCTAGTTCTGCACCGACAGCGGCAGGCCGCAGTCCGCCACCAGACGATCGCCTACAAACCGGACCATCGACGTGATCTGGTCGTCCGCGAACGAGAGGACCATCACGCCATAGGCCATGAACGGTTCGTCGTCGCGCCATCGGCGGTAGACCGCCACCGCGGGCTGGCGGTTCGCCTGGACGGGAATGAGGCGGAAGCGGTCGAGTCGCCCCTCCATCGGGACGGTCTTGAGGAAGTCCTCGATGGCTTCCCTGCCGACAACACGGAGCGGTTCTGGCGGCATCGTCAGCAGGGCATCCTCGGTCAGGACCGCCACGATGCCGGGGACATCGACCGCATGCCAGGCATCGATCAGCCTGCGAACCACCGCGTCCTGCGTCTCCCGCTGCGGGCTTGCGTGGGCACGCGTCAGGCGGCCCGCCGCGCGTGCATCGTCGAGAGTCGCCCGCGCCCGTTGCAGGGCGCTATTGGTGGCCGCGACGGTCGTCTCCAGCATGCCCGCGACCTCGATCGCGGTGTAGCCGATCACGTCGCGGAGTAACAAAGCGGCCCGCTGGCGCGGCGGCAGCGTCTGCACCGCCGCCACAAACGCCAGCTCGATCCCCTCCTGCATGACCACGGTCGCGGCGGGATCGGACGTCGCGCCGATGCGCTCCTCAAGCAAGTGATCCGGATAGGGATGAAGGAGCACCTCGTCGCCCTCCTGCGGGGTGGAGTCGTCATTCCGCCAGTCCAGGCTGGTCGTGCTGATCTCCGCCCGGCGCGCGGGCTGAGCCAGGGCCGACAGGCAGACATTCGTCGCGATCCGGTAGAGCCAGGCCCGGAACGGCGCCCTCGGCTCGAAGCGGGCGATGCTCTTCCACGCCCGCAGAAAACTCTCCTGTACGGCGTCGTCGGCATCGTCCAGCGAACCCAGCATCCGGTAGCAATGGACGTGGATCTCACCGCGCAGCCCCGACGTCAGGGCATCGAACGCAGATTCATCGCCGGCCTGCGCAGCCCGCAGCAACGCCGGTTCGCGCTCCGCCGGATCCTGCGTCTTGCGCTCCGTCCCCGGCTCGGCCTGCGTCACGCTCACCCTCGATCGTCCCAGAATCCGTACGATCCGACCTCGCGCAGAGGAGCCTGGGCGGGAGGTTCGTCGCACCGCTCCCCGATGCCCTCCAGAAAGGCGCGGAACGCCGCCAGTTCCGGGAGTGGACTGCTATCCTCGGCGTTATCCGACGAGGCGACGTGGACGAAGCTTACGCCGTCGTCCAGGACAAACGTCGCGTAGTGGAACCCGGCCGGTGCCGCCAGCCGGAGTTCATCGTAGACATTCCGGACGAGCGCCTCATTTGCGGCGGCTTCCCCGGCCTTGACCTTGTACCGAACCATCACGTTTCGCACGGTGGACCTCCGCGAGTGCCAGGATCAACGACGCCACAACGGCGTCTACCCATGTAACTCGCGATCCACCGTAAACTCATCGGTCCAAGAAACCGAATAGACGCCCTCGCCGCACTACTGGCTCGTAAAGATGACGGACGTATATGCGACACGAGGGCGTAGACGGTGTCGGTCTATGCGCCAGACATGGACATCGTTGTGATACGAAGGTTCCGACCTCGGAAAGGACGGCCGCCCTCGCTACCCGAGATGCCGGCCTGCCAACGGGTAATCGGAGGTAAGCGCTCCGCGCCCCAGGCCGACGCGCCGCTGAGCGAGTTCCACGGCGCCTCGTCGTCGTAACGCCAGAGCATGCCGCCTGGACCAAGCCCGGAGTGGAGCGCGACCTGGATGGAGAATGCCTGACCTGGCGACAACGTCGGGCCATACCAGAGATGTGGGCTCCGCCCTGCCTGTGGGCTGAGCAGAACGCTGAGGCGCTGCTCTGGACCCTGGAGCCCGATCCAGATTGGCGGTAGTCCGTCATCGACCCCGGCACTGACAAAGGTTTGCGCCGAGCCGCCTGATTCCGGGCAGATACCGCCGATCTGCCATACCCGGAGCAGCGGATCGGTAGCCTTATCACGCTCCGCCAGGGTAGGCCAGGTCGAAGAGGCCGGAAGACGCGGCGGCCAATCAAGTGATTCGCGGATGCGACCCTCATCGTCGAGCACCTGAAAACGAAGGCCTCCGGCATCGAGCGCCACCTGCATCGCGTGCAGGTACTCGGTTTCCGGCATGCGATGCTTGGTCCCGGCGCCAGCGGTTACCAGATGGAGGACGCCATCGACCACCCGTGCGTCGAACGCCAGCATGTGACTTCCGAAGTAAGCATCGACCTGATGACGCACAAGCAGGTCCCAGAGTGCGCGGCCATTGGCATGCTCCACCTCTCTCTGGTACTCGCCGCCGAACCCATTGATCGGGAACACTGGATGATGTCCGAACACCAGGCGGTACAGGGCGTCCGCGTGCTGTGCCAGGATGGCGTCGAGCCAAACCGTCTCCACGCGTCCCTCGCCGAGCCCGGTAAACATCGTGTTCACGAATACGAGGAGCAGGTTGTCGCGCCGCACCGCATAGGTGAGGTGCGCCTGGTCTTCAGGACCGTTGGCCGGCAGATGGCCCATCACGTCCTGGAAGACACGCTCGCTCATGGCGTCGTACGTCGTGTGATTGCCGGTGGTGTGGTAGAGAGGTATGGCAGTGCGATCGAGCCAAGCCATCTCTACCCCCAGCCAGTGGCGCCACTGGCTGCGCAGTTGTGCCTCGCTGGTCGTCAGTCCGATGACCTCATCTCCAAGGAAGCAGATGAATTCGGGTGGCGGATCCAGGCGGGCAACCACCGCGTTAACCGCGGCAGTCGTGGCCTCATGGACACCACCTGGCACTCCCGAGCAGCTATCGCCATAGACCACAAACTGATGACCAGTCATGTCTCGTGGCTGCAGACCAGAGATCGCCACGTCGGTGTTCATGGGGAAATCCGCGGGGAGCGCACGCGGAGAACCCCATCGGACCGTGGAGGATGGCCAATGTCGGCTGTCGGCCTGGGGACGCTGTCGCGTTCTGCCCTGACTATGAGACTCGGGTGATCCAAAAGCCTTGCAATCAATCTGGTCGTGCTCCTACGGCAGCGGCACCAGCTCCAGTTCGGCCCGGCGCGGTGAGCCGGCCGATTCGCGCCGGATAATCCCACCCAATCGCCGCATCCCCTCCCCGATCCGGATCGGCGAGACGGAGCTAAAGCAGAGCCGGATCTCATCGCCCCCGGCATCATCGGCATAGAAGTGCTCGCCGGCGGCAAAGGTCACGCCCGCCGCGGCCGCTTCGCGCAGCAGCGACCGTCCCGAGAGCCCCGGGCCAAGCTGGCACCAGAGGAAGAGACCGCCATCGACTCGCCGCGTCGAGATCGCCCCCTGGGGAATCTCGCGGGTGATCGCGTGCAGCATCGCCTGCTGGCGCAGGGCGTGTTCAGCTCGCAACCCGGCCAGATGCTCGTCGTAGACACCTGAGACCAGCAAGTCCGCTACCGCCAGCTGCATCAGCCCGTTGGTGGCGACGTCCGTCACCCCTTTGATCTGGGTCAAGTGGTCGATGATTGCCGGGGCGGCCGCCAGCCACCCCAAACGCAGACCGCTGGCCAGCGTCTTGCCAAAGGTGCCGATGTGGATCACCAGATCGCCCTCATCGAGGGCAGCCAGCGTCGGAGGAGGTGGACCATTGAAGCTGAGTTCCCTGTAAGGATCATCCTCCACCACCGGCAGGCGGTGGCGGGCGGCCAGTTCCAACAGATCGCGCCGGGTGCGCTGATTCAGCGTGATGCCAGTCGGGTTGTGAAACGTCGGGCAGGTATAGAGCAGCTTGGGCCGGTAGCGCAGGAGCAGATCGTCCAGCTCAGACAGATCGCCGCGACGCACGTCCCACCCGACCAACCTTGCCCCGGCGGCCCGAAATGCCTGGATCGCCCCAAGGTAACCTGGCCGGTCGAGCACGACCACGTCCCCCGGGTCGACCAGGCAGCGGGCGATCAAGATCAAGCCCCTGCTGCGCGCCAGAGAGGATCATCACCCGCTCGGGATCAATCCCGCTCCGGGACGCAATTGCCCGGCGCAGCCGGAGCAGCCCCTCGACCGGAACGAGGCCCAGGGCCATCTGCGCCTCACGCTCCAGCACCCGGTCCGTCATAGCTCGAAAGGCATCGATTGGAAAGCAGTCCAATGCCGACACGCCCGCGGCGAAGGAGATCATCGATGGATCGGTGGCTGACCGGATGAGACCTCGCATCGTAAGGTCGCCCGGCGTGCTGGAGCGCAGGGCCAGCTTGCCCCGCCAGGCGAACGGCGCCCCCCGCGCCACCTCCGCCGCCGGCCCCGGCTCCGCGCAGACAAACGTGCCCCGCCCGACGAAGCCGCGCACCAATCCTCGCGCCTCTAGCTCCCGGTACGCGTTGACCGTCGTCGTCCGGCTGACCCCGAGCTGTGTCGCCAGATCACGCTCCGATGGCAGCCTCGCCCCGGCCGGGAGCGACCCGGCGGAGATCGCCCCTGCCAGGGAGGATGTCAGTTGCAGGTAGAGCGCCCCACCGGCCGACCGGTCGAGCGGAAGATCCAAGAAGTCCATACGGTCCATTTTGGATCGAGGATCGGCATTTTGGAAGGTCCAATTGAGGATTGGCGCTTATCACGCCAGACCAATGGCCCGAATATGGCTGCCGGTAGTCGCGATTGGCCGATGAGGTGAAGGGAGCGCGGGTGGTTGCTGAGGGCGCTGTGCTGGCACCGCGAATCGCCCAGGTTACAGGGGGCTACACCGAGCAACGGCGGCCGTGGCGAGCCGAACTGCGTCGGGGCTACAAAACGATGCTCCCGCTCTGGCTCGGCGTGGCCCCGTTCGGCGTGACCTACGGGGTCCTGGCCCAGCAGGCCGGCTTCGGCGCGATCGAGACCCAACTCAGCTCGATGCTCATCTACGCCGGCGCCGCCCAAATGGCGATGATCTCCCTCTTCGACGACGGCTCCGCCTTCATCGCGATCATTCTGACGACCTTCGTCCTCAACCTGCGCCACATCCTCTATGGCCTCTCGCTCTCCCGCGAGCTGGGCAGCGGTACGGTGCGGCCGCGCCGGCCGGTCCTGGCCACGGTCCTCACCGACGAGTCCTACGGCATCGCCGTCGCTGACGGACAGAAAGGCGACCCAGGCCGCCGGGCCGACGCCTTCCTCTTCGGCGCCAGCATCAGCCTCTACACCCCATTCACGCTCTCGACCCTGACTGGGATCGCCCTGGGCGGCGTCTTGCCCGACGCTGAAAAACTCGGGCTGGAATTGGTCTTTCCTCTCTCGTTCGCCGTCCTCCTCCTGCCCCTGCTCCGTACCTGGCGCACGATCGCCGTAGCCTTGGTGGCGGCTGCCCTGGTCCTGGCCGCCGGTCAGGTCTTCGACGGTGGCGTCGCCTTACTGATCGCCACCATCGGTGGCGCCGGCCTCGGTGCGATGCTCGATGGCCGGGTGGCGCGGACATGACGGAACGCCTCCTTCTGGTGGCCGCCATCGCCGCCCTGACCTACGTGACCCGCTACACAGGCTTTATCCTGGGCCGGCTCGGCGGCCAATCGATGCCGCCCACCCTCGAACGGTTCCTCAACTACGTCCCGATCGCCGCCTTCGCCGCCCTGGTCGCCCCCGGGGTCGCCGACGGCCCCGGTGCCCTGACCTCCAGGGTGGCCGCGATCGGCGTCGCCGCGGCCGTAGGGCTCCGGTTCAAGCGCCTCTGGGTCGCGCTCATCTTGGGCATGGTCGGATACTGGGTCGCGGATTTCCTCGTGGGTTGATCACTGGTCGGGTCAGGACATGCCGCATGCCGCGCCAACACGGCGGCGTACGGCGGGTTGTCCGGGGTGAAGCCCAGACCGTCGATGAATCGCCGGCCCGGCCTCTTACCAGCGTCGTCGTTCGAGTAAGTCACGTCGCATTGACCGCTCGTTGTCGGCGCAGCAGGAGTTGGACACGCCGCGCACGGTTGGCAGGCACCAACACCCCGGGTCCCAACAGAAGCTCAGGCAGCCAAGTTGCGCTCTGATTCGGTCGGTGACACACGCTGTGGTACGTCGGGCAGTCATCGATGAACAGATGACGGCGCCGTAGGAGGCTCCGGGGTGCTCGGACCCGTGCACAGCCTGCCCGAAGGTCATTCGATGCCATCGCTATCGGCGAGGATCCGGACATCGTTCGCGAGAGCGCTGGTGTTCTCGTCGTACCGCGGGTCAAGAAGCTCGACGACCAGAATCTCTTCGCCGCCGCCGGAGGTCGTCGCGACCCGCGCGGCGTTAGGCGGATTGCCGGGTGAATCCCCGGCCTCGAGAAGCGCGTTGGCACGGTCCCAACCAGGCGTCGCGGCCGATCCGAAAAGGAGATCGTTTGGCCGACGTGGCCGGACAGTTCCAGGACGAAGACGCCCGTCTCCGATTCCTTTGGCGACAGCAAGCCGCCGAGAAACTCTGCACGAAGAGAAATTGAGCATCGCCGTCTGCCGTACCCGCTTCCGGAGTGGCGTCGTCAGCAAAGACCGCACGGTGATCGCTCATCGTGCCGGCGCTCACCCCGCTGCGCACACTAGAGCCGAGGCGCTCGAACCACGCGCCGAACCATGCGGCGATCGTTTCTCTTGCCGTCAGGGCGGACGTGCGGCGCCGACGGCCGATGAACCGGGACCCAGCTTAGGTCGAAGACCGGCCAGCTCTCATGGGCGGAAAGATGCAATTGCCTGGGCGCGATGGGTCAAAATTGTGTGCTCCATGCGGCCCGGTGCGGCGCCCTAAGAAGCCCAGCCACTGGTCGTAAACATCTCCGCGAAGTCGTCGTGGCACATCGGGGCATAGTGCGGGCTGGCGCAGGCTAAGCGCTCCCAGCGGCCCGGCCGCCGCTTCGCGGAGGACAACGCGGCGGGAGAGTCCCCACACCACCGTGTGCGATCGATCGTCAAATCGCCGACCAGCCACGGCTCTGCGCGCATTGACGGCGGCTCGACTTCTCCCCAACAATGACGCTGGATCGACACGCTTAGGCTCGACTGCGTATCCCCGCTCGGGAGGAAGAGCCGTGACCGCTCACGCCGGCGCAGATCTCGGCTCGGTACAAGACCTCTTCCGGCCACGGTCTGGCTCGGGCGGCCAGGACCCGCGCGAATCCGCCCTGCCCCTCTTGGGCAGGGAAGCAGAAATCGCGGCCCTCTCGGCCCTGATCGCCTCACCTTCCATCCGGATTCTTGACCCTCACCGGCCCAGGCGGAGTCGGCAAGACCCGGCTGGCCCGCCGCCTGGCAGAGCTACAGGCCGAGCACTTCCCCGCGGGCGTCTGGTTCATCCCCCTCGAACAGATCGGTGATCCCGCCCTGGTCTTGACCGCCATTGGGCGGGCGCTGGGCCTGCCGGAACTGCCCGAACGCCAGACCGTCGCTTCGATCGGCCGCATTCTCGGTGATCTGCCCGCCCTATTCGTGCTCGACAACTTCGAGCAGGTCAGCGATGCCGCCCCCCGGATCCTCGATCTGCTGGCAAGATGCCCCGCACTGACAATCCTTATCACCAGCCGGGTCGTCCTCCATGTGCGGGGCGAACAGGAGTTCCCGGTCGCGCCGCTCGCCACCCCGGCCACGAGCGACACCACCACCGAGGGCCTGGCCCATTCGCCTGCCGTGGCCCTCTTTTACGAGCGGGCAAACTCCGCCCGGTCCGGTTCCGAACTCGGCGTCGAGTCGCTGGAGACGGTGGCCGAGATCTGCCGCCGGCTGGACGGCCTGCCCCTCGCGATCGAGCTGGCGGCCGCTCGCTGCCGCTACCTGGCGCCCCGCGCGCTGCTAGCTCGCCTCGACGCTCGCCTGCCGCTCCTGAGCGGCGGAGACCGTGACCTCCCTGCCCGCCTGCAAACCATGCGCGCCGCCATCGCCTGGTCGTACGATCTCCTCTCCCCAGCGGAACAAACCCTCTTCCGGCGGCTCTCAATCTTCGCCGGCGGCTTCACCATCGAAACCGCCGAAGCGGTCGTAGGGGGACAGGCCTTGCGCCCTGTGGGGGACAAGGCTGACGCCTTGAGGGGGACAGCACTGCGGGCTGAGGGGGAGCGGGGGAACGAAGACGAGTCCATCTCCCCATCCGTATTCCCCTCCCCTCACGGCGATATCCGTGTCCCCCTCAGCCCGTCAGGGCTGTCCCCCTCGTCCTCCGTATCCGTCCTCGACGGCCTTGGCTCGCTGTTCGACAAGAGCCTCCTCGTTGTCATCGGGCCGGATCGCGGCGACAACGGCGACCTCTCCGAGTCCCGCTACCGGCTCCTCGAAACAATCCGCGAATTTGGCTTGGACGAGCTGCGCGCGACCGGCGAAGAGGACACGCTGCGGGCGTGGCATGCCGCCTGGTTCCGCTCGCTCGCCGCCGAAATCGCGCCCCGCATCTTCTTTGGTCCGCTGTCGGCACACGATCTAGACCGGCTTGAGGCCGACTGGGAGAACCTGCGTGCGGCCTTGATCTGGACCAGCGAGCACGGCAGCCCCGCCGATTGGATCGCCTTCGCAACCGACCTGACGCCCTTCTGGTACTTCCGCAGCCGCCGGCGCGAGGGTCTCGGCTGGTTGCAGCGGGCGCTCAACTTGGTCGATGACATCGACGGCGGTGCCAATCTGTCCCCGTCCCTGCGGGCCAGAGTCCACCTCCTGGTGACATGGGTGATGGAAGAATCCCCCGAAGCCATCGTCCACGCCGAACGGGCACTCGCCATCGCCCGCGATCACAACGACACCGAAGGCGAGCGGCTGGCCTTGCAGATGTTGACGATCGCGCTCAGCCACCAGGGCTCATATGAAGAGGCGATGAAGGTCGGGCTGGAGGCACTCCCGCTGCTCGAACGAGGCCGGACTCCTCGCCTGGGCGGCGGATTGCAAGTACGAGATCGGACTGGCCGCCTTCGGATTGGGAGACCTGGATCGGGCGGAAACCATGCTCGAGCACGCGGTTGCGGAACATCGGCGGCACGACGATCCCTACGGTGCGGGAATGGCGATCACCGGTCTGGGTTTGCTGGCGGTCGACGCTCAAGATTTCGACCGGTCGGCCGACCTGTTTCGCGAGGCGATCACGACCTGGGTCACACTCGGCACGATGGAGGGCCTGACCGAAGCTGTCGCGGGCGTGGGCGCGCTCGCCCGGGCCACTGGCCACGCCGAAGCGGCCGCCCGGTTCTTTGGCGCCGCATCTGGCCTGGCCGAGACGATCGGGTATGTCCACCGGCTGCCTGAGCGAGCCCGGTTCGACGCCGATGTCGCCGCCCTCCAGGCAACACTCGACGACAGGACATTCACGGCCGCCACCGCCGCCGGCCGGGCCGCACCGCTGCACGAGATCCTGCTGGAAGCGACGTCCTTCCAACCGTCTTCTCTATCCTCACGTGGTGGGCCGGCCCAGTCCGCACAGGCAACCGCGGGTCCCGCCGCATTGGCCGGTCTGACCGCCCGGGAACTCGATGTCCTTCGCCTCCTGATGGATGGACTCCGCGACCGCGAGATCGCCGAACGCCTGGGCACCAGCCCCAAAACGGCCATGCGCCACGTCGCCAACATCTTCGCCAAACTGGGCGTCCAATCCCGCACCCAGGCCGCCCACCTCGCCCGCGACGCCGGCCTCCAACTCGCGGACGACGCCACACCCTAAGACCGCCCCGTCCTCGTAGACGGCTCGGCGTCCGGCGTCCGGATAGCCTGTCATCCTGAGCCTGCGAAGGATTTGGCGCTTAGGGCGTTCGGTTCCAGACCTCAGCGTACGGCGGCATGCCGGCCGCAAACGGCCAAATACCTTCGCAACTCTCAGGATGACGAGGAGGGAGCCCTGCGGCCCTTCCCCCCATTTCACGAACCCCTACATACATCTACGCAGAAGCGCCGGAATCAGCCGCGCCCCATAGATGGGTGATCCTCCTGATGTGGCGACGCCCCACACCCTCCAAGATCTAACCATGCCGGACGGGATGTCCGGTGAATGGTTCCGACGCCGAATGGACTGGCGCCGGAGTTCACAGAAAGGAGGAAAGCCACTCCATGTCTCGCCTGATCGCTTTCCGCCGGCTTCGGACGGATCGCCGCCAGAACGACCCGACTTCACCCGTTGACGTATCCCGCTACCAGCCCACCGCGTCGCTCTCCGGCCTCCCACGCTACACCGACCTTGCGGAAGTCGTGCTCAATCGAACCGAACGCTCGTTTGCACGGCGGACCGATGGAACCCTGCACGAGCGCTTCGCCCTCGAAGCCGTCATCAACGCCCTCAGCAGTCCATCTCCCGCACTAGACGCCGTGCAACCGACCAACCCGCCGCACAGGCACCGTGACCACGAAGAAAGCAATGCCGCGTAACCAAGTTTCAGCATGACCGAGTTCGTTTCCCAAACAACTTCTTCAGAAGGAGCAGCCCTCGAATGGACACTACCTGCCGTCAGAACAGCACGTTGCGCATCCCAATGCCCGCTACGAATCGGTCCGACAACCCGCTGCGCCCGATTGTCGCGTTCGCCCAGCAGATCGGCGGCGCTCTTGCCTCCCTGCATATCGGCCTTGGCCGCAAGACAACCATCGTCCCCGGCATGAACGATCGCACATTCGCCCGGCTCTCCAGCGGCCAGCACCTCGAAGACGTCATGCGCTGGAATGCCCTGGCGCATAAGTACGGTGGAACGCGGATCCGATCGTAACGTGCACCGCTCTCACAACCCACGGCGGCTCGCGAAAACCCGCCGGTCCGCCTGATCGCCCCTCACGACCCGGATTCGGGACGCGAGGGGCGATGTCTTTTCAGGAAAAAGTGCATATACTCCGAATGCGATCTGGTCAGCATGCGCATGACGAGCCGCGGGGTTCCTCAGGGCCACCCTACGACGGGCGTGCTGTGGGGACGTTGCGTTGTCGAGAATTGGGGGAAACATGAAGTCACTCGATAGCCGCGTTGGAGAGAAGGACGTGCGGGCATTCGATGAGATTCTAGACCTCGTCCGAACCGGCAAGCTGAGCCGGCGGCAGGCTGTCGGCCGCGTCGCCGCCCTCGGTCTCGGCGCCGCTGCCCTCGGTATCGGCGGCGTTGGCGCTCGCCGCTCCGCCGCCGCGCAAGATGCCACCCCGAAGCCGGGCGGCATCCTCAAGGTCGGCCTCCAGGCCGATCCCACCGCGCTCGATCCCCAGCTCCAGAGCCTCACGGCCATCTGGAAGGTCGTCGAGCAGATCTACGGCAACCTCGTCCGCATCGCCCCGGACCTCTCCGTCGTGCCGAACGTGGCCGAGAGCTGGGAGATCTCCCCGGACGGCCTGACCTACACCTTCAAGATGCGCCAGGGCGTGAACTTCCACCCGCCCCTCAGCCGCCCGGTCGTCGCCGGCGACGTGAAGTACTCGTTCGAGCGCCTGATCGACCCGGCTACCGCCTCCACCAGCGCCGCCGAGCTCGCCTCCGTGGCCACGATCGAGGCCCCGGACGACGCCACCCTCGTCCTCACCCTCAAGGCGCCGGATGCCTCCCTCCTCGCGAACCTCGCCGGCTCGCCCTGCATCATCTTCGCCAAGGAGACGATCGACGAGCACGGCGATCTCTCCCAGGTCGCCGTTGGCTCCGGCCCGTTCATCTTCAAGGAGTACGTCCCCAATACCCGGATCGTCCTCGAGAAGAACCCGGACTACTGGGAAGAGGGCCTGCCCTACCTCGATGGCATGGAGATGATCCCCGTCTCCGAGGACACCTCCCGCACCACCGCCGTCGTCACCGGCACGGTCGACTTCATCGAGTACGCCCCACTACGCGACATTAAGACCTTCGAGGCTGACGACAGCCTGACCCTCGCTGGCGACGCCAACACCAACATCCGCTTCATCGGCTTTAACCTGGACCGCGAGCCGTTCAACAACCTGCTCGTTCGCCAGGCGATCGCCAAAGTCGTCGACCGCGACGCCATGATCGCCGCCGCCGTCGATGGCTACGGCACCGCCACCGAAGTCCTCTTCCCGCAGGAGTACTGGGCCGCTCTCCAGCAGCCAGTCACCCCGCCGGACGTTGAAGGTGCCAAGGCGCTGATGGTGGAGGCCGGGTTCGAGGATGGCTTCAGCACGACCATCACCTCGTGGTCGGCCTACTCGTTCTTGTCCAATGCCGCCGTCGTGCTCCAGGAGCAGCTCAAGCAGATCAACATCGAGGCCGAGCTGAACCTCGTCGAAAACGCGACGATGATCGCCGATGTCCACACCAACAGCGCCTTCGACATTGGGGTGACCGGCACCAGCGGCTACATCGATCCGAACGGCATCATCGCCGACTTCCGCTCCGACTCCAGCTCCAACTTCGTCAACTACGCCAACCCCGAGGTCGATACGCTTATCGACCAGGGCATCCAGGAGACCGACCAGGCCGCCCGGGCCGAGATCTACCAGCAGATCCAGACCATTCTCCTCCAGGACCTCCCCTGGATCAGCCTCTTCATCGCCAACCAGTACGAGGCGATGAAGACCTACGTCAAGGGCTACACCCACATCGCCACCGGCAGCAACGTCGAACTCCGCAACGTCTGGCTCGATAAGTAACGAGACGAGTGGCGCGAGACGCCGAGTACGCGAGTACGATAGCTCTCGTTTCTCACGTACTCACGTCTCGCGTCACTCGATTCGTCGTGGGGAGCCATGCTGACCTTCATCCTGCGGCGGCTGGTGCTGCTCATTCCGGTGCTGTTCGGCGTTTCCGTCATCTCGTTCGTGCTCATCCGGTCGATCCCCGGTGACGCGATCGATCTCATGATCGGCATCGACCAGGAGACCGCGCCGGACCTGCGCGAAAACATGCGCAAGTCCTATGGGCTGGACGAGCCCATCCCGGTGCAATACGTCAAATGGATGGGGCACATCCTCCAGGGCGACCTGGGGAACTCCATCCGCAGTCGGCGGGCCGTGACCGAGGAGCTACGACTGCGGCTGCCCGTCACAATTGAGCTAACCCTGCTCTCCGCCCTCTTTGCCGCGATCCCCGGCGTTGCCGTCGGCGTGCTAGCGGCCGTGAAGCGAAATTCGGTTGCCGACTATGGTGCCACCATCGTCACCTTGCTCGGCATCTCGTTCCCGAGCTTCTTTCTCGCCGCCGTGCTCATGCTCGTCCTCTCCCGGGAGCTGCGCTGGCTCCCGCCGTTGGGGTACGTCCCGTTCACCGACGATCCGGTTCAGAACCTGAAGAGCATGACGATGCCGGCCTTGAGCCTTAGCCTGCCCCTTGCGGCCGTGTTGATGCGCAACACCCGATCGGCCACGCTCGAGGTGCTCAATCAGGACTACGTCCGGGTTGCGCGGGCCAAGGGCTTACGGGCCAACCGAGTCCTGTTGCGTCATGTCATGCCGAATGCGTCCCTGCCGATCTTGACCGTCGCCGGTATCCAGATCGCGGCCTTGCTCGGCGGCACACTCATCATCGAGCAGTTCTTCACACTGCCCGGCATCGGTCGCTACGTCTACGATGCCATCGCCAACCGGGACTACCCGGTCGTGCAGGGCGTTACCCTTATCACCGCGACGATCTTTGTCCTGGTCAGTCTCCTGGTCGATGTCCTGTACGCTGTGCTCGATCCCCGCCTGCGAACCGGCCGGTAGAGGCCCGCGACAGAAACATAAATCGACGTGCGTGTCATGAGGTTTGCCCGATGGCGACGGTGAATGAGGATCGGGAGTTTGCTGGGCGGGTGGTCGCTGGTGCGGCGGGCGCTGACGCAACTGCCGACCTGGCGAGTACGGTGTCGCCTCGTCTCGCCGACGCGGGAACTGTCAGGCGGACTTCACGGCCAAGTGTGTGGCGGGCCCTGCGCAAGCAGCGCCTGGCTATGACTGGCGCGGCAATCGTCGGCCTCTTTGTCATCATCGCGATCATTGGCCCCACCATCGCTCCTTACGGCGAGACACAGCAGTTTCCAGTGTTTCGTCTTCAAGGGCCGAGCGACGATCACCTGCTCGGCACGGATGATTTCGGCCGGGACACCCTCAGCCGGCTCCTTTACGGTGCACGGGTCTCCCTCCAGGTTGGCGCCATCTCGGTGTGCCTCGCCGGGGTCGTTGGCGTCGTCCTCGGCCTCATCGCCGGCTACCTCGGCGGCTGGGTCGAGAACATCCTCATCCTCCTTATGGACGTCATCTTCGCCTTCCCCGCCATCCTCCTCGCGATCGCGATCATCAACGTCTGGGGCAACTCGCTCACCAACGCCATGATCGCCATTGGCGTCGTCTACACCCCTGCCTTCATGCGCGTCGTCCGCGGTGCCACCCTGACCGTCCGCCAGACCCAGTACATCGAAGCCGCCGTCTCCGTCGGCCTGCCCACCCCTCGCCTTCTGGCCCGCCACATCTTCCCCAACATCACCGCCCCCTTGATCGTCCAGGCCTCCCTCAGCTTCGCCTTCGCCGTCCTCGCCGAAGCCTCCCTCGCCTTCCTCGGCCTCGGCAACAAGGCGCCCGCCGCCTCCTGGGGCAGCATGGTCGGCACCAACTACGGCCGCCTCCAGGAAGCCCCCTGGGCCGTCCTCGTCCCGGGAGTCGCCATCGGCATCACCGTCCTCGGCTTCAACCTCCTCGGCGACGGCCTGCGGGACGCGCTGGATCCACGGTTGCGAACGAGCAGCTAACGGCTTGGTTCTATCGCCCGAGCTCCATCCCCCACTTGACGAGAACAAATGTTCTGATACTATCGAGGCAAGCTGCACGCCTGGTAGGGGCACGGGCCTGGGCAGCGCGTCACTCCGCCCGGCTCGAGACCAGCCGTTATCCAGTTCCCAGGCGGCGCTCCCGTATGAATCGTCCTCGTCAGGTTGTAGCCAGCACTCAGGACACTCCCGCTCACCGATCCACCTTCATTGGGTGGATGGGGTCGCAGCGAAAAGGTGTTCGCACACGCACCACACTAGGCCATCGACTGCCCATCGCTGGGACGACGCCCTCGACCATCGTCATCCTGAAACGCCGGGTGGTTAGGTGCCATCGCTTCGCCAAGCGGTTATGGCTCGTACTCTTTGACGCCTTGCCGTCTCGCCGCCTTACGCATCACCCTGTGCGTACGAACGCACGTTCGAGTATGATTCCAGATTCCTGCGCTCCCGATGGCCACAGGGTGCGGGACGTTCTGCCGGGGGCATAAGGGGGACAGGGCGTGGGTGCGTTGAGCATGATGACGGCGCAGGACGATGCCCTTCGGCAGCCAGCCGAACTGCGCTGCGCCGAGGAGCTAGCGGCGCTCCATGGACAGGATCGCTCCCCAAAGCCGCCCGGATGGTACCTCTCGCCGCGAGCGGTCGAAGCCTTCGTCATGGGCTCCGAAGATCCCGTCCCCGGCCACCACGGCCGGCCGGTAACGATCACACCCAAATTCGTCGGCGACCGTCGCCTGATCCAGGTCGCCATCGCCACCCTCGCCTCCGACCGGGCCCTGCTCCTCGCCGGCGAGCCCGGCAACGGCAAGTCCTGGCTCAGCGAGCACCTGGCGGCCGCGATCTCCGGCACCTCCAGCCTGACCATCCAGGGCACCGCCGGCACCAGCGAAGAGCAGATCAAGTACGGCTGGAACTACGCCCTCCTGATCGCGGAAGGCCCGACCCGGCGCGCCCTGGTCGAAAGCCCCACCCTGCGCGGCATGCAGCGCGGCCAGGTCGTCCGCTTCGAGGAGCTGACCCGCTGCTCCGCCGAGGTCCAGGACGCCCTTATCTCCATCCTCTCCGAGCAGCAGATCGTCATCCCCGAGCTGGGCGAGACGATCCAGGCCCGGCGCGGCTTTGCCGTGATCGCCACCGCCAACACCCGCGACCGCGGCGTCAACGAGATGAGCGCCGCCCTCAAGCGCCGCTTCAACTTCGTCACCATCCCGGTCATCTCTAACCTCGATCAGGAATCCGAGATCGTTGAGCGGCGCGCCAGCGAGACCCTGTCCCAACTCGGCGCCCCCGACGTCGACCTCCCGCTCGATCTGGTTCGTCTCCTCACCCAGGTCTTTGCCGAGCTGCGCCGTGGCGAGACCCTCGATGGCCTGACCAAGCTCCAATCACCCTCCACCGTCCTCAGCACAGCCGAGCTGATCTCGACGGTCACCAACGGCGCCCTGATGGCCTCATTCTTCGGCTCCGGTGAAATCACCGTCCGCGATGGCCTCTCCTCAATGCTCGGTGCCGTTGCCAAAGAGGGCACCAATGACCTCGATGCCCTCAAGGAATACCTCGAAACCACCGTCAAAGGACGAACCTCCGGCCTCTGGCCCGACCTATATCGGGCGGGCCGGGAGCTTCTCTAGTGGTGCATGAGATTGCACGCGCGATTTGTAGGGGCAGGTCTTGCCCTGCCGGGCCACGCATTCGGGGAATTGGGCAGGGCAAGCCCTGCCCCTACCAGGCGGTGCACCAGGCCCGGCGGTCACGGCACGTTCTCAGCCCTGGAAGGGCTTTGTCGTGCATAGCACGGGGTTTCAACCCCGTGTACCCTCCACCGCGACGCCAATTGGCACGGCCTTGCAACTCCGTGAACTTCCGGTCGCCAGCCCGCCATTTTCAAACGCGGCCTAACCCATGCTGATCTTCCCGATACGGCACCACTCCCCGGCGGCAGCGCTGCAACTGGAGCGGCTGATCAAGGAACGGCGGCCGCGCGCGGTCCTCATCGAGGGTCCCCTCGAAGCGGAGCCGTTGATCCCCTTCCTCATCGACCGCGAGACTGTCCCTCCAGTCGCCGTCTACGCCTACCGCACCGGCAAGGAACCCGGGGAGCAGCAAGGCGGTGCCGGTCGAGCGGCACTCTACCCGTTCTGTGCCTACTCGCCTGAGCTTGTCGCCCTCCGTGCCGGCTACGACGTCGGGGCCACGCTCCGCTTCTGCGACGTGCCCGCCGCCGTCTCGCTCGCCTGGGCTCAGACCGAAGAAGACCGCCTTGGACTGGGTGATGCCGCCCACGATCCCGATTCCAACGGCGGCGGCAGCAACTATCAGGCGTTTACCGAGCGCCTGGCGGCGGGCGCCGGCTTCCCCTCGTTCGATGCCTTCTGGGAGTCGGCCTTCGAGCAGGATGCCGGCGGCTCTTCGCTCGAGCAGTTCACCGACGCCTTCACCACCTTCGGCACGATGTCACGCTCATACGTCTCCACCTCCGCCGCCCACGACGATCAGCGGGAACGGCACATGGCGGCTGTCGCCCGTGAGGTGATCACCGCTGGCATCCCCGCCGACGAGGTGGTGCTCATCTGCGGCGCCGCCCACGCCACCGCGATCGAGCGCTATGCCGCCGAAGACGTCGGACGGCCGTCGTTTGCCAATCCTGTCCCCGTCGATGTGGCCGTGATCCCGTTCAGTTATCCCCGCCTGAGTGAGCAATTCGGCTACGGAGCGGGCAACCGGGCACCTTGGTTCTACCAGCAGGTCTGGGAACTCGGGGGCGACTACGCCGCCGCAACCCGGAGAACACTAGTCGCCCTCGGCCACCGCCTGCGCGCGGCCGGCCAGGTCGCCTCCCTCGCCCAGGCGATCGATGCCGATCGCCTCGCCAAAACCCTCGCCGCCATGCGTGGCAAATCCGCCCCCGGCGTCGACGAGGTCCAGGATGCCGCCGTCGCCTGCTTTGGCCAGGGCCGCGAGTCGGTCGTCTCGGCCGCACTACGCGACGTCCTGATCGGTGACGACGTCGGCCGGGTTACCTTTTGGGCAGGCCGGACGCCCCTCCAGGTCGAGTTCTACGCGACCACTACCCGTCTTCGCCTCCCCGTTCAGGACTCCCCCCGCGAGATCCTGGTCCACCTGCCCGTGCCGGAGGAGTCGGCCCAATCAGTTTTCCTGCACCGCCTGATCACCGCGGATATACCCTATGCCCGTGAACTGGCCAGTGGCCTCGGCTCCGGCGGCCGAGCCGCGACCGGCGGACCACTGGAGCAACTTGGACGCGCCCGCGAAAAGTGGGAGGTCTGCTGGGTCCCGGCGACAGATACCCGCCTTGTCGAGCTCAACGCCTGGGGCAGCACTCTCGTCGAGGTCTGCACCCGTACCCTCCGCCGCCGCCTCGACGCCGCCACCCGGATCGATCAGGGCAGCGAGATCCTCCTCTCCCTGGCCCTCTGCGACCTGCATGAACCGTTCGCGGCGGCCCTCGCTCGCTGCGAAGGCCTGGCGGCGGACAGCGGCAGTTTCCCCGCCCTGGCCCGGGCCGCCTATCACCTCGACGGCCTCCTGGCCTACGGCACGGCCCGGCAACTGCCCGTCGAGCCGCTCGCCCAACTGGCCGAGCGCCTCTTCACCCGGGCCGCCCTTCACCTCCCCGCCGCCGTCGTTTGTGGTGACGACGCGGCCGAGGAGGTCGAGACGACGTTGAAGCCGCTGGCCGAACTCGTGCAACGGCGTCGCTCAGGCATCCCGACCGAGTTGTTCTGGGAGAACGTCACCGCCGTCGCCAACCTGGAGACAGCCAACCCCAGCATCCGCGGCCTCTGCCTGACACTTCTTGAAATTGGCGGCCGGTTCGAGAGCGGCGAACTCGCCCGACGCCTCCGTTTCGCCCTCTCCCGCGCCTCCGACCCGGCCGCCAACGCCCGCCTGGTCGCCGGGCTCTTCTCCCTCCACCGGGCCACCCTCGTCCGCAACCGGGCGGTCATCGGCGCCGTGTCGGACTTCCTGATGAGCCTCGAGATCGACGTCCTGATACCCCTCCTACCCGCCCTGCGTCGCAGCCTGGGGATCTCAGTCGGGGCGAACGGACCTACCTCGATGAGACCCTGGCGATCGTGGTCGGAGCCGACGGCGCCAATAATCTCGCCGCCTTCGACATCGCCGAGCACGAGCGACACCAGCTCCTCGCGGCCGACGCCGCGGTCGGGGATCTGCTACGTGGCTGGGAGGAGCGCTATGGCATCGCCTGAAGAGACGACCTCCCAGTCGATCCAGCCCTGCTCCGCTGGCGGCTTGTCCTGGGGGTGATCCGGCCGGGGAGCGCGGCCTGATGGCCGGCGCCGGCGGCACCGTCGCCAGCGATCCCGCCCTCGGCGCGGTCGATCGGGCGCTCGATTTCGTCTACGGCGGTGACCGGAGCTCCGACCTCAGCGACAGCATGCCCTACGTCCCCACCTGGCTGGGCGATATCCGCCGCTACTTCCCCCGCGAGACGGTCGCCTTCCTCGAAAAGGACGCGATCGAGAATCGCGGCCTGAAGCAACTCCTCTTCGAGCCGGAGACCCTGTCCGACCCTCGAAAAAGACATCGGCCTCGTCGCCACCATCATGAACTTCAAGGACATGATGCCGGAGGAGACTCGCCGCACCGCCCGGCCGGTCGTCGCCGAGATCGTCGCCGACCTCCGCCAGCGGCTGGAGCAATCCTTCCGCCAGGCCGTGATCGGCGCCCTGCGGCGCGACCGCCATGCCCCCGCCCGTATCGCCCGCAACCTCGACATCCGCCGCACCGTCCGCGAAGGCCTGCGCAACTACGACCCCCTGCTCGGCAAGCCGATCCCGGACCGGATCTACTTCTTCGCCAACCAGCGCCGCTACCATGAGTGGCGGGTGATCGTCCTGGTCGATCAGAGCGGCTCGATGGGCGAGTCGGTCGTCTACGCCTCGATCGTCGCCTCGGTCTTTGCCTCCCTGCCCGCCCTCGACACCCGCCTGATCTTCTTCGACACCAGCGTGGCCGACGTCACCGATCGCCTCGATGACCCGGTCGATCTCCTCTTCGGCGTCCAGTTGGGCGGCGGCACCGACATCGCCCGGGCGGTGGGCTACGCCGCCGGCCTGGTCGAGCAGCCCGAGAAGACGATCCTCCTCCTGATCAGCGACCTCTTCGAAAGCGGCAACCGCCGCGCCCTCCTGCGTACACTTGAGGAGTTGCGCGAGAGCCGGGTGAACGTCCTCTCCGTCCTGGCGTTGAACGACGCCGGAGTGGCCTCGTTCGACCGCGACCTGGCCCGCCAGGTGCGCGCCCTCGATATCCCCACCTTTGCCGCCACGCCAGGGCGGTTGGCGGAGACCGTTGAACTGGCGCTCCGGAACGATCCGGGAGGACTTGATGCCATGGAGCCAGGTTTGACGCGAACGCCTATCCATCCCTTCTGCAGCTCATCGAGCGCCTGCGCGAACTCTCCGGGGACTCAGCCCATCGGGCCGGCCGCGACTATCTGCGCGGCACATCCCTGACCCAGGGCGCCGTGGCCGGGAGCATCGCCAGCGCCGTCGTCATCGGCACCACCGAGTACCGCGTCACCCTCAACTTCGAGTCCGAACCCGCTCCCTCCTGCACCTGCCCGGCCAACCGGCGCAATAAGTACTGCAAGCACGTCGTCGCCATCTGCCTTGCCCTCGTCGAGCGCCCCGAGCTGTTCAGCATCGTCGAACGGGTCCTGCCACCGCCCCAGCCGAAGCGCACCCGTCGCCCTCGCGGCGAGGGCAGCGCCCGGTCGCGCCAGACCGCCATGCGGGCCGAGCAGCAGGTCGTCGGGCCTGGCCATGATCGATCGCCTCCTGGAGGAACTGGCCGGCGGTGGGTTGGCCGCCCTGGGCCGGGAAGGGTCAGCCCTTCTCTCCGGCGCCGCCGAAACCGTCGCAGCCCTGAAGCTTCGCCGCCTCGGCCGCCTGCTCAACCACCTGCAGCGCATGGCCGGAGATGACCCCGACCCGGAGCGCTTCGCCGAAATCCTCCAGGAGATCTGGATCGTCCGTCGTGCCCTCGCCGCCCAGGCCGACGGCACCGCCGCGCTGGAACCGTGGCTGACCGAGGAGTTGCTCGGCAAAACCTGGCGAGACAAAGACCTGGAGCGAGTCAGCGGCCTGAACCTCCTGCCTCTTGGCCGATACCCATTCCGACTCCAACGACGGCGACTTCCGCATCGATGCCAGCCATTTCATCGACCTGTGCAGCGGCGAGATGGTCTGCGAGCGCGTCATCTCCCCCTTGGCGATCCGGGCGTCGCGCAAAGCGCCGCGCCGCCACCTGCTCCAGGTTGCGGACGCCGGGCTCTACCCGGGCATCGCCCCCCGCCGGATCAAGTTCTTCGATGCCCGCTCCGTTCCCACCCGCGAGGACGACATCTCCCGGGTGCTGTCGCTCGCGGACGACGAGATTCCCCAACTGCACCAGCGCCTGATCGATCGAGTGGCCGAGCCGTTTGCCGAGCCGGAGATCTCGGTCTTGTTCAAACCGGCGGCATTGCTTATCCGCGGTCGCGAGGCCGGAGCCGTCGATAGTCAGCGCCGGTTCGTATCGATCGCCCTTCCCGAAAGTTGGCGGCGTGACCTCCCCGACGTGCTGCCGCCATCTGGCCGCTACGCCCTCTTCGGGACGCTCTCCCTGCGCGACTCGGGTCCGCGGCTGCGCGTCCAGAGCGTGGTCGGCACCCTGGCCTGGGATCGTGGTCCCCTCTTCCCGGATCGCCAATGAGCGCCACCATGACCCGTTCCGATACGACCCTCGTCGAACGCCTGGTCGAAATCGAGGAGCGCCTGACCCGCCTGCTCGTCTCCGGCTGGCGCTCCGCCGCGGGTGAAGCAAGCGAATTGCGCCACCTCGCCGCCAGCATCGACGCTATTGGCGCGACCGAACTGGGCGCCCGCTTGACCGCCGTCTCCAACGCGGAGAACGCCGAAGACGCCCTCGGGGCAATCTCCCTGGCCACGGCGGCCTGCCGCCTGCTCCGCGTCCATATCGCCGCCGATGTTCCCGCCGAAGGCCGGTGGCGCACCTTCGCCGATGGCGCAGCCAGCGGTCAACTCGATCGCATTATCCCTCTGGGTGAACTGACGATCCCCGATGGAAGCGACGGACAACCCCTCAACGTCTGGTCCTGCCTGCGCCTGCGCGGGGCCTTCTCCGCCGACTGGATCCTGCTCAAGCCGGTCGACCTCGCCCCCGTCTGGCTCCGGCGCGCGCTCCAGGGGCGGCTGCGCTGGGTCGGTCGCTTCCCCCTCGGCGCCGCCGGCGAAGTCCAATTGTGCGAACTGGCATTTGCCGCGCCCGCCCCCGGGTTTCAGCCGGGCCAAGATCCCCTGGAGCCGTTTCGTGAAACCCTGCGGGCGGAGACCTTGGAAGACGACGCCTGGGTCATGGGCGGCGGCGGCGTGCTGCGTGCCCGGGAGTACGACCCGGATGCGATGGCCGGCTACGCCTGGACGAACAACAGCGCCCCCGCATGGCTGCGAGAGGCGCTGCGTCCGGCCGATTGGCTGCTGGTCTGGGTTCAGGACGGGGTGGAGACACCGATCGCCGCCGTCCAGGAGGACGGCGAGATCGTCCACCTCACCCCGGTCGATGCAGATGCGTGATTAGGCCTGGATGTGAGACTCCAGGAAGTAGAGCTGCTTGTCGACCACCCGCGAAATCTCGGTGAAGAGGTCCGCGGTCGTTGGATCACCCAGGTCTTCGGTCGCCTTCAGCGCCTCCCGGTTCGACGCCACGTACCGACCATAGCGATCGACCAGGCAGGCGACGTGGTCCATGCCCTGGACGACATCATCGGGAAATTCCGGTAGGGTCGAGTTGCTCGCCGCCATCCGGGCCGTCCCCATCGCGGTCCCACCCAGGGCGGTCACTCGCTCGGCAATCTCGTCGACGAAGCCGAGCACGCCTTCGGCGAGCGTGTCGAACAGCAGGTGCAACTGCATGAAGTCCTTGCCCTTGACGTTCCAGTGCGCCTGCTTGATCTGGCTGTAAAGGTCGAACGTATCGGCGAGTTGCTGGTTGAGAATGCCGATCTCTTTGGTGCGCACGGACTGGGCGATCTCGATGTGGGTCTCAAACGTCCGTGGCGCTGTCTTCGTAGCCATTGAATGCTCCTCAAGCGGCCGGTTCCACGTGTGTGGACCAGCGTGAAAGTACGGGAGGCTGGGCAACTGCCCAGACGACTATGGGGATCTTAAGCACACTCCTTGCCACAGCAATACGAGGCAAGCACCAGAATTATAGGTGACATAACTGTATTGTGTTTGGATGATGTGCCCCATCTGCTCACGGTTGACGGCGACCTTGTCGAACCGTAGAGTCCGGGCGCCGGGGACGGTAAGACCCGGGTCGGATGCCCACAGTGAAGGAGTTGCGCTCGCGATGCCGTCGCCCGAATCGACCTTGGATGGTCCCCCGGTTGGTCTTGTCTTTGACGACCGCTTCTTGCAGCACAACCCGGGACTAGAGACGATCTGGCCGAGCGATGGCCCATTCCCCTTCGTCGATCCCATCCTCCACATGTCCAATCACCGCCTGGTGATGCGAACCAAACACCTGATCGACCTCACCGGACTGGGGAAGAAACTCGTTCGGATCGACGCATCCCCGGCCACGGTCGATGACCTGGCCATGTATCACACCCGCGACTACATCGCTCGAGTCGAAGCGCTCTGCGCGGCCGGTGGCGGCGAATCCGGTCAGGGCGCGCCAGTGGCGCCGGACTCCTACGAGATCGCCCTGCTAGCCGCCGGCGCCGGCATGGCTGCCGTTGATGCCGCCGTTCTCCGGTCGTGCTCCCAGAGTCTTCGCCAATGTCCGCCCACCCGGTCATCATGCCATTGCCGACTTCGGCATGGGCTACTGCGTCTTCAACAACGTCGTCATCGCCGCCCGCCACGCCCAGCGATCCCACGGCATCAAGCGCGTCCTGATCGTCGACTGGGACGTCCATCACGGCAACGGCACCCAGGACGCCTTCTACGCCGACCCCGACGTCCTCTTCTTCTCCCTCCACCAGGATGATCTCTACCCACGCGGCTCCGGCACGGTCGAGCAGACCGGTAGCGGCGCCGGCGAGGGCTTCACCGTCAACATCCCCCTCCCGGCCGGCAGCGGTGACGCGACCTACCGGGCCGCATTCGATCGGATCATCCTGCCCCTGGCCAACGAGTTCAAGCCGGAGCTCGTCCTCATCTCCGCCGGCCAGGACGCCAGCATGGCGGACCAGCTCGGCCGGATGGGTCTCTCCACCGCGTCCTACCGCTGGATGGCATCGATGCTCATCGATATCGCCGACCGCATTGCCGGCGGCAAGATCGTCGTCATGCAGGAGGGCGGCTACTCGCGAACTCTACGGCCCCTACTGCACCCTGGCCATCGTCGAATCCCTGACCGGCACGCTGACCGGCATCAAAGAACCCCATCAAGTCGACTACATCGCCTCGATGCCCTACTCCCGCACAGTCTCCCAGGACGCCGAGACCGCGATCGACCGGGTACTAGCCCAGCATGCAGCGTACTGGCCAGTGCTGCGGGAACAAGCCCCCTAGCCCCCCAACCCCCTTCCCCCCTGCGCACGGCAGGGGAAGGGGAGAACGCGCTGCTTCGCAGGCGTGACGCCCCTCTCCACCGCAGTGGAGAGGGGGTAGGGGGTGAGGTCCTCGTTCTATGCCTCCGTGCTCAATTCCGCCAGCACCTCGGTCTCCTCGGCGCCATATTCGTTATCCCAGCCGATGCCCGGAACATTCGGCGGGGAGATGCAGCCGTCGCGGCCGATGCCGGGCTCGACGTCGATCGGCAGGCAGGTGACCAGGGATTCGTAGTAGGTCGTGTTGGGGATCGCGCAGGCGAGGTGCAGGTTCGCCGGGCCACCGCCGTGGACCTCGGCCCGCATGTTGAAGGCCTCGGCCAGGTGGGCGACGCGTAGTCCTCCCGTGATCCCACCCTTGTAATGGGTGCTGGTTCGGACCATATCCGCCGCGCCGGTGATGATGAAGTCGGCCACGTTGTAGTGGGCGCCGTCGGCGCACTCCGACGAGAGGAGCGGAATGAGCAGGGCGTCGCCCAGGCGGCGGTAGGCGTCGATGTTGTGCTCCCGCATCGGCTCCTCATACCAGAGGTAGCCCGCATCCTGGAGCGCTTTGCCGACGTAGAGCGCCTCGACCAGATCGAACCCGGCCGAGCCGTCGTACATCAGGTCGATCTCGTCGCCGACGTGCTTGCGCAGGTCCTGGCAGAGCTTGGCGTCCTTGCGGTAGTCACCCCAGGCGTGGAGCTTGATCGCCTTGAAGCCATAGTCCAGCACCTGGTCGGCGCAGTCGAGGAATTCCTCGGTCGTCTCGAAGGTCACCGTGCTGGCATAGGCCGGAATCCGGTCGCGATACCCACCGATCGCCTTGTAGAGCGGCATCCCCGCGACCTTGGCATGGAGATCCCACAGGGCGATATCCAGCGCGCCCGAGGGCATAGATCGGCAGCTCCTCGATCCGGTCGATTTCCCAGACGCGCTCCCAGAGATCCTCCTTCAGGAGCGGGTCGCGCCCGACGAAGACATCGCGCAGCCTTCGGTCGATCAGATCCTTCATGATCGGACCGCGCGCCGCGTGCGATACCCCGGTGACCCCCTCGTCGGTGGTGATCGTCAGCTTGGAGCCGATATGGACGGTGCCGGAGCCGGGAAGTCCTTCCCGCCAGCGAAAGACATGCTTGACCGGTGATTCCGTAATCTCGACCTCGACCCCGGTGATTTTCACGGTGCTCCTCTCATCATGGTTGTTAACGTAGGACCTCACCCGCCTACCCCCTCGCCATCTGCGGTGAAGAGGGGCGTCTCGGCTAAGACGCATCCGTCGCCAGCCGTTCGCCCCTGTCGCAACGAGGGGAAGGGGGCGCGGGGGTCATGGCGCGGATGCCCGCCGAACGCCGAATCGTTACGCGCAGACCGGGCTGTTACCGTCCCAGCGATTGAACCGAGGAGTCTCTGATTCCGCCATGATGGCGCGGGTTTCGAGCCAACGGCGGGTCCATTCCCCCGGATCGCGGAGTTCCGCTTCTGGCAGTCTCCGGCTGCGGGCGATGAACCCAGGGAATGCCGCCCGGCCCGTCGGCTGACCGATCGGGTTGTAACGCAGGTCGAAGCTCCAGCGGACGTGATCGCTGTTGTTCGAGAACGAGCGATGCGGCGTTAGCCGGTGCATGAAGAGGACAGAGCCCTTTGGCATCGGCAGCGGAATCTCATCCTGGACCCGGAACTGGTCCTCAGGGATGTGCAATCCCAGGCCGCTGGGGCAATGGGTGAACAACCCCTCCTCGTCGTGACGAGGCACGACCGCCAGGCAGCCGTTCTCCACCGTCGCGTCCGTGAGCGGGAACCAGACCGTGATGATCTCGGTCTCGTCCGCGTCCTCGGTGACGACGCCGTTGTCCTGGTGCCAGGGAGATGCGCCGAGTTGGACCATGCCCGTGTTCGGGTCAACCGGCGTAAGGTGCTCCGGTGGCTTCATCCGGACGTGCTGGACGGGGTTGGCGTAGATCTCCCCGCCGATGATCGACTCGATCGCGTCGAGGAGGCCGGGGTGGCGCAGTGCCGAGAAGACGGCCGGTCCAGTCCAATGCGGCGTGTCGTGCGTCGACCCCGGTCTGCGGCAGCGAAAAATCGAAGTACTGGGCGTGGACCTTGCCGCTCTCGGCGTAGACCTTCGTCAGCCGCTCGGAGAAGGGCAGGTCGGCGTAGGTCGAGGAAATCTGGCCAGCGTCGAAGAGTTCCTGCGCGAGGCGATCGAGGACCGTCGCGTACTCCGCGATGATCGGGGCGATGTCCTTTTCCGGATCGAGCAGGCCGTCGATGACGACGTAGCCCTCCTTGTGGAACTGGGCGAGTTGTTCCTCGGTGAGCCCGCCGGGCTCGGCTGGAAAGCGAGCGGGTTTCCGGGCGGTGGCGGTCCCTGTCGCTAACATCCGGTTGCTGTCTCCAATCCTGTGGCCATCTCGTCTGCCGCGTCTTCGGCTGTCTTTTCGCCGAGGAGCACCTGCTGGAAGATCGGCAGCACGGTCTGCTTCGACCAACCTGGGTAACCGGCGAACTGCGGCGGCAGGGACGCTGTGCTCAGCATCTCCACCGCGGCGGTGTAAAGCGGATTCGCCTTGACTGTCTCGGAGTCGGCCACCTGGGTGTTCGGCGGAAAGTATCCCGTCTCCTCCAGGAATGCAACCTCGGAATCGACCTGACCCCACTGCGTCAACCACGCCCAGGAGGCGTCGGCATTCTCGTCGCTGGGCATGCCGTTGAAGAGCGGGGAGATCGTGCCGACGAGCCCCGCTGGGCCGGAAGGTCGGACCGCGGTCATCACGTTCTCGCCAAGAGCGTCGACGACCTCGGTCAGGGAGCCGGTGTGGTGCCAGATCATGCCGGTCTGGCCCGTCTTGAAGGCCTCCATGATCTGACGGAAGGAGTCGCCGGGGGTCGAGGGCGGCGAGGCCTTGTGCACCGTGAAGAGATCTGTGTACGCCTTGAGCGCCTCGGCGGCCTTGGCGACGTCGAGGGCGGCGCAGCCGCTCTCGTCGGCGATGGGCGAGCCGTAGGCCTGCATCATCTGGATGACCATGCCCTCGCCGCCATCGCCACCGCGCATGCCGAAGCCGAAGCGGCCCTTGGCCGGGTCGGTCAGCTTGATCGCGGCGTCGGCGAACTCCTCGAAGGTCGTCGGCGGTCCGGCGATGCCGGCCTCCTCGAACCAGTCCTTCCGGTAGTACAACCAGTCGACGAACATGAAGGCCGGCAGGCCGTAGATGTCGCCCTCGATCGTCGCGCCGGTCCAGACGCTCTCCGGGAAGGCGTCTTTCAGTTCCCAGGCGTTGATCCTGTCCGTCAGAGGTTGAACGCCCTCCATCCCCCACATGTCCGGCAGGCGGTCGACGGCGACCATGGCCGTATCCGGCAAGCTGCCGGCCAGGGCGGCGGAGGTGAACTTCGCCATGTAGTCGGCGTTCGGGATGTTCTCCGGGGTCACCGTCACGCCGGCGTTGGCGGCGGTGAACTGCTCCAGCACCCGCTCCATCCCGGCCTGCTCGGTCTCGCTGGTGAAGTGGTGCCAATACGAGATATCGCCCGAGGCCTGCGCCCCTAGCGCCCGGCCAACGCCGCGCATCGCCAGCGCCCCACCAAGGCCGCCGATGGCGGCGAGGCGGAGAAGATCGCGCCTGTGCAGGCGGGCACGCTCACCTGCCGAGATTGGGAGCACCCCGATGGTCCCATCCTGGATCGACATCACAGCCTCCTTGCTGAGCGAACGATCGATTCGGTACGCGATGACACAGTGAACGAGTCCACGACATTTCGCTAAGGGGCGCGGGGCCGGGACAGCCCCCTAACCCCCCCAGCCCCCCTTCCCCCCGCTGCGGCAGGGGGAAGGGGGGTGACGCTGACCATTGGCGACAGGGTTGTAGGGGCGGACCTCCGTGTCCTCTCGACCGCCGACACTCCGATTTCCGGTTGAAATCGCCGCCCCCGATTCGACACGACGCGGTTGGCAACCGGGCGGACACGGAGGTCCGCCCCTACGTCCGGGAACCGAACCGGCACGCCGAACGCCGCCAGGCGCCGAACGCCGTTCTCCCCCTTCCCCCTGCCGCAGCGGGGGGAAGGGGGCCGGGGGGTTAGGGGGTGCTCCCGCAGCCTCATCCCTTCAACCCCCCCGCCGTCAGCCCGCGAACCAACGACCGCTGCACGAACGCGAAGAAGATGATGATCGGCAGGATGCTGATGACGCCCCCTGCGCTGAGCAGCCCCCACGGCAGCTGGAACTCACCCACCATCAGTTGCAGTCCCACCGGCCAGGTGCGCGATCCCGCGCTGGAGGTCAGCAGCAAGGCGAACAGGAATTCATTCCAGGCGGCGATGGCGACGAACACGGCCGTGGCGATGATCCCCGGCCGGGCCAACGGCAGCACGATCCGCACCAGGGCGCCGAGCCTGGTCGAGCCATCGACCCGGGAGGCATCCTCCAGCTCCGGCGGAATCGCATCGAAAAACCCCTTCAGCATCCAGACCGCGACCGGCAGCAAGAAGGCGGTGTATGCCAGCGCCAGACCGACGCGGGAATCGAGCAGATGCAATTCGCGCAGCATGATGAACAAGGGGACGAGCAGGAGGACGAAGGGGAACATCCGGATCACGAGGTAGAAGACAAGCAGGAATGAACGCCCCCGGAAGCGGTAGCGCGAGATGCTGTAGGCGGCCAGCGCCCCAAAGATCATGCAAATGATAACGGTCAGCACCGTCACCACGGCGCTGTTGGTCATCAGGCGAGGGAAGCCGGAGCGCTGCCAGAGGGTGACGTAGTTGTCGAACGTCACCGCCTCGGGCACGTACTGCATCCGCTCTGTGACGATGTCCTCTTCCAGCTTGAACGACGTCAACAGCGTCCACGCCAGCGGGAAGAAGGCGAAGACCGTGATCACCCCCACGATCGCGTAGGCGATCGCGTCCATCGTCCGATTGATCCGCCGCTGCGATCGGAAGATCGCATTCCTACTCGCCATATCGAGACTCCAGACGAGGGAGAAGATTCAAGTTCGCAAGTTGCAAGTTCCAAGAGTTGTGAGTCTTGAGTAGCGAGCCGAGTACCGAGCGTCATTCGTCGCCTTGGAACTTGGAACTTGACGACTTGGAACTCGTCTCATTCCTGCGTCACCTTCGAGATGCGGACGTAGACGACCGTAAAGACGACCAGCACCAGCAGCAGGACGACCGAGATCGCCGCCGCGTAGCCGAAGTTGAAGCTGTTGTAGGCGGTCTGAAAGGCGTAGAGGGAGAGGATCTGGGTCTTCTGGCCGGGGCCGCCGTTCGGTGAGGACGACGAGCAGGTCGGGCGAGTTGACCAGACCGATCACCCGCAGGATCACGGACGCCACGATCACCGGCTGCAGAAGGGGGATAGTGATGTCGAAGAACTGGCGGCGCATGCCGGCGCCGTCCATCGAGGCCGCGTCGTAGAGCTCGTCCGGGATGCTGCTCAGGCCGGCGAGCAGGAAGAGCGTGAAAAACGGAAACCAGCGCCACAGTTCGGCGACGAGCACGGCCGGGAAGGCGGTGTTCGGCTCGGCGAACCAGGCTCTGGGCGTATCGAGAATGTTGGCCTTGATCAAGAGGTCGTTGACGACACCGAGGCGGAAGTCGAGCAGCAATGCCCACATATGCCCAGCGACGACCGACGGCAACAGCCAGGGCAGCAGGATCAGCACCCGGGCCACCCGGAACCCAGGCAGGCTGCGGTTCAAGGCCAGGGCGGCGATCAGTCCGAGGAGGAACTGGCTTGCCGCGCCGCCGACCACCCAGTAGACCGTGTTGCCGGCGGCGGTCCGGAAGACGTCGTCCTCCCACAGGCGCCGGTATTGGTCCAGCCCGACCCAGGGCTCGCCCAGGCGGGGCCGGTTGATCTGCATCTGGCGGAAGGAGAGCAGAATCCCAGAGGCGACGGGGTAGACCACCACCGCCCCGACCATGAGAATGCTCGGAATCAGGAGAAAGTAGGCCCAGCCCTTGCCGCTCGGAGAAATCGGCCAGCTTGCCGCATCGAGAGAACAGCCGATCGACCCTGGCATCGACCGGCAGCGGACCTGGCTGCCCGTTGTGCCGGATGTATCAGGAAGGCCGGGATCGGAGGGCCGGGTCAGCATTGCACCCTATCCTCGCAGTGAGCCGGAAAGAATGCCGCTGGTCAAGCGGCGCTGGAAGTCGATGTAGAGCAGCACGGTCGGGACCGTCGCCAGGACCATCCCCGCGAAGAGCGGCCCGTAGGTCGTCGCGGCCTGCGTCCGCGTCGAGAGTTCGACCAGGGCCAGCGTGACAGTGCGCATCTCCTCGGTTTTCAGGATCAGCAGGCTGTAGAGGAAGTCGTTCCAGACGGCGATGAACTGCAATACGCCGATGACGACCAGACCGGGCGCGACGAGCGGCAGGACGATCCGCCGGTAGATGCCGAAGACGCTCGTACCATCCAGCGTGGCGGCATCGATCAATTCATCCGGGACACCGTTGGCGATGTATTGTCGCATCAAGAAGATGCTCAGCGGGGGCGCCCACCACGGCACGATCAGGGGCCAGAACGTATTCACCCAATCGAACTTCACCATCAGCAGGTAGAAGGGGATGATCGTCGTCTGGCCGTGGGGCAGCATCGACGAGATGAGCACGACGATAAAGAGCCAGTCCCGCCCCGGAAACCGCCGCTTGGCGAAGACGAACCCGGCCAGCGAGCAGAAAAAGAGCACCCCGGCCGTCTGCGCGACCGAGACGAAGATGCTGTTGCGGATGTACGTCCAGAACGGGAAGCGGTCGAACAGGGCGGAGTAGTTCTCCCAGATCAGCTTCCTGTGGCCAGAACGTCGGCGGGACCTGGAACATCTCGCCCCGATCCATCAACGAGCCGATGATCATGAAGTAGAACGGCGCGAGCAAGATCACGCCGAGGATGCCCAGGAGCAGATACGCCCCGATCTGTTCCGCAACCTTCTGTTGCTTGCCATGAGTGAACGCCGCGAAAGACGTCGGTGAGATTGAACCACGACGAACCTCCTAGTCACGGACCCGGCCGTGAACGCCTGGTGAACACGGGAGACGACCATCGCCGCCCGCGAGAACACGCTAGATCACCGACACCACGGAATGGACATCGACCCGATCGATCCGGATGGTGGCGATTCCGTCCGCGTACGACCAATCGGCCGGTCGATCCTCAGGGAAGACGTGGACCCGCTTCGGGCGCTCGTCGACACGAACGCGCAAGGCGACGTGCTCGATCGGCGGCAGCTCCTCGATCGCGACGCGCCGGGGCGAAAGGGCCTCGCCGGCGCCCCGGTTGATGAGGTTGATGCGCAGCTGTCCTTCCTTGCGCCGGGCAGGGATGACCTCAAGTTGCGCGGGACCGTCCGCCTGAACGATCCAGGGGATCTCCATCTTCCCGATCAACTCGCGGATGACATCGCGCAAGCGGGGGTAGTGGCCGATGAAGTAATTCTCGAAGATGGGACCGTGGACGGCGACGACACGGCCCTGGCCGATACGACGAGCGGTGACTGCCGCATTGCCAGTGGCGTCGTTCTCCGGTTCCTGCTGGCTCAGATACTCCAGCCACACCTCGGTGCCGGCGTCGACGTGGCCTGCCTGCCAGTGGCCGGAAATGGGCACTGCCCGCCGCCCGGTCGGGAGGTAGATTGTCGAGGCGGCCGGATCGCCGGAGCCGTCCCGCTCGGACGGGCCGTCCTTGGCCGGCGCGACGAGATCCGGGTAGTCGCGGCCGAGGTTCGATCCGGTGAGGAGGACTGTCCCTCCATTTTCTGCATAAGAGAGGAGCGCGGCTTGGATCGCGGCGGAGGGCCGGGTGCGCTCCGGGACGACAACAAGCGGATAGCGCTCCATCCGCTCCAGGGCAGCGTCCTCAGGGAGAATGTCGACCGAGTGCTGAGTTTCCAGGAGGGCGTGCAACGCTCCTTCAATAGCGGCCGCCCGCCCATCGTTGAAGAGCGGCTGGTTGTGGCATACGGTGCCGAGAAAGGTGAAGAATGGCGACTTGCGGGACCGTCTCCGACCTGAAGCAGAGGTCCTTGCGCGTCCGGGCAAAAGGCCGCCACCTCCGCCAGTGTGTCCTGGTGCCAGTCGGTGAGTCGTCCCGCCCGTTGCGGGGAGTTGTAGATATCACCGCCCCGCCAAGGGCGACGACCTCGGAGCACTCCTGGGAGAGGTGAGCGGGCCTTCATCACCCACGGCGGTGGGTCCTGCATGGTGCCCGTCTTGGTGAAAGCCCAGGCCATCAGGTCCCACGGCAGACCGCGCGAGTCGAAGCAGGCGGCCCTTCGACAGCCGCCCGATCCGCCCCCCAGGTCCAGTCGAAGTCGCCGCTGAGGTAGTCCACGTGGGCGCGGATCGGGTCCGGCTGCCGCATCGTGTACATCCAGTTTGAGCAGATCATGCAGGTCGGCTTGGCGGCGTGTATGGCGTCGGCGTAGGCTGTGACATGTTCCTCGAACAGGTCGCGGTGAAAGCCGAGCCAGGCATCCCAACCGTCCTCCTCGGCCGATTTGGGGATGGCCGAGTTGCCGGTCCGCCGGGTGTACTCGGCGGTGCAACGGGGCGCAGTAGCAGGGTTTCGAGGCCCAGTTCTCGCCGTCGACCCAGAAGCCGTCAACGTCGTACTTCTCGACCAGCTCCAGCATCTGCGGAATCATCAGCTCCTCGTCGTACCCGCCGAGGCGACACGTCGAGTCGGAGCGCATGCTGATGGTCGTCTTCTGCCCATCCTTCGGAGCCGGACGATTGGGTCCGTCGGGGATGCCGTATTCGTCGACCCGGGCCCAGTCAGGATGGAGCTCGACAGCGCGCGAGTCCCAGACGCCCGAGTAGTGCATCCCCAGGGGAATACCCAGCTGCCGCGTGGCCTCCCGATGCATCCTGAGTGCATCCTGGACCATCCCAGGCGACGTCGAGCCGACCTCCGTCGGCCAACTGGTGTAGCCAGGATGGCCCTTGCAATCGCACTGGATCCAATCCGGCCTGACCCGTGACAACCGCTCGACAAGGTGCTCGACACTCAGGTCGCGGCCGAGCACCTTGTCGTCAGCCCCAGCGTGAAGATCGTAGTGAAGCCCAAAGAAGGCATCTTCATGCCAATTCGCCGGCTTCGCCGCTGATTTCTTGGAATCGGACACGACGTGGAATTCCTCCCTGAATACGACGCACGCAGCGAGGGATCTCCTCCAGAATGTGCGTCTCCGTTGTAGGGGCGGACCGATGTGTCCGCCCGGTATCCGACTGCGTCGTCCCGCATCGGGAATGGCGTCTCCATCCGGTAACAGGTTGATCGGCGGCCGGACGGACACAAAGGTCCGCCCCTACGATTCCGTGCCGCCTTACCGTCTTGCCGTCTCACGCCTTCACCGCCCCCGATGTCACCCCCTGAATGAAGTACTTCATCCCGACGACAAACACGATCAATTGCGGCACCGTGGCGAAGGCGTAGCCCGCCGTCTGCATGCCGATATCCTGGCGCGAGGCGAACTCGCCGATGGCGGGCGAGTACTGTTCCAGCGCCAGGATCAAGGTCTGTTGGGATTGGGGCAGGATCAGGCTGGGCCAGATGAAGTCGCTATAGATGTTGAGGAAGTTCATGATCGCGACCGTCACCAGGATCGGCCACGAGAGCGGAATCGCAATCTGATAGAGGGATCGCAGCTCGGTGGCGCCGTCGATCCGGGCCGCTTCGAAGATCTCGACCGGCTGCGAGCGAAAGAAGGTCGTGATCAGGAAGATGCCGAAGGGCAGACCGCCGGCGACGTAGAAGACGATCAGGCCCCACAGGCTGCCGCGCAGGTTGAAGTTGTTGGCCATGATGAAGTGGGGCGTAAGCAGGATGATCCCTGGAATCATCAGCACCGCCAGGACGACGTAATACAGGAAATCCCGCCCAGGGAAGCGGAGCCGGGCGAAGGCATAGGCGCAACCGCAGGAGATGGCGACGATCCCGAAGATGGAAAGGGCGCAAACATAGAGGGTGCGCCACAGGGACGGCAACAGGTCGAAGACCGCGTCCTGGTAATTGCCCCAGTAGGGTGGCCAGGGAGCCGCCCAGAAGTCGATGTAGATCAGGAGCGTGCGCCGCAGCGACAGGGAGACCATCACCGCGACGATGAAGAAGGAGAGGACCAGCAGCGCCAGGAGGAGAAGGTACTGCACAGCAGTGCCCGCCCCGGGCAACCGCGACAGCAGAGACCGGCTCGGGCTCACGTCGCGAGGCGGGGCAGCCGGGTTGGGCGGGGCGCCGCGGTCTCTAAGTGGTCGGGCCAGATCGCTCACGTGCTCTTCCTTCGGGCGCGCATGACGGATCGTCTCACCAGTCCTGCTACGCCGATTCGGTCGCGTCGTTGCGCCGGAAACGCAGGATGATCAGGGTCAGGACGAGGATCATCGCGAAGAGGACGACGCCGATGGCGGAGGCATACCCGAGGTCACCCTCCGCGATCCGCAGGTACATCTGCAACGCCGGAATGTAGGTCTCGAATCCGGGTCCACCGCGGGTCAGGATGAAGATCCCAGCAAAACCCTGGATGGTGCCGGTGACCGCGAAGAAGAGCAGGATCCGGAACTGGGGCAGGAGCAGCGGCACATCCATGTGGAAGAACCGTTGCCACCAGGACGCGCCATCCACTTTGGCGGCGTCGAAGTATTCCCCGTTGATGTTCAGCAGCCCGCCCAGAAAAATGAGGAAGGCGAAGGCACTCACGAACGGAAAACCGACCGCGATGACGGCCCAAAGCGCCGTATTCTCGTCGCCGAGCCAGGCGTGCTGAAACCTGGTCAGACCCATCGAGGCGAGGAGCTGATTGAGTAAGCCGGTATTGGGCTCGTAGACCTGCCGCCACATCAGCGTGAAGACCAGATCGGGGACGACGGCCGGCAGGACGAAGAGCGTCCGGAAGATGTATTGGTGAACGGAGTTTCTTAGCCAGAAGACGAGCTCCGCCACCAGGAGTGGAATCGTGATCGTCTTGAGAATGCTGGTCCCGACGATGATCCACATGTTATTGAAGCCGGTCCGGAAATACTGGTCGTGGAACAGGACCTCCCGATAGTTCTCCAGCCCGACGTACTCGGTCACCTCGCGCAAGCTGAAGTTGGTCAGCGAGTAGTAGAAGGCCATGCCGGCCGGGTAGTAAGCGAACACTGCTATCAGGGCGATCGCGGGGAGGGCCAGCACATACGCGACCCGTGACCGCCACGCCAGGCGGGCCTGTTTCCGGGTGTACACCCGCCAGCGGTCGACCGCAACGATCGCCGCGCCGGCCCCGGCCAGCACGAGTGCGCCGTTGGTCGCTGCCCAGGCCACGCGCAAGGTGTTGCTCAGTTCGGCCGAGTTGAGCGCTCCGGCGTCGAGCATGTGCCAGCCACCCTGGCGCGGAATGACGAGAAACGCTCCCGGTCCGGTAGGAAGAATTGCCTCCAGGTCGGAGTCGCCGGCGGCTTGCTCGACACGGAGGGAGCCGCTCTCGCCGTCGACCGCGTCGAGGCTGCCGCGCGAATCTCCCGCGAACGCCGTCGAACTGTCCGGATCGAAGGCGAGGCCGCGCAGCGGGTACTGCGAGATCGTGCTGGACCAAAGGATCGCGCCGGAGGCGTCGACGCGGCTCAGAATGCCGTCCTCGCCTCCAGCCAGGAGGCCGCCGTCCGGGAGGGCGAGCAGCCGCATGATCGGCGACGGCAGCGTCGTCTCCCACAGAAGTGTTCCGGCCGGATCGACCCTGGCCACCCGGGCGTTGCCGGTGCCGTAGACGGCGTCTGTGCCGTCGGTCGTCAGGGCAGAAATCTGGAAACTGGCCTGGGTGACGGCAACCGGTGGGGCTGCTGGGTCGCCAAAGCGAGTGACGTAGTACCGATTTCCTGATGTGCCCACCCCGTGCGCGACCAGGAATCCGTCCGTCACCGGCGAGATTCCGACAACCCGACCCTCGACCTGCACCTGTCCGATCTGGGCCAACGAGCCATCGAGGATCGTCACGAACCCATCGGACATCCCGGCGTAGATCGTCGACCCGTCGCCGGTTGCCGCGACGGCACCGACCGTCTTCGGCATTGGCGCCTGAGCCCCTGCCTTGCCGCCCTGGACGATAGAGATGACGTTGTCACGCGTGGCGATGAGCGTGTGCTCCGCATCGATCGGGCTGGCCAGCACGACGTTCTCGCTTGATCCGCTCGCCCCAGAGACGAGCGGATCGTCCTTGAGCCTCCTGTCGGCAAAGACGTACGCAGCATTCGCCACGATGGCGATCAGGACGATCGCGAGCAGGGCGCGGCGGCCGAGCCGGGCCGTTCGCGACGGGGCCGCCGCCACTCGGCCAGATGCGGATTCAGTTGTCGACGCGGACGGTCGGCCGAGTCGCGGCCGGATCGCTGACATGGGCAAGTTCCCTATCCAGGTGTCCTTGGTTGAGCGTCAGAATGCTCTGCGGACGCCCCGACCTCCCTGTCATCCCGAGCTTGTCGATGGATCTCGATTGAGACGGCGCTCCGATGGTGCCGCCGTCTAAACGAATGTGGTGCCGTTATCTCGAAGGTCGAGGCTTCGTCTTGGCACGGTGCGGTTCGAGAACCTTCGACAAGCTCGGGATGACAGGTTAGGCCGTGGTGACAGCGATACTCGCTGTTGCCGGTTGCCGGTTGCCGGACGCCGTCCTTATGTCCCGGGCTGTCGCGATGGATCGTCAAGATCGGCCGAGGTCAAGCCGGTCGATTCCAGGATCGCGTCGAAGTTGTCGGTGATGTACACCTGGAGGGCGGTCGCGTACTCCTCCGGGCTCTTGGTGCCGTCCAGGCCCTCTTTGAAGAGGTTGCGGGCGTCCTGCATGATGTTGCCGGTAGCCGGGGAGGTCCAGAATCCGGTGTAGTTCAGTTCGGCATTGCCAATGAGCGAAACCTGAGAGAAGAGTTCCTGGATTTCCGGCGGATCGGTCACATTGCGAACCTCGACCGGACCGGATGGGGCAAAGGCGACCGGCAGCGCTGCCTGGGCGTCGATCCAGGTCTGGTAGCCCGCCGACGATGTGAAGAACTGCAGGAAGTCGATGACCATATCGGTCTGTTCCTGGTTCTTGTTGACGATGCTGAGGTACTCGCCGGTGGCGGATTCGACCGAGCGGACCGGGGACTTGACCAGGTCGCCCTCCATCGTCGGGTTCTCGAAGGTGCCCCAATTGAAGGCCGAGATCTCGGTCCCTTCCGGAAGCTCCAGTTGGGCGATCCGCTCCGGAGTGAGCGCTTCCAGGTCCTGCGCCAGGGAGGTCAGTGTCCAGGTGCCGCTCGGCATGATCGCCACCTGCTGTTGCAGGAAGGCGTTGTACATGGCGTCGCCCTGGATCACATAGAAATCGCCGGTGGCGTACTCGGGGAAGATCGTCGACATGTTGCGCATGATGTCGGTGATCTCCGGCGTATCAAAGCGCAGTACGCCGTCTCGGACGGCGGCCAGGAAACGTTGTGGGCTATAGGTATAGGTGTTGTGGATGAACGGGTCGGTAAAGTCGCCGCTGTAGGCGTCGTCGAGGGCCGGGTCGTAGTTCCAGTCACCCGGCTGGGCCCGGACGGTCTCGATCCAGTTGACGTGGTACTGGTCGAAGTAGACCTCAGCGAACCATTGCGGGATCTGGTAGTCATAGTTCCCGGCGATCGGGGTGACCCCGGATTCCTTCAGTGCGGCGCAGGCACTGGCAAACTCGGTCCAGGTGGTCGGTGCGGCCACCCCGGCCTGCTCGAAGAGATCCTGGTTGTAGAACCAGTTAATGTGCACGGAACGGGTCGGGAGCATGATCCGCTCCCCGGTGGCGTTGACGGCCCGGAAGAAGTCCCAGTTCAGGTCCTGATCCCAGGTCTGGCCGGTGTACTGATTGACGTTGACGCGATACTCATCGAAGTTGACATAGCCGCGGAATTCGGACTGGTAGTTGCCCGAGACAATGTCCTCGCGGATGTCGCCAGCGGATAGCAGGGTGCCCAAAAACGTGGTGTACTCGGCGGCTTCCAGATCCTGCGGCTCCCACAGCACTTCGACATCAGGCTGAAGCGCACGGTAAGCATCGACCACGGCCTGACGGGCGGGTTCCTCGGCGGCCTCGCCGCCCAGGATCGCGATCACGATCTGGCCGGAATACTGGCGTGCGGGAGGCGTCTGCGCTCCGAGCCGTCCGGGGCGAATCCCGCCGCCAAGCGCCAGTCCGCCCGCCATTGCCGCGCCAGTGCCCATCAACTGGCGCCGGTTCAATCTCTGTGTGGTCACCTTCGACCTCCTTGATTGCTCGTTCAGCGAGTGCCGAACCCACATCGGATCGGTCTCAAATCAGGTGGTGTCAGACGAGATTGAAAATATGCCCCCTTTCCCTCAGAAGTTCAGGAGACCCTGCGCTCCACCCGTGCACCAACCCGGTCACCGATCCGGCTGGTGCCGACGATATGACCCGCGGCGATCATGTCCCGCAGTGCATCGGCGTTGTAGCGGATGTGGGCGGCCATCTCGGCCTCGGCTGCGTCGGCATCTTGCAAGCTGATGGCGGTGGCGATGCGAACGTGCTGCGCGGCGGCGGCGGGCACGGTTCCGGTGAGTCGGGTGACCAAGTGGAGGGCGTGATTGAGGACCTCGCGCACCGCGCTGGAGACGGTCGTGAGATAGGGGTTGCCGGCGGCCGCGAAGATTCCGCGGTGAAGGGCAAGGTCTCCCACACTGAAGAGGTCGAGGTCGTCGGTTTCACCGGATCTGATCGTTACCTCGGCGGCTTCGACGATCGTGGCCGCCTGCTCAGGTGTACGGCGTTCCGCCGCCCGGCGGGCCGCCAGGGCTTCGAGCGGTTCGCGCACCTCGAAGAGTGCCAGGAGGGACTCCTCCTGCGGCGTAGCCGAGAGGATCAGGGCACGGGTGATAGATGGAACGGGATTCGAGGCGATGTAGTTGCCGCTCCCCTGCCGTGATTCGACCAACCCCATCGCGGAAAGCACCTTGAGGGCTTCGCGGACGACCGCCCGGCTCACACCAAAGCTCTCGCCGAGTTCGCGCTCGGTCGGGAGGCGCTGGCCGGGGACCAGGGTGCCGGCCCGGATGCCGTCTTGGATTTGCTCGACGACCTGCTCGTAGGAGCGGGTCAGGATGACGGAGCGAAAACCCATCGATCCCTCGGCAGCGTGTGGCAGTGCGGCCTAATCGTCATGTTGTCAGACCAATACCGGGATGGTAGCAACGGCCCCTAGCCCTGTCAACAAGCTGTCCTAGTTCGATACATGTGAGAACGACTGGGAGGAAAGGAAGGCAGCGGGGGTTTGGTACCCGAGGGCTTGGTGGGGTCGGACCGTATTGTAGTGGTGCTCCCAGGCGCGCAAGGCGGCTTGGAGCGCAGGTAAGTCGAGGTCGCCCTCGTAGCACTCCCAGAACTCGCGCCGGGCGGTACCGTTGAGGCGCTCGACCCGGCCGTTGAGCTTGGGGGAGCGCGGCGGCAACACGTAGAGGGCGATGCCCCGCTCCCGGCAGGCCGTCTCGAACCCCGCCATGAACTCACTGCCCCCGTCGACCTGGATGGCCTGGACGGGCACCGGCATCCGGGCGAGGAGCTCGTCCAGAAAGGCCGTCGCGGTCCCCGCCGAGGCCGTCGCCCGGACCCCGGCCACGGCGCAGCGGCTGACGACGTCGATGGCGGTGAACTGGCGGCGTTCGACGCCGGGCAGGGGCGCAGGTGCATCGTGTCGAGCTGGACCAGGGCGCCGGGCTCGGTCGGGGTGCGCTTGTCCTTGGGCACCCGCGTGGCATACGGCCGTTGGGGCCGTTCGCGCCGAACCCGCACCGTATGGGGCTCGCGCAGCAGGGTGCGGCGGCGCAGGCTGCCCAGCATCCGGCCGATCATCGACGCGCTCAGGTGGTGCCCTTGCTGCGCCAGCAGGACCCGGAGCGGCCCCTTGCCCATGCGGGGGTGTTGCTGGCGCAGGGCCAAAACCGCAGACTCCTGCGCTGCGGTCCAGGTCGCGCGCCGGGTCCGATGAGGGCGGCGCGAGCGGGGCTCCAGCGTGGTGAGGTCGTCGGGGCGGAAGCGTCTGCGCCAGCGGTAGATCGTCGAGACCGGCACCTGGAAGGCACGGGACGCCTCGCGGACGCTGGTCCGGTCCGCGTGCTCCAGGCAGCGCAGCCGGTACTGGGCCTCGGGACTGAGGGGCGCGGCCTGGGGCAGGCGGCGCTGGAACCGGACCGGCACCTGGCGGACCATCCGGAAGCCGCCACCCATCCCGGCTTGGTGCATCCGGCGCCGGTTCCGCTTGCTATGCTTGGCCATGAGGGATCTCCTGCATCTTGTGAGTAAGCACCCCCAAGATACCCGGGGCGATCCCCTCACTTCATCCCCGCCCACGTCTCACATGTGTCTGGACTTCCACAAAGCCCACACGATATTGGGCAGAGTGCGACATCGATCGCTGCACGCAGAGGCGCCCCTGCCGATCCGGCAGGGGCGCCTCCACTCGTTGCTGCGCCTTATGGAGTTTGGTTCTGCCGCGGTCTACGTCTCTCCGTTCCGGAATCGTCGAACGAGTGAGCGCCCCGCAATTGCGACGGCTCCCATGATCGCCAGGACCGGTCCGGCGCTCGCCTCGTCCGATTCTCCGGACCCGGCGCCGGTGCTGGGCAGGATGACGACCGGTGTCGAGGTGTGGTCGTCTTCGACGGGTGCTTGGTTGTCGTCGTGGTCGGATGTTTGGTCGTGGTCGTCGTGGTGGTCCCCGGGTCGGGTGTCGTGGTCGTGGTCGTGGTCGGCGGCGCGGTGGTGGTTGTCGTGGTTGTGCCCGGATCAGGGGTCGTCGTCGTGGTTGTTGTCGGTGGTGACGTAGTCGACGTCGTGGTGGTCGTGGTCGTCGAAGTCGTAGTGGTCGTCGTCGGAGCGGCAGTGGTCGTCGTGGTCGTGGTGGTCCCGGTTGAGACGCAGAACTGGATGTTGCTGATTCCCTGGGGAATCCCAGCTTGGTTGGACGCGGGTGTAGTGAGCGGTCCACCCGCATTGACGGCCGGGTTGTACGGAGTAGTTGCCGCAACCTGACCTGACTTAACAACGACGGCCGAGACCAGATTGGCCGACACGAACGTGAACGAGATCAACTCACCCATGGCGCCCGGCGCGGAGCTGATGACGTCGCCGGCGCCCTTGACGGTCGTGGGAGTGATGATGACCGTGCCGGACACGATCGGCACGCCGACGGTAACCGTCCCGAAGCCCTCGAACTTAATAAGTAACGAAGTTCCGGCCGGGCAGTCTTCGTTCGGGTTTCCCTGCGCCGAGGCCGCCTGCCGGCTGGCGAGTGCGCCACCAAGCACCGCGGCACCCAACCCGGCCTTGACTACCGTTCGCCGAGACTGTTGGCGAGCAAGTCGTCGGCTCCAATCGTCGAATCGATCACCGTCCACGGAGGTCCCTTCCTTCAACTTCCTCAGCGCCACTCACCACCGCGATGCCTGGCCACCTTGATGGCCACCCGGCTTGACCGTGGTGCGCGAACTTGGCGCGAACAGGTCCATTCGCGAGGACAGCCTGCCTTCGGCGGAGCTTCGCGATCTAGGTGCGTACTAATACGGGAGCACAAAAGCACTACTAACAGCCGCCAGCGGAGCAGTACTTTTCCACCATTACTATTCACCTGTCACAGATCACTCTATAGCACGTTCGGCTAAATATCAATCCTCCCAATGCATAAAACACTGGTACTTGCCTGACAGGCATTCTCTGTCTGAGACAATCAATCGAACCGGACTACATAAAACGTGGCCAAGTTCGTGTGCTTGCCTTAGAGTCACATCGTTGCTGCGTCGGTGTCGCGGAGATCAGGTCGTCGGTTCGAATGCAGGCGGCCGGGAATAGAGACTGGTCAGGTCGATGTGCCGGGCTTCGGTGGCCGATGTGTGAATCCCGTGCATGATCTCGAGGACATGAAGGGCCTGGGCTCCTGAAGCGCGGGGCTGCCCGCCGGCCCGAAGCGCTGTCGCGAGATCGGTAACGCCCAGTCCGCGACTGTTCTCCGTGTGGCCGTGCGAGAGGGGAACATCCTCCCACGTCTTGCTCCCACTCTTGAGGATCTGGACTGGCCCGCCAAAGGTGTTTGGGTCGGGCAGGCGCAGGCTGCCCTCCGCGCCGAAGACTTCCAGGCGAGCATTCTCGCTAGCCCAGACATCGAAGCTCGTTGTCACTGTGCCAATGGCACCGGTGCCAAACTCCAGGATGCCGGTGACGTGGGTCGGGACCTCGACGTCGATCACCTCTCCGTACTTGGGCTTCGAGGTGATCGTTCGCTGCGGGAACGTGATCCGGGTCTGCCCAGTCACGCGCCGGACCGGACCAAGCAGCGAGACGAGCGCGGTCAGGTAGTACGGTCCCATATCGAACATCGGCCCTCCCCCTGCCTTGTAGTAGAAGGCGGGGTCCGGGTGCCAGCTTTCATGCCCGTGGGCCAGGAACCAGGCATTGGCCGCCACAGGCTCACCGATGGCGCCGGAATCGATCAGGGCCCGGCAGGTCTGGAGCCCACCTCCAAGGAAGGTGTCCGGGGCACAGCCGACCAGCACCCCCCGGGCGTCAGCCTCGGCGATCAACCGGCGCCCTTCCTCCAGGTCGATCGTGAGCGGCTTCTCGTTGTAGACCGACTTCCCGGCGGCGACGGCGGCGCGGGCGACCGAGGCGTGGGCGTTCGGGATCGTCAGGTTGAGGACGACCTCGATCTCGGAATCCGCCAGCAGCTCATCCGGACCGCACGCCCGGGCTACACCGTATTTCTGGGCTTTCTCCTGGGCCCGTTCGGGAACCAGATCGGCGCAGGCGGTCACCTCGACCCCAGGAGTGGCGCCCAGGTTCTTGAGGTAGATGTCACTGATGACGCCGCAGCCGACGATGCCAACGCGGACCGGATTGTCCGCGAGCGGTGAGGTCATGATTTGGCTCCTGCATGCAATCGACGGTAAATCAGGCGCACCTACTCGCCCAGCAACCCCGCGGCCCACAACATGCCGCGTTCGACCAGGATGCGAGCTTCGGGCGTGTCGAAGTCGGAGGCAACGTGGCCGAGCGAGCAATAGGACACGCGTGCCTTGCCGTAGTGCCGCTTCCAGACCACCGGCATCACGGAGCCGTCGATCCAGGGGGCATGCTCGCCGGTGAAGGTCGTCGTCGCCAGCACCTCGTTCGACGGGTCGACATGGAGGTAGTACTGCTCCGAGTGCATGGCGAAGTCGGCCAGACCGGCGGTAATCGGATCGTCGCCGGGGAGGATGTTCACGGTGTAGTCGATGATGTTGCCCGGGTGGGCCACCCACTGGCCGCCGACCATGAACTGGTACTCGGTGTTATTGCGGAACGAGTCGGCCATGCCTCCATGCCATCCCGCCACGTTCAACCCCGCTTTGACCGCTGTCAGCAGCCCGGTCTCCTGCTCTCTCGTGATGGTCCCCATCGTCCAAACCGGCACCACCAGATCGAATCCACTCATCCGGCCCGCGTCGAGATAGACATCCAGCGTGTCCGATATCTCGACCTCGAACCCCTGGTCCCGCAAGTACGGCGCGAACCGGTCGGTGCACGCCTTCGGCTCGTGCCCCTCCCATCCGCCCCATACCATCAACGCCTTCTTCCCGTTCGCCGTCATCCCTTTCTCCCTCTCACGCCTCACGCCTCTCGTTACTTGGAACTTGGAACTTGAATCTTGGAACTCGTTTCTCTCCTCACCCTGCCGGTTGCAAGCTCGCGATGACCCTCTCCCAGGTTGCCCGTTCCGCCTCTGAGATCTGGCGGCCGGTCCCTGTTATGCGGAGGTCGCAATAGACCTCCGCGAATCGAACCCGGTAGGCCAGGCCGGCCCCGTTGCCGTAGGTGATGCGCACCGAGTGGTCGTTCTCTGACAGCTGGGCATCCGGTTGGCGGTTGGTTTGATCGCGCAAGAGATTGGCGGCGGTCGTCCAGGAGTCCGGCCCGACGAGCTGGTTGCCGAAGACCGAAAAGGTGTGCCCATCGCTGGTCGTGCCGGTGCCGGGCGCGTCTTCGACCCAGGTCTTTGGCACCCGAGCCTCGCAAACGCCATCGCCGGTGAGGTAGCCCTCCTCGGTAACCTCCGCCCGTGCCGTAGCCGCCAACAGTGGTGTGGCGGCCGGGCTGGCGATCGCCGCCGCCGTGCCCGGTGGCGTATCGACCGATGTCGGTCCATTGTCGTCGCCGCAGCCACCCAGCATGGTCAGGAGCGCCAGAGCGGAGAGGACTATCCATCTCCTCATGCAACCCTGGTCCGGGGAGTGGCGTCCTCCTTGGTCGCGGCTTGCTCGAGATCCACTGCCTCAACTGCGGCTGTGGCCGCGGCCAGCCGGCGCCGTGGCGGCAGGGCCGAGGGAATCTGACCGGCCCGGATCATCGGATGGCGTTCGTAGTACGTCACGAAGACGATCACCGAAATAGCGGTGAACGCGATCAGGCTGAAGAAGGTCCAATCGTAGCCCGATTTGACGATGATCCATCCTCCCGCCAGGCTGGCCATCGACCAGCCCAGGTTCCACAGGGCGGAGCGGTAGCCAAAGACGTTCGCCCGCGCTCGCGGGGGCAGGACCTCCGAGATGAACGTCGAGTCGATCGGCCAGGCCATGCTGATGCTGGTCTGGCGAACCAGATGGGTCGCAATCGCCAGCCAGAGGTTCGGCGTCAGTATGAGTAGGAGATAGAACGGCGCGATCGAGAGCCGCACCCAGAAGACCGCCCAGATCGAGCCGAAGCGCCGGGAAACCCAGGGGGCGGAGAGGCCGATCACCGCGGCGGCAAGGCCACCCGCCGCATAGACCAGCCCGACTTCGCCGGTGCTGGCGCCGAGCGAGCTGAGGTAGACATTGTAGAACGGGAAGACCATCCCGGCCCCGAGACTCATGATGCCGCCCATGGCCACGAAGACGGTTACATCTCGGCGAACCTGCTTCCGGTCGGCCGGAGTCTCCACCGCTTTGACCGCGGCCGTCTCTCGGGCAGGCGGCTTGTTCCGGGCCTCGGTCATCCTCAAGAGCGGCAGGAGCGCGGCAAACGTGACCAGCGTGCCCAAGATCATTGTCCAGCGGTACGCTCCGGCGCTCTCCGATCCCACCCCTGGGATGACGCCTGCCGCTACTGCCGGGGCGGCGCCGCCGAGCAACGATCCGAAGGTGGTTGAAAGTGAAATCAACGAGAAGCCAAGGGTGGCGATGTCTTGGCGTTGGTCGCGGCGACCCCATTCGATGATGAAGGGCATCGTCGTGGTCGAGAGCAGCGCCAGCGTTATGCCGAAGAGGGCGGCAAGGACGAGGAGCACGATCGGGTGCTCGAAGACCGCGAGCGCGATCGAGACGACCAGGTACCCGGCCGTGGCGTAGGTGATGCAGCGCCAGGTGCCGAACTTGGTTGAGGATTTTCCCCATCGACAGCGCGGCGCCCGCCATTGCGAGCGTTTGCACCGCCGAGAACGCGCCGATGTAGTCCTCGCGCAGGTCGAGGGAATAGAGGTACAGGTTGAAGACCAGCGCGAAGACGCCAACGCCGATATAGACCAGCATATTGAAGAGCAGGAAGAGCTTGATCTCCCGCCCATAGCTCGATATCCGCCGGATATACCTGCCCATATCGCGCTGTGCCACACCTCGGCCCGGAGTCGCCAGAGCGCGATCCTGAGCCCAACAGGTCATCTAGTCGGTGGCGCAGTATATCCCTCAATTCGGATCGTGGGCTTGGTTGAATCGGACATCGCACAAAACATGTGGGGGGCGGCCCTTGACAGGCCGCCCCCCACTGTTAGAGCCTCCACTGGACTCGCACCAAGTTAGAACAGCGCACTCAAACCCACTGCCGTTCCACCCAAGATGAGCCCGACAACGATGACAACGACAGAAGGCGCGATCATCGCCACGATGGCCGTCGCAACGGCCCGTCCTGTACTGATGTCGAGTGACTGCCGGATCGCTACGATGGAAGCGATCAGTCCCCAGATGGCTCCGACTCCGCCAAGAATCCACCCCAATACAGGAATGAATCCAAAGACCGCCAGAAGTTGTGGGGTATAGGCGAAGCCCATCGTCCTGGCTACCTGCCCCCAATCGGCCTCTGTTTGTGTACCCGCGGTAAGGCGTGTACCGACAAAGTAAACAGCAGCGGCAAACACGGCCCAGCCTACAACCGAGCCAATCACACCGCCGATGATCCCCTGCCCGACGTCATCGCTGCCAAGTGCACCAATACCGGCTGCGACGGCGGCCAAGATCACGACGATCAGCGCCTGCTGTGTCGCGGACTTGTCTCGCTCAACCTCTTCGTACGTCGCCGAATCGAGCCGCGCAGCCCCGATCATCCGCTGGACCAATGAACTGTCCATCGCCCGGTCCCCTCCCCCTTAGCCCAACTTTCGCCCCCGGTCCATCGCCGGTCTGGTCGCGTTGAGCCGTGTACGGACAGTATAGCGCCGATTTCTGTGAACGAACGCATACCATTGGCAAAAAGACCATGTCCGTTCTAGGCCTGAATTCCTAGCGGGCCTGGTACGGCTCGGGGCAGGCGAAAAGACGGAGAGGGGGCCGGCAATTGCCAGCCCCCATGGGAATTGTTGCCCGATCGGGCGGTCTGGTGGCTAGCTCGCGACCAGCGTCGCCTGAACCACGGTCCGGCTCAGGTACTCGCCCCGGTCCGCGTCCCACTCGCCGCCGCAGGTGATCAGCGTCAGGGTCGTGTCGCCTTCAGGGGAGAGCACCTCATCGGCGGGGGCCGCCAGCGCGTCCTCCTGGCCAACGGAGACGACCTCGTAGCGGTACTCCGTGCCACTCTCGCCGGTGACGACGATCTCGTCGCCCTCCTCCAGGCGGTCGATGGCGAAGAAGACTCCTTCCGGCACGCCCCAGTAGTTCAGGTGGCCGGCCATCACGATGTGGCCGGAGACGCCGAGGGCGGCGGTGTCCTTGTACCAGGCGACGTGAGTCGCGCCGGTCGGGTCCTGCATCGCGCCGTCGATCACTTCCAGCACTTCGATCGGGGCATCGACTTCGGCGGACTCGATCGTGATCTCGACCGGCCGCTCCCCCCGGCGCACTGCTGGAAGGCGCAGGTCGAACTCGGGACGAGCATCCTCGATGGCCACCGGCGCGTCGGCCGGGGCGACCGGGGCGGCGCTGCCGCCGCTGATCTCAGCAGAGGCAGGGCCAACACCCGTGTTCGGGTACTTGACGGGCGTCTTGGTCGGCGGCGTGAAACCACAGTTGTAGACCGCGACGTGGGTGGTCACACCGGACTCGACGACCAGGTAGCCATCGGCGTCGGTGTAATCGGCGCTGGCGTAGCACCACTTAGCGCCCAGCTCATCGATCTCGTACGTGCCGGGCAGCAGGCCCGCCCAGACGTAGCGGCCGGTCGCATCGGTCGTGCCGTCGGCGGAACTGCCGGCGCCCGGACCAGTGACCCCCGCCAGGCGGAAGGACTGGCCGCCCTCGTAGCGCTGGCAGGCATCGACCGAGACGAAGGTGACGGTCGTGCAGGCGTACTTGATGACCTCAATATCGCCCCGCTCATTGTGCTCGGGGATGTTGTACCAACGGCAGACGATCTCGTCGCCGGGGCCAACGATGATGTCGAGGCTCGGCCCGACCGAGAGCGGCAGGCTCTGGATCAGTGGCACGCTCGATCCAGTGCAGTCGAGCACGAAGACGGACTTGGTGCCCGCTGGAACTTGCTCGGAGACGGTGTATGGGCCTGGCTCCAGGTCCGCGAAGACCGCGGTGCCCGCGCCAGCTTCACCGGTGACGACCGGGGCGAGCGGGCCGCTTTGGCCCTGGGCGCCGAAGGTCACACCGTCGGTCAGGTCCCAGCACTCGGCGGCCGGATCGGCGCCGTAGGCGGTGTAGTCGTAGCCCGGCGGGCAGGTGTACTTGGAGATCGTGATCGAGCCATCTTCCTCGTACGGGACGTTGTACCAGGAGCAGTTGAGGGTCTGACCCTCTTCGAAGATGTGGAAGATCTGGTTACCGTCGTCCACCGTGACCTTGAACGGACCTTCAACGACAGGACCGCTTTCAGTCAGGAGGTAGGTCGTGCAGTACACCACCGGGATGCCATAGCCGTCCGGAACCTGTTCCACGATCGAGATCGGGCCGTACGGGATCTGGTCGAACTCGACGATGCCATCAGGGCCGGTTGTCTGCTGGTCGAGGTAGCCCGCGCCATCGCTGACGCCGAACTCGACGCCCTCCAGGGGCTCGTTGCAGTCGTAGGACAGTTCGTAAATGTCGGCGCCCTCGGCGTCGTAGCCGGCCGGGCAGACGTATTTGGTGATGGTGATGTCACCCGGCTCGTCGACCGGGCTATCCTCGGTCGGGACGTTGTACCAGGAGCAGTTCAGGGTCTGACCGTCTTCCAGGATCTGGAAGATCTGGTTGCCGGCGTCGACCGTGACCTTGAAGGGGCCGGTGACGATCGGGCCGCCATCGCTCAACTCGTAGGTCGTGCAGTGGACGACGGGTTCGCCGTAGCCGTCCGGAACCTGCTCCACGAGGGAGAGAGGACCGGCGGGCATCTGGTCGAATTCGAGGATCCCGTCGGGGCCGCTTGTCTGCTGGTCGATGGCCTGGTTGCCGTCGCTGGCGACGAAGCCAATGCCGGCCAATGGCGCGTTGCAGTCGTAAGCGAGGGCGTAGACGTCAGCGTTAGCCGCGTCGTAGCCGGCAGGGCAGACGAACTTGGTGATGATGACGTCACCTGGCTCGTCGGTCGAGCTGTCTTCCTCCGCCGGCACCAGGATCGGTCCGTCGAAGTCGATATCGGCGTCAGGATCAGAAGCATCACCCGGGTCCGGCGTGGGCTCAGGATCGGTCCCCTCTCTGGGATCAGCCTGAATCACATCGTCGATAATCGGCGGAAGCCCATCACTCTGGTCGTCGCTCTGATTGACGTCGAGGATCGGTCCACCAGGAAATCGATTCGCGGAGCAGGGACGCACGGACCGGGCGTGCGGGTGATGCTGCCGTCCGCGTTGACGACTTCCGTGTCCGGACCTTGGACCATGCCCGGTGGGCAGAGGCTCGCGCTGGCCGGCGAAGGGGACGCGAGCGGCGCGATCAGCGCCGCTACCATGAGAAGGAGAACGACCGGCGCCGTCAGGCGACGGCCGGCATTGATGGTGAATCGTTCGCTCAGGCCGCGCAAGGTGCCCAGGCGGCCGGGACAGTCGCGTAGGGTTGATTTCACAGTGTGTCTCCAGTTGTTGATGTTCAAACGAACGGTCCAGTGGTTGTCACTGAACCGGGGTACAGATGGCGTCGATTCGTGGATTGGCGCTCTATGTCGCGGGTGTTTGTGCACGTAGCCCCTCCTAGAGTCTTTCGTCTGGCCCGGCCACCTGGCCGCCTTCTCAGCGGACGGTGGTGCAACCGGGCACCAGACGATCTTGGGTTTTCGCCGGGCAGCGAACATCAGGTGGATCACGTAATACCGGGACCAGATGCATGGAAGAGGGTCTGCATAGTTCCATGTAGGTCATGGGTGATCGGGTGGAGGGCGGATGATTTTCGCTCGCAATTGCCAAAGTCAAGGGGTCGGCACTTGGCGACCTCGGGCAACTCCTTGCTCCGTGACACTACGGAGACCAGTCCGGAAGGGACCGGACCCGAATCCGCGTGATCTTACGGATGGCGGGCGCGGGTGCCTGGGGCACGATGTCATCACGACGGGACGCCCACCTACATGGAGCGACGCGTCAACCGGAGCCAGCCGGACGACGACGGCCGGTGCGGGTTCCCCCTCCGCACCGGCCGCCGATGAATGGACTGGTCCGGAGGGCGTCCCGTCTTCTCCTCGCCTCCCCGGCGTGCGCCGAACGCGCCGGGTGGGGCGGCGGGGGACACGGCGTTAGAGGCAGCGAAAACTCCGTGCCGTACAATCGGGCGAGGTGTCGCCGGTTGGACGATCAATGGAGAGCCTTTCGATGTCCGAACAAGTCGAGAACACGCCTCGCCTGCTTGCCGTTTTCGCGCATCCCGACGACGAGCAGTGGGGCACCGCCGGAGCCTTGACGCTCCTGGCCGACCGCGGGGTTGAGATCTACATCCTGAGTGCCACAAGTGGAGACAAAGGCGAGATCAGCGATCCCGCCCTGGCAACTCCCGAGACCCTCGGCGAAGTGCGGGAAGCGGAACTCCGCAAAGCCTGCGCGATCGTTGGGTTTCAGCCCCCTATCCTCTGGCGGTATGGGGACGGCACCCTGGCCGAGATCGACCGCGACGTGCTGGTCGGTCAAATCGTCGCGGAGATCCGGCGGCTGAAGCCGCGGGTCATCCTCACCTTCGATGCCAACGGCGGCTACGGCCACCTCGATCACATCACTATCCACCAGGCGACCCTCGCCGCCTGCGACCTGGCCGCCTCCCCAACCTATGAACCCGCTTCCGGCCCGCCGCATACGGTCGATAAGCTCTACGCTACGGCCTATCCGCAATCGATCTTCGACCTCATGGATGGGGACCTGCGCCGCATGGGCCTCCCGACGATTGACTTTGGGCCTGTCCAAACGGTCTTCGGCGACGAGCTGTTGACTCCGGATAGCGTCGTTACCACGGTCGTGAACGTGGACGACGTCTTTGACCGCCGCTGGGAATCGCAGAGTGCCCATCGCACCCAGTTCGGCCCAGACAGCCCGTTCATCGTCGCTGGCCCGGAGGTGGCCCGCACCTGGCTCAGCCGCGATGTCTTCAGGCGCATCCACCCTGCCCCTGCTCCGGGTGCCATCCTGCCCGATGAGGATGACCTCTGGGTGGGGCTGCCGCTGACGGGGCTGCGGCCATGACGGCCCTACCGGATCCCCTCGACCTCCTCGCCCAACTCGGGATTCACGATCCTCGCGCCGTAACCCGGATCCCCGGCGGATTTGGCGACAGCGCGATCTGGCGCGTCGAGCCGAGCGAGCCGGACTCCCGGGTCCTGGCCCTGCGCCTCTTTGGGCCTGGGGACGAACGCGGCTTCCAGCGCGAGGCGATGGCGATGCGGGCCGCCCGAAATGGGGATGTGCCCATCCCGGCCGTGCTTGGCGCCGAGATCGTCGCCGGCCGGCCGGTCATGCTGCTGGAGTGGTGCCCAGGCCGGACGATGATGGAGGATCTGCTGACTCGCCCGGAGCGCGCCTGGGCGCTCGGCACCCTATTGGGCAACGTCCACGGCCGCCTCCACACCTGCGACCCCGATCCAGATCTCCGGACGCATGGTACGGATTGGATTTCGTGGATGGGAACCGGCGAGCCCGCTCTGCAGGAGCGTCTCGTCCAGGTCAGCGAACGCGCTCCCCTCCCCTTGACGATCCTTCACCTCGACTTCCACCCCGCCAACGTGCTCGTCCAGTCAGGCCGGGTTACCGGCGTCATCGACTGGGCGAACGCGGGGGTTGGCGACCTCCGGGCCGACGTGGCCAGAACCGCCTCAATCTTGCGCTTCGCCCCGATCCCTCCCGGACTCCCAAGAGCCCAGATCATGCGCCTGCGCCGGATCTTCCGCCGGGCCTGGCGTCTCGCCCACCGGCGTACCCACGGCTACCTGCCCGACATGGAGCTATTCGATGCCTGGGCCCTGGCGGCGATGGTCCGCGATCTGGGCTTGAAAGTAGGCCGGGACAACGCCGCGGCAATGGGCCTCTCGGACGAGTACTTCGCGTCGCTCACGCGGGCGCTTGAGCAGAGAAAGCGGCGGTTGGGGCTGGGATAGAGCGGGAGAGACCTCACCCCCTACCCCCTCTCCATCGCGATGGAGAGGGGCATCAGGCGGTGCCGTTTTCCGGTTAAGGCAATCGATGGCCTAGTGTGGTGCGTTTGCTCGACGCCTGTTCGCTGCGACGCCAACCACCCGTGGTGGGTGGAGAACGGAGCGGAAGTGTCCGGGCGCGCTACGACCTGCGAGGAAGGCCCTCCGGGAGCGAACTGACGGGACCTGGATGACGGTTGGACTCGAGCCGGACGCGGTGGTGCGCTGCCCAGGCCCGCACCCGCGCCGGATGTTCCGCTTGGGGCCATTGTAGATCTTATGTTCTGTTTGTCAATTGAGATAGAGCGCTGCCTGATGCCCCTCTCCATCGCGATGGAGAGGGGGTAGGGGGTGAGGTCTTCTCTGCCTCCTCACCGAATCCGCGCGATCACCTGACCATACTCAACATACGCGCCGTCCTCGACCAGGAACTCTTCAATTGTGCAATCGCGCGGCGCAACGACCTCATTGAAGGTCTTCATGACTTCGATCAGACCAACGGTCTGACCAGCGCTGACTTCATCTCCAAGTGCGGCGAACGGCGGCTCGTCCGGGGTTGGACGCCGGTAGAAGACGCCGAGCATCGGGGCGGTCAGGGTGTTGGTGTCGGTTGGGCTGCTTGTTGGGGAAGCCTCATGGAGTACCGAGTCAGTTGGAGGTGGGGCAGGCGCCGGAGTGGGCGCGATCTGGGCGGCATCGCCCAGGGTGATCGCAAGCCGGCGCTCGCCCTCGACCAGCGCAATCTGACAGCCGGACAGCCCCGCCTCGCGCAGGGCGGAGATGACGCGGATGACGCCGTCCGGTGTCCAGGCGTCGATGACGGATACCGCCTGGGGGAGTGAGGTCGGAGCCGTCACCGTGGGGCTGATTGCCCCTACCTTCTCGGGACGAGCGCTGGCCTGAACGGCGTGGTCCCCGAGGGACGCCCGGTAGGCCAGCGTCGCCGCCCGGGCGGCGGCGGGCTCGACCGCGACGAAGCGGATCTGGTCGCCCGGGCGGGCCTGGGCCAGGCGGTCGAGATCGGCGCCGATCACGGTGGCGATCTTCGGGTAACCGCCCATCGTCTGGCAGGCGGCCAGCAAGGCGATCGGCTGGCCATCTCCGGGCACCTGGATCGAGCCGGGGACGATCCCTTCCGAGATCAGATCCGCGCCTCCCCGGTGAGAAATCGGTGGCCCGTCGGTCAGCCGGACTCCCATCCTGTCCCCTTTGGCGGAGACGGTGTACGGCCCGGTGAGGAACGCGGCGATACCCTTCTTCGTAAACCGGTCTCGTTGCGGCCCGAGGACCACGCGGATCGGGGCATCCTCGCCGTACTCGGGCGGTAGCCCGACCAGCCGGCGGGTGAGCAATGCGTTGGTCGGGCCGGACGGCCGGCCCCAGGCGAGACGATCCCCATTACGCAGCGCACGGCCCTCCAGCCCGCCCAGTTGCGCGGCAAGGTCGGTGGACCGGCTGCCAAGGACGGGCGGGACGACGATTCCGCCGGCGACGCACAGATAGGCTCGGCTGCCGCGCCCCTTGTGGCTCTGATTGAACGTGATCTCGCCGCCGGATTGGATAGAGACCGGCTGCCAGAGGGGCAACCGCGCGCCGTCGATTCTCGCCCCCAGGTCTGCCCCGGTCAGGGCGACGACAACCGGGGCGGTGAAGCGTAGCCGGGGACCAGTGAGGGTGATCTCGATCGCGCCGGCGCCAGGATCGTTCCCACAGAGCAAGTTGCCCAGAATGAGCGCTCCCCGGTCGAGGGCGCCGCCCGGGCTGACCCCGTGGCGCATATTGCCCGGGCGGCCCAGATCCTGGATCGTCGTCAGCAAGCCCGGTTCGAGGACTCCGATGCCGCCGCGTCGCTGCATCAGGCTGGTTCTCCGGGACCGCGGCGATCGCCGGGACGGTGCTCCCCGCGTTCGACCTGGTCCGCGATGACCGCGAAGGCGGCCGGGGCAATCGGTTCGAAGCGGACCCGGTCTCCCGCCTGGAGCAGCGCCGGATCGGACCGGTTGGGGTCAAATGGACGGAGCGGAGTCCGGCCGATCAGATGCCAGCCACCCGGCGTCTCGAACGGGTAGACGCCGGTCTGGGCGCCGCCGATCGCGACCGATCCAGCCGGCACACGCGATCTCGGCGACGAGCGCCGGGGCGTCTCCAACTCGGCCGGCAGGCCGACGAGGTAGGCAAATCCAGGGACAAACCCGACGCACCCGACACGGTAACTGGCGCCCGCATGACGCTCGATCACCTCGGCCTCGCTCATGCCTGCGCGCTTGGCTACCGTCTTGAGGTCCGGACCGAAATCTCCCCCATAGGCCACCGGAATGCTCACAAGCCGACCCTGCCCCAGCGGCATGGAGACCGCGTCGCGGTCCAGCCGTACCAGGGTCTCACTCAGCCTGTCGGGATCGACCGCGGCGGGGTCAAAGACCACGAGCAAGGTGGTGTAGCCCGGCACCCGGTCGACGATGCCGGGCATCGCCAGGCTATCGAGGGCGTTGGCGAGCCGGAGGACGCGGTCGGTCGCCTTCTCGCCGATCTCGTCGCCCAGTTCGACCAGCAGGGCCGCCTCACCTGCCGGGACGATTCGCGGCGGGGCCAGATTCGTTGGCAAGGTGTCGGTCATGCGTTGTCCGGGGAGCGGAGCGGCCGGATCGCGACACCGGCCGCTTCGAGGGCCCGACGGACGGCGCCCATGATCGCCAGCGAACCGGGTGTGTCGGAATGGACGCAGATCGAATCGACCCGCATCTCCAGATCCTGCCCGTCGATCGTCGCCAGCTTACCCTCTGCCACCAGCCGGACCATCCGCTCTGCCGCGATGGCCGGGTCGGTGATCAGCGCACCCGGCAACCGGCGGGAGACCAGACTGCCATCAGTGTTGTAGGCCCGATCGGCGAACCCTTCCCTTGCGATCGGCAGACCGGCCGCCTCGGCCGCCGCCAGGAGCGTGGTTCCGGGTTGGGCGAGGATGATCAGGGTGGGATCGTACGCCTTGACGGCGTCGATGATCGCGCCTGCTAGGGCGGCGTCGCGGACGGCGACGTTGTAGAGCGCTCCGTGGGCTTTGACGTGTTGCATGCGGATGCCGGCCACCCGGCAAAACGCATCGAGGGCGCCGAGCTGGTAGAGCGTGTCGGTTCGGACCTCGTCCGCGGTGGCATTCATCTCCCGCCGGCCGAAGCCGACAAGGTCAAGAAAGCCGGGGTGGGCTCCGACGGCGACGCCCGCCGCCTTCGTCCTGGTGATCGTCTGCTCGATCACGCGTGGGTCGCCGCCGTGGAAGCCACAGGCGACATTGGCGCTGGAGATCAGGCCAAAGAGCCCCTCGTCCTCGCCGATGGCGTAGGCGCCGAAGCTCTCGCCGAGATCGCTGTTGAGATCAACACGCAGACTGTTGGAGCCGTATGCCATGGCGCAACTCGTGGTCAATTGCCAAATCGATGCCGCGTCTCGTCGCGGGCGAAGCCAGTATAGCGATTCGGTGCTTCGTGGGTGTGCAAACTGCTACACTTTCCCGGTTATGAGCGCATCTTCCCCGGCGGTCACCCCGACCCCAACCTCAGAATCACCAGTCCAGTTGATCCGTCAGGCGCCTACCGCCCGGGCTGCCCGGCCGCAATCTATCTATGATCACTCGCTCGAGGCGTTGGCGACGCTGATGGCCGAGTGGGGCGAACCATCCTACCGGGCGACCCAGGTTTACGGCTGGCTCTACAGGCGGCTAGCAACCTCATACGACGAGATGACCGACCTGCCGGCGGCGTTGCGGGCGCGACTCCATGAAGCATTGCCCCTGCCGGCGATTCTCCCCGAAGAGACACTCAAGACCGACGATAACCAGACCGTCAAGACGCTCTACCGCACCCGCGACAACGAGTTCATGGAAGCGGTCCTGATGTACTACCCGGACAGGGTGACGGTCTGCGTCTCCTGTCAGGTCGGGTGTGCGGTCGGGTGCGTCTTCTGCGCCACCGGGCTGGGCGGATTGTCTCGCAATCTTTCGGCCGGTGAAATCGTCGCCCAGGTGGTTGACGCCGCCCGCGCGGCCCGGGAGCGGGGGCGGGAACTGACCAACGTCGTCATGATGGGCATGGGCGAGCCCTTCCACAACTACGCTGCCACCATGGCCTTTGTCGCAATCGTGCACGAGGCCAAGGGCCTCAACATGGGGGCACGACGGATCACGATCTCGACCTCCGGCGTCGTCCCCCGGATCGACGCCCTGGCCGAAGAACCCTTCCAGGTCAACCTGGCAGTCTCCCTCCACGCCCCGAACGACGAACTCCGTTCCGCCTTGATGCCGATCAACCGGCGCTACCCGATTGCCGAACTGCTCGACGCCTGCCGCCGCTACGGTGAGCGGACCGGACGCCGGGTGTCGTTCGAGTACGCCCTGATGGCGGGAGACAATGACGCCGAGGAGGTCGCCCACGAGTTGGGGACGCTCCTACGGGGTAGCGGCGTCCTCTGCCACGTCAACCTGATCCCGCTCAATCCGGTTGAGGATCTCCGCTACGAGCGACCCAAGGCGGAGAGTATCGAGCGGTTCGCCGAGTTGCTCCGGGGTCACGGTATCCCGACGTCTATCCGCTACTCGCGCGGCGTCGAGATCGCCGCTGCCTGCGGACAGTTGCGCCAGTCGCACGCAAGTCAGGCAACTCAACCCGCGTAACGCGCTCCCGATGGACTCAACGGTGGAGGTTGTTCGCCAGAACGGCGGCACATCCGGGTACGATGTGCCCTGGGTCGATCGTGATGGACGAGATAGGACAGGGAGGGCTATCGGTGCCGGATTCCACGGCAACACATTGGTTCCGAGTGCAGGCGATCGGCTGGGTCCGCCGTCCCGAAGGGCACACCGACCCGGGAGAGTTCCTCGATCCCTGGGCAGAGAGCATCCTCGAGATCCTGCCCAGGTGGGAAGACGGCCTGGCCGGTATCGAGGAGTTCAGCCATCTGGTCGTGCTCTTCTACCTTGATCAGGGCCGACCGCCGCCGCACGTCCGGTACGCGCCGCGCCGCCGAGGATGCCTCCGGCTTACCACCGGTCGGCTTTTTCTCCACCCGTACCCCCAAACGGCCAAGCCCGATCGGCATCGCCTGCCCCCGACTGATCCGGCGGGAGGGGAACCGACTCACGGTCGCCGGCATCGACGCTTGGGACGGCACCCCCATCATCGACATCAAGGGCTACTACCCCCGCGACGAGGAGCGCCCGGATGCGACGATCCCAGCTTGGCTCGAAGATCTGTGGACGCAGCACGATGCTGATCGCGGTCGGGGCGATGGTGGGTAGAGTGGATCTACGGGCCGACCATGAACGCTAGGACAGGCTTTCGTCCCACTGCCGGCAGGAGATTCTCCTGATCAACCTTCCCGTGGCCGGAAGGTCGTCGGCACCAGGAGTTCAGCCGGGCTACCGCTGAAGGGGGCGCAGGTTCGGACGCTCGTCTCTCCAGCTGTTGTGAATCGGTGAAAAATCTGGACACCGCCATCAAGCTCAGCGTAAAGGTCCGTCATGCGCAGGACGGTCTCGCGCATCGGGCCACTGAACGCCCAGATCTCGGTCAGTCGGTTTTCGTCGACGATGATCCAGGCCTCGGGATTGGCGGTGAGCACGTTGCAGAGCTGGGGGGTACTGACGATCGAATCGACGCCGACCCAGTAGTCGATCGTGCGGCCGTCGGCATCCATCCGGGTGTAGCGGTTGATTCGGTTGGTGCCCTCCGCCCCGGCCATGAACATCAGGTTGTCGTCGCCACCGAACTCCAAATAGGCGGGGGCCGGCAGGGCGGCAATCACGAGATCGTCTGGACCTTTCATCGCGGCAACGTACTCGACGCCGCCGATGTGATCGGAGTCGATAATCGGCCGGAAGAAGCGCCAGTTGAGTCCACCGCCGAGGACGAAGATCGCGACGGCGACCGCCAGTGCCGCGGCGACTGACTGCGGCAGCCATCGCTGCCAGATGTGGAAGAGGGCCACGTTCCGGGTGGCCAGGCCCGATTGCTGAAGCAAGAGCGCCACGCCCAGGGCGAAGAGAACATACGTCAGGGGATGGACGTGAAGCAGGTAGCGCGGCTTCTGCTCGACAGTGAAGAAGCACACCGCCAGGACCGCGCCCCAGTAGATCGAGAGGACTGCTCCCGTCATGATGCGCCGGTCGCGCTCACCCGGATCGAGCACCGCATCGAGTCGCCCGCCCTCCTGGTGGCCCCGGGCCTGATGCCCCGCCCGCGCCCGCAAGAAAAGGCTGCCGATGAGCGCGCCGCAGAGAACGACGAAGACAAACGGCAGGAACGACGACATATTGCCGTTGCCGAACAGGGCGTCCCAAGCGGTGATCCGCGGCTGTCTGATCCGTTCCGTGCTGAACAGGCCTTCGCCGGCGAACGAGAAGAACGACGAATTGAGATCCGGACGGTAGTTCTTTGGCTGCAGGACGGCGTTCATCGCGGAGATTGAAAGCGGGGCAAGCAAGCAGGCCGCCAAGGCGTAGATCAGGTCCCGGCGCTCGCGGAAAAACCCCTTGCCGTAGGTGGCGAACGAGATCGCGACCATTCCGGGCCAGATGAGGGCCGCGCCGAGGTGGCTGAAGATGGACAGCCAGAAGCACAGCACAAACCCCGCGAGCATCAGGGTCGAGCGTTTCCGGACTAGCAGGAGCAGGAAGAGCAAGACTGTGGCCGTGGTGGTTGCCTGGAAGACGCTGTACATCCGGGCCAGGCTGCCCCACTCGACGCTGACCGGGTCGATGGCAAGGAGGAAGGAGGCTAAGACGCCAACCCAGGACGCGCCTGAGACCCGGCGAGCCAGGAAAAAGGTCAGGATCACGGCGATAGTGCCGAACAGCACGCTGACCATCCGCATGGCGGTGAGGTCATCGAGATCACCGTATCCCGCCCAGACGAATGGGGTCAGGAGGTATGAGAGTGTGGCCCCGTGGAGGTAGAGCGTCCCAGAGGGAAGGATCGGAACGCCCTTCTCGGCGATTTGATGGGCGGCGAGGATGCTCGCGGGTTCGTCAGCCTGGGGCGTGAAGGTCCGCGCCCCAGCGACCCGAATCAGGACCGCGACAAGAACGACGACGGCAAGCGCCCCGGGAACGACGAAACGCTGCCACCCCTGGGCCCGCTCCTCGACCTCGGGTGCATCCACGGTAGACAGTACGACCGGCCGGACCGTGCGGCCACGGGGGACAGTCGATGGTCGGCGACGAGGTGATCGTGGTGCCTTGGGCGCCGGCGTGCCGATGGCCGGCGGGACGATCGTCTCGGTAGCCAGGACTCCGGATGGGGTCTCCGGGGTCGCCGGATGGGACCGTGTTCCGTTGTCGGTCCGATCGAGCGTACCGTTGGACTGGATCTGATCGGCCGTTGTCGCTCGCTGGACTGTCACTGGCCTGTCCGCGCGATCGAATCCCCCCATGCTCGCCGTCAAGCCTCTCCGTGATCCCCATGGGACATTCTTGCCCACCCGCGGGCGTGTTGCGTGGAACGATGCTCGGGATACCGCGCCTTGGGCGGGCCGGCTCGCTGGCGGAAGCGCACCGATGCGTATGCAAGACTCGTCAGTGCAGCCATCAACGATACCATGCAGGTCGGATGGAAATGCCAGCGAGGCACTGATTCGGATATGCATGCGGGGCGAATGGGAGGCGGCAATTGGACTTCTTGTGGGTCGGAGTGGGGGGATTTGTCGGGGCAAATGCTCGGTACGCGATGGGCCGGGCAATCCACGACCGGGTCGTCACGACATTTCCGCTAGGTACCCTGACGATCAACGTCCTCGGGTCGATCGCGATCGGGTTCCTGGTCATGCTCCTGGCCGAGCGCTATGCACCGAACCATGCCCTCCGCTTGCTGATCGTCACAGGATTCCTGGGCGGCTACACCACATTCAGTTCGTTTCCTTCGAAGCGGTTTTGCTGGCGGACCGAGGGCAACTCGGCCGCGCTCTGGTCTACATCCTCGGTACCAATGGGCTGGCGCTGGCCGGATGCGCGGCCGGCGTCGCGCTGGTGCGCTGGCTACGCTAGGCGCCGCTCAGGTCGACGACGATCTCGGCCAGCGTGCCGGCATCGCCGACATTGCCTGGGAAGACGACGTAGGGCAGACCTGGATAGCGACTCTCCTCGCCGAGGCGCCAGACGGGCACTCCCGGCCGGACCTGGCCGAGCACAAGTGCCCGCCGGGCCTCGAGCGCCCTGGTGCCGATGTCACTTGAGGTGATCCCGCCCTTGCCGATGATGAACCCGGGGCGCGCCTCGATCCGGCGGACGGCGGCAACGAGCGCCGCCGAGACCGTCTGGCTGACATTGAGCTGGTGCTCGCCGCCGCCGTGAACATGCTCGACCTGGCGAGAGGTGTAGATCACCGCTGTCCGCCCGGCGCGCAGAGCCTGGTTGGCCGCGTTGCCCGCCTTTAGAACCGCCGCTTCCCTGGTCCCGGCGTCGCCGAGCAGATCGGGAACGTTGAGTTCTATTCCGGTCACACGCGGTACTTCAAGGAGAGCCGCGAGTTGCTCACCAGAGCGGCGGACATGAGACCCGACAACGACCAGGCCCGGCAGGTACGGCGGGGCGTTCGGCCCCAGCAGGTCCGCCCGGGTAAGCAGGGTCCGGGGCGAGATGCCGGCCCGGGCCCGGACGATCGAGGCCGCGGTGCGGTAGACGAATCGCTTGCCGGCTGCTTCGGCCTTGAGGATCCCGAGCGATACGACGCCAAGATCGGCGTAGCTGGCCGCATTGATGACGACGGGTACGCCGCCGGTGACCGCCTTGAGTTGGTCCGCTATCCAGTCAGGGCCGTTGCGCCGGATGTCGGCAATCGAGAGGGACGTGACGGACGACGCGGGAACGGCCCCGCCTGACTTCTCTTCCACCCACTCGCGGAGATTCGAGTTGCGAAACCCGAAAGTGGCATCGCGGGCGAACTCGGTATCACCGGCTGGGGTGAATGTCTCCCCATCGCGGACGTAATGGATGTCATCGATGGTGAAGCGACCGCCCTCGATGAATGCTGGAGCCACGATGATCCCATCGACCCCGCCGAGAACGCGGGCGAGCGCGTTCGGCTCGGCCGGAAAGTGGCCGCGCAGCGTTGAATCGCTGCGGCTTGCCAGGATGACGTCGATCCTGGCGGTGGGCTCGGCGATGTCCGCGTTGATAGCATCCCGGGCGGCCAAAAGCTCGCGGGCGATCGATTCGTTGAGGCGAACCGCCTCGGCCTCCGGCAGGCTGCGCGAGTTCGTCAGGATGAAGAAGAGTGGGCGGATAGCTCCCGTGTCGGGGTCGGGCAAAAGCTCCGCGGCGAGGCTTTCCCGATCCCAGACGGTCAGGACCGGGGTGTTGTGGACCGTCTGGACCCCGGTCGGATCATCGTCGAGGGCGACCACGATCCGCCGGGACGCGGCGACCTGCGCCCGGATCTGCTGTTCCAGGTCCGGAATGTCGGCTTCCGGCGGGAGTCCATCGAAGGGGGATGCCATCTACGCTCCCTGTCTGATAACAAAGTGCAACTTGGAACGGGCTACTTGGAACTTGGAACTCGCTACTTGCTCTTGCCATGTCCGGCGAACGCGGTCGTCACGCCCAGTCCGAGGTAGATCGCCCCGGTGACGAACCGTTGGCGGCGGAGGAAGTGGACATTGCCCTTCAGCCAGGAGCCGGCCGATCCCGCCGAGCATCGCCCAGGTGCAATCGAGGGTGGTGCCGACGATGCAGAAAACGACGCCCAGCACGAGCGTCTGGAGAGCGACGCTACCCCGGTCGGGGTCGACGAACTGGGGAAAGAAGGCAAAGAAGAAGAGGGCGACCTTGGGGTTGAGGACATTGACGATCACGCCCTGCCCGAAGAGGCGGCGCAGCTTCATCGGCGCGATGACGACCGCGTCGGTTGGCTCTTCACGGGTAAGGAACGTGCGAATCCCAAGGTAGATCAGGTAGCCGGCGCCCGCGAACTTCACGACCGAGAAAGCGACTGAGGAGGAAACCAGGATCGCGGAGAGACCGAGCGCGGCACCGACGATATGGACCATGCTGCCGATCTCGACGCCAAGCGCCGAGACGATCCCCGCTTTTCGCCCCTGGTGGACGCTGCGGGCGACGATGTAGAGCACGGCCGGCCCCGGGATCAGGATCAACACCGCGGACGCGAGCGCGAAGAGGGCAAGCGATTCGAGTGTCGGCATGGCTGTGCCTCCAAAGGGCTACTGCGCGAGATAGCCGCCATCAACGGGTAAGACCGCGCCGGTAATGAACGAGGCGTCGTCGGACGCGAGGAAGAGGATCGCCTTGGCGACTTCGACGGGCTCGCCAATGCGGCCCATCGGGTGCATCTTCTCGATGGCGGCCAGGTATTCCGGCCCGCCAGGCTCATTCGGGAGTTGCTGGACACGCTCGGTCCGGATCGTGCCCGGGGCGACGGCGTTGACCCGAATGCCCTTGTCCGCCCACTCGATTGCCAGGTGCTTAGTCAGGCCGGAGGCGACGAACTTGGCCGGGCCGTAGGCCGATTGCCGCTTCTGACCCGCCTCGCCGGAGATCGACGACAGGCAGACGATGCTACCTCCGCCAGTCTTGAGCATCGCCTCGATGGCGTATTTGCAGGAGAGGAACATCCCCCGTCCATCGACCGCCATGACGTTGTCCCAGTCGGCGACGCTCATCTCGAACACATCGCCGAGGGGGATGATTCCGGCGTTCGCGACCATCACATCCAGGCGGCCGTAGCGGTCAATTGCCGCTTGGACCATCAGCTTGACGTCGTTCTCCTGGGAGACATCCCCAACGACGGCCTCGACCTCGGCTCCGGCCTCCATCAGCGCCGATTGCACGCGGGAAATCGTGTCCGCGTTGATGTCGGTCACGACCAATCGAGCCCCTTCGCGGGCGAAGAGGTCCGCGGTCGCCCGCCCGATTCCAGATCCGGCACCGGTGACGACCGCCGATTTGCCGCTGAGCCGGCCGAATGCTTCTGCCATTGAGGCCTCCTGGTGATGCGTCGTCCCTGACTAAGAATCGGCTAGCCAATCGCCCGGTCGACGTCGATCCGGCCTGCCGCCGCCGCCTCGCGGAAGTGCTCGATCGTCTGGCGCACGCCCTGATCGAACGGGCGCCAGGTGACGCCGCCAAGTGCCCGGTCGAGCGGGCTACCGTCGACATCTTCGGGGATCGGAAATGGGATCGGGTCGAAGTCTGATCTGACCGGCCATCTCAGGCACGATGCCGGCAATCGTGGCCACGACATCGGCCATGGTCTTCGAGGCGCCACCCAGGTTGAAGACCGGCGCCCCTTCGAGGTTGGCGCGGGCCGCCTTGATGGCAGCGGCCGCGACGTCTTCGGCGTGCTGGTAGACGGCGGTCGCGCCCATCGCGATCTTGTACGGCCGTCCAACGGCGGCGGCGAGCATCGCCTTTGTCGGCACTGAGCTGATGCCCTGGTCGCGGCCCGGGCCGTAGACGAAGAAGGGGCGGAGGCCGGTTGTCTTCAGCTTATAGTCGTTCCAGTAGACCTTCGCGGACCACTCGTTCGCCTGCTTGGTGACGCCGTAGAGCGTCGGTGGCAGCAGGGGGGCGTCGTGGGCGAGTGGCCCCTTCGGGTAGAGATCGGAGTGGCCGTAAACTCCGGTTGAGCTGGTGTAGACGACGTTCTGGACCTGATCTGCCAGCGCCTTGGCAGTCTCGAAGACGATCGTCGTGCCGACCACGTTGACGTGCATTCCGAGGACAGGGTTGGCGCGCACGAACGGGACCTGCAATGCGGCCAGATGCAGGATGTGGGTGATTCCGTTGTCGCGCACGGCCGCTTCAAAGTGCTTGGCGTCAGTGATGTCGCCCTCGATGAACCCGACCTTACCGATCTGATCGTCGTCCATCACCAGCCTGAGCCGGTGCGGATCGCCTGGCAGGTCGTACGTCCAGACCGAGACACCTTCCAGGACTAACTGCCTGACCGCCCACGCCCCGATGCATCCCAATGCCCCGGTGACGAGAAACCGTTCCTCCGCCATGAGATCTCCCCGATACGAGTGCCATACGCGTTTCACCGCAATCCGGGGATCATACCGGGGAATCGCTTCCAATGGGCCGGGAATTTCGACTCTATTCTGGCAAGAGGCGGAAGGCGGAAACGTGGCGTGGCCGCACCACGGAGAAGTGGCGGCGGTCGATGGTGAAAATCAGTTCCGTGTTCAGGCGTTCGGCAAGGGCGACGACCGACGCATCGACGCTCACCGAGCCGCAGGCTCCGATATGTCTGGACAAGTTCGGCGATTCGCGGCCAGTCGTCTGCCGACGGGACTGCGATGTCCTATCGGTTGCGAGGGAAGCAAGAAACTGAGACTCAGCTTGCTGGAGCCCGAGTCGCTGTCCGACGAGATACAACGCCTCTGCGCACGAAACGAGGGCCGGAATGACGAGTCGGCGCTGGACTCGTTCGAAGAGCTTCGGTGCATCTCGCAAAACGATATCCGTCGGGATCTAGACGTCGATTGCGCAGATCACGGCTCGCGTCCACAATGGCGATCGACCGATCGATGCAGCGCTTTGCTCCCGACGTCGTCACCCCTGTCTCGGTGGGTTCACCGCTCTCGCCCTCTCGATTCGATCCTTCGGGGCGTATGACGCCGTCTTCCTCAAGGAGATACTGCGTAAACGATCTCCGCCAGAACCTTATCGAATCGGGACCGCGTTGTCCGACTTGGCGAGGCGTCTAGCGGCCCCGGCCGATGAACCAGAGATCTGGCCGTCCGGCAACTCCGGAGATGGCATCGTGCGGTTCAGATGGTTTGGAACTCTGCTGTGGGATTTCCGTAGGTAGGCGGAGACGGCATCGTGGAGGACAACGTCGGGAGTGATTCCCCGCTCACGCGCTGCTCTTCGATCGCGTTCGGCCTCTTCGTTCTGTAAGGAGCATCGTCATAGTTTTCATGCGGATATGATAGCGGCACCGGTGCGTCCCAATTGAAGCGCATTCTTCTTCCAAAGGCTGTTTAGACCGTGATAGGTTGGGAATGTCAATTTGTTCAATCGCATGGCACAAACGCGATCGCGGTAATGACCGATGTTCATGCCAATCTTCCGGCACTGGAGGCAGCGCTGGAATCCATCCGTGCCGTGGGCTGTGATTCGATCGTGCATACCGGCGACGCGATCGGGATTGGTCCATTCCCTCGGGAAACGTTAGAGCTGCTCCTCACGGAGGACAATCTATGTCTGGTGATGGGCAACCACGACAGGTTGTATGTCAATGGATTGCCGGAGATGCGCCCTGAGTGGATGAGCGAGGGCGAGGCTGCCCATCATCACTGGGTTCACAATGCACTTGGCCCTGACCTGAGGTCGGTAGTGGCGAGTTGGCCCTGGGTCATCGAAGAACACTATGGACATCTCCGGGTCGCCTTTACCCACTACGGGTTACGAGAAGATGGTAGCGGGTTCGTCGATATCGTTCGACAGCCCACGGGAGACACGCTCGATAAGGTGTTTGAGCGCGTACCGGCGGATCTGGTGTTCTACGGGCACCATCATCCGGCGGCGGATCACACCGGGCGAGCACGCTACGTCAACCCGGGCTCACTTGGTTGCTTTTGCGAGCCGGTTGCCCGATTCTCGGTTCTTGATGTCGAACGGGACGGCTCCTATACGATCTCGCAACAGGCCGCTTCGTATGACTGGACGGAACTCTTCCGGCAGCTCGATGAGCGCGAAATTCCAGAGCGCGCCCTCATCCGTACGGACTTTTTCGGCCGTGAACCCGGCTGAACCGCGTATGCGAGCGGCCCGGTCCGGGCTATGCTAGCTCGGTAGTGGATGGAAGCTGACGCAAACGACAAGGAGTACATCGGCAATGGTCAGCATCGTGGAGACCGGTGTTCGGACCCTTGAGAACTTCGTCGGCGGCCGCTGGATCGAGGCCCAAACGTCGGAGCGCCAGGAGGTCCGCAACCCGGCAACGGATGAGGTTTTGGCGCACGTTCCGTTGAGCAACGCGGCCGATGTCGACGCTGCCGTCGCGGCCGCGGCCGCGGCGTTTCCGGAGTGGCGATCGACACCTCCCCAGGAGCGGGCCCGGTACTTCTTCAGGTTGCGTGGCCTGCTGGAGGAGCATCGGGAAGAGTTGGCCCGGCTCGTCGTGACCGAGATGGGGAAGACCCTCGACGATGCCCGCGGCGAGGTCCAGCGGGCGATCGAGAACGTCGAGACCGCCTGTGGCGTTCCCAGCCTGATGATGGGCTACGGCCTGGAGGACGGCGCCGCTCGCGGCATCGACGAAGAGGTGATCTTTCAACCGCTTGGAGTCTGCGCGGCGATCACGCCCTACAACTTTCCGGTGATGATCGCCTTCTGGTTCCTGCCGTACGCGGTCGCGACCGGCAACACCTTCGTCTTGAAGCCGTCGGAGCAGGACCCGATCGTGGCGGGGCGCGTCTTCGAGTTGATCGAGCAGGTCGGCTTTCCTCCCGGGGTCATCAACCTGGTCAACGGCGGCAAGGAGGCCGTCAATGCCTTGCTCGATCACCCGGCGGTGCGGGCGATCTCCTTCGTCGGCTCAACTCAGACCGCCGCCTACGTCTACGCCCGTGGTTCGGCCAACGGCAAGCGGGTTCAGGCGTCCGGGGGGCGAAGAACGCGATCGTGGTCATGCCGGACGCGAACATCGATGCCTACCTCTCGACGATCATGAACTCGTTCTACGGGGCGGCCGGCCAGCGCTGCCTGGCGAACTCGTTGGTGCTGCCCGTCGGCGCCGCCCACGAAGCCGACGCGCGAACGGGTGGCGGAGGCGGCCCGAGGGCTGCGGCTGGGGGACGGGTTGGAGCCGGGAGTGCAACTCGGGCCGGTCGTTTCGGCCGGCGCCCGCGACCGCATCGTGTCGGCGATCGCGAATGGCGTCGCGGAGGGGGCGGAAGCGGTGCTCGACGGTCGCGGTGCCCGGGTGGAGGAGCGGCCGAAGGGCTACTTCGTCGGGCCGACGCTGCTCGACAACGTCCAGCCAGGGATGAGGATCTACGGGGAGGAGATCTTCGGGCCGGTCGTCGGGATGTCGCCCGGTTGGGAGCCTCGACGAGGCGATTGCTCGGATCAACGCGGCAGAGTACGGCAACGCAGCCTCGATCTTCACCGAGAGCGGCGCCGCGGCGCGCAAGTTCCGCTACGAGGTGGAGACGGGCAACATCGGGATCAACGTCGGCGTCGCCGCGCCGATGTCCTACTTCCCGTTCAGCGGCGCCAAGCGTTCCTTCTTCGGCTCCCTGCACCCGCAAGGGCGGGACGTCGTGCGCTTCTTTACCGAGAGTAAGGTTGTCATCACCCGTTGGGCGGGGAGTGATGGGATTTCGGTGACGGGCGTCGGACGGTAGCAAGATTGGCGGAGCCGCTACGTCACAAGACCGCCTGACCCTCTGACCCCTACCTCGGCACCAACCCAATCGCCCGTCCGGGTCCTCCGGAGGATTTGGCGATCTTGAGTGGCAGGAAGACGAACACCGCGCCCCGTGGTGGGAGTTTGCGCAGGTTGGCGAGGAGTTCGACGTAGAGCATGCCGTTGCCGAGTCCGAACTGATGCGGAACGGCGCCGGCATGCGATGAGCCGACGCTGACGCCGTCGATCCCGACGGTGCGCACGCCCCGGTCGAGCAGGAGCTGCAGGGCGGGGACATCCGGCGTCGGCCAGCCCGGCTTGGACTGGAGGACGAACGGGTCGTGGGCGTAGGCCGTGCCCTCGGGCAGGGGCAAGTAGCGGTCATCCCAATCGGAGCGGAAGAGGACGATCTCCCCGGCCTGTAACCGGCCATGCTCGGATTCCCAACGCTCGATGTGCTCCGGCAGGATCTCGGGGCTGACGCCGGGGTCGCCGGTGCCGGACAGCGCCGAGACATCGATGACGGCGGCCGGGCCGATCAGGCGGGCCAGATCGGTCTTGTCGCCCGACTGGAGGCCAAGCTCGCTGGCATGGGGTAGGCCGGAATCCGGCGGCGGGATGAAGTGGGTCGGGGCATCGAAGTGGGTGCCGCAATGCTCGTCGAGCGCCATCCAGGCCGTCTGGTAGGGTCCGCGCAGGCTCCAGATCGGCTGGGTCTCGTCCGGCTTGCTGGCGTACCAGTTGTAGATCTTGCGCTGGAATGGCACGTGGGTCGGCCATCCCGCCGGCAGATTTTCGGCCAGGGTGACGGTCAGGTCGACGACCTCGCAACCGGCGAGGGCCTGGACGAGGGCGTCGAAGCCCGGATGGACGGGCGGCGTCTGAGTCATCTGGAAACTCCTGAGGGCGACGAACCACACACTCCCTGACGCGATTTTCGCAAATCACGGCTCAAGTGTCATGCAGACGGGAACGGCAAGCCGCGACGCCGGAAACCATCCGACCGATTCTCGTCTAAGGACTCAAGTCACCGAGGGGCATACGTCACTCCGCCCGGGTGCGGACCCGCTCCAGGCGCAGCGCGACGACGTTCAGCAAGAGGGCGCCCACCAGGATGATGCCCTGCAGGGCGTCCTTGAAGTGGATGCTGATGTCTGGAATCAGGTTGAGGCCGTTGGAGAGGATCCCGAAGATCAGTAGGCCAAGGAGCGTGTTCTTCATGCCGCCTTCGCCGCCGAAGAGCGAGGTGCCTCCGAGAACGACCGCGGCGATCGTGTTGATGAGCAGGGTCTCGTTGGCGTTCGGATTGGCGCTCCCGATGCGGCCGTAGGCGAGCAGGCCGGCGATCCCGGCGCAGAGGCCGGAGATCATTAGGCAGACGAGGACAACCTGACGGGTGTTGACGCCGGACATCTCGGCGGCCTCGCGGTTGCCACCGGTCATATATACATAACGACCGAAGCGAGTGTAGGTCAGGATAATGTGGCCGATAAGCAGGATTCCCAGAGCGATCCAACCGACGTAGGGTATTCCCAGGAATCGGTGGTTCACCCCGGTAATCGTCTTGAGGAATTCGGGCACCTCGTAGATTGCCTGCCCGGCGTTGATGAACTTCGAGAGACCGTAGGCGATGGTCAACATCGCCAGGGTCATCATGAACGAGGGGATGCCAACGTAGGCGACCATCAGTCCGTTGATAAGGCCCATGCTGGCGGCGACCAGTACCGAGATGAGCAAGATGAACCCAAGCGGCAAATCCACACCGAACGAGACGAACCCCAGGTTGATCTCGCCGCCGGTGAGGAGGTACGCGGTCGACCATTCCCGAGTAGGTAGCCACGGCGGCGATACTCAGGTCGATCTCGGCGCAGAGCAGGACGAAGGTGATGCCGCAGGCCGCCACCGAGATCGCCCCGATCTGGGTGACGACGTTCTGCAGGTTGCGCACTGACAGGAAGTTATCGGTCACCAAGCTGAAAAAGACGAACATCACGATTAGGGTCAGCAATGGCGCCAGCGTCCGCGCGTTACGGCTCGCCCACCGCAAGGCGATGGCGTTCGCGCCGCTCTGGCCGGTTGGTTCGGCTCCAATTACCTGTGAACTCCGCTCTGCCATATCACCTTCCTAGACGTGAGTCGTGGGTCGTGAGACGTGAGTTGTCGCCCCTACTTGCCGTCTTGCCGCTCTCGCCGTCTCTCCTCACATCTCACGTCTCACGTCTCACGACTTCGTTACGCGTACTCCATGAGCACATCTTTGCTGATGCGTTCGCCCGCGAATTCCTTCGTGATCCGGCCCTTTGACATGACGAGGACGCGGTCGGATTCGGCCAGGACGGTTTCGGGCTCGGTGGAGAGGAGAAGGATGGCCACTCCTTCCGCCTTCAACCCCTTGATCAGGTCGAGCACCTCGCGCTTGGCCCCCACATCCATTCCTCGGGTCGGTTCGTTCAGAATGAGCAGGCGGGGTTGGCGGGTCAGCCACTTCGCCAGAACCACCTTCTGCTGATTCCCGCCGCTCAGATGGCCCGCCAGCATGGCGGGACGCGGCGGGCGGACGCCGGTACGTTGGACCAGATTTCGGGTGATGTTCATCTCCTGTGACTGGTGGAAGAACGGGCCGACCAGATGGCCGAGGTGGGCCAGGGTGACGTTCTTGTAGATCTCGTGCCGCGGGAAGATCGTCGCACGCCGATTTTCCGTCAGGTAGGCAATGCCAAGCTTTTTTGCCGCGCTTGGTGTACGCGGCGCGATTGCGCGGCCGTCGAGCTGGATCGTGCCGCTCTGCGGCTTGAGGTGACCGAAGAGCGTCTGGGCGACTTCGGTCATTCCTGCGCCAAGATAGCCAAAGATGCCGACGATCTCTCCAGCGCGAACGTGCAGGTCGACATCGGCGTAGCTGCCGGGACTGGAGAGTCCGCTGATCTCGAGAACCGCCTTGGCTTCTGAGGGCGGGGGCAGGGTGACGCCGCCAGCATAGCTTTCGGCCAGATTGGTCGCGTCGGAGCCGATCATCAGCTCGATCAGGCGCTGCTTGGTCAGACCGCTATTGGGGAGCGTGGCGACGTTGCGGGCGTTCTTCAGCACCGTCACGCGGTTGGCGACCGCCAGGACGTCTTCCAGGAAGTGCGAAATGAAGATGATGCTCTTGCCTCGGTCCTGCAGGCCCCGCATCAAGTGGAACAGGCGCTCCGTTTCGGGAACCGACAGGGCGGAGGTCGGTTCGTCCATGATGATGATCTCGGCGCCGGAGAAGACCACCCGAGCGATCTCGACGAGTTGCTGCGCCCCGAGCGAGAGGTTACCCAGGCGGTCGGTCACGTCGATATCGATCCCGAGTTCCTTGAGTTCGGCGGCAGCGGCGGTGCGCATCCGGCGCCAGTCAACCAGACCCAGCTTGGTCGTCGGCTGCCGGCCGAGGAAGACGTTCTCGGCCACCGTCAGGGCCGGCATCATCGACAGTTCCTGATAGACCATGCCGATGCCGCGCGCCTTGGCATCGGCGGGCGAGCCGAAGCTGACCGGCTCGCCCCGCAGGATCACCTCGCCTTCGTCCGGCGCGTGCAGGCCGCTGAGGATTTTCATCAGCGTGCTCTTGCCGGCGCCGTTCTCGCCCAGCAACCCCAGGATCTCGCCCTGGCGCAGGTCGAGATCGACGCCGGCGAGGGCCGTGGCCCCGCCGAACCGCTTGATCACGCCGCGCAGCTCGAGGATCGGCGCGGACGTCGGGGATGGCGTCTCGGTGATTGGCGATGGTGCGATGGTCGGGGATTCGGTCATGGATAGGCGGTTCCTGGCGGATCGAATCGAGACCGCACAGGATGTGCGATCGTAGGGCCGGACCTCCATGTGTCCGCCCGGTAGCCGTCCACGACGATCCGCGATGTCGGCGACGGCGCCGTCGACATGCGACACGCCGATTCTGGACGGGTTACCGGGCGTACACACGAGGTCCGCCCCTACGACGATGACGGCGGATGCCGGAGATACGGGACGACGGGGCGCGACGTTCGACCGCGGCCCCGCCGCTGGCCTCGGCGGCCTAGTACAGGTAGTTGTCGCCCAGCCAGATGTACCCGGCGGCGTTGTCCTTGGTGATCGGACCGCCGTCCATGCGCATGAACTTCGGGAACTCGCCGTAGTCGCCCTTGTACTGGTCGGTGCCGGAGGCCTTCAGGTAGCCGGCCCAGACCGCGCCGGAGTGGATCCGGCCGGAGGGGTTGATGACCGAGGCGAGCAGCCGATCCTCCAGGATCGCCTCGCAAGCATTGCGGAGGCCATCGACACCGACGATCTTGACCTGATCCTGCATGCCGGCCGATTCGACCACGCTGGCCGCCGCGAGGGCCATGTCGTCGGAGTGGAAATAGCCGCCCTTCAAGTCCGGGTATCGGGTCAGCAGGTCCTGCCAGAGAGCTGCGGCTTCATCGGCCTAACCAGTTGCCGGGGGTCTCGTCGACGACCTCGATGCCGGGGTAATTGGCCAGCGAGGTCATTGAACCCCTTGGCCCGACCCTGTGCGCCGGTGTGGGAGAGCTGCGCCCTGGGTATGGACGACCTGGCCCTCGCCGCCGATGGCGTCGAAGAGCACCTTGGCGACGGTGGAACCCATGTAGATGTTATCCGGCTCCAGGAAAGTCAGGTGTCCGAACTCGGCGAATGCGGCCGGATCCTGGATGAGGCGGGTGTCCATGACGACCAGGGGCGTGCCCTTGCCGATGATCTCATCGGCGGGCTCGATGTAGGCATCGGAGGCGGAGGGGTGGATCGCGACGAAGTCGTAGTCGCCGGTTGCGATCTGCTGCATGTCCTGCAACTGCTTCTCGTCGTTGAACGTTGCCGTCGAAGGACTCGATCTCGACGCCGAGCAGGCTGCCGAAGAACTTGCTGGTCTCGACGCCGTGGGCGACCCAGGTCGAGGCGACGCCGACCTCGGAGAAGGCGGCCTTCATCGTCGGGGCCGGCAGATCCTCGGGGATGATGTTGAGGTTACTGAATGCCTGGGCGGCCGTCATCCCGGGCCGGAAACCCGCCGCCGCGGCGAGACCGGTCAGTGCCGCCATGCCACCGAACAGCCCGCGCCGGGTGACGGTATTCCGGATTCCCTCGAGTTGCTTCCGGGTGACCAAATCCTTGGACTCGTCCACGCTCACATACCTCCGCGATAGGACAATCGTCGTCCTGCCGGAAGCCCATGCTCCGGCTACTGGGTACCTCACCGCGCGTGGTCCGGTTGAGCATGAGAGCCCGTGGGACCGATCGCCGTGTGGCCGCGTAAAGGTTGGGCGCACCATCCGCGGTGCGGCCCATAGGTGCCCCGGTTCCACGTCAACGTGGTCCAGGGGAGCGCTCCCATGAGGGAGCTAACACGCCGTATCGCGCCGCGTCGCCTATCCGGCGCGGCGCGCTCTGGTGATCTGTATACGAACTTCCTACGACGTGGCCTGCACGCTATCACACGGCATAACGTGGGTCAACATCCGAGCATCCGCTTGGTGGAAACGCATGAGATGGAAAACACATTCAGGTCTTGACCGACACGACTGAGCAGCGCTGTTGTGCATACTGTCGGTACCAGCCGACCGATATGGGCGGGACCTTACCTGCTCGGGCCCACGCTAGGTCTCGTCGCTGCTCGGCCCCTGGAGTTGTGGGATGGCACTCTTGTCCGAGAGAGATCAGCCCACTGTTGACGTAGGCGATCAGTTTTTCGCGGGTATCGGCGATGTCGTTGTTGCGCATCGTCAACTGACCGATCCGGTCCTGAGGCGTGAAGCTGGCGTCGGCCTTCTCCATCGTCAGGCGCTGGGGATCGTAGGTTAGGTTGGGCGAGGTCGTGTTTAGGATGGAGTAGTCGTTGCCCCTCCGCAGCCGGATCGTGACCTCGCCGGTGATCAGGGCCGCGACCCAGCGCTGGAGCGACTCGCGCAGCATGATCGCCTGTGGATCGAACCAGCGGCCCTGGTAGAGCAGCCGGCCAAGCTTGCGGCCGCTGTCACGGTACTGGTCGATCGTGTCCTCATTATGGATGCCGGTGAGCAGGCGCTCGTAGGCGATGAAGAGGAGGGCCATGCCCGGCGCCTCGTAGATGCCGCGGCTCTTGGCTTCGATGATCCGGTTCTCAATCTGGTCGCTCATGCCCAGCCCGTGGCGGCCGCCGATAGCGTTCGCCTCGGAGATGAGCGCCACTTGATCGGAGAAACGCTGTCCGTTGAGGGCGACCGGCACGCCATTCTCGAATATCACAACTACGTCTTCAGCCTCGATCTCAACATCGTCGCGCCAGAACGCCTTGCCCATGATCGGGTCGACGATGGTGATGCCGGTATCGAGTTCCTCCAGATCCTTGGCTTCGTGAGTGGCGCCGAGGATGTTGGAGTCGGTCGAGTAGGCCTTCTCGGCCGACATGCGGTACTCGAAGCCGGCCCGGGTCAGGTAGGCCGACATCTCCGCTCGGCCGCCGAGTTCGTCGATAAAGGCCTGGTCGAGCCAGGGCTTGTAGATGCGCAGCTCCGGGTTGGCCAGCAAGCCGTAGCGGTAGAAGCGCTCGATATCGTTGCCCTTGAAGGTGCTGCCGTCGCCCCAGATGTGGACATCATCTTCCCGCATCGCGGCCACGAGCATCGTGCCCGTGACAGCTCGGCCGAGGGGTGTCGTGTTGAAGTAGGTGACTCCCGCGGTCGAGATATGGAAGGCGCCGCACTGGAGCGCGGCCAGACCTTCCGCCACGAGTTGCGGGCGGCAATCGACCAGGCGGGCTTTTTCCGCGCCGTAGGCCAGCGCTCGCTTGGGGATATCGTCGTAGTCGGTCTCGTCCGGCTGTCCCAGGTTGGCGGTGAAGGCGTAGGGGATCGCGCCTTTCTCCCGCATCCAGGCAATGGCGGCACTGGTATCCAGGCCACCGGAGAACGCGATGCCGATCTTCTCTCCGACCGGCAGCGCTTGAAGGATGTTTCCCACTGATGTACTCCGCTCTATGGCGCTAAGAGGCTAGCTGCTAGCTGGCGCGAAACTTCGGCAAGACGTCACTTGCCACCCGCTCCATCACGTCAAGTTGGTCGGGTTCCGGGCCGTCGACCAGAAACTCATTGATCCCAATCGCCCGATAAAGCTCGACCACCTCAGCGAAGGCGTCCGGAGAGGCCCAGGGATCGGTGGGCAGGCGGCCCGCCATGGTCAGCCGGGGCTTCATTCCAAAGAAGGAGCGGATGATTTCGTTTGGGTCCCGGCCGATGGCGGCGCAGGCCTCGTCCAGGCGAGCGTTGCGCTCGCGGATATCGTCCACGGGACCGTACGAGTTCCAGCGGTCAGCGTATCTAGCCGCGATTTTCAACATTCTCGGGCCGTGTGCCCCAAGGGTAATCGGCGGCCGTGGCCGCTGAATCGGCATCGGTCGCGTCAGCGCGTCCTTGATGGTGTAGTACGTGCCGTCAAAACTAGATGTCTCGTTTCTCAGCATCATGTCGATAATTTGGACTGATTCTTCGAACCGGTCTACCAATTCCGGCCGATCCGGGAACGGAATGCCAACGCGCTCGTGTTCGCCTGGGTACCATCCGGTGCCGAGGCCAACTTCGACCCGGCCGTTTGAGATATGGTCGACCGTGACCGCCTCCTTGACGACCAGCCCGGGAGTGCGAAATGTGTTGCTGGTGACAAGGATGCCCAGACGGAGCTTGTCTGTCTGGGCGGCCAGTGCGGCAAGGGTCATCCAACCCTCGAAGAGTGGCTCCTCGGGTCCGCTTGGACGCTGGAAGTGATCCGAGAGCCACACACTGTCAAAGCCCGCGGCTTCAAATCGGCGGACATGGTCGAGGAGGATGGGCCAGGGCAGCGTTTGGTGACGGACGATCCCGAAGCGAAACGGCTGCGGATCTGGCATCGGGCGAACCTCCAGGGTCGGTTTGGCTTGACGGTCGTCGATAGGCAGTGCGCTTCGAAGATGCAGTCTACCGAAGGGCCGTGATTTGCCAAGACCCAGGCTTCGGTCGTGCTATACCCGACCGAGGTGCGTGTCTCCCTTGTCGAGTGAATACTTGAGCCCGTAGCCGATCGCACGGTCCAGGGCGAGGTGGGCGAACCAGATCAAGCCGAGCGTGATGCCAAGGTCCCAATCGAGGAAGATCCCCATTGCGGACAGGATCACGGGACCGATCGCCGTGTGCGCCAGGTTGTAGGAGATGATCCCCCACTCTGTCCCCGCGACCGCGGCGATGAACGAGAGATCCGGCGCGAGGAACAGCACCGCAAACAGCAGCCAGCTTTCGCCCCGATCCCAATAGATAGCGAGCGCCAGGACAAGCAGCGCCAGATTCTCGACACGGAGCAGTATCGCGGGGCGGATAAGGCGATGCATGGCTATCTCCGGGCCGCCTGTGGAGAAGGTGGATACTTTCACATACTACGCGGAACGGAAAGGCGAAAGCGGTGAACCATAGCGCGGTAAAGCAAGAGCCAGATTTCAGCGTGATCGACCCACACCCCAGCCCAGGCCGCCTGCTGCGGCGAGCGCTGACGTTGCACTGCCCCTATTGCGGCAGCGGGAACATCTTCCGTGGGTGGTTGACGCTGAAGGAGCGGTGTCCCCGCTGCCACTCGCTGTTTGAGCGGGAAGAGGGGTACTTTGTCGGAGGCTATGCCGTTAACCTGGTCGCGGCCGAGGTTATTGCGTTCGGTATCGTGCTGCTTCTGCTCATATTCGCCGATCTCTCGACGTTGCAGGTGCAAATCGTCGGGGCCGTACTTGCTCTGGGCATGCCGATTCTCTTTTTCCCAGCGTCCCGAACGCTCTGGATCGCCCTCGATATCTACTTGAATCGGCCGGGCCGGGATCGCGGGTAGGCCAGTGCATGACTTCCGCATGCTGGGCCTCGATTGTCCCAAGTGACGTATCTGCCTGTTTCGCCTTTCACCATCCGTGGGTATCCTAGCCGCGTTTGGCGAGACCGGGCGGATTGGGCTGGATGGAGGCAGAGATGGCGGGGCCGAGTTGGGCAAACCTCGATGGCAAGGTTGCGTTAGTGACCGGAGCAGGAACTGGGATCGGTAGGGCGAGCGCCTTGGCTCTGGCAGAGGCCGGGGCACGGGTGGCGCTGACTGAGTTGCCCGATCGGATGGATCGGGCCGAGGAAACGGTCGCGGCGATTGCGGCCGCCGGCGGCGCAGCCGCCAAGGCGATCCCGCTCGATGTGCTCGACATGGCCAGTATCAAGGACAGTGTCGCGTCGGCAGCCGCCTTCGGTGACGGGCGCCTCGACATCCTCCTCAACAACGCCGGGCTCAACGTGGCGAAGATGGCCTTTGATGTTGAAGAGGCCGATTGGGATATCGTGCTCGACGTCAACCTCAAAGGCGTCTTCTTCATGGCTCAGGCCGCCGGGCGCCAGATGCGCGACCAGTCGCCGCAGGGCGGCTGCATCATCAACATGGCCAGCCAGATGGGCCTCGTCGGGTACACGAAGCGGGCCTCCTACTGCTCCAGCAAGGCCGGTGTGGTCAACCTGACGCGCGTCCTCTGCTTCGAGTGGGCTCAGTACGGGATCAGGGTCAACGCCATCGGCCCGACCTTTGTCGAGACACCCCTGACGCGCCCGATGTTCGAAGATCCAGAATTCCGCCAGGACGTCTTCAACCGGATTCCGCTCGGGCGGCTCGCACTCCCAGAGGAGATCGCGGCGGCGGTGGTCTATCTTGCCAGTCCGGGCGCGTCGATGGTCAGCGGGCACACGCTGGTGGTTGACGGCGGGTGGACGGCGGTCTAGCCGGCCACGGGATATCAGTTGCCATCTCGCCATTCGTAGGGGCGATGCATACATCGTCCGGCTGCCGGTTGAGCGGGTGCGGGAACAGCATCGCCGGCTCAAGCCGGCTGAGAACGCGGTTAGGGGACGGGATGACGACCAGCGAGGAAACGGATTGGCGCGGCAAGATCGGGTCGATGAGCCGGGAGGATCTGGCCGATCTGTTCGCCAAGGGGAACATCTGCCGTCTGGCGACGCTGGACGAACGCGGCTGGCCCTATGTCGTGCCGGTCTGGTTCGAGTATGACGAGTCGGACGGGGGATTCTGGTTTATCGCCCGGCGGAAAAGCGCCTGGGCGGCTCACATCAAGGCCGATCCGCGCGTCTCTTTCACGATCGACGAAGACGACGCCCGCAACCGACGCTTCGTGGCACAGGGACGTGGCACGATCGTCGAAGAGCCGAATGTGGGCGGTGCCTGGGTGCCGATCGCGGAGCGGATGTCGGTTCGCTATCTCGGCCCTCACGGGCCCGACTACCTGGTGCCGACCCTGAACCAGCCACGGTGGCTGATCAAGGTCATGCTCGACAAGGTGGTCACCTGGCAGGGCGTCGACTGGGCAAAGCGGTACAAGGAGTAGGCGGGAAGACCAGCGGTGTTGCTGACGATCACGCTCGAGCGGTCACCGGCGACCGACCTCGGGTACCTGCTCCACAAGCATCCCGGCAGGCGGGAACCGCAGGCGTTCTCACTGGGTTTTGGGCAGGCGTACGTCTTCTGGCCAGTCGTTGGCGACGAGCGCGCTACTGCGGCCCTGCAGGTCGAGGTTGACCCGGTCGAGTTGGTGCGGCGTAAGGGCGGCACCCCAACCGGATTTGCGCTCTACCAATACGTCAATGACCGGCCGTACGTCGCGTCATCGTTCATGAGCGTCGCCATCGGCGAGGTGTATGGAACGGCGCTGAGCGGGCGATCCCGAGAGCGGCCCGAACTGGTCGACGAACGATTGCCCCTGTCGGCGCGGATTTCCGTGGTGCCGGCGCGCGATGGGGATCAGGTTCTGCGCGACCTGTTCGAGCCGCTTGGGTACGTCGTCGAGATTGACCGTCCGCTGCTCGACGCTCGATTTCCGGAATGGGGCGCCGCGCCGCACGTCACGCTGGGGTTGAGAGGTGTTGTGCGTGTGCGCGACCTCCTCGCCCATCTGACCGTCCTCATTCCGGTGCTGGACGACGCCAAGCACTACTTCGTCGGCGAGGATGAGATCGACAAGTTGCTCCGCCGGGGCGAGGGGTGGCTGCAGTCCCACCCGCGGCGCGAAATGATCGCCCGGCGGTATCTCCGCCACCACCGCACGCTGGTCGATGACGCTGTCACCCGGCTGGCCGAGACTCGACGATCTGCCGGTCGAGTCCGAACCGGCGCAGGCCGCTGAGCTGGCTGTGCGATTGCATGACCAGCGGCTTGCCGCCGCGGTGGACGTGCTGCGCGCGAGCGGCGCCCGGCGAGTGCTTGATCTCGGGTGCGGGGAGGGGCGGCTCCTCCAACTGCTGCGCGAGATCCCCCAATTCACGGAGATCGTGGGGGTTGATGTCTCCCATCAGGCGCTAGGGCGGGCGGCACGGGCGCTGGATTTGGACGGTACTGATCCGACGCAACGTGGCCGGATCAAGCTCCTCCATGGGGCACTGACGTACCGTGATCCGCGGCTGGCGGGATACGACGCCGCGGTGGCGATCGAGGTGATCGAGCACCTCGATCCGTGGCGGATCGCGGCCTTCTCCCGGGTGGTCTTTGGCGAGGCCCGGCCGGGAACGGTCGTTCTCACGACCCCGAACGCCGGCTACAACGTCCGCTTCCCCGATCTCGCCGCTGGGGAGTTCCGGCACGGCGACCACCGGTTCGAGTGGACTCAGGCTGAGTTCCGCGAGTGGTGCGAGTCCGTCTGTGCTGCCTGGGGCTACCAGGTGCGGATCGACCCGATCGGGCCGCTCGATCCTGATGTCGGTGCGCCATCGCAGATGGCCGTCTTCTCTCGTTCAGGCGGGAGAGCCGGATCATGAGTGACCTGAACATCCCCGAGGTTAGCCTCGTCGTTTTGATCGGGGCGTCGGGCTCGGGCAAGTCGACCTTCGCCCGGTCCCACTTTCTCCCGACAGAGATCGTCTCATCGGATGTGTGTCGCGCCCTGGTCTCGGATGTTGAGACGAATCAGGACGCGACCGCCGACGCCTTCGAGGTGTTGCACCTGATCGTCGCCAAGCGCCTCGCCCGGGGCCGTCTCACGGTGATCGACGCCACCAACGTTCAGCCCGCCTGGCGCAAGCCGCTCGTGGCCCTGGCCAGGGAACACCACGTTCTTCCGGTCGCGATCGTCTTCGACCTGCCGGAACGGGATATCCAGACCCGCAATCGCTCCCGGCCGGACCGCCAGACTCCTGCCCACGCCATCCATCGCCATATCACCCAACTCCGGCAGGGGATCCGGGGCAGGCAGGGTCTGGAGCGCGAGGGGTTCCGGAATGTCTGGTTCCTCCGCACAGAGGAGGATGTCAACGAGGCTCAGGTGGTCCGCCAGCGCCTGTGGACTGACCGGCGCGACGACCACGGCCCGTTCGACATCGTTGGCGATGTCCATGGCTGCTTCGACGAACTCCTTCTGCTCCTCGACAGCCTTGGGTATGAGGTTCGTCCGTCCACAGGGATCGATGGCGAGGCATATACCGTCCGCCATCCCGGAGAGCGCCGCCTGATCTTCCTTGGCGATTTGGTCGATCGGGGACCGCACATCCCGGACACGCTGCGGCTGGTGATGGATGCCGTCCGCGACGGTGTCGCCCTCTGCGTGCCGGGCAACCACGATGCCAAGCTGGTTCGGGCGCTGCGGGGCCGCAACGTCCAGATTCGCCATGGTTTAGAGGAATCGCTGCGTCAGCTCGACCTGGAATCGCCGGAGTTCCGAGATCGGGTGGCGACCTTCCTCGATCGGCTGGTCAGCCACTACGTCCTGGACGGCGGCAACCTGGTCGTTGCCCACGCCGGCATGCGCCAGGAGTTGCAGGGACGGTCATCGGCGGTCGTGCGCGATTTCGCCCTTTTCGGCGAGACCACGGGCGAAAGTGACGAGGACGGATTGCCGGTCCGGGTGGAATGGGCCAGAGCCTATCGGGGCCTCGCCGCGGTCGTCTACGGGCACACGCCGGTTGCGACGCCGGAATGGCTGAACAATACGATCAACATCGACACGGGCTGCGTCTTCGGCGGGCGGCTGACCGCCCTGCGCTGGCCGGAGCGAGACCTTGTGGCCGTCCCGGCCGAACGCGCCTATGCGCCGTCGGCCAGGGCATTTCCGTTGGATCCGGTAGCTGTGCACGGCGGAGTTGAGTAACCGTCCGAGCCGACCGCCATGTCTGCCCAGCAGTGGAGCGATGAGCTGCTGGAGATCACCGATGTCCTTGGGAATCGGATGGTCGAAACCCGGCTGATGGGGCGGGTGACGATTCGAGCGGAGCAAGCCGCCGCCGCAATGGAGACGATCGCCCGCTTCTCAGTCGATCCGCGCTGGCTGATCCACCTCCCCCCGACGATGTCTCCCCCGGAGACGAGTTCCAGGCCCGACATGCTCGAACATCCGGAAGAGGCCTTCGCCTACTTCCGGCAGAGTGGCGTGCGGGAAGTCGTCTGCGAGGCCAAGCACATGGGCTCGCGCGCGATTGCGGTTGTCTGCCGCAACGTAGGAGGCCGCACGAGCGCGGTTCGGCGTTCAGGACGGCAGCAGCGGAGCCTGCTACACGCGCACCGGCCGGCCTTTCTTCACCGAAGCCGGAATGCTCGACGCAGTCCTGCAGCGCGTCCGAACCGCGATGGATGTACGTGGGCTTATGGGACGAATTGGGGACCGATTGGGTCTGTCTGGATGCGGAGGTCCTGCCGTGGTCGTTGAAGGCGCAGGATCTCCTGCGCCAGCAGTACGCCCCGGCGGGGCGGGCGGGACTGGATTCGCTGCGGCAGTCGCTTTTGGCGCTTGACAACGCTATTGCGCATGGCACTGAGGCGGCAGACCTCCGTTCCACGCTGGCCGATCGACTCGCTCAGGTCGAGCGATACGTCGAGGTGTACGGCGGCTATGTCTGGCCCGTCTCCGATATCATCGACGTGCGCATGGCGCCTTTTCACCTCCTGGCGAGCGAGGGCGTGGTCCACGTCGATAAGCCGCATCGCTGGCACCTCGACACCCTCGCCCGGCTGGCCGCTGGAAATGATTCCGGCCAGCCGTTTCTGACTGCAACGGCCAGCATCGACGTCGATCTCGATGATGACGAGAGCGTCCATGCCGGGATCTCGTGGTGGGAGGATCTCACCGCGTCTGGCGGTGAGGGGATGGTCGTTAAGCCCACCGAATTCGTCGCCCGGCGCGGGCCGCGCGATCGACTCGTCCAACCCGCGATCAAATGCCGCGGCCGCGAGTACCTGCGCCTGACCTACGGCCCCGAGTACGCAGACCGCAGAACCTTGAGCGTCTTCGCGCCCGAGCAGTCGCTGGAAAGCGTTCGCTGGCCCTGCGCGAATTCGCCCTCGGAATCGAAGGACTGGAGCGCTTCGTCCGCAGGGAGCCGCTTCACCGTATCCATGAGTGTGCTCTCGGTGTTCTGGCGCTGGAGAGTGAGCCGATCGATCCGCGGTTGTAAGCAGTGTTGCTAGCCGCTGGGCCTGAGGGGAATAGGGCTATCCGGGTGTTTGTCTACCTACCAGACGACATCGATGACACCAGATGCGTGGATCTGCTGGTCGACAGAGATGAGAGGATACCCGAGCGATCGAGCCGTCGCGGCGATAATGCGGTCTGGCATCTCGGGGACGGCGGTCCGGGGAACCCTCCTCAGCGCCTCAACGACCAGGATATCGAGTGGCTGTTCGTGGTACGGTCGGTTGAAATCGTTCAGGTAGCTGACGATCTGATTGAAGACGGATACCTGAAGCCGCCCCTTCTCCACAAGATAGACAACCTCCACGAGCACAATGCTTGGGACAATGATCGCTCGATTCCCTTGGTCCGCATCTTCGAGGATGGTCCGGGCGCGTGATGACAGTTCGGGAGCGTCGGTGAGGTGCCAGACTAGTGCGTGCGTATCGACGACATGGTCTAGCGATTCGCTCACGGCCTCGCTCATGTCCCTTCGTCCGCGAACTTACCCCACATCTCTCGCCGAGCCTCAGCAATGTCTTCGGCGGTGATCCTCGACCCACGGGCTAGGCCGCCCATCGGCGTGGGAACATAGCGCGTCGTCTGCGCCTGCCTTGATTCCTGTTGGCTCAGCTTGTACTTCTGGTACTCGACGAACGAGACGACCTCGGCCAACGCCGCGTCTGGAAGTTCATCAAGGATGGCAATAACCCTCTCTTTGGTTCCCTGCTTCGTGGCGACCATCGTCGTCCCCCTTCGGGCCAATCGCCCTACATGATGAGAGTGTAGCGACCCCGCTCGTCAGATGAAAGAACGCGGGCGGCACATTTAGGTGCCGCCCGCGTCGCCAACATTTTGCTGATGGGAGGCAACTAGTCATCTCCTTCTTATGTAATTCAGCTTTCCTCCTTACTCCACCACACCTCTCGCGTTCTCTACCCACGCCCTCCTCCCATTCCGCCTGACCGGTGCGCCGCCAGACACTCCCCCAGCACTCAGCTCGATCTCCGTGTTGGCCGCCGTGCTTTGTGTGTCTCCACTTGTCCCACACCGCTTCCTCCCCGGCGTGGCGCGCCGTCGTGTGTTGGTTGTCCGCCCCGCCCCGCTCCCGCCGGGTCTCGCCAGCTCCTTGTCTGCGCCCGTCGCGCTGCCGCGCGTGCCCCTGCGCCCGCCCGCGCCCCGTTCCGTGCCGCGTCGCGCGTCTCCGTCGTCGTTCGGCTCCCCGCCGCCCCGCGCACGTCCGTGCAGCTCTTTGCTCTTCTCTCGCCCGCCGTCTCGGCCCGCTTGACGTCGCCATCCTCCTCCGCGCCACGACTCGTTCCTGTCCCGCGGTGCACCACTCCTGCGTCACCACGCTTGAGCTCGTTTTTTTCGCCGTGCCACCGCCTCTGCCACCGCGTCGCGTCTCCACGCGCGCGTCCCCACCGCAGCGTCCAGCGCCTCCCTTTCCCCCGTGTCCTCCGTCCGTCGAGCTTCGCCGCGCCCTCGCCGCGCACAGCCTCCCACCCCGCCCCACCCCCGCCGCGTCGCGCTTCTCCACTCTCGTTCCCCCCCTCCCCTTTCCCTTCCGCCCCTCTCGCCCCCCCCCACCCCCACCCACCGCTTCCCTCGCCACACTACGTTTCACCCTCCTCATGCGAATCACCGACTCCGCCACGTACCCCCCACCACCTCACCCGTCTTCCTTAACTAGTCCGCGACCTTCTCCTCGTCCTCCGCGACGGTTGGAGCAAGGGTCAGGGACTCCTTCGGGATGACGCGCCAGAAGGAGGGGAGGGCGGCGTTCCAGGCGTGAAGCAGGTTTTCGGCCTGGCGGCTGCCGGTCAGGGCGTGGTGGCGTTCGATTAGCTCGCGCAACTGGCCGTCCTCACCCGGAACGATCGAGGCGAGGGAGACGGATTCGTCGTTGATTTTGGATGCGAGCTCGCCGTCCGTGTCGAAGACGTAGGCGAGGCCGTTGGTCATGCCGGCGCCGAAGTTTCGGCCGGTCGGGCCGAGGACGACGACCGTGCCGCCGGTCATGTACTCGCAGCCGTGGTCGCCGACACCCTCGACGACCGCCATCGCGCCGCTGTTGCGGACGCCGAAGCGCTCGCCGGCCTTGCCGGCGACGAACAGTGCGCCGCCGGTCGCGCCGTAGAGGATGGTGTTGCCGGCGATCGCCTGCGGGGTCGTGAACGGAGCCGACTTCGGCGGGCGAATGGCGACCTCGCCGCCGCTCATGCCCTTGCCGACGTAGTCGTTGGCCTCGCCTTCGAGCGAGAGGTGCATCCCGGCGACGACGAAGGCGCCAAAGCTCTGGCCGGCGCTGCCGGTGAAGCGGCAGGTGACCGTCGCCGCTGACCGGTTGCCCAGCGGCGCGGCGGACGCGCGATCGCATTGGCGACCTTGGCGCCGACAGTCCGGTCCGGTGTGGCGATGATCTCCTCGGCCTCGACGGACCGGCCCGCGTCGAGGGCGCGGCGAGATCAGTTCAAGGATGTCGGTCGTCCAGGGTTGGCTCGTGGTGGTCGATTTCGAGCGACTTGCTTGCGCACGTCGGCTGCGGCCGGCTCGGCCATGATCGCGCGGAGATCGAGCAGCGCGGCACGGCCCTCGGCCGCCTTGGCGGCGAGCAGATCGGAGCGGCCGATCGATCTCGTCGATCGAGCGAGCACCGATCGCGGCCAGGTTCTCGCGGATCGCCTCGGCCAGGTGGGTGAAGTAGTCGATCACCATCTCCGGCGTGCCCGTGTACTTCGCCCGCAGGTCGTCGCGTCTGGGTGGCGATGCCGGTCGGGCAGGTGTTGAGGTGGCACTGGCGGGCCATGTCGCAGCCGATGGCGACCAGGACCGAGGTGCCGAAGCCGAACTCTTCGGCCCCGAGCAGTGCGGCGATGATGACGTCTTCCGGCGTCTTCAGGCCGCCGTCGGTGCGAAGGCGAACCCGGGAGCGCAGGCCGTTCATCACCAGCGTCTGCTGGGTCTCGGCCAGGCCAAGCTCCCACGGCCAGCCGGCGTGCTTGATCGACGCCAGCGGCGAGGCGCCGGTGCCGCCGGAGTGGCCGGAGATCAGGATGTAGTCGGCCCGCGCCTTGGCGACGCCGGCGGCGACCGTGCCGACGCCCGCCTCGCTGACCAGCTTGACGCCGATCTTGGCCTTCGGGTTGATCTGGCGGAGGTCGTAGATGAGCTGGGCCAGATCCTCGATCGAGTAGATGTCGTGATGCGGCGGCGGCGAGATCAGCGGCAGGCCCGGCACCGCGTGGCGCAGGCGGGCGATGAACGGGGTCACCTTGTGGCCCGGAATCTGGCCACCCTCGCCCGGCTTGCTGCCCTGGGAAATCTTGATCTCCAGCTCTTCGGCCGTGGACCAGGTACTTGGCGGTCACGCCGAAGCGGCCGGAGGCGACCTGCTTGACCTTGTTGTGCGGCGACGTCCGGTCCCGGCTCGCCGTAGCCGTCCGGGTCCTCGCCGCCCTCGCCGGAGTTGGAGCGGGCGCCGAGCCGGTTCATCGCGATCGCGAGCGTCCGGTGCGCCTCCGGGCTGAGCGCGCCGAGCGACATCGCGGTGACGACGAAGCGCTTGACGATCGCCTCGGAACCGGACTCGACCTCATCCAGCGGGACCGGCTCGCCGAGCGGGGAGATCGTCGAGCAGGTCGCGGACCGCTGTCAGCGGCTGCTCTTTGATCAGGGCGCGATAGGCGTCGTAGGTCTCCTTGCCGCCGCCCTCGCTGACCTCCTGGATCGCCTTGACGACCGTCGGGCTCCAGGCGTGGGTCTCGCCGTCCTTGCGGAAGCGGATCAGGCCGAAATCGGGCAGGCGGTTGACCTCCTCGGCGTAGGCGACCGAGTGGCGGGTGCGCACGTCGGCCTCGATCTCGGCGAGGCCGATGCCGCCGAGGCGGGCCGGGGTGCCGGTGAAGTGGGCCTCGACCAGGTCCTTGCTCAGGCCGATCGTCTCGAAGATCTGGGCGCCACGGTAGCCGGCAGCGGTCGAGATCCCCATCTTCGAGGAGACCTTGAGGAAGCCATTCTCGAGGGCCTTGATGTAGTTCTTGCGCAGCGCCTGCCCGGTCAGGCCCTCGTAGCCACGCTGCCCGGCCAGGGTCGAGCCGGCCGCCAGCGCGAGGTACGGGTGGACCGCCGAAGCGCCGTAGCCGATCAATGTGCAGAGAGTGGTGGACATCCCAGACCTCGCCGGTCTCGGCGACGATGTCCGCCTTCATTCGTAGGCCCTGGCCGCACCAGGTGGTGGTGAACGGCGGCCACGGCCAGCAGCATCGGCAGCGGGGCATTTTCGGCGTCGACGCCGCGGTCACTGAGGATGATCAGGCCGGTCCCGGCCCGGACGGCCGCTTCGGCCGCGGCGATCAGCGTCTCGAGCGTGGCCGCCAGAGTTCCCGCGGGAGAGGCAATCGGGAAAAGTGTCGAGAGCGTCTTCGCAGGCAGGTCGCCGTTGAGCGACTTGAGCGCATGGAGCTCGTTCTCGGCGAGGACGATACTTCTTAGGTGGACGAGCCTCGCCTGCTCCGGCTCTTCGACCAGGACATTGCCGCGGGGACCGACGAAGGCGTCGACCGCCATCACCTTGCGCTCGCGTAGGGAGTCGATGGCCGGGTTGGTGACCTGAGCGAACCGCTGGCGGAAGTAGGCATGACAGCGGGCGGACCCGATCGGAGAGGATAGCCAGCGGCGCGTCGTCGCCCATCGACCATGTCGGCTCTTTGCCTTCGCCGGCCATCGGCTGGACGATGAGGCGGATGTCCTCAGCGGTGTATCCGAAGGTGCGCTGGACCGAAACGGTGCCGGCGTCCTCGCGAGTGCGGACCGGCGCAGCCATGCGCGGCGTCTTTGCCGGAGCGCCGTCAGACGGGGCGACGGCTGCCACCGGCAACGGAGTCGGTGCGGGAAGAGCTTCCTCTGGATCAGGGACGACATCGAGTGTGATCCGGCCCTCGGCTAGCCACTGGGCGTACGGCTTGGCGGCGGCGACCTCGGCTTTCAAGTTCGTCGTTGCACAGAACGACGCCGCGCTCGGTGTCGACCAGGATCATCTGGCCGGGTCCAAGGCGACCCTTCTCGATGACGGTCGCCTGATCGACGGCGACGGTGCCCGCTTCCGATCCGGCGATAAACAGACCGTCGGAGGTGACCGCGTAGCGTAAGGGTCGCAGACCGTTGCGGTCGAGTGTGGCCCCGGCGCGAATGCCGTCGGAGAAGGCGAGGGCGGCCGGACCGTCCCATTGCTCCGTCACGCCGGCGTTGAAGTCGTAGAAGGCGCGGAGGTCGGCCGCCATCTCCTCCGGGGCGGGCAACTGCTCCCACGGCTCGGGCACGAGCATCATCAGCGACTGTGGGCAGGCCGCGGCCGCCGTGGTAGAGCAATTCGAGGGTGTTGTCGAGGCTGAGGGAGTCGGAGCCGGAAAGGCTGACGACCGGACGGATCTGTTCGCCGCCGACGCCGTCAGCGAAGGACAACTCGCCCGTCTCATCGCGGGCCATCATCCAGTTGCGGTTGCCCTGGACGGTGTTGATCTCGCCATTGTGGGCGATGAACCGGAACGGCTGGGCCATCGCCCAGGTCGGCAGAGTGTTGGTGCTGTAGCGCTGGTGGAAGAGGGCGATGGCACTGGTGTAGCTGGGGTCGCGCAGGTCGGGGTAGAAGGCCGGCAGGTCTTCCGGTAGGCAGAAGCCCTTGTAGATCAGGGTCCGGGCCGAACAGGAGACGACGAAGAAGCCGTCGATCCCAGCGGCAGCGGTCGCACGCTCGGCCGCCTTGCGGGCCAGGAGCAGGTCGCGCTCGAACGCTTTGGCGTCGCGCCCAACCGGGCGGCGAACGAGCAACTGGGCGATCCGGGGCAGGGTGCGAGCGGCCGTCTCGCCCAGCATCTCCGGCTGGATCGGAACCTCGCGCCATCCAATGACATCAATTCCCTGCTCCGTCATCGCCGCTTCGAGCAGCGGGCGGCAGGCCGCAGCGGCAGCGGCATCCTGGGGGAAGAACGTCATCGCTACGCCGAGTTCGCCGGGAGCGACATCGCCGTGGCCAAGTCGCTCCAAATCGGGGGCGAGGAAGGCGAGTGGAATCTGGGTCAGGATGCCCGCGCCGTCGCCAGTCCGGGCATCGGCGCCGACACCGCCCCGGTGGGTCAGGTTGACCAGACCGCCGAGGGCACGATCGACGATGTCCCGCGAGGCGCGTCCGGCGATATCCACGACCAGGCCGACACCGCAGGCGTCATGCTCGAACGCCGGATCGTAGAGCGGCGCGACGGCCCGGACGCGGGACTTCATGGACGACCTTCCCGGCGTGCCGGGATTAAATCCCTGCGGGAGCTGCATGCGGACTCCTCTCGGAGGCTCGTGGCGCGGTCCAATTCTCCAGTTGGAAGACGGCACAAAGGGCGGCGGTACCAATAGCGGCACCGTCGCCCGGGGCCTGGATCGCGGCCTAGGCGGATCTGCAAGGCTCCACACCATTGTGGGGAGATCAGTTTAGGCAGGAAAAATTTGGGCAGAGCTAGGTACGCTCGCCAGCAATACGCACTAACACTCTTGGACTCAACGCCCAATTGACTCCGGGAGGGCGCAACCATTGCAGGGGGCTTGCCATCACGGTACCATCCCCCTACTGATCGTTTGGATCGAGAGCATAAGTCCCGCGGAGCGTAAGCGGTCGCGGGTCGGGCCGTCTTCGAAGTCTGCGAGGCTCAGACTTTCGGAATCGTAGGAACGCACGCATGGCAATGATGCCGGTACAAACCCAATCCCCGCGAGATCCCGCGGCGGAAGAGGCCGCGCGCGAACGCGTCGACAGCGAGGGCGTTCGCCTGATCGATCTCCAGTTCAGCGACATCACCGGTGGGGTCAAATCGCTGACTATCCCCGCCGCATTGTTGGAACACACCCTCGCCCATGGCTATCGGTTCGACGGGGCGGCGCTGACAGGCGGGATCAGGCTGCACGAGCTCGATCTCTATCTGGTGCCGGATCCGTCCACGCTGACCATCTTCCCAGGAGGGATCGACCTTGTCGACGCGAAGCGGGCGCGCATGTACTGCTCCGTTCATCGCCGGGACGGCCAGCCATTTGCCGGGGACCCCCGCTCCGCCCTGCAGCGTACCCTCGAAGCCTGCGCGGCGGCCGGGTTCGACTACCGGGTCAGTTTGGAGATCGAGTACTACCTGCTACGCGGCGATCTGGGCAGCGACGGAATGCCGCTTCTGCCAGACCAGGCCGGCTACTTCGACCTCGGTGAGGATCTGATCTCCGGGACCAGGGACGAGATCGTGGCGACGTTGCACGAGATCGGTGTCGGCGTCGGCGGTGCTCACCACGAGACCGGGCCGGGTCAGGAAGAGCTGGATCTGCTCCCGACCGGCGGAATCAAGATGGCCGACCAGATCATGACGGTCCGCCAGGTGATCCGCTCGGTCGCCCAGCGGCGCGGCCTACGCGCCACCTTTATGCCCAAGCCGTTCACGACGGCCGCCGGTTCCGGCATGCACCTGTTCCAGTGTATCGCCAGCCTGAGCGGCGGCAACGATCTCATTCGGGCCAAGGATGCCCCGGACGAATTGTCGACGCTGGCCCGACAGGTGATTGCGGGCCAGCTTCGGCACGCCGCCGCCCTTTGCGCGATCACCTGCCCTACGGTTAACTCGTACAAACGCCTCGCCGCGGGGCATCGTGCTCCTCGTCACGCCCTTTGGGCGCGGGTTGGGCAGGCGGCCCTGATCCGAGTCCCGGCATGGGCTGCAGATGAGGATGGGACTCTGGAACTGCGGTGCCCAGACGCTATGGCAAACCCGTATCTCGCCTTCGCGGCGGTAGTCGCCTGCGCGATGGACGGCGTACGCACCGGCGCGGAACCGCCCAGCCCGCTGAACGAAAGCCTGGTTGCCTACGACGAGGCGGAATTGAATCGCCTTGGCGTTCCCGCCTTGCCGAAGACGCTCGGCCAGGCGCTCGACGTTCTGGCCGAGAACGATGTCCTCCGCGATGCCCTCGGCGAATACATCTACGAGCAATTGCTGACCGTCAAGCGGGCCGAGTACGAGGAGTACAGGCGCTACGTCACTCCATGGGAGCTGGCCCGGTACGGGGAGAGCTGAAATGCAGAGGCGGCTAGGCGGCTAGGCGGCAAGACGGCAAGCAATAAGGGCCTTAGGCGAGTGGGGATTGTCGAAGAGAACTGGGATGCAATGGTGAACGGCAGGCATCGGAAAGGCAAAGGCAGGCGGGAAGCAGGGGGAGCGCCGTCGATCAAGGCGTCGTCGTTCCGTGTCCTTTTCACGCCTTGCCGCCTTGCCGCCTTGCCGCCTGTGGTCCAAGCGTGATCACCGTCAACGATGTCCTCCGCCAAGCGTTGCCGGCGGGGACGCAGGTGCGGGCCGGAGGCGCTGGGCTGGAGCAAGAGGTCACCTGGGCAACCCGGTTGCGGCCGGTGCCGCCGGCGTTCGGTCACCTCAACGGGGGGGAAGTCGTCTTTCTCTCGACCCGGGCCCTGGAGCTGGTCGATGAGCGGCTCACCCTCGAATCGGCGGTTCGGCAGCTAGCAGGGTTTGGCGTGGCTGCCGTTGGATACCTCGGCGAGGCCTCGATCGAAGCCTGCGCTGCCGCTGACGAGCATTCACTGCCGCTACTGGTCCTGCCGGAGGGGACCGACCTTGGCTCTCTGGAGCGGGAGACGGCGCGGGCGATCACCGACCGGCGCCGGGAGATCCGGCAACGGAGTGAAGAGGTCGGACGCACGCTGATCGACCTGGCGATCTCCGGCGAGCCGCTGCCGATCCTGGTTCGCACCCTGGCGGAGTTGTCTGAGCGCGCCGCCGTTCTGGAGGATATAGACGGCGAAATCCTGGCGTTCCATGCCCCCACGACCGCGACGCCGGGCGCTCCGCGCGCCACCCTGGCGTCGGTCGAAACCGCTCTGGCCGACACGCAGTTGGTTATGGCCACCTGGTTACGGGAGATGGCCGCCAGCAGTCCGGCCGACCCCCCGACCTCAGTCCGGGGACTGGATGAGCGCTGGAATCGGGTCGTCGCGCCGGTGATTGGGCGCGATGGCTTGCTTGGCTCTGTATCGCTCCTGGTGTCGCGCGGCTCCGAAACGTCGGAAGACGGCATGATCACGTCGCGAGGCGCGGCCGCATGTGCGGTGGTGCTGGCCCGGGATCAGGCGGCCGCGAATGTCCGTCGTGAAGTCGAGTTGAACGTCCTCGACGAGGTGCTCGATGGGGCGCTCCGCAGTGAGGTCTCTCTCCGGCAGCAGGCCCGGCGTCTGGGACACGACTTGGACGAGCCACATGTCGCGGTGATCGTGCGCATGGACCAGCCTTCCGGTGGTCCGGCGATGGCGCGTGGGTCGCGACGCCCGTTGGGCACTCCTGGACGATGCCCTGATCCGAGCCGGTGCGGGTCGTGAGACCAAGGTCCTGTGGCGGGTCCGGAATAACAGTGGCGATATCGTCTGGCCGGCGCCAAGCCCTGTCGAGGCGCGCCGGGTCGCCCGCCAGCTCCATGAGGATCTGGTTGACTTGACCCGGGGCGGAACGGATGTCGTCTCGGTCGGATTCGGGCGGCCGCAGATGGGTCTGGAAGGGATTCGACGCTCGCACCAGGAAGCTCGTCAGGCGCTGACGCTTGGCCGGCGGCTTCATGGCCCCGGCCACCTCACCGGCTTCGATGACCTTGGAGTCTACCGGCTGATCTACGCCGCCGAAGGGCTGCCGGAGCTACGAGCCTTCCACACCGAGACGCTTGACTCTTTGATCAATTACGACCGGGATCACAGCGCGGACCTGATCCGCACCCTTGACGCCTTCTTCCGCGCAAATGCCAGCCCGAAGGAAGCCGCGAGCCTGCTCGGCGTCCACCGCAACACGGTGCTCTACCGCCTCGACCGCATCGTCGAGATCACCGGCCTCGACCTCGACGCTGCCGACGTCCGCTTGCGGTTGCAGTTCGCGCTGCATGTGCATATGGCGTTGTTTAGCGAGTAGGCCTTCTACTCCAATCCATCGAACCAGATTGACGAACTCTTCGGCGGTGCGTTCATCCAGGAGTACGAGGAGTCGACCGACGAACTCCCTGTATGGCAGCGCCGGAGGTTGACGAGCCAAAACGATGCCGAAGTGCGTCCGCTCAGCCGCTGCCCACTCGGCGGCGATCCGGTTGAAGTCTTTCTGGTCGTGGGAGACGAGCAGCCGTCCCTGCTCGACCGCAACTTCGATGCTCTTCGTCGACGCCCTTCCAATCCGAGGTTGGGCATGAACGACGTCGAAGTGGCGGCTCCGAAGCTCCGTCGCGAGTTGGGTCCGAACGTTGTGATCGACGTGGATTCGTGCCGAGAGCCGACGACCGCCACGGCTACTCGAGGTCCGACGGAAGCGTTTCCCACGTATAGATCGGGGTGCCTGGAGCGATTTCGACTTGATCGAGGCGATGCGACTCGATAAGGATTCCCCCGCTTCCACCCACCAACACGAGATCCTGCTCTCGCATGACGTTCCGGATCTTGTTGCGCTCGATATGGAACTCAATCTCGTCGGGGTGGTCGAAGGCGTAGCTCAGGGCATCATGTACCTGCGCGAGCGTGAGGCGGTACATTTGGGCGATCTCTTCCGGTGACATGCCCGCGTCGCGATGGTTGATGAGGATGTGACGAACCTCAAGGCGTGTCCCGTCGATGATCGGTTCGCCGGTTTCGTTGTCCGTTCGCTTTACGACGTGGGGATGCTCGGTTCGTATGTCCGGAGCATGTTCCTTCGTCTCGGCAGTCGTAGTCATGCGTTCCCTCCGGCGGTCCCATGTGACGTACCACTCTGATCGTAACATCCGCGGGCGGACGGGCCGGCACTGCGACCGAGGGCGGTTTAGAGTGCCTCCTCCGGCGGGCGCACATTTCTGAACATTACAAGCAGGAGCAGGTCGTAGGTGGCCTTCAGGGCGCCGGCAATAACGAGCGGCCAGCCGAAGTCGGATTCGGCCAGGAGCCACCCGGCGAGCAGGGGGCCGATGGCTGAGGCGAGGCTGCGGGGGACGGCGGTCACGCTGGCGGCGGCCGAGCGTTCCTCGGCGGGGACCACCGCCATCACGTATGACTGGCGGGCGGGCACGTCCAACTGTGACAGAAGGCTGCGGAGGACGAGTAACACCAGCGCCAGTGGCAGCGTTGGCATGAAGGGAACCAGCATCAGGAAGATGTTGGCGGGGAGGTGAGTGAAGACCATCGTGTTGACGAGGCCGATCCTGGCGGCGAGTTTGGCCGCGACCAACTGGGAGCTGGCGGAGCAGAGTCCGGTCCAGAAGAAGATCGTCCCGGCCGCCGTCACCGACAGGTCGAAACGCTCGAAGAGCCAGACCGCCACGAGGGACTGAACGACGAAGCCGCTGGCGAGTGAGTCGAGACTGAACAGGGCGGAAAGGCGTAAGACAATCCCTCGCGACTGTTCCAGCGGTTTGCCGCTCGACTTCGGGGCAGGCTCGACCTGGGGGGAGAGTCCTCGATAGGTCCACAGGATGAGCAGGCCAAGCAGACCGTACAGCCCAAACATGGCGGCGTTGGCGGTGTCGGGGTCAATGTCGAGGCGCTCCGCGATCTCCGCCGGCCAGCCCGCAATCAAGGCACCGATGGCGGCCGCCAGCGATCCAGCCAGCGAGTAGCGCGCGAACAGCGCCGTACGCTGCGAACTGGGGACGGTTTGAGGGAGCAGGGCCTGTTCGGTCGGCAGGAAGACACTGACGTCGCCTGTCGATGGGTTGAGGGTGCCGACGAAGGCGATCGGGAGGAGCAACCAGAAGGAATCGACGAAGGCGAAGCCGAGGCCGGTGAGGACCATCAGGATGGTCGCCCGCCGCAGCAACCACCGCCGCGAGTAGCGGCTGGCGAGCAATCCCACGCCCAGCGTCACCGCCGCCGACCCCAAGAGCGTGACGGTCGCGATCATCCCGACCTGGACGGAGCCGAATCCCAGGGCCGCGAGGTGGACGGGCAGCAGGACGCTCACGATCCCATCGCCGAACCCGCGCGTCGCCCGCGCGCCGAGCAGCCGGCGGGTGTCGCCTTTCATGTTCGCCGGGGAAAGGGCCATCCTCCGATCGCGATCGATGCTGGTTCTCCGGTTAGGCCGAAGCGTCGCGCCCGTACGGAAACGCGATCGGTCCGGTGCCCAATGTCGACCAATTCAGATTTATTGCATATAACGACTGTTATACTCCATTCGTGCCATTCCGCGGAAGCGTCGACGAACATGGAAGCGGACGACACCAGCCATGTCATGGGTGCTCCTGATCTACACCGTTCCCAGCGAGCCGTCGCGAAAACGCGCCGCCGTCTGGCGAGATCTGAAAAAGGCCGGCGTCGTCTACCTACGCGACGGCGTCTGCGTCTTGCCGGGCACTGAGGCGACGGCGACGACTATCCATGAGATTGCGGCCAAGATCGACGCCTTCGGCGGCGAGGCGACCGTCATCGAAGACGTCCGGCTCGACGCCGAACGGGCCGCGGCGATCGAGGAGAAAGGGCGGGCGGCGCGAGCCGCCGAGTACGCGGAGATCGCGCGCGAAGCGGAGGGCTTCTTCGTCCATGTCGCACGGGAACGGGAGCATCGCGAGTTCACGTTCGTAGAGCTGGAGGAGCTCGAGGCGGACGTCGCGAAGCTGCGTCGCTGGACCGAACAGGTCCGTGCTCGCGACCACGGCGGCGTCTACACCGCGCATCCGCTGGACGAATTGCTCGGCCGCTGCGACGCGGCCCTGGACGACTTTCTTGTGGACGCCAGTGAGCACGACCCGGAGGCGCTGCCGTGAGGTGGATCACGCGGCGCAATGCCCACGTCGACCGGACCTCGTGCCCGTGGCTCATCCGCCGCTTCATCGATCCGGGCGCCGAGTTCGTCTTCGTGTCTGCCGACACCGACCTCTCCGACCTCGATGGCCACACCTTCGACATGCGCGGGGCGGACTATGGCCACGAGGGAGCGCGATGCACGTTCGAGGTCATGCTTGCCCGTCATGGACTTGAGACCGATCCGGGGTTGGTCGAGATGGGACGGATCATCCGTGACGCCGACGTACCGCCCAGCCGGAGTCGACGTCACGAGGGCGCCGGGCTCGACGCGATCATCCGCGGATTCCAGCGCTCCGTTCCCGACGATCAAGAGAAGCTGCGGCTGACGACTCCGCTCTACGACGCGCTCTACGCCTACTGCCAGGTAAAGGTGGTTACTCCGCCCGCGAAGCAGGGCGCTCCCCGGCCGAGACTACGTTACGGCCGGCGGGTCGAAACCCACCTCGACGAGGATGTTGCGCCCGGCAATCCAGACGCACAAGACGGCATCGAAGGAGATGAGCCATGAAATGGACGGTCGCCGATCGAGGAGAACGACCATGACCCGGACTGTGCTCTTCGTCTGTCCCCACGGAGCGGCCAAGAGTCGGGTGGCCGCGGCGTTTTTCACTCGGGCTGCCCCGCCGGAATGGCTTGCCACGACAGCCGGGCAGGAGCCAGATGCCGTCCTAAGCCCAACCGCGGAGCGACTGCTGGCTGGTGACGAGGCCGCGGCCTTTCTGGACCACGCACCGCCACGCCCGATCACCGCAGTTCCGACTCCGGCGCACATCGTCGCGATCGATTGCGATGTGCCGGGCGCCGCCACACGGTGGACGCTGCGGCATCGGGTGTTCGACGAGATGATGCGAGATGAGCTGCGGGTTCGGGCGGAGGAGCTCGCACACGAGCTGAACGATGGCTGATCTCGCCATTGAGACCGCTGGCGGCGCCGAGGCGGGGCGGGGCGGGCTGATCCCGCTCGTCGCGTAATCTCTCAATGAGGATCTTCTGGCGTTTCAGGGAGCCCGAGCCGGTGGTCGTCCTCGCCCCTGGCGTGGTTGGGTTGGCGCTCTGGCCGCTGGTACTCCTGATTCAGTCTCTACGTCCGCTGGTCGTCGATCAGCCAGCGGCCATCCTGCTGGACGAAGATGAGGGTTACCACCTCGATCGTCTGTTGTCCGGCCAATTCTTCGCCGTTGGGGCCGTGGGCATGGGTAGTGGGGTTGTCAGCGGCCACCGTTGCCCGCACCCGGCCGTCGGTCATGACCTGGACGTCGGAAATCGCCACGATCGACACCCGGATCTCGGGGGGGAGAGCCACGGGCGGGGTTCCGGTCAACCGGATGAATGCGTCGGTCGGACCCTGCGTGAAGTTCGGCTTCAGGCTCTCGTCACTGAACAGGGCCAATCTCCGTAGGGGATCCCGAGCGTTCGAGCAGGCGATCAACTCGCGGGTGACCGTCGTTATCTGCGCCACGGTCTCGGCGTCGGCGGGAGTGCCCTCCGGCAAGGCGACCGGAGTTGCCGGCACACGATTGGCCGCGCTGCCAGGCTCCGGGGAGTTGGGATCGGCGAGGGCCTGGAGTTCTTCGATGGTGACCGGTTCGACGGTGCAGTCCTCCGGCTGGGGGATATCGCGCACCACGGCGTCTTGCAGAGAGCGGATGTAGTTGATCGTGTCCCAGATCTCGTCGTCGTCGAGACTGTCTGCAAAGGCGGGCATCGCCGAACCAACGATGCCGTTCTGAATCCAGTAGTAGAGGTCTTCGTCGCGGTGGCTCCGGGCGTGTGACGAGGTCAGGTCGGCGGGGGGCCCATCGAGCGATGTCGCCTGGGAGCCGTCTCCGCGTCCCCCTGGACCGTGGCAGGCGAGGCAGTTGGCCAGGTAGTTCTGCTGGCCCCGGCTGATCGACTCCGAGTTGGCTTCGATTGGGTTAGCCGATGGAGCGCCGGCCAGGGTGGCGGCGGTGTCGGTGCGCGCCTGGAGGAGGAGGATCACCCCGGCAACCATCGCCACCGTCCCCAATCCCGCACTCTCGCGCCGGATCGTTGCTCGTCCGGCAAACCAGGCAACCACGAGTCCCGCACCGCCAACGACAAGCAGGATGAGGCCAAAGATGCCGGCCGTGCCGAAGCGCCAGGCGGGTGCGGGCAGATCGACCGTCGGCGGGGAGGACCCGATCGTGAGCGCCTTCGTCACCGTCCAGTCGTCCTGACCCGGCCGGATCAGGATCGTCTGGATCGTCCAGTCTCCCGTGATGCTGAGTTCGCTGCCGTGCCCCTCGAAGGCATTGCCAGCCGCGCGGACCAGGGGGATGTCGAGCTGCCCCGCCCCTTGCGCGGGAAGCTCGATGCGGAGGATGGCGCTGGCGTCGGTGGGCAGCGGATCGCCGCCGACTTCGAGGCGGTAGTGATTGGGACCGGCCGAGGCCGGGGTGATGATCAGGGTTGCGTCGGTTCCGTCCGCGCTCAGGTCGATGGTGGCGCGACCGTTACCCAGGGCAAGTTCCTCACGGGCGGGAGCCTGACCGGTCAGCCGGCCAACGATCAGGAACAGGATGACGACGAGCGCCAACTCGGCCGTGATCGCCAGTCCGAAGCGCTTCCCCCAGGTCGTGATCTGAGCCGTGTCCCGCCCGGACGAACGGATGCGGCGGCTTACAACCAGCAGGTTAAACCCCCCGAGGCCGAGGAGGGGTATCAACAGGAGGAGCTTCCACAGCAGCGACTGCCCGTACTCCGTCTCGCGCAGCGCGTTGAGATTGCCCACGTGCAGCCAGGCGCTGTAGAGGCCGGTCAGGCCGAGAACGCCCCAGGCGACGAGCGCAACCATCGAGAACCGGGGCATGACCCGGCTGAGGACGACCCTACGCCCGGCCGGGGTCAAATCCCGGAGGGAAGGCACCAGCGCCAGGACCAGAACGGCTAACCCGCCGACCCAGATGCCGGCGCCGAGCAGGTGGACCGCATCGAACGCGATCGCGCTGGCGCGGCCGGAGGTCAGGGCGGCGGCGTGAGCGACCTCACTGAAGGGGATGGGGAGCACCGCGGTCAGGACCAGACCGGCGACCGTCAGGGTGCGCGTCCGGCGGGGCCACCACCAGCCCACCAACGTCAGGACCGCGCCGAGCACCAGGAGCAGCCCGATCCTGATCAGCCAGAAGCGCCCGTACCGCGTTTCGGTCAGCGTTGAGCTGAGATCGCTGAGATAGCCGTCGCCACTGTTGAAGCTGGTCGCCTGCACGAGGAGGGCAAAGACGCTGCCCGCCAGGGCAAGGCCGATGCCGCCTGCGGCGATGCGCTTGACTCTTCTGGTGAGGGCGGGGCCCGCCTGCCAGGCGGGCGAGATACCTGGGCGCAAAACGAGCAACCAGATTGGCCAGACGGCGATAGTCACCGCCAGCCCGAGGAGGGCGACCCAGCGCGAAAGGGTCGAGAGCCAGAGGGGAGGGCCGCTTGCGGTCGAGAGGACGGGCGGGATGACCGTCTGGACATCGGCCGAAGATCCAACCGTGAAGGGAATGTACCCCTGGGCGCCGTGGCCGTCGGCGGTGGAGAGCGTTTCCCAGGCCACGGTGTAGGTGCCGTTCGGCAGGGAGGCTGGGAGGTCGAGCACCATCGTGTACTCGTCGTTCCCGGCCCGGTATGTGGCCTCCGGCATCTCCGCGCCGGACTGGTCGTAGAGAGCTGCCCGGCTCGATGCCCGCTCCAGGGGCTCGGTGAAGACCATCGTGACCGACGTCGGCGAGACTGCGACGACGGCGTTTGCGGCTGGTGTGCTGGTCTGGAGGAAGGCGTGGGCGGAGGCTTGTTGTGGCGCGGAGGCAAATGTCGCGAGTGCGACGCAGAGCACACTGAAGAGCACGACGCCGACCAGTCGGCTGAGCGCTTCCCGGCGCCTCCGGGGGACTGGACCGCGGGTGCTCGCATCGAAGGGATCGCGGAGAATGTCGCCTTGTGACGAGGATGCGCCCATGGGCGTAGGGTAGCATGCGAGCGGCGCTCAACCGCCGCTGACATGCTGCACCCAATCGCGAGTTTTCAGGAGCGGACACGCACATGGCCGGTAGCCACAGTCACGGTTCACCCGGCGCGCACGGGGCATCCGGTACCAGCCGTCGTCCGCTCGTCATTGCCTTGGCAATCACCGCCACCTTCCTGGTTGTGGAGGTCATCGGTGGGCTGGTTACGGGGTCACTGGCACTGTTGGCGGACGCCGGGCATATGGCGACCGATGTCGCCGCCCTGGCTCTCTCGCTTGGGGCGTCATGGTTGGCGAGCCGGCCGGCGACCCCGCGGTACTCCTTTGGCTACCGCCGAGCGGAGATCCTGGCCGCGTTCATCAATGCCGGCTCCCTGCTGGCGATCTCCATCTATGTCTTCTGGGAGACGTTTCAGCGCCTGGGCGATCCGCCAGAGGTCGACAGCGGTCCGATGCTCGTGGTCGCGGTGGCCGGACTTCTCGCCAACCTCGCCTCGGCGTTTGTGTTGTCTCGCGGCGGCGGTCAATCCCACGATCTCAATACGAGGGGCGCGTTTCTCCACGTCGTGGGTGACGCGCTGGGATCAGTTGGGGCGATCATCGCGGCGCTCGTCATGCTGGCAACCGATTGGTATCTGGCCGATCCGATCCTCTCGGCCGGGATTGGCCTGCTGATCGTATGGAGTTCCTGGAAGCTCCTGCGTGAGTCCGTCGATGTCCTGCTCGAATCGACGCCGGTTGAAATGGACTCGGATGCCGTCCGAAGGGCGATAGCCGGAGTCGATGGCGTCGATGGCGTCCACGACCTGCACATCTGGACCGTCACATCAGGATTCGTGTCGTTGAGTGCCCACGTCGAAATGGCCGACGGCAGGCGATGGGAGCCGGTCCTGCTGGCCCTGTCCTCCCTGCTACGCGAGCAATACGGGATCGTCCACGTGACATTGCAGCCCGAGATTGTTGAGGCCTTGCCGGACTCCTTCCGGGGCTGCTCGATCGATACCCCGGAGGGCCAGGCGCTCTGCCAGGTGCCAATGGGAGACAACGAAGACCATCAAGCACACGAGCACTGATGCCGATTCGTTCGGGTTGGGACAACCGGACCGCATGCGATTGTGCGGGATTTTCTGCGCTACCCTATCGATCAGTGTGTGAGCGAATCAATGTCGGCGGAGTGGGCAGCTGTCCGAGCCGTATGGTGTCGTGCATGAGGGTGAGATGAGTAAGAAGTCCCGCAAGCCGCGGCCTAACCAGACCAACCGGCCCAGCCGACCCAACCAGCCAGCTCAGAGCCGGACGGCTAGTTCGAGCCGCAAGCCCGCCACTCCCCCGACCGCCCCAGCAGGGCGATCGTTTCTGCCTATGATCGCCGCGGGAGTCGCAGTTCTGGTCGTCGTGGTCGTCGGCATCTTCCTCTTTCAGCGCGACGACGATGACGACGGCGACGATCCGACCGCGACATCCCAGGCCCTGGCCGCTGCTACCACCGCTCCAGAAATTGGCGCTGCCACGCCGGGCGCCTCAGATAGCTCGGCAACCCCCGAGTTTGCGGCCACTTCCCAGCAGGTTGTGGCAACCCCTGAGAATGCGGCTGACACAGCTGTTCGGCAATTGGTGCCGGAGGTCTCCGGCGAGTTGCTGACGGTCATCCCGGCCGGGTCAATCTACGTGCCCGGCACCCAACGGCTGGCCGTCGGTCTCGTCGACGAGAATGACATGCCGTTCGAGCAAGGGACGGCCGAATTCATGGTGTTGAAGCTGGCCGGCTCCGCCGGGACAATCTCCGAGGTTCTGCCTGCGCCGTTCTATCCGTATGGGTTGGAAGAGAATCACGCGGAACACCATGAGGCCGATCACGACATGTCTTCCATCACCGGCATCTTCGCTGCCCGGGCGACGTTCGATGCCCCCGGACCGTGGGGACTTATCGCCAAGGTGACCCTGCCGGATGGCACGGTTCGCGCCGGTCAGGCGACGTTCATCGTCGAGCCCGATAGCGATGTGCCTGCCTGGGGCGAGCCGGCCCCGGCCAGTAAGTCACTCACCGCCTCCACACCAGAGGAGGCCGCCGAAATCTGCTCCGCCGAAGTGCCGGACACGATGCATGCCCTCTCGATCGACGAGGCCATTGCGAGCGGCAAGCCGACCGTCGTCCTCTTTGCGACCCCTGCCTACTGCGCTACCCGCACCTGCGGGCCCTCCCTGGAGGCGATGTCGGAGCTGCAACGCCGCTACGGCGACTCGGTCAACTTCATCCACATCGAGATTTATCCCGGCGACGATACCTCCAAGCCAGTCGGCACCTTCGACGAATGGCATCTCTCCACGGAGCCGTGGGCATTCTTCATCGACGCCCAAGGGAAAATCGTCGATCGGTTCGACGGTGGCCTGGGGTTGACCGAGCTTGATCCCGCCGTTCGCCAGCTCGCCGGATTGCCGCCGGTCAGCGGCTCGACTCCAGCGGTATAGTTCCGTTTCCCGGTCCTGGCACTGCTGCCCATCAGTTCCGCGCTGGTCCACGAAACGTGGACATTTTGTCAAGCGTTGACAATCTTGACGAGAGATGAAATTCTCGGACAGCAAGCGGAATAGTGGGTGGTCTCGCGGCGACGGAAGGGATCGGAAAGATGGGGTTCGGGACGAAGAATCGCTTCGATCGGGTGCCCTCGACGATCGCCCTGGGCGCGGTTTGGGGCAGGATCAGGGGTTCGCCGGGCGCCGGTTGCCCTATTGCTCGTTCTGATCCTCGCCGCCGTACTTGGCCCCCGTGCAACTGAGGCACAGGTCACCGATCCGAACTGGGCTCCCCCGCGAACGGTCTACATCCCCGAGACTGGCCAATCGATCGACGGCTACTTCCTCGATCTCTGGCGGTCATCGGGCGGCGCCGGGGCATTCGGCAATCCGATCACTCCTGAGATCGCGCTCGATAACGGGCACATCGTCCAGTACTACGAATACGCCCGGTTCGAATACTGGCCGGAAGGTGACCAGTTCGGAAACGTCGTGCTGCTCGGCCGGATCGGCCAGGAGCTGCGCCCGGTCGCCGTCCGGCGGGAGACGCCGGGACTTCAGATTGTCTCCAAGGACCGGCGGGTGAGCACCGGCCAGGCGTTTGCCGCCACGCTTGAACTACGAGCGATGACCCAGGCCTGGGTGCCGCTACCGGCGAACGTCGCCACCCAGAACTCCGCCACCCGCCGCTACGTTGCCGAGACCGGGCATACCGTCTCGAATGGGTTCAAGGCGTTTTGGGAAGCCACCGGTGAAGCGGGCTATCTGGGTAATCCGCTGACCGAGGAATATGCGGTCAAAGGCACCACCTACCAGGTGTTTGAGCGCGGTCAACTCGCCTGGAAGGATGGCGGAAACGTCTACATGGTTCAGTTGGGCCGTGAGTTGACCAAGAAGTACGGGCTGGATACCTCACCAATGGCCCAGGGCGCCCTCCCGACCTACTCCGAGGAGCTGTGGATCCCGCCGGTGATCACGCCCGGCGCGCCGCCGGCCGGGCCGATGCCGGGTGCGCCGAAAACCATCCTCGTTTCGATCTCCGAGCAGGCGATGTGGGCCTTTGAAGGCAATGACGTCGTGATGAAGACCTACGTCAGCACCGGCAAACAGCGGTTCGACACGCCGACCGGCACCTTCTACGTCAACACGAAGGTCCCCGTTCAGGACATGGAGGGCGTCATCGGCGGCGAGTACTACAACGTGCCCGAGGTTCCGGACGTCCTCTACTTCACCAACGTCGGCCACGCGATTCACGGCACCTACTGGCACAACAATTTTGGCAATCCCATGAGCCACGGCTGCGTCAACCTGCCGATGGACACCGCCCAGTGGCTCTACGATTGGACGCCGGTGGGTACACCGGTCGTGATCGTGCCGTAGGGCGGCCACGCTCGAATGGATTGAACGGAAAAGGCTCCCCGGCGCGAACCGGGGAGCCTTTTTGTTCGGCTCCGCGAGGTTTCATTGTCGATGCCACGGTACACGGTGTAGGGGTGAACCTGTGTGTCATTTGTTTCGACTAATTCATCGTAAGCACAACCTGTTGTGGTGCGCCATCGAGTGATGACAATACGAGCGTTGCGGCGGAGGCAGGTTGCTGGCCAGGATCGGCCGACAAATCCACGAAACCTAGGCGATTCTCGTCATGCATCGGCACTTACCTTGAATTAGTCGGAACGAATGACATATAGGTCCGCCCGGGCGCATACCGGTTGTGTCCACGAAGTTCTGTAGTTTCCTCCATGGCAATCAGCCAATCAAGAAAGCTGCCGCCTCCTTCCCATTCGTGGTGCGGTAATCGGTCGCTTCTCCGCCGCCAGCCGTTCAAGTAGTTCGACCGCGAGTCCGGGCCCCGGCAGGGCGGCAATCTCTCAGTGCGACCGCTGGGCCACGATGAAGACGTAGCGCTGCGAGAGTGGCCTGGCCAACCCCCCGCGGGCAAACCCCAGCCAACGCCCCCCTTCCGCCGCGCCCATCTCCGCGACCAGCTCGGCCTCCGCCGCGACGATCCCCTCAAGCGCCGCCCGCTGCTGGGCGCGCCAGTCCGCAACCTCCTCATACGTCGCGATCGCAAACCCGCCCGCTTCCAGCAGCGGGCGGTAATCGGCGACCGGTGCGGCCGTGGCCGTCAGCCGCCCGCTGTCCACCGTGCGCTCCCACGTCGTGCAGCAGAACCGCCCGCCGGGGCACAGCAGGCGCGCCACCTCGCGCACGGCGATCTCCTTGTCCGGGACGAACGTCAGCACATCCAGGCTCATCGCCGCGTCGAACCCGCCATCCGGCAAGCCGGTCGCGCACACGTCGCCGACCCGGAACTCGGTGCGCGCGTCCAGCCCGAGCGCGGACGCGCGCTCCCGCGCCAGCGCCACGCCGACCGGGGAAAGGTCGATGCCGACGAGATGCGCTCCGCTCTGCTGCGCGGCCCAAAGGCCCGGGCCGCCGTGCCCACAGCCGAGATCGACGAGCGTTTCACCGGGGCCGACACGCAGTTCGTCCGCGAGGCGGCGGAGGATCGAGCGCGGGATGAAGCCATTCGGGCTCGCCTCCTCGGGGTACTCGTCGCCGTAGGCGTCCCGCCAGATGCGCCGCAGGGTGGCGCTGCGGGCGTGGATAGCATGTGAGCGGTCGAAGTTCTCCTGGATGCTGGTGCGCCGATCGGGTGCTGCCATTCGTCACCTCCTTATGGCGGTGCCTCTCCTGATCCGGCGCATGCGCGCCCCGACGGGGTGGGGGATGGTGCCGCGATCATACTATCCCGGGGCGGCGGGGGCAATTACCACGGCACTCCTGGTGCGCCGATCCGTCCATGGCCGCACCGGTCGTCTACATTCCGTTCGTCGAATCGCTCAGGTCGAGGTAGCGCCGCCCGCTCAGCCACTCCTCCGACAGCTCCATGCACAGCGCGCCCACCAGGCGTAGGCAAGCGTCCCGATTCGGGAAGATGCGCACCACCCGGGTCCGGCGCTTCAGCTCCTGGTTGAGCCGCTCCAGCCCATTCGTGGTGCGCAGGCGCGGCTGGTGGGCGACGGGGAACGCCAGGCAGGCCAGGCACGGTTCGATCTCGTCGTCCAGCGCCCGCGCCACCTTCGGATGACTGCCACGCCAAACGTCAGCGAGGCGCTGCGCGGCGGCCAGCGCCTGCGCGCGCGTCGTGGCCGCGAAGACCTGCCGTAGCCCGGCCGCGAGTTCGGCCCGCTTGCTCGCCCCCACCATCCCCAGCAGCCCGCGGGCGAAATGGACCTGGCAGCGCTGCCAGCCCGCGCCCTGGAAGTGCCGGGCGATGGCCGCCCGCAACCCGGCGTGGTCGTCCGAGGTCACCAGCCGCACCCCCGCTAGCCCGCGCTGCCTGAGGCGGCGGAACAGGTCGTGGTAGGTCGCCTCGCTCTCGGTATCCGCGACATCCACGGCCACAATCTCCCGTCGCCCGTCGTCGCGGATAGCCGAGACGATGAGCACCCCCTGGCTCACCACCTGCCCGTCCACGCGGACGTGCTCGTAGCGGGCGTCGACGAAGAGGTAGGGGTAGCTCGCGGCGGTGAGCGGGCGCTCTCGCCACGCGAGCAGGTCGGCATCCAACCGGCTCGCGAGTTCGGACACCTGGCTCTTCGAGAAGCTCGTCCCGCAGAGCGCCTCGGTGATCTCGGCGACCTTGCGGGTCGAGACGCCCTCGATGTACATCTCCATCAGCGCGAGGACGAGCGCCTTCTCGCTGCGCTGGTAGCGCGCGAAGAGCTGCGTGGAGAAGGTCCCCTCACGCTCCTGGGGGACGCGCAGCGTCAACGTGCCGACACGCGTGTGCAGCTGTCGCGGCTTGTAGCCGTTGCGGTGGCCCCGGCGCTCCTCGCTTCGCTCGTAGCGAGCCGCGTGCAGATGTGCAGTCATCTCCGCTTCCAAGAAGCGCTGGAGGGCGCGCTCCACGAGATGCCGCAGGAAGTCCGGGTCCTCCATGGCGACAGTGTCGAAGGACGCATCATCAATACCCTCGATCTCCTTGGACATCGCTTCACCTCCTCGTGTGACGTACTGCGCACGGTCTCTGGGAGGAGGATAGCGATGAGGCGTAGCCTCGCGCGCTATTTACAGAAGTTTACGGGCACAACCCGCATACCTCGGCGTCTCGGTATGGAAACGCCGTCCCCAATGCGAAATCCGGTGGTCGGCTGCCGGGCGGACATTGAGATTCGCCGCTACCAGGGGGGGCGTCCTTGGGCCAGGCCCGGACCGTTGCCGGAAAGTTTAGCCTAGGCTATATTGACAACTGATGCATGGATATTATGATTAGATGCAGAGGCTATTCGAGTTTGAGAAAGCAGGTAAATCATATGCGCCCAGTTCGGTTAGACCGTCGTTCGCTGTTTCGCTGGGGAGCCAGCGGTACGGCCGCGGCGGCCGGAACCGCCGCCCTTTCCGCCCCGCTCTTTCTCCCGCTGGGCGCCTCATCGGCCGGCAACGGTGGGCACTCCACCGCCGATCACCGCGCCCAGGAGGCGGAGCCCGAGCACAGCGGGCACAACCAGAGCATGACGGTCGGCGACATCGACATCGCCCGTCAGGGCTGGGACCCAGGCGATGTGCTCACCGATTTCGACTACGGCGAGATTACCGAATCGCGGCCCGATGGCACCGTCGTGCGCGAGTGGGATATCAACGCCTTCGATAAGGAGATCGAGATCGCTCCGGGCGTCTTTTTCCCGGCCTGGACCTACAACGGCCGCGTACCGGGTCCGACCCTGCGCGCCAACGAGGGCGACCTCCTCCGGGTGCACTTCACCAATGGCAGTTCACACCCCCACACGATGCACTTTCACGGCATCCACAGTTCCTTCCATGACGGGGTCACCGGGATCGGCCGGGGCGAGATCGAGATCGGCGGCACGCACACCTACGAGTTCACGGCCAAGCCCTTCGGCCTGCACCTCTACCACTGCCACGCCCTGCCGCTGAAACGGCATATCCACAAGGGGCTGTACGGCACCTTCATCGTCAATCCCAATCCCGAAATCCGGGGCGATGCCGCCAAGAAGCGCCACCCCGACTACCCGGAGTCGCAGGAGTGGCAAGAGTTCGTCATGGTGATGAACGCCTTCGACACCAACTTCGACGGCGGCAACGAGGTCTACGCGATCAATACCGTCGCCTTTCACCACATGAAGCACCCGATCGTGATCGACAAGACCCGGCCGGTGCGGATCTATCTGGTCAACGTCGTCGAGTTCGACCTCATCAACTCCTTCCACCTCCACGCCAACTTCTTCGACTACTACGACACGGGCACCAACCTGGAGCCGAACCTGCGCACCGTCGACACGATCTCGCAGGTGCAGGCCCAGCGCGGCATCCTCGAGTTCACCTTCAACGAGCATGAGAATGGCCTGTACATGTTCCACGCCCACGTCTCGGAATTCACCGAACTCGGCTGGATGGCGGCGTTCGATGTCCAGGACTCGCCATTCACTTAATCGTCTGTTCGCGCGGTTCAGACGCCGAGAAAGGACGCCGACTTGACCGATACCACCCTCAATCCAACGGCTCGGGGAGCCGCCGAGGCGGATAGGCCGTTCAACCTGGGCAACTTGCCCACCCCCGTGCTGATTCTCGTGCCGTTGCTCCTCCTCGCCGCGGTGATCGCGATCATCGTGCAGACCGACGCGGGACTGGGCGACCGCCAGGTGCCCCCGATCGAAACCCTCAACGTCCAACGGGTGACCCTGCCCGAGCCGGGGATGATCGAGGTGAGCGTCGTCAACGACGGACCTGACCCGATCACGATCGCTCAGGTTCTCGTCGATGATGCCTACTGGCAGTTCAGCCAGTCGCCCGGCGGTGAGCTCGACCGGCTCGACTCCGCCAAAGTCTCGATTCCATACCCCTGGGTCCAGGACGAAGCCCACGCAATCCAGATGATCAGCTCGACCGGGGTGATCTTCGAGGCCGAGATCCCGGTCGCGATCGAGACGCCGAGCGCCGATCGGGACAGCGTGATCGATTTTGGTCTGGTCGGGCTCTACGTCGGGGTGGTTCCGATCGTACTCGGCTTGCTCTGGTACCCGGTCCTGCGCCGGCTCGGCCGGCGGGGCATGGCCTTCGTGTTGGCCCTGACAATCGGGCTCCTGGCCTTCCTCGTCGTTGACATGTGGGGCGAAGCGCAGGAAGTCGCTCTCGGGGTCGCCGGCGCATTCGATGCCCCTCTCTTGATCCCGGTGCTGGCACTGCTCACCGCGGCGCTGCTGGCGACGGTTGGTAACGCACTCACGCGCAGGGGCGCGGCAGACGCCGATCAGGCGGCCGGCAAGGCCGGCATTCGGTTGGCGTACCAGATCGCGATCGGCATCGGCCTGCACAACCTGGGCGAAGGTCTGGCCATCGGCAGCGCCTTCGCGCTCGGCGAGGTCGCACTGGGCGTCTTCCTGATCGTCGGGTTCACGCTCCACAACGTGACCGAGGGAATTGGCATCGCCGCACCGATGGTGCGCAACCGGCCCTCTCTAGCCCATTTCGCGCTCCTGGCCCTGATTGCAGGTGGTCCGGCGATCCTGGGGACGTGGATCGGGGCATTCACCTACTCGGCCTTCTGGACGACCGTCTTCCTCGCCGTCGGCATCGGGGCGATCCTTCAGGTCATCTGGTCGGTCGGGCAATTGATCTACCGGAGTCAAGTCCGGGCTAAGGAACCTCTCCTGACCTGGACGACCTTCGGCGGCCTGGCGGCGGGGGTGGCGGTGATGTACGCCACCGCCCTACTCGTCACCGCGTAGTAGATCATCCCCGTCCATCTCGGGCTCAATTGGCGCGTCGCTTGCCCCTGCCGCTACGCCGGGCGGGGGTGGGCGGCGCGCCATGACGACCGACACGCCCCCCGCGAGCAGGCCCAACACTCCTAGGGCGATCCCGACCACGCCGAATGTGCGGGCCCGGTCGGTGCGCTCATTCGCCTCGGCCATGGCGTCGAGCAACCCCTGATCGACGGGAACCTGGGCCGGAAACTGCATGTTCCCGGTGGCGATCACACCGGGAAACGTGTTTGGCGAGGAGCGGAACTCCTCGCTGAACTCGACGCCATCCAGGGTGCCGAAGATGCGGAAGACGTAGTCGCCAGGCAGCGTCGGCACGAACTCCGAGCGGTAGATGGTGGGATCGTCCGGGTCCTGAACGAGGTTGAGCGGCTTTGTCTGATCGCCGTATTTCACCTCGGCCTTGAACTCTGTGACCGGCCCGGGAGTTGGTTCGGGCGGTGGGGTTGAGTTCGGATCAGGCGTAGGTGTGACTCCATCTTCCGGGGTCGGTGTTGGGGTGGGGGCCTGGTAGTCGATCACGCGCAGGAAGAGGCCGCTGGGCTCACTTTCGTACGACGGTTCGTGCAGAAAGCCGACCTCCAGCTCAAAGCGGTCGTTCAGCAGAAAGCGCCGTTCGCGGGCAGCTCCATGCTCCGGTGCGGATGCCGCTCCGATCCAAAAGAGCACGGATGCTATGAGGACTCCCAGAAACACCGGCCGGTAGAGCCGCCTGAGCCGGACGACGACGCGCATATTCCCTCCGAACCCCCCGCCACACGTCACCGGCTGGCCAACCTGGCGGCTGCACGGGCCGCACATGGCACCGATCATGGTAGCACCGGTCTCCGCTGGGATCGTCCAAATCGCCTGGACATCGGACAAAGGTGTGCTACCATGTCGGAAAGAATGAATAGTTACTCAACTATTGAGACACTGTCTCGCTCCGGAGTGCCCGCATGCCGCGACCGAAACGCATCGACCAGTTGACCGAGATCCCGCCGCTCGTCTGCGACGACCGGATCGTCCACGTCGACGCGGTACGGGCGGCGCGGGCTGCCCTGCCTCCCGTCGATAAGCTGGCCGGGGTCGCGGCCCTGTTCGGCGCCCTCGCCGATCCGACCAGGATTCGGATCGTCGCCGCGCTCTCCTCCCGCGAACTCTGCGTCTGCGATCTGGCCGCCGCCCTGGGTGTGTCGGAATCGGCCGTCTCGCATCAGCTGCGCCTGCTGCGGGCGCGGGGCCTCGTGCGGACGCGCCGAGATGGCCGTCTGGTCTATTACGCGCTCGATGACGACCACGTCTCCGGTCTGTACAGTGCGGCACTCGACCACGTCGATCACGTGCTTGCGGAGGAGCAGGTTTCGGACCAGGTGGCGCGCTGATGGCCGTCGCGCCCGCTACCGCCCCGGCCGAACGGAGTGGGGTCCTGACCCGGATCGAGATCAGGGGCATGGATTGCGGAGAGTGCGCCAAAACGGTGGAGCACTCGCTTGCGGCCATGCCCGGTGTCAGCGAGGCAAAAGTTAGCTTCGCCGCGGGCACCGCGGACGTTCGCCACGATCCGTCCACAACCGGCGTCCCGGCCCTCTCCGACCGTATCCGCTCCCTTGGTTACCGCGTGGAGCCGGCCGGCGCTCCCGATCGAGTCTGGGTATTCGACATCGGCGGCATGGACTGCGCCGACTGCGTGCGCACCGTCGAAGCCGGTGTGAGGCGGTTGCCCGGGATTGAGACTGCCGTCGCCAGCCTGGCGGCGGGCACGCTGACCGTCACGACCGCGAACGCCAGTGCTGAGCAGGATCGAGTTGCCGCCGCCGTCGGCGAAGCGGGGTTCGTCGTGCGGTACCGGGATGCCGCCGCGCCGGTCGTCAGCCGCTCCCCAGATCTGGCGGCAGCGACGGCTGGTGGAATGCGGCCTCGCGGTCGTGCTCTGGCTGGTCGGGTTTGCCGGGAGCAAGCTGGGCGCGTCCGAGGCGGTCACCATCCCCGTGTTCGTGCTGGCGATGGTCCTGGCGGGGTACCCGGCGGTACGGGCGGCCTGGTTCGCGGTCAAGGCTCGCCGGGCGGACATGAATGTCCTGATGTCGGTTGCCGCCATCGGCGCGGTCGCTCTGGGAGAGTGGGAAGAGGGCGCGACCGCGATTGTGCTCTTCGCCGTTGGCCTCACCCTTCAAGGTCTGACGGTCGAGCGCACCCGGCGCGCGATCCGCTCCCTGATGGCATTGGCCCCTGCCGAAGCCAGAGTGGTCCGGAACGGCGTCGAGCACATGGTCCCGGTGGCGGATGTGGCGCTCGGAGAGGTGGTCCTGGTTCGCCCGGGCGAGCGGGTGCCGGTCGATGGCGCCGTGGTCGCCGGGCGGTCAGGTGTCGATCAGTCTCCCATCACCGGGGAGTCGATCCCGGTTGCCGTCGAGCCGGATTCCCACGTCTTCGCCGGGGGAATCAACGGCGATGGCGCCCTGCGGGTCAGGTCCACCGCAGCCGCCATGGACACCACCCTCGCCCGGATCGTTCACCTGGTTGAGGAGTCGCAGGCGTCGCGCGCCCCGGCCCAGGCGTTCGTCGACCGGTTCGCGGCGGTCTACACCCCGCTGGTGATCGCCGCCGCCGTCCTGGTCGGCACGATCGGGCCGTTGGTCACCGGAGATGGCCGCGATTGGATCAACCGGGCGTTGATCCTGCTGGTGGTCGCTTGCCCCTGCGCCCTGGTCATCTCGACGCCGGTGGCGCTCGTCTCCGCGATCGGCGCCTCGTCTCGCCGGGGAGTGCTTTTCAAGGGCGGCGCGGCGATCGAAGCGCTGGCGACGGTGCGGGCCGTGGCGTTCGACAAGACCGGCACCCTGACTGCCGGGCGGCCATCGGTGGTGCGGGTCGTCTCCTTTGGTGATCTGTCGGAAGACGCAGTGCTGGCCCGGGCAGCCGCCGTCGACCGGGAGGCGACCCATCCGCTCGCCCGGGCAATCGTCGCGGCCGCGGATGCCCGGGGAATCCAGGTACCGGAAGCGGCGCAGACTGAGGGTATCCCCGGACTTGGCGCCCGCGCCCTGCTCGATGGCGAACCGGTCCTGGTCGGCAGCGTGCGGATGTTCGCCGTCGATCATCCCGGGATCGAGCAACGTGTCGATGAAGTCGTCGACGCTGGGCAGACCGCGGTCGTCGTGGGTACGGCCGAGCGCATTGATGGGGTCATCGCGCTGGCCGATTCCATCCGGCCTCAGACAAAGGCGGCCGTCGCCGAACTGGGCCGGCTCGGCGTGATCTCGGTGATGCTCTCCGGCGACAACCAGCGGACCGCGGACCGCATTGGCGAGGCGGCCGGGATTGCCGACGTGCGGGCGGGTCTGCTGCCCAATGAAAAGGTCGATGCCGTCCTCGCGCTGGAGCGCGAGCATCCGGTGGCGATGGTAGGCGACGGCATCAATGACGCGCCCGCGCTGGCCGGCGCCTCGGTCGGGATCGCGATGGGCGTCGCCGGCACCGACGTGGCCCTCGAGGCCGCCGATGTCGCCCTGATGCGTGACGACCTGAGAGAGGTCCCGGCGGCGATCAAGCTTGGCCCGGAGGACGATGGCGACCATCCGCCAGAACATCGCCGCGTCACTCCTGGTGAAGGTCGGATTCCTCCTGCTCACGTTCGCGGGAGTCACCAATCTGTGGCTCGCCGTCCTGGCCGACACCGGCATGTCGTTGTTGGTGACACTCAACGCCCTGCTGCTGCTGCGGGTGGGACGACACGAGCACTGAGAGGACGGACTCCCCCCTACCCCCTCTCCTCTGGACGGACGTACGGACGCTCATCCCGCTTGTGGACGCCCCTCTCCTCCGGAGGAGAGGGGGTAGGGGGTGAGGTCTTTTACGCCACCGGCGTTGCCTCTGCCCCCTCCTCGTGGCCGTGGCCCTCGCCCTCGTTGAGGATGATGGTGACCGTTGCCTGGGCGCCCGAGTTGCGGAGAAGGGCGAAACCGCTCATGCCTTCCTCGCCGACCGGGTTAAGGCCGACGACCAGGTCGTCGCCGAGCTGGATGCCGCCGATGGCGCCGCAGGCGACCGGGTTGTCCATCTCCTCATCGCTGGCGTAGACGACGATTGAGTGACCGCCGTCGACGATCGTCTCCACGGTCGCATCGACGGTGCTGGTGCTGGTCGTGAGCGGTGCGGCGGACTCGGGGCCAACGATGGCCGGGGCGGCAATCGGTAGACCGTCCTCATCCTCTTCAGCACCGACCCCGATCAGGGTGAATGCGGCCCCGCCAAGGGCGTCGCAGGTACCGGTCTGGATCAGGGCGGGCTTGCCATGAGCTTCGTGGGCGCTCGCTCCAGTGCTGAACACGGCGGCCAGGGCAACGATCCCAAAGAGGGCAACAAAACGAACGAATTCCTGAGACGGACGAGACATATGTGGACTCCTTGCACACGAATGAATCGAACGGATGAACAAACAGAGGGGCTACGCAGGTTTGCGGCGCAGCGACATCCCGAACACGAACAGCGCGATGAGCAGACCGAACGCACCTACCCCAATGCCGATGATGGCCAGCGTCTTGGCGCTGGAGGCGTCGTCTTCGGCGTCGCTCAATGCATTGGCCAGATCGGCCCCGGCCGGAACGGGATCGGGGAACTGGGCGGCGTCCGCGGGTTGCACGGAATCGAAGGTGTTGGGCGAAGAGCGGAACTCTTCGTCTACGGTCTGGTCGGCGATGGTGCCGCTGATGTGGAAGGTGTAGTCACCGGAACGGGTGGGGATGAAGCGGGCGACGTAGGATCCGGGCGAGCCCTCAAGCGGCGTCAGGGTGAGTGGCATCGTGCTGGCGCCGAAGATCACCTCGGCCTGAAGCGTCTCCTGCAGATCCTCGACCGGCTCGTTGGCCCCGCCGATCTGGACGATATTGACGTACAGGCCGTTCTCCAACCCAACGTAGGACGGCTCGTTGAGAAAGCCGACGGTCATCGAGTAGTTGCCATTGCCGACCGGTCTGACTTCGTGCGCGTACGCCTGTGCGGACACGATCAGGGCGACGGCGAGCGCGATGATGGAGGCAGGGGCCAATCGCGACAGGTGGCCGGTGACGCCGGTGGAGCTCATCCGCCCCAGGCATCGACCGGGGAAGGTAGGCATGGTGATCCTTTCGTTCGTGCGCCTCTCGGAGCGCTCGTTACTGGTCAATGGTGACGACGATCGATTCGGCTGGATCGACGGTGCAGACGATCGGATAGGTCCCGGCCTCACGGAAGCGCTGGACGAAGGTTTGCCCGGCGGCGATGACGAACGGCCCCGCCCGATGGGTGACTGAGTCGTCGTTGCGGATCGTAATCGAGGCGGTATCGGTGGACGCGAACCTGATGTCGGTCGGGATCGCCAGCGCCGAGTCGATGCCCGGTTCGGACAGGGTTTCGGCGCGACCGGCCGGAATGATGTAGACCAGGCCGCCCGGTGCCGGGTCCGCGCCGCTGCCCGACGGCAGGACGAGCCCGCCGAGCGCGAGGATGGCTACGAGCAACCCGAGCGAGAGGGTGACGATACCCCACCTTTGCCGGAGGTTGAGCCTTGGCGATCTCGCCGTTTGCTGCTCGGCGGCCACCTCGACCGGCTGCATTCGTGCTACGGGCCTTCGAGCGTCACGACGAACTCGGCAACGACCGGTTCGGCGCCCGGCCGCGCGATCGAGACCTCGGCCTTCCAGTCACCTCCCATCCCCATGGGGACATGTTCAGCCAGGTATCGGCCCGGCTCGATCATCTCGGTTTCGCGGGTACTAACGCCGTGGTCCATTTCCAGCGAGTTCGTGCTGATCGTTACTGTCGCGTCGGTTACGGGCTCGCCGTTCTCACCGGTGACTATCACCGTCAGGTCGCGAGGACCGGCGTTCCCGCCATCTGCCGTCAGAACGATGGTGAGCCCGCCCACGTCCACTGGCGTGTCGAGCGGGGCGGGCTCATCCGCCGCCGCGGTCGCCACGCCGAGCAGGGCTGGTGCGGGCCGCGACCATGCGTCGGTGATAGTCACGTCGCCGCTTGTGATAGGGGCGGACACCGGTTCATCGTCGTCCGGCTCCGCGTTGAAGCGGATCTGGACCGGTACCGTGACCTCGCCGGTGTGTTGGAACTGGAGGACCAGATCGTAACTCCCGCCGGGCAGCAGGTCGGCCGTCAACCCGACGAGCATCACGTGCAGCCCGCCGGAATCGAAAACGGTCTCCTCGCCCGCCGGGATCGCGATGCCATCGGGGCGCGGTTCCATCCGGAGGACGCCGCTGTCGTCGATGGACTCGTGTAGTTCGATGGTCTCAGCCGCCGTAGTCTCGCCGCCGAGGAGCAGGTCGTCGGCATCTCCGTCGTTGACAATCGTCATGTAGACGATAGCGGTGGCGGGCGACGTGCCGGCTGCCGGCGTTGCCGCGTCCTGGGCTGATGCACCGGCGTGGCAAGTTAAGAGGGCCAGCAGGAGCAGCGCCGCTGGCAGGAAGGCGAGAGGAACTGAGCGTCCCGAAGCGTTGAGCGAGATCATCCACGTCTCCCGATGAGTGCTTAGCTGTCCAGCAGATGGCGGACATCCTCGGTGATGTCCGCCGGATCGGTGCCGTACGGATAGGTCAGGCGAAGGTTCCCCTTCTCATCGAGTACGTAGATCATCGTCGAATGGTCCACCAGATACCCGGTGGCCGAGCCAGGCTGTTCGGATTTCTGCGCAAAGACGCCGTAGCCACGCAGGGCCGCGTCGGTCTGGGCTTGATCTCCGCGCAAGCCGACGAACTCCGGGTCGAAGAAGGCGAGGTACTCCTGGAGCCGAGCTTCCGTATCCCGTTCGGGATCGACCGTCACCAGGATGAATTCGACCTCATTCGCTGCGTCACCCAGATCCTCTTTCACTGTCAGGAAGTCGGTCAGCGTTGTCGGGCAGAAGTCCGGACAGGTGGTATAGCCGAAATAGAGCAGGCGGACCTTCTCATCGGCGGTCGTCCAGGCTGAAGGGCTGGCCGTGCTGGTCGGTCAGGTCGAGCGGCGGGGCGGCTTTGACCGGGTCCAGGACGCCACCGTGGTACTTGTAGCTCTCCCCCGGTAGGCACCCTGACAACCCGATGAGCACGACGGCAGCCAGAGTGAGCATGGTCGAAAGACGTCGAATGGCCCCGGCATTCCGGGGTCTCAAGATGGGCATGATGCATCCGGATTGTGATGTTGAAGAAGGGTTCACCAGGCAAGAATCTGGGCGCGTGGCGGCGGAGGGTCGAGTGCCCGGGCGAGCAGGCTGGAGAGCGGCGCGACAAGGCTCGTCTCCCGAGGACGTCCGGGCAGAAGCAGGACCATCAGGGCCGCGAGCAGGGCCAGCGCAGTGCCGAACGCCGCAAACGCGGCGGGAGCCGCCGGTTCGATCACGGGCAGGTCGCCGGCGGCGGGTGGCAATGATGATCCCGGGATGTGGCGGGCACACCCATCTCCGGGTGGGCCGGGTGCGACTGAGACGTGGTATGCGGACGAAGCGGAAAGGCTGGCGATGTCGGCAAAGGGAGACGCCCAGGCCGGGAGGTAGCCAGACTCGGCGTGGACGTGATCGACGGCGGAGTGGGGGGGGCCTTCCTCATGGGAGGGCGGAGATGACGGCGCCGCGCTGATGCCTTGGAAGAGCGAATGGGGGTGGCCAATCCGGGCGCATTCGGCGGGGACGGTGAGGAGGCCTGCCACCACGAGCAGCGGCCAGATCGGCGAAGGCACTGCGATGTTGAGGCGGCAGCCCAGCAGCGACACGATGACCTCCGGAACCGAACCGCGCTTGAACGGAGAGCCACCGTTGGCGCACTCGGGGACCACAGGTGAGGGTAGCATGCCTGCTACATCGCGTCGGTGAGATCGCTGCACGACGGCCCGAAAAACGGGAGGGGAGGCGCCGGGTCTCCGGCGCCTCCCCTCCCGTCGTCTGCGCTCCGTGCTCCGCGCCCGGGGGCCGTTAGTAGTGAATGTCGATCTCGGTTCCGACGGTCGCCCAGCTATAGACGAAGTCCGCCACGTCCATCGGGATGTTGATGCAGCCGTGGCTCATCGGGGTGCCAAAGTTGTTGTGCCAGTACGTGCCGTGGAGCGCGTGGCCACCGTCGGTGAAGTACATGACGTCAGGGACATCCGGAACGTTGTAATACTCGCCGCCAAGCACCCCTTCCATCGTCTGCGAAGGCAGCATCGACATGATGAAGAACGTCCCGGTTGGCGTCGTGAACTCGGGCACGCGGCCGGAGCTGATGTAGCTCTCGATGATGACGTCATCGCCCTGGTAGACGCGCATGTACTGGTTGGTGAGGTCGATGTCGATCAGCTTCGGCGCGCGCGGGTCGATCACTGGCTCAGGCGGAGCCGGCGGGATCCACAGGTCCTCGTTGTAGGTCGGGACATTGCCCTGGTCGATCGGCTCCATGTCGAGCTTGTAGCGCTCGGCCAGCTTCTTCCCGAGGGGGACCATGTAGGGGTCTCCCCCTTCTTCCCAGGCGAGCTGCCCCTTCTCGAAGACCTGATAGACGATGCCACCGAGCGTGTATTCCTCGGTCAGTGGGTTGCCGAGGTAGAAGGCCTCGCCCGTCCGCTCCCAGAAATCCTTGAAGCCGTTGGAAACGCTGTGCCCCGTCTCGGGGATGTACCGCCAATTGGTCCGCGACTCCGCACCGGTGTCGGCCGGCAGCGGCAGCCACGCTCGGGTCAGGGCGAGCAGTTCGGCGGTGGCGCTGACGGAGGTATTGGTCGTGGCGCGGGTGTCCTTCGCGTCGATGCTGCCGGTGGGGGTGAACCGGCGGACCGTTACCGGGCGAAGTTCGTCGCCGATGTTGCCGACGATGACGGTGTTGCCGAACTCGTCACCTTCCGGCCAGTACTCGAACCGGGCGTACTGGTAGTACTGGACGACATGCCCACCGGCCATCGTCATTTCGGGGGTGATCGGGTTGCCGAAGGAGTAGAAACCGCCCGCCTCTCGCCAGAGGTCAAGGAAGTACCCGTCGATGGTCTGGCCGGTTTCGGGGATGTAGACGGTGCTTGGCGGAGCCCAGTCGGCCGCGCTCTGGGCGGAGGCGGACTTGAGGCCACTCTGGGCGGGGAAGGCGAGGCTAAGTGCGGGAGAGAGGATTGCGGCGAGAAGTAACGTCAGGAGCAGTCTGGGGCTGGAATAGGAGCGTTTCCCCATGCCGACGGCGCGCTGCCGCTGCCGGCGGTGACTGTGCCACGACACCTCACGGATACCGTTCACCCTGACCATCCCCCTCGACGTGGCGCGGCGCAAGCGCTGCCGCCCCTACCCTGTCCCCGAACGTGCTGCCTGTCCGGACGCACATTCCCTTCCGCTCTTTACAACGTGAATCATCTCGATTTGGTTTCGGATCCTCGATGATTCAGCGCAGTCACCCGGGCGCGAAGTGCCGCTCTCGGCACGCCGAAGGCAAGACAGCAGCGTCCCACCTGCTTCCAGGTGAGGCGGCCGCCGACGAGCGGGGAAATGTGGGGGCCTGCAAGAAGGAGTTTACGATTGTAAACGGTCTAAAACAAGATGTCTGGTACCCATTTCCCGCGAACGTTCATGGGTTCGTTCGTGCAGGGGTGCCTGGTTGACCTATTCCACTGGCGAGGATCGGACCGTCGCGACGATCAACGCCTGGGCCAGGTCCAACCTCGTGGCATCTCCGTCATCTAGCTCGACGTTCTGAACGAGCCAGACGCCGTCATCAAGCGTGACTTCCAAGAGATCCACGGAGGCGCCAGGAGGCGCGACATCGTCGGGATTGGCAAGATCAAAGACGCCGAGGGTGTTTAGCCGCTGGAGCAGGGATTGGACGCCGTCCACGCCTAGCGCCGCGACGGTCACCTGTCGCTCTGCCGTCGGCTCCAACATGTCGTCACTAGCCCCTTGGGGCGTGAAGACGTACAGGGCGTACCCGCTGGCAACGATCTCGACGGAGTAACCGGTCTGGAACTCCGGCGAGACGGTCCCGTTGTTCTCGGCGATTCGGATCACGACCTCGTCATCGGCAGGTAGCGCGAACTCACCGTCGACGATCTCCGGACCTTCGCTGGACGGACCAGAGCTTGTTGTCACCGCTAGGAGCGAAAGGACGCCGGCCGCGAGTCGGAAGAGCGCGTCGAGAATGCCGGTGGGAGTGAGATCGGCCATGCAAACCTCAACGACGAAGGCTGAGTATCCTCAGTCTGATGAGAAGGCAGGGACACCCACATCAGTCGGTTGCGCACGAACGGAAGCGTAGGTCGGTTCAATGGAGCGCGGTTTCTGGGCAGAGACAGGGGCAGAGACGGCCGGTTCAGCCCAGTCAAAGACATCGAAAACCTGATCGCGGAGGTTGTCCGGCGGCGGCAGGTAGCGTCCGGCTCGGACCATTGCCTCGATGTAGTCGTAGATCGCGATCACCTGGTCGTCGCCCTCGATCGAGTGGAACCAGACTTGCTGCCCGGCGAAGAGGAGCATCGCGACGTTCGACAGGGCGCACGGCCCCAGGCAGCCGCCCAGCGAGAGATGGACCTTGTGCCGGATCTTCCTACGGGCCCATTCCGTGTGGTACAGCTCGACCGGCACCTCGGCGTGGCCCCGCTCGGTGTGTCCGCAGCAGCACCCTGTGGCGCAGACGAAGAGTTGGCCCGGGCGGCGAAACACATTGATCAGGTCGCCGTCGCCCCGGCGAACGATGTTGCGCTCTTTAGACCTGTGGGGCGACCGAGCCAGGCTGGGGATCGCGTCGGAGGTCGTCTCGTAGTGCTCATGCTCGTCGAAGATGCCAGCGGCGTACTCGGCAGTGCGGGCGTCTAACTCGGTCGCGGAGACAACCCCCTCTTCGAGCAAGAAGCGCTCGAAGGAGGCCAGCCACCGCTCGTAGTACCCCGATGCATCGCCGTGTTCCTCGGCCGCGGCGATCTCCGAGACGAGGCGATCGCGGAAGTCGTTCCAGGCGAAACGCTGGTCATCACACAGTGTGACGGCCATGCCGAAGATCCGGCCCTGCCACGGGGCATCGAAGACCATCTCGCCGTTCGAACGCGGCACCGCGAGGTCGTCGCTCAGGCTGTCGATCCGCTCACCGGACCCAGGCATGACTGCTCCTTGGTTCCCTATGTTCCGGCCGGGACGGGCGGCGGTTCCGGGACGAGCGTCACGCCGATCATGGCATCCCGGGTAAGGAGCGCCGCCAGCTCTTCTTCGCTCATCTGCTCGGTCCCGGCGGGTCGTTGGGGTAGGACCATGTATCGCTGGTCGGCGCTGCTGTCCCAGACGTGGATCGGCATGTCCTCGCCGATCTCGGTCCCGAACTCGCGGAGCACCGACCTTGGTTCGAGGACGGCCCGCGATCGGTAGGCGAAGCTCTTGTACCAGGTTGGAGGTAGGCCAAGCACCGACCAGGGGTAGCAGGAGCAGAGCGTGCAGACGACGAGGTTGTGAACGTCGGGCGTGTTCTCGACGACCACCAGATTCGGGCTGGGCGGCATTCCGAGTTCGGTTAGAACGGAGCCGCCTTCGGCCAGCAGCCGGGCTTTGAACTCGGGATCGGTCCAGGCGCGGGCGACGACCTTTGCGCCCATCAGCGGCCCGATGTCCTGCTCGAACCAGCTGATCTCGGCGTCGACCGCCTCGGGGGTGATGAGTCCTTTTCGATCAGCAGCGATTCCAGGGCTTTGGTGCGCAGGGCAACGTAGGGCTCTTGCTCAGGGTCGTATGACACGAGGTTCCTCCTCCGCCACCCAGCTCAAGACGTCACGGGTTCGAGGTAGCTCTCCCACAAGTCGATCGAGACAACCTGATTGGGTTCCGCCGATTCGCCCCAGAGGTCCTGAGCGTCGAAGCGGACGTTATAGACGGTGTGTGGATGCTCGCCGAGGCCGTGGGCATTGGTGTCGGCGAAGATCTCCGGCCCATGGACCATGTGGATGATGCCGCGCTTACCTCGGGCATAGCGGGGGAGACGGGTATGGCCGGTGGACTGAACACTGCGGGTGATGACCGCATCGCCAACCGCGAACTGGGGCTGGGTTGAAGGCAGCGACTCTGGGATCGACGGCGTTGGAGGCGGGGTGGCCGGAAGAACACGCTCCGGAGGAGGCGGGGTGTTGCCGCTGCCACTCAGCTCGGCCATGCGGGCGTCGAGTTCTTCCGGGGTAACCACCCCAGCCTGAATGAGGTTGTACTCGACGGTGTTCAGCCAGCGCTCGTAGTACGAGGCACGGAGATAGTGTGCTGGAGCCATCCGCTCGATGCCGTAGCGAAAGGCGTCCAGGTTGAAGACGTTGTTGCTGACCAGGAGCCACTCAAGCGCGCGGACGTGGCCCTCCCAATTATCGTGGAAGACCGGCTCGACTGGCTGATCGATGTCCTGGATCGGGCCGAAGCCGTGCATGCCGCCCATGTCGTGGATGCCATTCATCGCCCGCCTCGCTGGCTCGCTCGTTGGATGAGATGCCGAGATCCGGTTCAATTCAACCAGTCTAGCAAACGACGCCGCGCGGTTTAGGGAACGCTGATTGCGAACTCCAGGCTGAGATCGATCGATGGTGCGGAGTGGGTGAGGGCGCCGGCCGAGATCAGGTCAACGCCCGTTTCGGCGACGGCCCGAACAGTCGCCAACGTGATCCCGCCCGAAGCTTCCAAGATGGCCCGGCCGGCGACGATCTCGACTGCCTCCCGCATCGTGGCTGGGTCCATGTTGTCGAGCATGATCACGTCGGCGCTGGCGGCGACCGCCTCCTCGACCTCTGCCAGGGTGGTGACCTCGACCTCGATCCGCAGGGTGTGAGGGGCGTGCTGGCGGGCCAATTGGACCGCGCGAGTGACCCGGTCGGAGCCGGGCGGTCCCAGGGCGGCCAGGTGGTTGTCCTTGATCAAGACACCGTCGGCCAGCCCAAACCGGTGATTGGCTCCACCACCGTGGCGGACCGCCGCCTTCTCGAGCAGGCGCAGGCCGGGAGTCGTCTTGCGCGTATCGACGACCCGGGCGTTTGTGCCCTCCACCTCGCGAACGTAAGCCCGCGTGATCGTGGCCACCCCGGAGAGCCGTTGGAGCAGGTTGAGAGCGACGCGCTCGCCGGTGAGAACGCCGCGGGCGGGGCCGGAAACTGTGGCCACGATATCCCCGATCGCGATCTCGTCGCCGTCTGACGCGACCGCCTGATAGGCAATCGTGGGATCGACCCGCTGGAAGACGAACCCGGCTGGCTCCAGGCCGGAAATCACCCCGGTCTGCTTGGCGATGATTGCGCCTTCCGCCCTTGCTTCAACCGGAATGACGGCCAGAGTGGTGATATCTCCGGTGCCGATATCTTCGGCCAGGGCGAGGTCGACGATTGCTTCCCAGCCTGTCCTGGCGGTCTGCGTTGGTTCAGAGGTCATGGGCCGGGGGGCTCCTCGGGGTCTGACGCCCGGGGCTGACGGCCCGGGCCAAACAGGACAGCCTCTCCGAGGCTAGATTGGTGGTCGGGGTGCGTGCCAGCCAAGTTTGAATCGGGGCTGGCCGTCGGGCGGGAGGCGCCTGCTCACGATCTTGAAGCCGCATCTCTTGAAGAAGCCGACCGAGTTCTCAGGCGTCTCGACGACGAGTGGTAGCTTGCCCGCGCGCCGGAGGGCGTCCTGGAGACAGGCACGACCATGCCCCTTGCCTCTGGAGTCGGGCGCGACCGCAATCGCCGTTACCTCAACAGAGAGTGGAATCCTGCGCGTGAGATAGACCGCAATGACGCGGTCGTCCGCCGTCATGCCGTAAATGGCTGCGTTCTCGTCGGATCGGCTAGTCGCGATCAACGACGCGGCGGCTTCGATGGTGCCAACTTCGGTGGCCGGCGCCAGGATCTCGGCGGCAATTGCATCCAGGCCTAGATCTAGCGGGCGAATCGCGGTACCGATTGGCGGAGTCAGCGAAATCTGCACCCCATCGGTTGCTTCCGGACGCTCGTTGTCGGCCACGTTGCTCATCCCAGGTGGAGGAGGTCTTCGAAGGGCTTGGCCTCGTCATAGGGGCCGACGACGGCCAGACTGAGGCGGTCGTCACGGAAGAGTTCGCCCGCGAGCGCCTGGACATCCTCACGGGTGACGGCGTCGATGCGCTCCATCACCTCTTCGGGGGTGCGGATCTCGCCGTAGGTCTCCTCCTGACTGCCGATCCAGCCAGCGATCGAGCGGCTGTCCTCGAAGCCCATCAGGAGGCGACCCTTGCGCAACTCCTTGGTGCGCTGGAACTCATCCTCGGGCACGGGGATATCCCGGAGCTTGCGCAGTTCCTCGACCACCGCGCCAACCGTCTCTTCGACCCGATCAAGGTCGGTGCCGGCGTAGACGACTCCCTGTCCGACGTCGGCATAGGGGCGGAAGTAGCCGTAGACGGAGTAGACCAACCCCCGCTTCTCCCGGATCTCCTGGAAGAGGCGTGAGCTCATCCCCGAGGAGAGGATCGCCTCGATCGTGGACTGGACGTAGCGACGCTCGGTCGAATATGGCAGAGCCGGCATTGCCAGGCAAAGATGGGCCTGCTCCGTCTCTTTCGTCACAAGATGGACCCGCGGCTCAGATTGGGTTTCGTTGATGGTGGCCTCGTCGAAGGCGTCCGGGGATACCGGCCGTTCGAGATCACCAAAGTGCTCCTCCGCCAGGGCGACGACCTCGGCGTGGCGGACATCGCCGCCGGCCGCGATCACCAGGCGATCCGGTCCGTAGTTCCGGCGCCAGAAATCGACCATGGCATCCTTGGTGATATTGGCGACGGTCTCCTCGGTGCCCGCGATCGGACGGCCGACGGCGTGCCCCTCCCAGAGGACCTCGTCGATGACGTCGTGGACCATATCCTCGGGCATGTCCTGGACGGCCCGAATCTCCTCGATGATGACCGACCGCTCTTTCTCCGTCTCGCCCTCGTCGAAGACCGAGCCGCGAACCATGTCGGCCAGGACATCGAAGGCGAGGCTGAAGCGGGTGCTGGGGACTTTGGCCCAGTAGTTCGTGGATTCGCGCCCGGTGGCGGCGTTGAGGCTCCCGCCGACCCCTTCGATCTCCTGCGAGATCAGCATGGCGTCCGGCCGCTTGACCGTCCCCTTGAAGACCATGTGCTCCAGGTAATGCGAGATGCCCGCGTACTCTGGCCGCTCGTATCGGGAGCCAACCCCGTAGTAGAGGATCAGACTGGCGGAGCGGACGCCGGTCATCTCACCGGTAACGACCCGAACACCATTGGGGAGCGTGGTCTTCTCATAGAGCTTCTCTGTCGCGGGCAACGGGGGCTCCTTGCTACGAGGGGTTTCAGCGGGAACGCGGATGCTTCAAGATAACTATCCATTCGGGAATAGCACGTAGGATACGAGCAGAGGCAATCACCTGTCCTGTATTGCAGTACCTGGTCCTGAGCGTTGTCTGGCAAGGGCCGCGGAAGCCGTCTCCACGAGTAGCTCCAGCGCCGCGGTCGCCGCAGCGGACATCACTGCCTCACGGTCGCCGGGGAAGTGGTGCTCCGCGACGACGGTTGCGTTCGGCCCGGCGGCGGCAATGTAAACCAATCCAACCGGTTTGCGTGCGGTGCCGCCGCTCGGTCCGGCGATGCCGGTGGTCGCCACCGCCACGTCGGCGCCAAAGACGCGGCGGACGCCCTCGACCATTGCCCGGGCGCTCTCCTCGCTGACCGCGCCGGGGTTGTCGAGGATGGATAGAGGCACGCCAAGTAGCTGGTTTTTCGAGCTATTTGAGTACGAAACGATTCCGCCGAGGAAGTAGGCGGAGCTGCCGGCGACGCTGGTGATCCGGTGCGCGACTTCGCCGCCGGTGCATGACTCGGCCACGGCGATCTGGATTGGCGACAGCTCACTCGCGTCTGGTGCGACGCCGAGCAGCCTGCTCAGGAGCACCTGAGCGACAGGGGTACTGTCGTCGCTGGGATCTGAGGAGTGGAATGGGGGTGACGATGTCAGGGGAGCACCCGGAGGCGAAAGGCGGTCGGTCTCACCGTTGAAACCGAAGGTGTCGGGGTGAGGGAGGATGGTCTCCGTAGCCCCGGATTGAGAGCCGGAGTATAGCACCGCACCTTACCCAACCTTGGTGGGATGTAGCCGGGACCGCTACGGTGGCGATCATATTCCCTTGCCTTGCCCCGGGCCGAGCCGAACGACCAGGAGAATCAGGAAAGACGAGGCGAGCAGGACGAAGGCGAGGAAGAGGGCGGTTGTCAGATCGCCTGCTTCGTACCGCTGATAAATCGCCAGCGGCATTGTCTGGGTCGTGCCCGGAAAGTTGCCGGCGAACATGATAGTCGCCCCGAATTCGCCCAGGGCGCGGGCCCAGGCGAGGATCGCGCCTGCCACCAGGCTGGGGCGGACGAGCGGCAGAGTGATGAGCAGAAAGACGCGCCAGGGCGCGGCGCCCAGGTCGGCGGCGGCCCGTTCCAGATCAGGATCGACCCGGGCAAACCCGGCCCGGGCGGACCGGATATAGAAGGGGGAAGCGACGAAGATCTGGGCGATGACGACCGCGGCGGTAGAGAACGAGAGTGACACGCCAAGGGCGCCTAACTCTTCGCCGACGATCCCGCGGCGCCCGAACGCCATCAGGAGCGCCAGCCCGGCGACCGCCGGGGGCAGGATCATCGGCAAGTCGACTAGGGTGTCGATCACGATCCGGCCGGGGAACCGGCGACGGGCCAGTAAGTAGGCAAGGGGGGTCCCAAACACGAGCACTAGGGCCAGCGCAATCAACGATGTCGTCAGGCTGAGCGCCAGAGCCTGGCGCAGGATGCGCCAGGTAGTGTCGCTGACCTTTCCCCGATCGCTGACTTCCTCCGCTGTGCGCACGATCAGCGCTATGAGTGGTAGGCCGAGAAAGAGGACCGTCACGAGCGTGAGGCCGAGGACAGTCAGTCCTCGGCCTCCGCTCGCCAGTCTCTCGGTCAAACCCCGGCCCACCCGCGTCCCCCGCTCACATCCGTCGCCGTGACTGTTTACCGGGGAAGAATGCCGCAGGCAGCATCTTGGGTGCTATGGGGCCGGCTCGAACCCGAATTCGGCCAGGGTCGCCTGCCCATCGGGGCCAAGGACGTAGTCGATGAAGGCGTCCGCTAGGGCCGCGTCGCCACCTTCGACCGGAGCGATCGGGTAGTTCGCGACCACGTTGACATCCGCCGGAATCTCGATCTGCATCACGTCGGCGGCGACATCGGCGGTGATGTCGGTGGTGTAGACGATGCCGGCCTCGGCCTCGCCGAGCTGGACCTTGGTCAGGACGGCCTTCACGTTGTCTTCATTGGAGACGATGTTGCCGGCGAAGCCGTCCAGGAAGCCCTCACCGTACGTGGCGGTATCTACCGCCATCTTGCAGGCGGACTCGCGCGCGTACTGCCCGACCGGCACCTCAGGGGCGGCTAAGACGAGATCGACGCCCTCATTGTCCAGGTCGGCGGGCGACTGAATCCCCGCCGGGTTGTCGGCCGGAACCACGACTGCAAGCCGGTTACGAGTGAAGACCTCTGGGTCCCCCGCGATGACACCGGCATCCACCGCGTTGGTCATCTGCGTGCGGCTGGCTGAGGCGAAGACATCGGCCTCCGCGCCCTCGGTGAGTTGCGTCACAAGTGCCTGCGATCCGGCGAAGTTGTAGGTGATCGTCAGGTCGGGATTGGCCGCTTCGAGATCGGTCTTGATCTGCTCGAAGGTGGCGGTCAATGACGCCGCCGCGAAAACGGTCAGGTCACCACCCTCCGCCGGGAACTCGGCCGGAGCGGTCTCGGCGGCCGGACTGGCCGCGGCCGCGGGAGATGCCGCCGGTGCGGCTGGTTCAGGGCAGGTGATCGTTTCCTGGGCGAGGGCACTCGATCCCGCGCGACTCCCGGCGAAGAGGCCAGCGAGCGCGACGAGCAGGGCGAGAACGACCGACGCTCGGACAAGTCGGTGCAATGTCGTCTGGGGCACTTGCGACCTCCTCGGTTCAGGGCAACAATCGGTCAAGTATCGGATAGTCGATGATTGAGTATCAGCAGGAATGGCAGCGTATGGGCAGGAGCGAATGCTGTCAAGCTGGAAGGCCAGGAGACCGGGAGGTGAGATACAAGCAATGGAACTGAGCGCGCGCAATCAATTGAAGGGAACGGTCACCGCCATCAACCTTGGCGGCGTCATGGCCGAAGTCGTCGTCGATATCGGCAACGGCCAAGAGGTCGTCGCCGCCGTCACCCGTGGCTCGGTCGAGCGGATGGGCATCGCCGTTGGCGACTCCGTGATCGCCGTGATCAAGGCAACTGAGGTCATGATCGGCCGGCCTACGTCCTAACTCGTCCCGACGGCAATTCACGTGCATGTGCATGGATGGAGGGGAACGTGATGCGATCATTCCGCTCAGTATTGGCGTGCGTCCTGACGCTTCTCAGTCTGCTTGCAGTCGCCGGATTCTCGCGGGTCGGTCTGGCCCAGGAGGCAACCCCGGCCAGTTCTGCCGATCGACCGCAACCTTTTCCGTTGGCGGTGAGGTCTCGACCCCACTGACACTGACGGCTGCCGATCTTCAGGCTCTCGGATTGGCCAGTCAGACCGTCGATGTCACCTTTCAGGCCGCTGGCGAGGAGGAGTACCACTCGTTCACCGGCGTCCTCCTGATCGATCTGCTCAACCACGCCGGGGTTCCAGCCGGACCGGACGAGCGCAACCCCTTGTTGAAGTACTACGTTGTCGTCACCGCCAACGACGGCTACCAGGCGGTCTTCTCCGGCGGCGAGCTGGATCCAAATTTCGGCGCCGCGCCGATCATTGTTGCCTGGGAGCAAGATGGCACCTCATTGGCCGCAGAGGACGGCCCGGTTCGCATCGCCGCGCCCGGTGATGTCCGTGGTGGCCGCTATGTCTTTGGTGTTGTAAGTATTGACCTCTACTCCGTGGCGGCTGCACCTGTAGCCACACCGGCCGCATAGCGGTCCAGGCTCCCGTCGATCTCCTGACGCGTTCGCGCCCGGCACCTCACACCGTCCGGTTGACGGCGTTTCCCTCAGCATGGACGATGGGTGCCGGGATGAACCGGCCGAACACCAGCGGAGGAGCACCACGATGTCAGCGATCGATCCAAGCTCGATCCCCACAGCAACGTTTAGTTGGGGCGCAATCAAGTGGTTCGTCAGTCCCAGCACGACCCAGGACGCGGTAATGACCGTCGGCGAGGTGGTCCTGCTGCCGGGCAAAGGCCATGAGCGGCATAACCATCCCGACGCCGAAGAGGTGCTCTACGTCCTCGCCGGCGAGGGCAATCAGATGGTGGACGACGGGGAGCCGTTCCCGGTCAAAGCAGGCGATGTCATCTTCGTCCCGACCGCCGTCTTTCATTCGACGATCAATACCGGTTGGCAGCCGTTGCGCCTGCTGGCGATCTACAACCCGGGTGGCTCTGAGTTAGGTCTCAGAGATCAGCCTGATTTCCGTGAGATTCCCGCAGGCGAGGTTCCGGCTCTCACCTGGGGCGAGTAACAGCCGGAAATGGCGTTGCATTTCGTAGGGGCGGACCTGTGTGTCCGCCCGATTGCCAACCGCGTCGTGACGGATCGGGGACGGCGTTGCCGACCGGTAACTAGCGTATTGGTGGCCGGGCGGACACACAGGTCCGCCATTACGAATCGAGACGAATCGGCTGAAGCGGGGCGCGGCGGAAACCGGCCGACCCTAACCGCAAAACGCCGTCGTGACCGCCGTCAGGACATTTGCACACGTCGCGGCGGAGTCCAGGTCGACCCATTCCACGTCGGCGTGGGCACCTTCGCCGGTAGGGCCGAAAATGACGGTCGGGATGCCGGCCGCGCTGAGGAGCGCTGAGTCCATCCAGCCGCCCGCCCCAACCGTGGCCGGGACGCGGCCGAGGTGGGTTGTCGCGACCTCGTTAAGCAGACGCACGATTGGCTGGGTCTCGCTGACATGGAACGGTTCCCGGCTGATGCCCATCGTCAGGTCCGCCCGGAAGGTCGAGTCCTGGGCGGCTCCGGCGGCGATGATTTGGCGGAACTCCGCTTCGACCCCCGCAGGGGTCTCCCCGGGGACCGTGCGCCGCTCGATGTGGACCCGGCAGAGATCCGGGTAGGTTGAGAGCTCAGTGCCGCCGGAAATCAGCGAGGCGTGGACTGAGCCGGTGCCGACCAGCGTCTGCGGGCAGCCGGCGCGCAGGCGGTGGTCCAGATCACCGATCCCGGTCAGGACCCGGGCCATCTTGACGATCGCGTCGACGCCCTCCTCCGGCAACGATCCGTGGGCCGCCGTGCCGTGGGTGGCGATCTCGAGCCAGACGAACCCCTTGTGGGCCAGACACATCGCCAGGTCGGTCGGCTCCGTCACGATGGCGGCGTCGGCACGATAGCGGGCGACGATGGCCTGCGTGCCGACACTGGCGTACTCCTCGTCCGCCACGGCCGTCACGATGAGGTCGCCGCGGAGTCCGGTCGCTTTCGCGCGTATCGCGGTCAGCATGATGGCGGCAAGGCTGGCCTTCATGTCGTAGGCGCCACGCCCGTATAGCCGGTTGCCGTCGATCCGTGGGTCGCACGGGTCCTGCATGCCCCCGGGGCCGACGGCATCGACGTGTGCGTTGAGCATTAGCGTCTTGCCGCCGCCGCTCCCGCGGACCACTCCGACGACATTGGGGCGGCCCGGGGCGGCATCGTGGACCTCGACCTCGACCCCATGATCCCGCAGCCAAGCGGCGATGAAGGCCGCGATCTCGCCCTCGCCGGCACCGCCAGAGACGAGGTCGGGGTTGGTCGAGTCGATGGCGACCAGTAGCGCGGTGAGTCCGGCGATCTCGGCCCGGGTTATCGCGTCTGCCATACCACCCCCTTGCCCGCTGGCTGTTAACTGCTCGGCGCGACCAGCCGGTCTAACCAGTCCAACGCCGCCTGGGTTTGGGCCAGGCGAAGATCAAGGACCTCGCGAACAAACGTGCGGTCGCTGGCGAGATCATCGTCCGAATTGGCCCGTGCCGCCGACGCACGTTGATCGGAGAGCGATGTCACCAGGCGGCGGAAGGTCTCGCGCTGTTCGGCAACCAGGCGGGCGGCCAGCTCTGGGTTGATCCGGCGGGCGAAGAAGAGTTTGACCAGAAATTCCAACCGGATCTCGCGGGTACGTGCGACTGGTTCGGTCAACCAGCGGCTGAGTTCCGCCCGGCCCGCGTCGGTGATCGTGTAGACCTGGCGGGGCGGGCGGCTTCCCTGCGGCTCTAAAGAGCCTGTGATCCATCCCGCCTTGTCGAGGCGCTTCAGGTGATGGTAGAGCATGCCGGGCTCGAGGTGGATGATCTCGGCCAGGGGCTGACCAGCACTGAACTGCCGCGCCAGATCGTAGCCGTAGCCATACCCCTCCCCGCTGCCGGTACCATCACTGAGCGACAGCAGCGCCAGGATGGCCTGCGCGGCAGGTGGGAGCCCGCCGTCCCCGCCCTGGTCGCCACGCTGTCCGCCGCCCGTCGCTTTGGTGGCGCTTCGCGCCATCGGCCATCTCCTTGCTTCAGGACTTTCGGATCTTCGGTATGGGCGCCGGGCGTGTCCTTGAACTATCCCGTCAGGCGATGGTCGGCTGGCGGACTCGATTGGTCTTGCTCGCCAGGGCGATCGGCGCGCCGCTCGGTGACGATCTGAGCCAGTTCCTCGGGGTGAACGGTCTCATCCGCTGGTTCGACGTACTGCGCGGGCAGAACCCGGACCCTGGCCACCCGCAGGCCATCCAGCTCATCAACGCGCAGGGTTCGGCCATCCGGCACGACGACCTCGTCCCCGATCTCGGCCGGGCGACCCAGGACGCCGAAGACCCAGCCACCGACGGTCTCTACATCATAGAGCGACTCGTCCAGATCGAGGTCGAAGTATTCCTTCGCTTCGACCAGGGTCGTCAGGCCGTCCAGAATCCGAGAACCGTCGGGCTCGATCTCGCTGTCAGGCTCGGTCTCCTCGCCCTCATCGCGAATCTCGCCGACGAGATTTTCGACCAGGTCTTCCAATGTGACGATACCGGCCGTCCCGCCATATTCGTCGATGATCACCGCCAGCTGGACCCGGGCTTCGCGCATGCGAGTCAGGACGTCGACGGCGGCGACCGACTCCGGCAGGGCCAGGGGCTCGGTCATGTGGTCGCGGACATCGAAGTGTTCGGGCCGGTCATCACCGGAAACTTCGTAGATCAGGGGCAGCAGGCGCTTGATATTGATGATGCCGACGATGTGGTCGCTGTCTTTCTCGTAGACCGGCAGGCGGGTGTGGGAGTTCTCCGCCGCGATCCGGAGGACTTCGTGCAGGGTGGCGTCGACGGGGACTGCGGTGAGCTCCGTACGCGGCACCATTGCGTGGCGCACATCGAGGTCGGTGAAGAGGAAGGCTCGTTCGACCAACTCCTGGGCGGCCTGCTCGACGAGGCCCGCCTCGCGGGAGGCGTCGATCGAGAGCTTCAGTTCCTCGGCCGATTGAACCAGAGCGTGCCCTGCCGCTGGCGCGATGCCGAACAAGCGCACCACCGAATTGCCGATCGCATTTAGTCCGTAGATCGCCGGTTTGAGCACGATTGTGAACCCGCGGATCGGGGCCGCGACCCACAGGGAGGTCTCTTCGGCGCGCTGCAACGCAATGCTCTTGGGGGCGAGTTCGCCGAAGACGATATGGAGGATCGTGACGATGGTGTAGGCGAAGATGAACGCGACCGTGTGGGTTGCGTTCTCACGCCACGACTCGGGGATGAACGCGGCGTCCTCGACAATCGGTTCGACCAGCGCGGCAAGAGCAGGCTCGCCGATGAATCCCAGCGCGATCGACGACATGGTGATGCCGAGTTGGGTAGCGGCGATGTACATGTCGAGGTGATTGAGGAGACCAAGGACGGAGCGTGCTCTGGCGCTCCCTTCCGTCGCGAGCTGCTGGATCCGAGTCCGCCTGACCGACACCAGGGCAAACTCGGTCGCGACAAAGAAGCCGTTCGCGAGCACGAGCAGAACGATCGCGACTAAACCGAAGGTCGTACTAATCTGGTCCTCCTCAACCGGGGCCTGGCGACGGACCGGCGGCTGGGTCGCCGCGGGGCACGTTGCCCCGGTCGCGTATAGCTTGATGATATCGTATGCTCATCTATCTACGGCACGATCGTAGACCGCCAGCCCGGCTGAGCTTCGCAGCAAGGTGCACACTTCCGGACTTCGAGATCGTGTGCTACTATCCGCCGGTCATGCGCATAAAGTTTGGGACCGGATGGCCGGTGGGAACCGCCACACTTCGTGGCGAGGGGGCCAGTACACGTGACCGACCTGCTCGCCGAGATCTTCTCATCCAAAGTTCGGGCCGCCGTTCTTTCGTACATGCTGCCGCGACCGCACCTCGGGTTCTCCCTGACTGATCTATCCCGACGGCTCAACCTCCCGATTAGCAGCTTGCAGCACGAGTGCTACAAGCTCGAAAAGAACCAAATCCTGATCGCGCGGCGCTCCGGGAACGCACGGCTCTACCGGGTTGACCCTCGGAACGACTTGTGCGATCCCCTGACGGCGTTGATCATCAAGGCTATCGGGCCAGACGCCGCCCTCCGCGGCGCCATCGATGGGGTTGACGGCTTAGAGCTTGTCTTCATCACCGGGGAGGGAGCTGGCGCGGAGGCTCGTTTGGTTGTCGTCGGTGATCTGGAGCTTGAAGCGCTCGACTCGCTGACCGCCAGGGCCGAGAAAGCCCTCGGCAGCGCGCCAAACACGGTTGAGATCGCGTTTTTTCAGCCGGACGATTGGCGGACTCGCATCGCCCAGCACAACCCGTATGTCTGGGAGTTGCTGACCGGTCCACGCCAGATCCTGTACGACATGAAGGGGCGTGACTATCGACCGTTGTAGGGGCGAGTCGGGAACCGCTGGTTGCCAACTACCTGTTGCGTGGTTGCGGCCCCCCAAACTCGTCATCCCGAGCTTGTCGAGGGATCTCGATGGAGACTTCGAGGCGATGGTGCTGCCGTTTGCGCGAACACGGCGACACGTTCTCCCAAGCCGGGGTGGCATCGTTGCACCGTGCCCTTCGAGACTCCTCGACAAGCTCGGAATGACAGGGAGAATAAGGGCAACATCGAAGCGAGCCTCCTCGAGGAGTACGGTTGGGGAGCCGCTTTCCTTTGACAGTCTCTGTGTGTCGGGATAGAGCACGACAAATGAGTTCCAACTCCGGCCGGACGCTGGTCGTCGGCCAATCCGGTGGCGCCACGGCGGTCATCAACGCGAGTTTGGTCGGGGTGGTCGATGGCGCGCTCGCCAGCGGCGCCTTCGATCGGGTGCTTGGCATGCGCCACGCGATCGAAGGGCTGATCGCGGGAAACATGGTCGACCTCAGCGGCCTCGGCCGGGAGACGCTCGCGGGGCTGCTGCGCACGCCCTCATCCGCATTGGGCACTGGCCGCTACAAGCTGAATGAGGGCGACCTTGATCGCGTGCTGGAGCGTCACGCTGAGTTCGATGCCGGGGCGATGGTGTACATCGGCGGCAACGATTCGGCCGACACTGCCCACCGCCTGCACGAGCAAGCCCGCACCGCTGGAAGTGAACTGCGGGTGGTGAGCGTGCCCAAGACAGTCGACAATGACCTCACCGGGACCGATCACTGCCCCGGCTATCCCTCTATCGCGCGCTACCTCGCAAACGCCGTCCGCGATGCCACCTACGACAGCTTGGCTTCACCCACCCTCTATCCGGTCAAGATCGTCGAAGTGATGGGGCGCGACGCGGGTTGGGTCGCAGCCTCGGCGGTTCTGGGCTTCAGTAATGACGAACGGGACCTGCTCCCCTTGGTCTACCTGCCCGAACGGCCTCCGGACTCGGCCGAAGCGGCGGTGGCCGAGATCGAAGCCCGGGTTGCCGAACGCGGTTTCGTCGTGTTTGTGTTGCCGGAGACACTGCGCGATGCCGAGGGCCGCCACTTCGGTGGCGACGAACCCGAATATGTCGATCCATTCGGCCATCCGTACTTCCCGAGTACCGGTGCGGCGCTCGCCCGGCTGGTGTCGACAGAGACCAATCACCGGGCCCGCTACGAAAAGCCCGGATCAGCGGCCCGGATGTCGATCTCCCTCTCCTCCCGCGTCGACCTCGAAGAGGCCTACGCGCTGGGCCGGAGCGCGGCGGAGCGAGTGGCGCACGGCGAGTCCGACATTATGACGAGCCTCGTGCGCGAGGCGGACGATCCGTACGTCTGGAGCGTTGGCACGGCACCGTTGAGCGATGTGGCGAATCAGGTGCGCACGGTCCCCGATGACTTCATCGGCGACGATGGTCGCTCGCTGACGGACGCATTCCGTACCTACGCGATGCCGCTCCTGGGTCGTGACCCGTTTCCGCCCTACACCCGGCTACCGGGGGAGTGATGATGGACGAGAACTCGCAGACCATGCCGCCGCAGTATGCTGATGGGAGTCGGGTCCTGTGCGCGGACGGTCAGACGCTCGGAGAGCTGGTCGCGACCTATCGCGAGTACCTGATCGTCGAGCGGGGATATTTCTTCCCGACCAACTTCTACGTGCCCTATGCGGCGATTGCCGAAGCTGGGGGCGGCGACATCGTCCTGTCACTGAACGGCCAAGATGCCCTGGCCCAGGGATGGCACACTCCGCCGGCGGACCCGATCGCTCCTGAGACCCGGGCGCCCGTTGCGCCTCCGGTAGAACCAGTCGCCACCACGGCCGCGCCACTTGTCCCGGCGGAGGCGGCGCCGATCAGCGAACCCATCGTTGCCGAGGCCGTCCGGCCGACTCCGAAGACGGAGCCGGTGGTAACCACCACTGAGGAGCCAACCGTTGCCGCCGTCGGGGAACCCGGGGTTTCGACGGAGACGAAGGCTGAACAGGCTGTCCAGCGGGCCGAATCTGAGCCGGTGTCCCCCGAGAATGCCAGTGTCAAGGTGGATACGACCACGACCGCCGCGCCAGCCGTGGCCGTCGAAGAGATCGCTGCCGCCGAACAGGCCGTCGAGGTTCAGTCGATCCAGCCCGACGCCTCCGTACCACCGCCCGCGGAGCCAGCGGAGGCCGGAACAGTCTCTCTTGCCCCGACGTTCGTGGGGATTCCAGGTCGCCGGTTGACCGACGCCGAACTGTGGTCGCTGCTGGAACCCAAGGACACTCCGGCCGACTCCGAAGAGCAGCCTGAGGACGCCGAGGACAAAAAGAATGCTCCGGATAAGCCAGATTCCTAGTGCCGCCAGGTGGCCGCTGTAGGGGCAGACCGATGTGTTTGCCCTTCTTATCCGCCAACCCAGTTCGCGTTCTGGAAACGCGGTTCGATGTACGAAACGCCGCCTGCTAGAGGCCGGGCAGACACATCGGTCTGCCCCTACAAGCCGTTTGCCAGGTTTACGGACCGTTTCCGCGTTTCTGCCCCCATCCTCCCGTTGGACAGACACCGCCTGCCTGAAAACCAAGTACTCGACGGCGTTCACGCCAGGGAACCGATTATCATGCCCGTCTGAGACGTTGAGGCGCGGCGGTCTTTGGGCGGCTGCATCTGTCAGGGGGCGACGCAGGCGATGGTCCGAAGCATCTTCCACGGCCGCAGCCGCAAACGCAAGACTGGCGACGGCGGCGGCCTGCTGACCGATCAGCAACAAGATCTCCTGACCGAGGAGACGGCGCTGCTCGAACGCCTCGATACGATCCTGTCCGAGTATCCGGCCACGGACGAGGACCAGGACGCCCTCCGCCAGGCGGTAGAGCAGCTCACGTCGCTTTTCCTCCTGGTGATCGTCGGCGAGTTCAACGCCGGCAAGTCGGCCTTCATCAACGCCCTGATCGGCGCCGAGGTGATGCCCGAGGGGGTCACTCCGACGACCGCCGTGATCAATCTTCTGAAGTACGGTGAGACGCAGGCCGAGCAGATGCTGCCGGACGGCATCATCGAGCGGACCTTCCCGGCCGAGTTCCTCGACGAGATCACCGTCGTCGATACCCCCGGCACCAACGCGATCATCCGCGAGCACGAACTCCTGACCGAGCGGTTCGTGCCTCGCGCCGATCTGGTCCTCTTCCTCACCTCATCCGACCGCCCGTTCACCGAGAGCGAGCGGGAGTTCATGGCCGAGATCCGGGAGTGGGGCAAGAAGATCGTCATCATCGTCAATAAAGTCGATCTCCTCCGCACCGAAGAGTCGGTCCAGCAGGTCATGAGCTTCGTCGAGGACAACATCCAGCGCCTGCTGGGGTTCAAGCCGGAGATATTTCCGGTCTCCGCGCTGCTGGCCCAGCAGGCGAAGGCGCTGGGCGACCGTAACCCGGCCGAGCGCGAGCGGCTGTGGCAGCTCAGCCGCTTCGGCACGCTGGAGCAGTACGTCATCGAGACGTTGGACGAAGAGGGTCGGATCAGGCTCAAGATCTTGAACCCGCTCGGGGTGGCGGAACGAGTCGCGGAGCGATACTCCGTTGACGCCGAGGACCGTCTCAAGGTCCTGCGCGACGATATGGCCACGATCAGCAACATCGAGCGCCAGCTCGAGGTCTACACCGGCGACATGCGTTCGCAGTTCAAGGATTACCGTGTCCGGGTCGAGAACATCGTTCTCAAGATGATCTCCCGGGGCGATGCCTTCTTCGAGGAGACTATCCGGCTTGGACGGATCTTCGATCTACTCAAGAGCGAAAAGATCAAAGCTCAATTCGAGCAGCAGGTCGTCGCCGATACCGAGGCGCGGGTCGACGCCACCGTCGAAGAGTTGATCGACTGGATGGTCGAGCGCGACTTGCGCATCTGGCAGGACGTGACCGAGTACATCGATCGCCAGCGCCTGCGCCGCTACGCCGATGAGCTGATCGGCGAGGTCAGTGGCCAGTTCCGCTACGATCGCCGCTCCCTGCTGGAGTCTGTCGCCTCCCGGGCCCAGGACGAGATCGACCGCTACGACGCCAGGGCGGAGGCCCACGCCCTCTCCCAATCGGTCCGGAACGCGGTCGCGACCGTAGCCGTGGCGGAGGCAGGCGCGGTTGGCCTCGGTGCGATCGTCGTTGCCGCTGCCTCGACCGTCGCCTTCGACGTGACTGGCATTCTGGCCGCGAGCGTCGTTGCCGGTATTGGTCTCTTCGTGCTGCCACGGAAGCGCAAGACCGCCCGCGACGATTTCCGCCTGCGCGCCGGGGAGTTGGAGAACCGGTTGGTTGAGGCGATGAGTGACCAGTTCGAGCTTGAGCTTGCCCGCTCGACCGGTCGCATCAGGGACGCAATCGCACCGTACACCCGGTTCGTGAAGACGGAGCAGGAGCGAGTTTCGCGCGCGCAGGACCAGCTCGACGACGTGCGCAATTCCCTGCGCACTCTGCGTCACCGGATCGGTCCGGATACCGACGATTTTCCCGCATCCCTGCCGCCGGAGGCAGAGCGGACGTCGGCACCGATTCCAAATCGTGCCGAGGGTGCGGGCGCCGCGAGGAGCGACGGCGGAGCATCGGTTGCCCGCCTGGACGAGGTCTAACGACGCCTCATCGCCCGTCGCGAATGTTAAGAGACAGGTCCCGTGCCCTTCTGATGCCCGAGTAGGAGGGCACGGGTCCTTCCGCTATTTGAGGCGAGCCAATACCTCGGCCCGCGCCATTTCGATCCAGTGCGGATCACTGGGGAAATTGGCAAAGTCCACGATGCCGCTTAGGAGTGGATCGTCCCGGTTGATGCCTGCCATCTGCAGCAGCGCGTAGTCCTGCAAACTCTCCGCGAAGACCTCCCATCGAATCGAATCGATTGGGCCGTCCGGGCCCGGGTAGACAACGAACGGATCGCCGTATGCCCACCTCGGCCATGCGTGGGCATCGGTCACGGCATACGGATCGATCAGTTCGGTTGTCTGCGAGCGATACCAGTAGTTGTAGCCCCAGTGGAGAAACCCGGCGACCCCAAGACGGTACATGATCCACCCCGACATGCGGATCTTCGTGAGGGGCGTGTCGAGCAGGCGGTTGAGAAATCGCCCGCGCGGTTGGCAGCAGAAATAGGCCCAGCTCGGAACACCCTCGGCCAGAAAACTCGGGACCGCCGGGAGGAGGGCAATCGGGACATCGGTCAGTCCCTCCCGTACGTATTCCACGTCGTGCATGGCATCCATGACGTTCATCCAGGGGGCAAGGTCACGGAGGAGTGCGCGGGCCGACCGAAAGTTTGCAATGTGCTCCTCCCCAGACGGTTCGTCGGAGAGATGAAAGAAGCTTCGCTCCAGCAAGCCGTTCGCTCGGAGGTACCGCTCGAACGCTGGGAGGAACTGGCCGAGGAACTCGCGGTAGACCTCGCCCGTTCCTGGCGTCTGTGGGTCCCAGAGCAGCATTCCATCGTCACCGTGGTCCCGATAGATTCGGATGGCATGCCGTGCGCCCCATTGCGAGAAGAGATGGGTCCATTCGAACCGGCGTAGTCCGGCGTCCTGCGCGGTCGTGACCCAGCGGTCGACCTGGGACCAATCGAACGAATAGTCCTGACCGTCGTGCGAGACCCCGAGCAATTGCGTTGGGCGCTTCACTCCGTCGAGGGGCGGCGTGAAGATGGGAACGTAGATGGTGTCCTGGCCATGCTCGACGAGATTCCGAAAGTAGGGCGTGAGCAGGCGCCAGAACGGCTCGCCGAACAGGTCGACGCGGTACCAATCGGCGATGGCGTCCGCGTAAAACCAATGAGTGACCGGAAAGTCCGCGCGAACCGGCAATGTCGCCGGGTGGACATTCAGGATGATTGTCAGGGGAGGGAGGTCGCCGTCACCGGTGGCAAGTGTCATCCGGAGTCGATGATCGCCGGGAACGACGCCATCGTCGACCTCGATACTGACCCAAAAGCTGGTGGTCTCCCACGGTCCAACCACGGTGGTGGTCTCGGGAAGCAGCGGATCTGGGACGAACCCCGGGAGGTAGTCGACACCTTCGATCTCCTCAAGCGGGGTCTCCGTGCTGAGGTGCGGCACCGGCACAAGGCCAGCGTGTCGAATGCGCACCCGGATCCCGTCCGGCCCGTCCACACGTGCCGAGATGGTCGTGGGTCGATCAGCGCTGCGGCAGACGACCTGAAGGGAAATCCGCTCACCTTTGACGATCCCCAGGCGCAACTCATCACGTTGCTCAGCTGGCGACCTCGGATAGAACCTTCGTCAGCGAGTCCGCTAGCCAGCACTGCATTTAGCGCTCCATTCTCGGGCACGGCCACCCGAGCAACTTTCGCTATCGCTTGACAGCCAAACGGACGGGACTATAGTTCCGAATCTAGGCGAACCTCATCGTTGCGGCCAATATCAGGTCCGCCATTCACTTATCTGCCCATCGGGAGGATTTTCCTACGCTCCGCGTGGACATCCAATCGAATATGGGTGCCCTCGACTCCGGGAAACGAAAGGGGGTGACCGCCCGGATCGTGCGATGTCGGACGAACCGTGAAGACCTACCGGCGAGGTCGCCGGAGTGACACTGGAACTCTCGATGTATCCGCCGAAGTTCCTGCCGCAAGACCCGCGTTGGGCCAACTTCAAAGACGCGACCGAGGTCTTCCCATTCTGGCGTTACTTCTGGAACACGACACTGATCACGTTCTTTACCGTGCTCGGCTCGGCGATCTCCAACCCGATCGTGGCCTACGGCTTCTCCCGGATCGAATGGCCCGGCCGGGACCAGCTCTTCGGGCTCGTGCTCGCGACGGTCTTCATCCCCTTCCCCGCGATCATCGTGGGCCTCTTCGACATCTACAACGACCTCGGTTGGATCGGCACCTACCTGCCGCTGATCGTGCCGCTCTGGTTCGGTAACGCCTTCTGGATCTTCCTGATGCGGCAGTTCTTCATGCAGATCCCGAAGGACATCTCCGACGCGGCCAAGATGGACGGCGCCAACGAACTCCGGATCCTCTTCCAGATCATCCTGCCCCAGGCCTATCCCGCAGTGGCGGTCGTCTGCATCTTCGCCGCCCTCCATGCCTGGAACGACTACTTCGGCCCGCTTATCTTCCTCACAAACGAGCGCACGTATACCCTGTCGATTGGGCTGACGTTCTTCCAATCGCAGTCCCAGTACGACGTTCAATACAACCTCCTCCTGGCGGCCTCGGTGCTCGTCGTGCTGCCCGTGCTGGCAATCTTCTTCATGTTCCAGCGCTTCTTCGTCGAGGGCGTGACGGTCGGCAGCTTCAAGTGATGCACTAGGCGCCCGCATAGGCTGTCATCCTGAGTAGTCCGACTAGGCGGAAAATGTCATGTCGGCGCGGGCGTCACGGGAGAGCGAGTCGGGTCAGATTGACGCTCCAAATCAGCCCGGCCATGCTCGTCCCAAATCCGACATTTTGTGCTGGTCGGACTACTGAGCTTGCGAAGGATCTTGGCCGTTTACGGCCTTTGTTGCCGATCCAGGCGCGACGAGGTGCCAACCGTGCCACGATTGCTCGAACGAGCACGAAGGTGCTGACGCACCAAGATCCTTCGCAAGCTCAGGATGACGACGGGGCGGGCAGACCCCATGTACCCCCGGCATCCCAGTCGGGAGAGACCTGGTGGGCCTTTACGACGAATATCAAAGCCTCCTCAATCCTGCGATAATCAGCAGACGAGCATTCACAGCGATTTCTGCGACACATCAAGACAGCGCTTTGGCGCCGCCCGTGTGAACCGGCCGAGGGAAGCGGAACGCACGGCGGCGCGAGTCGTCTCTGGAGGTACCGCGTGGTAAACGTGTTCGATGCCCGCCGCCTGGATCGCCTTGTCCGGCGCCTGGGTGAGATCCGCGCCTGGCGCAACGCCCGCGAAATTGCCATCCCCGACTGGCAGTTCACAGTCGGCAGCGAGATTCGCCGCAGCGTCAAGTTGAAGGACTTTTGGCCGGTGAACGCCGGCCCGGTCAAATTCACCACCCTCTCGAAGATTCCGGACGCCTGGGCGGGCGAGCCGGTCGAGCTCGAGCTGTGGCTGGGTGGCGAGGGGCTGGCGCGGATTACCATCGGCGGATCGACCGTGCTCCAAACCGGACTCGATCCGTTCCACTTCACCTACCCGCTGGTCGATGCGGCCAAGGGCGGCGAGGCGATCGCGATCGAAGCCGAGGTAATGCCCAAGGGCATGTTCGGCACCCACATCGGCGAGCCCCGGATCGAACGGGCGCATCTCGTCATCCCTCATCAGGCAGTCCGCGCACTCGAGCGTGACCTGACGATGATTTTGCAGACCTGCACTCAGCTCGGCGACCACGAGGTCGTCCCCCACCTCCTCGCTGTCGTCGAAACCGCCTACGACGGTTTGGCGGATACCTGGCCGACAGATACCGACACGACGATCGCGCGCTACGTGCAGGGGTTTGTCGATCCTCTCGGCAGCGGAGTGAACTCGGTTGGGGGCGGGTACGCCGCCGAGGCGTACACCGTTCGCGGCGACCACCTCTCCATCTGGCAGTTGCCCAAGCCCGCCAAAGGCCTCGAACCGCTGGCCGCCGAGGCGGTCGCGGCGGTCGAAACCGTGCGGGAGGGGATAGCGGCCGCGCTGGATGGTCTCAAGGAGCGCTTCCCACCGCACGGCAATCTGGCCCTGACGGGCCATGCCCACATCGACCTCGCCTGGCTCTGGCCGCTGGCCGAGACGCACCGCAAGGGGCGGCGAACGTTCTCGAATGTCCTCGACCTGATGGAGCGCTACGAGGATTTCACGTTCAATCAGTCGTCGGCCCAGCTCTACACCTGGGTCGAGGCCGAGGACCCAGACCTCTTCGAGCGGGTCAAGCAGCGCGTGGCCGAAGGACGCTGGGAACCGATCGGCGGCTCCTGGCTCGAGCCGGACTGCATGATCACCAGCGGCGAGGCGTTTGTCCGCCATCTGCTCTACGGCCAGCGCTACTTCGAGCAGACGTTTGGCAAGCGTTCGACGGTCGCCTGGCTGCCGGATGTCTTTGGATTCTCGGCTGGAATTCCGCAGTTGCTGCGTGGGGCCGGGATCGGCGGATTCTTTACGATCAAGCTGACCTGGAACGAGACCAACCGGTTCCCGCACGACCTCTTCTTCTGGGAGGGGCTCGACGGGTCCCGGGTGACGGCCCACATGTTCCGCAACCTCGATCCCGCCCACGGCTACAACGGGAACGTCGCCCCGCTGGACGTGCTTGGCACCTGGCGCGAGTCCGAGGGCAAGCGCTACCACCCGGACAGCCTGCTTGCCTTCGGCTGGGGAGACGGCGGCGGCGGTCCAAGCCGGCGAATGCTGGAGAACTACGCCCGGATCAAGGATTTCCCGGCGTTGCCGAAGCTCCGCATGACCAAGATTGAAGATTTCTATGCTGCCCTACCGGCCGAGGGCCTGCCGGTCTGGGCGGGCGAGCTCTACCTGGAGTATCACCGCGGAACGCTGACCTCGCAGGGCAAGGTCAAAGCCCAGAATCGCCAGGGTGAGCATCGGTTGCAAGAGGCGGAGGCGTTCGCCGCGCTGGCGACGCCGTACGGCTTTACCGATCCACGCAACGCCCTCGAGTCCGCCTGGAAGAGCGTCCTCCTCAACCAGTTCCACGATATCCTGCCTGGTTCCTCGATCCATGAAGTCTACGAGGACGCCCACCGCCAGGGAGCGGAGGCGATCCAGACGGCGACGCTCGTGCGCGATGCGGCTCTCCGCCATCTCGGTGTTTTGGCCGGCAACACACTTGACGGCGACTGCTATCTCGTCGGCAACTCCAGCTTGCACCCTCGCCCGCTTGAGGTGACCCTGACCGCCCGGGAGGGAACGGTCGAACTCCGGGATGCCGACGGCGTGACGGTGCCGCTGCAGGCGGTCGAAGATGGGTCCTGGCCTACGATCCCGATCGGACAGTTCCCGGGCTCGGTTGGTGTGTCCTGACCACGGCATCGAACAGGCGGCGGACGAAGCAGGACGAGCCGGACGACCGGAGCGTGCGGGCGGCTCGTCATGGCGATGGCTATCTCCTTGAGAACGAAGAAATCCGGGTCGAGATCGGCGCGGACGGTACGCTCGACCGCGTCGTCGATCTGCTCGCCAACCGCGAGGTGCTGGCCGGCCGGGGCAATCAGCTCTGGGCCTACGTCGATAAGCCGCGCACCTATGACGCCTGGGACATCGAGGAGGACTACGAGCGCCAGGGCCAGGAAATCGGGGGTGTCGAATCGGTCACCATTGTCGAAAACGGCCCCCTGCGGGCTGCGGTGAGGGTAATCCGGACCTGGCGCGATTCGACGATCGTCCAGACCTACCGGTTGCTGGCCTGCTCGAAGCGGATCGATATCGTCACGGATATCGACTGGCATGAGCGGACCACGCTGATCAAAGCCCGGTTCCCGCTGGCGATTCACACCCGAGAGGCGACCTACGAGACGATGTTCGGGGTCGTGCGCCGGCCAACCCATCGCAACACGTCGTGGGATCTCGCCAGATTCGAGGTCTCCGGGCACCGGTTCGCCGACATGTCCGAGCCCGGTTACGGCGTGGCGCTGCTCAACGACGGCAAGTACGGCCACGGCGCGATCGGCAACGAGCTCAACCTCAGCTTGGTCCGGGGCACCATGTACCCGGACCCTCTGGCCGATCTCGGCGAGCACCACATTACCTACGCGCTACTCCCCCACGTCGGCGATTGGACCACCGCTGGTGTCACCCGGCAGGCATTCTGGTTCAACAGCGCGATGTCGGCGGTGCCCGTGCCCAGCAATCCGGCCGATGCCCCGGGCGATGCCTCGTTGCCGCCAAGTGGCGGCTTCGTCAGATGTGGCGGACTAGAACTTGGCCTCGGTAGCCTGAAGCAGCCCGAAGAAGGGGAAGGCGCCATCTTGCGGCTCTACGAGCCACACGGCGCCCGGGGCCTGGCATCGCTGACCTTCCCGAGCGAGGTCAAGCGGGCCGAGCGCGTGACGCTTCTGGAGGAGCACGACGATTCGATCCTGGCGGAAGCGACGGAGCCGATCGTGGCGGGCGATACCATCCGCATCTCGGTGCGCCCGTTCGAGGTGATGACGCTCCGGGTGGTGCTGTAAGAAAGGTTGGCGTCGTCTCCGTGGCGCCCGGGGCTCAGGACCTGGGCGCCACGGAGACGACGCCAACCCCCGATGCCCTAAGCTTCGCCGTTGATACGGAGCTCGAAGAATGTGCCGGTCGAGACGTCCCAGCGGACCGAGAAGTAGCAGTTCCCACCGTCATCGACGACGTAGGGCGTTTCCAGCCAGATGAGATCGTTGGTGTCGCAGAACGAATTGAGGATGATCACCGGCTGACCGCCCTGGATGGCGCCCGCGTACTGACGGCCGTATCCCTCGTACGCGACCCTGGCAGCCAGGGCCTGGGACTGCGATTCAAGGTAGGGGAGCAAGGCCGATTCCAGGGCGACGATGTGGCGCCGCGTTGGCTGCCAGTACCGCTCATATCGATCGGCGTCGCCAAAGAAATCGACCAATTGCGCCGCCATGCCCGTGTTGAAGATCACGCCGGTGAATTTGGTGCCGGAGACGACCTCGTTTGGCCGGCTCGCCGGATCGATAGCGACCATGTCGATCAGCCAGACGCCGTCGACCAGGGCGAGAAGATACGTCACCTTCATCAGGTGCCCGGGTGGAAATCCGCTATCTGTGTTTGGGTTGAGGATGTTCACCACGGCGGTGGCGCGGCCGTCGGGGAGCAGGCCGACAGAAGAGACCGCGAACGACCGCCAGGCCTCGGCAGGTAGAGCAGCCGGGCCTTGGCCGGCGCTCAGGACGAGTCCGGGTAGCGGGCCGAAGTCAAAGAGGACCTTGGCCAGGTAGCCCTCGGTGAAGAAGCCAAACGTCCGGACTGAGTCGAGCGCGTTTAGGCAGGCAATGTAGTGCCGGACGGTCGCCACCACGCCGGCGGTGGTGATCTGGTCGGCGGGGCCGCTGGGGGGAACATTTGCCGGATCCATCTCCGAGTTGATCTCGGTTCCGGCAATTCCGGAGGTCGCCGACGCGCCGATCCGGATCAGGGATTCGACCGGTCGGGGAGCGACGATGCACTCGGCCGGCTCCGGAGTAATCGGCGTGCCGAGCAGGGTGTCCTGGGCAACGGCCCCGTGGTTCGGGAGCAGGGAGGCCACCAGGATGAACGCGACCAGGCGCACGATCATGCGGGAAACGACATCTCCGCCAGAGCGGCGCATTCGTGGACTCCTCGTCGACGCTGAACGCGCCGATGCAGCAGTGATAACCGCGTCATGGTGGGGTATCGGGGCCGAAAGCATCTTGGGTCGGTTAACACGTTATCCGGCGCCATAGGGTGCCGTAAAGTGCGGCCGGATGTTGCCTGACGGAGAGGCTAGCTATGTCACTGATCGCGTCAGGCTACCCCTGACGCTAGTTGAGAACCTCTTCGAGCACAACGAGCAACTCGTCGACCTGTGTTTCGGTCCAGATCATCGGCGGGAGCAGCCGCAACGTCAGGTTGCCAGCTGCCAGGGTCAAGACACCTCGGTCCTGTAGGGCGCGCAGGGTGGGCGTGACCCGCTCTTTGAGATCGATGCCGATCATCAGGCCAGCCCCCCGCACCGCGCGGACCTTGGCCGCGTTGAGATCACGGATGCGCTCAAGGATGTCCGCGCCGAGGCGCACGGCCCGGGCGTAGAGGTCACGCTCTTCGAGGGCATTGAGGGTGGTGACAATCGCCCGACAGGCGAGCGGGTTGCCGCCGAAAGTCGAGCCGTGGCTCCCGGGACCGGCGACGCTGCTGATCGCCTCGGTGACGAGTGTGAGGCCGACCGGAAAGCCGTTGGCCAGGGCTTTCGCCGTGCAGACGATGTCTGGAATGACCCCGGCGGCGACCGTCACGAAGGGGCTGCCCGTGCGGAACCCACACTGGATCTCGTCGGCGATGAGCAGAACGCCTCGCTGGCTGGTGATCTCGCGGACGCCGGCCAGATACGCCTCGCTGGCGGGCCAGATGCCGCCTTCGCCCTGGACCGGTTCCAGGATGACCGCGCCCGTCTCGTCGTCGATCGCGGCCTCGACGGCATCCAGGTCATCGAACGGCACATGAGTGGCGTGGATCGGCAGCGGTTCGAACGGTGTCCGGTATTTCGGATCGGCGGTGACGGAGAGCGCGCCCAGCGTGCGGCCATGGTAGCCGCGCTTCAGCGCGACCGCCCTGGATTTGCCTGTCGCCAGCCGGGCCATCTTCAGGGCCGCCTCGATTGCCTCCGCCCCCGAGTTCGAGAGGAATGCCCGGGAGACGCCGGGAGGCGCGATCCGCCCGATTGCCTCCAGCGCCTCGGCCCGGACATCGCTGAAGAAACTCTGGTGGCCGGTTGTCAAGGTCCGAAGTTGGTCATTGAGGGCGTCGGCGAACTCCGGGTCGGCGTGCCCGAGAACAGCGACGCCGTAGTTGCTCATCGCGTCGAGATAGCGGCGGCCTTCGGAGTCGAAGAGGTATGCGCCTTCGCCTCGCACCAGCGCGATCTCGCGCTTGCCATAAAAGGGAATCTGACCCTGGAGCTCGATCTGCTGGATGGTCGCGAGGTCGACTTGGGCGGTTGCCATCGTGAGGCGCCTTTCAATGCGTGGAGCGGACCGGCCAGCGGCCCGAATTGGTTCCAGTGATTCTACGCGGCGTGGCCTATGCGCGATGAAGCCCAAAAGCTTGGGAAGTTCATTGAGTGATTCGATGGCGATGGCTTCCTCTGGCAGCGGAAGATGTCCGGCCTGGAGATAGCCCCAGGGTCCACGCTTGATGAAGACCGCGGTCATGCCGGCCGCGGCGGCGGGGATTATGTCGTTGTCGATCCTGTCGCCGACGTAGGCGACTGCATTCGGTGCCAGGTCAAGCTCCTGGCAAATGCGAGCAAAGAATTCCGGATTGGGTTTGGAGACGCCCCAGGACTGTGATGACCCGATCATGTCGACGTCAAGGTTCAAACTTTGTAGGCTCGATTCCGCCCAGGTCGGCTGATTACCGACGATTCCGAGCCGCAATCCGGCTGCTTTGAGGGTCTTCAGGCAAGGAACGGCATCCGGATAGAAGTCGTCGATGGTGAATTGCTCGACATCCCCTGCCGCCCGCCGGACCTCGCGGGCGGCGGCCCGGTCGAAGCCTGGCCGGATGTACTCGAAGACCCGACTGTGATCTTCGCCACGGGCAATCACGCCGCCGAGCACGCCGAAGAACGTCAGCCGGGGGACGCCGAGCCAGTCCGCCCAAGGTCCCCAGATACTCGTTTCGTTGACCAGCGTTTCCCCAAAGTCAAAGACGACGGCTTCAAGTGCCATTGGGCGGTCCTAGTGTGCTACGGACTCTCAATCGAGGCCGTGTGGCCGGTAGCGGACTACAGGTTGAATCCCGGGGCTAAACCTTCGAAGTTCCTCCGGGTCTGGTCGGGGCGGGCGAGCATGTTCAGAGAAGACGATTAACCCCGGAGGGGTTTTGTAGGATTAGCGCCAGGTTTCTACCTGGCGTCTGCACACGCGTGTCACGCGCCCGCGATGGCCCCCGCCTTGGCCCGCACGACCGTACCTTCGCCGGCCAGGGCGCGCCGTAGTGGCCTCTCCGCGCGGCCATCGGAGAAGACGACCCGACCCACGCCGCGCTCGATCGCGCCAAGGGCCGCTTCGACCTTGACCACCATTCTGCCGCCAGCGGCGGCGAGGGCGCTTTCCGGGGAGGAAGCGTCAATCTCGCGGATCAGGGTTGACTCGTCGTCCTTGTCGGCCAGTAGGCCTGGCGTATCGGAGAAGAAGAGCATGCCCTCCGCTCCGAGGGTGATCGCCAGTTCCAGGGCCAGTTTGTCGCCGTCGACATTGATCGGCACGCCCTCCTCGCCGAGAGCTGGCGGGGTCAGCACGGGCAAGAACCCGCCATCGAGGAGGAGGCGCACCAGTGTCGGGTCGATTTGCTCGATCGTGCCGGCGTGGTCGTCGCGGAAAATGCGCGGCTTGCCGTCTTCGTTGCCACGAAGCATCGCCTTGCGCCGGCCCGATGCGATCTTGCCGTCCAGGCCGCTGAGCCCGACCGCGTTCACGCCGGCAGCCTGAAGGATGCCGACAAGGGTCTTGTTGACCTTGCCGCAGTAGGCCATCAGCATCGCATCCATGGTGGCGCGGTCGGTGTAGCGGGTCACCCGGCCGGAGCTTGACGTAATCATGCGGGGCGGCATCCCCAGCGCCCTGCTGAGTTGGGAAAACTCGGCGTTGCCGCCGTGGACGATGACAGCGGGCAGCTTCAACTCGGCGAGGTCCACCGCGAACTGGCGATACGCCGCCTCCCCGATCGCGGCCCCACCGCCAATCTTGATGACGTACATGAACGGCTCCTTCGGAGCGAGGCATCAGGCGTCAGGCATCAGAAGTACACATCCCTGACGCCTGACGCCTGACGCCTGACGCCTAGATCGGGTGGAGACCGGAGAACTCGAGACCGAGCGTCTCCGGGCAGCCGCACCGGATGTTGAACGCCTGGACGGCCTGACCAGATGCCCCCTTCATGAGGTTGTCGGTGGCGGCCAGGACGACGAGGCGGTCGGAGTGCGGGTCCCGCTCGAAGCCGACATCACAGTAGTTTGAGCCGGAGAGGATCTTCGGTTCCGGGTAGCGGTGGATGCCGCTCGCCTCTTTGACCAGGCGCATGAACGGCTCGTCCTTGTAGGCCGGCCGGTAGATCGCCCAGATCTCCTTGTCGGTCAGCGGCTCCTTGAGGAAGACGTGCGCGGTCGTGAGGATGCCGCGCACTGCCTCAATCGCCGTCGCGGAGAAGGCGACCTGGGGAGTAACCCCGTCGAATGTCAACTCCTGGATGATCTCGGCCGAGTGGCGGTGGCCCGTCGGCTTGAACGAACGCACCACCCCGGAGCGCTCCGGGTGGTGCGAGCCGAGGCCCGGGCCCCCACCGGAGCCAGAAGAACCGGTCTTGCTTCGATCACCGCTGGCCGCGCGGTATCGACCACACCAGCCCGATAGAGCGGATACAGCCCCAGGATGGCGGTCGTAGCCATGCAGCCCGCGCTGGAGATCAGGTTGGATTCCCGAATCTCCTCGCGGTGCAGCTCCGGGATGCCGTAAACGAAATCGGACAGCGCTTCCGGCTCCGAATGCGGGTGGTCGTACCAGCGCGGGTAGTCGTCCGGGTTGCGCAGGCGGTAGTCGGCACTGAGATCGATCACGATCTCGGCCTTCTCGCGCAAGGTGGCCATCATGCCCATCGAGACGCCATGGGGCAGGGCGACGAAAAGCACGTCGCAAGGCTCCAGCTGGGCCACCGAGGTGAACTTCAGGTCGGTACGCTTACGGAGATTGGGGTGGGTGGTACGGATGAATTTTCCGGCCTGTCGCTCAGAGGTGACCTGTTTCAGGCGTGCTTCCGGGTGGTCCAGCAGCAGCCGTACCAATTCCCCACCAGCATATCCAGATCCTCCGACGACCGAGACCTCGCGCATTGTGACCTCTCCCACCTCGTTCTTACATGCCGGCAGTGCTGGCTGTACCGGCGACCACGTCGCCGAACCGTAAACCGATACCGATCGATTTTCGCCAAAAAACACGGGATGGGCACCCGAAACGAGGTTTGTCCCCGTTCCGACGTGCCCGCGATCTCAACATTGAGACGTGCGTCGATCGGTACGTGAAACTATACCCGTTTTCTGGCGGTTTTCGCCGGGGGGTGGCCAGGTGTCGGCATATGGGAGTGGCCGGAAATGACAGGGGTGGAACGGTCGAGTTGGGCTGACGAGGGTTCAGGTCTCCATGAGTCCAGCCCGTCCCAGGATTTTCCAGAAGGCATCGTCGGCATATTGGATGAGGACATTCTCAAGGCTGGGCTGCACGAACTGTCCTTCGGCATGCATCGAGTGGGCACCGACGATATGCACGATGGCCTCGGGCAGACCGACCGTGAGCGCCAGATGCACCCCGTAACCCGGATGGCGCACGGAGGGGAACCCGACTGCACCCGAGTTGGCCTGCCAGCGCTCGATGTTGCGGGGACTGAACTCGTATGGCTTGCCTGCATCGTGGCAGAGCGCACCAGCAATCAATATGTCGCGATCGATGCCGATCGGGCCCATGACCGCTTCGATGCCATCTGCGAGTGCGACGGCCATTTGGGCGACTCCACGGAAGTGGTCGGCCTGGGTGCCGCGCAGCATCGCCGGGGTGTTGTAGTTGCCAGAAGGGCGCATCTCTTCGAGGCGCTCAAACTCCGTCTCGGACAGCGCCAGAGCAAGCACCTCGACGACCTTGGACCGGAGATCCGCATCCTGAATGTCGTCGAGCTCGGGCAAACTCTCCCGTACGCCTTGCCGCAAAGCCGCCATGTCAGCCATGCTTCGTCCCTTCCCTGTGCGACGACAAGACATTGCGTGTCAGCGTTTACGACCGATGCCAATGGGCATCATCGGCGACGAACGGGATCGGCGCAAACGTTTGACGCCTTTCGGCCGTACATCGATGCTCCCGCTATCAAGTTCCCGACAATGCCGCGATGCCGGATGTCCCAAGACGCTGGGTGAAGTCTTCATCGTGCAGGGGGCTGGGGTACACTGCGACTCATTGGGGCGCTGGCTAGACCGACAATGCGTTGCGACGACGCCGGGTTAAGGGGGAGATGCGCGGTGTTTGACGATCTGGCGCGCTCGGTGCCGCTGATCGGTCTGGCGTACGCGATCGGGTGCATAGCCACGGGCTATTATCTGGTCCGGTTCCGGACCGGCTCCGACGTGCGTAGCCAGGGTAGCGGAAGCTCAGGCGCCACCAACGCGATGCGGGTGCTGGGTCGCGGCGCCTTCGCGGCGGTCTTCGCGATCGATGTGGCTAAGGGCGCCCTGGCAGTCGCCCTTGCCCGCTGGTTCGACCTGGACACGATTGCGGTCGCCCTGGCCGGGGCTGCCGTGATTGCCGGGCATATCTGGCCCGTCCAGTTGGGATTCCAAGGAGGTAAGGGGGTCGCGACCGCGTTCGGAGCCGCCCTTGCGTTCGATGGTTGGATTGCCCTGGTCGCGCTCGTGATCGCGGGCATCGCGTTCGCCCTGGGCATCCGTTTCGTCATGGCCGGACTGATCGGAACGACCCTCACGCCGATCGCGGCGCTGGTCGCTGGGAGGTCGGGCGAAACCGTCATCGGATTTGCGCTGATGGCGGCACTTGTCCTCCTCGGGCACCGGCGGAACATCGCAGGGGTTCTGGCCCGTCACGAACCAGTGCTGCGCCGAGGTCGGGGCCGGCCAGGCGGAATGAACCGGCAGGGCGCTGCCCTGGCAAAGGGCAAGCCCTCGTGACCGCAGTGTCCGTGCGCGCTAGTGTTCGGGACGGGACCGAGCCAAACTACGTCTTTCGCATCGCGACAGAGCCGTGGGAGTTCGAGCAGATCCACCGGCTCAATTACAGGACCTTTGTCGAGGAGATCCCGCAGCACTCGCCCAATCCGAATGGCAGCCTGGTCGACAAATTCCACGCCGAGAATACCTACATGATCTGCCTGCACGAGGACGAGCTCGTGGGGATGATCGCCGTCCGGGGCAACCGTCCGTTCTCGCTCGATCAGAAACTGCCGAACTTGGACGCCCTGCTTCCGCCCGCGACCAGCATCTGCGAGTACCGCCTGCTCTCGGTCGCCCCCGGACACCGGAAGGGCCGCGTACTTGTCGGTCTCATGGCGGAGCTCGCCCGGTATTGCCTGGGCGGAGGGTATGACCTGGCCCTCATCTCTGGCACGACCCGGCAGGCGAAGCTCTACCGCCACATCGGGTTCGTACCATTTGGGCCGCTTGTTGGGACAGGGGATGCCCTCTTCCAGCCGATGTACCTCACTCTGGCGACGGCAGAGCAACACTCCATTCGGTTGCTCTCAGAGCCATGGGGACCATTAGGGCAAGGCGACGTGCTCCAGCCGCTTCAAGCAAAGCCGGCAATTCCCAACGGTGAGGACTTCGATAGGGCAGTGTCCGCGGCTGTCAACCTGCTTCCTGGACCAGTTCAAACTTCACCCGCCGTACAGGCCGCGTTCGCGGGCGTGCCGATTTCGCATCGGGCCGAGCACTTCGCCGCACTGTTTGCGGAGACGAAGGATCGGCTTCGGAGCTTGACCCGGGCCGACCGGGTCGAGGTGCTGATGGGGTCCGGTACCCTGGCGAATGATGTCGTCTGCGGTCAGCTCTCGTTGCTGCCAGGGAAGGGTGTCGTGCTCTCCAACGGCGAGTTTGGTGAGCGCCTCATTGACCATGCTAGCCGGTTCGGGCTCGACTTCGAACCTGTCCGGGTGCCGTGGGGCGAGCGCTTCAACCTGTCAGCGGTAGAAGACGCGGTACGTGGCGGCCAGCCCGTCCACTGGCTCTGGGTCGTTCACGGCGAAACATCGACCGGGATGCTCAATGATGTTCCCGGCTTGAAACGGATCGCCGCTGAGTACGAGATTCGGTTGGCGGTCGATTGCATCAGCACGATCGGCACGTTTCCGGTCGACCTGACCGGGATCCACTTGGCTTCCGGCGTGAGTGGCAAGGGGCTGGCCTCGTTCCCGGGACTGTCGTTCGTCTTCACTGATCACGACGTCGTCCCTGCTCCCGGCAGGCTGCCTCGCTATCTTGATCTGGGGACCTACGCCGCGAGCGACGGCATTCCCTATACGATCTCGTCCAATCTCGTCCTCGCCCTGCACACGGCACTTGGCGAGATCGATGAGCGGACCAGATTTGCCGAGATCGCCCGAATGTCGGCGGTGGTGCGGGGCCGGCTCGATGCGGTGGGATTAGCGGTCGTAGCGCCGCCAGACTGCGCCGCGCCCGCGGTCCTGACCGTGGCGTTGCCACCCGAACTCGACTCCGATCTCATCGGGTCGCGGCTAAGGGAGGCTGGGTATCTGCTCAGCTACCAGAGCCGATACCTGCTGGATCGCAACTGGATCCAGATCTGTCTGATGGGCAGTGGCATTAGGATGACGGATCTCGACCACCTCTGCGAGATCCTCCCTGGGGTAGTGGCGGGGTAGGCCGCTCAATGGCGCTGGTTGTGGAGACGCCAGGTTGAAACCCGGCGCTCAACCTACAAAGTTCCTCCGGGACTGAGTACGGGGCGGACGCGGCGCCCCGCGAACACGGTCAACCCCAGAGGGGTTTCGTGGGTTTAGTCCGGGGTTTCAACTCCGGGTACCGGGCCGTCATGGTCCGAATTTCTCTGCGATGGTGCGCTCATACAGATCAATCACGCGGGCCGCAACGTTGGGCCAGGCGTAGATGGCGGCGGTCGCCCGTCCCGCTCTGCCCAGCGCAGCCCGGAGATCCGCGTCGGTCAGGAGGCGGATGACGGCGGTGGCCAGCGCGGCGGGATTTCGTGGAGGGACGAACAGGCCCTCGCGGCCGTCGGTCATAACTGAGGCATAACCAGGGATGTTGCTGGCCACGACCGGTACTGCACTGGCCATCGCTTCCAGGAGCACGATCCCGAAACTCTCGTTGTCGGTCGATGGGGCACAGAAGAGGTCCGCTGCGGCATAGTGGCGCGGCAGGTCCTCGGCTGAGACCTGCCCGCGAAAGGTGACTCCGTCCCGGCCGATCCTGTTGAGGAGGTCGGCGTGCCGGCTATGTCGCCGTCGCCAACGACCTCCAGCCGGCAGCCCGGAACCGCCGCGCGAATCGCGGGGAGCGCCTGAAGCAGCGTGGAAAGGCCCTTGCGCGGCTCGTCGTGGCGGCCGACGAACAGAATCCGGGGCGCACCATCTTCGTGTGAGTTCGGGCCTGCCTTGTCCGGCCCGAACCGGTCAATGTCGATCCCGTTGGGAATGACGGTGTAGTTGCCGCGGAAGTACGCGCCGATGAACCGGGCCGCCGGTTCGGACACCGCTATCCTGGCGTCGATGCGGCGAACAACTGGACGGAATGCTGGCGCGAGGGCGCGATACCAGGCGCTGCCATCGCGGTAGGCGTGGAATGTCGCCACGTTGACAGATCGGGAGGCGAAGAGGGCCATCCAGGTCAAGGCAGGTGTGAGCGGGGCGTGGACATGGACCACGTCGAACCGCTCCCCTGTGAAGATACGTCGAACCTCACCAAACCTAGTGAGATCGAGCGTAATCCGCGCCCTGGAGCCATTCGTAGGAAGTGTGAGAGCCCGGCCGATCTCGCGCACTCCGACAGCGTCGGCCCGGCGGACCGCCCTAGGATCGGCCTTTGGAGCCAGCGTCGTGACCTCATGGCCAAGACGGACGAACTCCTGACCGAGATGGATGACGTGCTCGGCGACCCCTCCGGGGCGGGCCAGGTCGAATGGGGTAACCAGGGCGATCTTCACGTGCCGGAGTCTACTCCGTCCTTCACGGCAGGCGTCATTTCTCTTGAAGCCTGACTTGGCCCAGTTCACGGGGCGAAGACACCCGTCTGACGTTGTCGGGTGGTTCCATAGTCCCCGAGCAGGAGCGACGGTTCATGTAGATCAACCTGTCAGGCGTCACGCTGGACGGCGACCGCTGGGATTCCTTTTAGCGTTTCCGCCCGATGTCCATTCCCAACCAAGCTCGTTTGGCCGGCGCGTTGATCACGGTTGGCGCCGCCGACCGCCAGAACATAGTCGACGATCCGGGCCGGGATGTTGACGCCGGTCGTGTCGATCGAGTTGCGGAACTCCATCGTGTAGTTGACCTCGTTGACAAGCATGCCACGCTCGCTCTCGAGTAGATCGACGGCGACGACCCCGCCTCCCACCGCGGCGGCGGCCGCTCGCGACAGTGCGTCGATCTCCGGCGTGACGGGGCAGTTGCTGGCGGCGCCGCCCCGGGCGGTGTTCGTGATCCAGTGAGGGGAATCGCGGTAGATCGCGCAGATGGTCTCGCCATCAACGACGAAGGAGCGGATATCACGCCCGGGCTTGCGGACGTATTCCTGAACATAGAACGCACCATGGTGGAAGGATCCGAGGGTGACCTTATGCTCCAGAAGGGCTTCCGCCGCGTCACGGTCGTTCACCCGTGAGAGCAGCCTCCCCCAGGAGCCGACGGCCGGCTTGAGTACAACTGGATAGCCCATCTCTTCGATGGCTTCCAGGGCCGATTCGGGCGTGTACGCGACGACGGTCCGCGGGGACGGAACGCCGTGGCGAATCAGGGCGGCGGAGGTCAAGATCTTGTCGCCGCAGGTGTTGGCGACGTCGTATGTGTTGACCGTGGGAATGCCCCAGTCCTGGAGGATGCGGAGCGTGTAGAGGGCGCGCAGGTGGTTGATCGCCCGCTCCAGAACGACATCGCACGCCCGCATGGGGTGTTCGGGATCGGCGAGATCGAGCCGCAGATCGCGATCGTCGAACCGGACAACGCGGGCTCCCCGGGATTCGAGATCGGCGAGAAGCAGCTTCTCCTCGACCCGCACCCGCGAGAGCAGAATTCCAACCGTCAGTCCGGAATAATCGTGGCCAGCCAAGGAGCACCTCCGAAAAATCAAAGAGCCTCCATCCCAAAGGACGGGAGGCTCTGCTCCGTGGTGCCACCTTTGTTCGCTGCCCCCTCGCGGGCGCAGCCTCGGCGGGTAGGACAGCGCGAGTGACGCCGTCCTACACCTGTGCCCGCTAACGGGAGCGCCCGGCCGGGTCTACTAGGGAGCCGAATCAGTCGTTAGGCGTTAGTCGTTATCTCATCGAAGTCGATACGTCTAACGACTTGACGCCTAACGTCTCGTTCCCGTTCTTCCGGCGGCTCGGGGGTCTTCTCTGGCCGGGTGGCTCTCCGCGGGCTTTCCACCAATCGCCCGCTCGCTGTGGCGCCACTCCCGGCCGTACCTGTCCCCGTCGGAGCCATTACGGTCAAGAGACTACGCAGTTATGGTCAATGTGTCAACGCTCGGCGGTTCTCGATGCTGTGAGCTGTCCTACCGTTTGCGTATTTTCGGGCGGGGTTTCGTCGGTTTCTTCGCCGGGCGAGGTCGGGCATCGGAGACGGGGTGAGTTTCTGGAAGAAGTGCGGGAGCCGGTTCGGGCTCTGCTGGCGGAGTTGGGGTGATTCCGTGCTCGGCCAGCCAGGCGAGGGTATCGGAGACGACACGGAGGTCGGTCTCGCTATTCCAGCGCTCTGCGGCGGCTGCATCGCGCTCGAGCGCTTGGTACCACCGGTCGTAGCCTTTGGGGTGGGCGAGGGCAGCCTGGAGGCGGGTTCGCAGCCTGCCCTCCGGCAGGGTCTCGGTGAAGGCGAGCATCGCGGCATACTGACGCTCACCGGTCGCCTCGGGCACACGGAGGTAGCGCTCCGGGGATCCTTCGAGCGTCTCGCGGAGTACACGGGATTCCGGCGCGTCGCCGGGCAGCACGATGAGTAGATCGCCCCGCTCAGTGTCGAGGAAGAGCGATCCTGGCGGGACCAGTTCGAAGGCAGGAACGAGCAGGTTCAGATCAATCGGCAGCGGCCGCAGTGTCGGATCGGGCGGCGGAAGGTCGAATTGGGACAGATCGTTGAAATTGGTCCCTTCCAGGCCGAGGGCGTCGAGGATGCCTTCCACCGCTGCCGGCGGCAAGAAGCCGAACGGCGAGCCGAGAGCCTGACCGAGGCCGGCCACGCCAACTCCCACATCGCCCCACTCGCCGTACCAACCGTCGTCCTCGTCGGCGTCCTCGTCGTCCTCATAGTCGTCCTCGTCCAGCGACGGATACTGCTCCGGGTCCTCGCCCTCGCTGGCGACCACGCGCGGGTAGGAGCCTCCGTCGGCGGGCGCAATCTGCTCGACCTTCAACTCGTGCATCCAGTTGTCGCCGAAGTCAAAAACGTAGGAGAAGGATTGCTTTGGCTGAAGCTCGAGTTCGGCCAGGGTGACGTCGTCCGGTCCCGGCGGAACTATGCCTGTCCACGGATCACCGAGATCGACAGTCGTCACGGGATCGTGGCGGGGGCCGAACGAGAAGGCCCAAAGGTGGTCGTTATCCCAGCCGAAGGCGTCCTGGATCGCGTTGTGGACATCAAGGAGGGTCTGGTCGTCGCGAACGTCGATGGTGCGCGAGGTGCCGCGGAGATTGATCAGGTCGACTTTGAGCCGGATCGACTGAACGACATCGGTCGCGGTTGGGGCGGCCGGCAAGAGCCAGCCGTTCAGGTCCGGCGCGAGGTCATCCACGATCCGATCGTGTGACGGCATCGTCTCCGGTGAGAGCTTCAGCTCTGTCCGGAGCTGCTGTTCTTCCTTGATCCATGGGGCGAGGATGCGATCCTGGAATAATCTAGCGAGGGCCGGCGTCAGATCCGGGCGGTAATCGATCCGACCGAAGTCGGTCATGGCGAAGCGCGGGTAGGGGGAGAGCATCAGGGCCGGTAGCGGGTCCGGGGGCACCTGGCCGGCGTAGGGGGCACGGACCAGGAGGCGCAGGACGAGCATGTCGATCGATATGCCCCGGTCGCTGCCGCGCATCGCCTCACCCGCCTCGGTTCGCGCGGTGTCCGATGCCGCGCGGACGGCCTCTGGGTCGAGTTCGCTCCGGCTTATGGCGGTGACGCGGTAGCGGCCGGCCTCGCCGTCCTCGCAGCGGACGAGGATCTCGTCGGCCCCGGCGGCGCGGCGTGCGTCCCACCACGTCCAGAATGGGGCGGAAAGCTTGAGGATGCCGTACGGGCCTTCGCTGTAACTCATACTGAGTCGCTTGGTTGCCGGGGGCACAGTGACTTCGGGGCCGCCGTCGAGGGTGAGACGAGGGTCGCGCGGTTGTTCACTGTAGCCGAATCCCGGCCAGAGTAGCCCGATGAGCTCCGCGCCGACGGCGACATAGCCGCCCTTGATGGACGTAACGCGCAGCCGGTCGCGCACGGCGGCGCCATTGACGGCGGTCCGCGTGTAGACGTAAGAGCCGCGCGCCGGGCTGGTGATCACGGGGTTGTAGCTGACGACGCCGCGGACCGAGGTACGAGGATCCTTGGCGGTCAGCTTGACCCGCTTCTTCAGCTCCTCCCCGATCTCGGCCGTCGACATCGGCCGCCCCGCCTCCCGCAGGATGTCTCGAACAGCTTGCTCGGTCGGACTTGCCATGATAGGAGCGATCCTTTCCGATTCGCGGTTCGTTGCTATGCTATCACCCATGGATGACGCGACGATCTTCCTCGCCAAGGCGGAAGCCTCGCTGGCCGGGGCCGAGAGCGAGCTACAGCAGGGAAGGTTCGACAACTGCGCCAACCGCAGTTACTACGCCTGCTTTCAGGCGGCGGTGGCGGCGCTGATTCAGGCTGGCTTCGGGCCATCAGGGAAAGATGGGGAGTGGTCCCATGCCGCCGTGCAAGCACAATTCGTAGGAGAACTGATCAACAGGCGAAAGCGCTATCCTGCAAGCATACGATCGACACTGGTGCACAATATGAGGCTTCGGCACGATGGTGACTACAGCACCGCTAACGTCGGTGAGGTCCAAGCGCGACGGTCCGTTTCACGTTCGCGGGACTTCGTCGTGGCGATTCGGGCAGGACGGCAGGGTTCACGATGACACAGCACACTACGGTTTCCGATGCAGATCGGATCCAAAGCGCGATCGAGACGCTTAAGGGCCTCATCGCCGCGGCGTACCCGGAGGCCACGTTTACCGTCTTCGAGCACGATGACCCGCCCGGTACCTATCTACGGGCGACCGTTGACGTGGAAGATACCGACGATGTCTTCGCCATAGTTGTCGACCGCCTCCTGGACATGCAGGTGGAGGAAGGACTGCCTGTATACGTCTCGGTAAGGCCCCCGAGATGGCGAATCGAGGCGATGCACGAGGAACACATGCGGAAACGTGCGGAACGCGAGCGCGCGACCGCGGGGGTCGCCTAACTCGACAGGCTCGAAACCCCTGGCCGATTGGTCGTCGCCAGCCGCACCGCCTCTTCCACGATCTCCCCGGCAATGTCGACGTCGGTGGTGGTCATGAGACCCTTGAACTCGCCGCCGGAGTTGACTTCGACCACCTGGAGGCCATTCGGGGTTTCGAAGAGGTCGACGCCGGCGAGCCGGGCGCCGACGGCGTCGCAGGCGCGGAGGGCCAGCTCTTCGATCTCCGGAGTGACGGCACAGGGCAACGACACGGCGCCGCGGGCGGCGTTTGTAATCCAGTGGTCAGAGGAGCGGTAGGAGGCGGCCAGGACCCGATCGCCGACGACGTAGGCTCGGATGTCGCGGCCGGGCTTCTCGACAAACTCCTGGACATAAAAGATCTCGTGCTGCACGGAACCGTGGGCCTGCTTCTGGGCAAGGACGCTGGCCAGTTGCTCCGGGCCATTGATCTTCGCAAGGAGACGTCCCCAGGATCCTGACACCGGCTTGACGACCACCGGATAGCCCAGCGTCTCGCAGGCCCGCCGGGCGGCATCGAGCGAGTAGGTCAGGAACGTGCGCGGCGTAGGCACGCCGGCTGCCTCTAAGAGCGAGGCTGGTGCGGGCCTTGTCGTCGCAGAGGGCGACCGCCGCCGCCGAGTTCAACGTCGGTACGCCCCAGCGTTCCAGGGCGTACAGGGTATAGCCGCCGCGGGTGTGGGCAACGCAACGGTCCAACACGACATCGACCTCCAGGCCACTGCCTGCAGGCTGTGGGGCCGAGAAATCGAGGACCAATTCGCGATCGAGCAGGGGCGTAACATCCAGCCCTCGCTCGCGCGCCGCCGCCAGTATGAGCTTTTCTTCCGGCCGCAAGTAAGTCAGCAAGACGCCGAGACGTACCATCCACCGTCCCCATTTGAAACCAATTGCCATCGCATCCGGCTCGTAGGGGCAGGGCGAGCCCTGCCCGGCCAACCGTCCGCCGAACTAGACAGGGCGAGCCCTGCCCTTACAGCGATATCAACACACCAGCCAAGATCCGCACCGCCCGCAGATACTCATCCAAGACAATACGCTCTGTGGGCGTGTGGTCAAGTGCCGCATCCCCCGGGCCGTAGGCGACGATCGGGCACTTCCATACCGGACCGACGACCGTCATGTCCGAGGTGCCGAGCTTGAGCGTGAATCGGGGCGTGCCTCCTTCCGCCCGGATCGCGCGAAGGAACGGCGGCACCAGGGCCGATTTCTTGTCCGAGCGATAACCCTCCTGCAGTCCGTTGATGCGCAGGTCTGCCTCCCCGGCTAGCGATCGGATCGTGTCGAGCAACTCGTTGGTGTCCACCCCCGGCGGGAGACGCAGACCAATTGAGAGCGTCGCCGTGTCGTAGAACCCATCTGTGTCGGTGTTGAACGAGCGCAGCCCTGGACCGAGCATCGTAAACGTACTGGTCTTCTCTTCATTCCGGCGCTCAACTTCGGCGATGAGCGAATTCCAGAACCCGATCGCCTGCTCGGCAACCGATTCGCCCGGTCCGGCCGTGTGCCGGCCCGCCTGGCGCAGGGTGCAATCCAGGGAGACCGATCCCCGGTAGCCCAGGCATACGGCATCCCAGCCGCTGGGCTCGCCGATGATGCACAGGTCCGGGGCGGGCCAGGTGGCGACCTCGGTTGCGCCTGGGGAACCGATTGTCTCCTCCCCGACGGCTCCGACGACCGTGACCCGGGCCCTGAGAGCAGGAGCCGCCAGGGCAGCAGCAGCGGCAAAGGTCGCGAGGGGACCCTTGGCATCGACCGACCCCCGCCCATGCAGGACGCCGTCTTCGATCCGGACTGGGATCACCCCCGGAACCGTGTCGATGTGGCCGAGGAGGACGATGTGCCTGGGGCCGTCGCCGATGCGGCCGATGGCATTGCCGGCGGCGTCGATCTCCGTCCGCAGGCCACGGGCGGCCATCTGCCCGCAAAAATCGGCCACGACGGTTGCTTCGTTTCCGGATGTGCTTGGGATCGCGACAAGGCCCTGAAGCAGATCGATGTCGCCCTGGACGTCCTGACGGCCGGCGACCGACTCAGGCGATAAGGGCGACACCACCCACCACCTCCCGCCAGAGGCTCGGATCGGCGGCGACCGCGACGATCTCGACCGGCACGTCGTCTTCCGACGGGGCCGGGGCACGTGCCGGCGCGGCCAACCGGGCGATAGCATCGGCGGCCGAGGTCGATCCGAGGGCAACCATCTCCCGAAACTCCGGCACCGGCTGCACATCCCAGATCACGATCTCACCGTCGATCACCGCCATCGTGACCCCGACGATGGCGGCGTTCAGGGCGCGTGCCGTCGCGACCGCGAGGGGTGCGATCTCCGGCTCGACCGCCACCCAGGAGGCGTCGGTGGCCGCAACCGCCACACCGCCCACGACGAGAACCGTGGTTGTATCGCCCGCCGCGGGCACGCCCGCCTGGATGACCGCGACCCGCTCGCTCACGCCGCCGAGGACGCCACGATGCTCAAGTACGGCCTCGGCAGTGTCCTGATCGTGCAGAGTTACGGCGGGCTCGTCGGTCGCCAGAGGCAGGAGCGTGGCCGGGAAGCCCAGCCCGACCAGCGTTGCCATCGCCGCGTCATCATCGGTGGCCAGGAACGACTCCGGGCGGGGCAGCCCGGAGGCCGCCAGCGTCGCCGCGATCACCGCCCTGTTCCCAGTGGCGGCCACGCCCGCGCTGAGCACGGTCGCGCCCAGGCCCCGCCAGACCGGCAAGACGGCGGCCGCCAATGTCCGGTCCTGACAGCGGTCCACCAGGACCGCTGTCATCGACGTATCGAGGGTAACCAGGCGGCCGGGCACGCCGGGACGACCGGGTGTACCCGGCGGAGGGGTGAACGGCAACGGGCAGGTAGGGTCCAGCAGCATCGCGGGCGCGCCGGCCGCCGCCAGCGCCGCAATGAGCTGCTTTTCCTCGATCCTGCTGCGTGCACAGAGCACGCCTATCGCCGCCGCCACCGTTGCCTCCTCGTAGCTGTCAGCCTTCAGCTCTTAGCCGTCAGCTTCTCTCGTTTCTGCCGCTCCGACACTCCGAAGCGCCACATCCAGACTCGTCTCTACATCTGAAACCGTCTGCTGATAGCCTGACGCCTGACGGCTAGTCGCTACTCTCCCCAGTCTTCGCCCTCTTCAGGGGCCAGACCGACTGTGGCCGGTCCGACCGTCAGGACTTCGAGTTCGACGCCGCATTCGGCGCAGGTCAGAATCTCGCCGACTTCGGCATCGCTGCTGACGTCGTTATCCGCTCCGCACTCCGGGCACGCTACCGATTCCACTCACTCTCTCCTCGCGTTCTTCGTCACTTCTTGCCGTCTTGCCGCCTAGCCGCCTTGTCAGTCCACGGTTAGCGACCTCCCCATAGCGTGTGTAGCAACAGCGACTTATGCACGTGAAGGCGATTTTCCGCCTGGTCGAAGACGATGGATTGGGGGCCGTCGGCCACCTCGGCATCGACCTCCTCGCCGCGCCGCATCGGCAGGCAATGCATGAAGACCGCCGTTGATTTTGCCCTTGCCATCACCTTCTGAGTGACCCGATACGGGGCCAGTTTGGTTGCTTTCAATGTGTCGTCCTGCTCGCCCATGCTCTGGTGGACGTCGGTGTAGACCGCGTCGGCGTCGGCCACCGCCGCCATGACGTCCTCGGTGAGATAGACCTTCGCGCCGCTGGCGTCGCCCAGGGACATTGCCGTGGCGACAACCGCTGGGTCAGGCCGGTAGGGCAGCGGTGAGGCGACCGCTACGCTGACGCCCATGGCCGTGCAGGCGAGCATCAGGGAGTGACAGACATTGTTGCCGTCGCCGAGGTAGGCGAACTTCAGCCCAGCGAGGTCGCCGAAGCGCTCGCGCAGGGTCATCAGATCACCCCAGACCTCGATCGGATGGCTCTTGGCGGTGAGCGCGTTGTAGACCGGCACGGATGCGCCTGCGGCGAACTCGATTAGGTCGGCGTGATCGGCGACGCGGAGCGCGATCGCGTCGGCATAGCGGCTCATGATTTCGGCCGTATCACCCAGCGTCTCGCCGCGCTTGAGCTGCAACTCACCCGCGCCGAGGAAGATCGCCTGGCCGCCAAGCTGCTCCATCCCGACTTGGAAGGCCGTTCGAGTGCGCGTGCTCGGGTGCTGAAAGATCAGCCCCAGCGTCTTGCCGGAGAGATACGTATGCGGCTCGTTCCGGCGGCGCATCCCCTTGAGCCGGGTAGCGACAACCAGAACTTCGTCGATCTCCGCCGGCGAGAGGTCGGTGTCCTCGAGCACGCTCCGCCCACGGAGGTGACCGCTGACCGCGGCCGGCCCCAACTCAGTGCGAGTCATGACCTCGCCCTGCCCCGGCGTCAGCCCCGCTCCCTCTTCGTCTATCCCGAACGTGATCGAATCGCCCATCAATTCCTCAGATCTCGGCACTTGGAACTTGGCACTTGGAACTTTCAACTTCGTGCTAGCACATCGTGTGCAGCAGAAGCGCTTTCTGCAGGTGCAGCCGGTTCTCGGCCTGGTCGAAGATGATCGACTGCTTGCCCTCCGCCACGGCGGTCGTGACTTCTTCCTCCCGGTGCATCGGCAGGCAGTGCATGAAGACCGCCTTTGGCTTGGCCACGCCCATGACTTCCTCGGTGACCTTGAAGGGCAGGAGGGTGACCGCCCGGGAGGCGCCGTCGAGCATGCCCATGCTGACGTGGACATCGGTGTAGACCGCGTCGGCGTCCTTGGCCGCCTCCAGCGGGTCGGTCGTGACGGAGATCGTGGCCCCGGTCGACTTCGCCATCCAGCTCGCGTGCTTGACCACCTCCGGGTTCGGCGCGTAGGCGGCCGGGGTAGCGACGCTGACGCTGACGCCGACCGCGGCGCAGGTCAGCATCAGGGAGCAGACCATGTTGTTGCCGTCGCCCAGGTAGGCCAGCTTCAGCCCCTTCAGCTCGCCGAACTGCTCCTGCAAGGTGAGCACGTCGCTCAGGGCCTGGAGCGGGTGGCACTTGTCGGAGAGGCCGTTCATCACCGGGATCGAGGCCGACCCGGCGAGTTGGAGAAGATCGTTGTGGTCGGCGACCCGGGCGACCAGTGCGTCGACGTAGCGGCTCAGGATCTGAGCGGTGTCGCCGATCGTCTCGCCTCGCTTCATCTGCAGGTCGTTGACGCCGAGGAAGATGGCCTGGCCACCGAGCTGGGCCATCCCTGCCTCGAGCGAGACCCGGGTCCGGGTGCTTGGGTGCTGGAAGAGCAGGCCAAGGGTCTTGCCGGGCAGGTAGGGATGAGCTTCGCCCCGCTTGTGCAGGCGCTTCAGCCGGGTGGCCGTGTCCAGAGCCTCATGGATCTCGTCCGGGGTCAGGTCCGTATCGACCAGGACGTGGCGACCCCGCAGCCGGGTGCTGAGGCTGAAGGCGCTGACCCGCGGCGCGGTGATTCCTCCCAAGGAGACGACGCGCTGCGAGACCGGCTGGTCGTTCCAGTCGATCTGGGGAGTGGGCACGCTCCAGAGCGCGGGGCCGGATACGGCCTCGGCGGTTTCGCTGGGCAGATCGGCGATAGTGGACTGAGCTTCGGAACCGAGTGACACGGTGGACTCCCTTCGGCAGCAAGCGCTGCTCCAAACGTCGCGAAGACGCCCGGCGCCCGTGACTCGCTCGCTCCCTATTGCGAACGGTCTGGGGCCGAAGGGGCGGGAAGCGTCGGTTCCCGCGGTACCACCCTTCTTGCGCGGCGCCGTGGACTGGGATGTCCCGGCGTGGGTCCACGCATCTCTCGGCTGTTGTCGGCGTGGGAGCCACCCACCCGGTCCTACTTGCGCGGTTCCGCCCGGGACGAATCGGGACGGGAACCGGCTTTCTTCGGCCGGCCGCTCGGGGGCGCGTTCCGCGATCAATCGCCAGTCCCGGGCTTCCACCAGCCCCGGGTCGCTTTCAGGCGTTGGTCGCGTACTGTTCCCCGTCGTTGCGGGAGTAAAGAGGGATTGCTCGATTGTGACGGCGAAGCGTAGCGTGCTGCGGTGAAGGCGACCCGAAACGCGAAGGCGGTTAGCCGAGCGCCGGTCGCCGTCGGGGAGAGCGGGGGTCGCCCTCCCCGGTGGTACGCAAGGTAGGCGTGATACGTCCGGTGAACGTGTTGATGTGTATCACCGGTCTACCTCCGAACCATTCGTCCCCAGTCGCCTCCGGCCAACCGGCCAGCGCGAATCTGGTCATTCAGCATCGCGGCCTTGTGACACACGTCACATACCTACAGGGGACCTTAGCGGCAGATGGTGAGGTTTGTCAAGAGTTTTCAGATGAACGCATCGCAAAATCTCGGCGTGCAATGCTGGATACACGGGTATCACGTGGTCGCGGCTGGCAATCGGCCGCGAGAACCTGGCCCGGAGAGGGAATTGACTCGCACGCCAAAAACGGCCAACTGAGCGTACATCGCTAAAAGCCAACCATCCCAACCAAGCGAGAGGGCACCATGGCACGCCACCGTGAGAACGGGTTGCTGCTCGGGGCGGTGGCGAACATGGCCCCGGATCGCTTCGGGGCGATCGTGGCGGAGGTTCCGTTCGTCGATCTGATGCGGGTCATGCTCGATCCGACCCTGCCGCTGACGACGGGCGAGTACGTCGAGTGGGGCAACCCAGAAGAGGACGAGTACTACGACTACATGCTCAGCTATTCGCCCTATGACAACCTCGCCGCCCAGGACTACCCCAACCTGATGTTTACCGGCGGCTTGAACGACGATCAGGTTCAGTGCTGGCAGCCCGCCAAACTGACCGCGAAGCTCCGTGACACCAAGACCGATGACAACATGCTCCTGGTCAAGACCAACCTAGACGCGGGCCACGCCGGCGAGTCCGCCCGCGACGACAGCTACCGCGAGGCGGCATAAGTCTACGCCTTCATGCTCATGCACATGGGATTGGCTGAATAGGTATCGGCCTTTCCCGGGCGATCTTGTGGCCCGGAAGAAATGGGGAAGACCACAGGGGCATCATGTGTCCAGGTCGGGAATCAAACAACCTAGCCCGCCCGGCCAGCGACCTGACTGATGCATCTGACCGGACGCCGATCCGGTCCACCCGAAGGAGATTCCGCCATGACCGCCCTGACTACGCTGACCAACGCCGTCCCTGCCCGGTCAATCGACATCTCTGCTCGTTCAATTCTGATCATTCGCCACGGTCAGGTTGCCCAGGTCATTGAGCCTGGAGACCGCGACTACCAGTTAGTCTCCCGTCCTGTTCGCCTGAACGGCGGCGCCGCGGTCGGACTGCTCGATGATGCTGACGCCACCTGGGAAGACTGCGAGTGGCAGTAGATCCGTTCTCGCAACTGCCACGCTGCTCATGAAACAACACCACGACCCGCGCACCTCCTGATGGAGCCCGTGGGTCGTGGTGTTTGGCGTTCGGAGAACAACCCCCTAACCCCCCAGCCCCCTTCCCCCCGCTGCGGCAAGGGGAAGAGGGAGAAAGCGGCTCAAGGGGACGCCCCTCTCCACCGTAGTGGAGAGGGGGTAGGGGGTGAGGTCATTCCCCGAACGCCGGACGCCGATCTACCAAGGGTCGTCTACTCGTCCGCGGGCGTTTCCTCATCCTCCGGCTCATCGTCGTCCGAGGCCTCGGTCGGCTCTGCGTCCTCGGTGTTGGAGTCGTCGTTCGATGAATCACCGGGGTCGGCCTCGAGCGAGTCGATCACGTCTTGGGCCAGATCGAGTTCGTCCTCGTAGTTCGCCTCGCTGGTGAAGAGGGTGAAGATCACCGGGGCGTCGCTGTCGTCCAGGATCTGGCACTCGACGTGCCAGATGAGTTCGTACGCTTCGCCGTCTTCATCTTCGTACTCACCGAGGTAGGCCGCGTACTCTCCACCCGCGTCGGATTCGCCCGCGACCGGGTCGCCGTCGTCGTCTTCGTACGGCTCGAGGTCGATCAGGGCATCATCGTTGCGCAAAATGTCGACCTCCCCGTCGAGGCAGTCGTTCAGATCACCGTCGTAGGCGATCTTGCTTTCTACGTAAAGGCCGCTGAACAGGTCGTCGCCTTCGCTATGCGAGAGATACAGGCGGTCGAGTCCATCGGACCCCTCGTCGACGAGTTCCGCGTCGGGATCAACGGTCCAGTCGTCGTCGTCCCACTCGACCGAGTAGCCATAGGTCGGGCTGGTGTAGCTGGCGCCGTCGATACCGGTGTCGGCGCTCTCGTCGTCCTGGGTGCCCTCGTCATCGTCGGTGCCGTCGTCGTCCTGGGCGTCTTCGTCTTCGCTGTTGTTGTCCTCATCGTCCTGGCCGGTCTGGTCTCCGTCGTCTCCCCCTTCTTCAGGGATGACGATCGAATCGACCAGATCTTCGTAGAGCGGGATGGCATCTTCGAAATCGGCCTCGCCCGCGAAGATCCAGACGATCAGGAGCGGCCCATCCTCTTCGAGGAACTGGCACTGAAAGTGCTCGACGTTGTCGAAGGTGTCACCGCTCTCGCTTTCGAAGGTATAGGCGTAGGTGGCGCTGGCGCCGCCTGGCGGTGCCGTCGGAACGTCGTACTCGTCGGTTGCCTCGACGTCGTCGTTCCCCTCGCCGTCGGCGATGCGATCTCCCCAACCTGCGGCGCACTCCTCGGGATCGTCAAATAGGGTGTCGGTGGCCCAGAACCGGGTGTAGGCGACTGGGCTCTCGCCATCGAGCGTTTGCAATACCAGGAAGTCGGAATCTTCCTCGTTGTTCTCTTCGGCAACTTCCCAGATGTCCTCGTCCCATTCGACCGACCAGCCGTAGCTCGGGCCGGTGTAGGTGTTGTCCTCCACACCTGATTCGCCGTCCTGGGCGGCAGCGGATCGGAGACCGCCCGCGAACGTGGCAGTCATCATGAGCGCGACCGCCAGCAGGCGAACTACTTGGAACGTCAGCCACGAGCGATGCGTCTTCACGAGCAAGCACCCTCCTCCGCTCCGCACAGTAGGCGGAGCGACAGCACTAAACGGGTGGGAACTGGCGGCATTCGTGCCGCTTAGGTCTCGATAAATGGATTGTATACCCAGAATCCAACCGATTCGCGATTGTTCTTGATAAACAGGACTGCTGGATATCTTCGCAGGTGAATGCCGCGATGAGTTTCGCATCTGGATGGCCGCTCAACCTGGGAGAGCGAGGGACACACATTGCTTCTGGATGCCCCGGAAGAAACGGGGAAGAACGCCCCGGCATGATGCAGCCATCGACCGAATGAACCCCGACCGGACCACGGCCCGGGCCCCGATCCACCTACCTTGAACGAGGGGTGCAGCCCCTGAGGAACCAACCACGATGGTCACTATGATCCCCTCCAATGCCAGCACAGACATCCTCGCCTTCCGCGCCGCGATCCACGGCGACGTCATTGAGCCGAGCGATCTGTCCTACGACAGCGCCCGCCGCCTTTGGAATGGAGGTATCGACAAGCACCCCGCTGTGATTGTCCGCTGCGCTGACGTCCACGATGTTCAGCTTGCCCTCGCCTACGCCCAGAAAAAGGACTTGCCGATTGCGGTCCGTGGGGGTGGGCACAGCGTCGCCGGACACTCCTCCGTCGATGATGGCCTGGTGATCGACCTTTCCCAGATGAAGGCCATTTCGGTCAACCCGACCGAGCGCACTGCCACGGCCCAGCCGGGCGTCCTCCTCGGTGAGCTCGATGCCGCCACCCAGGAGTTCGGCCTGGCGGTCCCGGCCGGAACCATCTCTCACACCGGTATCGCCGGCCTGACCCTCGGTGGCGGCACCGGCTGGCTGATGCGAAAGCACGGCTTGACGATTGACAACCTGCTCGCGGTCGAGATCGTGACCGCGGACGGCGTCCTGCGCCGGGCCAGCGCCGACGAGAACCCGGATCTCTTCTGGGGCGTGCGGGGAGCCGGTGCGAATCTCGGCGTTGTCGTCTTGTTCGAATACCAGCTTCATCCAGTCGGCCCGCTCGTCTTCGGTGGTCCGTTGGTCTACACGTTGGACAAGGCCCCTGAGGTGATGCGCCTCTACCGGGAGTTCATGGAGACCGCTCCGGATGATCTGACGACCTTTGTCATCTTCCTGACTGTCCCGCCGGTGGCGCCGTTTCCGGCTCACCTCCACGGCCAGAAGGTGGTCGCGATTGACACCTGCTACGTCGGCCCGGTCGCCGAGGGGGATACGGTCATCGCACCGTTCCGCACCGCTGTCGCCCCGGATCTGGATATGGCCGGCCCGATTCCCTACATCGTTCGCCAGAGCCTGATCGATGACTTCGCCCAACCAGGCATGGACAGCTACCACAAAGGCTCAAACCTCAGCGGCCTGACCGACGAGGTGATAGCGGCGCTGGTCGAGCGTTTCGCCCAGGTGACCAATCCCACCACGGGAATTCACGTCGCTCGGATGGGAGGTGCGATTGCCCGGGTGCCATCGACCGCGACCGCGTTCGGCAACCGGACCGCGCCGTACATCTGCTGGATCCTGGGTCTATGGCCCGTCGATCCCGCCCGAACGGAAGAGCACCGCACCTGGGTGCGGGAAACAGCGAAGGCGATCGAGCCAGATGCGGCCGAAGGTGTCTACATCAACGTCATCAGCGACGACGAGGCAAATGGCGCCGCCGACGCTTACGGCAAGGTCGTCTACGATTGGCTGACACGTGTCAAGACCAAGTACGACCCCACCAACCGCTTCCGCAGCAATCACAACATCAAGCCGAAGGTCAACTCGGAGTGGTATTTCGAGTCACCTGCCCGTCTCGCTCTGAGCCGCTCGATTGCCCAGGTCGCGCAAGGCACGGGGGACTAGCGGGTGTGGGAAATCCGTCCAGTTCGGGTTGCAGTATCGGCGTAGGGGCGCGATGAATCACGCCCGGCATCCCACCACCGACGTTCGCGTTGGGCACGTAGGCACGATGAATCGCGCCCCTACGAATCGGATTTCGACACGAAAACGCCCCCGGCCAAAACTGGTCGGGGGCGTCGCCGTTCGCCAGTTACTCGCCTTTGAACCTGCCGAAGAGGTTGTTGAGGGACTCCGCCAGGGTCGGATGGGCGAAGACGCCGTCGCGCAGAGCGGTGTAGGGCAGGTTGCCCATCATTGCGAGCTGGAGCATCGACATGACCTCGCCGCCTTCCAGGCCCAGGATCGCGGCGCCGAGGATGCGGTCCGTCTCGGCATCGACGATCACCTTCATCACGCCGCGCGACTCGTCAACCTCGAGCGCGCGGGCAACGTAGCTCATCGGCATCGAGGCGACCCGAATCTGCTTGCCCTGCTCCCGAGCCTCGGTCTCCGTCAGGCCGACCCGGCCCAATTGGGGATCGGTGAAGACGGTGTAGGGCACCAGGCGGCCAGTTGTCGTGCGGTTGCCTCCCTCGATCAGGTTGGCGCGGAGGATACGGAAGTCGTCGTAGGAGATGTGGGTGAAGGCCGGACCGCCGTTGATGTCGCCGAGGGCGTAGATTCCGGGCACGTTTGTCGCCAGGCGCTCATCGACCGGGATGTACCCGCGCTTGTCTAGCTCGATGCCTGCCGCCTTGGGTTCGAGCCGGTCGGTGTTTGGGGTGCGGCCCGCGGCGGCGAGCAGGTGGGTTCCGTTCAGTGTCCGCTCGCCGTCCGGCGTCTGCACGGTGACGGCGACGCCTTCGCCGTCTGGACCAACGCGGACCGCGTCGCTCTCAAGCAGGATTTCGATGCCATCCTCGCGCAGGATTCCGGCGATAGCATCGGCGATATCGGGATCCTCACGGCCGAGCAAGCGTTTGCCGCGCTGAATCACGGTCACCTGGGCACCGAGGCGGCGGAACAACTGCCCGAACTCCAGCCCAACATAGCCACCTCCCAGCACGATGAGATGGCCGGGAACAGCATCCAATTCCATGATCGAGGTCGAGTTGTAAACCGTGACCGACGTCGCTCCCTCGATGTTGAGTTCGGCGGGCCGTGCTCCGGCGTTGAGTACGATCAAATCTGACGCGAGAAAACGCATCGCCCCGTCCGTGAGCGTGACCGCCACGGTCGTCGCATCGACGAATCGTGCTTCGCCGTCGATCAGATCGAGGCCCTCGGACAGGCGAAGGCGCCGTTCGCCGCCACTACGAAAGCTCTCGACAACTTCTCGCTTGCGCTGGCGAACTTTGGTCATGTCGATTGTGATATCGCCCGTCTGGACGCCATAATCCGCTCCACGGCGGGCCAGATACGCTACCCGTCCGCTGGCGATCATCGTCTTGGTGGGGGTACAGCCCTCGTTGACGCAGGTACCGCCGACGTGCTCCCGCTCGATCAGGGCGGTCTTGCGGCCGGCGCCCGCAAAGGCACTCGCCAGGGGCCCACCCGCCTGACCGGCGCCGATGATGATGGCGTCGTATCGCTCGACGCCTCCGCTTGGTGTCATGACGCGCGTTCTCCCTCATGTCTACTCGTCTGTTTGTCGGCGACATCGTGCCACGTGGGGGCGCTCACGCCCATGACGACCATTACGATTCTGAAGGGCTACTTGCGGTAGGAACCCGGAACCGACTGGAACGAAACGGCGCGAGGAGCGGATCGACGTCGCCAGTGAGGATTTCGGTGGCGATCAGCCGGCCCAGGAGCGGTCCCAGGGTCACACCGGAGTGGGTAACCGCTTCGACATACCCGTCCGCCGGGTCGATCTGGCCGGTGCTCGGGTAACCATCGGCCGGTATCGGGCGGATTCCGATCCGGACCTCGGCCAGGGTGGAGGCCGAGAGCGCCGGGAACCCTGCTACGCCTCGGGCCAGGATCTCGCCGATCAGCGGGTCGGATGGCCGGATCTCGCGCCGGTCTCCAAGGCGTTCATCGAGGTCCGCGGCCTGGAGGATCAGGTAGTCGCGACCGTCCGGCCGGACGTTCATCACGGGCGTGTGCAGGATGCGCCGGAGCGGGTTGCCGGGGTGGCCAAGGCGGAGCAGCATCCCTGCGACCGGCGCGACGGGCAAGGGACTACCGGCAAGCTCGGCGATGGGCTGTGCGTCCACCCCGGCCGCGTTGACCACGACATCGGCGGCGATCCGCTCACCTGATGAGAGGGTGACGCCAGCAATTCTCCCGCCAATCCGCTCGATTGCCGTCACCGCTGTCTCAGTCATGATCGTGGCGCCCGCCAGGCGGGACTCGCTGAGCAGGCGCTGGGTCAGGGCCGGGGCATCGATCCAGCCCTCGTCGGGAAACCAGGCGACCGGAGTCAATGGGTCAGGAAAGGCCGCGCCCGGTTCAAGCTCGGCGTTGGCGGCGCGGGCATCGATCCACTCCGCCTCGTAACCCCACTCCTGAAGCCGGGCGACACGCTCCCGGAGTTCGGGCAAACCATCCTCGTTGGCCCAGCAGAGGTTGCCATCGGGGTGATACCAGCGGGCTCTGCGCAGCGTGTCCGCCAGGGCGCGGTGCTCTGCCATCCCGGCAAGATTGAGATCGAAGTAGGCTCGCGGGGTCTTCTGGTTCGCGTTCAGCCAGGCGAAGCTAGTCGAAGTGGTGCCCCGGCCGGGCTCGCCTCGGTCGATCAGATGGACCGAAGCGCCCTGATTGACGAGGTTGTATGCGACCGAGGCGCCGACGATCCCGGCCCCGATGATAGCTACGGTGGGCGGCGCCATCCGATTTCCTCCTCGCGTTCTCAGGCCTGGAGCACTGCGTCCAGCCGGACGATCTCGCCCGTATCGGCCGACTGGACCGCTGCCAGGACGGCGGCTAGGCTGTGGATATTGTCGGTGGCATCCGTCTCCGGCCGGCGTCCCTCCGCGATCGCGTCCCGGAACTCGACCAGGACACCGCTGCGGTCCAGGGCATCCAGGTGAGGCAGCGGCACAGATTCGACCGGCTTGCCCCAGAGGTCGAGGCGGAGATCGGCCGTCATGTCGTCGGCCAGCCCGCCGCTCCACAGGAGCCGGCCTTCACGCCCGATGATCTCCCAATCGCCGTTCCACGATGTGTCGCCATCCCGGGCGGCCCAGTCGCCGTCGTAGGTGGCGGTGGCGCCGCCGGAGAGCCCTATGGTCAGGGCGGCGCTCGGGTCGTGCTCGTAGGGGCTGTCCGGAGCCGCCCAGGACTGGGCGTAGACGTGGTCGATTCGCTGCCCGGAGATGGCGCGGAGCATGTCCAGGTGGTGGATACTCATATTGACCAGCAGCGGATGGCGCATCGAGAAGCGGTATCCGCCCGGTGGATATAAGCGGCGAGTGTCCCGCCGGAATGAAATCCGGACGGCGATCAAGTCTCCCAATCGACCGGACGCAATCACTGCTTGGGCAGCCCGGGTCGGGGGCCGGAACCGGTAGTTCTGCGCCGCCATCAGGGTACGCCCGGCGGCGGCCGCGGCGGCGATCATCTCGTTGGCCTGGGCGATGTTCATGGCGAGTGGCTTTTCGACCAGCACATGGTGGCCGGCGGCTAACGCTTCCAGGGCCAGTGCGTGGTGTGTCTCCGGCGGGGTAGTCAGGAGGACCGCATCGGTGCGGGTCGCGCTGAGAGCTTCCGCAAGGCTGGCGAAGACGGTCGAGCGGGGGATGTTGAAGTCGCTCACTGCCCGGTCCCGGGCGTCGGGGCTCGGGTCGACCAGCGCGACGGGCTCGACCCCGTCCGTCGAGCGGACGATCCCTGCCCAAGAACGTCCAAACGCACCGACTCCCGCTTGGATCAAGCGCACCTAACCGATTCTCCTTTGCTTGCACATGGACGCCATCGCCGGACGCTCCGGGGGACCGATTCTACCGGGCCGCTGCGATCACCGCGCTCAATCCTGAGGCGTACGTGCCAGGAAGCGGCTCGAACGCCACCTCCGGGTATCCGAACGCGGCCGGCCCGACGACCGCCAGCGCCTCCGGCGTCTTGAGCAGGTCCGGCGCCGGGATCGCCAGGACTTCGACGCGTAACCCGTAACGCAGCACCTCGGTGGTGATCGGGTCGGCGGTCTCGGCCGCGACCATGCAGATCAGATCGGGCGCCACCGCGAGGACACGCCCGGAGCCGGTACGGGCGATCAGGTACTCGTTCTGGAAGTCGATCTGCAGGGTTTCGCCAGCGTGGTCGCCTGTGCCGTCGATGTTCACCAGACCACGCGCGAATCCACCCATCAATCGCCGCGAAACGTCGCTGATCTTGCCCGAGAAGATTCGTACCCCGCCTGTAATCCGGAGGAGGCTGGCGATCGCATCCTGGTGCTCCGCTCTGGCCCGGAGGACCGCATCGCCGATGGTGTGGATCAACGTCATGGTGTGCGGGACGACCGTGCGCTTGACGTCGGCGCCGCTCATCGGCGGGAAGGCATACCCGGCCGCTCCGCCCATCTGGATGGTGACAGCGCGGGCGTAACGCTCCAGGGTGCGCGGATCGGAGATGCCCTCAAAGAGGGCGGTCTGGCCGTATGGGTCGGCGATGGCCGCCGGGGTCGGCGTGGGACCGTAGATTGAGAACGTGTCCATCTGCAGCTCGGGGAATGCCCGGCCCATGCCGTCGCCATCGATGACCGGCAAACCGGTCTGGGCGGCGACCACTAGCGGTCTGGTCGAGTTTGACCCGCCGATCTCACCGGGAATGACGTGGGTGACTGTCCGACCGAGCCGCTTCTCTAGCGTGCGCAGGGCAAGGAGATACTCGTCCCCCTGCACGAGCCGCTCGATTCCGATCGTCGGGGATCCCATCCCGCCGACCGATGTCACCAGCGCGTCGTCTGGCACGCTCTCCGGCGGGACGACTGTGATCGTTTTCCCTGACGGACCAGCGATCTGGCCATCAGCTTGCCGATGTAGGGGTTGCCTCCGCCGCCGGTGCCGAGTATTCCCGCTCCGATCTCGATCCGATCCAGCGCCGCTTCGTCGATCGTCCAAGATGCCCTCACGATGTCGTTCAACTCCCCGCCTGTTCCCGGAATCGGATCGTCGTCGGGCCATTGTCGGTGAATGGACCAGAGGAGGAAAGGGATAGACCGTCGCCGCTATCCTTTCCCGTCTCACGTCTCACGTCTCACGTCTCACGTCTCACGTCTCACGGAGGACCGATGCTGTACTGCCAGCGTTGTGGCGGACCTACGGCGGAGCAGATTCACGACGGCCGGCCGCGTCCCGTCTGCCAGGCTTGCGGCACTCCGGTCTACCTCGATCCCAAGCTGGCGGTGGCAGTGGTCGTCGTCCGCGACAACATGGTGCTGCTCGGCCTTCGAGCCGGACATACTCGCAACCCGGGAACCTGGAGCTTTCCGGCAGGGTTCGTGGAGCGGGGCGAGCGAGTTGAGGATGCGGCCGTCCGCGAAGCCCTGGAGGAGATCGGCCTGGAGGTCACCCTGGGACCACTCCTTGGCGTATGGTCTGCTACCGGAGAGGCGGTGGTACTGCTGGCGTATCACGCAAATGTCGGGGACGCGGATATGCCAATTGCCGGGGACGATCTGCTTGAGGTCGCCTGGTGGCCGCTGTCGTCCTTGCCGCCGCTCGCGTTTGATCACGATGCGGAAATCCTGGCGGCGGCGCTCGGCCAGAGCAGATGACGGAACGGACTTCCACGGTGAACCGCGTCACCCATTTGCCCGGGGGAGTCGCGGCCTCCCCGACTCGCCCTTGGTACACTCGCGGAGATGAGCATTACGCGAACGCAGATCGGAGACAAGCTATGGAATTGACGGGTGAGCACACGTTCGCGGCGCCGCGAGATCAGGTCTGGGCCTTCCTGATGGATCCGGATGTTCTCAAGGGTTGCCTGCCCGGCTGCGAGAAGATGGAGCAGATCGGAGAGGACGAGTACTCCGCCACGATGCGGATCGGCATCGCCATGATCAAGGGCACTTTCACCGGGCGCGTCAAGATCAGCGACAAGGTCGAGCCGTCCTCCTACACGATGCTGGTTGAAGGTAGTGGCCCGCAGGGCCAGGTCTCCGGCACGGGCAACCTGGAGCTTTTCGACGAAGGCGGCAAGACCCGGGTTGTCTACAAGGGTGACGCCAACGTCCGGGGCACCATCGCCCGCGTCGGCGCCCGCATGATCCAGCCAGCCGCCCGCACGATCGTCGGTCAGTTCTTCGGCTGCCTGGATAAGAAGGCGACGGCAACAGGGCAGACGTGAGACGTGAGACGTGAGTCGTGAGTCGTTAGAGACTGACCGAGCGGAGTTGGGAGCCGGTGGATAGCTCGTACGAAGGGGAAATCGCCGCCGGGCGGCAGTTGGCCCGCGACGGAGATGGCGACGGTTCGATCGCGTTCTTCCAGGAGTTTGTGGAGCGGCACCCGGACGACCCTCGGGCGCACTATGAACTGGCCTGCTCCTTCGACCGGGAGGGGCGTGAGGAGGAAGCGGTCGCGCCCTACCAGAGGGCGCTGGCGCTCGGACTGCCTGAACCACATCTCCAGGGGCTGATGGTGGGGCTGGGCAGCACTCTCCGCAACGTGGGCGCATATTCCGAGTCCGTCGAATTCCTGACCGGCGCCGTCGAGCGATATCCGGACTACGCCGATCTACGCATCTTTCTCGCCTTTGCCAGGCACAGCGCGGGGGATCATGCGGGAGCGCTGGTCGAAGCCCTGGACGTGATCCTGGCGACCCCTGGGGTCGACTTGCACGGGTACGACCGGGCGATCAAGTGGTACACGGACGAACTGCGCGATCCCGACAATCCACCGGAGGACTAGCACCATGCGAATCGCTGTCTTTTCGGACATCCACGGCAATGCCCTTTCGTTTGACGCGATGTTGGCCGATATCGAGGGCGAGTCGTTCGACCAGATGGTCTGCCTCGGCGATGCTATCCAGGGAGGATCGCAGCCGGCCCAGACCGTGGCGAAGCTGCGCGAACTTGGCTGCCCGATCGTGATGGGCAACGCCGACCATTGGATGCTCACCGGTGAGGATAGCGGCGCTGAGTCAGCCCCGTCGCCCTGGATGCTGGCGATGCGGGAGTGGTCGCTCAGCCAGCTGAGCGATGAGGACAAGGCATTCATCTCCGCCTTCGCCCCGACGATCGAGTTCGATCTGCCCGGCGGGCGCAAGCTGCTCTGCTTCCATGGCTCTCCTGCCTCCTTCGACGACGTCATCGCCCCGACGACACCCGAGGAAGAGGTTCGCACGATCCTGAGCAAATACCTGCCTGCGATGATGTGCGGCGGCCACACCCACGCCCAGCAGATCCGCCACCTGGGCGGGTCGTACTACTTCAACCCAGGATCGATCGGGTTTCCATTTCGGCATGACGAACTGGGGCAGACCCTGGGCACGATCAAATCCGATCCCTGGGCGGAGTACGCCGTCCTGACGGTTGACGGCAACCGCATCTCGCTGGACCTGCGCCGTATCCCCATCGACGTCGCCGCCCTCAGGGGCGATCGTCAACGCTAGCGGCATGCCGGAGCCGGAGATGATCACCCGCCGGTACGACCGCTAGACGGCCTTTGAACCTGCGAGCACGGCCAATGATCGATGGACTCTTCGAGACCCACATCAATGTTGTCGATCTTGAGCGGTCGATGCGGTTCTACGAAGATGTCCTTGGATTGGAATTGGGGCACCTCGACCAGCGGCGCCGGGTTGCGCTGTATTGGGTTGGCGGGCGCGGCGAGGCAATGCTTGGCCTGTGGGAGAAACCGGCCGAGGCGATCCACTCGCAGCACTACGCCTTCCGGGCATCCGTGGACGACATCTTGGAGCGCTCCGTCCCGTTCTTGAAGGAGCGCGGGCTAACCCCGCACAACTTCCTCAATGACGGGTCGGAGCACCCGATCGTATTTGGCTGGATGCCGGCGCTGGCGATCTATTTCCGTGATCCGGACGGGCACTCGCTCGAATTCATCGCGATGCTTCCGGGCGAGCCCCGGCCGGAACTCGGTGTGGTCTCCTGGGAGGAGTGGCAGGCGCTTAGCTGACTCCCAACAACTTCGTGATCGTCGCGACGTAGACCTTGGCCTGGGTGACCAGATCATCGACGTAGACGCACTCATTGGCGCCGTGGGCCCGTTCGCCGTTGGGGCCCAGGCCGACAGTGTCGATCCCCGCCGCCCGGTAGAAGCGGCCATCGGTCGCGCCCGCCCAGGCAACGAAGTATTCCGGTTCCTTGCCGGTGACGGCTCGCACGCCATCCTGCATCGCCGCGACGAGGGGTGAATCCTCCGGGGTGATATTGGCGGCGATGAAGTCGCCGTTGGGGTTGGCGATCAACTCGTAGCGGAAATCCGGGTCCTCGGCGGCGATGGCATCGAGGGCAGCCCGCACCTCGGCAACGGCGCTCTCCTGTGTCTCGCCCGGGATCAGGCGCCGGTCGATCGAGATGGTCGCCTCACCGGGGACGACGTTGTGGGCGACACCGGCCGAGATCGTGTTGATGCTGATGACCGGCTTGCCGATGGCAGGGTGGAACTTGTCGATGTCCTTCTCCAGGGCCAGGATGCCCTTGGCTGCCTTGGCGATGGCGTTGATCCCGGTCGAGCGGGCGGCGGCGGTGTGCGAAGCGCGGCCCAGGAAGGTGATCTCCATCCCGAGGATGCCGCGCTCGGCGTTGCGCACCTTCAGGTCACTCTTCTCGCCGATGAAGCAGTAGTCGGGCTTGGGCAGGCGTCCGGCCGCGACCTCATTGAGGACGTGGACTGTGCCGAAGCGCGCCGCTCAGTTCCTCGTCGGCGACGACGTGCGCCTGGAGACGGCCCTTGAGCGGAGCGTCCTTGAGCAGGCCCATCAGGTAGATCATCACCCCGGTGCTGCTCTTCATGTCGCCGGCGCCGCGGCCGTAGAGCTTCTTGCCGTCCGGCGAGAGGGTCGGCTCGTACGGGCCGGATTCCCAGGCGGCGGCGTCCGAGACCGGGACGGTATCTAGGTGGCCGTTCATGGCGATCGTCGGGCCGTCGTCGTTGCCGATCGAGATGATGACGTTCGGCCGGTTGGGATCGAGCGCGACGATCTCGTAGTCGATCCCCTTCGCCTTGCACCAGTCGGCCACGAAGTCCATCACCCGCGCCTCGTCCCCGCTGGTGGAGGGGATTGCGACCAGGTTGCTGGCCATCTCGACGATGTCGTCCCGGCTTACCCGCTCGACCCACTGGTTCATCGTCACCTGATACGTCCCTCATGGTTAACCGGGCCGCGCGCTCCTCATGGGCGTACGGCCACGGAATGCGAACGGCCTCCGGTCGAACCCGGACACCGCATGCCGTCACGAGCAGAATCCTACCCGGCATCGTGCCGTCCCGCGAGTTGGCGTCGCCGACCCCGTCAGACAACCTGCCGAACCTCGGCGAGAATGGACCCCTTCACATGCGCTGAAGGCCGCGAGGTCGCGGTCCGTGTCGTGATAAGGGAGAACCATCGATGGCGCAGCCAGTCACGATGCCAGTCGGGACGGCCCAAACGGACAATGGAGCGGCGCTGCCGATCTACGCGGGACCGGCGACACGCCACGTCGCCATGCCGCTCGGCGGGATCGGAGCGGGCCAGATCGCGTTGGGTGGCGACGGCGGCCTCCGCCAATGGCAGATCTTCAACCAGATCAACCATGTCGCCTTCGTGCCGGAATCGTTCTTCGCGATCCGGACGACGACGACCGAGCCGCCGCTCGATGTGATCCGCATCCTGCAATCGCGCGAGATCCTCGATCGGGTTGAAGATCCGACCCCGCTGGTGACTGATGACGTGATCCCGGCGGATCAGCGCTCCCTTTTCGAGCAGTTCCCCGGAGTTGAGCGGACGACCTTTCGCGGCCCGTATCCGTTTGCGCGGGTCGCCTACGAGGATGCCGAACTGCCGGTCGAGGTCGACCTCGAAGCCTATTCACCCTTCGTGCCCCTGGATGCCTACCAGAGCGGTCTGCCGGCGATCATCTTCACCTTCACCGTCCGGAACCTCCTCGACCGGCAGCTGAACGTCTTGCGTCGGTGGGTCGCTGCAAAACGCGGTCGGCTGGGACGGGATCACACCCATATCCGGCGTGCACAACCCGCTCTACGGCGGAAATGTGAACAAGGTCCGCCAGCGCCGCGATCACACGTCGATCGTGATGGAGAACCCATCCGTGCCGGAAGATCACCCCGGCGCCGGGCAGATGGTCCTGACAGCGCTCGGCGAGGATGTCCGGCCGTATGTCCGCTGGACCGATCCCGCGCACTTCGTGCGTTTCATGGAGGGATTTAATCCATCTCGGACCGGCGCTTCGCTGCCGAAGGGGTACGCTCGCTACGTCAATAACCGGCTCATAGACGCGGCCGGTCCCAGCCCGGCCGGCCAGACCTGGAATGGCGGTCTCGGCGTGCCGCTACGCCTGCAACCGGGCGAGCAGGGGACGGCCACCTTCGTCATCTCCTGGCACTTCCCCAACCGCTACCTGAACTTCGACCAGTCCGGGCGGCCGCGGGATCGAGGCAAGAGCCGGTTCTTCTTGGGCAACGACTATACCAACCGCTTCATCGACGCGGTCGAGACGGCGGAGTACATCGCTCGGGAGCACGTGCAACTCCGGGAGCAGACCAAGAACTGGGAGGCGGTTGTCTCGGACACGACCTGCGCCGGGCTGGGTCGTCGAGACCATCGCCGCCCAGGGCAGCCTGATGCGCTCGCCCGACGACCTTCTGGACCGAGGACGGCCGGTTCTACGGCTTTGAGGGCTCTCTGGGCGCGTCGACGACGATGTGGAACGGCGTCGTTCGGCGGCTCCTGCCCGCTGAACTGCACCCATGTCTGGAACTACGAGATGGCGCTCTCACGCCTCTTCCCCGACGCTCGAGCGGACCATGCGCGAGACCGAGTTCGAGATATGCCCAGGCGCCGGAGGGCTACATCCCCCACCGCACGATCGCTGCCGCTCTACCTGACGCAGCTCTGGGACGAGCCGATCGGCGGGCCCGCACAATCCCGCGCTGGACGGCATGCTGGGCGCGGTGCTCAAGCTCTACCGCGAGGTGCGCGCAGTGCGGCGACCTGGCCTGGCTGAGTCGCCTCTGGCCGCGCGTTGAGCGGCTGATCGACCTACATCTTCGCGACCTGGGACGACGACGGCGACGGCGTGCTCGCAAGGCGAGCAGCCGAATCACCTACGACATCGCACTTCTACGGTCCGAACATCTTCATTGGCGGGCTCTGGCTGGCCGCGCTCCGGGCCGGCGAGGAGATGGCCCGCCTGCCGGCCGATGATGACCTCGCGTCGTCTTGGCGGCAGCGCTTCGAGCCGCGGCACGCGCCGACTACGACCGAGCTGCTCTGGAATGGCGACTACTACATTCAGATGCTGGACGAGTCGATGCCGCTCGACGACCAATTCGGCGACGGCTGCCTGGCCGATCAGCTGCTCGGCCAGTGGTGGGCACACGTCCTCATCTCGGGCACATCCTGCCCGAGGAGCACGTCAAGACCACCCTCCGCTCGATCGTCGCTACAACACGAGGCGGGGCTTCCGGGACTTCGAACACGGCTTCCGGATCTACGCCGACCGCGACGACACGGGCCTGCTGATCTGCACCTGGCCGCGCGGTGGGCGGCCGGAGGTCCCGGTTCGCTACTGCGACGAGGTCTGGACCGGCATCGAGTACCAGGTGGCCGCCCATTGCATCTGGGAGGGGATGGTCGACGAGGGATTGGAGATCGTCGCAGTCTCCGCGCCCGCCACGACGGCACCCGGCGCAATCCGTACAACGAGATCGAGTGCGGCGATCACTACTCGCGGGCGATGGCAGGCTGGACCGTCCTCGACGCGCTCAGCGGCCTCGACTACGACGGTGCCCACAAGTCCATCTCGTTTGGATCGGCGGCGGGCCCGGAAAATGTTCGTTACCCGTTCGTGGTTGGCACCGGCTGGGGGACGTTCGCCCGGACGAAGACGGCCTCTGGCTGGGAAATCGAATCGTTTGCGCCTACGGCAGCGTCGCATTCGAATCCCTGCACGTTGGCGGAGTTCCCGACGACAGTCCATTCAGCTTATCGCTCGACGACAAGTCAGTGTCGGCAACGCCGATCAAGGGAGTCGAGGGAGTTGTCTTCAGTGTGCCGCCGGGCTTCGTCATTCGGGCCGGGCAGACGCTGACGGGCATCATATCGGCAAGCTGAAGCACTCATTCTGCTATATGGAGAAAGATCTGGGCGGCGATAATCGCCGCCCCAGATCCGGCCTTTAGCCCTGTCGTCTCTTGGGGTTCTCTTTGCAAGCAGGGAATGGGTGTTCGGGCCGAGTCCGAAATTACGGTCGATATACGGTGAGAAATGTACCGGAGTATTCCGGAACACCGAGAGCACTACGGAACGGCTGTGGCGCTGGATGCCCCCGAAAGATCCTCGAACGCTCCGCATGTGTCGGCGGTCAGGCAGTCTACCTGCGCCGCGGCAAGGTCCTGAACGACGTCCTGGTCGGGGGCGGAATCGCCCTCCAAGAGGAGCATCAGTGCAGTCTCGCCCACATGCGCGAACACGGCAATGCCTTCGACGAAAACTCCAGGCTCAATCTCGGCGCTGTAGGTGACCGTCCAGGAGCCGTCCCCAAGCTGAGGTGCCGCATTTACCTCATCCGCGGGCGTCACTGCTGGACTGAGGCCCTCCGCGCGAACATTGGCGATATAGTCGCTGGCATCTCCCGCGTTGGAGAAGACGAGGAGGCGCACGACATAATACGGATCCCCCGGCAATTGAAGGCCCTGATTCAGTTCGTATGCCGAGGTCACCTTCACGAACCGCCCATCAGCGCCGGGAAAGTCGTCCTCGTAGCCGTTGTAGTAGGGCGGATCATCACCGTTTAGGCGGCGATAACCCTCGGAGGAGAATGCGATCGGGGTCATCGCCTGGCTTAGACGCAAGGTGCGGTTGGAGAGCCCAGGTGTGTCCCCGGCCAGAACAGTATCGATGCGTTCGAGCAGCCGCTCCGCCATCTTCTCGACGATGGAGCTCCGCGTTGTCCGGAAGCGCAGCTGCCGTGGCTAGATCGTCGCCGCGCCATAGGGCGATGAGCCCGGCCGAGGCGACGATATTGCCGCGACGCAGTACCAGGTCAACCTGGTCCACAGGCTCGCCGTCTGTGGGTGTGGAGGCGACCAGCCGCGTCGCATAGGAAGCATCACCGTACGATTGCGACGGCTCACTGACTTCGACATTACCGACGGTCACACCTTCGTAGTTCCGGTTAAGATCGTAAGCAGTGGTGGCGCCTTCGGCGTCGGCGTACTCATAGATGACCGAGAACCCGATCTGGATCGACGGACTCTCGGGATTGCCGGGATCGGCGGAAAGTCCGAGGTTCGAAACGTAGCCACGTTGCCAGCCCGCGTCTTCCAACGATGAACGGAACTCGGCTTCCGGCACATTGAGGAACTCGGCGCGCCCAGCGACGTAGTCGTCGAATGCCCGGAACTCCCCGTTTCCGAACCGACCGAAACCAGTCAGGCCGAACTCTTCAAGATCGGCCGGCGTCAACGTCATGGCCGGTAAATCCAGCCGACCGGAGGGTTCCTCGTTGCCCTGCACCGCGAGGGGGATGCGGAAGACGAGAGCGCCTACAACTAGCGCGACCATGATGATTCGTCGACTGTTCATGGGTCTTTCCTTTCATGCATGAAAATCAGCCCGACGACGTGATCCATCAGTTCGCCTGAGCCGGTCAGGATGAGTACTGATGCCATCACTCCTGTCGCCTCCGCAAACTGCCCTTCGCCTCCTTCGACTCTCCGGATAACCGCTCCATGCCGGCTACCGTCCGCGGTAGCGCGTCCGAGGAAGCCACTGCCTACTGTGCTGAATCGAAGCCCGTGTCCGCCCGAACCGAACGTGATCGTCCCTGCCTCCTGGAACACTGACTCGCCCGTGAACGCCACCTCCGACTCCAGCGTCGCCTCTTGCCCGACCTCCGGACGGTGGATTGCGGTCAGCCCGTCTGCGTCGATTCGCGTGCAGGTAGTCCAGCCGCACGCTGTGGCCAACGCCATCAGGACCGAGCCGTCCACGCCGGCCCTGGTCGCTGCACCGTTGAACCGCAGGGTGTAGACGATACGTTCCATAGGTCGCTCTTCAAATGTCTCAGTGGTTTGCATTCGAGGTCGCCGGTCCAAATGTCACCCGGACGCAGAACCGAGCCGGCGTCGGAACACGGGTGCTCCGTTCCTGGCCATAGTGCGTTGGCACCTGGGAATCCGAAGTCGCAGATCTACGCATCGACGGTGCGCAATTATTTCGGGCAGGCGTATGCGTACATCGCGCACTGCTCGCCGCCGCGTGAATCAAACTGCGTAGTTAGTTCGAAAACGTTGGTAGATGACCGGGTCGGCTCGGATCAGACGATCCCGTCGCGGACGGCCCTGGCGGCGGCTTCCGCGCGCGTCGTGACTCCGAGCTTGGCGAGGATGGCTCCCACATGCTTCGAGGCCGTTCGGCTGCTGATGAAGAGCGCCTCTCCAATCGCCTGATCGGAACGTCCGTCGGCTACCAAGCGAAGGACTTCACGCTCTCGCGCAGAGAGTCTGTTTTCTGGTGCCTGCACATGGGCTGGATCGGAATCGCCCTGGGCTGGCTCCAAGGAACGAGGCGTCGAAACGACGGCTTCCGCCTGAAGGAATGCTGCTTCCATTGATCCGGCGGTGCCGTCGAGCGGTATCGCGGACACCATTCGCAGGAATGAAGCGCGTGCCCGGCCGGGCTTAGGTGTGTTGAGCCGCAGGTCCCGTTCGACGGCGATACCAATCTCATTGCGCATCGTCATCGTTGCGGTCAGGATGGCGCGACTTCGTTCCCGTTGCCCTGTCCGGGCGGCGAGCACGGCGCACCCTTCGAGGGCATAGACAGTCTGGTAGATGCGGCCACTGCCAGCGAGGAGTGAAAGTGAATCCCTGAAGTGGACCGCCGCGGCGGCCGTTTCGTCCAGTTCTAAACACAACCAACCGAGATCGGCGAGCGTTTCCGCGACCTCGGCCCGGTCGCCGGCTGTTCGTGCCGACGTTAGGGCCTCCATCAGGAATGGACGTGCTGCGCCGAACTCGCCCTGTTCGGCGCGCAGGTTTCCAAGGCTGTTGAGGATGTGCGCGATCCACCGTTGGGCGCCTGCAGCCCGGGCGTAACGAAGCGCCTCGTGAAACTGGGCTTCTGCCTCTGTGATGTGGCCGAGACCCGCATGTGCCCAAGCTCGGGTGTGAGCGGAGGTCGCCAGACCAAGATCATCACCAAGTTCTCGCCAGATGTCGGCGCTCATCTCGCTAAGTGCCAGCATCGTCTGAAAATCTCGAGTGTTTTCGGCGAGCGTCGAGCGCCCGTGCAATGCGGTCGCTTCCCCCACCTTGTCTGCGACGGAGCGTGCCAGTTGCTCCGCTAGCTGGAAGCAGCGACGGGCATCGTCGAAGGCGCCAGCATCTTTATGCAGCTCCCCAAGGGCGTTCAGTGTCCCCGCTCGCAATTCAGGTTCCGGCTCGGGGGCCAGTGCGAGAGCGCGTTCGAGCCAGGCGCGTCCTTCGGTCAGGTGGCCTCTGCGCAACCAGAACTGCCCAAGCTTTGCCGCGAGCCTGAGGGCAATTACTCGCTCCTCGGCGTCAAGGGCCCATGTCAGGGCTTCCCGCAAATTGGCGTGCTCAGTCTCTAAACGGTCTAGCTCAGAGGCCTCGTCGGGCCCCACAAGTTGTGCCGCCTCAGCAATTTCGCAGAAGAACCGGGCGTGGGTTGAGCGGACCGAGAACTCCTCGCCCGATGCGACGAGTTGCTCCAAACCGAACTCGCGGATCGTTTCGAGCATGTCGTACCGCGGGGCGGCGTTGCCCCGAGTCGCGAGCGATGCGGGCATCCGCCGGACGAGGCTCTTGTCGACGAGCGACGCTAGGCCGTCGAACGCATCTGATTGCCCCATCATCGCCTCGGCCCCCTCAAGACCAAAGCCCCCTGAGAACACCGCGAGTCGGTAGAAGAGCGTTCGTTCTTCGGGAGTCAACTGGTCGTGACTCCACCCAATTGCGTCCCGCATGGTTTGAAGGCGTGACGGTGCATCACGCGGTCCTTGCATGAGTAACGGCAGGCGGCGAGCCAGGCGAGCCAGCAGAGCGGCGGGCGACAGGTGCGGGATACGGACGGCGGCCAGTTCCAAAGCCAGTGGCAGACCGTCGAGGCGTTGGCACACGGCGGCCACCGCGGCTGCATTTTCGTCCGAGAGGGCAAATTTGGGATCGGCCGCCTCGGCCCGTTCGACGAAGAGGCGCACGGCGGGGAACGTCGCGAGCCGCCGAGGGTCGATGAAATCCTCTGGGTTTGGGCAGTCCAGTGGTTGCACCGGCAGGTCACGCTCACCGGAGAGTCGCAGACGTTCGCGACTGGTGACCAGGAGGGTGACCCGCGGACAGGAGGTGAGGAGTTCCGTGAGTACGGGGCCAGCGGGGAGGAGGTGTTCAAAATTGTCGACGACGAGCAGTTTCCTGGCGTTTCCGAGGACGACACGCATCAACTCCCCGAAGGGAAGTGCGTCTGGATTTTCGATGCCGAGCGAGTGTCCTATCGCCGAGGGGATCAATCTCGTGTCGATAACCGTCGCTAGCGGGACAAAATGGACGCCATCCGGAAAATCGGCCGCCGCCGATTCGGCGGCGGCCAAGGCCAGACGAGTCTTGCCAACGCCTCCTGGGCCGGTGAGCGTCAGGAGGCGCGCGTCGCCACGGCACAGCAGCGCGCACACCCGTTCGATCTCTCGCTCTCGCCCGACAAGCGTGGTCAGCGGCACTGGGAACCACATCAGCGCCATGTCCGAACCGGAGGCCCGATATCTGGGCCGCAACTAATGATCAGGCGGAGGGAAAATCGCGTCAGCCATGGCGTTCAGGACGATTGGAGACAAAAATACACGTCCCGGCCCATGTTGAGCCGGGTCGCGGCGTTCTGGTGGTTGCTGTGTCTAGTTGAGCCGCTCGAAGCGGGAGACGTTGGCCACGAAGACGACAGCGCCGCCAACTTCGACCTCGAAGTTCTCGGGCATATAGAGGAGACCGGGTTCGAGCGCGGGCGAATAGGGCACTGCGATCTGAGTTCGGCGGCGGCATGTGCGGCGCAGCACGCCGAGCACGTTCGGGACCTGGGCGTCGTCGACGCCGATCATGAGGCTGGTGTTGCCCGTGCGCAGGAACGATCCGGTGGTAGAGATCTTAGTGAAACGATGACCGGCGCTAACCAATGCCTGGGTCAAGGCATCGGTATCCTCGTCCTGGACGATGGCGATGATGAGCTTCATCTTGCCCTCCGTCCGCCTCCTGCCGGCAATGCGCCCTCATTGGCGCGTCCCGTAGCGCCTCCAACATGGAAGCGACGACGGAACTGTGGCAGAGCACACGGAGTCTAGCAGAGCCGCGCCTTCCATCAAGGTTTTTGGGCAGCTTATGGAACGAGCTATGCCTGTGCTCACGGCACAAATGCTCGTTTCGGCCCTGGAGAGGTGGTAAGGATCGCGTCTGCTCTTACGCTAGTCGCGGAGAAACGGTGTGGCTGGGTGGGGTGAGGCGTGGTCCTCGATTGCGCCCAGCATCGTCGCGTGCAGGGATCCGTTGCTGGCGACGACCTCCCGCTGATAGGGATCCCAGTTCCCGCCACGATAGTTGGTAACGACGCCCCCGGCTTCTTCGATGATGATCGCGCCCGCGGCCATGTCCCAGGGCTGCAATGGTCGCTCCCAGAAGGCGTCCACCCGCCCACAGGCGACATAACACAGGTTGAGCGCGGCCGAGCCGTCGCGGCGGACGCCCTGGCAGGCGCGGTTGAGTGCCAGCCAGATGTCGTCGCTCTCCTGGCGCTGTGTGAGATCGTAGGGGAACCCGGTGGCCAGCAATGAGCGCAGGAGCTCGTCCTGACTACTGACGGCGATAAGTGCGCCGTTCAGAGTTGCGCCGCCTCCCCGTTCGGCGACGAAGAGCTCGTCGCGCATCGGATCGTAGACGACACCGAGGATGACCGCTCCTTCACACTCCAGCCCGATCGAGACGGCGAAATGGGGGTAACCGTGGGCATAGTTCGTGGTGCCGTCGAGCGGGTCAACAACCCAGCCAAACCGAGATGGGTCATCCGTCCCAACGGAGCCTTCCGGCGTGTCGGGGCCGGGACCCGCGCCTCTAGCCCCCTCCTCGCCGATCAGGCGGTGCCCAGGAAAAGCGTCCCGGATGCGCTGGGCGATCAACGCTTCGGATGCCTGGTCAGCATCGGTGACCAGGTCGACGGTCCCTTTGAACTGGACATTTCGGGGTTGGGTCAACCGCTCACGCAGGAGGGCGCCCGCGTCGCGCGCGGTTTCGATCGCGAGTTCACGGGCGCCGTCTGGAACCTGAGAGGGCATGCTGGTTGTGCTCTTTTCGTGGCAGACCGGGCGGACCGGGGCGGTCCAGTCGGTCAACGAGTCGACGGATGGCGCCGTTGCCCCGCGCATCCTAGCCGATCGCGACCGCGCGTTCTCCCAAGCCGAGTCGCGGATAGACATCGGTCTCCCAACCAGCCTGATGCCCGGCGAGCAAGGCGAAGTGCGCTGTCCCGGCGACCATGGCGGCGTTGTCGGTGCACAGGGCCAGGGGTGGAAAGCGGACCGGGACATCTGGTCCACACAATTTTGCGACCTCGATCACGAGCCGGTCGCGCAAGGATGCATTCGCCGCGACTCCGCCGGCCAGGAGGACGGTCTTGACGTCGTGCGCCAGCGCCGCACGCGCGGTCTTGACGGCGAGCACGTCGACGACAGCTTCCTGGAAGCCGGCGGCCAGATCGGCCACCGGGGCATCCGCCGACAACTCAACAGGCCGGTGCAACGGGAATGGACCGTCTGGACTGAACTCCGGCGCGGCCGACGATGTCCGCCGGTAGGGCTCGGTGAGCCGGAGCAAGGCTGTCTTCAGCCCGGAGAACGAAAAATCGTCCGAGTCGCCTAACCAGGCGCGTGGCAACTCAAACCTGGAGGGATCACCGCCCGAGGCCGCCTTCTGGATGGCGGGGCCACCGGGGAATCCCAGGCCAAGCAGGCGGGCGCCCTTGTCGAAGGCCTCCCCAGCGGCGTCGTCCAGTGTCCGGCCGAGGTGTTGGTAGCGGCCATGGTTGGACATCAAGATCAGCTCGCTGTGGCCACCGGAGACGAGCAAACAGAGAAGCGGAAAGCGCGGGGCCGGTGAGAGCGCATGGTCGGGATCGTTCGGGTCCGGCAGCGTCAGCCAGTTAGCGTAGACGTGCGCTTCCAGGTGGTTGATTGGGATGAGCGGCCGGTCCAGACCATAGGCAAATGCTTTGGCGACGTTGACCCCGACCAGCAGGGCACCGGCCAGCCCGGGACCGACCGTCACGGCGACTGCATCAATCTCGTCCCGGGTAATGCCCGCCTCGGCTATAGCAGCTTCGACGACCGGCACGATCGCGGTGACGTGGGCCCGGGCGGCAAGCTCCGGCACGACACCGCCGTGGGCGCGGTGCAGGGCGATCTGGGAGGCGATGACATTGGAGCGCACCCGGCGCCCGCCAGTGACGATCGCCGCCGCCGTCTCGTCGCAGGAGGTTTCGATGCCCAGGACGTTCACGAGGCCGCGCCGTGCCCTTCGATCGCCGTCCGGTCGCCAATCGACGGCATTGTCCGGGGCAGTCCGGCGTGCGGGTAGCGGGTCAGAATCAGTCCGCGGAGGTCGTCGAGGAGGGCGAGATACTCCTGGTCGTGCAAGGACGGCGACCACATCACGTAGGCGTCTTCGTTGTTGTCGCTGTAATAGCGTTTTCGGGTGCCATGCACGGTAAAGCCATATTTATGGTAGAGCGCCTGGGCGGAGTCGTTGGAGACGCGGACCTCGAGTGTGAGCCAGGCGGCTCCGCGCCGGATGGCTTCGTCGACCAGGGCCACGAAGAGCAATTCCCCGAGACCGCGGCCCCGCTGTTCCGGCTCGACGCCGATGGTCGTGATGTGGGCCTCGTCGAACATGTGCCACATGCCGGCAAAGCCAACAACTCTGGGCCCGGCCGGATCGGCGCGGCGGGCGAAGGAGAGCAGGGGCAGGCGGCTGAGGCCGCGGCCGTGCGGCTCGGCGCCATTGCCGTGGCCATTGCCATTTCCGGCGTCAGGGACATGGCGCAGCACGATATAGGCGTTCTGTTCGGGCAGACGCAGTTCCCGCCGGTAGGCGGAGAGCGGCCAGGGGTTGGTGAAGCAGCGCCGTTCCAAGCGGCTCACCTCCGGCACATCATCCTGTGTCATTCGTTCGATTCGGTACACCGTGGTCACTTTCCGCGCGGCGGGAGGGTCATTCGTCGCTCTCGACCGGATTTTCTGAGGGAGTCACGCAGGAACGTTGCTGCCTGATATTGTGAGGACGTTAGCACTCTCACGCCGCTGAAACAACCTCGAATCGCTACCGCCCGTGCAGGTAGGCCGGCGCCAGGGAGGCAGGGTCATCGGACTCCCCTCGCGCGAACCTTTCCCAGGCCAACTCGGCCACGCTCCCTGGCCGGCGTAGCCGGAGCGAACTGCCAGGAATCGCAATGCCAGGAATCTTTTCCAGGCCCGATATCAGGGCATCACCAAGTTCACCCGTCACCGTCGCGCTCGTGCCGAACTCCGTGCAACGGGCAAGAAGCTCGGCGGGCGTGCCGTTCAGGGGGGAAGCCGTTTGGCGCCACGCACCATCGCGATGACCATACTCAGCCCAGACGAGCCGGCCCCTTCCCGCCTGGACAACTGCGACGACCGGAAGTTGCTGGCCAGCCCATGGGTGCGCCGCCGCGTCAAGGGTTGGAACCCCAATGAGTGGCATCCCGCGGGCAAGGCTCAGTCCCTTGGCGATCCCGAAACCGACCCGGAGACCGCTAAAGGCGCCGGGGCCGGTGGCCACCGCGATGGCGGCGATGTCGCTTAAGGCTACGCCCTGCAGGCCCAGAAGGTGGTCGACCTCGCTCAGGAGTGAGGTCGTCTGCGTGCGTCCCGCGATCCAGGTGAGTTCCGCGAGTCGATGCCCGTCAAAGAGCGCCACGCCCGCCCGATCGGTCGAGCTATCGATCGCCAGTAGCCACCGCTGCGTTGGGGATTGAGGCGACGGTGGCGAATTGGTCACTTAGGAGATCCTTCGGTGTTGATCAGCTAAAACCGATCGAGGTGGTGTTGTTGGTTGGAATGCACCGGAGTGGTACGCTTTAACAATCTAACCGCAACCAAACCTCGGGTCGTTAACAACCGGTTCACCGGTTCCCCGGGCCGACAGGGGAAGATAGTACAGCCGAGCGACGCCGCACGGAGGTAGTTCCTGCGGCCGATGAGGGGATAGATGCTCGAATCGACGCCGATTTCCACATCATCGGCTACCGAAGTCATGCGACCAACAGTAGAGCGGGCCGGCATGATCGGCAGGGTCCGGCGATCGGAGTCCGCCCTCTTCCTGTTATTCGTTGCCCCGAACATGATCCTTTTCGGCCTCTTCACCTTCTGGCCGCTGATCTATAGCGGCTATCTCAGCCTGGTCCGCTGGGACATGCTTGCCCCGACCAAGACCTGGAAGGGGCTGGATAACTATCAGGATCTCTTTACCGACGATACCTTCCGACAGGTGCTCAAGAACACGTTCGTCTTCGCGGCGGGCGCGGTTGGAGGATCGTTGGTCCTCGGGTTGTTGATCGCGCTGCTCCTCAACCAACCACTCCGTGGTCGGGATGGCGCCCGAGCGCTCGTCTTCGCGCCGACGCTCCTGAGCGGCGCCGCCATCGGCGTGGTCTGGGTCTACATCTTTGACCCGCGCTATGGACTGATGAATCTGGTTCTGGAGTGGCTCCATCTCCCGACGCCCGATCGCTGGCTCCGCGATCCTCAGATGGCCATGGTCGCGGTGATCATCGTCTACATCTGGAAGAACCTGGGCTTTGCGACCGTAATCTTCCTGGCCGGCCTGCAGTCGATCCCCAAGGATCTTTACGAGGCGGCGAAGGTCGACGGCGCTGGGTCGTTGAACCGGTTTTGGAATGTCACGATCCCAATGCTCTCCCCGATCCTCTTCTTCCTGCTGGTGACCTCGATCCTGAATACCTTCCAGTCGTTCGACATCATCTCGGTGATGACTCAGGGTGGTCCGGTCGATGGGACCAACACGCTGATCTACTTCATCTACGAAGAAGCGTTCGTCAAGTCGAACGTTGGCGACGCCGCCGCTGCCTCGGTCGTGCTGTTCGTCATCATGCTTGGGATCACGCTGATTCAGATGCGCTACGCGGAGCGGAAGGTGCACTATGGCTAGTCCTCCGCTTTCGGCAACCGGCCGCAAGACGCTCGACGCGATCGAGCCAGATCAGAATTATCTCCTGCGGCTACGCGCCCAGCGCACGATCGGCAGCGTCCTGACCTACGCCGCGGTCATCCTCGTCTGTGTCCTCATTGGAGCCCCGATCTTCTGGATGGTAACGGCAGCCTTCAAGACCAACCCAGAGGTTTACACGTTCCCGCCGGTTTGGTGGCCGGAGATGCTCCGCTGGACCAGCGTCGACGATATTCGGGACTCCTTTGTCAACTTCCGTGAGGCTTGGAACAAGGCGCCGTTCGATCGCTGGTACCTGAACTCCATCATCATCACGATCGGCGGGATGACGCTTGAGATCATCAACGCGACGCTGACGGCGTACGCTCTGGCATTCCTGCGTTTCCGCTACAAGACACTGGTCTTCGTTATCGTGCTCGCCGCCCTCATGGTTCCGACTCAGATCACGATTCTCCCGAACTACTTGATCATTGGGAAGTACGCGGACGAGTACCTCGGGATCAATGGTGTCAATACGTACTGGGGCATCATCATCCCGGGCGCGTCTGTAGCCTACGGCACCTTCCTGCTCCGCCAGAGTTTCCTAGGACTGCCGCGAGAGGTGATGGAGGCAGCGCGCATCGACGGCTGCGGCCACCTGAGGATGTTGTGGGACATCGTCCTGCCGATGGCTCGTCCGGTTCTGGTGACGTTCGCCCTGATATCGCTGGTCGCCAAATGGAACGACTACCTCTGGCCGCTGATCGTGACCAACGAAGAGCGGATGCGGCCATTGACGGTCGGAATTTCGGCGTTCTTCAACAACGAGGGCAACACCAACTGGGGCGTGGTGATGGCGGCCGTGATCTACGTCATCGCCCCTCTGCTCGTCATCTATCTCTGGGCCCAGCGCTACATCATCGAAGGCATCACGGCCGGCGCGACCAAGGGGTAGATCCGCACCACCACGGCGCCAAGCGCAGCGGGCTACGGGGCCCGCCGTATCGTTCTGAGGAGGAGACAACTATGTCGCAGATCTCTCGCAGGTCAGTTCTGAAGGGAGCTACCGGAGCCGCCGCGGCTGGAGCCGTCGCCGTCGGTAGCAAGCGCTCGAAAGCGTTTGCTGCCCCCGCGGTTCTGAAGCAGTCCGGACCGATCGAAGTTCTCTACTGGGGCGCCTTTGCCGATGCTCTGGGCGAGGCCGAGGCCGAAATCGTCCAGATGTTCAATGATTCGCAGACCGATGTCGTCCTCAACTACGAAAGCCAGCTCGATTACGAGAGCCTCGACCAGAAGCTGACGGCGGCCCTCGCGGCCAACCAGGCGCCGGACATCGTTCTGCTCTCGGACGTCTGGTGGTTCAAGCACTACCTGAACAACACCCTCGCCCCGCTCAACGACTTCATCACCGCCAACAGCGTCGATGTCACTGATTTCCAGGACTCGCTCATCAACGAGGGCTTCCGCGACGAAACCTACTGGTGGATGCCGTTCGCCCGCTCTACCCCGCTCTTCTACTACAACAAGACGATGTTCGATGCCGCCGGCATCACGGCGCTGCCGAAGACCTGGTCGGAGTTCGCCGAGATTGCACCATCGCTGGTTGACGGCGACCGTAAGGCCTTTGCCCACCCGAGCGGCGCCTCCTACATCGCCTGGCTCTTCCAGGGCGTCACTTGGGCCTTTGGCGGCTCCTACAGCACGCCGGAGTTCGAGATCACGATCGACTCTCCCGAGACCGTGGCCGCTGGAGAGTTCTACCGGGCCTCGGTTGCCGACGGCTGGGCCAGCACGCCGGACGATGTCAACCTCGACTTCACCAACGAACTGACCGCCTCGATGATGGCTTCCACCGGCGGCCTGGCCGGCCTCAAGACCAACATCGCCGACAAGTTCGAGTGGCGGACGGCCTTCCTCCTCGAAGAGACGGGCTTTGGCTGCTGCACTGGTGGCGCCGGCCTCGGGATCATGGCTGGCTCCGCGCCGGAGAAGCAGGAGGCGGCGTTCAAGTTCATCGAGTACGTGACCTCGACCGAGGGCACCACCTGGTGGTCGCAGAACACGGGTTACATGCCTGTGCGTAAGTCGGCCGCCGCGAGCGAGGAGATGCAGGCCTTCTTCGCCGAGAACCCCAACTCCAAGGTCGCGGTCGATCAACTGCCGAAGACGAAGGCCCAGGATGCGGCCCGCGTCTTCATCCCCGGCGGCGACCAGATCATCGGCTCCGGCCTGGAGGCGATCACGATCAACAACGAGGAGGCAGCAAGCGCCTTCGCCGACGTCAAGGCCGAACTCGAAGAGGCCGGCGAGCCGATCATCGAAGCCCTCCGCGAGAAGGGCGTCCTGAGCTAACCAGGATCGACATCGGTCTACGATATCCAATTGATTCGGACGGGGTGCGGCGATCATTCGCCGCACCCCGTGCCGCTTCCTAGTGTTCCGCGTTTGGCCCCGGCGCAACGCATCGTAGGGGCGGACCGCGTGTTCCGCCCGGCCGCAATCCGCGGCATGTCGAGAGAAGAACTATCGTTCCCAATGCGGAATCCGGCGGTTGGCAATCGGGCGGACACATAGGTCCGCCCCTACCAAATGAACTCCGTCTTGAATCTCCGTCCGGCCGTAGAAAGGGCACATACAATCGGGCCGACTCTGGTTTCTGTCTAATCCTGCTCGGGCGCGATGGGAGGCATGGCGAAATCGCGACCCAGGTTGCTGGTGTTGAGGGTGAGGCGACGGGTGGCTTCACGGATCGGCTCGATCGTGACGAGGATGTAGCGCTCGGGCAGCCAGGTTCCGGCGCGCTCTGGCCACTCGATGACCGAAATGCCATCCGCCGGGGCGAGGAGGTCGTCGAAGCCGATGTCGTCCAGATCCTCCTCGCCGCCGAGGCGATAGAGGTCGAGGTGGTAGAGGCGAACCGGTCCTCCATCCGCGGTGAAGCCCACGTGTTCGGCGACGAGGGTAAATGTTGGGCTCTGCACCGGCTCGGTGATGCCCAGGCCTTGAGCGAGCCCCTGTGTAAGGGTGGTCTTACCTGCGCCCAAGTCGCCGTGGAGCAGCACGACGTCACCGACGCGCAACTGTTGGGCAAGGCGGGCGCCAAAAGCTCGCGTCTCGCTGGCGTCGGCGCTTAGAAAATCTGTTCGATGCGGATCCCTCACAATTGGAAGCCCCGTTGGTCGGTCAGCCCTTGGAGAACGGCAGAACCGCGCCGCGCACTGATACGTGTACCCGGTTCCCGGCTCTGAAACCACCGTACGAGCCCAACCTGGCTTGGATCGCGAGGCCAGAGTCCAATCGAACGACGAGCAGTTGGTCGTGGCCGAAGAAGGTGCGGTCGACGACTGTCCCGTTCTCCCTAGCGTCGATTCGGCCCAGCGATAGGCGGACCGCCTCCGGCCGGAGGAGAAGATCGACCGGGCCGTCGGCGGAGCCAACCAACGGTAACGTGCCGAGGTCACACGTTACGGTATGGCCGGTGGCGATACCGGGAATGAACTGCGCATCCCCGACGAAGGTCGCGATTTTTCGGGAGAGCGGCCGGTGGTAGAGGGTTTCCGGCGTCGCGGACTGCACCACGTGACCATCCCACATCACGGCCACGCGATCCGCCAGGCTGAGCGCCTCCTCCTGATCGTGCGTCACCAGGAGGGCGGTGGCCTTCGCGCGGGACAGGATCTGGCGGACCTCAGCCCGCACGCTTGCCCGCAGGGCCGCATCGAGATTGGAAAATGGCTCATCGAGCAAGATGACGTCCGGTCCCGGCGCCAGCGCCCTGGCCAGGGCCACGCGCTGCTGCTGTCCGCCGGAAAGCTCGTGGGGCATGCGGCCGGCGAAGTCAGGCAACCCGACCGTCTCCAGGGCCGCTTCGACCTGCCCGTTCCGCTCCTGGTCCCGGGTGAGGCCGAATGCGACATTCTTGCCGACAGAGAGGTGAGGAAAAAGCGCGTAGTCCTGAAAGACCATCCCGACGCGCCGCCGTTCGGGCGGCTCGCCACGGCCGGGAGAAGGTCCCGCGACCAGGCGCCCGCCGATTTCGATGGTTCCGCTGTCCTGGGCCTCGAATCCGGCAATCAGGCGGAGTGTGGTCGTCTTGCCGCAACCGCTCGGCCCCAGCAGGGCCACGATTTCGCCTGTATGAGCCATGAGGTCGAGGTCAGCGACCACGACCGTGTCGCCGAAGCGTTTGGCTATGCCGGTGCAGCGCAGCGCCACTGCGCGCTCAGGAGGCGTGACCGGCCCAGCGGTGGAGGCGAGTGCGGTCATTGGGTATATGTTGGAGAGGTAAGGCTCAGGCAGTGTCGCATGGCGCAAGGATACGAGATTGGGCGCTTTCCCTAGCCCCCGCTGGCGTTTCCATCGCGGATCCCTCGCCGTTCGAGCAGGAGGGTGGGTAACGTCGAGGCAAGGATCAGGAGCAGGGCGGGGGCGGCGGCTTTGGCATAGGCGCCGCCCGTCGTGGCGGACCAGAGATTGGTGGCCAACGTTTCCATCCCGGTTGGGCGCAGCAACAGCGTCAGAGGGAGTTCCTTCATCACCGTCAGGAAGACCAGGGCTGCTCCGGCCAGGACGCCCGGACGGGCCAGGGGCAGTGTTACCGCCCCGATCGCTCCAAGTGATGTCCGGCCCAGGTTCCGGGCCGCGTCTTCCAATCGGGGACTGATCTGGAGCAGCGATAACCGGGACCCGCCCACTGCCTGTGGTAGGAAGCGGACGACGTAGGCAACCACCAGCAGGGTCATTGTCTGGTAGAGGGGAGTCAGGTAGCGAGCGCCGAGGAAGACGAACGCCAGCGCGATCACGATGCCGGGTAGCGCGAACCCGAGGTAGCTGACTCGCTCGATCGTCGCACCGAGCCGGCCCCGGTAGCGTACCGTCAGGATCGCGATTGGCAGGGCCGCCAGGGTCGCGGCCCCGGCCGCCAGTGCGCCAGTCGTCAGTGACCCGATCGCGGCCGATATCAGTTCGTCGGCGTCCTCGCCGCGCGAAACGCCTTTGATCAGCCAGTAGAGCAGGATCGCAACCGGTGCTACCACGCCGGCTCCCACGACGAGCGTGCAATAGAGCAGGCTGGGCAGGCGCCAGCGACCGAGCGGAACCGGTTTTGCCTGGCGTCCCGCGCCCGCGCCGAGCCGGTGGTAGGCAACGCCGCGACGGCCGCGAACCCACCGCTCGGCAAGCAGGAGGACGACGGCGAAGACGATGAGCAGGAGGGCGAGGACCGCCGCCTGGGAGCGATTGAACGACGATCGGTACTGGACGTAGATGGCGCGGGTAAAAGCGTCGTACCTGAGAAGCGTGACGACGCCGAAGTCGCTCGCGGCGTAAAGGCCGGCAAGTAGCGCCCCCGCCGCGATCGATGGGCGCAGCTGCGGCAAGACGCAATGGAAGAACGCCCGCCAGGGGCCATGGCCCAGGCTCCGGCTGGCCTCTTCCAGGCACGGATCCATCCCCTGCAACGCCGCCCGCACGCCCAAGTAGACATACGGATAGGTAAAGATCGACAGGGTGAACCACGTGCCCCAGAACCCGTAGATCTCGGGCAGGCGTTCCACACCGAGTGGCTCCAGCCATTGCTGGACCAAGCCCCGTGGACCTAAGGCCGACACGACCGTTAGCGCGCCGACGTAAGACGGGATCACCAGCGGCATGATCGCTGCGGTCGCCCAGATCTTCCGTCCCGGCAGATCGGTCCTGGTCGTCAGCCAGGCAAATGGGACCGCGATGGCGACGGTGGCCGCGGCCACGGCGAATGCCAGAACGGCCGTGTTGAGGAAGATCCGGAGTGTGCGCTCGCGGAGGATTAGATCCCAGGTCTCGGCGCTGGCGCCGGTCGCGCGAAAGATCAGATAGACCAGGGGAACAGCGAGCAGGCCAAGGACACCTACGGCCGGAACCCAGAGGAGCATGGGGGGATGCTTCTGGCCCAGCCGGACGCTCCGTCCGGGCTGCATCGCACGAGTATCTCCGCGGTCGACTCCGGGGCCGGGTACGACAGTCGTGGCTCTTGTTCGCGGGATACTCGCCGGCACGCCGCCTCCGCTACATCGTCCTTCGAGACTGTGCGGCGGAGGCGGGCAAACGGCCGCCTCCACCGTCAATCAGGACCTCGGTTCCTACAGCAGTCCGACCTCCGCCAGGAGGGCAAGGGTGCCTTCGAGGTCGTCGAGGTCGCTCAGGTCGATGTCAGGGCCCTGGACATCGGCGAGGGGTGTCAATCCCTCGGCCGTGGGCACATCGGCGATCAGGGGGTACTCGAAGGTGCGCTCGGCGAAGTAGGTCTGGGCGTCGGTGCCGAGCAGGTATTCGGTCACCGTTAGTGCCTGGTCCTGGGCCTGGCTGCTGGCAAGAATGCCCACGCCGGCTACATTGATCAGGGAGCCAGGATCGCCCGCGACGAAGAAGTGATTGGCGATTGGCAGGGGGCCGTCCTCCGCCTGGATCTCGTAGACGTAGTAGTGGTTGACGAGGCCGACCTGGATCTCGCCGGCTGCCACCGCCCGCACCACCGCGCCGTTGCCGTCGTAGGCGACCGGCTGGTTGGCGATCATGCCGTCCAGCCACTCCCGGGCGGCGTCTTCGCCGTTCAGAACGCGCAGGGCGGTCACGAATGCCTGGAACGAGGCGTTCTCTGGCGCCCAGCCGATCCGGCCACTCCAGGCCTCGTCGGTGAAGTCGAGGATGGAGGCAGGCAGATCGGCGTCGGTGAGCTCGTCGGTGTTGTAGACCGCCACGCGAGCCCGGCCGGAGAGGCCGATCCAGACGCCGTCCGGCGAGCGGAAGCGAGGATCGACCAGTTCGAGGATCTCCTGCGGGAGCGGAGCGAGCAGCCCCTCTTTCGCAAGGGCGCCGAGCGCACCGGCATCCTGGGAGAAGAAGATGTCGGCCGGGCTGTTGTCACCCTCCTCCAAGATCTGGGCCGCCAGCTCCGGCGTGCCGGCGTAGCGAACAGCGAGGTCGATCCCTGTCGACTCTTCCGTCTCTTCGATCAGCTCCTCGACCAGCTCCTCGGAGCGACCAGAGTAGACGGTGACGTCGCCGCCCTCGACCTCGTCCTCCGCTTCGGGATCGGCCTCAGGATCGGCTTCAGGGTCGGCTTCGGGGTCGGCCTCAGCGGTGGCGTCCTGAGCAGCAGCACGCTGAATCCCCGCTCCAGCAACCACCAGTCCTGCTAGGCCGGCTGTTCCGATGGCCGTCGCCTGCATCATCCGTCGCCGGCTCAGGATGCGATCAACGAGCACGTCCGGCGGGGTCCCTACGACGGCATTTTCGACCGTCGTTTCGATCTCGTCATCGATTCGCCCGTCAACCACACAATCCCTCCTCTGGAACCAACTGCAATCCCGACCAAATTTGTCGGATATCGTTACCATATTGGGGAAAGCGCGTAGTGTCAAGGAAATCGGTGCACTCTGGCGCTAAATGTTTGCTACTGCGCGGGAACGAATTCCTGGCCGCGAGCCATCGCCCTGCGCCGGCTGCGCTCCTGGGCGTGCTCGGCCACGTAGTAGCTGCCGATGACGAAGACTCCCGCGGCAACCTGGGCGATCAGGCTCTGCCAGGAGGCATACACGCCAAACCACAGACCAGCCCAGTACGGGATCTCCATGTCGGTGATCGGCGAGATCGGCGCCCAGCCGACTGCCTGGAGAACATGGACGGTGTGCCCGACCATCGTCACCAGGACGAAGGCGATCATGAAGCCCGTGACGATGAGCATCTTCTTGTGCGGAAGCTTTGTCTGAAGGACGAAGGTCAGGACGCCGACAACGATCGTGGCCGCCAGCCCGAGGAGTGTTCCCTCCAACACGACGAGCGTACCGGCATCGAGCACAAGTGCCTGCAAAAAGAGGACAGTTTCCGCGCCCTCGCGGAAGACACTAGTGAAGCCTAGCATTCCCAGACCAAGGACCTGACCGGCAGCGCCGCCAATGAGCGCCCGGCGTTTGGTGTGGTGCTTGGCGATCCACCGGGTCCAATAGACCTTGTGGAAGAACCAGTTGAGGACGAGGAGGAGGACGCCGACGGCGACCAGGGAGACGATCGCCTCGACTTTTTCGGAGTACTGGCTCAGGGAGAGTAAGACGGAGCGAGCAAGGACGAAAAGCGCCGCTGAGGCTAAGAGGGCTCCCATCGCCCCGACGAAGAGAGGCTTCTTGAAGCGCTGATTGCCGCCGATCATCGCCGCCATCAGTGACGCCAAGATGAGGACCGCTTCGAGTCCCTCGCCGGAATACGATCGTCGCCGAGTTGAAGATCACCGCAGCATCGGCCGGTCGCCCCGCCCCGAGGATGCGCTGAGCGTCTGCCAGTTCAGAGTCGAGTGCACGGCGTGTAGCGCGCAGTTCGGTGCTGGAGGCGTCGCTGGCAATGGCTTCGGCCAGTCCGGGTAGGTCGCCATTTCCAGCCCAGAATAAGGCCTCGATCCGGGCGGCGGTATTGGGTGCGAAGCCGAGAAGGCGCTTTTCCGGCCCAGCATCGAAGATGGCGTAGGCCTCGAGGCGGGCCGACTCAGCCTGCTTGTATTGGCCGGCCGCAACCGCCGCTTCCATCTGGTCGAGGACGGCAGCGACGACATCGAAGTCGGCTGCACCGCCAGCCCGTTCCCATTCGGACGGAAAGAGACCCTTCAGCGTCGAGCTGGCACTTTCGGCTGTATCGCGGACATCGCCCGGGGACGCGACCGATTCCTTGCGCCCGGCCGCCTGGATCTGAGCATCAAGGCCCGCCAGCGTGGCGGCGACGTTGGAGGTTGCGGTGGGATCGATCGTGTCGAGCGGGAGGCGGAGGTCGTTGAACGCGGCCAGGGCGCCGTCCAGGAAGGACTGCGCTTCTTGGATCTCTATCTCGGCGGTCACCTCACCGCCGCTCACTCCCCGTCCGTATTCGACCGGGACGAGCGAGAGGTAGAGCAGCAACTGCCCAGCCCGTCGAGCCTGCTCATCTGGTGCAAGCGGTGCGGCACGGAACCCGATGAGTGCGTCCGTGGCGCCGGACCTCGCCGCGCCGAGCGTTGCCTCATCGTTTGAGGTAACTGCACTCTGCAGAGCCGCGAATGAGGCATCGACCGTGGCCCGCGCCTCGGCTCCCCGCTGAGCTTCGAACGCCGGAGCCAGGATCGACCAGTAGCCGGCTGCCTGGCCGATGGCCTCTGCTCGCCGGCTGGCGAAACCCTGGGCTGCTGCCGCATCGGCGGCGGTGAATGCACCGTCGAGTTGGGCCTGATAGGTGTCGAGCAAGTCGGCTGTTACTGCGGCGGAGGCCGCTTCGGCGGTGATCTCGCCGTTGCCGAACTGGCGGATTGCCAGTGTCGCGTCGGCGCCGGGCCGCGCGAATTTGGTGGATGGCCGGAAGTCACGGAGGAGGAGCCAGGCTCCGGCCGCGTTGGCGTCATCTTGCGCTATGGCTGCCAGTGTCGCCCGGTAGGCACCACCAAGGACGGCGGGCCAGGCGCGCCCTGCCGCAAGCGCGAGTGCTGATTGGTCGTTCGCGGCTACGGCGGACGCGGCGGCGTCGATGGCAGCGGACAGCGCGGCGGCATCGTCGGTTAGTCCATAAACCGCAAAAGCCGTGGTGAGTTCCGTAGCGGCGGCACGCGCTCGCTCGACGGACTCAGCGGCTCCGGTTTGATCGCCCGAGATGAGCGCGCTTTGGGCTCCGAACAGCGCGGAGCGCACGCCTTCACCTGCGACTGCGGGCGAAGATCCATCAGATTGGGCGTTGGCCTGTGCTGCTCCTATTCCCAAACCGGGGGCGGAAAGGGCGGTCCCCACCACCATCAACGTCAACGCCAGTCTGACTACGAGAGTGACGGCGTGGGGGCGCTGACAGGGGCGGGGAAATGCCACGTAGAGAACTCCTATGGGCTTATAGCTGATTCAACCGCTCGGAATTATAGGTTAGATCTGAATTCCGAGCAGGGCGATGGCCTGGGAGACCTGCCCGACCAGCCGGGTCGCGCGGTCCTGAGCCTCGGTGCCGAACAGGTCGGCCTGTTCTGGCGTAAACCGGGTGCCGCTCTCTTCCTGCATCTTGAGATCATCGACGTAGCCGACGAGATCGGCGAAGCCGGCGTCGATCTGGGCGGCGAGGTTCGGATCCTCGGCGGCGATCAGCGGGCTGATCTCGTCGTAGGTCAGCGAAAGGCCGTTGAGGATGCCGGCGACGTCGAGGAGGCGGCTGTTAGCGACGAAGACGGTCTGGGTTGAGGCGTCGCCGGAGACGAAGGTGGAGAGCTTCCACTGCTCGAAGTACTCGTTCATCGTCGGGATCATCGTCGTCAGCGCGGCGAAGGTGTCCTCGATGACGGGCTCCCACTCGTCGACGGCGGTCTGTAGCTCTGACACGGCGTCGTCGAGCTGGCGAATAGCGGCGACGATGTAGTTGGCTTCCGGCAGGACTTCGCCGAGCTCATCGGCGCCGTCGCCGTCGAGATCGACCCTTAGGCCGACGAGAGTGTCGTCCGTCCCCCAGAAGGCCGGCTCCGTCATGTTGAATAGGTTGCCCGGCTTCTCAAGCACACGGCCGTCGGGGAGAGTTAGGCTCCAGTCGAGGGCACCCTCGGGATCTTCGGTGCCGCTCGGGCCGGCGTCCAGCCAGGTGTCGTAATAGGAGAGCGACGGTACGCCGGCGACAAGGCCTTCGTTCAGCTCGTAGTGGCCGCTGGCCAGGAGCCAGTGCTCCTTGGCATCTGCCATCAGCGTGGTGAGCTGTTCGCCATTTGCCGCCCAGGCGGCGGCGTAGTCAAAGTTGGCCGCCTCGATGATCCCGAAGTAGGTCTCGGTCACCTCGCGCAGGGCTGAGGAACCCTCTTTCATCGTGGTTGACTGATCGACGACGTACGCCTTGACGGCGGCCAGGTCGACCGCCTCCGGCGTGCCGTCCGTTTGGGCGGCCCGCACCGGTGACACGACGACTGAAACGAGCATTGCCATCAAGGCGGCAAGCATGCCAAACACACGAACCGAACGGGTCATTCCGAATCTCCTCCACGTTCTAAATCGACATCAACCAGGTCACACCTGAATTGCCTGAATTGCCGTCTAAGGCGGTCGCCGGTCGCCGATCGGGCCGAGAGCACCGCTCCTCATCCCAGGTACTCCAGATCGAGGCCGTCGATGAATGCCCGGTAGACCTCAAGGCCGTCGTGGGCCGGTGAATTGGGAGCGGGTTCCTGGGTTGACTGGCCGTGAGTGCCGCCCATCAGGCGCTCGAACGCCTCTGTGTCGATCCGGAGTGGGACTGCCAGTGTCTGCGACAGGACCAGGGCGTCCGAGAAGGTCGCTGGGACCGTGCATGCGCCGAGCGGTCCTTCCAGCTTCAGCCACGAGCGAACGATCCGATCTGTCCCGACCGATAGGTCGATGGCCTTGACGCGGCCACCAAGACTCCCCATGACGAGTTCGAGGAGGCCGTAGACGCGGCAGCAATCGGCCGCACCGCCCTGGGTGCCAAGTTGCAACGCGGAAACTGAGGCGACAGACATCGCTTGGGCATCAGCGACCGAGATCGCCACCCCGACGAACGCCGAATCGCCGTCGACGCCGAGGGTAGCGACGGGATGTCCGTGCATCTCGCACCAGCCGATGTTCCGCAGGCGAAGTGTTCGCATCATCGGAGGTTCACCTCCGTGCCGACCTGGGCGGCTGGATTGACTGGTCTTGCCTGCAGACCGTGAGGCAGTGGCATGACGAGCGGACAACCACGGACGGGATGCGGGCAAACCGCGATCGGGCAGCCGTAGACGTCCGAAAGGAGCTTCTCGTTCAGGACGGCCCATGGCTCGTCGTTCGCGACCAGACGACCGTCGCAGAGGACAGCAAGTCGGTCGGCGTGGGCCGCGGCGAGGTTGAGGTCATGCAGCACCGCCAGGACCGACGGCTCCGGTACTCGCAAGCTCCCGGGCGATCTCCATCACCAATCCCTGGTGGCGCAAGTCAAGAGCGGCGGTCGGCTCATCGAGGAGCAAAATAGGGGCGTCCTGGGCGAGTACCCGGGCAAGTGAGACACGGCCTTGCTCGCCACCCGACAGGGTCGGGTAGGTCCTGGCCGCTAGCGGTGTCGTTTCGGTGCGGGTCATGGCGGTGACCACCATGCGTTCGCCCACCCGGCTTCCTCGCCGCTCGCGGTGCGGCGAGCGGCCCATCTCGACGACCTCACGAGAGGTGAAAGCAAACTGGAGAATCGTCTGCTGAGGAAGCACCGCTCGGCGCAGAGAAAGCTCGTGAGCGGAGTAGCTGGCGAGTGGCACACCGTCGAGCTGGACCTCCCCGGCGCTCGGGAGTAGGTCACCGGCGAGCAGTTTCAGCAGGGTCGATTTCCCAGCTCCGTTCGGGCCGATGATGGCCACAACCTCGCCTGGGCGTACCGATAGGTCGACATCGCGGAGAAGGGCTCGGCTCGGGGTCTCATACGTGAGGCCGATGGCATCGAGTGAGGTCGGCCTCGAACTGGATCGATCCTGAAACATGGCTAACCCCAGCCGCCGTGCTGACGGCGTGTGCGATGCAGCAACCACAGAAAGAAGGGCCCGCCGGCCAGTGCGGTAACGGTGCCAAGCGGCAATTCGGCGGGGGCGACGGCGGTCCTGGTGACGAGATCAGCCATGAGAAGCAGGGTGGCGCCGCCGATCGCGCTGGCGGGGATCAGCACCCTGTGATCCGGTCCGACGACCAGGCGGATCAGGTGAGGCACCACCAGGCCGATGAAGCCGACCGTGCCGGCGAGCGCCACCGAGGCGCCGGTCATCAGGGCAACCAGGACAATCAGGATGAGCCGAGTCCGCTCGGTTTCGATGCCGAGGTGGCGGGCTTCACGTTCTCCCAAGACAAGTAAGTTGAGTGCCCTTCCCCAGCGAGGCAGGAGGAGGAGTCCCGCGACGATGAAGGGGAAGCCTGCCCCGACAGAGCGCCAGGTAGCTCCACCGGCGCTGCCGAGCGACCAAAAGGTCACGGTCCGCAGTTGGGCGTCGTCGGCGAGGTAAATCAGGAATCCAGTGGCTGCTCCGGCGATGGCGTTGAGGGCGACGCCGGTCAAGATCAACGTAACGACTTCAGTTCGACCTTCGAACCGGGCTAACGCGTAGACCAGGCCGGTAGTTAGAAGGCACCCAACAAACGCAAAGATCGACAGCGATGACTGCCCGAACGGCGCGAATCCAAGCACGATCGAGGTGATCGCCCCCAGCGCCGCGCCCGATGACGCACCGATCAAGCCGGGGTCCGCAAGCGGATTACGGAAGACTCCCTGCAAGGTAGCACCAGATACCGCCAGGCCGGCGCCAACCATCGCGGTCAAGACAACTCGTGGCAATCGGATTGCCCACAGAACAGAATCCTGCTGGTTGGTGAAGGTCGGACCGAAGTTGATGCCGGCATGGCTGGCCAGAATCGCAATGACGCGATCCGGGCTGATGTCTACCGCACCGATGCCAACATTGAGCAGGCAGGCCGCGACGAACAGGACGCTCAATACGGGGAAAAGGGCAGCCCGCCGCCCGGTGTGGGCGACGGTCTGCGCTTCGAGTTCGATGCTCACTGGGCTACGCCGGAGCCGGAGCGCGGTTGCTACCTGCGCCACCGGAGCGGAGATACCCTGTGTGAGCCGAACGCCAAACATGCCTATCCTATCGTGCTCGTTCGCCGTGTTCAGGCGGCCGGAGAAGCCTCTGGCGTGGCCGCCGGAGCGAGGTCGGGATGCAGGCCGTAGACGAACTCGGTCAGCGCCGCGCCGGTGCGCGGGCCAAGACCGAGGAAGTAGAGGTCGTCGTAATCGAGCACGTGCTGATTCTCGCCAGCGGGCGTCTGGGCGATCCCAGGGATCTCAAGGAGCCCCTCGACGCCGCCGACCGATTCCAAACCGGCCGTGAGCAAGACCAATGTGTCGGGAGCGGCGAGAGCAAGGGACTCGGGAGTCAGCGGCTGGAACCCGACGAGTCCAGCTTCAGCGCCCGCGTTGATGCCGCCAGCGGCGGTGATCATCGCGTCGGCGGAGGTCTCGGAACCGGCGATCAGCTGGGTTCCTTCGCCGCGAACGTAGAGGAAGAGGACACGCGGCTGTGTCGCGCTCTCGGCACCCAGCGCGATGGCGGCATCGATCTCGGCCTGCGTCTCGGTGGCCAGGCGTTTCGCCAGCCTCAGCCACACCCAGCGCTTCAGCCACGGCCCGGATCTTGGCCGCCGGAGCGTCGATGCTTTGGCGCTGCTCCGGGATGATGATGACCGGAACACCGGCGCCACGGATCTGCTCGATGATTTCCAGTGGCCCGGCCTCCGGGCTGCCAATGATCACCGTCGGCTCCAACGAGAGGACGCCTTCGGCCGAAAGGGCCCGCTGGTAGCCGATCTTCGGCAACGGCCCAGTGGCTTCCGGTGGGTAGGTAGCGCTGACATCGACGCCGACGACGTTGTCGCCAAGACCGAGGGCCCAGACGATCTCGGCCAGATCCCCATTCAACGGCACGATCCGGCTGATATCGGTGACCGTCACCTCGTCGCCGTTGGTGTCGGTGACGGTGACTGGAAGTTGAGGCGTGGGGGCATCGGTGGTCGAATCGGCCACCGGAGTTGCCTGTGCGCCCGCAAGCTGGACGCGGATGCCGCCGAGCGTCAACAAGAGCAGGACGGCGGCGAGCAGCGCCACCGCCACTCGGGCAGGCTGGCGCGGCGTGAATACGGGCGCAATCGAGCGGGCACCGGAACGTGGCACAGAGACCTCCTTTGTGTGCCGCGTCGTGGGCCAGAGTTTTCCCGCGGGACCGCGGCAACGGTCCCGGCGGTATACTCCGCACACGATCTGGCGTGAACCCGCCTCGCCCAATCGAGGCGGGTGCCCCCCGGCCGCGGCAACGGCCGGGGGACCAAACGCGTTGGTTCGTTCCCCAGCGGTCGGCCATTGTGCCGGCCGCTGTCGTTCTTACGTGAACGCGAAATGTGTGAACCCGACCGCCCGTCGCTGCCGACGATCTTCCGGGGGGGCGAAGCGAAACGCTAGGTGTGTGCGCGGCGCTCGGCGTCGGGGGCGCCGGCCGAGGCCCCACCTGAGAGCAGTTCGTGCCCGTTCAGGATGAGTTCCCGAGTCGTCTGGCCGGTGTCAGTTGACGTAACGACGCGCCGTCCAACCGGCAGAGACGTTCCGGCGACGGTCGCGTAGCGATCGGTGTAGGCATCGGCCCGGGTCAGGCGGTCCCCGGCGATATCCCAGTAAGCGACCGTGAAGACACTGGGCAAGCTGCGCCCATCGGCGGCGGTCTGGTGGTCCAGGATGGTGATCGTGAAGCGGGTGCCGCCCATCTGGCGGTTGACCTGGCTGATGTGGCCATCGCGAAGGCGATACGACGAGTCGAATGGGTCGTCATGCACGTTGACCGTCTGGCCCAGTGGGTGGCCGGCGTCATCTTCCAGGGTCAGCGTCCAGCGGCCATCGCCGGCCTCGTACGACGTGGGCCAGCGGTGACCGGCCATTGAGCCGATCTCTTGCTTCAACCAGCCGATGGCGGTGTCGTCGGCCTCGATGTCGAACTGGATGTCGCGCGGGGCCTTGACGGTGACCCGGCCGGAGACAGCCTCGCCATCCTGGACGAACGTCAGCGAGGCCGTAAACCCGGCGAAACCTTGTGGGAACTTGTATCCGGATTCGTGAGCCTCCCGCAGCGCGGCGTGCGCGGCGGGATCGTTGGCGACGGCAATGGTGCTGGCGTCGTCGCGGACTTGAGAAGCGACCATCGATCTTCCTCCCTTTTCATTCAGTTCGCGCCTGCGGCGGACGGAGTCAGTCTTCCCAGCCTCGCCACTGGGTGACTGCCGCGTGCGACGTTCGCTCCCGGGTTGGGTCCGGTTGGTTGGCGTAGCCGACGTATACGAATCCGACCAGATGAGCGGAGGTCGGGAGGCCAAAGAAGGCCTTGATCTCGTCGTTGAACGCGGCCGCCCCGCTTCGCCAGATCGTGGCCAGGCCCTGAGCATGCGCCGCCAGGAGCAGGTTCTGCACGGCGGCCGCCCCGGCGGCGATCTCCTCGAACTCGACATCTTTCGTGCACGGTTGCGGGTCGATAGCGACGGCGATGATTACCGGCGCCCGGAGCGCTTTGGTGGCGGTCCGGTTGTATTTCTCGCGCTGCTCCTCGGTCTCCGGCGTGCCGACCAGCGCCTTGGCCATTGCCTGACCGAACTCGGCCCTGGCGTCGCCCGCGAGCACGAAGAAGCGCCACGGCTCCGTCAGGTGGTGGTTCGGCGCCCAGGTTGCGGCCTCCAGGAGCGACTCGATCACCTCGCGGCTCGGGCACTCGGGGCCGACCCGACCGATCGAGCGGCGGGAGCGGATCGTGTCCAGGACCGCATCGGCGGTCGATGTCATGGTGTGTTCTGGCGAAGCGACCATCGAACTCGTGATCCCCTTCGTGGTCCCGCCGGGACCGCAATTGCGCGTAACTGGGCGATCCGTGCAGCCGCGCGAATATCCGACCTAACTGATCGGAATTATCGTAGAGATCGCCATGGTCTCCTGTCAAGCGATTCTGGGGAAATCGAGCATCCCTCCACTGTTCCCGAGGGACGGCTCAATGTGGATTGAGGGCATCGTCGAGACGCACGACGCGACTGTGGCAGCGGACCGGGATACGGTGTTCTGCCGCAGGCACTCCGTGCCCACCAGGGGATATTTCATGCGACTGTTTGGTGACAGACCACAAGGGCCTGCTTGCAAACGCCTTTGCTCAGGAACAACAAGCCTGGGCTCACCCCGGGGTTTCAACCCAGATTCCCAGCCGGGCCTCAGGACGCGGCGGATTCCTCGGTTGAAGGTGCGTCCGGGTCGCGGCGGGCGTCGCGCAAATACGTTTCGACGGCCGCAAGGGCCTTGCCCATAACTCTGACCTCGGTCGATCGCACGGTGCCGAGCACGGGCGCTGCTCCGGCCACGGTGTAGATCCCGACTGGGTCGAGCTTTTCGCCGTCCGCCAAGCGCAGACCTGAGAGGCGCTGCCCCTGAGCCCTATCCATCACGAACTCTGGCTTGGCCCCTGAGCAGTACGGTCTGGGGGCCCGCACCGGCCTGCTGCGGTCGTCGAGCAGGCGCAGCAGCGCCGCGCCGCTCATGCGAGCCGCGACCAAATCATGCCCGCCTGGAAGCACCTTGTAGAGATCGGCCCGAGAGACCCGACCGGAGGGGAGATCCGCGTGCAGTTCCGCGGGATGGACCAGACTAATTTCGGCGCCGGTCGCGGATCGGTATGCGTCGGCAACCAGCGGACCGAGGGGCGTTGCATCGGGTGGAGCGGGCTCGCGCACGAGCGGGGTCGTCCCGATCGTCACGGTCGGATCGGCTATAGGTGCGGCTAAGCGCTCGAACGAGGCGATCAGAGCGGTCGTGAGGCGATCGGGCTCGATCCCGTCGTGGAACGTCGGTACGATCTCGGCGCTACGCTCCACAACCCGGTTCAAGCGCCGGTCGATCCAGAGGTCGACCGCCCCATAGCTCAGGCCGTGGGGGTGGGCCTGCACCGTCAGCACATTGCCGAAGGTCACGACCGCGGGCTGGTGGGTATGACCCGCGACGATGAGGTCGACATCGGCATCGAGCGCGGCGGCGAACTCAGGCAAGCGCCCTCGGCGGCCACCGGCGCCGCCCGGTCCGGTGGCGCCGAGGTGAGCCAGGATGACGATCGCCGCCACCCGACGTTCCCGGAGCTCGGCGATGTGACGTTTCACCGATGAGGCTTCGTCGGCAAAGCGGACGCCGCTGGCGGTGACGCCCAGGTTGCGCGCGGCTTCGGTGCCGACGACCCCGATCACGCCGATCCGGATCCCAGCCACAGTCAAGACGCGGGCTGCCGGCAAGAGCGGATGCCCGGTGCGCTCGGAGATCACATTCGCGCCCAGGCAAGGGAAGTTGAACCCAGGGAAACTCCCCGTCGTCCAGATCGTGGCGGGGTGGTTGCCACCGTCGACAAGGCGAACGAGTTCGTCGACGCCTTCGTCAAACTCGTGGTTACCGACGGCGCCGGCGGCGAATCCCAACTCGTTGAGAACCGCGCCGGTGGGCTCATCCTGGAGCAGCCCGGACAGTGGCGGGGAGAGTCCGACCATGTCGCCGGAGTGAACCAGCAGCGAGGTATCCGGGTGGTTGGCCCGCTCGCGGGCGAGGTGGGCGGCGAGGTAGGTAGCGCCGCCGGCAGCCTGGCCGTCGACGACACCCGTCGTCGTGAGCGCCCCATGGAAGTCGTTCACGGTCAGGATGCGGACGCGGACGACGTCGTTCGGTCCAGCCGCATCGACCCTGTCCGCGCGGCTGGATGCCCCGCGGCGCAGCGATCGCTTGATGTTCGACACCAAGTCTTCGAAGCGTTCGCGCCGCGAGAGCGACGACACGCTGAGTGGCCGGGATTGCCGGGAGCCGAACACGATATCCTCCTGATGGGCCGCATCGCCCGGGCAGGGTTATTGCTCCTATAAGGCTATTCTACGTGATATTGAAGTCCTAGGATTAATAGTGCCAAAAGTCCTACGTTTTAGCGGCCGATTTCTTCCACGAGTGATCATGAACGATCGTCTCCACCGCATGCTCTGGATCGGCGGCTCGCCGTGCTCGGGAAAGAGCACGATCGCCCAGCGTCTCTCCGCGACGTTTGGGCTACGCATCTACTCCTGTGACGTTGCTTTCGAGCGACATCGGCTGCTGGTCACGCCCAAATACCAGCCGGTCTTCGCACGGCTCGCCTCAGCGACCTGCGACGAGCTCTGGCTGCGGCCTGTGCCCCAGCAGATCGACGATGAGCTGGCATGCTACCGGGAAGAGTTCCCGCTCATCCATGCCGATCTCGCGCTTCCGGATGAGGAGTGCGGGATTGCGGAAGGCGCCGCCCTGTTGCCGTCATTGTTAGCGGGGCGGGGCGTTTCGCCGTCGCGGGCGATCTGGATCGTGCCGGAGGAATCATTTCAACGGGCCCACTACGCCCGGCGGGAATGGCGACATGATGTGCTCCGAGACTGCACCGATCCGGAGCAGGGTTGGGAGAACTGGATGGCCCGCGACGCGGGATTCGCTCGTCGCGTCGCCGCCGATGCCCAGGACCTCGGTTACAGGGTGGTCCGTGTCGATGGCAGCAAGACAGTGGACGAGATCTTCACGGAGGTTGTCGATCACTTTGGGTTGACTGATTGAGCTTTAGGCAAATGGAAGGGTTGACAGACCATCAGGTACTTGCTAGGGTCAACGGACAAGTGAAGACCGAATCGGCGACGATGAGGACGGGTAACCTGGCGCCCGGACGGGCAAGAGAACCGCGGTAGCTGCGAAGCGGGACCGAACACGCCAGGCGAGAAGACCTCGGAGCCGCGCTCCGAACCGCTAGGGAAAGCACTGGAATTCCCGGGCGCAGTAGGCGGCGACGGATGACCCTTGTCGGGTCGAGCGGCCCCCGTTAACGGGCCGATGCATCGCTCTGTGGACCTCGGAAGAGGAGCCGGGCCGTGCAGGAGAGGCCGTTCGCGCAAGCGGAGCGGCGAAGTGAGGTGGTACCACGGGCGCGACACCGCTCGTCCTCAACCGGGGACGGCGGTTTTTTTGTGCCTGCAATCCCGGAACGGGTGTCTCCGCGTCAGTTGGCACGTTAGCCAGCGACCGACTTCGGGGAACGTCGATGACCCGTCGAATCACGTCGACCCACCAGATGCACGCTTCTGCTCTCCCCCTCCGGGCCAAGCCCTAGGCGCCAGCCGCCTGCCCAGCAGGTTTCAGGTTGGCGCCCCTCCAGCACACCTCTGTCCCAGCGCTTTTCGGTTGGTTGGAGATAGAACGCGCGTTTGCGCGGAAGCAGGAGCATTGGTCATGATTCGCGGAACCTTCACCGCTCTCATCACCCCGTTTCGAGCCGGAGATGCCACTCAGATCGACGAACCCGCCCTCCGTTCACTGGTGGAGGCGCAGATTGCCGGCGGGATCTCCGGCCTGGTGCCGTGCGGCACCACCGGCGAGACGCCCACCCTGTCCGAAGCTGAGCAGGACCGCGTCATCGCGATCGTCGTCGAGCAGGCTCGCGGCCGGGTGCCAGTCATCGCCGGCACCGGCGGTAACGACACTTCCCATGTGGTCTCGCGCACCCGCCGGGCGCGCGAGCTGGGCGCGGACGGCGCGCTCGTGGTGGCCCCCTACTACAACAAGCCGACCCAGGAAGGGCTGTTCCGCCACTTCGCCCACCTGGCGGAGAGCGTCGCTCTGCCGATCGTGCTCTACAACGTGCCTGGGCGAACTGGAGTCAACATCCTGCCGGAGACAATCATCCGGCTGGCGCAGGTCCCGGGGATCGTCGCGGTCAAGGAGGCGAGCGGTTCGCTCGATGCCTGCTCGGAGATCGTGGCATCGGCGCCGGAAGGGTTTGCCGTGCTTTCCGGCGACGACTCGCTGACCCTGCCGATCATCGCGGTGGGCGGTCAGGGAGTCATCTCGGTCGCCAGCAACATTGTCCCTGAGGCGATGAGCGCGCTCACCACAGCGGCGCTCGCCGGCGAGTTCGAGCGGGCGCGGGAGCTGCACCGGCGGTTGTTGCCGCTCTGCCGGGCGATGTTCCTGGACAACAACCCGATCGCCGTCAAGACCGCCGCCGGGATACTTGGTATCTGTTCCGGCGAGGTTCGCCTGCCATTAACCCCGATGTCGGCCGGAAACTTGGCCATCCTGGAGTCGGTGCTGGCTGAGTGGACTGGCCGCGAGGCGCTGGCGGCATGACCGTTCGCATCGGCATTGCCGGAATAACAGGACGCCTCGGCCGGGAGATCGTCGCGACTGCCGCGGATGATCCCAACGTAGCGGTTGCTGGCGGCGTGTCGCGTTCCGACGGGTCGCTCGATGACCTGCTACCGCTGGTGGATGTCATGATCGATGTCACCCGGCCGGATGCGACGGTCGCCTTCGCGGAGTGCTGCGCCGAGGCGGGAGATTCCGTTCGTCACCGGCACGACCGGGCTCGATGCGGGTCCAATCCGAGCGACTTGCCCTGGCCGCGGAGCGGATTCCCGTCTTTGCCGCGCGCAATCTGAGTGTCGGAATCGCCGCGCTTGTCAGGGTGTTGCCTGATCTCGTCGCGGCCCTCGATGGGTTCGACATCGAGATCGTCGAAACCCACCACCGGCACAAGGTCGATGCGCCTTCGGGTACCGCCCTGGCGCTCCTCGAAGCTATCCGGTCCGCTCAGATTCATGCCGACCCGTTGACGGTCCATGGCCGGTCCGGTCATGCGCCTCGCCAGCCGGAAGAGATTGGCATTCACGCGGTCCGGGCCGGGGGGAACCCGGGGGAGCATTCGGTGATCCTGGCCGACGCCGGCGAAGAGATCCGGATCTCCCATCGCGCCTTCAGCCGGCGGCCATACGCCCTGGGAGCGCTACGGGCCGCGCGGTGGTTGGTCGGTCGTCCGCCCGGTCTGTACGGCATGACCGACCTTCTGGCGTAACAACCGCTTCCGGCCGAAAACAGCCGGAGCGCCGGGGTGACGACTTCGTCACCCCGGCGCTCCGGGTTCCCCTGGGTGGCCGAAACCCGGGGGAGGGACCCCGGATGCCGCCGCACAGCAGCATCCGGTTGTGATCTAAGGTGGGGTTCAGTCTGGGCTACGATCGACTTCAGCAAAGTTGTTTAGCGCGGGTCTTGCGCGGTGCGAGTCCAGGCTCCCGCCATCGGCGTGTAGGCAAACACCCCATCGTTCGCGACCACCTCGTCCCGCAGTCGCTCGGCGAGGGTCTCGATATCGAACTCGGCCGCGGTCGCGACCTCGAATTGCTCCATCACCGGCAGGAGGCTGCGGACGGTTTCCGCGAAGACGTGGTAGCCAGGGAAATCCGGCCCTCCGCCGAGCACGGCGTCCATCCGTAGTTCAGGCTCCCCCAAACCGGCCGCCAGGAAAAACGAGCGATACCGGTACCCCATGTGCCGTTCAATCCCCGTGAGCGGGACGACCCGATCGATTGCATCCGCGAGTCGGACCGCCAGCGGCGACTCCGGCCAAACCGTCGGCGTCGGCCAGGTGAGGTCGGTGTCCTGGAAGGCGACGATCCCGCCCGGGCGGACGCTCCGCGCCGCCTTCTGGATGGCGGCGATAGGGTCGGGCAGGTGCATGAGGATGTGCCGGCCGACGCAAGCGTCAAATGCACCCTCGAAGGTGAGGTCTTCCAGACTCCCCTCGACGAATGAGATGTGGGAGTTCCCTTCCGTGCGGCTCCGGGCAACCTCGAGGCTGCGAGTATCGCGGTCGACGCCGACGACCTCACCGTCTGGACCGACCAATTCCGCCAAAATGAGCGAGACATCGCCCACCCCGCAGCCGAGGTCCAGGACCCGCATTCCTGTCGTGATTCCAGCGTCGACAAGCAGCCGCTGCGTGAACGGGCGAACCATGTCGGCCTGACTCGTCAAGCGTTGGCGTTCCCGGTCGGTGGCGGGGAGCGCGTAGGTCGATCGGCTTCCTGTGGTGAGACTCATGACCGAGAGGACTCCCGTGTGAGAAGGCGACGGCGGGCGCCAGGCCGGCGCCCGCCGTCGCGGTTCGGAGACGAAGAGCAAGAGACCGGCTCGCTGGGGATGGTCGAGCGTGGGGTGCGCGTGCCGGTCCTGGCGATGACGACGAATCAGCCCAGGGTAAGTCGCTCGTACCTGGGCAGAGTCCGGCGCCCAGCGTTAGGGTCTCGTCGCGGGCCACCGATGAGATGCCCCGACCAGGCGAAGGAACGACGAACGTCGGCCGATTTGCCTAGCCGACAATGAATGGCGTTGCGGTCTCTAGGACCTCGGCAGGGGCGAGCGCGTTATCGAAGGCGTTCGGAAACGGAGACGCGCCCGTCAGGATGTTCAGGTAGGCCGCGTGCCGGGCCTCGTTGCCGTGGATCGTCAGGGCGGCGGTGAGGAGGACATCGTTCTCGATCAGGTACTGGGCGGCCCCACCGTAGGCGGCAACACCCAGGTTCTCGACGGCGGCGGCGGTCGCGAGGAAGCTGGTGAGATCGGTGAAGCCGAAGTCGTACTCGGCTTCCTCGACTGGCTCGCCATCGAGGTCGGAGACGACCCCGGTGAGGGTGTCGACATGGGCGGCCTCGTGCTCCGCGATCATGCCGATGTAGTCGCGCACGCTGGCCTGAAAGCCAATCGCGGTGTAGTCCTCCGCCGCGAACTGCTCCATGCCCATCCGGTAGAAGGTCGCTTCGAGGTGCTCCAGGGTCAGGGCGTAGTTGAGGACTTCGACGACGTCGGCAAACGGGGCCTCCTCCTCATCCTGCGCGAACGGCAGGGCGGCGGCCAACGGGTGCTGGGATCGAACCATACGCTTCAGCATTGATAGTGCTCCTTGGCGAGTGCATCCCTGACTGCGGATGCCTCCAGATATCCGGCGCTCGGGCCGATCTAGCTGACGATGAAGGGGCCGGCGATCTCGAGGATCTCGGCGGGGGTCTTGGCGGCCTCGAACGGGAATGGGAACGGCATCTCACCGAGGACGAGGTTGAGGTAGGCGGCGTGGCGGGCCTCAATGGCCACGATAGTCCCGGCCGCGGTGAGGAGATCGGGATTCTCGATGGAGGCGCCCGCGCCGTCGTAGGCGCTCACGCCGGTGTTCTCCAGGGCGGCCGCCGTGGCCAGGAAGGTGCCGGCGTCGGTGTAGCCGAAGTCGTATTCAAGTTCCTCAACCGGCTCGCCGCCCAGATCGGTGATGACCTGGGTCAGGGTGTCGACGTGGGCGCCCTCATGGTCGCGGATGGCGGCCAGGTTGGTGTCGATCGACATGCCGAATGGATCGTTGCCAAAGGTGAACGTGTCGACTCCGTCACGGTAGAAGGCGAACTCGAGGTGCTCCAGGGTCAGGGCGTAGTTGAGGACGTCGAGGTCGGACTCGAACGCCTCGTCGCGTAGGTCGGCCTGGGCGAAGGCGGACCGGGCGCGCAGGGAGCCGCCGCCGAGCGCCAGGGCCAGGGCGCTGCCTGCCGCGATCTTGGTCGAACCAGTAAGAAGTCCTCGCCGGGTGATGATTCGCTCTCGTTCGCTGACAACCTTTGCCAGCAATCGCTCGTGCACCATGCGCATGTAACCGTTCCTCCGTACACTCACCAAACCGGTCAGGTGTAGCGGCCCGCCACTGGGCCCCCGGCTGTTCGGTAGCTTTGACGGAGACGGGTTCGGATTGGATCACACTGGGCGCGTAGCATTGCCTACGGAACTCGCGCCGACCGTCAGCGGGACTTCGGAGGATGTGTCCAAATGGAGCAATTGGGGCCGATCGATACGCTTGGGCACTTTCCCGGAGAGCGGGCAGCGCTGCTCGAACTACTTGAGGGGTTGACGACCGAAGACTGGAGCAAGCCGACGATCTGCTCCGGCTGGAACGTCCACGACGTCACGCTTCACTTATTGTTCACCGATATGACCTACCTCTCGCGCCATCGAGATGGGTTCATCGGCTCGCGGGCAGTTGAAACCGGTGATCTCAACGATCCCGCCGTCTTGCTGGCGTTCATCAATGCCCAGAACGACGGTTGGGTGAAGGGCGCCCAGCGGGTCAGCCCACGCCTGATCATCGACTTCTTGCGTCTGGTTGGCGATCAACTCGCCGAATTCCGCAAGACGCTCGATCTCAGCGCGCCCGGAGGTGTGGTGAGTTGGGCCGGTCCAGAACGGGCGCCAGTCTGGATGGACGTTGCCCGTGAGTACACCGAGAAATGGCACCACCAGCAGCACATTCGGGACGCCGTCGGCAAACCTGGACTACTCGATCGCCAGTGGTGCCATCCAGTGCTCGATACATTCGCGCGGGCGTTGCCGTTTGCTCTGCACTCTGAGCGGCCGGCGACGGGCACGACGGTGGCGTTGGAGGTGACAGGAGACGCCGGAGATGTATGGCTGGCGGCGAGAGAAGTCGCTGGGTGGACACTCGGCCGGGGCTCGGCGGAGGAAGCAGCGGCCGCGGCAAGCCGCGTGACGATGGATCAGGACACTGCCTGGCGGCTCTTCACCAAGGGCATCGCGCCAGAGAAGGCCGCTGAGCAGATTGCCATCGCCGGGGATCCTAATCTCGCCTGCCGGGTCCTCCGGATGGTGACAATCATTGCGTAGTTGGAGGACATCTTGGAGAGCAACGTCGAAATCCTGGCATTCATCGAGATTCCGCGCGGCAGTCGCAACAAGTATGAGTATGACCACCTCAGTCACACCTTCCGCTTGGATCGGGTGCTCTATAGCAGCGTTCATTATCCGGCCGACTACGGGTTCATTCCCGATACGCTAGCGCCGGATGGTGATCCCCTCGACATCCTCGTCCTGGTTCAGGAGCCGACCTTCCCCGGCTGCCTGGTACCAGCAAGGCCGGTGGGCGGGCTGGATATGCGCGACGAGAAGGGGAGCGACTTTAAGGTCGTCGCGGTGCCGGTCGGTGATCCGCGCTACGCCCACGTCGACGATCTCGCGGCCGTCGGCGACCACTGGGCCAAGGAGATCGAAACCTTCTTCGCCACCTACAAACTGCTCGAACAGAAAACCACCGAGGTCTTGGGCTGGCACGATGCCGCCGAAGCCCGCGCCGTCATCGATGAATGCCGGGCGCGCTATCGAACATCCTAATTCTACGGACCGACGAATGCATTTGCCCCGGCGCTTCGCCATAACGGGGGCAGTTCCCGATCCGCCCAAATCTGGGATCAATTAGGTGGGGGTACTTCCCGTCGAAAAATGATCGAACGCTCCTGACGTGATCGATGACATCGTGCCATCAGGGTGCCGGAGTTCAAGGCGGGGGTGATTCGGTGTGCTGGCCACGATCTCCCCGATCGGGGTGACGGTTGCCTGAATCTGGGTTGCCGCCGAAGCGATCGCGGTGAACCGATCTGGCGGGGCGGTGAAGAGCAGCTCGTAGTCCTCGCCACCGCGGGTGGCGAGGTGAAACCAGCGGTCCGGGAAGAGGGCGCGTACGGCCGCGGCGACCGGAATAGCGGTTTCATCGATGCGGGCCGCGACGTCGCTGGCTTCGAGGATCTTAGGCAGATCGCCGAAGAGACCGTCGCTGAGATCCATCGCGGATGTCGCGCCACCATCGAGCAGGATGGGCGAGAGGTCCAGACGCGGCGAGGGCCGCAGGTGAGCGGCGACCAGGAGGTCGGCGGTGGTCGCCGTGCGCCGGGGATCGTCCGGTGGCAATTGAAGGATCTCCAGCCCGGCGGCAGCGGCTCCGAGGGTGCCGCTAACGGCAACCACGTCCCCAGGTTTGGCAGAGTCGCGGCGGAGGATGCGTTCGCCCTGGAGCTCACCGATCGCGGTGATGTGCAGGCTGAATCCGGCCGGCGAAGCAACGATATCGCCCCCGGCGATCAGACAGCTCCAGCGGCTCGCCAGCGTGCCCATGCCTTCATAGAGGTCGATCAGATCGGCGACGCGCTCCGTGCCGCGCAGCCCGATGCTCACGGTGGCCAGACCTGGCGTCGCACCCATCGCCGCCAGATCGGAGAGGTTCACGGCGAGGGCTTTGTGGCCAAGGCTCCGCCAATCGGTCCAGCCAGGAGCGAGGCGGAAGTGGATGTCCTCGATCAAGCTGTCCGTCGTAACGACGATCGACGCTCCGGGTTTGGGTGTCCAGACCGCCGCGTCGTCGCCGATCGCCACGGTGAGACGGTCGCCAGTCCGCACCGATTCAGGCAGAGCGTCGCGGAGAGCCCGGATGAGTCCAAACTCACCGACGTCGCGAACGGTCACGCTGGCGTTCATGCCAATGCGGCGTGATAAGCAGTGATCGTTCCTGCCGCCGTGCGATTCCAGGTGAACGTTGCTGCCCGTTCGAGGCCCGCAGACCAGAGCGACGTAGCCAGAACGCTGTCGCCCAGGATCCGACCCATCGCCTCGGTCAGGGCGTCGATGTCCAGCGGCGCAACGGTCAACGCGGCCTCGCCGACGACCTCGGGCAGCGAAGAGACGTTCGACGTCACCACCGGCGTGCCGCAGGCCATCGCTTCGAGCGGGGGGAACCCAAAGCCCTCGTAGAGCGATGGGAAGACGAACAGGTCGGCCGCGTTGTACCAGGCCGGGAGGTCCTCAACTGGCGCGAAGCCGTGGATCCGCACCCGGTCGCGCTGAGTCATGCCGGCGAGGGTGGCGTTGAACTCCTCCATCATCCAGCCCTCGCCGCCGACGATGACGAGGTCGTGCTCGACCGCTGGCGCTAATCGATCGAACGCGCGCAGGAGGGTCGGCAGGTTCTTCCGTGGCTCGATGTTCCCCAGATAGAGGATGAAGGGCTTAGTAAGTCCCTGGCTAGCGCGGAATGCGGCGATCTCGTCTTCCGGCAGGGGCCGGAAGCGTTCGTCGGCCGCCAGGGGCGTGACGGTGATCCGCTCCGGCTTCATGCCGAGCAGTTCGACGATGTCCGCCTTTGTACTTTCGGAGACGGCGATTACGTGGTCCGCCCGCCGGGTCGCGAGGCTGGTCATCCTGGCGAAGTACTGTCGGCGGCGGGCCGGGACAACTTCGGGGATGCGCAGGTAGGCGAGGTCGTGCACGGTGACGACGAGTGGGCAGGTCGCCAGGATTGGGACGACGTTGACGGGGCCGTGGAGGACGTCAACGCCGAGGCGGAATGCCTGCGCCGGCAGGAAGGTCTGCTCCCATCCCGTGCGCAGGGCAGGCCGCTCGAACAGCTTTCTGACCCGATCGCCGACCTTGGCGGTGATGGGCGCGTCCATCCCGGGTCCCTCGAACGAGCGGCTGCGGAGCACCAGCAACTCATCGTCGTCTGCCATCACGTGCGGCAGCGTCAGCAGCAGTCGCTCGATATACCGGCTTACGCCGCTCTGACGGTATCCAGGTTCGGTTGACAAGAGCTGGGCGTTGATCCCGATTCGCACTCGCTCTGGACCTCGCTAACCGTTAAACTGCATCCCATGCCGTTTCGCCCATTCTGTGGCGCGGGAGCGTCGTTGGTCAACGTGCGAATCGCATCATGGGTTGGCACCGTGCGGCGCTCCTTGTCACCGGCATTTCACCGCAACGGTGCGCCAGGAGTTTTCACGTGCCCGATCCCGCTCGAATCGTCCCGGCACCTGGGCAAGAGTCTGCCTGGGAGTATCCGCGGCCCCCACGTCTGGAGAAGGTGGATCGCAGGATCGAGATCGAGTTCAACGGCCAGGTTATCGTCGATACGCGGCGGGCCGTTCGAGTGCTCGAGACCAGCCATCCTCCGGTCTATTACATTCCGCCCGAAGAGATCGCGGATGGAGTCCTGAGCCGGGCGGCCGGCGCTTCCTTTTGTGAATGGAAAGGCGGCGCGATCTATTGGACCGTCACCGTCGGTGAGCGTAGTGCAGAAGCGGCCGCGTGGTCGTATCCCGATCCTATCGACGACTTTCGAGCGCTGGCGAACTATGTGGCCTTCTATCCAGGACGAATGGACGAGTGCCGGGTGGACGGAGAAGTGGTAACGCCGCAACCCGGCGGCTTCTATGGCGGCTGGATCACCGCCGATGTCGTCGGTCCGTTCAAAGGTGAACCCGGCACGTTGGGATGGTGAAACGGCGCCCCACAACCGCGGTGGGCGGTCGAGCCATCGCTTACGTCTGATCCCGCTGACCTTTCAGGCTGAGCAGGTGATGGACTTCGTGGCCCGCGGCGGTGTAGGCAAACGCCCGCACGCTGCGCATCGAGGACGACGCCGGGGCCCTCCTGCTCCACGCCGTCGCGTCCAATCCGCGTAGGAAGGCCAGGGTCGCCGCCCGGACCGTCGCAAACTCCGCCGCGACATCGGCGATCTCTCGCTCGCTGAATCCCCCGTTTGCCACATAGTCGTCCGGTTCGTAGCTCGCCCACGGGGTATCGTCGCCACGGGCTATCACCAGCGCCCGGTGCATGAATATTCGCTCCGCGTCGGCCAGATGTCCCGCCACCTCGATCGCGTTCCATTCGTCTGGCGCCGGTCGCCAGACCGCTTCCTTCGGCGAGAATCCGAGGAGGTACCGCTCGGTTTCGCCGATCTGATGGGCGAGGATCTCAAGGACATCGCCCTCGGGCACCTGGTCGATGTACTGCCGGTAGTACGGGATGTGCTCGTCTTCGCCCGGTCTTCCGCGCAGTTTCACGTCTACGCCCATCGTCATCTCTCTCCTTGTGGCGACCTATTGTCGCCGTAGTGGTTGGGCCAGGTGATCCGTGTCGTTTGGAAGAGGCTATCCACCCGGCCAATGACCTCATGCTACGGCGGGGCCGCCCAGGTGCAACCGCCATTCTGACTCGTCACGCCAGGACCAATCTGACCGTACGCACTTTGGTACCTTCTATCACTCCCCGATCTGATTGACGGCACAATGCTGACCAGCCATCATGGCTTGAAAAACCTCACATCTATCCGCCCCAGGAGGATCGGTTCGCCCAATGGCAGTGCCGATGCCCGACGAATCTGCGACCGCGCCGATTCCGGCGCCACTGACGAGCCTCGTTGGACGAGAGCGCGAGGTGGACGAAGTCTGCGCGTTGCTCAAGCGCGTCGACGTACGCCTCCTGACGCTTACAGGACCAGGAGGTGTCGGCAAGACCCGCCTGGCGATGGCCGCCGCCGTTGCGGTTGCCCGGGATTTCGGCGATGGGGTGAGGTTTGTCCCATTCGCGGCCGTGCGGGATGCCGGTCACGTGCCGGCGCTGCTGGCCCGCGCGGTTGGCGTCCGTGAGCTGGCCGATCGACCGTTTGCCGAGCAGGTCCGCGCTGTGGCGGAGAGGACCAACGCACTCCTGCTGGTCGACAATTTCGAGCATCTCCTTCCAGCCGCGCCGGTGATCGTCGAACTCCTCTCGGCGTGCCCGGGCGTGACGGTTCTCGTGACCAGCCGCGAGCGCCTGCGCGTCTCGGGCGAGTGGGATGTGCCGGTGCCGCCGCTCGCCTGCCCCAATCCAGACCGGTTGCCGGCGCTGGAGCAGGTTGCATCGGCGCCGGCGGTTCGCCTGTTTGTCGAACGAGCCAGGGCCGCCAATCCCAACTTCACCTTGGCTGAATCGAACGCGGCAGCGGTCGTTGCTATCTGTCACCGGCTGGACGGACTTCCGCTCGCGCTTGAGCTCGCGGCCGCTCGTGGTCCCCACTTGCCGCCCGCGGCGTTGCTTGCCCGGCTGGCCCGGCGGTTGCCCTTGCTCACCGGCGGACCACGCGATGTGCCGTCTCGCTTGCAAACCATGCGCGATGCCATCGGCTGGAGCCATGACCTCCTCACGGAGACAGAGCAGGTCGTTTTCCGCCGCGTGGCTTCATTTGTCGGTGGGTGCACCCTTGAGGCCGCCGAGGTCGTGGTCGGCGAGACACCGGAGCCGGATGTCGATGCCTTTGAGGTCATCGCCGCGCTGGTGGACGCGAGTCTCCTCTGGCAGGAGTCTACTCTCGGGACCGAGCCGCGCTACTTCATGCTCGAGACCGTTCGAGAATTCGGTCTGGAAGCCTTGGCGCATCAGGGTGAGTTGGCGTTTGTGCGAGATCGCCACGCGTCCTGCTTACTCGCGCTTGCTGAGGAGGCAGAGCCGAATCTGCGCGGCCCGGAGCAGGTTGCCTGGCTCGATCGTCTGGATCTGGAACTTCCTAATCTGCGGGCGGCGTTGTCGTGGCTGCACGAGTCCGGCAGTCTCGACCGGGGCCTGCGCCTTGCGGCCGCACTGTGGACGTTCTGGGTAGTGCGGGACCGGGTACCGGAAGGCCGCCGCTGGTTGGACGTCCTTCTGGCCTTATCGTCGCCCGAACTCCCGGAACGGCTGCCGGCGATGATCGCACTTGGTGACATGTGCGAGCGTCAGGGGGACTACGCCGGGGCAACCAGATGGACGGAAGAAGCACTCGAACTGGCCAGACTGCGCGAAGATCGCGGTGCGGAAGCGGCAGCGCTTCGTGGACTGGGAAACATTTCCATCGCCCGGTTCGAGGTCGCCCTCTTGGTGCGGGGCGACTCGTTGGAGGCTGACGAGGAATATGCGCGAGCCCGCGTGCTCCTGGAACAAAGCCTGTCGCTCGCCGTCGAGTTAGGAGACGAATGGGCGGTTGCAAAGGCTCTGAACTGGATGGCGGTCGCTTGGAAAGGCAAAGAAGTAGAGGCGATCGGCTACGCCGAGGACGCCGCGGCGCGGTTCCGGACCATGGGAGATTGGCGGCAGTTGTGTAACGTCCAGTGGATTTTGGGCGGTTCGGCACAATCCGCTGGTGATCCAGTTCGCGCGCAGGCAGCGTTCCTCGAATCGTTAGCGCTGGCCCGCATGCTGGGCTACCGCTGGCACTGCGGCCTGTGCTTGACCGGGTTAGCGATGGCGGCATCGTCCATCGGCGAGTTCGAACGGGCGGCTTGGTTGCTCGGTGCATCGGAGACCATCCGCGAACCGACGGGTGAACCCCTTCGGCCGACGGTGCAGGTTTCCTTCGACACGGCGGCCGATGCCGCCAGACAAGGGATCGGTGAGGCCAGGTATAAGGCAGCATTTAGCGCGGGGGCCGCAACTCCCCCCGAAGAGGCGATCTCCCAGGTCCTAGCGGGGTCGGGCACGGAGGCTGGACCGCCAGGTGGGTTGTCGCAGCCGGCGGCCGGCGACAGCCTGACCTTACGAGAGATCGATGTGCTCCGCCTCGTTGTCGAGGGTCGGTCCGACCGCGCCATCGCCGACGCCCTCTTCATTAGCCGGCGGACGGCCTCGAAGCACGTCGCCGCGATCCTGGCCAAGCTCGGCGCTACGACCAGGACCGAGGCGGCCGCCCGCGCTGTACGCGAGGGCCTCGCCTGACTCGTTTCGGTCCCGCCTTCTCACCGTAAAACGTCATCAGTAAGGAAACCGATTATTCCCATGGTACTCTTCGACTCGGTTTGGCTCATTGGCCGCCGTCGATCAATGGGAAGCCGGGCAGACCGGTACCGGGCAGGATTCAGGATCTCCTTGGCGAAGCGCGCGACGAAGTCCAGCAAATCAACCACCCCGGAAGACATTCCCCTTGAACAACAGCCCGCGCCCGCTGAGCCTGTCGCGCTCGAACCGCCTGCCCCTCCGCGGCGAAAACGCACCGCCAAGAAGCTCAAGGGGCTGACTCCCGGTCTCGATCCGGCGATCGAAGCCCAGATCGACCAGTTCGCGGTCCACTACCCGTTTGCCCTCGATGAGTTCCAGCGGGAGGCGATCCGGACATTTCTCCGGGACGATTCCGTCATGGTCGCCGCTCCTACAGGTACCGGCAAAACTATCGTGGCGGAATTCGGAGTTTATGAGGCGTTCAAGCGCACCGGGCGGGTCTTCTACACGACCCCGATCAAGGCGCTGTCCAACCAGAAGTTCCGTGACCTGCGTCAGCTCCATGGTGATCAGGTGGGACTGCTCACCGGCGACGTGACCGAGAACCGCGACGCCCGCATCATCGTCATGACGACCGAGATCCTGCGGAACATGCTGCTCCAGACCCCCTGGGATCTGGACGATGTCGACTGCGTCATCTTCGACGAGATCCACTACCTGGCCGATCAGGAGCGGGGAACCACCTGGGAAGAGGCCATCATCCTCTGCCCGGAGCACATCCAGCTCATCTGCCTCTCCGCCACCGTCTCCAACGCCGACGAGATCGCGGCCTGGATCAGCCGCACCCATCGCCCGATCCGGCTCATTACCCATACCGAGCGGGCCGTGCCCCTGGCGCTCTACTACTTCCTCGATGATGAGATGCACCTCGTCATCGATCACAACGGCGCCCAGGTCCACGACTTCGCCGCGATCGGGGGAGAACTGCGTCGCCAGGGTGGACACGGACGCCGGGGTCGCACCACCGAACGTAGCACTCCCGAGATCGACGAGCCGCAGCCGCGCGAGATCGTGGACGCGCTGGCGGCCCAGGACATGCTCCCGGTCATCTACTTTCTGTTTAGCCGCAACGACTGCCAGGCATTTGCCGAGCGGCTGGCCGTGATGCGTCCGAATCTCGTTGGTCTGAAGCAAGTCGAGCAGATCGACGCCGTCGTCGAGAATCTGCTCAGCGGCCTGCGCCCCGAGGATCGCGAACTCGAGCAAGTTCGCCTGATCACCGCCCTCGCCCAAAAAGGGATCGGTTTCCACCACGCCGGGTTGTTGCCGCTGCTCAAGCAGTTGGTCGAGGTGCTCTTCTCGCGGGGGCTGATGCAGGTGGTCTTCGCCACCGACACGCTCGCCCTGGGCGTCAACATGCCCGCTCGCTCGGTCGTGATCGGCCGGATGAGCAAGTGGGACGGCCGGCGGCGACGGATGCTCATCCCTAACGAGTTCCAGCAGATGGCCGGCCGGGCCGGCCGCCGTGGCATGGACGCATTCGGCCATGTGGTCGTGCCGTACTCACCCTGGTTCAGCTTCCGCGAGACCATGAACGTCGCCACCGGATCGCTGCTCCCGGTGCGGTCGGCATTCGCGATCCGCTACAACACGGTCCTTAACCTGTGGGACCCACCCCACGGCGAGCGCGTCCGCCACATGCTCCTCCAGAGCCTGGCCCAGTTCCAGACCGCCCAGCGCATCCGCCAGTTGGAAGACGACATCGTCGAGGTTGGCGGCGATATCGCAGGGACCCCCACATGGCTGTCTGATCGGCCTCGAAGGGGGCGACGATCTCCTGGAGGAGTATCGAGGCCTGGTCAGGACGCTGACAGCCGCCCAGCACAAAGAGCGCCGCCTCGCCCAGGAAGTGATCGAGGCCCAGCGCGAGGTCTCAGACGCGATGCCCTGGCCGGAGCCGGGCCGCCAGGCCCTGCGCCGCGTCTTTCGGACCGCTACGCCGGGCCTGGTCGTCCACGCCAAGGACGAAGGCTGGGGGATCTATCTCGGCCATGGTGGTCAAGGCGGCGTCGGCCGGTTCTTGTTCGGCGAAACGATCAAGTTGCTCACCCAGTACCGGCAGATCAACTACCTGCCCGATGACAAGGTCGTCACATTGCCTCCCGAGCTGATCGAGCCGCCGGACGGCACGATCGATGTCACCGAATTGATCTCCGCCGCCAAGCTGCGCGGGATCAAGAAGAAGCTCAAGGACCTGGATCTCCCTGACCTCGTCCAGCTTGCGGCGGAGTTCCGCGAGCATGAGCTGGGGCGGATCACCGAAGGGCTGAACGTCGCCCGGGCCGATGTCGTCGAGGCAGAGGAGCAAGTTAGCATCCTCCTCAGCAGCCGCGACACTCACCCCTGCCATGCCTGCCCCCGGCGCAAGGAGCACCGCGACTACCTGGCCCGGATCGACACCCTGGAACAGGAGCGAAACGCGCTGGAGGACCTCCTGCAGCGCGAAGCCGACGCCGAGGAGGTCCGGATTCGGGCCGTCATCCGCGGCATCCGCGACGTTCTCCACCGCTTTGGCTACCTGCATCGGGGCTACCCAACCGCCAAGGCGGACATGCTCGCCGACGTCTTCGACAACGACGGCCTGATCCTGTGCGAGTTAGTCGACCGGGGTTGGCTCGATCGCCTGCCGGCGGAAGACCTGGCTGAGGTCTTCTCGTGGTTCTGCTACGACCGGGAGTTTCGATACACCAATCACTTCACGCTGCCCGATTCCCTGGTCTTGCTGCGCCGGCGACTGGAAGAGCTGGAGCGTGACGTCATCGAAGAGGAGCGCGACCACAACCTCGTCATCTCCGAGGGCCACAACCAGGCGTTCTACGGGGCAGTTCGGGCCTGGTGCCGTGGGGCGACGATGGTCCAGATCGGCGAGGCGATCGAACTCTCCGAGGGCGATCTCGTTCTGACGATCAACAAGACGATCGACCTCATGCGCCAGGTGCGCGAGATGCTCGCGGACGTCATGCCTTCCCATCCGCTCCGGATCACCCTGCGTGAGGCCGAACGCCTGGTTCGGCGGGGCATCGTCGAGCAGTCCCTGACGATGGGCTTTGCCCCGGCCGACCTCAATCTCCCAGAGACCGAGGCGGTCGGCGGAGAGGTCGACGTTCTGGTCTCCGCGAATGGATCGGCGGTGGACGAGGTCGTGCCAGTCCTGGACCCGATCCCCGCGACTACGAAGAAACGATCCGCAAGTGCGCGCACAAGGGCATAGCGCGGCGTTGAAGACGCCCAATCAGATCGACGAGAAGGGTGAGCTCCTAAACGTAATTAGGGCATGTAGGGGTGCGATTCATCGCGCCCGGTTGCCCAGTATCGACTTTCGTGGTGGGTACGTGGGCGCGATGAATCGCGCCCCTACGACGTACATCCGCCAGAACGGTGGAATCGCAAACACCCCAATAGTCTCCCTCTGCGCGTTTGGCGTCGATCTTGCGGCCTCCTCCAATGCGGTCGTCCCGGCAGACGGTATCGGTGCCGGTCTCGGCCGCTCTTGCTGCACACCCGTGGAGCAGAGCGTCTAAAACGCAACGGAGGAGGAAACCCCGTGGATCGACGTGTCTTTGTCATGGGTTCCGGAGCCAGCGGGCTAGCCGCGGCGCTGGGATTGCCGAGCATCATTCGCCGGGCAAACGCTCAGGGCGCGACCCCGGTCGCCGAGAGTGCGACACCCGCGACCGGAGCGACGGTCTTTGAGTTGCCGGGCGATCAGGTCTATCCGGAAGGCGTTGCCTACGATCCGGTGACCAACATGTTTTACGTCGGCAGCACAACCGACGGCACCCTGTTCCAGGGCGACCTCTCCACCGGTGAAGTCACCGTCCTCTCAGAGAATGATCCCGATCGCTCGACGGCGACCGGCCTCAAGATTGACGGCTCAGGCCACCTAATCGTGGCGGGCGCCGGTACCGGCAGCGTCTTCGTCGTCGATCCCGCCAACGGGCAAACCCTGGCGTCGTTCAGCAACGGTCTCGAATCTGACGCGACGTTTGTCAACGATGTGGCGGTCGCACCCAACGGCGATATCTTCGCCACCGACTCACTGACTCCGGTCCTTTACCGCATCGTTGCCGCCGACGTTGAGGCAGGCGGCGAGTTGGCCCCATTCTCCGACTTTACCGGCACGGTCTACGAATACGGCCCGCCAGGGTCGTTCAACGCCAACGGGATCGCGATCACGGACGATGGTGCCTATGCGATCATGGTCAATCCGGGTAATGGCCGCCTGTTCCGGGTCAATCTCGAGAACGCGGAAGTCGCCGAGATCTCCATCAACGGCGAGAGCGTTGCGTTCGGCGATGGACTCTTGCTCGATGGCTCGATCCTCTACGTCGTCCGCAACCAGCTTGCCCTGATCGTCCGCTTGGAGTTGGATGCCGCGGTCGAAACTGCGACCACACTCGACGCCTTCACCGATCCATCGCTCATGTTCCCGACGACGATCGCGAAGGCTGGTGAGCAGCTCCTGGTCGTCAACGCCCAGTTCGACCGGCGCGAGACCAGCGACCCCGTCCTCCCGTTCACCGTCTCCTTGATCGACATCCCGCCGATCTCCTCGACCGGGACTCCCGCCGCTAGCCCGGGCGTGATCATCGAGGATGAGGCGACACCGGTCTCGTAGGTAACGGCCCTCACCCCCTACGCCAAAAGGCCCTCACCCCCATCCCCCTCTCCTGTGCGCGGGAGAGGGGAAGCCTTTCTTTCGTCCCCTCTCCTCCGGAGGGGAGAGGGGTGGCCCTTTAGGGCCGGGGTGAGGGCCGCTTGTAGACTGGTGCTACTCTTTCGCGGCTAACCAGCGTCGAGGTTCGACAGCGGTGCGGGCATGACCCGCGCCGTTCACTGCCCCTAAGGAGTTGTTCGTTGGTCGCCCCAGCCACCCCCACCTTCCCCGCCGAGCAGGTCGACATCCTCACCCGCAACATGGTCGCGATCGAAGATACCTGGGACCTCTCCCAGATCTACCCCGATGACGCCGCCTGGGATGCGGATGCCGCCCAGGTGCCCGAATTGCTGGCGACCGCGACCGCCCACCGGGGCATGCTCGACGCTTCGCCGATGGCGCTGCTCGTCGCCCTCGACGACATCATGGAGGTGCGGCGGGTGGTCGAGCGGCTGCGCACCTACGCCGCGCTACGCCGGGATGAGGACCAGACTGTTACCGAAGCCCTCGCCCGGTACGACCGCTCGATCTCCCTGGCGGTCCAGACGGGCGAGGCGCTGGCCTTCGTCATGCCCGAAATCCTGGCGATGCCGGAGGGAAAGCTGGGGGTCTTTGCGACCGATGCGGTTCTGCACCGCTACCGCCACCTGCTGGACGATGTTCAGCGCCAGCGGCCCTATGTCCGCTCGACCGAAGTCGAAGAGGTCCTGGCTCAGGCGGCCGATCTCACCCGCGCTCCGATCGAAGCCTTCTCGGCATTGGACAACGCCGATCTGACCTACGGGAAGGTCAAGGACGACGACGGCAACGAGATCACCCTGACCAAGGGTCGCCATGGCGCCCTGATGGAGAGCCGAAACCGCGACGTCCGGCGGGAGGCCCACCAAACGATGATGGCGGCCTACACCGCCCACAAGCACACGCTGTCGTCGCTCTACGCCTCTTCGGTGCGCAATGACATTTTTCAGGCCAGAGTGCGCGGTCATCAATCCGCCCGGTCGGCGGCGCTATTCGATGACAACCTACCCGAGTCGGTCTATGACAGCCTGATTGCCAGCGTGCACGACGCCAGCCCGACGATGGAACGGTTCCTGGGCCTCCGCCGGAAGGCGCTTGGGCTGGAACAATTGGCCCTGTACGACCTGCGCGTAGCCCTCGCGCCGGAGCCAGCCCGCAAGTACTCCTACGAGGAAGCGATCGACATCGTCCTCGGCGGGCTCACTCCACTAGGTCACCGGTACATCGACGATCTGCGTGAGGGATTTGCATCGCGCTGGGTCGATGTCTACGAGACGAAGGGGAAGCGCTCCGGCGCCTACTCCTGGGGCACCTACGGGGCGAATCCCGTCATCCTGATGAACTGGAACGGCACGCTCAACGACGTCTTCACACTGGCCCACGAGGCCGGGCACGCGATGCACACCTACTACGCGAGCCAGGCCCAGCCATACCACGATTACCACTACACGACGTTCCTGGCGGAGATCGCGTCCACGCTCAATGAGGTCCTGCTGACCTGGCACTTGCTGGGGGAGTTGCCAGCGGAGGATCTGCTGGGGCGGTTCGCGATCCTCAACCGGTTCGCCGACGATGTCTACGGCACCCTGATCGTGCAGACGATGTTCGCCGAGTTCGAGCATCTCAGCCATCAGATCGCGGAGAGCGGCGAGCCGATCACGCTGGAGCGGCTCAACCAGATCTATGGCGATCTGCAAAGCGCCTACACCCCGGGTCTGGAGATCGACGACTCGATCCGGAACCGGTGGTGCCGAATTCCTCACTTCTACCGCGCGTTCTATGTCTTCCAATATGCCACCGGGTTGTCGGCCGCCATCGCGCTGGCGGGCAAGATCCGCGACGAGGGGCAGCCCGCCGCCGAGCGCTACCTCGAGATGCTGGCAGCCGGCGGCTCCGATTACTCCCTGCCACTGCTGCAACGGGCCGGCGTCGATCTGACGACGCCAGAGCCGGTTCGCCTGGCACTGGTCGAGTTCGCCCGCACGGTCGGGGAGATGGAGCAGCTCGCGGATCAGGGCATCCTGGCAGGCGCGCGCGGCGACGCGTAGAGGATCAACAGGGCATGGATCCCCGAGCATCGGCGCGCGTGCGCGGTTTTGGGACGTCGATCTTCACCGAGATGAGTGTGTTGGCCGCGCGGCACGGCGCGGTCAATCTCGGCCAGGGATTCCCCGATTTCGCTGGACCAGACTTCGTCAAAGAGGCGGCCAAGGCCGCGATCGATGCCGATCTGAACCAGTACGCACCCTCGCCGGGGACGCCTCGCCTGCGCCAGGCGGTTGCCGCCGACTGGGCGCGCCGTTTCGACCGCGAGATCGACCCCAACACCGACGTCACCGTCACCTCTGGCGCGACCGAGACCGTCTTCGACGCGATCCAGGCCTTTGCGGGGCCGGGCGACGAGGTGATCGTCTTCGAGCCGTTCTACGACTCCTATCTTCCCAGCACCGTTCTGGCCGGCGCTTCGTTGAAGGTCGTTACCCTTCGCCCGCCGGACTGGTCCTTCGATTCAGACGAACTCCGGGCCGTGTTTGGGCCCCAGACCAAGGTGATGCTCCTCAACACGCCGCACAACCCGACCGGCAAAGTCTTTCGCCGGACCGAGCTGGCCGAGATCGCGGCCCTCTGTCAGGAGCACGATGTCATTGCCCTCACCGACGAGGTCTACGACCGGATCGTCTTCGACGGCGCCGAGCATGTGCCCCTGGCGACACTCCCAGGCATGTGGGAGCGGACCCTGACGATCAACAGCACCGGCAAGACCTTTTCGATGACCGGCTGGAAGGTGGGCTATGCCGTCGGTCCCGCCGGACTGAACGCCGCCTTGCGCGCAGTGCACCAGTTCGTTACCTTCGCCACCTCCACCCCATTTCAAGACGCGATGGCGTCAGCCATGGAAACCGCGGAGGAAAGTGGCTACTACTCTGAACTTCAGACCGCCTACACAGGCCGCCGTGACCAGCTACGAAATGCGCTGGAGGGCGCAGGGCTGCCCACCCTCCCGATCGGGGGTAGCTACTTCCTGATGGCGGATATCTCTGACCTTGGCTATCCCGACGATGCGTCGTTCTGCCGTTTCCTCACGAGCGAGATCGGCGTGGCGGCGGTGCCGCCTTCGGCGTTCTATCTTGATCCTGGCCGTGCGCCGCTATTGGCCCGATTCTGCTTTGCCAAGCGCGATGATACGCTCGCCGAGGCCGCATCCCGGCTCAAACAGCTCACGGCCTAGCAACGTGACGGCTCTGCCTGCTTCGGAGTCTTTGCGTCGCCATCTTGATGAGGAACGGCTTCGTTTGCGGGCCACGGTCCCTGCCGGTGGATTTGCGATTCGTGCCCTCGTACGGGAGCTGAACCGGGCCGAGGTGACCAGCAGATCGCCCGAGCCCGATCTGCTCACCGGCAACCGGATTGTGAACCTGGGCTGCAACCTCGCGCTCGCCATCTGTCTCGACGCGGCGGGCGAGGAGGATAGCTGGGCCGCCGGGGCAGCGCTGGTTCCTGACGACTGGGCGGCGAAGTTCCTCGCCTCCTGCAACCGGCTGGCTGAGGCGGAGGTCGTACTCGGGCATTGCGAGAGCGGCTTCATGCGCCTCGACCAGGGCGAGCCGGGGGAGTTTCGGGCCTGGATTGCTTCCAAACGACAACCACCTGTCTGGCGGGAGCGGCTCGATTTCGACTGGTGGGCGGACCGGTCGAGAGAGCGCCATCAACACGACATCTCGCGGTTGCTGTCGGAAGTTCAGCAGACTCCAGCGACCGCCTTTCGCGATCTCGCTGCGGAGTACGTCAAGACAATGGCGTACCAGTTCGGGTACCCGCCCGGCGCCGCCATCGCCGGGACGAACGTCGGCATCTACACCGGTGTCCTCGAACGCCTTATTGCCTGGGCGCTGCAAGAACGCCACCGGGGCGTCGAGCCCGAGCCGCTGTCGGAACTTGCGCTGGCCGAGCGACTGGCCGCCGAGCTTCCGCTGGACGCAATTGCGTTGTTGGACGTACTCGCCGCGTTCACGCTGGACCGTGGGAACGCCGAATACCACGTCGCCGTCCACGGAATTGCACCCGCACCGCTCGTCCGGGTTGGTCCGGACTCGCTCATCTGGTCCCTAAGCGGTCTGCTCGCGGAGCCGTTTCTCTTTCTGACTCGCGAGCTAAAGCGGCGGGACCCAGAGGCCTACCACAATGCCGCGATCCAACGAGAGGCGGTCTTTCGCGAGGACATCTATGCCCTCTTCGCCGACAAGCGTTTCCTCCTCGCTCCCAGGCGGATCGAGGTTCGCCGGGACAAGGGTGATCTGCGCACCGATATCGACGCCCTGGTCTTCGACCGCAAAACCGGCACCCTGGGCCTCTTCGAGCTCAAGTCGCAGGACCCATTTGTCCGCTCCCACGCGGAGTTGATGCGGCAACGGGACAACGTGCTCTATGCCAACCGCCAGGTCTCCGGCGTGCTGGCCTGGATCAAGCAGCACGGAGCCAGTGAGCTCGTCGCCCGGGTCGACGCCCGGACCGCCAAGACCTTCAAGGCGCACCGGGTCTTTCCATTCGTGCTTGGACGCTACCTCGTCCATTTCAATGATGGGGCGGAACCGGACAAACGGGCTGCCTGGGGCACCTGGCCGCAGGTATTGCGCCTCCTCCAGGATCAGCCAATCCAGCCGACCGATTCCAACCCGATCGCCTCACTTTTCTCGCGGCTATCCAAGGACACGCCGTTGACGCGAACAATCACCGACGACCGAAGCCAATCGATCGAGATAGGAGCGATCCAGCTCCTCGTCTATTCGAGCTATGCGGCTTACCAAGACCAGGCGGAACCGACTGGCTGAGTCCGATTACATAGAAGAAGCGGGTACCCGGGATTCCGAGCGCCCGCTTCGTTTGAACAAGATTGTCGAAGATCGGCTACCGACTTACGCTTCCGACCACTGTTCCTCTTCGCCAAGATCGCCCATGCCCATCAGGGAACCGACCAGGAGACCCACGGCGCCTCCCGATGCCGCACCGACGATCACGACGACCAAGGTGTTCGTGAGGTCGTCCAGAGTGGGGCTGATGGCGAAGCCGACTGCCGCGCCGGCGATGGCGCCAAGGAGCACTCCCAGAGCGGCGCCGCGCTCCGCGCCCTCGTTTGCGGCCCGGTCGAGTGCGCTGTCGTCAATGCCCGATTCGAGCGGAATACCGTACATCCAGCCGAGAACCGCACCATAGACCAGGTGGACGATCAAGTTTCCCAGGATTGGCAGCGGTCCCGCGTCGATATCGGTGCCCAGAAATCCCCCATCCATGATGGGGAAAAAGACGGTAATCGATAGCACAAACGGGATCAGGGAGAAGAGCATCCCCTCTTTCACTGGGCCGAGATGCACCACCGGTTCAAAGAACCGCCCATAGATCAAGGCGAACCCGATTCCGGCAGCCAGGTTGAGCGCGATCGCGAGGGTGATTCGATCTCCAGTGGATTGGACGACTGGGTTATGGGCCAGATTCCAGGCCCAGCGTTGGAGTTGGTTGCCCGTCTCCTCGCCGATCGCCCGGGCTGCCCCGTAGGCGGCGGTGAGGACGACGCTGAGGGCGAAGGTCGCAAAGAAGCCGCTAATCGCGCTGTCCCGGAGCCAGCCATCGACTCGCTCTCCATGCGCCCGGGCTGGCCTCGGCTGCGATTGTCCCGGGGAGATGCTGCCATGGTGAGCAAGACCATCGACGGTACCGGCGGTCGACTGCGACATAACGTCCTCCCTGTTTTCCTGAACCGGGATGTGGCCGTTCCGACGCGGACTTTGATTGAGCTTACGCCCCTATGGCGGATTTGGCTCTTTCCGATCCCAATCCGTTTGGGCTATGACCGAGCACGCGGATTCGCAGGCCCGCAGTGGGGCCGTCCGCCGAATCTCATACGTGGCAAACTAATCGCAGATGGCGTGCCAACGACGTTTTCGCACGGGTCTGGGTTGAGTTGGGTGACTGGTGCGACCGATCGTCAGCCGGACGGAGGAAGGGGCAGCGTCCACCGCGGCCACTCCTGGACACGGACGAACCCAGTATGTTCGTAGAGTCCGAGGGCACGGTCGTTCTTGGCTTCGACGTGGAGAGTCAGGTCGTCGACGCCAAGGTCGCGGAGATGCCACACGCCCCACTTGAGCAACTCGCGGCCAAGGCCCTGGCCACGCCATGGCGCCAGGACGCCGATCAGACTGATTTCGCCGATCCGTTGCCCGGCATCGTCGAGATCGACCCGCGTCCGGCAAAACGCGATCGGGGTATCGGGCTCAGTGGCTGCTCCAACCAGGTAAATGTTGTCGGGGACAAAGCCTGGTCCGGCATGGGCCATCCTGACGACATCGATCGTCACCAGAATCGGCGACGGGTGATCGACAAACGCCGAATTGATCATGCCGACATAGCGGCCGAGGTCAACATCGGCGGTGAATGGCCGAGCGACGACGGTCGGAGGAAACACCGGCCGGTCGATTTCGCGATCGGGAGGCAGGCGCAATTGCCACAGGCTGGAGTCGTAGGTGAATCCCAGGCGGGTGGCGAAGGCTTCCGCCCCGGAGTTGCCTGGCGGTGGGGCAAGCGTCAAGGCGGCCTGACCTTGCGTCCGCGCGTAGGCGAGCCCGGCCTCGACGAGACGAGTGCCGATGCCTTGCCGCCGGAATTCGGGATGGACGACGAGTTCTTGCTGATGCGGCGTGACGTACCCGACGACATCGCCATCGACCGTGCCGATGATCGTGTCGTCCGGCGATCCGGGCATCCCGTCCAGGGAGAGGACGACGTCGTACCACTGCCGCCCGGGGAGATCACCTTGCTCGAAGGATGTCCGCAGAAACGCCTCAAGCGCGGGCCGGTCGGAGGTTCTGTATGACCGCGTCTCCCAAGTCCCAGGCGAATTGACGCTGCGATCAGGCACGCGTGGAATCCTTTGCCACGATCTGGATCGTGCGCAGTTCGGGATCGGCCGGGCCCGAGATGTACATCCCGGCGGCCGCCCCCTGGCGCAGGTATGCCAGCTTGCGTTCTTCGATGACGTCGCCAGGAGCCAGGACGGGAATGCCCGGTGGATAGGGAATGACCAGCTCGGCCGAGATCTGGCCAACCGCGTCCGCTAGGGCCACGCTGCGGGACGGGGCGAAGAACGCATCACGTGGCGACATCGCCTGAGCGCCGGGGGCAATGGCGTCACCGGATGAGCGCAGGGCCGCTCCACCGGCCGAAACAGGCCGCCGGTTGTCGGACAGCCAGGCGAAGGCCGACACCAAGCGATCGATGCTCTCCTGAGTATCGCCGACGGTCACCAGGCAGATGATGCTGACGAGATCGCTCATTTCCGGCGTGACGCCGAACCGATGGCGCAAAACATCTTCGACCTCGAAGCCGGTCATACCCAGGTTGTGGACATCGATCAGCAGCTTCGTCGGGTCGTAGCGATGTGGATCCAAACCGAGATCGTCCGCACCGAGCACGCCGACACCCGCAAGCTGGCGCAGGCGGGTCCGCGCATCCTGAGCGAGCGCGATCGTCCGCGAGAGGAGGTGCTCGCCGTGGAGGGCCATCTGGCGGCGGCAGGCGTCGATCGAGGCCAGAATCGTCACGGCCGGGCTGGTGGTGTTCACCATTCCGACAGCGGTCGCGATCCTGGCCTTCGAGACGAGTTCGCCCTGGACATTGAGGAGCGCGGCCTGGGTCAGACTGCCGAGCACCTTATGCGTGCTGGCAACCGCGCCGTCGACGCCGGAGGCCATCGCGGAAGCGGGCAGATCGGGATGGAAGCCGATGTGAGGACCCCAGGCTTCGTCGACGTAGACCGGAACGCCGCGACCATGCGCTTCGCGCACGATGCCGGCGAGGTCGGACGCCACCCCGCAGTACGACGGGCTGACCAGAGCGACTAGCTTCGCCCGTGGGTGCCGGTCGAGCGCTTCGCCGACCGCAGCCGGCTCGATACCCAGGCCCACCGCCAGATCGGGATGCAGCCGGGGCGAGACATAAACCGGGATTGCACCCGTCAGGATGATCGCCACCAAAAGCGATTTGTGGATATCGCGGGCGACGACGATCTCATCGCCGGGGCGTAAGGCAGCCAGGAGGTAAGCATGGTTTCCCGCCGATGAGCCATTGAGCAGGTAAAATGATCGTTCAGCCCCCCATGCGGCTGCTCCCAACGCCTCGGCCTGGCCGAGTACATCGTGTCGGAGATGAAGGTCGTCGGCGGCTCCACTGAGTGGAATGTCCGCGGTAAACGCGTCTTGCCCGAAGAGTTCGACGAGCTCGGGATCGGCGCCGACTCCTCGCTTATGTCCTGGGGTTGAGAACGGGGCGAAGTCGCCCTGCTTGAAACGGCGCAGCGCTTCGAGGAGCGGCGCGCGGTTGTGGTCGACGGCGGGCATTCCGGAGCCTCCTCGGCTGTGAGTGGTGCGAGGTCGAGAGCACACCGTCGTTGGCGCGATGGTGAAGGATACCGAAGCTGCGATTTGGGCGGAAGCGGGGAATAGGAGGACGATCCACACGTGGAAGACGTGCGCCTCGTTCTCGATCTTGTGTTGGCGCTTGGCGCCGCCTGCGTTGGCGGCCTCGTCGCGCGCAGGCTTGGGCAACCGGTTCTCCTGGGGTACGTGGTCGCCGGTGCGTTGATCGGCGAAAACACGCCCGGAGTTTCGGCCGAATTCGATCGGGTTCAGCTGCTCGCCACCCTTGGCGCTGCGTTCCTGATGTTTGCGCTTGGGGTGGAGTTCTCGTTCAACGAGCTCAAGCGCGTCCGCCGGATCGCGCTGGTTTCCGGCGGCATCCAGATTCCGATCACGCTCGCGGTGGGCGCCGGGGCTGGGCTCGTCATTGGATGGGGTACCGAAGCATCCGTTCTGCTTGGCTGCGCGTTCGCGATCTCTTCGTCGATTGTCGCCCTCAAGTTGCTGTTGGGGCGCGGCGAAGCGGAGAGTCCCCAGGCCAGAATTGCGCTGGGCTTGGGGGTTGTCCAGGACCTAAGCCTGGTCCCCATGCTCGCGCTCCTGCCGTTGCTTTCCGGCGGGGATGACGTGCTCGTGGGCCTGGTCCGGTCGCTGGGGACGGCGGCAATTGCGCTCATCGCGGTGATCGTGCTGGGTACACGCATCGTTCCCAAGATCCTCTACTTCGTCGCACAGACAGAGTCCAGGGAGCTCTTTCTCCTGACCGTGATCTTCATCGCACTGGGGACGGCCTATGCCAGCCATGAGGCAGGACTGTCGCTGGCGCTCGGTGCGTTTTTGGCGGGCCTGGTGGTCTCTGAGTCAGAGTTTGACAGCCAGGTTTTGGCCGATATCATCCCGATCCGCGACGTATTTGCCACCCTCTTCTTCGTCTCACTGGGCATGCTGATCGTGCCCTCGGCGATTCTTGACGACATCTGGGCGATCGTTTTCCTGGCACTGGTCTTGATCATCGGCAAGACGATTATCACCGGCGGGGCCTATCTGGCGGCCGGCGTCGACCATCGCACCACGACGCTGGCGGCCCTGACGATGGCTCAGATCGGTGAGTTCAGTTTCGTCCTTGCCGGGGTTGGGCTCAGCGAAACGGTCATCGACCGCGACCAGTACGGCATCATCCTCGAGGTCGCCCTGATCTCGATCATCGCTTCGCCGCTGATCATCCGGGCCGCGCCGGCATTGATCGCCGTCGCCGCCCACTTGCCAGGGGTGGCGGCGCAGGAAGCCGAGCAGTCCGGTCCGGAGCAGGACGACCGCTTTGACGCCGAAGACCTCACCCGCCACGTCATCATCTGCGGACACGGGCGGGTGGGCAGGGTGCTCGCCGCCGCCCTCAGCCGCAGGGGCCTGCGCTATGTGGTGATCGAACTCAACCCCGCAATCGTGCGCGATCTGCGCGCGAAAGGCATTCGGGCCTTCTACGGTGACGGTGGGTCGGAAGCCCTGCTCCTGCGGGCGGGAGTCACGCGAGCGCGGACGATCGCGGTCACCTCAAGCGATCTGGTCGCGGCCCGGGCGGCGGTGGCCCACGCCCGCAGGCTCAACCCCGCTATCGATGTGGTCACCCGCGCCCAGGCGCGGGACGAGGTGGACTACTTGCGGACCGCTGGCGCGGACGAAGTCGTGCAGCCCGAGTTCGAGGCGGGGCTGGAGTTCATCCGGCATGTGCTCCGCCGCCAGGGCGTCTCCAATGCCGAAACTAGCGCCCTCCTGGCCCGGCGTCGTGCCGATTTCTATGAGGCTTCGGAGGAACAGTCGCTGTTTAGTGAAGATGCGTAGGAACCAAGCGTGCCTCGTCCGGTGGCCGGGCCACGGTGAGGCTCGTGTGCTGTCTCAAATCGGTTGACGGGTTCACGTTTCTCCGCTACCACCGCGAGATCCCGGCCAAAGGACCCTGCCCTGAGTCTCCGCTCACCCCGCAGGAACGGGGCGAGAGCAGTGCGCATCCGCCGCTCGAGCTGCGGCGAACTGAGAAGCGAGCGGCATGTCAGCAAGGCGCCGAGGAGGAGGATCTCGCCGGCGCCCCAACCCTCGGTGGTCACGATCCGCGCCTTGAGGCCCCGCCTGGAGAGCTCGTTGAGCAGCTCCTCGCGGCCATAATGGCGACGAAACTTCAGGGCGGGCCGCCCCGCCAACGGCCGGCCTCGACCGAGCGTCCCGGCGATGTAGGTATACAGATTCTGGGCATCCAACCAGGCAAAGCGATCGTCGTGCGGGACTCGGAGGAAGAGGAGGCCGCCGGGACGGAGCACTCGCACCAATTCGTCGAGTGCGTCGTCGTCCGCAACAACGTGCTCCAACGTTCCGGCGACGGCCACGGCATCGAAGACATCGCTCGCGAACGGGAGCGATGTCAGTGAGCCGCGGGACGTCGGGACGAGGTCGTCGCCGAGGACATCGACCGCCTCGCCCGTGCGGGTGCCAATCGAAATGACGCGTAGCCGCGCGGTTTTCGGCGACGGCTCCAAACCGAGCAGAGGCAGACCCGAGCCGTCCACGTCGAGGATCAGCGGCTTGCTACGTGCGGGCGGATTCTCTGGCGCCATCGAGTCGATATCAGCGGGCGCGTCGGCCAGCGTTTGCGGTTCTGTCACAGCGAGGTGTCGTGCCTATTCACTCGAGCGGAACGTCCGCCGGAAAGCATAATCTGCCGGTGTCGATGCCGGCGCAATCGGTGGTTGTTGCGCTCGTATACTTGTCAGCCTATCGCTGTTTAGCGAACAACCGTGATTCACCAACCGGCAGCCGGCAAGCGCGATACCAGATCTGACAGTTGGGGCGCCATGGAACTCTGCTCGTTGCACCCGTTCGATCCCGGCATGGTCCAATCCTTCGTGCATCTGATCGGTGGGAGTGGAGATGGGCAGCAAGCCGGGCTGCCACCGGGGCCTTGGTCGGCCCGGCTGCTGGCCGAGGCCCGCATTGGCTATGGCCGGGCAAAGGATGGCTCCGAGGCCGGAGCAAACGCGGTGTCGTACGCCCTGGCCCAGTTTCTGGCCACGGCCACGCCCTCATTCTTACTTCCCGGGGCGGGCTTGACCCCGCTTGAGGCTCGGATCGATCGCGGAGTCGGCATGCTGATGCGGCCGCCCTCCCGTCTCTTTCTGGAAGCTGGCCTCGATGATGTCGCGGCGCGGACGATGCCGATCCGACTCGACCTGACCCGGGGCCTGATGGGCGGTGCCTTCATTCCAGCCCGGCTGGTGCCCGAGCTCCATCGGCTCCTCGAGAGTCGCCTGGAGCGCTTCCTGCGCCGGTTTAGCGAAGCGGAGATGGACGGGATAGCGTTCGTCGGCGCCCTCCTGGCGGCGACCGAGACCGCTGTAGCCCACGGATGGGGGCTGTACGAAGCCATGGATGTGATCACTCCCGACCTGCCGGAGGCGGACCCACCGGGATCGCGGGTATTCATCGCCGACCGCAAATCACTCGACAAGGACCTGCGCAAACGCCTCGAAATCGCCGCCAAACCGCCGAAGCAGCCGGGCATGATCGGGCGCCTCCTTGGCCGCGGGAACGGCCCGGCCTGATCGTTCCGCAATTGGCACATGGTTGGCCGCGACTCCCCGTCGCCCCAGGTCTCGAAACCTGCCCAATCGCCCTCAGTCCCTCGCCTCGAATCACGCGTTCGTATGCGCGCCAACCTTGACAAGAAGTGTGCAGGGTTGTTATCATCTTTCGGTTAGCACTCGATGTGATAGAGTGCTAAACGGAGGCGAAACGGACGTGATGGACCCGGCCCGCACGAGTTTTGGGCGGCGTGATCGAATGGATGGGCTGGATCCCGTGGGAGGGCTTCAAAACCTCACGTCGCGGCAGCGTGCCATCCTTAAGATCATTGTCCAGGAATACGTGCACACCGGCCGCGCCGTCGGTTCGAAGTCCATCACCGAGCGGTATGCGCTGGGGGTTTCCCCGGCGACGATCCGCAACGAGATGGCCGAACTTGAAGCGGCTGGCTACATCCAGCACCTGCACACTTCCGGCGGGCGGGTACCGACCGATACCGGCTATCGCTACTTCGTCCATCGACTGATGGGCGATGTTGAGCTGCCTTCGGCCGACCAGATCATGATCCGGCACCAGTTCAGCCAGGTCGAGGTTCGCCTTGAACAGTGGCTGGAGTTGGCCGCTTCGGTCCTGGCCGAATCGGCCGGGAACATCTCGGTCGTGACCGCCCCCCGCCCGGCCATTCCGCGCTTGCGCCACTTCGAGCTGATTAGCCTGCAGCCACGGCTGGCGCTGTTGATCCTCGTCACCCAGGAGAGTCTGGTGCGGCAGCTCATGCTGCACTGGCCCGACGACATCGATCAGGAGGCCCTGAGCCGCCTTTCCGATGCCCTGGTGCCGGACGTCAAAGGGTTGACCGCTGAGGAAATAGCCACCCGGTCGGTTGGCGCCGACCAGCAGGCCCAGTTCCTGTTCGGGCATTTGGTCCAAGCGTTACGCGGCCTGGACGGCGGGGATCGCCTCGAAGTCCGGCATTCGGGCCTGGAGAACATCCTCTCCCAGCCGGAGTTCGGCGGCGACGAAGCCCAGAGCGTCCTCGAGATGGTCCGAGGTGGCGCCTTTCTCAGCGCGGTCTTGCCGCAGCTCGGAGAAGGACGTGAGGTCCAGGTCTTTATCGGTGACGAGAATCCCACCCATGCACTTCGCCGTTTCGGCGTCATTCTGGCAACATATGGGGTCGACGGTGAGGTGACCGGGGTCGTCGGCGTCCTTGGTCCGACCCGGATGTCCTACCCACGGTCGATCTCGTCCGTCCGCTACATGGCCCGCTTGATGAGCGATATGGTGGCGGATCTCTACACGTCGTAGCCGTGTTAGGCGCCGCAGATCGATTGAGGAACGTTGCGTTCGATGACTAGGTGGAGATCGCGTGTGACCGATACCCGTACCCAAGCGAATGGCAGCGCAGAGGCGACAGCCGCCGCGGCCACTGATGAAAATCAAGACGAACTCGTGGGCCAGGAGGTCGACGAGTCGACGGAATCCGGTTCGGCCGAGCTGGAGAAGTTGCGGGCCGAGCGCGACGAGTATCTGGAGCAGCTACGCAGGACCCTGGCCGATTTCGCCAACTACAAGCGGCGCAACGAACAGGAGCGCGCGGTTGTCCGCCAGTTTGCCAACCGGGATCTGCTCCTGCAGATCATCGACGTCCAGGACGACTTCGCGCGGGCGCTGGGCGCAATTCCGGAGGACCAGCGCGAGAACGGTTGGGTCTCCGGGACCGCGATGATTGAACGAAAGCTCAACGCTGTGCTCGAGCGAGCCGGGATCACCCAGCTCGACGCGCTCGGCCAGCCGTTTGACCCCGCCCTGCACGAAGCCGTCGCGAGCGACCCTGGTAGCTCCGGCGAGCAAGTCGTGGAGGTCTTCCGCAACGGTTACAAGCTGGGTGATCAGGTACTACGCGCGGCGATGGTCAGAACCGGCGATAAGCCGGTCGCATAAAACGAGTGCCGAGTACCGAGTGCCGAGAACGGTTTTATTGCTCGGCACTCGGCACTCAGCACTCGGCGGTACTCAGAACTTACGACTAGAGGAGCACACATGGGACGAACGATTGGGATTGACCTGGGGACGACGAACTCGGTGATGGCCACCATCGAAGGTGGCGAGCCGGTCGTCATTCCGAACGCTGAAGGTGAGCGGCTGACGCCGTCGGTGGTGGCGGTGACCGGCAGCGGCGAGCGGCTTGTCGGCCGGTTTGCCCGGCGGCAGGCCGTGACCAACCCGGAGAACACCGTCTTCTCGGTGAAGCGGTTCATGGGCCGCAAGTTCAGCGATCCCGCCGTTCAGCGGGACAAGGATCTGGTCCCCTACAAGATTCAGGCGGCCCCGAACGGCGACGTTCAGGTCAAAATCGGGGACAGGTTTTACAGCCCGCAGGAAGTCTCCGCGATGATCCTGCAGAAGCTGAAGGCCGACGCGGAGGCCTACCTGGGCGAGACGGTCGACAAGGCGGTCGTCACGGTGCCGGCCTACTTCGACAACGCCCAGCGCGACGCGACCAAGGACGCGGGCCGGATTGCCGGCCTCGAAGTGCTGCGCATCATCAACGAGCCGACCGCCTCGGCCCTGGCCTACGGTCTGGACAAGAAGGGCGATGAGAAGATCGCCGTCTATGACCTCGGCGGCGGCACCTACGACATCTCGATCCTCGACCTCTCCGAGGGCGTCTTCCAGGTCATGTCGACTAATGGCGACACTCACCTCGGTGGCGACGACTTCGACCAGGTCCTGATTGACTACCTCGCCGACGAATTCAAGAAGTCGGACGGTATCGACTTGCGCAAGGACCGTATGGCCCTGCAGCGCCTCAAGGAAGCAGCCGAGAAGGCCAAGATCGAGCTGTCCAGCACCCAGCAGACCGACGTCAACCTTCCGTTCGTCACGGCGGACGCCAGCGGGCCCAAGCACCTCAACATCACCCTCACCCGGGCCAAGCTGGAGCAACTCGTCAACGGGCTGATTGAGCGCACCGGTCCGCCGATGGAGGCCGCTCTCAAGGACGCCGGCATCCCCAAAGGTGAGCTGAACGAGGCGATCCTGGTGGGAGGCCAGACGCGCATGCCGGCCGTCCAGAAGAAGGTCCAGGCCTTCTTCGGCAAGGAGCCGGAGAAGGGCGTCAACCCGGATGAGGTGGTCGCCATCGGCGCCGCGATCCAGGGCGGCGTGCTCGGTGGCCAGGTCAAGGACATTCTTCTTCTGGACGTGACCCCGCTCTCGCTGTCGATCGAGACGCTGGGCGGCGTGGCCACCCCGCTGATCGAGCGCAACACGACCATCCCGACCCGGAAGAGTCAGATCTTCACGACCGCCAGCGATAGCCAGCCGCAGGTGGAGATCAACGTCCTCCAGGGTGAGCGCCCGATGGCATCTGACAATAAGAGCCTGGGCCGCTTCATCCTCGATGGCATCCTGCCGGCGCCGCGCGGCGTGCCGAAGATCGAAGTGACCTTCGACATCGACGCTAACGGCATCGTCAATGTCTCCGCCAAGGACCAGGCGACCGCCAAGGAGCAGAAGATCACGATCACCGGCTCCTCTGGTCTGTCCGAGTCTGAAGTGCAGCGGATGGTCCAGGAGGCCGAGACCCACGCCGAAGAAGACAAGAAGCGGCGTGAGGCGATCCAGACCCGCAACGACGCCGAGGCGATGGTCTTCCAGGCCGAGAAGACCCTCTCCGAGTACAGCGACCGGATCCCGAGCGAGCTGAAGGCCGACGTCGATACCAAGATCGCCGCGGTCAAGGACATCCTCGCCAACGACCCGGAGAACATCGACCGCTTGCGCCCGGCCCACGAGGAGCTGGTCGCCAGCCTCTCGCAGGTCGGCACGGCGATGTACGAGGCAGCCAGCGCCCAGGGTGGCGCCGATGGCGAGGCCGGCGACTTCGGCGCCAACGGGACCAGCGATGACACCGCCGACGACGAGACCACAGTCGAGGGCGAGTTCCGCGAGGTCGGCTCCGAGCGGTAATCGCTCCTGCATCCAATATTCATCTGATTGAGAGTGGGGGACCAGCACATATGGTCCTCCACTCGCATTTGGTCCCAGAGAAGGCCCCCTAACCCCCGGCCCCCTTCCCGCATCGGGGGGACGGGGGGTTAGGGGGCTTATTCGCGCACATATGACGTCATGTTCGATGTTGTCGTATGCAACGAGAATATCGTTAAAATAGGACTTATCCAACGAGAAAGCGCCCCGCGGCCAACCGGCCGCGGGGCGCTTTCTCGCTACAAAATCTGGCTTGCTGAGGCGCTAGTCCTCGGCGCGACCCAGTCGCATCGAGGCGGCGAAGCCGACCAGAGCGACCGCGGCGAGGGCGGTCAGAATCAGCGCGAGCTGTGTGCCGCTCGAATCGGTGCCAACGCCGGTGTCGGGAAGCGCGACAACCGCAGGCGGCGCACCAGGCTTGCCCGGAACCGGGTTCGGGTTCGGGTTCGGGTTCGGGTTCGGCTGCGGGTTCGGGTTCGGGTTCGGGTTCGGGTTCGGGTTCTGCGGGTTCGGCGCTGGGCTGAAGTCACCGCAGTTGATACTTGAGCCCGAGACGGAACCGGGATCTCCATTGATGCAGTTCTGCATGTTGCCGGTCGCGTCGGTGTTGATCCCGGTGCCGTTCACGTCGCCGTCAACATCGCAATTGATGGCGGTGCCATCGACATCGCCGACGATATCGCCGTTGATGCAGCCGATGCCGTAGTCGCCAAGGTAATCGCAACCGACCGCGTCTTCGTCGCAGTCCTGCGCCATCGGCGTGAGCCCGATCGGGCCGGCGCCGCCGGCCGCGGAGGCCGAGCTGGCGAACGCAAAGCTTGCCAACGCCATAGAAGCCGCCAGGAACGGCAGCACGATGAGAATGCGAATTGCCCCACTAAGGTCCTTGTGGCCCACTGCCATCCTCCCGTCAAACGCCACGTCAGTTCGCCGCACCGTGAAGTGGACGCCCAATCCGTTCGAGATCGCGATCCCCCTTCCCTCCGAAGTCACACGACCACCTTCGGGCTTGGCACACCTAGACATCCGCCCTCCGGCACAGTCCTCCGCAGGTCCGAGCCAGCGTCATCCGGAGTTGTTCAACGCCGAGCTCGAGCGAAACGGGGTGCACAGGGATTGCCATCCTATCCTACGAGGTATTGCGGATCGATACAATCTCTGTTTACACCATATTCGAGCGAAAGGCAAAATCTGGCCAGCGCAGGCCAAGAATCGTGGAGTCAACTACTGCTCCCACTCCCTGAATTTATGCGTTCCATTCGGATACCAGTGGCGTATCCAATCGGCACCTAGACAGAAAGCCCTAAGATTGGTTGAAGCACGATTCCGCATTGCAAAGACAAATTTCTCCTGCGAATGACTTTCTGACACATATTGTGTTTTCGTCGAATTCGCCGTAACCTGGGATGACCGGATTGACCTCAGGGCGTGCCCGTCTGCGCGGCCAGAGTCTGTTTCGGAGGGGCTTGGCGAGAAGAGCCGTCGGGTGATGGCTCAATGGGTTGGGAGAGCGCTATGACAGCGAGGCGGGTGTTCAGCGTGGTCTTTGCGCTGATGCTGGCGTTACTGCTTTTGCAGGATGCCAGTGCAGCGGGAAGCAGTAACGGCGGCGTGAGCGTCAGCAAGGCCTCCTTCCAGGATGGCGGCGATGGCGGTGACGGCGGCGATTCTTGGCGGCGACGGCGGCGACGGCGGCGACGGCGGCGACGGTGAAGGCGGCGACGGCGGCGACGGCATCGGTGGCGACGGTGGCGATACCGGCGATGGCGGCGCGGCGGCGATACCGGTGACGGCGGCGCTGGCGGCGACGGCGACTGGCATGGCGGCGACACCGGCGATGGCGGCAACGGCGGCGATGCACTGGTGACGGCGGCGCTGGCGGGGCTCCATCACCGGCGACGGCGGCGACGGCGGCGGCGCTGGCGGCGGTGGCGACACCGGCGACGGTGGCGACGGCGGGATGCCAACGGCGCTGGCGGCGCTGGCGGCGATACCGGAGCGACGGCGGCGACGGCGGCGGCTCCATCACCGGTGACGGCGGCGCTGGTGGCGACGGCGGCGACGCCGGCATCGGCGGCGACGGCGGCGACGGCGGCAGCGCCGATGGCGACGGCGGCGCGGGCGGCGACGCCAATGGCGACGGCGGCGCGGGCGGTGGCGGCGGCAACGGCGGCAGCGCCGATGGCGACGGCGGCGCGGGCGGCTCCGGCGGCGACGCTGGTGCCGGCGGCGGCGCTTCCATCGGCGACTCGACCAGCAACAACACTGGTGGCGATGCCACGACGGGCGACGGTGGCGATGGTGGCGCCGCGACGACCGGTGACACGATCGGCGCCAGCACCGGCGGCAACGCCCAGGTGGGCGATGCGATCTCCGGTGACGGCACCGGCGGCGCGACGCTCCGCATCCAGCATCGCTGGCGGCGGCATCGGCGGCGCGGCGACCACGGGTGACACCCGGGCCGGCGATGCCTCGGTCGGCGATACGACCGGCGGCGGAGCAGCGGTCGGCGACACCACGGGTGGTTCCGCTTCTTCTGATGGCAACCGCGCCGGTGATGGTGGCGCTGCCTCGGTTGGCGACACCACGAGCGGCAATGCGACCGGCGGTAGCGGCGGTGCTGCTTCCACGGGCTCGGCGACCGCTGGCAACGGCGGCAACGGCGGTAACGCTGGTAGCGGCGGTGCGGCCACGACCGGCAATGGCGTGGGCGGCAGCGGCGGCAACGGCGGCGATGCCCGGTCCGGCGACGCGGTCGGCGGCAACGCTGAAGTCGATACCCGCAACATCGGTAGCTGCAATACCCGCAACGAGGCCAACGGCGGCGTTCCGGACGGCGTCTTCCTGACGCAGAACGGTGGCCCGACCTGTGAGGCTGGCGGCCAGGCGAATGCCGCGGCCCCGACCTCCGGTCAGGCGAACGGCGGCCAGGGTGGCGATGGCGCGGTCGGCTTCTCCGGCATCGCAAATGGCGGCTCTGGCGGCGCAGGTGGCGCTGGCGGCAACGCCAATGCACCGGCGGTCTCTGGCAATGCCCAGGCCAACGGCGCCGAGGGCACAAGCGACCAGGCCATCGGCGGCATCGCCAATGGCGGCCAGGGTGGCCAGTCCAACTCCCAGGCGTTTGGCGCTGAGGCCATCGGTGGCGTCGCCACCAGCGGCGATACCATTGGCGGCGTGGCCAACGGCGGCTTGGCGGCTCCGTCCGGCCCGGCCACCGGCGGCACCGGCGAAGGTGGCGTGGCCAACTCCGATGCGACAGCTGCCCCGGTCACGACCGGCGAGGCTATCGGCGGCGTTGCAACTGGCGGCCAGTCTCAGCAGCAGAGCCTCGGTGGCCCGGCCACCGGCGGCACTGGCGCTCCCTCTGGCCCCGCGAACGCTGGTTCTGCCCAGGGTCAGGCCGGTGGTAACACCTCGAACGGCGGCGTCGGCGGCATTGGCGGCGCTGGCGCGGAGGCGGCGACAACCTCGGCATCGGCGGCACCGGCGGCGCTGGCGCGGCTGGCGGCAGCAACCTCGGCATCGGCGGCGCCGGCGGCAGCAACCTCGGCATCGGCGGCGCAGGCGGCGCTGGTGCTGAGAGCGGCACTGGCGGAACTGGCGCGGCCGGCGGCGATGCGAACGGTGCCACAGGCGGCACGGGCGCTTCGAGCGGCGCTGGCGGCGCTGGCGCTCCAGCCGGCATCGGCGGCAACGGCGCTGAGAGCGGCGCTGGTGGCATCGGCGGCGTCGGCGGCAACGGGGCTGCAAGCGGCAACGCCGGCGACGGCGCTGAGAGCGGCACCGGCGGCACCGGCGGCGCAGGCGCTGAGAGCGGCGCGGGCGGCGCAGGCGCTGAGAGCGGCGCGGGCGGCGCAGGCGCTGAGAGCGGCGCGGGCGGCGCAGGTGCTGTGGCAATGGTGCTGGAGGCGGCGCAGGTGCTGTAGGCAATGGCGCTGTAGGCGGCGTTGGCGACGGCGGCGAGCCCGGCGGCGCAGGCGGCGCTGGTGGCGCAGGCGCTCCAGTCTTCATCACCGACAACTCGATCGATGAGGAAATCACCACCATCACCGACAACTCGATCGATGAGGAAATCACCACCATCACCGACAACTCGATCGATGAGGAAATCACCACCGTTGAAATTCATGACAATTTCAACAACAACCAATTCGTTCTTCCCTTCTAGATCCTCGATCGATCATCGCGGCCGCACCTAGCGGCAAATGGCTGCGGTCCCTTCTCTGAGGGGGCCGCGGCCGCCGAAAAGCAGTCTCAAGCCTCAACGAGAGCGGGGACCGGCAATCGCCGGTCCCCGCTCTCGTTTTTCAGGCGCGGCGTAGCGGAAGTGGGATCGGTCTCTTCCCTGCTACGCTTCCGGCCGTTGTGACCAAGTCTCCTCGGTGGAGCGCATCTCCAACATGGATCGTTTTCGTCGATTCCCGAAACTGGCTCTACGGCCGGGGCTCTCCGGGGTAGAGTCCAGCACCCGGCTGCGGTATGGAGGGGCCATCGCGGCAACCGTCGCCATTACGGCGGTGATGCTGCCGTTTCGCAATGATCTCGGCGTTCTCAATGTCGGGCTGATCTACCTCCTGCTGTCGTTCGTGCTTGGCTTGGGACTCGGTGCGGGGCCGGCGGCGCTTGCGGCAGTTCTCTCCTTTATCCTGTTCGACTTTCTCCTGATACCTCCCCATGGCGCTTTCACCATTGCCCGATCCGATCATGTACTGGCCCTGTTTGTCTACCTGGGTGTCGCGATCACGACCGCGCGGCTCGTCTCCAGGGTGCGGGAACGCACGGAAACCGCCCTCCGCGAGCAGCGCCGAACGAGATTGCTCTATGATCTAAATGCGACTCTGATCGGCGGCGTGACCCTGGACTCCATCCTCAATGCGATCGTGACGCAGGTCGTTGGGGTATACGGCTCGGCGGGGTGCAGGATTCTGCTGCCGGATTCGGATGGCGTGCTCACGGTACGCGCCCGCTTTCCCCGCGACACGTCCAACGCGATCGATCGCCAGCACCGGGCCCTGGCCGCATATGCGATGGAGCATGGCAAGCCGGCCGGGCAGGGTCGATCAGGACGTCGCGTGCGATTGCCCCACGCCCTCAGCCAGCCGGCGCCTGCATTCGTGCCGCGCTCGGGAACGGATGTGCTCTACGTGCCCATTGCGACATCGAGCCATGCCATCGGTGTTCTGGAAGTCACGGGACGGCCGGGCGGTGGCACCTTCGGTGAAGAGGATATCCGCCTGCTCGGCACGTTCGCCGCTCAGGCGGCCTTGGCGCTGGATCGGGCGCGCCTGTCCGAAGAGGCGGCCCATGCGGCCGCCCTGGCCCAGTCGGACGAACTCAAGTCTGCCCTGCTGGCGGCGGTCTCTCACGACCTCCGCACCCCGCTCGCGGCGATCAAAGCCTCGGCGACCTCCTTGCTGGACCGGTCCGTCACCTGGAACGACGAGTCCCGCACCGACTTTCTGGAGGCGATCGACGAAGAGACGGACCGGCTGACGCGGATGGTGACCAATCTGCTTGACCTCTCCCGGATCGAAGGGGGCGCCCTGCGTCCCGATCGGGAGTGGTATGACTTGGCCGAACTGATCGAAGACGTGGCGGGCCGGCTGCGCTCTCAGGACGCGAGTCACCAGATTCGGACCGAGATCGAACCCGATCTCCCCCTGGCCCACGTTGACTACGTTCAGATCGCCCAGGTCTTGACCAACCTGGGTGAGAATGCGATCAAATACACACCAGCCAACTCGTCGGTCACGCTCGCGGCGCGCCGCAACGGGAGCAGTATCGAGATCTCAGTGCAAGATACGGGACCCGGCATCAGCGAGGAGCATCTCCCTCACGTGTTCGAGAAGTTCTATCGCGGGGTCCGGGCCGGGCGTGTGCCCGGCAGCGGGATTGGCCTGGCGATTGCCAAAGGATTTGTGGAAGCGCACGGCGGTCGGATCTGGGTCGAGAGCCAGGTGGGTAAGGGGACGACCTTCGTCCTCACCCTCCCGGTGGCGGGACCGGAGCAAAAGGCCCCATGAGCGACGAACGCATCCTGGTCGTCGACGACGAAGCCCAGATCCGGCGGGCGCTGCGGACCGGCCTGGCAGGGCACGGCTACCGGGTGACCCTGGCGGAAGATGGCGAGACCGCCCTGGAAGCGCTCGGGAGTCAACCACCGGACGTGCTGGTGCTGGACCTTGTCATGCCCGGCGTCGATGGCTTCGAGGTCTTGCGCCAGACGCGAACCTGGTCGGATCTGCCCATCATCGTCCTCTCCGCCCGGGGTGACGAGCGCGACAAGGTGCAGGCACTCGATTTGGGCGCCGACGACTACCTCACCAAACCGTTTGGGATGGAGGAACTGCTGGCGCGGGTGCGGGCGGTGCTCCGGCGCCGCCCGGTCGCGCCCGCGAACGCGATGAGTTTTGGGGACGTCACCCTCGATATTGCCCGGCATATCGTGACGAAGAGCGGCGCCGAGATCCACCTCACACCCACGGAGTTCGATCTGCTCCGGGTGCTGAGCGCGAACATGGACAGAGTGCTGACCCATCGCCAGTTGCTCGAGCGGGTGTGGGGTAGCTACGCCGCCGAGAACTCCCAGCAGCTCCGCGTCTACATCAATTACCTCCGCCGAAAGCTCGAAGACGATCCCGCCCACCCTCGCTGGATCCTGACCGAGCCGGGAGTAGGCTACCGTCTCCGTTCCGAGGGCTGATCTAAGGCAAGCTGGATTCTGATGATTTTCTGATACCCGCCCATCCGCCTCTAATGCCGCTCTTACGCCTCCACTCCTACGATGACATCCACGCCTAAAAGACTGGGAAAGCCAGGACGTTGGGCCGGAGATGCATCGTGGAATCTGGAGCGAGTCCCTTGTCCATCCTGCTCGTTGATGACGAACGGCGCTTGCGCCAGACCATCGCGCGCTCGCTGAGCGCCCGTGGCTATCACGTAGACCAGGTCGAAACCTGTGGAGACGCGATCGAGGCAGCGTGCTCGGGTCGATACGACCTGATGCTCCTCGACATCAATTTGCCCGACGGCACGGGCTGGGACGCTATGCGCGAGCTCGATCGGCGCGGCCTGACGCTTCCCACGGTCGTGCTCTCCGCGGTTCAGCCGAGCGCGCCACGCGTGCGCGAGTTCCGACCGCTCGGAGTGTTACATAAGCCGTTTCCGATCGACGCGTTGCTGCGGTTTGTCCGCGATGTCGAGAACGGAAAGGCTGTTCGTGGCCGTCGCGTCGGAGATGGAGGGTAACAATGCTCGACCTGCTGATGGTGCTTCTCAGCCTGGGTTTCTTCGCGGTTTCGCTGGCCTACGTCGTCGCGTGCGATCGGCTGTAGACACAGCGGTTTTGCCCAATCCGATTGAGCATGCCATCTACCGAGTGGCTGGAGTCGATGATACGAACGAGCTAGGGAATCCGATTCTAACAAGATTCTAATACCCAATCAGGCGATTCTAATGTCGCTCTAACGCTGCCGGCCGCACCCTTGCACGGGTTGGTTTGGACGGCAGTGGGAACCTGCTCGCGATGTCAACCCGGTAATTCTTCGCGAGGAGTCAAATGGTGACCGGGTCAAAACCGCCGCCACATACGCCGGCAGATGCGCCCGCGCCCACAGAAGAGCAGTCGCCGTGGGACTCGCCGTCAGAAAAGTCCGAGGGCCGCCGGCCACGCGTTGTCGGTGGGGCACGAGTGCCAGAGCCCCGGGCCCAGCCGGATCTGGTCGGCAAGCAGCGGGTGCAGGGCCAGCATCCGGGCGACCGCTACGTGCGGGTGATCCGGCAGCAGAGCGAGGACTTCGAGCGGGCAGGCCCTGGGCACCTCGTCGCGACACCGGAATCGATGGAAGCCAGAGGCACCGTCGGCCGGGCCTTTGGTCGAGTTAAGCGGACGGTGATCGGGGCGCCGTTGACGACGGCGAGTGCCGCACATGAACGCCTGACGAAGGTCAAGGCCCTGGCGGTGCTTTCATCCGACGCCCTGTCGTCAGTCGCCTATGCGACAGAGGAGATCCTACGGGTCCTCCTCCTTTCGGCCGGTTTGGCGTTCCTCGACGTCAGCCTCCCGATCGGGGTCGCGATCGTGGCGCTGCTGGTGATCGTCGGCGTCTCGTACCGGCAGACCATCAAGGCCTATCCACACGGCGGCGGCTCTTACATCGTGGCCAAGGACAATCTCGGTACCATTCCCGCCCTGACGGCAGGGGCAGCCCTCCTGATCGACTACATTCTGACCGTGGCGGTCAGCATCTCGGCCGCGGTCGCGGCGATGGTCTCCGCCTTCCCCGAGCTGCACGACCACATTGTCTCGATTGGCATCCTCCTGGTCGTGCTCGTGACAGTTCTCAACCTGCGCGGAATCCGGGAGTCCGGCAGCATCTTCGCCGTCCCGACCTACCTCTTTCTGGTCGGCATCTTCGTGATGCTGGCCATCGGCTTCATTCGCAACGCAATTGACGGGTTTGCGGTCACGTCCCCGCCGGCAGAAGCAGAAGCGTTCGCGGGGTCGGGCGCGCTGACGGTCTTCGTCATTCTGCGGGCCTTTAGTTCGGGCTGCGCAGCCCTCACGGGGGTCGAAGCGATCTCGGACGGCGTCCCCGCCTTCAAGCCACCGGAATGGAAGAACGCCCGCACCACGCTGACTGCCATGATCGTGATCTTGGCGATCACCTTCTCCGGCATTACCTTCTTGGCCCATCAGCTCGGGGCGTATCCAATGTCGGCGGAGGAGTCCGGGTACGAGACGGTCGTTTCGCAAATCTCGAAGAGCGTGTTCGGCGGGGAGAACGCGGGCTACTACTACATCCAGTTCGCGACGATGGCGATCCTTGTCCTCGCCGCCAACACCGCCTACTCCGACTTCCCGCGGCTGGCGTACTTCCTGGCGCGGGACAAATTTCTCCCCAGCCAATTCACCTTTAGAGGCGACCGCCTCGCCTACACGACTGGAATTGTGACCCTAGGGGTGATGGCCGCCATCGTGTTGGCGTCCTTTGGCGGCGAGACAGAGCGGTTGATCCCGCTCTACGCTCTGGGTGTGTTCACCTCCTTCACCATCTCACAGCTTGGGATGGTGGCGCGATGGCGACGCCTGCGTGAGCGCGGATGGCAAACAGGGTTGGCCATCAATCTTGCCGGCGCAACCGCGACCGGGATCGTGGCCATTGTGGTCGGCCTGACCAAGTTCACCCATGGGGCCTGGATCGTCTGTCTGCTCATCCCCCTGCTGATCCTGGGTTTGCGTGCCATCCATACCCACTACACCGAGGCCGCGACCGAGATGGCGGCGCAAACCCCCCTGGATTCGGCGGACATCCGCCACACGATCATCGTGCCGATCGCGGCGATCAACCGGGTGGCGAAGCAGACGCTGGCGTACGCGAAGTCGGTCTCCCCAAATGTTACCGCCGTCCACATCACGGACGACGAGGCCGAAATCGAGGCGATGCGGGCCGCCTGGACGGTGCTCGGCACGGACGTACCGCTGGTGATCATCGAGTCGCCCTACCGCTCGCTCGTGGGGCCGTTGCTGGCGTACATCGACGAGATCGACCAGCAGCGCTCGGACGATACGATCACGATCATCCTGCCGGAGTTCATCACGCGGCACTGGTGGGAGCATCTCCTGCACAACCAGACTGCCCTGCGGATCAAGGCTGCGTTGCTCTTCCGGCCGGGCACGGTCGTGACGAGTGTGCCCTACCACCTGGAGCGATCCCCAAGCGCTGACAAGACGAGGAACCCGTAGGACCGTCGCGCCCGAGGCACACACATGACCGAAGAACGCGTGCTCGTGGTCGACGACGAAGCCCAGATCCGGCGAGCGTTGCGGACGGCGCTCTCCGGACACGGCTACCGGGTCGATGTCGCCGAGGACGGTGAGACGGCCCTGTCCGAGTTGGCGAGCCATGTGCCGGACGTGCTCCTCCTCGATCTTGCCATGCCCGGCGTGGATGGCTTCGAAGTCCTCCGCCAGACACGAGCTTGGTCCAAATCTGCCCATCATTGTCCTCTCGGCCCGTGGGGGAGAGCGCGACAAGGTCCGGGCGCTCGACCTCGGTGCGGACGACTACCTCACGAAACCATTCAGCATGCAAGAGCTGCTCGCCCGCGTCCGTGCTGTACTCCGCCGCATCCCGGCTACGACTACGGCCAGGATCGCCTTCGGAGACGTCGTCGTCGATCTTGCCCGTCACGTCGTGACGAAGGCCGGGTCCGAAGTACATCTGACTCCCACCGAGTTTGACCTTCTCCACGTGCTTGGTGCAGATCTGGACCGCGTCCTCACCCATCGCCAACTCCTGGAGCGCGTCTGGGGGACCTACGCCGCCGACAACTCCCGGCAGCTGCGGGTCTACGTCAACTACCTGCGTCATAAGCTGGAGGATGACCCGGGCCGGCCGCGCCTCCTGGTGACCGAGCCGGGAGTTGGCTACCGCCTCCGCTCGAACGTTGGTTAGGGCGTAGGTGCGCAAGCGTCACGACGAACGAAGAACGTGTGAACCGCTGGCGCCCAATTCTAATGAGCTTCTTATGCCGCCCCGCAGTCCTCTAACGCCGCTCTAACGGCCCCAGTCCTACGATGACCCATGCACGCAAACGCGCCGGGATGGTCCCGGCTGCGTCCACATCAGGTCATGGTCGAATCGGGGCGACGATGAGGACATGGATTGGACGAAAAGCCCAGATCACTTGCTATCGCGAGTCGAGCCTCGTGTTGTCCGGAAGGAACGAAAACAAAACAAGCATTCTGCGTGCGCAACGGCAAGAGGTCGTCGCCAGGGCAGCGCATGCTGCCCATGTGGATGGCAGGATCACGAGGATCCATGTGGTCTTGAACGAGCGTCCGCCGTACCGGGAGATCGCCGGGTACCGTCAGGTCGCCGTGGCGCAGGATCTCGACATGTCGGTCGACGGGTCGGGAACCGTCTCGATGTGGCGCCACGATCAGACAGGTTTGCAGCGCAAAGACGGAAAGACCCAGGTTTGTAGAGGAGAGCAGCTGTGAGTTTCTCTGAGGTGGTGATCGGTCTGATCGCAGTCGCGCTGCTGGTTTATCTGGTCTACGCGCTCCTCCGGCCGGAGCGCTTCTAATCGGAACGTGGGCGAGCGGACGGGCAGGTGGGTAGGACGTCATCCGGGCGAAGGTGAAATCGATGTCGAACGTGTTGTTGATCGTTGTCTATTTCGGGGTCTTGCTGGCGCTGACGAAGCCGCTCGGGCTGTTCATGGAGCGGCTTTTCTCAGGAGGCCGCACGTTCATGTCGCCCGTGCTCGGGCCGGTCGAGCGCGGGATCTACCGGGTAACCGGGGTGGATGAGACGAAAGAGATGCGTTGGACCACCTACATGGTGGCCCTCCTCCTCTTCAATCTGGCAGGACTGCTGTTCGTTTACATGTTGCAGAGGTTCCAGGGCAGCCTGCCGCTGAACCCTCAGGATCTCGGAGCCGTCGAGGAGCGGTCGGCCTTCAACACTGCCGTCTCCTTCGCGACGAATTCGAACTGGCAGGGGTACTACCCCGAGATCACGATGAGCTACCTGTCTCAGATGGCAGGGCTCGCCGTCCAGAACTTCGTCTCGGCCGCGACCGGCATCGCGATCGCGATCGCGCTTGTGCGCGGCTTCGCTCGCCGTTCCGCCAGCGAGATCGGCAACTTCTGGGTCGATCTCGTCCGGGCAACCGTCTACATCCTGCTGCCGGTCTCGATCGTCGTGACGATCTTCTTCGTCGCCCGGGGTGTCCCGCAGAACTTCAGCGACTACACGGTCGTCCAGTCGCTTGGTGGCGCCACCCAGCTCCTGCCCCAGGGACCGATCGCCAGCCAGGAAGCGATCAAGATGTTCGGGACGAACGGCGGCGGCATCCTCAACGCCAACTCCGCCCACCCGTTCGAGAACCCGACGCCGCTGACCAACTTCGTCCAGATGCTGCTTGATCTTCGCGATCCCCGCCGGACTGACCTACACCTTCGGCAAGATGGTCGGGAATACGAAGCAGGGCTGGGCGATCTTCTCCGCCATGAGCGTGCTCTTCTTGGTCGGCGTTGCCATCACCACGGTCGCCGAACAGGACGGTAACCCGCTCCTCACGACCGCTGGCGCCAGCCAGGAGACGAGCATCGCCGGTGAGGATGCTCCCGGCGGCAACATGGAGAGTAAGGAGACCCGCTTCGGCATCGCCTCGACCTCCCTGTTCGCGGTGATCACGACCGCGGCTTCGTGCGGCGCCGTCAACGGTATGCACGACTCGTTCACCGCCATTGGCGGACTGGTCCCGCTGGCCAATATCGGTCTCGGTGAGGTCATCTTCGGCGGGGTCGGCGCGGGCCTGTACGGCTTCCTGATCTACGCGGTGCTGGCGATCTTCATAGCAGGACTGATGGTCGGCCGCACGCCCGAGTATCTCGGCAAGAAGATCGAGCCGTACGAGGTCAAGATGGCGATGCTGGTCACGCTCGTCTTGCCGCTCTCGATCCTCGGATTCGCGGGGGCCTCGGCGGTCTACGATGACGCGCTGGCTTCAGCGCTGGAACCCGGCGGCCCATGGCTGGAGCGAGATCCTCTACGCCTTCACCTCGGCCACGGGCAACAACGGCTCCGCCTTTGCCGGCATCAGCGCGAATGTGCCCTGGTACAACATCACGCTCGGGCTGGCGATGCTGATCGGCCGCTTCTTCATGATCATCCCCATCCTGGCCCTGGCCGGGAGCCTCGTCGCCAAGAAGCGCGCGGTGGAGACGGCGGGAACGTTCCCGACGACCGGCGGGCTCTGGGTCGGCCTGCTCGTCGGCGTGATCCTGATCGTCGGAGCGCTGACCTATTTCCCGAGCTACGCCCTTGGCCCGATCATCGAGCACTTCCAGATGCGCAATGGGACACCTTCGCCTTCGCGCCGTAGGCCGCCGTGGTTGTCCGTGGAAGCCCTGGGACCGCGGCGTCCCCGGTTTTGAGGTGAGCCATTGCGCTCGCCAGTCGTCCTGCATGCAGTCCCGCTGAATGGATTGAGATCAGATGAGCACGTTGAACGCGACGGCACCAGTGAGAACGGTTTGGTGAACCTGACGACCCGGCCCAGCCGGGGCCTGGACGGATGCCCGAGGGTAACCGGCCGTCCTCGGCGGATTCGATCAAGAAGGCGCCGAAGCGGAGCCTGTTCGATCCGGAGATCGCCGGACCCGCCCTCCGCGAGGCCCTGATCAAGCTGGACCCGCGCCACATGTGGCGCAACCCGGTGATGTTCATCGTCGAGATCGGCGCGGTGATCACGACGATCATCCTGATCGGATGGCGGCGGCGACGATCCCCTCTGGTTCGTCGCCTGGATCACGGCCTGGCTGTGGTTCACCGTCCTGTTCGCCAACTTCGCCGAGGCGATGGCCGAAGGGCGCGGCAAGGCCCAGGCGGACACGCTACGCAAGACACGAACAGAGACGAGTGGCGAAGGTGTTCGTCGACCGCGACCGCACCTTCGTCAAGGTCCGCCCATCCGCGGATCTGCGCCCCGGCGACTTCGTCCTCGTCGAGACAGGCGATACGATCCCCAGCGACGGCGAGGTCATCGAGGGTGTCGCCTACGTCTCCGAGGCGGCGATCACGGGCGAATCCGCCCCTGTGCTGAAGGAGCCCGGAACCGACATCTCGTCTTCGGTGACGGGCGGCACCCAGGTCGTCTCCGACCAGCTCGTGGTCAAGATCACCGCCGAGCCAGGCAAGACCTTCCTCGATCGGATGATCGCCCTGGTCGAGGGCGCGGCCCGGCAGAAGACGCCGAACGAAATCGCGCTCAACATCCTCCTGGCCGGGCTGACGATCATCTTCCTGATCGTGGTGGTCACCCTGCGGCCGATCTCGGAGTACGCGGGCTCGACCAGCTCGATCACCGTCCTGATCGCACTGCTGGTCACCTTGATCCCGACCACGATCGGTGGGCTGCTCTCGGCCATCGGGATCGCCGGCATGGACCGTCTGGTGCAGCGCAACGTGCTGGCGATGAGCGGCCGCGCGGTCGAAGCCGCCGGTGATGTCGATGTCCTGCTCCTTGACAAGACCGGAACCATCACCTATGGCTCCCGCCAGGCGGCGGAGTTCATCCCGGTGCCACGGCGTCTCGCCCGAGCGGCTGACCGCCGCCGCGCTGCGCTCTTCCTGGCCGATAGACCCCGGAAGGGAAGTCGATCGTGACGCTGGCCGAGCGGCTGGGCCAGCGCGCCGATGCCGCCGCCCTGAACGGCGCTGAGTTCGTACCCTTCACGGCGGAAACGCGGATGAGCGGCCTGAAGCAGCAACGGCCACGCGACGATGAAGGGCGCGGTCGACGCTGTCGTCCGGGTGGCGACGGCACCGATTCCGTCCGATCTCTACGATGCCTCTGACCGGATCGCCGCCGCCGGCGGTACTCCGCTAGCGGTCCTCGAAGACGGCGAGCCGCTGGGCATCATCTACCTGAAGGACACCGTCAAGCCCGGCATGCGCGAGCGCTTCGCCGACTACGGGCGATGGGCATCCGCACGGTGATGATCACCGGCGACAATCGCCTGACCGCGCAGACGATCGCCACCGAGGCGGGGGTCGATGACTACGTCGCCGAGGCGAAGCCGGAAGACAAGATCCGGATCATTCGCGAGCAGCAGGCCGACGGCCGCCTGGTGGCGATGACCGGCGACGGCACCAACGACGCCCCGCTCTCGCCCAGTCCGATGTCGGGGTGGCGATGAACACCGGGACCGCGGCCGCGAAAGAGGCCGGCAACATGGTCGATCTCGACAGCGACCCGACCAAACTGATCGAGATCGTCGCGATCGGCAAGCAACTGCTCATGACCCGCGGCGCCCTGACCACATTCAGCATCGCCAACGACGTCGCCAAGTACTTCGCGATCATCCCGGCGCTGTTCGTCGCGGCCTATCGAGGCGGATGGCAGTGGCCCGGACCGCTCGGCCCTGAACGTGATGCGCCTGGCGAGCCCGGAGAGCGCGATCCTGAGCGCGATCATCTTCAACGCCCTGATCATCGTCGCCCTGATCCCGCTGGCGATGCGTGGCGTTGCCTACCGCCCGATGAACGCGGCCTCGCTCCTCCGCCGCAACCTGTTCATCTATGGCCTCGGCGGCATCGTCGCCCCGTTCATTGGGATCAAGGCCATTGACTTGGTGTTGACGGCAGTGGGGCTGGCATAGCCCGAGATCGTCATCCTGAGTTGCGAAGGATCTTGGCGCGTCAGCGCCTTCGTGCTCGTTCGAAGACGTGAAGCATCGCGGTCGGCGACAAAGGCCGTAAACGGCCAAGATCCCGCAAGCTCAGGATGACGTGGCGGCGGAGGGCCCGAGCGGGCGCAGACTGAACGACTCGTCTTAAACAATGGGTCATACCACCGAGGAGATTTCAATGCTCGCCCAACTTCGTATTGCCGTTGCGATGATCGTCGTGATGACCGCGATGTCCGGGCTCGTCTACCCGCTGGCGATGACGGGGATCGCCCAGGTCCTGTTCAATGACAAGGCGGATGGGTCGTTGGTAGAGCGCGACGGGGTCGTGGTCGGGTCGGAACTGCTTGGGCAGAACTTCACCGATGCTGACACTGGATACACACTGCCCGGTTATTTCCGCAGTCGACCATCGGCGGCCGGGGTCGCCGAAGACGGCACGATCATCTCGGGTGGCTCCAACTATGGTCCCACCAACCAGTTGCTGATTGACCGGGTCGTTGCCGATGTCGCCATCGTGCGCGAGGAGAATGACCTCGCGCCGGACGCCGAGATCCCGGTCGACCTCGTCACCGCGTCGGCCAGCGGCGTCGATCCTGATATCAGCCCGGCCTCCGCCGAGTTGCAGATCGCCCGTGTCGCTCGTGAGCGTGGGGTGAGTGAGGACCAGATCCGCGACCTGGTCGACGACCATACCGATGGCCGGACGCTCGGCTTCCTGGGTGAGCCGCGGGTCAACGTCTTCATGCTCAATCTCGAACTGGACGAGGTCTTTCCGCTGTCCGCGTCCGCGGGCGCCGACGCAACGCCGGCTGCTGAGTAGCCTGCCTCAGCTTTCGCCAAACGGAGTCGCGCCAGAACGCAACTCCGATGGAGTAGAGTTTCCTGAATAAACGAGCGTCATCGTCGGCACCGCCGATATTGTGGTGGCACTCAGTTTCGTTCCCACATTGGCACTTGGTCCCGTCTTCGATCATTTCTTTTCCTGAGCGAGAGACCAACAGCCGCAGTCGCACCGGTATTGCCGAGGAGACCGACCAGCGGATGGACGAGCCGAGGCGCCCGACACCCGAAGAGCTTCTGCGCCGGTACGGACTCGCGATGCGCCACGAGATGCGCGGTCGTGGCCGCCTGCGCATCTTCCTGGGAGCGGCTCCCGGTGTCGGCAAAACGTTTGCCATGCTCAACGACGCCCGGCGACTCGCCACAACGGGTCGTGATGTGGTCGTTGGCTTCGTCGAAACGCACGGCCGCGCCGACACGGAAGCACAGATCGGCGATCTTGAGGTCATCCCCCGCTTGCGGGTGTCGTATCGCGGCGTCATCGTTGAGGAGATGGATACCGAGGCGGTTCTCCGCCGGTCGCCGGAGATCGTGCTCGTCGACGAGCTGGCCCACACCAATGCGCCGGGATCACCCACGCGGAAGCGCTACGAGGATGTCGAGCGCCTCCTCGACGCCGGCATCGATGTTGTCACGACCCTGAATGTCCAGCACCTGGAAGGACTGCAGGACGTCATCGCGGGCATCACCGGCGTCGACGTTCGCGAGACGGTCCCGGACAGGGTGCTCGACGAAGCGTTCTGAGGTGCAATTGATCGACCTGCCGGCCGATCAACTGATCGAGCGGCTGGAGCAGGGCAAGGTCTACCCGCCGGATCGGGCGAGGCAGGCCCTGGAGAACTTTTTCCGCGCCGGCAATCTCAACGCCCTCCGCGAGCTGGCCCTCAGACGCACAGCGGCCGGGGTCGACGAGCAGCTCGAGTCGTACATGCGCGAGCATGAGATCGCCGACGTCTGGCCAACGTCGGAGCGAGTCGTCGTGCTGGTGGACGACACGATCTCGGCCGGGACCGTTCTCCGCAACGCCTGGCGCCTGGCGAGCGCACTTCGGGCCGATCTGATCGCCGTGACCGTGCAGCCGCTCGCTGGCAACGGTCAAGCGACTCCCGAGCAGCGCACGGGGCTGGACCGCAACGTCCTCCTCGCCGAGGACCTCGGGGCCAGGGTCGAGTCCGTCACTGGTCGGTCGACGGCTGAGGCGCTGGCGGCGGTGGCGAAGCGGGAGAACGCCAGCATCGTCGTTATTGGGCACAGGCCGCACACCTGGTGGCGGCAGATGACGCGCCAGTCGATCGTCGATCGGCTGCTACACGAGTTGGAAAACGTCGATGTCTATGTCGTTGAGCGCTCCAGATAGACAAATTGAGACATTGATTCACGACATGTGGTAGCATTAGAGCATCAGATCGTAAACGACGTGCACGTGAAACGTCGGCTCCCCGATGTGGGAAGTACCACGCGTCTCGTTTCGCCGGAACCGTTCTGAGTCTTTTCTTTTTTCTAGTTCGCCACGATGAACGTGGCACAGAGGGGTTTCGGCGAAATGGACCGAACAGTGACCTGTCGCGATTGCGACCAGGCCTTCGTTTTTACGGCCGGTGAGCAGGCGTTCTATCAGGAGCGCGGGTTCTCCGAGCCGCAGCGTTGCCCGACGTGCCGGCAGGCACGCAAGGCGCAGCGCAACGCCGGTGGCGATAGCTACTCGTCCGGTGGCGGCGGTGGCTACGGCGGCGGCGGTGGCAGCTCGTACGGCGGTGGCGGCGGCGGCGGAGGATACTCCAGCGGCCCGCGCACCATGTACCCGACTGTCTGCTCCGCGTGTGGCAAGGAGACGGAAGTCCCCTTCGAGCCCCGCTCGGACAAGCCGGTCTACTGCCGTGAGTGCTTCCAGGATCGCCGCCCGGCCAACACTGGCTACAGCAACAGCCGCTGGTAGGCGATCAGCAACGGGCTCGGCCCAAAGAAGTGCGTATGAACCCGGTGCAAGAGCGGCCGGTCGGGAATCCCGACCGGCCGTTTTGTTGTCTTTTACTAGGTGCCGATAGCGTGGAGACGTCAGTGCGTCGCCTGAGTAGGGTGGGCGCAGTCCCCCTGCCGCCCGTGGCTAAAGACCCCGGGCTGAGCCAGATAACCCCCCTGAAAGGGGGCTGTAACGACGGGGTAGTGCTCGGATTTCTCCGGCAATCGAGACGGGTGGCAGCCGGCTTCAGCCGGGTTATCTGAGATAGCCCGGGGTCTTTAGCCCCGGGCGACGCCAGGGCGGCGTCCCGCAATCTAACGGGCATTGGCCTTCGGGCGACGATAAACATCGCCCCTGTGTTCGCAACACTCCCCGTGGATCAAGACGACGTAAGTTGCGCCCCCCGGGCCACAGTCTGCCGTCGGAGAACGCTGCGCGTCTTCGGCACGAGTTGATAGCATCCGTCCGCCAGGCAGGTGAAGAGCAGGGCCATTAGACCGGCGTGGGTCAGGGTACTCCACAGGCTGGCCTCGTCGAAGACGATCGCCGCCCCGCTGAACGCCTGGACGATGACCAGGCCCAGCGCGGCCAGATTCACGAGATACAGGCTGCGCCCTCCGGGACCAAATCGAGCAGACCAAACGGTCAGACCCGCGACCATGAACCCGCAGATCATCGCCGCCAGCCGGTGGGTGAACGCCACCCCTTCGGACCCGGACAAATCGGGGATGACCGCGCCGTTGCAGGACGGCCAGGTAGTGCAGCCCAGCTCGTTGCCGGAATGGCGCATGTAGGCGCCGATGTAGGCGACGGCGATCGAGACGATCAGCGTGCCCCAGGCAAAGGCCCGATAGCCGGACGGTGTCTGGAATGGTGAGCCGGGACGCAGTATCCCCCTGGAACAGCAACCGCAACACGAGGAAGGTGCTGGCGAAGCAGATCAACGAGATGCCGAAGTGGAGCGCCAGGATCGTGGAGGATTGCGGCCACATGACCGCGGACGCCCCCATCCCCGCCTGGAGGAAGAGGGAGCCAACCATCAGGACGACCAGGACCTTGACCTCGCGGCGGCCGCGGTGCAGCGCCAGGGCGCCGAGGCCGGTGGCGACAATGAGAAAGCCTTCGACGCCGGTCACAGCCCGGTGGCTGAACTCGATCGCGGTCTCGACGGCGTACTCGGGGATGAACTCGCCGTGGCAGAGCGGCCAGGAGCGGCCACAGCCCTCGCCCGATCCGGTATCCGTGACCGTCGAGCCCATGATCAGGACGAGGAACATCCCGATCGTGGCCAGCACTCCGACCCGCTTGACGGCGGTTTCCATACGACCCGGTGCTCCTCGTCCCCTCACCCGGTTGCGCGTGTACCCAGGTGATCGTGTGGTTTGCTCTGATAGTTGTACATCGTCCGCGCTAGTTCCCGCGCGGCATCGGTGCAGAACTTGCGCATATCCGATATCACGCCGATGGGGGCTGACCGTCTCACAATTGGCTGATCCTGCCCAACAGCTCCGTGGAGGCAACGTCTGTGAACTACGGATTCATTCTTCCCGGCGGCGATGCCCGTGATGCGGCGGAGATGGCCAGCGTCGCCGAAGCAGCCGGCTGGGACGGGTTTTTCGTGTGGGAACCGGTCTGGGGCGTCGACGCCTGGATCTCCCTCACCGCCGCGGCGATGGTGACCGAGCGGATCAGGCTCGGCACGATGTTGACGCCGCTGTCGCGGATGCGCCCTGGAAACTGGCCAGCGAGACCGCTACCCTCGATCGCCTCTCCGGCGGGCGGGTGATCCTGGCGGTGGGTCTCGGCGCGATCGACTCGGGATTCGCGGCCTTCGGCGAAGAGACTGACCGGAAGATCCGGGCCGAACTCCTGGACGAAGGGCTGGAGATCCTGACCGAGCTCTGGAAAGGCCAACCGATCACCTACTCCGGCAAGCATTACCAGATCACCCCGACGCCGTTCCGGGCGGCGCCACCGCCGGCCCAATCCGCTGGCATCCCGATCTGGGTTGTCGGCGCCTGGCCGCGTGAAAAATCAATGCGGCGGGTGGCCAAATACGACGGACTCCTGCCTGCCGTCTTCGAACCAGATGGTTCGCAGCGCAGCCCAACCCCGGCCGAACTGGCCGAGATCTCCGCCTACATCGCCGAACATCGCACGAAAGACGGCCCGTTCGACATCGTCATGGAGGGCGAAACGCCGGGAGATGATCCGGCGGCGGCCGAGGCCGCGGTGCGCCCGTGGGTCGGCACCGGCGTCACCTGGTGGCTGGAAGGCATGTGGAGCCAGACTGACGCGCCCGACGGCCTCAGCATGGTCCGGCGCCGGCTGGAACAGGGACCGCCGCGCGTCGACGAGCGCGATCCGGTCTAAATCCCAGGTTTGGATGTTTGCCAGGCTTCCGATGGCCACCGAATCCCTGCCAGCGTGCCCCTATCGACGACCACGCATGAGGGCGACCGGGATGCTGAAGAGATAGTCCGGCGCGACGTCGAGTGCCTCTCGGACTTCGTGCGGGGCGATATCGAAGAGTCGCCGGATCTCGGCCGTGGTTGCCGCGGGGGTATTCATCCTGGTTGTCCACGTATCCAGTTGCATCCGCAATGGCCAGCGGCCCAGATCCGCGAACTCCGTGAATCCTGCTCCCTCGAACATGGCTTGCCACTGATCGACGCGGTGATCTCGCACATGGGAGGGATCACGCAGGACTTCGATCGCGTTCATGTAGGTGTCGGCGGTGGGGTCCTCCGGACTGACCACGTCGGCGAGCAAGAAAACTCCCCCGGGTTTTAGCACTCGCGCGATCTCCCCGATCGCCTCGGCGGGGTGTGGGTAGTGGTGAGCGCTGTACCGCGAGACGACGACATCGAATGAACCATCCCCGAAGTCCAGGTGCTCGATATCGCCGACGGTGAATTCGACGTTGTTAATACCCCGCTCGGCGGCGAGCCTCCGACCTTGATCCAGCATCGACGATGTCAGGTCGACCGCGACAACCTCGGCGACGAGCGGCGCGACCGCGAGAGCGGTATGGCCAGTGCCTGTGCCGGCGTCCATGACCCGATCACTAAGCGAGAACGGATGGGCATCAAGGAGGGCAAGGAGTTCGGGACCAGTGACATGCACGGCGCTGGTGGAGTAGTTGGCAGCGACATCGCCGAATTGCCGTTGTACCGACTCCTTGACGTCCATCATTTCCCTCAGTTCGTCGCAATCACGCGCTCCAATTGGCGCATGCACCCGGCAGTTCCAGCGTGTGGGCGACACTCTACGCCGGGCAGATCATCCCGTCTACATCCGAGATCGAGCCGCCATGGCGTCGTTTAAGTTCTCGCGTCGGGGTTAGCGGTATCGAAGTCAGCCGCCATGTAGGCTTCCATGGAGCGCTGAGTTTGTCGCTTGCCGAACCGGGGCATCAGGAGGGGACATGAGCAAGAACGTCCGGGCACTCGACCGCATCTCGGTCCTGCTCGAACGAGTGGCGCCGTGGATAGGTCGGGTCGAGCGCCCGGCCCGGATGCTCGCCATTGCCGGGGCGGTCGCGGTCGTCTGGCTGATCTTGCTGATCGTGCGCGGCACCGATTTCGGCTCCGTTGTGGACTGGATCGCCCTGCTCTTGAGCGCCACCATTCTGGCCGTCCCGGTAGGGGTACTCGGCCTGTTCGTCCTGACGCTGCGTCGGTTGATGGAACTGCCGGAGCAGCTCAAAGCCCTGCCACAAACGTCGCGCGACCAGGCGGCTCGCCTCGGTGCGGCCATCAACACGCTTAGGCAGCCGCGCCAGAGCGGCGCTCGCGGGTCGGTCATCGGCCTCTGGCGCGTCAGGGGTGCGCTATTCGAGTTGGCCGGGCTGACCGAGCCGTTCCTGGGTATCGCGGGACTGATGCGGCTGCCCTTTCTCCTGCTCGTGGGGCTGGCGGTGATCATCGTCCTGGTGGAGATCCTGATTGCCCTGATTGCGTTCGTGGTGGTGGCGATTCCGTAGTCCGCGTGTTGACGGTGCCCGGCGCTGACGGAGCGGGCTGAACAGATCAGTCTCTCCGAGGCTCTTTCGCGGGGACCACTGTTTCGGATCGCACCAAGCGTTACGGTTGATACCGCGATCCAGGGGTCGCCTTCGAGGCGCAAGACCACGGGCGCATCTGATGTATACCGGTCGAATAGTGGCTGCACCGTCGTAAGCCACTCGTCCGAAGCGGCGATGGAGCGGTCGCACTCCTCATGGGCACCTGTGCTGGCGAAACGGGAGAGCCAGACGAAGACCCGCTCGCCTTCCCGAACGGGCAGGCCCGGGAAGTCGTTCGGGCTGGTGTCCGTTTCGTAGGTGGCGACGATCTCTGCGCCGTGCTTCGTCAGGACCGGAATCGCCGACCGGGCAAAGGCGGAGGGGAACTCCTGGATCCCGGAATCGTTGAGGCCCACGATGGTCGCCACGAGCAACCCCGATCCGGAAGAATTCGACTGATGTGGCGGGCGCGTCGATCGACCCAACGGGGTGGAGGAGGAGGACGTCAGAGACATCAAGCATGGTCGCGTTGGCTGCGGCGCTATGTGCCTTCCAGCACTTACCGCTGTAGAACGCGGTTAGCGAGGCCAGACGCGAGGGCATGTCGGGGAAGCCACGCATCCAGACAAACCTGTCCTCCCGGTCCAGATCGCGGAACTGGCCGATGATCGCCATCCCGTCCGCTTCCTGGCCGGTGACGAACTCGCGGTCGAACAGCGCGATCAGGACTTCGCGCTGGCCGGGAAGCAGGGTGTACTGGCGGAGTTCGACAATCGGGTGGGCAAAGGTCATCGTGCGTCCTCCGCCGAGCCGGTCCGGCTGAATGTCATGATCCAATTGATCTCCCAGGTCGTACCGTCGTCGGCTGAGAATGCCTGCTCCCAGCGTGCCGAATCGGATGTGATCTCCGTCCAGCGGAACCGGACCAGGACCGGCTTCCCTTCGTGCGCATCCCGGCCGAAGAATTCGCCCACGCCGTTTTGGAAGCGACCTGTCACCGGAGGCTGGAGCGTCGCGGTGACGTTGTCGGCCCAGTAGATGCTCCATTCGTCCGCCGCGGCGTTGTAGAGCCGGTACGAACCCCCTTCGAAGTCGCGGCCGTCGCGGCGCGCGCTGAAGCTGTCGACGTTGCCGATCCCACCCAGGATGGGGCGGCAGGCGCCGGTTGCCGGGAACTCCTCCCAATCGATCGAACCGGTCAGGCGGGAGGTCAACCGCCGGTTAGCTATCTGCCAGGCGCCAAACAGAAAGTCGAAGCCGTGATGGCCGGAGGTGGTGTCTGCCACGATGCCAGGTCCTTGATGTCGGCGAAGGAGCGGTCAGCCCGTGCTGCCCACCGCCAACCTACGCGAACCTGGCATAGTCGCTAGATCCAGTTTCCGCGCTCCAAGGAGTACCAATCAGCTACGGCAGTTCCCGCCGCAGTGTGTCGAGCGTGACAGCCGCGCCCATTGGCACACCCAGACCGGGATCGTCGACAGGTGACCACCTGCCGCCCTTGCGAACCCGGTCGATAGTCGCGGAGACAATCGCGGGGAACGGCAAATCCGGCTGATCACCGATCGTCTCGACCAGGGCGCCTTCGAGCAGGTCGATCGCTTCCAGGGATTCGGCCAAAAACGCCTTCCCTGCAGCGTTGTCGTAGGTCGTCGTTCGCTCGTCGGTCGAGAGGCGTCCGAAGGGGTGGCCGGTATGAAGGGTCTGGAAGGGTATCTCCATCAGCTTCTTGATGCTGGCCCGAGCAGCGGAGCAAGAGGTGAAGTAGAGCGGGCAGCCGCCCGGCCGCGAACCCGTCCCCTGGGCCGCGTCGGCCAGAATGAGCACCCCTTCGTCCTCCCAGAACAGGGCGACCAGGTCCTCGCTGTGGCCAGGGGCGTGAATCGCCGTCAGACGGACGCCACCGAGATCGAGCACATCGCCGTCCGCGATCGTTCGCTCCGGCGGTGCAGAGGGCAGGAAGAGGTCGGAGAATGAGGCCGCTGCCTGCCCGGGCGTGATCGGAAAGAGCAGGCGCGCCTGCATCGTCGCGTAGCCCTCGACGTGCGGGTCGTTGCTCTCCAGGTATTTGACCCCTTCCTGGTGGATCCAGGTCCTGGCGCCCCCGGCCTCCTGGACGCCGGCGTTGCCACCGGCGTGGTCCCAGTGGCCGTGAGTGTTGATGATCACGTCGATGCGATCGAGACTGGTGCCCTCTTGAGCGAGCGCCGCAGCGATTTCAGCGCGGGGATGGGCCGAGCCTCCGGTGTCGATCAAGGCGGGTCGCTCGGCATCGACGTAGTACGCCTGGACGTAGGTTCCCGGATAGGGGCAGGTGATCGGCACGATCCGAGGCGTCATTGGCGTCTCTCCAGCAAGCTATGCGACGGGAAGAGCGATCGATTGTTGTTCGTACCTTAGCCTCTCGCGATCGCCTCGCGCAGGCCGTCCCCGGCAAGGTTGAATGCCAGGATCGTCAGCGAGAGGGCGAGCCCGGGGAAGAGGCCGGTGTACGGCGCGTCGAGGACAAGGCGCTGGGCGTCCGCGAGGAGGCGGCCCCATTCGGCGGTTGGAGCCTGTGCGCCCAGTCCGAGAAAGCCCAGGGCCGCCACGAGGAGAATGGCATTGCCGATCCCGATCGTGGCCTGGACGATGAGCGGGCCGACGATGTTGGGGAGGATGTGGCGCCGGATGATCCAGGGAGTGGAGGCGCCGCTTGCCCTGGCCGCATCGACAAACTCGCGCCGCTTGGCCGACAGGGTCGAACCCTCGGGCCAGGCGGGCGTAGGCGGGCAGTCCGACAAACCCCGCCGCGATCATCGCCGCCGTCAGCCCCGCCCCGATCCTGGCCGTGATCGTGATCGCGAGCAAGATGGAGGGGAGGGCCAAGAGGAGATCGACTCCGGCCATCAGCAGCGACCCGGGCCACCGCTCGACATAACCCGCGATGGCGCCGACGAGCGTGCCCAGGCTCAGGCCGATCGCCACTGAAACGGCTCCGGCCAGCAGGGAGATCCTGGCACCGTTGATGACCCGCGAGAAGATATCCCGGCCCAATTCGTCCGTTCCGAACCAGTAGGTTGCGTTGGGCTCCGTCATGCGCACTCGGACATCCTGGGCATTGGGGTCATCGGTGAAGAGTGGACCGATGAGCGCGCCGAGGAGAAGCAGTGCCAGGAGGATCATGCCGACGAGCGCGCCGCGGTTCGCCGCCATCCGCCGGAGCACACCTCGCCGGCGCCACTTGGGCAGGGTGGCCGAGAGGTGCGGCTGATCCTCGCTCCCGCGCGTCCGGGTAAGCAGGGTAGAGGTCCCGCCGGCGGCACTCACTAGCTGTACCTGATGCGCGGATCGAGGGCCGCGTAGGCGAGGTCGACGAGCAGGTTGAGCAGGATGAAGATCGCGCCCAGAAGCAGGACAACGCCCTGGACGACCTGATAGTCGCGGGCGTTGATCGCGGCCACGGTCAGGCCACCGATGCCGGGCCAGGAGAAGACCGTCTCCGTCACCACCGCTCCGCCCAGTAGCGACCCAAACTCTAGGCCCAATACGGTGATGATCGGGATGACCGCGTTGCTGAGGGCGTGCCGCCGGACGATGATCCCATCAGGCAACCCCTTTGCCCTGGCGGTGCGCACATAGTCCTGGTCCAACGCTTCCAGGAGCGATGCTCGCGTCATCCGCGCGGTGATCGCGGCGGGCCAGGCGGCCAGGGTCACCGCGGGCAGGATCAGATGCTTGAGCGCGTCGTTGCCGGCGGAAAAGTCGCCACTCAGGTAGGAGCGGACGATCAGGAACGACGCTGAAGGATCAGTGCCCAGGCGGGGATCAACCCGGCCGGAAATCGGCAGCCATTCCAGCCACAGCCCGAAGACGACGATGAGCAAAATGCCCAGCCAGAACGTCGGGATCGAGACGCCGATCAGGGCGCCGGTGGTGCTGGAGTAGTCGAAAAAGCCGTGCCGATTCCGGGCGGCGACAATCCCGGCGGCGACGCCGATGACCGTCGCGATGGCCATGGCCGCCACCGCTAGCTCGACGGTGGCGGGAAACCGCTGCCAGATCTCGTCGGTGACTTCCACGTTTGAGCGATACGACCGGCCAAGATCGCCCTGGAGGGCGCCTTTGAGGAAGTCGAGGTACTGGATCGCCAGTGGCCGGTCCAGGCCGAGTTCCTCGCGCACCTGGGCGAGCGACTCGGCATCGGCCCGCTGGCCCAGGCGGACCTCGGCCGGATCGCCTCCGGCCGTGCGCAGCATGAGGAAGACGACCAGCGAGATCGCCAGGAGGAGTGGGACTGCCAGAACAAGACGGCGGAGGATGTACCGGGCCATATCGATCCAAGAGGGGAGGACGGGAAGGCGGGAATGCGGATAGACGGGAATGAAGCCAACGAAGGGAAGCGACGGTCGCTCCCCCACCGTCATCCTGAGCTTGCGAAGGATCTTGGCCGTTTACGGCCTTTGTCGCCGACCGACACAATCCGGTCTGGAACGAGCACGAAGGCGCTAAAGCGCCAAGATCCTTCGCAGGCTCAGGATGACGTTTCGATTCGGTCTACTCGCCTATCGCTACGGTTCGCAGCGGGATGCTCCCGATGGGGGAGATCGCCAGCCCCTGGATGCCGGCTTGCGCGCCGATGATACGGGCAGGATACCCAAGGACGACCTGCACCGAGTTCTCCAGAACCAGTCGTTGTGCCTGGATGTAGAGATCGGCGCGAACATTCTGGTCAGTTTCGGCTTTAGCCTGGGCGTTGAGCGCATCGACCTCGGGATCCTTGAAGCCGAACCGGTCGAAGGCGGCCGGGGCGGAGAAGAGCGAGAACATCACGTTGTCGGGATCGCCGTTGTCCCAGGTCCAGTCGTTCACGAAGAACGCCGTCGAGTTGTCATTCAGGCCGGAGTAGAACTCGGCGTCCTCCAATGCCTGGAGATTGACGGTGATGCCGATCTCGGCGAGGTCGGCCTGGATGAGTTGGCCGATCAGCGGCCAGAAGGAGTTTGCTCTGTTGCGCAACTCGACCTCAAGGCCGTCAATACCAGCGTCAGTGAGTAGTTGCTTAGCGCGGTCGGGGTCATACGGGTAGATCTCTGCCAGGGTCTCGTCATAACCGGGCAGACCCGGCGCAACAGGGCCCGCGCCGAGCGTGTAGTTGCCGTAGAAGATGGCATCGGAAATGTTCTGCTTGTTGATCGCGTGCTGGACTGCCTGGCGGACCGCCAGGTTGTCGAACGGCGCCAGCGACATGTTGAAGCCGATGTACTGCATATTGAGGAAGTTGCCAGAGATCGCCTGCAGATTGCTGTCGCCTTCCAGCCGGTCGACATCCTTGAAGTCGATCTGGTTGGCGACGTCGATCCCGCCGGTGGAGAGCTCGGTGAAGCGGACCGTGTCATCGGAGATGGTGCGGAAGACTATCCGGTCGAGGGCGGGCCGCCCACCCCAATAGGACTCATTGGCGACGAGCACCAGCTCCACGTCCCGGGTGAACGATTCGAACACGTACGGACCGCTGCCGACCACCTGCTGGCCGAAATCGGCGCCGAGCGATTCCAGTGCGGTTGGGCTGACGATCCCACCGGCAAAGATGGCGAGGTTGCCTGGCAGGAGCGTGGTCGGCGCCGACATCGTGAAGGTGATCTCCATGTCACCTGTCACCGCGACGGATTCGACATCCGCGTAGAGGATGCCGGTGTAGACCATGTTGTCGGTGTGCAGCGGGTGCTCGGGATCGAGCTGGCGCAAGACGTTGGTCTCGATCGCGGCGGCGTCCACCGGCGTGCCGTCATGGAAGGTCACACCCGGCCGGAGGGTGAACACATACGATAGGAGATCGTCGGAGGCGATCCAGCTTTCGGCCAGTGCCCCTTCGATCTCAATCGAGCCGGGCTTGAAGCGTGTCAGCCCCTCGGTCAGGTTGTCGTGGATCGGGATGATGTCGCCGTAGCCGTTCGAGCCGGCGATGGCGGGATCGAGCTGGACCGTCGATTGGGCAATCGCGATCACGAGCGTCTTTCCGTCGTCCTGGAGTAAGACCGCGCCGGCGTTCTGGAGGCCGGCGGCGTACATCGCCCCCGCCAGTGGCGCGGCGATCCCGAGGCCGGCAGCACCGGAAACGAAACCGCGGCGAGAGAGGCGGGCCGATTTGAGGTCGGAGATCAAGCGTTCCGCGTCGAGCGAAGAAGATGGAGCAAAGCGAGACATCGATACCCTCCAGATTGCACCCAATCGCGGAGCATGATTCCGTATAGATTGGGACGACGTGTGAATAGAACGCGAAGCAAGCCCGAATCAAACAAGCTCGAATTCGAACGGCAAATCGTCAAGGACGTCGTGCCCAGACTCGGTCACCAGGACCATCCGCTCGAGCTGAAAGTGGCCCAGGCCGTGGACATAGAGCGGAAGTTCCAGGCTGAGGACCATCCCTGGTACGAGTGGGCGATGCTCGTCAGGGGCGATAAAGGGCGGCTCTTCGTAGTTGTGCCCTAGACCGACGCTGTGGCCAAGGTGCCCACGACTGTACGTATCGAACCCGGCCGCATGCATCCGCCGCGTGCCCTCCGCGTGGATCTCCGCAAACGTGGTACCAGGAGCGACACGGGCCTGGGCAGCCAGGAGCGCGTCGCGCAGCGCGGAGTAGATGCGACGCTGGTTCGGCGTGGGCGAGATTGCGTAGGTGCGGCCGATGTCGCTGTGGTAGCCACCGACATCGACCTGCATATCGAATTTGACGGTCTTTCCTTGCGCTACCAGCCGGTCGCCACCGGGCGCATTGCCGACGGTTGCGACGCCCTCCACCTGCCGGAGTGCCGCGTAGCGCGGATTGGCGGCCGCCTCGGTCCAGATTGCCACCTGATACGCGGCGTTGACGGCAACTTCGCTGAGACCGGGTGCGATCCGGTTCCGGGCGGCGGTGATGCCGAGCGTGGTCAACTTGGCCGCACGGCGGAGATGCTCGATCTCGTCGCCATCTTTGACCGCGCGCAGGTCGTCAAAGATCGCGATGGCATCGACCAGTTCGACCCCAGGTAGTTCCGCCTGGAGCATCTGTACCGTCGACCAGGGGACAGTGCCGAGATCGAGGCCGATCCGGCGCGGAGCCGCCGCGACAGCACAGGCCGCTTCGGCGGCGTTGCGCACCACCTCACGCATATCGAATTGGGCGGGACGAACGACGGCCCCTTCGGGGCGCAACTGGCGGAAGGCGGCGGCGATGTCGGTGATCGCCGGGGTATCGTTGATCGCCGCGTGCTCGACCCAGAGCCGGTGCGGAAATCTGGCCACGAAGCTGGTGGCGGGAAATGAGGCCAGATCGGCGTCGGGCAATGCGACCGCCAGCCTGCCGCCCGCGCCGAGCGCGGTGGCGGCCAGTCCCGGCACACGCCACAGCGACGCGATGTAGGACGTGCGGCCGGCAAGGTAGGCGGCGTTCTCCGGCGAGAGTGCCAGCAACGCTTCGACGCCGGCTCGTCGGATGGCGGTCAGCGCCCGCGCCCGCCGGTCGTCGCCGGTGTTCGTTTGATACCAGTCCATCGATTTTCACTCGGAAGATGACCCAACAGACCTGCGCGTCGCGGGTCGAACCGATTATCCCGATATCTTGATGAAGTTGTCAACTTTGCCTCGATCCCTCGTTTTAGCGGGGAGGTGTTGGCCGATTCCGGTTGACCTGCACTTTGGGGAGCCCTATGCTGAGGTCAATGCGTTGATGGAGACACGGCGCGGACCAGGCCGAGGTCAAGCGAGCCGCCAGTGGTGAGAAGGCGGTCCCGGCGTCCGAGCCAGACACTCCAGAGCGTGGGGAAGAACGGCAGCATGCCCGAAGCCCCGCCGGTTTGCCGCCGTTACCGGGCCGAACAAGGTCGCCGCCGGCTAGCTAGTCATCCGAGGGCCGGTGGTGACAAACTGCGGTGGCACCACGAGCGCCCCTCTCGTCCGCACGATGAGAGGGGTGAGTTGTTTTTCCCGGCCTCGCCGGGGACTCGGAGGTGTCATCGTGACTGCGATCCGTTCGTCTGTTTCCTCGCCTGCATTCGAGCGCGCGTTTGAACCATTGCCGGGCCGTGTGTGGTCAACCGATCTGCCGGGTGCCGCCGGTAGATCTGTCACGGTTGCCGGCTGGATTCATCGGGTGCGGGCGCTCAAGGGCCGTAGTTTTCTCATACTCCGCGATGCCAAGGGCCTTGCCCAGATCGTCGTCGAAGCGCCCGAAGTGATTGCCTCCCTGGCGAGCATGCCGGCCGAGACGGCGATTCGGGTCACTGGCCTTGCCGTTGCCGAACCCCAGGCGCCGAACGGGGTGGAGATTCGCGAACCCCAGATCGAGCAGGTCAGCGCGTCGGAAACGCCGTTGCTTGAGCTCTTCCGCCCGCAGATTGCCGCTCAGCCGAGTACGCTCCTTGATCACGCGGCGCTGGCACTGCGCCATCCGCGCCGCCGCGATCTCCACCGGATCGGAGCGGCGGCCGTGGCTGGGTTTCGCGAGACGCTGGATAGCCTCGAATTCGTCGAGATCCAGACCCCAAAGCTGGTCGGATCCGCCACGGAGGGCGGCGCCAACGTCTTCCCGGTGAACTACTTCGACCGGCCGGCGTTCCTGGCCCAGAGTCCGCAGTTCTACAAGCAGATGATGGTTGGAGCCTTCGAGCGCGTCTATGAGGTCGGCCCGGTATTCCGGGCGGAGCCGCACGACACTCCCCGCCATCTGAACGAATACACCTCGCTCGATGCCGAAATTGGATTCATCGCTGACCACACGACGGTGATGGAACTCCTCACCCGCGTCCTCGGTGGCATGCTGGCCGCTGTCCAGGATCGAGCCGGGGCTGCGCTGACCGCCCTAGACCTCACCTTGCCGATGATGCCACCGGCCATCCCGGCGGTGCACTTCGCCGAAGCCCAGGAGATGATCGCCGCCAACACAGACACCGACCCCCGCGGAGAGCCGGACCTGTCGCCCGCTGACGAGCGCTGGCTTGGAGCGTGGGCCCAGCGCGAGCACAACTCGGACTTTCTCTTCGTCGTCGGCTACCCGATGGTGAAGCGGCCGTTCTATACCCATCCCGACCCCGAGCGGCCCGGATTCTCGCGCGGGTTCGACCTGCTCTTCCGGGGTCTGGAACTCGTGACCGGTGGCCAGCGGTTGCACCGCATTGAGGACTACCTGACCGTCCTGGCCGGGCGAGGGATGGACTCTACTCCGTTCGCCTCTTACCTGGAGGCGTTCCGATACGGCATGCCGCCGCACGGTGGCTTCGCGATCGGCCTGGAACGATTCGTCGCCCAGCTCACCGGCGCCGGGAACGTGCGCGAGGTGACGCTCTTTCCCCGAGACATCAACCGGCTGACACCGTAACCGGATCAGCCGAAGAGGACTATTGCCAGAATGACAAGCGCGGCGATGGCGACAAGGATCCCGACGCCGATCGCCGTTCGAATCTCAACGGGGGCCAAGCGCTTCCGGCGCGGCTGCTGAGAAATGGTCGGAGCCGGGTCGATCGGTCGGGGCAGGGTTGCCCCGACCATCACCCGGCGCTCAGGAGCCGCGGGCGCCGGGGCCGCGGCCTCCGCCCGCGCTGCTCGGATCGGAGGATTCGCCGCTTCGGTCGATTGGGCCAGGTTGACCGGCGGGGCGTTTTCGGCCGCGTGACGCTCGGCCATTCGCTTCAACCAAAGCGGTATGTCCTCGTCGGAGAGGATGCTGGCGAACTCATTTGGCACTGGCTGGGGGAGTTCGGGTGCTTCAATCGTCGAGTGGGGAGCTAACCGGAGCCAGCCGGGCATGGCCCGAGAGAGGCCGCCGTCCGGGATTGGGGGCAACGGCGTATCGGCGATCGTATCTACGGTGTTGGAGCACGAGTCGCACAACGGATCATCGCCGCGTGTTTCGGCCCCGCAGACCTGACAGGACTGTCCGGAGGCGACTGTCCCCGCAACCCGCTCGCACTTGTCATCCATACCCGCGGATTATACCGATTCCCCTGTCGAGGACGATGATCGAGGTACTGGTCGTAGCTCGGCTGTATCGAGCCAGATCGTGACCGGACCATCGTTGACCAGTTCGACGGCCATCGACGCTCCGAACTGTCCCTCCTCCACCGGAAATCCGCGCTGACGCAGGCGCTCTGCTAGCCCCGAGACCAGGGGCGCGGCCAGATCTGGAGGGGCCGCGCCGATGAAGCTGGGGCGGCGGCCCTTGCGCACGTCGGCATAGAGTGTGAATTGCGAGACCACCAGCATGCCGATGGCGTCCCCGGGATCATCCAGGAGATCCAGGGCCGATCGGTTCATGGCGCCCGCGTCGTCCGGGAAGACGCGCAGGTTGGCGACCTTGTCGGCCAGATAGTCGAGATCGGCCTCGGTGTCGCTCGCCGTCGCGCCGACGAGGAGGAGGAAGCCACGGTCGATCGCGCCGACGACTGCCCCGCTGACCGTCACCGACGCGCGGCTGACCCGCTGCAGGAGAACGCGCATCGCCCCACTAGCCTTCGGTCTCGACGGCGTAGATCGTGGCTATCGCCAGAGCGGCGATGCCCTCCTCCCGGCCGATGAACCCCAAACCTTCGTTCGTCGTGGCCTTCACGCTCACCGCCGTAGAGATCGAGCGACAGGCATTCCGCGATGCGCGCCCGCATAGCAGGGGCATGAGGCATCACTCTGGGTGCCTCGGCGATGATCGTGGCATCGACGTTGCCGACTCGAAAGCCTGCTCCCGCGACCAGCGCGTACACCCTGCCCAACAAGTCGCTGCTGTCAGCCCCCGCCCATTGCGGGTCGGACGGTGGAAAGTGGGTACCGATGTCGCCCAGGGCGGCGGCGCCAAGGACCGCATCGGCGATGGCGTGCAGCAGCACGTCCGCGTCGGAGTGCCCCAGCAGCCCGCGGGCATTGGGAATGGTGACACCGCCCAGGACAAGGACACGACCCTCGGCGAAGCGATGCACGTCGTATCCGATCCCGGTCCGGATGCTCATACCGGCGATACCGCCAGGCTGTCCGGGATGTCGAGTGATGACCCGGCGTCTCGCACCTTGACGCTCAAGAGCGCCTCGGCGAGGGCGAGATCGCCCGGCCGGGTGATCTTGAGGTTTGGCTGCTCATTCGGAACGATGGCGACAGCCCGGCCCAATGCCTCGAAGAGGCCGGCTTCGTCCGTGAAGGCGTGCATCCGCGCGGTCTCTGACGCGAGCGCGCTCAGAAGAGCCTCCCGTCGGAACGCCTGGGGAGTTTGCGCCGACCACAGCTCGTCGCGCGGCACCGTGGCGATGATTAATCCGGCTCGAACTCGCTTGATCGTGTCCACGACCGGCGCGGCCAGGATTGCCGCGCCGACCTCGTGAGCAGCCACAGCGCACCGGTCGAATGCGGCGGCCTCCACGAGCGGTCTGGCCGCGTCGTGGACCACGACAACATCACATTCGTCGTCCGTAGCCGCGACGCCGGAGGCGACCGAATGCTGCCGCTCGGCACCTCCAACCACAACCTGAACTGGCTTTCTCCACGGGCCGGAGGCAACAAGGTTTCGGACGTCCAATTGCGTGTGAATCCCGGCCACGACAACAATGTGGGAGACGGTCGATGCCGCCTCCGCCGCATCGAGGGAGTAGACAAGTAGGGGCCGGCCCGCCAGCGGCGCCAGGCACTTTGCAGCGGCGCCGAACCGTTCGCCCCGCCCAGCGGCGACGATCACCGCGGCGGCCGTTAGCGAAGACATGATGCCGTATCCCCGGCCCGGCGACCGAATCCTTCAGGTGTTTGGTGCAGTGGATGGGTGTTCATCGGGGCGAGTCTAGCACGGGGTCCGCATCGTGAATCAGCGCGGATGTGGTGCGTTGGCGGCTGCCCGGAGCCGGTCGACGGTATCATCTGGGACAGGCGGACCGCCCAAGTCACGGCCAGCGCGATAGCCAAAACCGTGAAAATCGCTGCCGCCGGTTGGGATGAGTCCTGTCCGGTCGGCAAGCGACCGCAATGCGTCGCGCTGTCCGTCGTCGTACTCGCCGTAGTAGACCTCAAGGCCACGCAGTCCCGCGGGCTGGAGCCGCGCAACAGCCACGGCGGGATCGCCGGTGCTGAAGGGGTGCGCCAACACCGGAACTCCGCCCGCTCGAAGGATCAGGTCGATCGCTTCCTCCGGCGGGAAGGGTTGCCGGGGGACGTAGGCCGGCCGTCCTGCCTTGAGATACTGCTCGAAGGCATCACTGACGTCGGCGGCATATCCGTGAGCGATGAGGACCCTGGCGAGGTGGGGACGGCCCACGGTGCCATGACCAGCCTCCGCCAGCACCTCCTCCAGGGTGATCGAGACTCCAACATCCGCAAGGCGCTCGACCATCATAGTCGCCCGGCGCACGCGGCGGCTCGCCAGTTCGTCCAGGTCGGCCTGGAAGGCCGGCTGCGCGATGTCGACGAAGTAGCCCAGGATGTGATGCTCGCGGCGCTCGACGCTGGTGCCGAGCTCTACCCCCGGCACGACCTGCACACCGACCTCGCGGCCGGTGTCGATCGCTTCCCTTACCCCGTCGATCGTGTCGTGATCGGTCAATGCGAGCGCGATCAAGCCACCCCTGGCGGCCTCGCGAACGAGGTCGGCCGGAGAAAGCAGCCCGTCGGACACGGTGCTGTGGGTATGCAGGTCGATGCGGTTCGCCATCGCAATGCCGATCGCTCCCCGCGCATTTCTACCGGGGCTCGACCACGAGCCGGATCGCCGTTCGGTCCTCGTTCTCGATGGTCACGTCGATGAAGGCCGGCAGGCAGATTGCCTCGATGCCCGTCTCGCGCAAGTAGTCGCGGGCAATTGCGACTGCCTTGACCGCCTGGTTGGTCGCGCCGGCGCCGATCGCCTGGACTTCCGCCCGGCCGGACTCGCGCACGACACCGGCAATCGCCCCGGCAACCGCGCTCGGGCGCGACCGGGCCGAGACCTTCAAGACCTCGACGTGGCCATTGCTGGTCGTTTCGACCTTGACATCGGTTGCGGCGGTAGCGCTGTATGTGGCAGGACTGGTGCTCTGGGCGCGATCGGCGGCGACTTCGGCCGCGATCTCTTCGGCTTGCACCACCGGTGGATCGATATCCACCGCGTCGAGGGGATCAACCAGGGCGGCGTCGCGCGAAGTGCCATTCCCGGCCAGTACGTCTGCATCCTTGGCGGGATAGCTCGACTCGCTGTTTGCCTGCTGGGCCCAGGAAGGGACATATCCGGTGCGCGGCTGGGGAGATTGGTACTCGGTCCCGGTGTATGGATCGCCGGGCTGCTCAGGCGTCGCTGACGCCGCGCTGGCGCGCTCGCTCACCGGACCGCCCGGCGTTTCGACGGTGTCCTGGACCTCTTCGTGCTCTGGCTCGTCCTCCGCATCCGGGGGAAATCGGCTGGAATTGGGATCGATCTTGATGTCGCGAAGATCCAGCTTGCTAAAAAACCGGTTCATGCGTAGGGCTCCCTGTACGCCCGAGCCCGGGCGCTGTCGGTGGTGGTGTCGAGGCGATCGACGCGGGTGATGGACTGGCACGTGCCGCGCTTCGGGTCCAGCTCGAGCAGGACGGCGTTGAAGGTCACTGGCCCGCCGGGAACCTGGGCCCGGGCGGATCGTTGTGTGATGAAGCGGCGGAGGGTCGGTTCGATCTCTGACCCAATGATGGAATCGAGCGGTCCGACCATCCCCAGGTCGGTCACATAGCCAGTCTCCCCTGGTAGTACCCGCGTGTCCGCGGTTGGTACGTGCGTATGAGTTCCGACGACCGCGGCGACCCGGCCCGCGAGGAACCAACCCATGGCGACCTTCTCGGACGTCGCTTCGGCGTGAAAGTCTACGATAGTTATTGGACGGCCTCCTACGTCCCTGACCTGCTGCGTTGTCGCCGGCGATGGCGACCCCGAAAACTGTTGATTCAACAGCAGCGCGTCGATGGCACGAAACGGATCGTCGATCGGATTCATGAACACCCGGCCGATCAGGTTGACCACCGTGATGTTGGTACCTTTTACCCGAATCGAAAGCGATCCGCTGCCTGGAAGATCGACCGGGAAGTTGAGCGGCCGCAGAATCCGGAGATCATCGTCGCCCAACGCCTGATCGATGTCCGCCTGGGTCCAAACGTGGTTGCCAGTTGTGATGACATCGACTCCGGCGTCCCGCATTTCGCGTGCCGTGCGTATGCTGATGCCTTTGCCGCCCGCGCTGTTCTCTCCGTTGGCGATGACCAAGTCGATGCGCAACTCTGAGCGTATCCGTGGCAAGAGTCGTTCCAACGAGCGGCGACCGGGTGATCCGATCACGTCGCCGACCATGAGGACGCGAAGCAGGGCAGGAACCGTGGAGCGGTCCACAGCCTCCTGCCCTGTTGATGTCGATTGAATTGCGCCCTCGGATGAGGGTGAAATGACGCCGCCAACGGCGTGAATCGGGACGAGCGAGGTTGAAGAGTTGATCATGTGCCCCGTTGTCTAACGCACTCAGCGAAAAAGCTTGCGTCGCGTTGCGGCATCGCCCGGGGCTAAAGACCCCGGGCTACCTCAGATAAGCCGGCTAAAGCCGGCTGCCACCCGTCTCGAGTGGCGGAGAGTTCCGATCTCGGCCCCGGTGTTGCAGCCCCCTTTAGGGGGGTTATCGGGCTTAGCTCGGGGTCTTTAGCCCCGGGCGATGCCGCAACGCGATGCCATTGATCCCGAAATTCTCATAGCTGACGGCTGGATTCGTCGGCCGATCAGGCTCCGGCAAGTGCTACCTAGCGTAGTCGACCACCCGCGTTTCGCGAATGACCGTGACCTTGATCTGGCCAGGGTACTCCAGGCTCTCTTCGATCTTCTTGGCGATGTCCCGGGCAAGCCGGGTCGACGCCAGGTCGTCGATCATCGTTGGAGCGACCAGGATCCGGACTTCGCGGCCGGCCTGGATCGCAAACGACTTCTCGACGCCGTCGAACGAGTTCGCGACGCCTTCCAGCGCTTCGAGTCGCTTGATGTAGGCCTCGACCATCTCACGGCGAGCACCTGGCCGGGCCCCGCTGATCGCGTCGGCTGTGGCCACGATGAACGCCTCGACGGTCTGCGGCTCTTCTTCGCCGTGATGCGCGGCGATCGCATGGACGATCTTCGCCGACCGGCCCAACCGCTTCGCGATATCGGCGCCGATGAGAGCGTGCGGCCCTTCGACCTCGCGGTCGACGGCCTTGCCGATGTCGTGCAGCAGACCGGCGGTCTTGCAGATGTTGATATCGGCCCCGATCTCGCGCGGCGAGGGCCGCCGAGATCATCGAGACCTCGAGCGAGTGCGCGAGGACGTTTTGACCGTAGGTCGTGCGGAACTTGAGCCGTCCCAGCAGCTTGATCAGGTCCGGGTGGAGGCCGGGAACGTTCGCCTCGTAGGCGACGCGCTCGCCCTCCTCCCGCATCACCTGCTCCAGCTCGGAGCGGCACTTAGTGACGACCTCTTCGATCCGGGCCGGATGGATACGGCCATCCGCCAGCAGCTTCGCCAGCGCCCGCCGGGCGACCTCCTTGCGGACGTTGTCGAAGCTGGAGATCATGATCGCTTCGGGCGTGTCGTCGACGATCAAATCGACGCCCGTCGCCTGCTCGATCGCCCGGATGTTGCGGCCTTCGCGGCCAATGATGCGCCCCTTCATGTCGTCGCTGGGCAACGGCACGACGTAGATGCTCTGCTCGGCGACGTAGTCGGTAGCCACGCGCTGGATGGCGGTCGCCAGGATCCGGCGGGACCGCCGGTCGGATTCTTCGATGATTTCGCGCTCGATCTCGTGGAGCCGGCGAGCGGCCATATCGCGCGCTTCGGCTTCGACTTCACTGACCAGTTCGGCTTTCGCCTCTTCGGCCGTCAGATTTGAGACGCGTTCAAGTTCCTTGAGGCGCTGCGAACGGAGGACTTCGACCTCTTCGAGACGGATTGCGTGCTGTTGTTCAAGTTCCTGGGCCCGGCGAGTGCGCTCGAGTTCCGCGGATTCTCGGGCGGTTTCTACGCTCTGCTCAAGCTTGCGAACCGCGCTCTCTCGTCCTTCGAGGCCGGTGGTCTTCCGGTCGATCGATTCTTCTTTCTGTTCGATTCGGTGCTCGATCCGTTCGATCTCCTTGCGGCGCTGGGTGATCTCCCGGTCAAGTTCGGTACGGAGCCGGAGGGCTTCGTCCTTGGCTGAGATCGAGGCGTCGCGGCGCTGATTCTCGGCCTCGGCCAACAGTCGGTCCGATTCATCCTTTGCTTGCCGAAACTGCGCGGATGATCGCTGTTGGAGCATGTAATAGGTTGCGCCAGCGCCTGCCGCAAATGCGAGCAGGGCCAGCAAGACGTAGATGACTACTTCCATCAACGTACTCCTAGCCAGTAAGGTCCCCAACTTTTGGGGGGTTCGATTGTTAAAGTCTTGGAGGCTTAGGGAGGGGTGCGAAGGGGTCAAATAACACCGTTACCGCCCCAGGTCACCAGGACCCAGCACATTAACCCAAGCCATCCGGGATGATACGGGTGGCCGGGAAAGACCGTCAAGCAAAGTATTTCGCGCTGAATACAGATTTGGCTTTAGCAAGCCAATCCGTGGGCAGTACCCCTGTTGGGGGATTGCTCGTGGTACTGTCGTCGCGATTGTTAAGATCGAAACGACTCCAGCACGCTGCCGCCCGCGTCCGGTTCGTCCTCCAGCGGGGCGAGCTCCGACCCGGCCGCGTCCGGATCGGCCGGCTTGGCCTCGTCTTCGTACCAGATGGCATCGAAGGAGTGTTCGTCGGTCACCCCAGCGAACTCGTCCACGGCAAACATCCGGGCGGCGGTGCCGTAGAAGATCCTGTCGCGCTGCTCGGGCGAGAGCCGGAGCAGGTCGAAGACCGCGTTCCAGTTGTTGATCTCCTGGCCCATCCGCTCTTCTTCGCAATCGGACCCGAAAGTCAGCTTGAAGGGGGAGATCTCCGGCCCGATGAGCTTGCGATCAAAGGCGTGGCGGCGGACCAGTTCGCCGCCAGAGAGGTCCCAGAAGACATTCCGCCGCCAGCGGGCGATGTGGCAGGCGTAGTCATACTGGCCGACGCCCAGGTGGGCGCCGATGATCCGCAGACGAGGGAAAGTAAAGGCGAGGGAGTCAAGGAAGATCGGGTCCATGTGGGCTGAAGAAAAGCCCTGGCCGGCCGCGCGCTTCTCCCAGTAGCGGGTGCGCCGGACAACATCGATGTCGAATGGGTCGGTATCGCGGAAGTCGACGCCGCCACCGACGACGCCGGTATGGAAGATGCAGACCATCCCCAGACGCTCGGCTTCGGCGTAGATCGGCCAGTATTCCTGATCGTCGTAGTTCTGCAGGGCGTGAATGACCTTCAAACCGCGGAATCCGCGGGCATGGGCGTCACGGATGGAAAGGGGCGTGTCCCGCTCCAGTTCCACCCCGTACATCCCAATGAACAGATCCGGGTACTCCTGAAGCGCGTAGGCGACTCGTTCGTTGTAGTCGGCCCAACGGCTGCCCAGCAGGGCGACCTTGACGATGTTTAGCCGTTGGCATCGCTCGGCCAGCCCCTTCGTCACCGCCGCGCGGTCGCGGTCTTCACCCCACGGGAAGTGGACGTGGGTATCGAAGACGCGGGGAGGATCGATTAATTCGGGAACCCGAGTTTCCGTGGCCACCGCTGTGGTTCCTTCCCCTCAAGGTCAATGTTGGACGAATCGGCGGTCAGGCATGTCTCTGGGTGAGAACGCTGCGCTCTGAAGAGACTAGCATGTGAGGCGGATGGTGTTCAGTCGTCGACCAACTTTTGCCAGATTAGCCGACTGTGCCGACCGCGCCGGAAGACAACCGAGGATGAGGATAATGAGGTCCGTACTACCTGACGATTCGCACGCGTGGACGGGTTGCACCCCGTCCTTCGAAGGGGTCCCGCAATGTTCGACCAGATCGAGACCGAACGGTTGCGTATTCGGCCCTTGCGCCCGGACGATTGGCAGGCGGTACATGCGTATGCTTCGGACGAAGCGACGATGCACTTTCTACCTGAGGGCGTGATGTCCGAGGAGCAAGTCCAGACGTTCATCGCGGAACAGGCCGGAGATGAGGCTCGCGCCTTTGCGGTTGTCGTCAAGCCAGATGATCGCCCGATTGGACACTTGATCTTCCACTCCTGGTACGGACCGCGCACCCACGAGATCGGATGGGTACTCCGTCAGGACATGCGCGGTAAGGGATACACGACCGAAGGCGCACGCGCCCTACTTCGGTACGGGTTTGAGGCGCTCGGGCTCCATCGGATCATCGCGACCTGCCAACCCGAGAACCCTGCCTCGTGGCGGGTGATGGAAAAACTCGGAATGCGCCGTGAAGCGCACTTCCGCAAGGGCCACCTCTGGAGAGACGGATCGTGGTGGGACGAGTACTTCTACGCCATTCTCGCGGAAGAATGGAACCCTAACGGCCGCTGAAAGTCGTTTCCCCGGTACAATGCTGGCCGGTAGACTGGCTGTTCGAGGTCGTGCCCGTAGGTTTGATTGCGTGTCGATTGTGCTAGAGGAGAGAGACCGGTGACGTTGCGCCCTGGGGTCCACAATGTAATGGCGACCCCGTTTTTGCCCGATGAAACGCTCGACGTCGATAGCATCCATTCCCTGGTCGGCTACTGCGCCAGCGCGGGTTGCGAAGGTGTGCTGATTCTTGGCGTGCTTGGCGAGGCCGATCGGCTCTCCGACGCCGAGCGGGAGACCGTGATCCAGGCGGCTGTGGATGCGGCCAGGGGGCAGATGCAGGTCACGGTCGGGATCACGCACCAATCGACCGTCGTGACCCGGCAGCGGGCGTTGGAAGCGGTCGAGGCCGGCGCGACGGCCGTGATGGTTTCCCCACCGATTGGGAGTGCGGCCGGACCGGCTCTCCACGATCACTTTGCCCGGATCGCCGAAAACCTGCCGATCCCGGTCGTCGTGCAGGACCACCCCACCTCCAGCGGCGTCAACATGCCGGTCGACTTCATCGTCGGGCTGGCCGGCGTCCTGCCCCCGGGCGGCGTGGTCAAGCTCGAAGCTCCCCCGACCGCCCCGAAGACCGCCACGCTCCTGAGCAAGACGGATGCGTTCACCGTCCTGGGTGGCCTGGGGGGAGTCTCCCTGATGCAGGAGCTCGAGGCAGGGTCGATCGGTACGATGACCGGGTTCGCTCTGCCGGAGGTCCTGGTCCGGATCGTCTCCTCCTACCGCCGGGGTGACGTCGAAGCCGCCTACCGCGCCTTCGAGGAGGCCCTGCCGGTGATCGTGTTCGAGGCCCAGCCGGGGGCTGGCGTCGGCTTGCGCAAGGAGATCCTGCGCCGCCGGGGCGCCATCGCCCACGCGACTGTGCGCCAGCCCGCTCCGGTGGCCAATCCGACTTTGCTGGCGTCATTGGAGACGCTTCTCCAACGGTTGGAGATGCGCGCCGCCGTTTCCTAGAGCTTTCTGATTCGCTCGTCGCCTGCGTACGACCACGCCAAGGAGCAGCAACTGATGGATCTGGGTTTGACCGGGAAGAAGTTCGTGGTTGGTGGCGCCAGCAAAGGACTGGGCCGAGCCGTCGCCGAAGGGCTGGCCAAGGAGGGAGCGCAGGTCTTACTGCTCTCCCGCGATGAGAATGCCTTGCAGCGGGTTGCCGCCGGGATCGGCACGGGCGCCAGCTACGCCGTGATCGACATCGGCGCGGCGGACGCGGCCGAAAAGGTGGCGGCCGCGGTCGACGAAAAGCTGGGCGGCCTGGACGGAGTCCTGGTCAATGCTGGTGGCCCGCCGCCCGGCGAGGTCCTCACCCTGACCGATGAGCAGTGGGCACAGTCCTTCCAGTTGCTGATTGGCGGGCCGATTCGCCTGCTGCGCCTGCTGGTGCCGAAGATGACCGAAGGCGGCTCCGTCCTCTTCATCACCTCGTCGTCGGTGCGCCAGCCGATTCCGAATCTCGACTCCTCGAACGTGCTTCGGCCCGGCGTAGCCGCCATGGCGAAGACGCTCGCCCGCACGCTCGGCCCCGGCATCCGGGTGAACACGATTGCCCCAGGCCGGTTCAACACCGACCGCATCCTCCAGTTGGACAAGGTCCGGGCCGACGCCCAGGGCATCACGATGGAGGAGCAGAAGGAGCAGATGAGCAAGCAGATCCCGCTCGGCCGCTACGGCGAACCGGAGGAGCTGGCCCGCCTGGCCACCTTCCTCCTCTCGCCGGCCGCGTCCTACGTCTCCGGCGTCGCGATCGGCGTCGACGGCGCGATGGTGACGGCGATCCCGTAGGCAATGGCGTTCCAACCCTCGGGCGAACGCGAATACGACTACGGACTCGATCCAGGCGAGCGGTATGAGCCGGTCGATGACCTGGACGATCCGCCGTTCGACCGATCGCAGCCGCACATCATGACGGTCCTGGGTCCAATCCGGCCCGAAGAGGCCGGTGTGACGCTGACGCATGAGCACGTCATCGCGAAACCGCCCAGATATCTCGTAGAGACGCCCGATCTTGATCTCATCCTGGACGATCCGCATGCCGCCCTAGCGGAGTTGGAAGACCTCTACGCCGCCGGCGGCAGAACGGTGGTTGACGCCACGACCGCCGGCTATGGCCGTGATATCCGCATCCTCCACTGGGTCGCGGCCCGCGCTCCGGTTCATCTGGTCGCGGTCACCGGCAATCACAAAGAAGCCCATTCGGGCCGCCACCTGGCGGGCATGTCGGCCGATGATGTCGCCGCGGTCTGTGTGGCTGAGATCATCGAGGGGATCGACGACACCGGCATCTGCGCTGGCGCGATCAAGGCCGGCACGAGTTTCAACCAGATCACAACTCTGGAGGAGATCGCGCTACGGGGCGCCGCTCGGGCGCAGATGGCCACCGGGGCCGCGATCTTGACCCACTGTGATCGCGGCACCATGGCCCGGGAACAACTTGACGTCCTGACCGACGAGGGTGTCGATCCTGCCCGGGTGATCCTCTGCCACCAAGACTTTCGGCTGGACGAGGACTACCTCAAAGGGCTCCTCGATGCCGGCGCCTGGGTCTCGTTCGATCAGGTGTCGAAGGCCAAGTACGCGCCGGATACCGAGCGAGCCGCGATGATCGTCCGGCTGGTCCAGGCAGGGTTCAGGCACCGGCTGCTGATCTCCGGTGATCTGGCCCGGCGGTCATACCTGCGGGCCTATGGCGGCGCTCCCGGACTGGTTTATCTCGTCGAGTCATTCCCTCTGACGCTGATGGAAGCCGGGTTGACTGCACCGGACGTGCGCCGGCTCCTTGTCGACAATCCCGCCGATGCCTTTGCCATCAGGCGGCAGACCTAGCTGGCCGGCAAGAGCGATGCAATCTCCCGTGCCTGATTGTCCGGGTAGGGTAGAGCGCCCTATACTCAAACTCCGCAGGCGATGATGGAGTGGATCTTGTGACGGCAGACAATCCCAGCGGAGGTCTCAGCCCGACCGCGAATAGCGTCGCGATCGACATCACCAACGACGGCGACAACGTCGTCGTGGTGCCGGTGGGGACGACCGGAAAGCAGACCCATCCAGAGGTCGGGCAGGAGCCGCCGAGCGCTCCCGCCGAGTCCAGCGTGTCCCTCGAAACCGTCAAGAACGACCCCGAGGTCCAGGCATACATCCGCCAGGCGAACAAGAATCTCGGTGTGCTCGGATTCACTGAGCACGGCTTCCGCCACGTCGGTTTGGTCTCGAATATCGCCCGCAACGTCCTGCGCCTGCTCGGGTACGACGCGCGCCAGCAGGAGCTGGCGGCGGTCGCCGCATACCTGCACGACATCGGCAACGTCGTCAGCCGTCACGGGCACGCCGTCACCGGCGCGGTGATGGCCTATCCGATCCTGCAACGCCTGGGGACGACTCCCGAGGACACCGCAATCATTCTGGGTGCCATCGGCTCCCATGGCGATGACAGCGGGCGATTGGGCGAGCCGGTCAATCCGGTCTCGGCCGCCCTCATCCTGGCTGACAAGTCTGATGTGCACCGTTCGCGGGTGCGCAACCCCGACCCCGCCACCTTCGACCAGCACGACCAGGTCAACTACGCGGCGACCTCATCCTTCCTGCGGGCGGACAGCGCCGCCAAGACTATTACCCTGGAGTTGACCATCGACACCGAGATGGCGCCGGTGATGCAGTACTTCGAGATCTTCTTGCCGCGCATGCTAATGAGCCGCCGTGCGGCCGAGCATCTGGATTGCGTTTTCCATATCGTCATGAACGATCACGTGGTGCTTTAGCGATGGCCGTCGCGCTAGGTGGGCTCCAACGACATCGTGTTGCCGACCGGAGTCTCGGTGGCGGTCTCCGCTGGCGCGACTTCGATCCCTTCCTCCTGATCACGACGGTCGTGCTGATGTTCTTCGGCGTGGTCGCGATTTGGAGCGCCGAGGGCGGCGGCCCGATCGTCTACTCCAATCTGGGCGTGAAGCAGGGCATCTTCGCCTTCCTCGGCGTCTTCATGATGTTCATCGTCTCCGCGATCGACTACCGATTCTTCAATACCCTGGCCTGGATTCTGTACGGCGCGGCGGTCTTCATGCTGATCGCCGTCCTGGTCCCGGGCGTCGGCACGGAGATTGCTGGATCACAACGTTGGTTTACGCTCCCCGGCAACATCTCCATCCAGCCGTCCGAGTTCGGCAAGATCGCGACGATTCTCGCCGTGTCGTCCTTCGTCTCTTCCCGCGGCGCGGAGATGCGGGAGTTCGGCAACTTCGTCGTCTCCGCCCTGATCGCGGTGGTGCCGATGGGTCTGGTCTTCCTCCAGCCCGACCTCGGCACGACGATCGTCTACGGCGTCATCTGGCTGTCGATCCTACTCATTTCCCAGGCGAGCCGTAAGTATTTCGGCATGTTGATCCTGCTGGCCGGTCCCGCATTCGTCTTTGCCTGGGAGTTCGTGTTCCACGACTATCAGAAGACGCGTTTGCTCGTCTCATACGACCCGGAGCGGGACCCGCTGCGGGATGGGTTCAATATCATCCAGGCGCGAATCAGCATCGGATCAGGCGACCTCTTTGGGGCTGGATTGCTGGGCGGTTCCCAAAGCCAGGCCGAATTGCTCAAGGTGCGCGAGTCCGACTTCATCTTCGCCCATGCCAGCGGCATGTTCGGTTTCCTCGGAATGATGGCCCTCTTCCTCTCCTACGCGATCCTCCTTTGGCGCTGTTTGGCGGTCGTCGAGACCTCGAAGGATTCCTTTGGGCAGATGGTAGCTGTCGGTGTCAGCGCGACGCTCTTCTTCCAGGCGTTCGTCAACATCGGCATGAACCTGGGCCTGATGCCGGTCACCGGCATTACGCTGCCCTTCGTCAGTTCCGGTGCTTCGTCCCTATGGTCGTTTCTGATCGCCCAGGGGATCCTGCAAAGCATTCGTATGAGGCACAGGAAACTCGCATTCCAGGTAGGGTAGGGATGCGCTCGCGTCAAATGGTGGCCGCGCCTCCTCGTCGCCTCGGGCGACGCCTGGACGGCACCACCCCTCGCAACGCGCTATGACTCCTTCGGCGAACCTTTCCCCAAGGACATTGCGATCGCATAGAGGTCGGCGCGCGGCAACCCGGTGAGCACAGCGGCCTCCCTTGCCGCGGCGCTTGGTTTCAGCCCGGCCTTAAGGAGCGAAGCGACAATCGTCTCTGGATCGGTCGTCTCACCTTCGACCTGAACCGCTTCGCCGACGACAACGACGATCTCGCCACGGGTAGGCTCAGCCGCATAGTGGGCGGCCAGGTTGGCGAGCGAACCCCGGCGAAACTCCTCGTAGAGCTTGGTCAGTTCGCGGGCGACGACCGCCTCACGGTCGCCAAGAACATCGTTGAGGTCGGCCAGCGTAGAAGCCAACCGGTTGGCCGCTTCAAACAGGACGATAGGGAAGCCGCTTTGCCCGGCACGCATCAGCAGTTGGCGCCGCTCAGATCCGCTGCGGGGGATGAAGCCTAGATTGACGAAGGGACCCGGCACCAGGCCCGAGGCGCTCACGGCCGCGATCACCGAGGATGGGCCCGGGATCGGACTGACCGGTATCCCGCTTGCGACCGCCGCCGCGACGAGGTCGAAGCCGGGATCGGAGATGCCGGGCGTGCCGGCGTCCGAAACCACCGCGACATCACCGCTCTCCAGCGCGGCGAGCAGGCGTTCGCGCCGGGACCGTTCGTTGTGCTGATGGAGGCTGACCATCGGGGTGGAGATCCCGAAATAGCTGAGAAGGCGGCCGGTGTGGCGGGTGTCCTCAGCGGCGATCAGCGAGACTTCGGCGAGCACGCGCAGAGCCCGGGCGGTGATATCTTCGAGGTTTCCGATCGGTGTCGCCACCAGGTAGAGCGTCCCCACGGAGACCCCTTCAATCGTTGATTGCCGGTCCTGAATTCGATCTATATCCCTACTTCGATGGGGCCAGACTGGCTATACTTCGTGTGTACGAACATGCAACCGCCGCCGGTCTCGCATCTCCGCCCCCGCACTGGAAGGTTCTCACGGATGACGGCTCCGAGCCTCTTCGATCTCCCCCCCGAACAGCCCGCCACGCCGGATTCCGCCCAGAATCTGCTTGAATCCTCTCCTGCGCCCGCTTCGTCCCCAGAGGAAACCGGGGTTGCCCAGACCCTGGCATTGTATCGAAAGTACCGCCCGCAAACGTTCGATCAGGACGATCTCGTCGGGCAGGAGCACGTCGTTCAGACGCTGCGCAACGCCATTCGCCTCAACCGGATCGGCCACGCCTACCTCTTCTGCGGGCCGCGCGGCACGGGCAAGACGACGACCGCCAGACTGCTGGCCAAGGCGGTCAATTGCCTGGATCCCGATCCGGACGCTCGTCCCTGTGGCGTCTGCGACGCCTGCGTCTCGATCGCCAGGGGTAGCGCCACCGATGTGATCGAGATCGATGCCGCCTCCAACCGCGGGATCGATGATATCCGCGAGCTGCGCGAGCGGGTCAAGTACGCCCCCGCGCAGCTCCGCACCAAGTTCTACATCATCGACGAGGCGCACCAGATCACGGGCGCCGCGGCCAATGCGTTCCTGAAGACCCTGGAAGAGCCGCCCGCCCACACCAAATTCGTCCTGGCGACGACCGATCCAGAAGAACTTCTGGCCACCATCGTCTCCCGTTGCCAGCGGTTCGATTTCCGCCGGATCACGCTTGATGCGATGATCGCTCGCCTCCAGACCGTCGCCGAAGCCGAGGGCCTGACGGTCGAACCGACGATGCCTTCCTGGCGATCGCTCGCCACGCAACCGGCAGTTTGCGCGACGCGCTCGGCCTGCTCGATCAGCTCGCGGTCTACCGTGACCAGGCCCAGACCGACGGCGTCATCACCGCGGACCTGGTCCTCACTTGCTCGGCGTCAGCCGCAATGACCGCGTGGAACGCTCGTCACTGCCATGGCCGACAAGATGCCGGAGTTGCACTTGGCACGGTCAATGGATGCGGTCGAAGCGGGTGAAGATCCACGCCAGCTCAACCGGCAGCTCGTCGCGTACCTTCGCGTTTTGCTCCACCAGCGAGCGGGCGGTTCACCGGACGCCGATGCCAAGCGCGCGAGAGCTGGCGCACCGCTTCGACTTACGGAGCTGGCGGACTTGGACGCCTGTTCAGCGAAACCGACTACAAAATTCGACACTCTCCTTATGCGCAGCTGCCGCTCGAAATCGCGCTTGTAGCTGGAATCCTCCGTCCTGATCCGAATGCGATCCAATTGGCGGCCGCAGCTCCAGTGGCGGTCGCTCAGACGGTCGCGCCAGCGCAGGTATCCGCGCCGTCTCGACCCTCCTCACCCGATCTCAACCCCGCCGATCAGGATCTCCTCGCGAAGCCTCCGACTACTACGCTACGGGACAAGATTCGCATGGGGCCCGGGAGCAAGCCGCCGGCAGCCGCGCCATCCAATGGCCGGTCGCTGCGCGAAGACCCGCCGGCTCCGTCCGGAATACTCATCGCCACAGGCGCCAGCGACTGAGCAGGCGTCCGGTCCGGTCGCGGCGAACGGCGGCTCCCAGGCGGGGGGGAACGATCTCGAGCATCTGGTAGAGCTGTGGCCGCGCGTCTGTGGGGATGTGAAAGCCGGGATGCCACAACGTGGGCGGCGGACTACTGCTCGGCTGGACCGCCGAGGAGGTCGTGGGCAAGCACACGCCGCGGATGTTCCACGACCCGGACGAGGTCGAGGCCTACCGGGAGTCGATGAAGACCGTCACCCCGGGGAGCGGCGTCGGAGAAGCGCGACTGGCACTACATCCGCAAGGACGGGCGCCGGATCGTGATGTCGCTGCGCGTGACCGCCACCGAC
>CAWKIA010000036.1:0-148199 GCA_963849635.1 uncultured Chloroflexia bacterium | reverse complement strand
GCCGCTCTATCCAACGAGGGCGTCAAGGTGAAACGACGCATCTACGTCTCGTACACCTCTGATGCCGGCATACGACGTCCAGGAGTACGCTCCCCTCCTCGATTCGTCGAACATGCTCCCCGGCGACTGGTTAACCATCGCACGAGATATCGCCGCACGCCACGACGACTACGACGGGTTCGTCGTCCTCCACGGCACCGACACGATGACTTACACCGCCTCGGCACTAGCGTTCCTGTTGCCGGGGTTGCAAAAGCCGGTCGTCGTGACTGGGTCGCAGATCCCGCTTTCCGAGGTCCGCAACGACGCCCGAGAGAACATCATTGGTCGTTCGTCCGGTCAAGTTCGCTGCGCGCCACTTCGCTCGTGTTCTTGACCGCGAACATCGCCTTGCCGATGCCGCGTCCGAGTGCCCGCTCGGTCCGCAGGGGCAGCCGACCGAGCGGGGTCGCCAACGGCTGCACGATGGTGACGCCGACCATCACGCCGAGGGCGATGGCAATGATTGCGAAGGTCATGTCGCCGACGGTCTCTAGCCCCGCCTGCCCGTCTTCGGCCACCAGCTGCGTCAACCCGACCAGGCCGAGGGAACCGGGGACCAGGAGCCAGAAGCCCGGCAGGAACGTCACCAGCGCCGGCGGGGCACCCTGCCGCGCTGGATCCAGAAGGCAACCGGGGTCATCGCAACCGCGCCGATGAAGCCACTGAGATAGCCGCCGACGAACTCGCCGCCGATCTGCTGACCGATCCAGGCCACGTAGAGCACCAGCAGGAGCCAGGGCAACGAGCGATTCGGCGCGGTGAGGTGGAGGTAGTTCCCGATGCCGTAGATGAGCACCCCAGCCCACGGGACCCACCACCCCAAAAAGGGTTTGGGGTGGTGGGCGAAGGCTTCGGCGGCCGGCAGACCGACGAGTTCGGCCGCGACGACGTACCCGAAGACCAGGAGCAAGGATCTGGTCCCCCCGGCCACGAGACGGCTCGATCCTGAGATGGCATCCCCGTTTGCCAGCTCGATCATCGCGGTCGTGAGGATGCCGCCGGGAAGAAACGTGACCACCGGCGGGATCAAGAGCAACATCGGCCCGGAGACCAGATCGGCCTTGACGATCGAGAAGACGATCATACCGACCGCCAGCGATGAAACGACCGGCAGGAGCACCTCTGCCGTCCGATTCCCCTCGCTCAGTGCCTTGAACTCCCCAATCAGGAGTCCGAGCAGGACACAGGTCACCAGCGCCGAAAAGGACCCTTCGAGGATCATCCCCAGCCCCACGGCAATCAGCGAGTAGCCGAGGGTTCTGACCTCGGTTCGATACCGGGCCGGTTTCTGCAGGATTTCCCGGAGGCGTTGCAGTCCGTCCGGAGAAGATATCGCTGCCCGTTCGGCCAACCGCGCGAGGTCGAAGATATCCGCCGTCTGGTCGAGCCGGAGCTCCAGATTCTCACCGGACGCCATGTCGAGCGTGGACGCCTCGCGGCCGCCGACTTTGACGATGATCAGATTCGGCACGACGGTGACCTGCACTTCCGCTCCGTACGCCGTCCCGATCCGCCTCAGGGATGTGGTGTTCGCGCTGACCGGCTGTCCGGCCGCCGACATGGCGATGCCGAGCTGCGAGAGGAATTCAAGCATCGTGTAGGCGTCGGTCGGGCCGGCCGGCCCGACCGGTGGCGTCTCGCTTGATCGTGATGCTCGCTCCGAATGGACCACCGTTGCCCCTCCCACTCCGCCACAGATTCGGGCGCGGAGGCGGGGCTCGTCATCCATCGAAGGTTGCATTCGCGCGGACGCATTTCCGCCATGGGCAACTCAGGATCGAGGTTGGCACCGACATCGCCGGGCCGAATACGTCTTTCGTCCGCCGTCATTACGACCACCGTTCTCGTATCGTGGAATTGCGGCCCGTTGCCACGGGCCGCCTCAAAATGACCCATGGCCCCCCGGCTCGGCCCCGCTCTCCGCCGGAGCGGGGTTTCCTGGTGGGAGCCATGGACGCCACGCGGGGGACGATCGTCTCGAGGGAGGCCTTCGCCGAAGCCCGCATCCTTGTCATAGCCGTCATTGGTACGCTTGGGCAGGACCCGGCGGTGCTGTTCCCGCGCGACGTCGTGCCGGCGCAAGGGGCAAATCGAGCGACCGCAGAGTGTTGCCACGTCGCGCCCGAGACGGCCAAGTTCGGGGTGAGGTCCTCAAGACCCCGTGGTCCCGGGCACAGCAGACGGCCCTCGAACAGTCGCGTTCTGCGAAGGACTCCTTAGGAACGTCGCCGCCGGGCCCGCGGCGGAGGGACGAACCGCCGGTACGACCGCCGTCAAGGCGGTGAACGGCGATTGCGCGCCATCGCTGCACAAACCGCCCGTGAGGCTCTACGACCTGTCACCCAGCATCGGAGCACGAATGGCAGCGATCGAGTCCTCGCAACCCAGTGGAAATCTGCTTGGTACCCAACCCACACGGGCGCGTCGTTGGCGGAGGCGGCTGAAGCGTGCCGGGTCGGTGGTCTTGAGCGCGCTGCTGGTCCTCCTTCTCGCCGTCTGGTTTTTTGTGCTCCGCATCGTCAAGCACGACAGCTGGCCCCCGCCTCCGGACGCCGTGACTTCCGGCCAGGCGCAGGCGGAGACCGACGAGTTCCTGCGACGAGACGACGTCACGATCCCCGACCTCGCCATCGCGCTAGCGCCTTCCACGGCCGACTCGGTCAACTTCTTTTCGGACGGCACGCAGTTCTTCCCACCGATATTTGATGACATGGCCGCGGCTACGTCGTCGATCCATATCCTGGTGTTTTCGATCACGCCCGGCGAGATTTCGGATCGCCTCGTGTCGATCCTGAAACAGCAGGTCGCGGCCGGTGTCGAGGTGCGCATCAGCGTCGATCGCTACGGCGGAAAGGTGTTTGATGCGTCCGCGGGCATCTACGACGAGTTGACCGCGGCCGGAGTCCAAATCGTCGTCAACGATGTCTTTCCGATCGACCGGGACGGCCTGCTCCAGGATCGCAGCTTCAACTGGCATCAGGACGAGGTCGGTAACAGCGACCACCGCAAGATGCTGGTCATCGACGGGAAGATCGGCTGGATCGGCGGCGCCGGCTTCGAGGATCATTTCAACGGTGGCAACTACCACGATGACTACGTGCGGGTGACCGGAGACGTCGTCCGGCAGATGCAGTTGGTGTTCCTGACGAGTTTCCACGTCCTCGGCGGTCCACCGCCCGCGTCCGGGCTCGACCGCTATTTCCCCGCGCCGGACGTTCCGGGCACGATCCCGGCGACGCTGCTGCAGAACGTGCCGGGCGGGTTCCAGCCGGGCACCCAGGCGATCTCCGAGGTGATCGAGCAGTCGCAGAATCGGCTCGACATTCTCAATCCGTACCTGACCGACCCCGACATGATCGACCGCATCATCGCCGCCGGAGAGCGCGGCGTGGATGTCACCGTGGATGTGCCGGGCGGCTCGAACGTGACGCAGGCGCGAGATGCCGCGGAGCACAACTACGGCGATCTGTTCGACGCGGGCGTGAAGGTGTATGAGCACGAGACGATCATCCACGCGAAGGTATTTGTCGGCGACAACCGGGTGATCATCGGCACGATCAATCTCGACGCCTGGGCGCTCTACCGCAACAACGAGATCGCCATCCTCTTCGATGACGCCGGTGTCGCCGACGATGCGCGCCAAATCCTGGTGGATGACGCCCTCTCGCGTTCCGAGCCGGCGAAGTTGCCGGAGGGGCGATGGGAGAGGCTCCAGAACTGGTTCTGGGACAAGCTCGTGTACTTTATCTGATGTGGCACAGCTCGCGGACTGGAGACCGGACACCTCGTTGTCGGCCCGTCGCACACACGGCTCACATCGGACGGCGACGGTGGCGACGATGCTCGACCCCGTGTCTCGCAATCGGCCCGACCTATTAAGAAGGTTGGCACCAGCCGCGACGGAAATGTAGAGGACCGTGAACTGGCCAAACATGCACGCGACGACGAGCGTGCTCGGCCCTATCGCCGTCAGCAGCGTCGTCAAGTTGGTGACCGCCGCTCGGCGTACGAGGCGTACGACGATTCGGCCTGGGCCCAGTCGCCCAGCGGGTCCGTCCCCGAGACTCGGGAAACTGGGCAATCGCGTCACTGATCAGGGCGTTCAGGATGAACGGCACCTGCGCCGGATACTTCCGGATCAGATCCGGGCACGCCACCAGCGCGATCGTCAGGCGGATGATCGTCAGGTTCGAAGCGTGCTTCTCCCCGTCGAACAACCGGCGAACAAACAGTGGGGTCGAGACCCGAGTACTGGGCGAGTTGATACTCGCTTTTCCCGCACAGCTTGGCGAGATCATTCAGGGTTTTGGCAAAGTCGCTCATGAGTCCTCCGGCCACCCCACATTGGTTTGTGGCGTACCAGATTCGTCATGTCACCCGTCTGCTCAATCTGGTCGAGCTGGGTCGCTGGGACGAGGCGTTCGAAACGTTCATTTGGCCATTCCTCGGGTTCATTCCCACCACCGAGTTCAACCAGGTCCTCAGGCCGAATTGGGCGCCGTTGGGTCGTCGTCGGCTGGACGCTCCTTGTCGGCTGGCTTGTTCGCGCGGTCGATTTCGCTGTGCATTGCCTCTCCCGTGTTCCTAACCGCGATCGTCGCCTTGCCGATGACGCGCCCAAGCGCCCGCTCGGTGCGCAGCGGCACCTGGCCGATCGGCCTGCCCAACGGACGAACGAGCGCGACGCCGACCATCACGCCGAGCGCGATCGCCACGATCGCGAAGGTCATGTCGCCGACGGTTTGCAGCCCCGCTTGCCCTTTCTCGGCAACCAGTTGCGTCAAACCGATCAGCCCCAGGGAGCCCGGGACCAGGAGCCAGAACGCGGGCAGGAAGGTCACCAACGCCGGCGGGGCGCCGCGTCGTCCCTGGATCCAGTAGGCGACGGGCGTCATCGCGACAGCGCCGACGAAGCCACTCAGATAGCCTCCGAGGAACTCTCCGCCGAGCTGTTGGCCGCCATATGCCACATAGAGCACCAGCCAAAGCCAGAGCAACGACTTCTTCGGCGCACTTTGGTGGACGTAGGTCCCGATGCCGTAGATGAGCACCCCGAGCCATGCGGCCCACCACCCAAACAGCGGTTTCGGCAATTGGGCAAAGGCTTCGGCGGTCGGCAATCCGATGAGCTCGGCGGCGACGACGTACCCGAAGACCAGGAGCAGGAGTTGGGCCGCCCCGGCCACGAGACGACTCGACCCGGAGATGGCATCCCCATTCGCGAGCTCGATCATCGCGGTCGTGAGCATGGCGCCGGGCAGGAACGTCACCACCGGTGGGATCAAGAGCAGCAACGGACCGGAAACCAGGTCGGCCTTGACGATCGAGAAGACGATCGCGCCGACGGCCAGCGACGCCATGACGGGCACCAGAACCTGCGCCGTCTGGTTGCCCTCGCTCAGCGCCTTCAGTTCCCCGATCAGGACTCCGAGGAGGATACACGTCACGAGTTGGGGGAAAGAGCCTTCGAGGATCAAGCCGAGTCCCACGGCCATCGCGGCGTGGCCGAGGATTCTCGCCGCTGCACTGTACCGGGACTGTGACCCTTCGATCTCCTTCAGACGTCTCAGCCCTTGCGCGGCCGAGATCTCCGCCCGCTCGGCCCGCCGCGCCAGGTCGAAGACCTCGGCCGTCTGGTCGAGCCGGAGCGAACGGTTCACGCCAGTCGCCAGATCGATCGCGGACGACGCGCGCCCGCCGAGCTTGACGAAGAGGGTGTTCGGCACGATGGAGATCTCGGCCTCCACCCCGTACGCCCGCGCGATTTTCGTGAGCGAGGCGCTGCTCGCGCTGACCGGCTGCCCCGCCGCCGTCATGGCGAGGCCGAGCTGCGACAAGAACTCGAGGAGCGTGTAGGAATCGACCACGCCAGCTCCGTCCGGTCCCGTCGACATCGTTTCAGTTGGTCGTGGGTCGCTCACCAACTGCCTCGCTGACGCCGTACTTTGGGGAGCTTGATTGCAGTGGACTCAGCCGGCGGCGCCTTGGTCTGTCCGCCGTGTAATGCCCAGCCAAGGGCAACCACCCACCGGGTCGCCTCGCCGCGAAGGGGCGTCGCTCCAAAAACGAGGATGCGCTGGCCGACGAAGAAGTACGCGAGGGCACGACGCTGGATTGCCCTCCTAATTGAGATCTCCACCAAGGAGCGTCGCCCGCCGACTCGCACAAGTCGTTCGACGTCGTGACCGATCGCCTCGGGCGGGATGATCGGTCAACTCGACAACCGCGACGTGCGCCGACAAGCGAATCAGATTGAACGTGGCCGATAGTATCACCCCGCCATCGCCGCCAACGTGTCGGCTTCCTGCTCCGCCTCGCGCAGTGCCTCGACGGCGATCAATATGAATCGGCGACCGCCTCCTCCGCCCAACTGAGCACCGTGTCGGTGATCATTCCGTTGTTCATGATCACGGTGATGCCGCGGGCGATCCCGATGATGAGGGCGACGCCGAGGAGATCGCGCGAGCCATCGACGAACGAGCCGATCAAGTTCGTCTCTAAGAGACCGCCGACAAGGCCGATCAGGACGGCAAAGAAGCAGTGCCCGCCGCGACGGAAAACGGGGAGCGCCGCTGGCTGAAAGACCAACAGCGCTCCCGTTGCGGCAGCAATTACGACTGGCGCTGACCGGTGAGTTTCCACGCTCCGAGAATGACTACCGTGACGGCAGCGGCCAACGCGGCCGGAAGGACCCCCACATCCTCGTCGTCCACGTCCGAGCCGACGCCGGTGTTCGGCAGCACGCTGACGGGCTGCGCCGAATCATCGTCGGCGGGGACGCCGTCCGCCACGGTCGGGTCGGTCCCGGCGTCGATCTCGGCGCCGTCGCCCACTCCGTCGCCGTCGGTGTCGAAGACAAGCGGATTGGTCCCGGTACTCGAGCCGGGCTCAAACCCGACCTCACCGAAATCGCTGATGCCGTCGTCATCGGTGTCGGGGTCGGTCGGGTCCGTGCCGAGGTCCTGCTCCTCACCGTTGCTGAGGAGGTCACCGTCATCGTCGAAGGCAGCGCCGGGCTCGCCCGGCGGCACGCTGCTGGGATCGAGGGGATCGGTGCCGGAGACGACCTCGTGATTGTCACCGAACCCGTCATCGTCGGTATCGTAGAGGTTGGGGTCGGTGCCCAGGGCGACCTCGTCCTCATCGAATAGGCCGTCCCCGTCGGTGTCGACCGTCTGGGCTGCGGCCGGGATAGCGGCCAGCACCAGCAGCAGGCCGGCGCTCAGCCAGGCAACGAATCGGCGGCGCAACGACGCGCCCGGGCGTCGCGCGGCGGGGTCGTCTCGCTCGTCGAGCCTCGTCCATTCAGTGGACACCATAGGGGTACTCCTGTGCACGTGCGCTCCGGAGAGAGCAGGGCACGAGATCCGTGTGGGACCAGTAACGGTTGGGGGCAATCCAGGTCGCGACCCAAACGTTCCAAGGCCGAGTGGCGTATCTTCGTCGTACCCCCGCAAGGGATTCACGGACACGATGACAGCATGGGGAATCGGGGGAAGCAGACGGTTATCAAGGCACCGCACCTTGAGCATTGCCTGCCGGACGTTCTGCCAGATTCGTCGGTCGTCACGTTCCCCGCGACGACTTTCGTCATCACGGCCATTCTGTCCTCCGTAAGGTCACCCAGTCGTTGCAATTGAGGTTGATGTCTAACCGCCGCATCCGCTGCTGACATCGTCGGATTACGGGCTCCAGAATCGAGCCAGTTGTTCAGCCGGCCCCGGTGTACGGGTAGCCGGGCGCTTGCTGTCGGTTTACGTAGCCGCCGCTGTACGACGCGATGTCTGCAAAGGCTGCTAGAACCAACCAGAACCATTCGAATCCGTTCACGCCGTTTTGCTCGACGACGACATACATGATCGTCGTCCACGGCGTGACGATCAGGCCGAGTGTTGGCCAGACGAAGGAGCTGAATGCCTCGTCCCAGCGCCCTGGTTCGGCGATCCACCAGATCAAACCGCTCAGTCGAGGTCCAAGGAGGAGCAGCGCCATGAAGATGCAGCACATTATCGCGTACTCCTCGTCAATCCCGATGTTTGCCGTCCGCCGATTCTGCGGAACCTGACGTCCGCGTGGGGCGAAGCATGTTCAGACGATGTGGGGTTAGGGCGAGCTCTCGCTCCCAGCGGCAACCTTGTCGAGCGCGGCCTGCACCTCAGCGAGCTGCTCCTCGCTCACGTCCGTAGATCTGAGGATGCCGCCGTACTGTCCCAAATCGTAGATCACGCGATCGCGAGCATCTGTTTCGACGATTAACACGAGCGCAGCTCCGCCCGGTTGGAGATCGCGGGTGACCTGGTCGCGGAATTGCACGAAGTCCTCGCTGGCGCCGCTCTTCGCCCATTTGCCAATCAATCCACCAAACGCGGCACCGGCCGCTATGCCGGCCACAGGCACCAAGAAGAGGAGTCCCGTCAGCCCGCCGACCACGGCACCGGCCGCGACTCCGGTCCTGACGGTATGGCGCTCCCCGTGATGCTCGATCTTCCCTTTGCTGTTCTTGGAAATGATCGACGACTCGAGAATGGCCATATAGCCAAACCCTTCGAGGCCCTTCGCGGAGAGGGCAGCTTTTTCAGCGGTCGGTTGATCCGGATAGACCAGAGCGAAGAGGATAGCCATGGCGCGTTTCCCTCATTTGCCAGTGTCTCGATTGTCGATGCCAGTTGTAGACTTGGGGGCGCGGTAGCATGAAGGGATGGACAGCACCCCCCCGCGCGCAAACCGCACCCGAGCGACGCGAGCGACGAGGAATGGCCGTTCGTCGCCCCATACCTGCCCCTAATAGACGGAGTCTCGCCGCGGCGGCGGCACCCCATGCGCGAGGTCTTCAACGGGCTGCGCTTCGTCGTCCGCACCGGCGGGCAGTGGCGGATGAGGCCGCACGACCTGCCCCCCTGGGACATCGTCTACCAGCAGAGCCGGCGGGGGCTGAACGCCGGCAGCTTCGAGGCGATCGTCCACGACCTGCGCACCCGCTTGCGGCTGGCCGCTGGCCGCGCCCCCGAACCGACGGCGGCGACCCTGGACAGCCGGACGCTGCAATCGACGCCCGAAAGCGGCGGGCCTGGCGGTGGGTCGTGGAGCGCAACGTCGCCTGGCCCGCGACTACGAGCGGCTGGAGAGGACGCTGACGGGCGTCCACTTCGACGCCGCCGCGCTCCTGGCCTCGGCGAAGGTCATGCCCGTGTTGACCGTCCTCTGAGCGACACGGAGCCATGAAGCGCCTCACAGGCGTCGGAACGAAGTCCACACCAGGCGCTAGAGACGCCGGCCGCGACCGCTCATCGGTCACGTGCGTTAGCGCCCGCGATCCTCTGACCATTGGAGAAACCAGAGGAACGCTGCGATCCCACCCACACCCGCACCCACCATGGATACGGCGCTGCCGATGAGCTCGAAGCCTATCTGCCAGAGCACCCACCCGACGCCGAATCCCACTACGGCACCGAGGACGACGCAGGCGATCCACGCGAGAATGAGCGTCCATTTGCTCATCGTTTCCATGGTTGCCCCTACTCGTTCGGTTCAAGCCCATTCGGTATAAGACCGTGATGCAAACTGACGTGATGCGTGCAAGGTTTGAGACGACGCATCACGATCGTTGAGCCAGGGGGGAATCGTCCCAAACCCTATCCCCCCAGTAGCCTCGCCTTGGCGGCTTGGAATTCTGCTTCCGACAGCAGGCCCCCCTGTTTCATCTGGGCCAGCTGCTGTAACTGGCCCATCACGTCGTTCCCGCCGCCAGCAGGAGCCGCCGGCGCCGGCGCCATCATGGCGGCGTTCTGTACCTGCTGCGACTGCATTGCCGACACCTGGGCCTGAAGGTCCTCGATTTGCTGTTGCGACTGAATCGTCGCGTCTTGCATCATTGCCTCTTGCTGCCCCTCCTGATACTTCCGCTCCTGACGCCGCGCCACCCTACCGCTGACCGCGGTCGCCGTCCCGGCCACAACCGCCGTCGTTGCCGCCGCCCGAACAAGACCACCTCTCCTCCGCATCATCGGCTTCTCCTTTCGAAATCCAACGCCACCGAAGCCCTTTTACGCCGCCGCGGTAGCCACCATCTCGTCGAGTATTGCTCTCGGGATGCGGTCGCTCATGATCAATTCGCCCTTTGCGTTGACAACGGCATCAACGAATCGGGTGGCCCAGACGTTTTCGAACAACATCAGGGCGGCCGATGAGTTTGGCTCCAGGGCGTTCGCGACCATCAGCGCATCGTCATTGCCCAGTAGCCCCGAAACGTCGGATACGACCAGATTGAAGGCAGCGTAGTCATCCCCTCCGAGGTCGGACAGTTCGATCACGCGGACTCCGCCGTCCTCGGTCTTCTGGACGAACAAGAGGTCGATGATCCGGATCGTCTTGGCGTCGACCAGATCGGCGAGCGCGGGAAGGATTTCCCCCCGAAACTCGTTGTTAGGGAACTTGAGTGCCAGAAATTCGATTGGTCCCAGGGACATGTGTCACCTCCTCATATCAAATGCTGCGGCTCGGACGTCCCCGCCGCTACCGAGACTTGGAACGGTCACGCCTGAGACCGGTGCGCCGCCGCACGCGGTGATCCACGACGCAACTGCCACTGCCTGATCCGAGTATTGGATCTCGAACTGAAGGAGGTCTCGGGTATTCATGGAAGCCGAGCCTTCGAGGGAGAACCGACGTCGCTTATTCGTCCATCGGTGCCAGTACCTGGTGACCGCAGTCACGTGCAAGTTGGATCACGGCGAAGGCATCGGCGGCGACCTCGGCGTCGGCGGCTCGGGTAAAGTCGGCGACACCAGCTGCCAGCTCCGTCGCTCCGAACTGCATTCGTATCCTGGTTTCGCGTTGGTCGCACCGACCCAAGAGCGACGAACGAATTGGCGGGCGCGTATCACGTGCTCACGCCGTATACTGTTCCGTTTGCCTCGCGTACTGGATCTCTTGGGCGAGCTCGTATCGCGAGCCCTTCTTTGCAGGGAGGAATGCGCCCACGAGCCAGAGGACAGGGAAGATGATCCCGATGATCCCGAGAAGCCATCGACCCTTCTGGAAGGTCATGATGCAGACGGTGAAGATGCAGGTGATGTACACGGTGAATAACATGATGCCGAACATCCAGCCGTACCAGGGCATGACGCCTTCTCCTTCCTTGAACCGGAGTCACCCTTCGCTTTGACATCCGCCTCCGCACGCGATATAGGGATCAGCGCATTCGGGAGGGTGGCAACTCCGCTTCTTCGGCCATCCGCTCGCCCATCGCAACGAGCGTGTCGGGTGTGATCCATCCCTGGGCGATGACTTGGCCGTCCGCATCGCGGATAGCGTCCTTCACGCCGATCGCCCAGAGGTGTTCCACGAGAATGAACGTCGCCGCGGTGCCTCGCGGGATTCGGTCGGCGATCTCGTCAATGTCATCGGGGGACAGGCCAAACAACCCATCCTCAGAGGAAAGCATGCCAATCTCTGCGCCGCGGTCGATCCCCTCTTCCCCGATGGCGCCGTAACCGACCAGCGCGCCGGCGATCGTGCCGAGGAGGACGGCTTCTTCCGGGGTGATATCGGATACTCGAATCGTATTCAGCTTGTCGTGCTCGTCCTTTGCCACAAACACGGCATCGACCAGACGGACCACCCCCGCGTCCCGCAACCGACGCAATTCGTCCACAAACCCCGTTGGCAGCGAGGCCTCACCGAAGCCGATAGCGAACAACTGCATGGGTCCGTACGTCATGCCGTGCTTCCTTCTTCGGCGGGCGGGCGGCGCACTGGACCCGATTGGCCCGCACCCCTCCCCGACGCTAAGAGCTAACCCACATCACTCGCCATCTGGTCGATGCAGACAGTCGCCGCCAGGATAAGGAGGTCGTTCTGCCCCGGCTGAATATCTACGCCGTAGGAGTCGCGAACCCGGAACCATTTTTTCGAGACGGTGGCCACGTTGCCGATCCGGTACTCATGGGACAGGATGTTGCCCTGGACTTCAAGATCGGGCCCGTCGCCCACCTTGACGACGTAGCGATCGCGCAGAGGTGTGATCATGGCTTTCTTGACCATCGCCATCCGCTGACCGCCCGGTCCCTCGACTTCCATCGTGTCGCGAATCCGGCCGAGCCGCTTCTGTATCTTGCAGACCTCGGCACCATGCGTGTCTCGAAAGATCAAGGTGTCGCGCACGCGTAGTGCTTTGCCATCAACCTTGTAGACCCGCTGCCCCTGGTCGTTCTGGATCCAGAAATCGTCGCCGATGGAGATCATCTTTTCGACCATTCGATACCGATTGCCGGTCCCCGTGGCAACATCGACAGGGTCACCTTCGGATTCTGGTGGTGCGGAGCGTCCCGCTCCTGCATGTCTATTCCGGAACATCGGCGGCTCTCCCTCTGGACCTGACGTGGTCGCTGGGGTCGTGCCGCAAGCCCGCAGCTGTGGGTTTCCGCCGCGACCGCGATCCTCCCAGCGACCGAACGCCCTTCCGCGGCGGTTGGCGGCAAAGATGGGAAACGCTCGTACCGCGAGAAGCGGTAGCTACCGCACTACCCGGCATTCGTTGACAGCGCCTCTTCGAGGGCGGCCTGTTGCTCATCGGACAACGACGTCTTGAGGACCGTACCGCCGAATTTCGCCATCTCGGGAAGGACGCGCTCATTTTGTGAGTTTCGCGCCAGGACAAAGAGCGCCGACCCACCGGCTGGAATTGCACTTGAGACCTCTTTGATCCACTTATCGTCGATGCCTAGGTCGCTAAAGTGGCCCACCAACGCCGCCGGCGGCGGCGCCGATCGCCATGCCGGCAAGAGGGGCGAGGAAAAGGAGGCCGAAGATGAACCCCCACATAGCACCGCCCGATGCGGCAATTCCCGTGAGGCTGGTCCCTTGGTGAAGCTTCAGCTTCCCGTCGGGTTTCTTGGTGACCCAGGCGATATCTTCGAGCTCGATCAGGTATTCCTTTTGCATCTTCGCCAGCGACGCAGCCGCCTGGGCCGCAGTGTCCTGCTGGGGATACGCGATCACCGCCAGAGTGCTCATCGCAACTTTGCTCCTTCCATCGGATGACAGCGTTGACGCGCTCCCAAACCGCCGCCTGAGTATCGATGCATTGTCCCTACAGACGTGTACTCCTCTCGTTCCCGCGAGTTGCTCCGACGGCTAGACGTGAACGGGCACTCGGTGCCCCAGCGTCTCGAAACCGAAATGTGATCTACCCGCGAGATTATAAGGAGGAGGGTTGTAATGACATCGGACTAAGGGCGTATTCGGTCGTGGAAGCGGTACAGAAAGCGTGAACCGGCCGCAGATATCGGTGGGGAATCTCCGGATGGTCACTAAACCTTGGGCCCAAGGAACATCCTGTTGAGACCAGGCAGGAGGTGTTCACGTATGTCTCGGCGCCCGGAACCCAGGGCGGCCGATAGCCGTAATGCTCGTAGACGTCGTTCAGATACGGATCCGTCTGCACCACGTGAGGGTTGTAGAGCGGCGCGGCAGCGACGTGCTCGCGTGACTGATCAACGAGAACGTGATACTCGTCGACTTCTTGCACGGCCTCGATCGGAATCAACCAAGTGTGTTCACCGAAGCCAAGGAATCCGCCGGCTCCGACTTGCAGAAAGCGGACCGTCTGATCTTCCCTGTCGATCAGTAGATCCTCGACGGTGCCGATCCGGTCACCGTCGATCGTGAGCACGTGTCGCCCTCGCACATCCTCATTGAAATTTTCGATTGCGAAGTCAGACCGGCTGAGTCTGACGAGCCGCGATGAGCGATCGGATGCCATGACTTGTTCCCTTTATCGGAGCGAGCGGGCAGGGATTCGTCTCAGGTGGAGACGACGTCGCCGAACGCCCGCAACATGCCATAAGGCACCCGAAGGGCCGCGACACCCGGGATTACGGATCGAGGTCAAGACCCGACGCATGTGCAGCGGACTCAGCAGTGACATCGAGGCGAACGTGCACATGACTGATCCCCGCCACGGACGACATTGGGACGCGCACGTCGTCGTGCGAAAACACGTGCCCTGCCTTGGCCACAAAGTCAATGATCCGTCGATCAGAGTCAACGGTGATCCCGTCGACGTGACCGACCTTCCGTCCATCAGAGCCGACGACCTCGGTCCGCTTGCCGAGGAGGACGCTATCTTCCGGCAGATCGTCGATGTTCTGCGCTTCGATCGTGCCAATCGGTGCTGGAGAGAACAGCGATTTGGAATCGATCGTGGAAAAATCGGCCTCGGGGGACCGCATGACCCAATGCTCTCCCGTACCCTCAAAGGTCGCCTGTGCTCCCCATCTTCCCTGGTACGTCAGATTGCCTGGAGCCCTGAGCATTTGCTCATGGATGACGACCGGCGCCTGTTCGGCCTGGTGGGCATCGAGCTTAAGCACGACGCCGTGGGGACCCGCGGATTCAACCTGGCCCAAGGCAATGATCCGGTTCGCGGTTAAGTGGCCTTTGCCAAGCAGAAAGCCGTTCACCTGTTTCGCGTCCGGATGGACAATGAGACGCTGGACGGAGCCGAGCGACTTCCCGTCGCTCGCTTCGACGTGGCTGCCGATATGAATTTCGTACTGGACCACCGTCGCTATCCTCTTTCCGAGCGTTGGCCGCGATTGACACAACGATCAGCCTTCCGTCCCTGCCTTCATCACCGCCGCTTTGTGGAGCTCGATCATGGCCTCTTCGTCGATCTCGGCGATGACGAGTTGCCCCTCGTAACCTTCGAGAGCCGACTGCACCCTCAGCACCGACTCATCCTCGGCCAATGCGACCACGATGGCTTCACCGGGTTGGAGGCGCTCAGCGAGTTCGCGCATCTGCTTGTTCTTGATCCCCGAATCGCGCAGTCTGCCGGCGACGGCGCCGATGACGCCACCGGCGACCGCGGAGGCGATGATCGTGGGCGGGAAGAGAATCGCCATCGAGCCCATGATGACTGCCCCGCGTCGCGCACCCTTCCTTGTGGTGAGTTCCTTCGTTTCTTCGATCTGCAACTTGCCCTGGTCGTCCTTGGTCACCAGGGCGGCGTCGACCAGTTTGACCCTCTGCGCGTGGTGCATCTGCTCCAGCATGTCCAGGATGACCTTGGCATGTTCCCGATCGGGGAAGATGGCTGCGAGCATGTGCGCCGACTTGCTCATCTCAGGTGCCCTTCGATCATCCTGACGGATCGCCGCTGTCAAACGTGGTGCGACGGAGGCCACAGCGCTCGGGCAGATCGCGGTGCAGCCTCTTGCTCGCGTGGTCGATCAATCTTCCGCACGTCTTCGTTAGTCATCACGCGACGGTCGTTCGCTCTTGATCCCGTCGCGTGCTCATCGGCGACAGTGGCTTCCTGCCCGCACTGTGCTTGCCGACTTCTTCTCCCGGATGTCGCCTCACTATGGACGGCGGTTCATCCGCCGCCGCGCGTCCGTCGCGGAATGCTGCCGGTGGCAAGTACGTCCCGCAACGGACGCAGGTTCCGATCTGGATTAGCTCGACGCTACCGGGGCCGCCACCACGGTGATGTTGTAGGTGATATCGATGGCGCCACCGCTCTCGTACGTGCCGCCATAGGAGATTGTGTGCTCCCCGGCAGCCAGACCCTCGACGTTGAGGAACGCGCCGTCCACGACGACCGAGGCAACCCCGCCCGGCGCGTTGAGCATATTCCCTTCAGGCAGGACGACGCCGAACACAGGACTCTGCACCCGGTACGAGGCGATATCGGCGACATCGGTGCCGTCGATCGACGCGTTGCCTCCGGTAATCGCGTCCGCGTTGGTCATGGCGCACGATGCTAGCGTGTCGGCACTGTCACCGTAGAAGGGGGCGGCTTCAGCCGTAGAGCAGTCCACCGCGATCACCGGAACCAGCACGCTCGTCCCTTCGAGGATCGTGCAAGCCCGGGTAATCGCCCCTGCACCAACGGCTGAAGGAGCCAGGAAGAAGGTGGATCCGCTTTGACCGAGACCGCACGCGATGCCGGTGGCGTCAGACGCTGGGCTGACCGCGGCCGGGAACGAGAAGAGCCATTGGCCCCAGCTAGCCGCCATGTCCGCGTAGTCTCCACCCGGTGGAGTGATGGTAGCCCCGGCGGTAGGAGTCGCTTCCGGAGTCGCATCCGGAGTCGCATCTTGGGCGGTAGCCCGCAGGGCGCCGGTCACCATCAGCGCCATCGTGAGCAAAACGGCGGTAACAACTGCAATGCGAGACATGGATATCTCCTCGTGTTTTCCGTTTGACTCCGAACGTTCCGGACGTCAGAACGATTGGGTCACCCTGATGGATCCGTTGCGCCACATCGCTTGAAACCTATTTGTGTTGCTGTTCAGCGAGGTACGCTTTCGGTTTCACCAGCGATGCACGTCCAGAAGGGGCGCCACTCGTGAACCCTACGCGGCTAGGCGGGCGGGGTTCCCGCGCTGTCACCGTCTCGCGGTTGGGTGGTGTTCGACAGCACCTTGATCTCGAGTGGATGGTCGCTGTCGTTCGCGTTGCCTATGATGACCAGCTCGTTGACGGTATCGCCGCTCAACGAGACGCCGGGAACAGTGAGTACCGTCTCACCGGAATCGGCGAGCCTGACCTCGAGGTTGTAGCTTCCGGCTGGCACCACCGTGGCTTCCGATGACCGCGGATACTGAAGCTGCGTGGCCCACTCGACGTCCGAACCCGTCGCCACGACGTTCACCGCCGGCAGGCTGACCGATCCCTGCATGACCTGGACTCGGGCGCTGTTGTCGGGGATTGGGCTTCGGTCAAAGGCACCACCGGCGACGAGTTGATCAGTGATGACCATGAAGTAGTCGTTTCCAGCCGGCGCCGGGTAAACGGCGTCGAAGACCATGTAGTTGATGCCTCTTCGTTCGGCGTTGATCGTTACTTCCACGGCTCCCGGCGGAACATCGACCCAGTCACTCAGGTCGCCGTACCCGAACTCTTCAAGCTGAGTGTCCCAATTGAGGGCAACCTCGACCTCGCCCAGATCCGGTGAGGCATGCAGGAAGACAGCCCGCGTCTGGACATCAACGGTGGTCGAGCTGTCTTGGGCGGCCGCTTGACGAAGGCCCGCCGGCACCATCATCAGCGCAAGCGCCGCGACGATCACCAGCGCGGTTACGCCGCGTCCACGCCTCCCAGATATGCGTCGCTCAAGTGTCATCGTGACCTCTCCTTGGTGCTGTCTAGACTCCGGAGACCGAAATCGTCATTGGCCTGGATGATTGCCGCCCTTGATGTCTTGCCTAGCTCCTCCTTCACGTGACGCCGGTTGAAGGGATCGGGCACGAGCCCCAGCATGACGGTATGTGTGGGATGGGTTTACCTGCATGAGTCCAAGGGAGTATTCGGGTCGATACGACGGATTAGGCTGCGCGGAAGGATCTGATGAGGCGGTCAGATACGGCGAGCTTATGCCGGGAGGGGAGCACACGCTCCCCTCCCGGCATCTGATCACTCGTCCATCGAGTCCGATGGGCTGGTGCTCGATGGGACAACGACGGATTGCGGCTCGGCGGCCGTCGGTGCCGGCGAAAGGGGGGCCGGTGGCCGCGGCGCCTCCGCGGAGGCGGGTGCGGGGTCTTCTGCCACGCTTTCTATGGCTGGATCTGGCTGCGTGGCCGCGACCTCCGGCGTGACCTGCCCAGCTTTGTAGAGAGCACCTGCGTATCCGCAGATCAGCACGCCGACGGCGAGCGCTGCATAGCCAAACCAGCGCATGTCGAGCGTTTCGTTGCTGACGTTGTAGAACATCAAAATCGAGAAGAGGACGCTCACCCCGGCAGTCACGATCGGTCCGCGGGGCCACCCGCCGGTTGCTCGCGTCATGTAAATGCCGGCGAGACCGATGACGCCGAATACCAAGAGCCCCAGGGCAAGGATGACCCGAGCGGCGTTGTCGGTGATGTTTTCGGTCAAGGGCTGGAGAACGACAATTGTCCCGACCGTCAGACCAGACCCGGCCGAAAGCGTTTTATATGGCGTGATAGGATTCGAAAGCGCTGCCGGCCGAAAGCTGGCCATCACGGATCCGACACTGTTTGCCAGGATGAAGGCGCCGATGATGACGCGAACCGCGGTCTTCGCGTTGTCCGGCGCGGCGACGACATAGATGCCGGCGACCAGGAGAAGGAGTCCCTCAAGTCCGACGACCCACCAGGCGAGACCGCGTCGCCACGGAATACCCTTCTGCAACGTCGCTTTCGCCTGCTCCGCCATCGTTCCCTCCATGCCACGCTTGAACGGTCAAGCCGTATGTCAACGCGCGTTCGGCGGTCTGCGGCCTTTGCTGAAGACACTCCAGCCGGAAAATCAACCTGACCTCGTGCGGGAGGTGACCGTCAGACACCCCTATTCCGGCTTGAACGCGGCGGGTCTCCGCCGCGCTGGCGGCCGGATCGAACGTAGACGGGGACAAGGCCGGCTTGCCTCTTTGGGGCGAACCCGAGCCATTGCAAGAACCCCCGAAGTCGTGACGTACCGGGACCCATGATGTGCTGCCCTTCTTCACACGCACGACAAGCCGTTTCGCACGGGTTTCGCGCAGTTGCGGTGATGACCATTCCCAGGCTATCGATAGGTGGGTGTAGCGTCATCCGACCGAGGGCGTATTCGCCGCTTAGGTGGCCGAACTGCAGGAGCGGCAACGTCGAAGGGGCCAGCTTCTATGATCATCGCTACACGAGTGGGCTGGTATAGCCCAGTTAGCGTGTGGCGCAGTCGTTAGTCCCGTGATTAAGGTAGGAGTTTCAGTTCGTCTAGGGCGTACCTTCATCCATCTGAGCCGTTGCATCATGTAGTACAGTTGACGTTGGAATCTGGAACAATGTGGTCCGGTTCGAATTCGATGGAGAACGACGTGGACCGAACGGCACCGCGCCACGTGTTGGTCATTAGCACGGACCAATCGCTCCTCCTCGAAGTGAACGACATCCTAGAAGCGGCGGGATACGTCGTCTCTCTCCTCCCCTACTACAACCACGACCGCGAAGAGATCAAGCGGCTCGCGCCCAACCTTATCGTTCTCGACTACAAGTGGACAGGAGACGACAACGGGTGGTCGCTCCTGCAGTTATTGCGACTGGACCCCAAGACCGTCGCGACCTCGATCGTGCTCTGCACTGGGGCCGCCAGCGAGGCCGACGCCCTGCGGCACCATCTGGGCACCCTGGGCGTGAGGGTGGTCCTCAAGCCGTACCTCGCCGCAACGCTCTTGGCGGCGATCGCCGACACGTCGATCAGTGCGCATTCATCCAGCCCGGTGATGAGGACGTCCGTTTAGACTGGAGACCGGGGTAGAAATGGTGCGTCGTGTGGTACGACACGCGATGTGCAGACGCCCCCCACCCGGGCATCCTTCGGTGTCATCCATCCTCTGCACAATCAGGCGGCCAGGGCTGCGCGCCGTTATAACCAGCCCAAGCGACGCGCCTGGTCCACGGCCTGCGTACGGTTAGCTGATTGCAGCTTGCCAAGGATATTGCTCAGGTGTTTCTTGACCGTCTTCTCGGTAATGAATAGATGGTTCCCGATATCCCGGTTGGGCAACCCTGCCGAAACCAGCCGAAGCACCTCCACCTCGCGCTCGCTGAGCTGCTCAATCGTGTCCCCTTGGACCGCGATCGCGCCGGTCGGGGCCCCTTCGATCGCGTGTGAGCAGCCGTTGCGCGTAGTCGCGGAAGGCACCGCGGGTGGTGGCATGTCGCAAGAGGGGGGCGACCGACGCGCCCTCGTCCACAATGATTCGTGCAAATCCCCCAGATTCACCGATGGCGAGTGACCGGTGGAATGCGAGCATCGCCGCGGTTTGATCGCCCGCGACTTTGTGCGCCAGGGCGCTGAGCAGCAAAATCTGAAGAAGGTCGGCGAACCGTCCCTGAGTTTCTGCCAGATCGGCGGCCGCGTTGAGGATAGCCAGCGCCAATTCGGGGAGGTCGTCGACGATCAAGAGGCGCGCGAACGTCAAGTATTCGCTTTGGCGACCGTAGGTCGGGGGCAGGTACGGATCCAGGTCGTTGCTGTCCGCCCAGCGGTGGGCCAACGCAACGCGTCCCTGGGCCAACCAGAACTGCGCCTGGCGGGCGCGGGCATCTCTGATCCCCTGCGGGGATTCCATCTCATTGGCCAATTCTATCGCCCGCTCAACCTCGTCGAAGGCGGCCTCGACGTCGCCCCAGGCCCAAAACGCGCGCGCCAGTGACAGACTCACCCCATGCCGGCCTATCGCCATGTGTGTTTGCTCTGCCAGTGCCTGCGCACTACGAAGGTGTCGCACGCCCTCGTCGATCATGTTCCACTCGACGCAGACGCTACCGAGTGCGCCGTGTGCGAACTGCGCCTGCATCAGATGCCGCTCGTCGGCGCGCTTGATAACGCGTCGAGACAGTACCGCGGCTTCCAAGAGATTCCCCTGTTTAGCAAGGACATACGCGGACCCATTCATCTCGGCAAGTTGGACCCATTCGCGCGGTTCGCTGTCGACAGTTGACCGCACAACGGAATAGGTCATTTTGGCCGCGTCCATATCGCCATCGTGAAGATAGGCCGCGGCAAGGGCAATCCCAGCGACCGCCTGGCTCCCGGTTCCGTCATTGGCCAGCAGGTCGAACGCCTCCTTTGCATATTCGACCGCATGACCGGTGTCCTGAGTGGCACTCCGAAGCGCTTGCACGATCCGGAGATCGCCCAAGTGCGAGTGGTCGTTGCTGAGGACCCATGCTTGCTCGGCAATCCGGAGCGGTGCGGCGGCCTGTCGGAAGTGACCCATCCGGCTGAGCGCATAGGCCAACCAAAATGCGAGCTTTGGATGCTGCACAAGTGTCGCCCGAGGAACGCCTTGTATCCATGCGCATAGGGCCGCCGCTCGGTCCTGTGCATAGAGCTCGCCGCAAATCTGTTCGAGCAGCGTGGCCACCCGGTCCCAGTCACGGCCGGCCACCGCGTGCCGAGCAGCCTGCTCGATGAAGTCATGGTCTTCCAGCCACACGGATGCGCGCCGGTGCAGATCGTTCAGCTGTTCCTCGGGCAGTACCTGAGCGAGACGATCCCGGAGGACGTCCGCGAACAGGTGGTGATAGCGATACCAGTGGCCGAGATGGTCCAACGGCACAACGAACAGGTTGGACCGCTCCAGATGCTGGATCGCTGCGCCGCTGTCCTCGATCCCGGTGACGGCAGTGCAAAGTGGAGCGGTGAAGCGGTCGAGGATCGAGGTGCGCAGCAAGAAATCCTGGAACGCGACGCTCTGCCGTCCGATGACCTCTTCCCAGAGGTAGTCCTCGATCGAACGGACGCTCCCGCTGAATTCCGCGACGAACTGGCGAATGCCCTCACGGGACTGTGCATGCAACATGTATGCGACCAGTTGGAGACCTGCGACCCAACCTTCCGCGTGGCCGTTGAGGGAGTCCACATCGCCGGCGGTCACCTGGAGGTTATTCGTCTTTTGGAGAAGTTCGAGCGCCTCATCGTCCGTGAACCGTAGGTCGTCTTGCCCCAACTCGAGCACCTGGTGGCGTCCACGCAGCCTGGCCAGATGCAAGGGAGGATCGGTTCGGCTGATGACGAAGACGCGCATGGTCGGCGGCACATACAACAGGAGATCCCTAATGACGTCGTGAATAACGGGTGAAGTGATGACTTGATAGTCGTCGAGCACGAGCGCAAATGGGCGAGTCGTCGCCGAGAGACTTTCCATGAGCGATTGGATGACGGCCTGAGTCGAACCGGCGTCGAGCGGTGATTCAAGCAACTGGAGGGTGCTGGACGCGATGTCGGGATCGATGGAATCGATGGCGGACGCGATGAGGTGGAAGAAGCCCCAGGGATCGTTGTCGTAGGCGTCAAGTTGGGCCCACGCGGTCGGCGTCCCGGACTTGATGATCCATTGGCTCACGAGCGTCGACTTGCCAAAGCCAGCGGGACCGCAGACCACCGTCAATGGAACGTCCGCGAAGGAAATCGCCTCGATCAGCCGTGCCCGATTAACGAGATCGGGGCGCAACCGGGGTGCGCTGATTTTCGTGGTTAACATTCGACGGCCGTGACGCGCCGGCATCGCCTCGGGTTGAGAGACCGGCATGGACGCAAGCTCGGCGCTCACCACATTACTCCCCTCTGAACACGAAACTCATCGTCCCGTCGACGGGGCACAGCCATGCAGACGTCCTTTATGGACACGTCCCCTAACTCTAACTGCTTTGTGGAGTTCCAGCATCGGGGATTTCCTGTAGTTCCCGTAGTACTTTTGACGGAAGTGCGCGGCCAAAGAGCGCCTGTCAAAACCGCTCGGTCGGCGGCTCCACCCGGGACTAAAGTCGGGGGCTACCTGTCGGACGTCCCTCCGGGACTGAGCACGACCGACGGCAACAGCGGGTTTTGATAGACGCTCTAAAACTCCTGGAATGATGCCGCATCTCTCTACTTCGTGCCAAGCACTGCGGTCACTGACTGGCGCACGCAAGAACAACGCTTTGTCCTCCACGGGGACCAACTGGATGCGCCAACGGACATCCACACATGCCAGGACGCGCCTCCGGGATCAGAAATGCGTGATGCCATTCTGGACGGCGTATCGGACCAGATCGACGATCGAATTAAGTCCGAGATTGCGCATGATCGCGCTTCGGTGGGTTTCGACCGTCTTGACGCTGATCGACAGTGCGATCGCGATCTCTTTGTTGGACTTTCCTTCGGCCAGAAGCTGGATGATCTCCTGTTGTCGAAACGTCAGCGGCCGCCCCGCAGGGCCTGGTCCGATCTGATGGTCTGCATGGTCCGCGAGGATGTCTCGGATCTTGACCGCTATCGTCGGCGAAACATAGGGCTTGCCCTCGACCGCAGCTTCGATGGCCTCCGTCAGATGCCGCGCCGCGTCTGACTTCAAGACGTAACCTCGCGCACCCATCGCGATCACCTCGCGAACGAGAAATTCCGTCTCGTACATCGAGAAGACGACGACCTCAGGGGCCGGTACCATCCGGCGAATCTTCCGAACTAGCATCAGCCCGTTCAATTCCGGCAGGCCGAGATCGGTCACCACGACGTCGGCGTGACACGTTTTCAGCAACGCGAGTGCCTCTCGACCGGTAGCTGCTTCGCAGCTGACGCGCCAGCCGGAGTTGGATTCGATGAGACTCCTCAGGCCACGCCGCACGATGTCGTGGTCGTCGATGAGCATGATGTCGATCGCATCACCCCGCCTCACGCCGCGAGCGGTCTCACCGCGAAAGTCCGTTGGTCGCTTGTTGCCTGACCGTCCTGCCGTCATTGGTTGCGCTCACTGATCGACGCGCCTTTTCATCGTAGGCAGTACACTTTAGAGAGATTATCGCTTACGTCAAGTTATTAGAAAAACGTTATTCTCGTCGAGAGGTTCGAGGTTACCAAATTTAAAATTACATCGCCATCTAATGGACGGCAAGGCATGCACATCACTCCCCATACAACCTGTCGTCCGAGTAAATCACCGATTAGCGGCCGTGCCCAGTTCTTCCCGCAATCGAGGCACAGCATGTGGCCTCGACGTTCGGTTTAATCCTGTAATCGTAAAAGACGGCCCGGGAGTCGAAGAGCCGGGAATGCCAGTCGGCCGGGTTGCTCTGTCTAATCCCCGGTGCGTGCTCTTGAGGTCGAATAGCAGGTGAACTCGATCCGACGCCAACAGGAGGCCGGCGGGTTTAGCCGCCGGCCTCCTGTTGGCGCTGATCGGATCCGCTAGAATCCGGTCACCTTCGAATTGAACGACATCGATCGCCGCAGTGAACGCTTGGGACGACCACCTGCAGGGTCGACGTCTTAGGCGGCGGCAGCGATCAGTTTCGCCTCGTCCTCCGCTGAGAGGTTGGACTGCATGAGCTCGCCGCCCAGGTTTTCCTTTTTCATCTCGGCGACGACTCGGTCCGACGTCGCCGAGCGGATCAGAAGGACCAGTGCAGCCTTGCCAGGCGTGACCTTGGCTCCGACTTCCTTGACGAACTTGTCGTCGATACCGATGTCGGTAAAGTGCCCTGCCACGGCGCCAGTCGCGGCGCCGATTGCCATGCCCGCGATCGGCATAAGGAAGATCAGACCAAAGAGGCCGCCCCACAGGGCCCCGCCGGCAGCGCCGGTGGCGGTCGTGCTGATCGCCTGCTCGAGTTTGATCTTGTCACCCGCATGGTGGGCGATCACCGCGTCGTCGATTTGAATTAATTGTTGCTTCTGGAGCTCGTTCAGCTTTGCGAGAGCCCGTCTAGCGGTGAGCTCATCCGGATATGCGATGGCGATCAACGTGCTCATTCAATATCCCTCCCGATGTTCCTGACGCGAAAGCGCGGAGCCCGTGCCGATCGGACTCGCCCGCATTCCGAGCCTACGGGGATGCTGGTCGTAGCTGCATCCGTCGTTGGTCGTAGCCGTGCGTGGGGCTTCACCAGGTCAGTGCAGTCCTCCGGCGACGACAGCCCCTCACTTTTCCTCACCGTCTTGGTCGCCCCAGCCCTGAATACGCCCTTGGACCGCTGACGATACGACCCCTTCACGCCCAAGCTGAGTTCATCGTGAACCGCTCCATCATTACGTTCTACATGAGGGCGTGGCGTCTTAATAGGCAGCAGACCTCTCCAGAGCGGTTCGAATCGGCGTGGGCTCTCACGAGCGTTTGAGGTTGCCGGCCGGACCGCCGGTGAGGCTATCGCCAGAGCATGAGGTCTGTAGACGCACAATGACGGCAATGACCACCGCGCCCACGCCAACCGCCACGATGGTCCGGGTCCCAGGCGGGACGTTCTGGATGGGTTCGAATCACACCTATCCCGAGGAGCAGCCAGTTCACCGAACGACGGTGGGCGGCTTCTGGATCGACCCTACTCCGGTCACGAACGAACAGTTCGCCGGTTTCGTGGCTGCCACAGGCTACGTCACTGTCGCCGAACGACCGCGTTGCCCGGACCGATATCCGGACGCCACGGCGAACCTGCTCGTGCCGGGTGGCCGCGTGTTTACGCAACCGCTAGGTCAGATGCTGCCGGATTCCTAGGCACTACATGGTGGAACTTTTGCCAGCGCGCCCATTGGAGGCGTCCCCACGGACAAGCTCGATCGAGGAGCGCGGAGTCATATCCGGTTGTCCAGATTACCTTGAGAACTTCGGAGGCTATCGTCCTGGGCCGCAAGACATTGCCGACCGAGGCGGAGTGGGAGTACGCGTCACGAGGTGGACTCGAACAGGCGGCTTTCCTTGGGGCAATGCCGAATATCCCGACGGTCGAGCAATGGCGAATACCTGGCGGGGATGCTTCCCGTTGCGGAATCTCCTCAAGGAGGGGAGAGCCGCATGTTGATGGATGTGAAGGGTTCGGACTACCACAACTCGGGACGGTAAGACCCGGCGGGCGCCATGCTGGCGCCCGCCGTTAGAGGAGAGGGAGGCAGCATGGCAGATGCAGCGAAGCCCGATGCACAGGACGTGGCTTGGTATCGCCTGAACCCGACCCAGGTTGCCGAAAAACTTGGCGTCGATCCGGCAACGGGATTGAGCGCCGCCGAAGCGCAATCCCGGCTGACGAAATTCGGCCCAAACCAGATGGCGGAGGGTAAGAAGGAGTCTGGCCTGCAGGCGTTCCTCCGCCAGTATCAGGACCTCATGCAGATGGTCCTGCTGGGCGCCGGCGTCATCAACCAAATAGTCACCCAGGATCTCGGCACCACGCTGGTGCTGATCGGTCTCACCGTGGTCAATGCCGTGATGGGGTTGCACCAGGAGGCGAAGGCCGAGGCGAGCCTGTCAGCGCTCCAGGGGATGATGGAAACCATTGCACGGGTTCGCCGGGACGGACAGCCCGTGGAGCTCGATGCCACGGAGATCGTGCCCGGCGACGTCGTGCTCATGGAGGCGGGCAATCTCGTTCCTGCTGACGGCCGGTTGTTCGTTGCGGCAACCGTCGAGATCGAAGAAGGCACGCTAACAGGCGAGAGCGTACCGGTCTCCAAAGACGTCGCCACCATCGACAAGCCGGAGGTCGCGCTCGGCGACCGCGCCTGCATGGCCTACATGAACACCTCGGTCACGCGCGGCCGTGGGGAAATGATCGTCACCGGCACCGGCATGAACACCGAGATCGGCCACATCGGTGCAATGCTCAACGCGACCGAGACGGACAAGACGCCCCTGCAGAAGAAGCTCGACGAGCTGACGAAGGTCATTACCGCGGTCGCCGCCCTGGCACTCGCGGTGATCGTCCTGGTCGGCCTGGCGCGCGATCAGTCGCTGGACGAATTGTTCATCACCGGTGTCGCCCTGGCAGTCGCCGCCATCCCGACAGGTCTGCCCGCGGTGGTGACGACACTCCTCTCGTTTGGTACCCGCGCGCTCGCCGAACGCGGCGCGATCATGAAACGGTTGCCGGCGGTGGAGACGCTGGGCTCGACCTCCGCCATCTGTTCGGACAAGACCGGCACCCTGACGCTCAACAAGATGACCGCGCGAGAACTGGTTGTTCCCGGTCAGGGCAACCGCTTCAAGATCTCCGGCGAGGGATACAGCACAGAAGGACAGATCCTGCGCCCGGGCGGGGCAGAACATGACCTGGATCCCTATCTGCTGCCGATGGCCCTCTGCGCCGACGCCACGCTGGACGGAGAACGGTTGATCGGTGATCCCACCGAAGGAGCGCTGATCGTCCTGGCGGCAAAGGGCGGGCTCGATCTCGACGAGACCCGGCGAACGTACCCGCGCATCGCCGAGGTCCCGTTCGATGCCGCTTACAAATTTATGGCAACTTTTCACAATATGACCGATGCCGCCGGCAAGCCAGTCGTACGCGGCTTCGTCAAGGGCGCACCGGACATCCTGATTTCCCGTTCCAGCTGGTTCCGCGGGCTTAACGGCGAGCGCCTACCCGTCAACGACCAGAATCGTCAAGTCGCACTGGACGAGAACGACCGCATTGCCGCCGCGGGTCAGCGCATCATGGTCGTTGCCGAGCGCGATTTTGACCCCGCGACCTTCAATCCGAACGGCAACCTGATTGACCTCGTCCAGGACCTGACGCTGCTGGCGATGGTCGGCATCGTCGACCCACCGCGCGCAGAAGCGAAGTTGGCCATCGCCGACTGCAAGAGCGCCGGCATCCGCGTTCGCATGATCACCGGTGATCACGCCACCACCGCCGCCGCGATCGGCGCAGAGCTCGGGATTGAGGGCAGGGCGATCACCGGTGCTGAGTTCGCGGCGATGAGCGACGAGGAACTGACGAGGCAGATCCCCGAAATTGGCGTGATCGCCCGCGTCGCTCCCGAAGACAAAGTCCGCCTGGTGACGACGCTGCAGAAGGCGCAAGAGGTCGTCGCGATGACGGGCGACGGAGTCAACGACGCGCCGGCGCTGAAGAAGGCCGACATCGGCGTTGCCATGGGCATTACCGGCACCGAGGTCTCTAAGGGCGCGGCGGTGATGATCCTGACCGATGACAACTTCGCCACCATCGTGAAGGCGGTCGAGTTCGGCCGGTCGCTCTACGACAACCTGATGAAGTATCTGCGGTTCCAGATGGCGACCCTGGTCGCCTTCATCGCGGTCTTCCTCGGCGCGACGATCTTCAACATCGCCAACGGTACGCCGCTCGATCCGCTGCAGATCCTGTGGTTGAACTTTGCAATCGACATCCCGCTCGCCATCGCGCTGGGATTCGACATCCCGACTCCCGGCTTGATGGAGCGCAAACCTCGGCCCCTTGCCGCGCCGGTCTTCACGAGGGCGCAGTGGATCCGCATCACCGTGCAAGGGCTGATCATGATGGTCGGCGTTCTCGGCATCTACACGGCCGTCGACGACGACAAGGGCGCGGCGGTCGCAACCACGATGCTGCTGACGGCACTCTCCTTGTTCCACATCGTCTTGACCTTCTGCGTGCGGGACGAACGCGGAACGGTCTTCAATCGTGAGGCATTGCCCCATGGACGACAACTGCGCTTGATCGCGATCGCGCTCCTGTTGACCATCCTCTCCACGGAGATCGGGCTCTTCCAGCGGATCTTCAGCACCGTCTCGCTCACGCTGAACCAATGGCTCATCTGCCTTGGGGTCGCGTTGATCTTGCTGGTGGTAGAAGAAGCGATCAAGTTCTACTTCGCTCGGCGCGGGGCGCAGCCGGCACCCCAGGTCGCCGCGCAGGTGGCGCCGCAACCCAGCCCGCAGGCGGCATGAGCACGCGGACCAGCAGGAACCATGCAGGAGGCGAGTAATGGCGACAACAGCGACAAAGAAGGGCAAAAAGGAAAAGAAGGTCCAGCACCCTCCCGTCGGGTCCAACGGGTTGGACGTCAATGGAAGTCAGCCCCGGATGAAGGCGCGGGAGTTTGAGAATGAGATGGACTCGCTCCACGTGGAGCTGGTCAAGCTTCAGGAGTGGGTGAAAGCCACCGGCGCCAAGATCTGCATCGTCTTCGAAGGCCGCGACGCCGCGGGCAAGGGCGGGACGATCAAGCGCATCACCGAACGGGTCAGTCCGCGGGTCTTCCGCGTGGTCGCGTTACCCGCGCCGACCGAGCGCGAGAAGTCGCAGATGTACATCCAGCGCTACATCGCGCACTTCCCGGCGGCGGGTGAAGTGGTGATCTTCGACCGAAGTTGGTACAACCGGGCGGGTGTCGAGCGGGTGATGGGCTATGCCACGGAAGCCCAGGTTGACGAGTTTCTCCAGCACGTCTTGCCAGTCGAGCGCGCGATGATCGCCTCAGGCATCATCCTGATTAAGTACTGGCTCGAGGCCAGCCCTGAGGAGCAGACCCGCCGCTTCGAAGATCGCATCACCGACGGCCGAAAGATCTGGAAACTGAGCCCGATGGACCTGGAGTCGCACCGTCGCTGGTACGACTACTCTCGGGCGCGCGATGCGATGTTCGCAGCCACCGACGTTCCGGAGTCCCCCTGGCACGTAGTCGACTCCAACGAGAAGCGGCGGGGACGACTCAATTGCATTGCCCACCTGTTGAGTCTCGTTCCGTACAAAGATGTGCCTCGGCCGAAGGTCGTTCTGCCCAAGCGCAAGCCTGCTGGGAATTATGTAGAGCCAGACTACCCATACCGGTTCGTCCCGAAGCGGTACTAGTCCCGGTTTGCACCAACAGGGCGCGTTGCCTGGCCATCACAACATCGATTTGACGACGGCCGCGCCTTCCCGCCGCGGAGAAAGGATGGGAGGCCACGTTCTGAGGGCCTTTCAGTACTCCATCGACGCCTCGGGAAAAACCCGAGGCGTCGAGCTTCCGGAGTCCGGCGGCAATGGATGCTTGTGTCATTCCCGGACACGTACTCCTGATGCGAACGCATGGTTTCGCACTGGGTCGGTGCGCCCTTCGAAGGGAGTCACGCCGAGATGTGGGAGGCCGCGTTCTGGGGAGCCTTCAGTGCATCCTCGCTATTGATCGGCGCGGCGGTCGCGCTGCGGCGAGATCTTTCTCCTCGGTTTGTCGGGTTGCTGATGGGCTTCGGCGTCGGTGCCCTGATCAGCGCCGTCGCCTTCGAGCTGGTCGAGAAGGCGACCGAAACGGGCAAGGGCACAGGAGCGCCGGCACTCGGTCTCGCGGCCGGGGCGCTCGTCTACTTCGGCGGCGACTGGTACATAGACGTCCGCGGTGGCAAGGAGCGGAAAGACATAAGTGGCGCAGGGTCGGCCGGCAATGCCCGGGCGATCATGCTGGGAACGGTGCTCGACGGCATCCCGGAGTCAATGGTAGTCGGCGCCAGTCTCGTTGCCGGGGGCGGCGTCAGTATCGCGATGGTCGTGGCGGCGTTCCTTTCCAACTTCCCGGAGGCGGTCGGTGCCACCGTTGGTTTGAAAAGGGCGGCACATCGCCGCGACGATTGATGGGGGTGTGGCTCGCGATCGTGGCGGTGAGCGCGATTTCCTCCGCCCTTGGGTACATCATCCTCGACGGCACCTCGCCGGTAATCGGTTCCCTGATCCAAGCATTCGCGGCGGGTGCGATCTTGACGATGCTCGTCGACTCCATGATCCCCGAGGCGTTTGAAGAGGGGGGCCGACTGGTCGGCCTGGTGACCGTACTTGGCTTCGCCTTGGCGGTCGGTCTCTCCCAGCTCGAGTAGCGTATCGTGTTCCCGTAATGGATCGGGATGGCGCGTCGGATAGGTCTCGTCGCGACGATGAGTCCCTCGTTAGAGGATGAACTGGCTGTGAAACTACTCCTTCGCTGGTTAATCTCCGCGATCGCCCTCGTTGCCGCGGTATGGCTCCTGCCGGGGATCGACGCCAGCGGCGGCGGCTGGTTGGGTGTCGCCGCTATGGCGGCGGTCTTGGGGCTAGTCAACGCAACCATCCGGCCGATCATCAAGCTGCTGACGTTGCCTATCACCGCGATGACGCTCGGGCTTTTTCTCCTTGTCATCAATGGCTTCACCCTCTGGCTTGCCGCGCGACTGACCAATCGCATTTTCGACTCGCACTTCGTCGTTGACGGGTTCTTCGATGCAATCCTGGGCGGAATCATCGTCAGCGTGGTTTCGATAATCCTGAATAAATTCCTCGTCGATGAAGATGAGAAGTAGCGTCACATGAAGGTCGTAGACCGCCAGGAGTGAGAACACGTAGTCTGGTCCTGGCGCTGCATTTGGCTGATCGTCGATACGCGCCATACGAGATAGGAATGCGGGCAAGATCCGACGCGAGTGCCGGCCCGCAGCGACGGCGACCCGGCGATCATCCACACCCCGCTGGTGCTAAATCGTGGCGATCTCCAGGGCTCGGCAACGAGGCCTGCTTGGGCTAATCCGAATCTCATAATCCATGGCCATCAACGTCGCGCGCTCATCCGCGCCGCCTGGATCCGCCGAGCGGGACGTCATCTGAGCACTCGCAGCTGTGTCTTCGACAGATTCGGTGCCATTTACAAAGCCGGTTGAGATACGATATTGACGTCTCCCATGCGGCGATCTCGGAGGCAGTCAATGACTACTCCCAGGCCGGACCTAGCGGCCGTCCTTGATCACATGTTAGATAGCGTGACTGTCCAGGACGCTGGCGGCAGGGTCGTCTATGCGAACACCGTCGCGGCCCGCAGGGGAGGCTTTTCCACCCCTGAAGAACTCCTCAAGTCGGATCCGGCTGAATATCCTGGGCGGTACACCCTGTTTGACGAACATGGCGCGCCATTCCCCTGGGATCGATTGCCCGGGCGACTGGTGCTAGCGGGTCTGGACGCGCCGGATGTCCTCATTCGGTACCACGACGAGACGACGGACGAAGACCGCTGGGCCATTATTCATGCCGCTCCGCTGCCGGCCGAGGATGGCACCCGCTCTGTCGTCAATGTCATCCGCGATGTCACCGATCAGGTCATGGCCGAGAACGGGCTGGAGGAGCTGCGACACTTCGAGCAGGGCATCGCGGCGGCAAGCCCGGCAATTCTCTACGTGTATGACTGGGTCCAACAGCGGTCGGTGTATACAAACAGCGCCCTGGCGCGGATCCTTGGTTACAGCCACGACGAGATGGTGGAGGGGATGGGTGAGCCGCCGTTCACCGGGTTGCTGCACCCCGAGGATCAAGAGCGCCTGCCCGAAATGGCGGCGGAACTCATAGCGGCCACGGACGGTGCGATTGTCGAGCACATCTTTCGATTGAGACATGCGAACGGAGAGTGGTGCTGGATATCGGCGCGACAGTCGATCCTGACGCGAACACCGGACGGATGGCCACATCTCATGGTCGGCGCGGCGCTCGACATCTCCAAGCAACGAGCATCCGAGGATGCACTCCGGGAGAGCGAGGCACGCTACCGGGCGGTGGTCGAAAGCCAGACCGAGATGATCTGCCGTTTCACCTCGGATACGACGCTGACCTTCGTTAACGACGCGTACTGCCGTGGCTTTGCCCGGAAGAGGGAGAACGTCCTGGGCCGACGGAGCATGGACCTCGCCTCGGAATCGATACGTCAGCGCCTCTCGGCCCACTTCCAGACTCTCGTCGCCGAGGCCCGACCCGTGGAGATCGAGCACGCGATCGAGCTCCCCGACGGCGAGATCCGCATTCAACACTGGATCGACTATCCCGTTTATGACACGGCCGGCAACGTCACCGAGTACCAGGGGGTCGGCCGCGACGTGACCGAACTCAGGCGGGCCGAGCAGGAGCTGGCCGCAAGCCGACGCCTTGCGGATCGGGTGGGGGCAGCAAGTCCGGGCATTCTCTACGTCTTCGACGTCATCGAATCCCGCACCGTCTATGTGAACGACGCCATCGGCCGCGTGCTTGGCTACACAGCGGAGCGCCTGACCGAAGCAGAAGTCTCCGATCCGATGGCCTTTAGGCATCCCGGGGACCGGGCGACCCTGCAGGCGGCGATGACGCGGATCAGCGCCGCCGCCGACGGCGAGGTGGTCGAGTTCTCCTTCCGGATGCGCCACTCCGACGGCACCTGGCGCTGGATGGCGGCGCGCGTCACGGTGCTCTCGCGGGAGCCCGACGGGCGGCCACGGCTGGTCGTCGGTGCCGCGCTCGACATTACCGAGCTCCGGGAGACCGAAGCGACCCTCCGTAGATTGAGTCACCAGCTCCTAAAGCTGCAGGACGATGAGCGACGCCGGCTCGCCCGCGAGTTGCACGACGGTGTGGCTCAGGACGTGTTCGCGATCACGGTCGCCCTGGCCTCGATCGAGCGAGATAGCAGGCGCTTGAGCGCACGCTCACGAGAAGTCCTCGCAGAGGCACAGAATCTTGCGGAGCAAGCGCTGCGCGCACTCCGGACCCGAGCCTATCTCCTTCATCCACCGCTCCTCGACATGGCCGGACTCGCGCCTTCGTTGCGCGAGTACGCGGCTGGGCTGGCTCGCCGCGGCGAGTTCAACGTTGACGCCTCCGGGGTGGAAGACGTCGGGCGGTTGGCAGCCGAAGCGGAGACAGCGCTATTCCGTGTCGCGCAGGAGGCGCTTTCCAACGTCGTCCGCCACGCGGGCGTAGACCGGGCAACACTGACGTTGAAATCATGGGGTGGTTTGGTCGAGTTGCGCGTGCACGATCAAGGCAATGGACGGACCTCGAACGAGCCGTCGCTCGCAACGCATCCGAACGGAGTCGGCATCCCGGGAATGCAGGAGCGTCTGCGCCAAATCGGTGGAACGCTGGAGGTCGCCATTGGGCCGGGTTCGACGACCGTCACGGCTCGGGCGCCAACAAAGCCGAGCGATTCTTAGCTGGGCTATCTCTGCCCAGCCGCTCATATCCCATTCCTCTGTTGAATGTGGTGGTGCCCGTCGGATCGGCTCGCGGGGAAGGGCAATACCATCGCACCCGTTCCTTGCGCTTCTAACTTTTAATGTTGGGCTAGCGTTCATACACCGTTTAACCATGAAATGCGCCCTTCGGACCATGACCCTACAACCCCTCCCTCGATAGGTTCAGAAGGAACGAAGATGCTCGGTCACGCCGGGGGCAGTGTTCGACCGTCCCTTCTGCAGTGCGTGCTGCATGAACCGAAGGAGAGGTGAGAGCGAGCACGGGTGACCGGTGGGCATGTAGGACGCCGGTCGCCGGTCAAGACCTCGGAGCGACGCGCGAGAGCCGCCGCGCGGTGCGCCCTCGGACCCAACGGTATTCCGATGGCCGTCCGGTCAGACAGATGGAGCGTGAAGATGCCCACACTTGGTGTTTATTCCGAGGTCGGAAAACTCCACAAGGTCATGGTTCATCGTCCGGATCTCAGCCTCCAGCGCCTGACTCCCTCCTCTCACGACGAACTGCTCTTTGATGACGTCCTCTGGGTGGAGCAAGCGCAACGGGAGCACGACGCATTCGTCGCCGTGCTCCGTGAGCGAGGGGCCGAAGTCCTTTACCTCAACGAGATGCTGGCGGAGGCCATCGCCGCCAGCGACGAGGCTCGTCACAAGTTGATCGAGGCGGTCGCCTCCCCCTACATGGTCGGCTGGTCGGCGGCCGACGAGGTGGGCGATTTCCTATCGGGGCTCGATGCACCCACCCTTGCCAAACACCTGATCGGTGGATTAACGGTCGCGGAGGCCAATCTCGATTGGAAGGCGCTCCGTAAGGTCTCGCTCATTGGCGCGGCACTCGACGATCCGTCGACGTTCGTTCTACCACCCCTCCCGAACTCGCTCTTCATGCGTGACTCCTCTTGCTGGATCTTCGGCGGCGTCTCCGTCAATCCGATGTACTGGCCGGCGCGACGCCGCGAATCGCTCAACCTCCTGACGATCTACCGATACCACCCCATGTTCCGCCAGAGCGAATTCTCGTGGTGGTATCCGGAGATCGGTGACGATGGCCTATTTGACGTCAAAGACTTCGGCCGGGCGACCCTCGAGGGCGGAGATGTCCAGCCAATCGGCAACGGCACGGTCCTCATCGGCATGAGCGAGCGCACCCAGGGGCGGATGATCGAGCAGATCGCCAAGGCGCTTTTCGCCAAGGGAGCGGCGGAGCGCGTCATCGCCGCCGTGATGGGCAAGGACCGGGCCCATATGCACCTTGACACGGTTTTCACGATGCTCGACCGCGACAAGGTCACGGCCTACCCCCAAGTCGTGAACCGGATCCGTGCCATCAGCCTCCGTCCTGGCAAGAAGGAAGGCGACTTCCACGTGACGGTCGAGAAGGACTTCCTCGGTGCGGTACAGGACGCGATGGGCGTGAAGAAGCTGACCGTCGTTGAGACCGGCGGCGACCAGTACCAGCAAGAGCGGGAGCAATGGGACGACGCCAACAACACCGTGGCAATTGAACCGGGTGTGATCGTGACCTACGAGCGGAACACCTACACGATTGCCGCCATGCGGAACGCCGGTGTCGAAGTCCTGCCGATTCAGGGGTTTGAGCTCGGTAAAGGGCGAGGCGGCGGGCACTGCATGACCTGCCCGATCCTGCGGGATCCGGTCTGATTGGGAGGCTGAGCAATGGGCGTCTGGGGCTGGATTGCTGCCGTCCTCGCCGGTGCGGGGATCATCTTACTGCTGACGATCGGCGACGGTGATCACGACTTCTTCGGTCGCGACCGGGAAGCGCTCTTCGAAGGACCGCCGCAGGCGCTGATCTCCGCGCCGGCCGCGATCGGTGCTGAAACCGCGATGACCATCGTCGTCGACCAGGAGCAAGCGCCCGCCGAGGTGCAGCCGGCGCTTGAAGAGGTCCGGCAGTTGCTGGCCACCGCGGCGACGCAGTCGCCGGACCAGGCGAAGCCGACGCTGCAACAGGCCAAGGACACGTTGAACGCCGCGATCGATCAGATCGATGAGGCCGCCGACGATACCTCCAACGACCTGACCAAGATCCGCCTCCTCAGACTCTCGCTCGTCCTCAATCGGGTCGAGGACTTGATCCAGATCAGGCTCGACAGGTTGTAGGCTGCGGATCACCCACGCCGATCCCAGCCACAAATGGAGGTCGCACGATGGCGCAACCCGAAGTCGCATCTGCCACGCCCGGCCCACCCGATAGCGAGAAGAAGAAGCGGTCGTTTGCGCTTCCGAGCGCCTACACGATCCTCTTCGCCCTGATCGTCTTGGTGGCGATCGCGACCTGGATCGTCCCGTCCGGCTCCTACGAATACAACGAAGACGGCGAGCCCCTTCCCGGCACCTACCAGGAAGTCGATACCGAACCGCAAAAGATCCTGCTCGACTCGCTCAAGGCGCCGATCAACGGCCTGTACGGCGTCGAGGACGAGACCGGAAACATCAGCTTCTGGAACACCGGGGAGTTGTTCGGCGCCATCGACGTCGCGCTCTTCATCCTGGTGATCGGCGGTTTCCTCGGTGTGACGATGAAGACCGGAGCGATCAACGCGGGCATCGCCAAGGTCGTGGTCGCGATGAAGGGCCGCGAGAAGTTTATGATCCCGATCTTGATGGGGATCTTCGCCCTCGGCGGCACATCGTACGGCATGGCCGAAGAGACCCTCGCCTTCTATCCCTTGATCGTGGCGGTCATGATCGCCGCGGGGTACGACGCGCTGACCGGGGCGGCGGTGATCTTGCTCGGCGCCGGTATCGGCGTCCTCGGCTCGACAGTCAACCCGTTCGCCACCGGCATCGCCTCGGGCTTCGCCGACGTGTCAATCGCCGACGGAATCCTGCTCCGGATCCTCGTGCTCGTCATTGGTCTCGCGATGGGCATCTTTTTCATGATGCGCTACGCCGAGAAAGTCAAAGCCGATCCCTCGAAGTCCCTCGTCTTCGCCCAGAAAGAGGAGAACGAGCGGCAATTCTTGGCGGGACAAGATTCTGAGGACTTCGGTGTCTTCACCGGGCGACGCAAGATCGTGCTTGCCCTCTTCGGGCTCTCCTTTCTGGTGATGATCTACGGCGTCATTCCCTGGGAGGACATGGGCGTTGGGCTTCCCACGCTGTGGTGGTGGTTCCCCGAGATGACGGCCTCGTTCATCTTCTTCGCCGTGGTGGTCGGCATCGCCGGCGGCTTGTCCGAGGCGGACTTGACTGGCTCATTCATCGATGGGTCGCGCGATCTCCTCGGCGTGGCGCTCATCATCGGGATCGCCCGCGGCATCACCGTGATTATGAACAACGGGAAGATCACGGACACCGTGCTCAGTTGGTGTGAAGACGCGGTCGCGGACCTGAGTGGCACCGGTTTCGTGCTCATCCTCTTCATCCTCTTCATCCCGCTTTCATTCCTGATCCCGTCCACCTCCGGTCTCGCGACCGTGACCATGCCGATCATGGTGCCGCTGGCGGCGTTCGCGGGCATTGCCGGTGAGCACGTGGTCAGCGCCTTCCAGTTCGGGTCTGGTCTCGTCAACCTCATCACCCCGACGTCGGCCGTCGTGATGGGAGGGCTGGCGATCGCCCGGGTCGGGTACGGCACCTGGCTGAAATTCGTCACGCCACTGTTGGCCGCGCTGACCGTTCTCTGCGCGCTGTTGCTCGCGATAGCAGCGGCAATTGATTAGTCGTCGGACGTGCAGCCCTCGCTGTACCGTGCGTTAGAGGGAGGACACCGAATCCATGGTTACGACCATGCCCACCTTTTTGAAGGGAAAGAACTTACTCGATGTTGGCGACCTGACAAAAGAGCAGTTCATTGCCCTCCTCGACCTTTCGAGCGCGCTCAAGGCTGAGAAAAAGAGCGGGACCGAGCGACAGCGGCTGACCCAGAAGGAGATCGTGCTGATCTTCGAAAAGACGTCGACGCGGACACGTTGCGCGTTCGAGGTGGCTGCGTACGACCAAGGCGCGCACGTGACGTATCTCGGGCCTGAAGGCTCTCAGATCGGCCACAAAGAATCGATGAAGGACACCGCACGCGTGCTGGGCCGGATGTACGACGCGATCGAGTACCGCGGCTTCTCGCAGGATCTCGTCGAGACGCTCGCCAAATACGCCGGGGTTCCGGTCTACAACGGCCTGACCGACGAGTTCCACCCAACGCAGATGCTCGCCGATGTTCTGACCATGCGCGAGCACTCGAACAAACCCCTCGAGCAGACGGCATACGCCTTCCTCGGCGACGCCCGGAACAACATGGGGCGTTCGCTGCTCGAAACCGGGGCCATGCTCGGCATGGACGTCCGGATCGTCGCTCCCCAGGAACTCTGGCCGGCCGCGGACTTCATCGAAAAGCACCGGGCCCGCGCCGCGCAGACCGGCGCCCGCATCACGGTCACCGACGATGTCGCTCAAGGCGTCGCCGGTGCCGACTTCGTTCACACGGACGTCTGGGTGTCGATGGGCGAGTCCCACGATGTTTGGGGACAGCGCATCAAGCTGCTCATGCCGTATCAGATCAACGCCGAAGTGATGCGGCGCACAGGAAATCCGAACGCCAAGTTCATGCACTGCCTGCCCGCGTTCCACAACCGCGAGACAAAGGTCGGCCAGGAGACGTACGAGCATTTCGGGATCGACTGCATGGAGGTGACCGAGGAGGTCTTCGAGTCCCCGGCCTCGATCGTCTTCGACCAGGCCGAGAACCGGATGCACACGATCAAGGCCATCCTCGTCGCGACGCTGGGCAACTGATCAAGCGACCTTACGCCGCGGCGCCCAATGGGAGGTTCGCGTCATGTCGGATCCGAGTCAGAACGAATCAGAAGTGGAACCACAGCCGAGGCCGCCGAGCATGCTCGATGCGCTCATTCCGGTCGTGGCCCTGATCGGACTGATCGCCCTTTCCGTTTACCTGTTCGGGCTCGACTCGACGCTCGGACCGCTCCAGGTCGCTCTCTTCACGGCGGCGACCATCGCCGCCGTGATCGCCCACAAGAACGGCTACTCGTACATCACGCTCGGGAACGCGGTCATCGGCGGCATATCGTCGGCGTTGGGTGCCATCTTCATCCTACTCGCCGTCGGCGCCCTCATCGGCACCTGGAACATGGCGGGCACGATCCCGACGATCGTCGATTACGGTCTTGCGATCCTCAAACCATCCTATTTCCTGGCCGCAGTGACCCTGATCTGCGCCATCACCGGGACGGTCACGGGGAGCTCGTGGACGACCGCGGGCACACTCGGCGTGGCCTTCGTCGGCATCGCGAACGTCCTCGGCGTCTCGCCGGAGATCACGGCCGGCGCGGTTATCTCCGGCGCCTACATGGGCGACAAGATGTCGCCGCTCTCCGAGACGACCATCCTCGTGCCGAGTCTGGTCGGCGGCGTCACGACGAACCAGCACATTCGCTTCATGCTCTACACGGTCGGTCCCGCGTTCGCGGTCTCGACGGTGATCTTCCTCATCATCAGCCTGACACAGGACGTCACCGGTTCCGTGAGCACCGATGCTGCCCGCGAGACGATCGGGCAGATCTACAACATCTCGATCATCAATCTGTTGCCGGTGGTGCTGCTGGTCGCCTTCAGTCTCAAGAAATTCCCGGCCTTCCTGTCGATCTTCATCACGGCGATCTTCTCGGGCGTACTCGCCACCATCACCCAACACGACCTCGTGCTCCAGTTTGCGAACGATCCGGACTTGAGCACTCCGTTCGCGCTGGTCAAGGGGATCTACGCCGCGATGGCGACCGGATTCGTCTCGAACAGCGGCGTCGCGCCGATTGACACACTCTTCTCGGGCGGCGGCATGGACAGCATGCTCGTCACGGTCTGGCTGATCCTTGGCGCGCTCGCGTTCGGCGCGATCATGGAAGCGGCCGGCTTCCTCGACCTTCTCGTCAAAGGCGTGCTCGCCAAGGCGAAGTCGGGTGGGTTGCTGGTGGCGACGGTCATCGGCACCGGTATCGGGTTGAACATCATCGCGGCCGACCAGTACGTCGCCATCGTGATTCCGTCCCGGAGCTTCCGGCTAGAGTTCAGGCGGCGACGCTACAAACCGGAATTGCTCTCACGGGTCGTCGAGGACGGCGGTACCGTGACCTCTGTCCTCGTTCCCTGGAATTCCTGCGGTGCCTATCACACTGGTGTGCTCGGCATCTCGACCTTTGACTATGCCCCCTACTGCTTCTTCAACATCATCAACCCCATCATCTCCCTGATCTACGGGTTCACGGGGTTCAAGATGGAGAAATACGGTCCCGACGAGGTCATACCCGGAGATGAGACGGCGCTCCCGGCGAAGGAGGAGGCGATACCGCTCCAGCCGGCGACAGGCGTCGCCTGAGACACGCACGAGGAGGACGCACGCGATGCGAGTCGTCGTCGCACTTGGGGGAAACGCGCTCCTGAAACGGGGCGAACCGATGACGGCTGAGGTCCAACGCGCCAACTGCCGGATCGCAGCGACAGCGCTGGCGCCGGTGGCCCAGCGCCACGAGCTCGTGCTGACTCACGGAAACGGGCCGCAGGTCGGACTCTTAGCGCTCCAGGCTCAAGCATATTCCGCGGTGGAACCTTATCCACTCGACGTCCTAGGCGCCCAGACCGAGGGCATGATCGGCTACATGCTCGAACAGGAATTGGGAAACCTGCTCCCGTTCGATGTCCCCCTCGCGACACTTCTGACCATGGTGGAGGTCGATCCGGCCGATGCTGCTTTCGCCGATCCCACAAAGTTCGTCGGCCCGATCTACGACCGGGCAGAGGCCGACCGGCTAGCCGAAGCCAAGGGGTGGACGTTCAAGCAGGATGGCGCCAAGTGGCGGCGGGTCGTGCCCTCGCCCCTGCCGCGTAGGATTTTCGAGCTCCGGCCGATCAAGTGGATGATCGAAAAAGGCACGGTCGTCATCTGCGCCGGCGGTGGCGGCATTCCAACCGCCTATGCAGCCGACGGCACTCGCACGCTCGGCGGGATCGAGGCCGTCATTGACAAGGATTTGGCCAGCGAACTGCTCGCGCGAGAGCTCAATGCCGACGTCTTTGTGATGGCGACGGACGTCGACGGTGTTTACCTCGATTTTGGGACGGCTAACCAACGCCGGCTCGATCGGATCACTGTCGCTGAGCTCAGGCAGCATCGATTTCCTGCTGGCTCGATGGGACCAAAGGTGGAAGCCGCACTGCAGTTCGTGGAGAAGACCGGCGGGAGGGCGGCGATCGGAGCACTGCAAGACATCGAAGGGATCGTCGAGGGCAATAAGGGCACGAACATCGTACCGAACTGACCTGATCGACCCTACGTGCAGGCATCTCAGCGTCGTGCTCACGGACCAGTGGATGTGGGCAGGCAGGCAAGCGGGCACGTGCAGGCATGGGTGACACGGTCAGGGACACGTTGCATCGTGCCCTGGAGCAGTTCATTTCGATCGGCTTCGGCATGGCCGAAGCGGTTGTCGTTTTTCTCGGCGCTGCCGTCGTTGCGCGCAGACTACGGCGCCAGATCGGGCGGCGGTTGGTCCCAACCCTCGCCCCCGAGAATGCCAAGCGGATCGTCGAGAACGCGGTCACTCTGGGCATCTTCGGCGCCGCGGCAACGCTGCTCCTTTCACTGTGGGGCGCTACCTGGGCCACGCTGCTGACCGCGGTCGGATTGGGCACGCTCGTTGTCGCGCTCGGGCTCCAGGGCGTCCTCCAGAGTCTCGTCGCCGGGACGTTCATCCTGTTCGAGCGCCCATATAACATTGGTGACCATGTCAAGTACTCGAACCACGATGTCGAGGGCACCGTCGAGGAGATTTCCCTTCGCACAACGGTGATCCGTGCCCATGATGGCACCCGGGTCATCGCCCCGAATTCATTCGTCTTCACCCAAGCAGTCCTCAACTACAGTCCCGACCGGGCTACCCTGACCATCGTCACCGTTCACGGCATCGGCAAGACCGGCCGGTCGGTCGAAGATACGCGGGCGCTGGTCGAGAACGCGCTTGCCGAGGTGCCGGGATTTATCTCCCTTCCTGAGATTGCGGTCCGCTCACGTCTGAGAAAAGTACGGGTGCCTGGGCCAATCGCCCGGCTTCCACGGCTCGGACGTATGGCGGGACGGTTGGCGCAGGAGACGATCAACCAGGGAACCCAGGTACGCGTGACCTGGACTGGCCTCAACGATCAAGCCGTCCGGGAGGAGGTTCTCAAACGCCTCGGAGAGCTTTTCCCGGATGCACGAATCAGTCTCCACCGGTGGTGAGCCCGAGAACGAAGCGCGTGCTTCAACGGCGGGATATTCAGAATCCTTGTTCCGTTGAATACACCCTTGGTCTGAGTACAGTGCAACCGCCCGTAGGGTATTCGAGAGGGTAACGGCGTTCCGCTCGGGGTCGCGTGTGCCTACCAGGTCGGGGCCGACGTTGGGGCCGCCCGTCACATCCGGTCAGTTCAGAGGAGTCATCTCCCGCGAGCGCGTAACGTCCCTTTACGTCATCGTCAGGGCGGGCCCATGCCCGAGCACTGCATCCTCGCTCGGGCTCGCCTAGCCGGGGAGCCATCTCGGACTGCAACGGAGTTGATCGCACATGGAGAAGGAGAACGGCCGCGGACAGATCAGCATGTTTGGGGCCGCCTTCATGGGCGTCGGCGCGATGGTGGGCGCCGGCATCTTCGCGCTCCTCGGGGAAGCCGGAGCGATTGCCGGCACCGCGGTCTGGATTTCGTTCCTGATCGCTGGGGCGATCTCGATGCTGCAGGGCTATTCCTTCGTCAAGCTCGGCGCTCGCTACCCCTCTCGGGGTGGGACGATCGAGTACCTCGTCCAGGGGTTCGGCAACGGGCATGTGACCGGAATCGTGTCGTGGCTCTACTACCTCGTCGGTCAGATCGTCACGGTCATGGTCGCCCTCTCGTTTGGCAGCTACGCGGGCGCGCTCTTCTTTGGCGACGAGGTTTCGCCAGAGGCAACCAAACTCCTGGCGTTGGTCATCATCGTGGTGATGGCGATCCTCAATCTCGAGACGGCCAGGGGTTCAGTCGCTCGTGTCCAGACGGCGATCGTGTGGGCAGTCATCACCATTTTGGGAGGATTCTCTTACATCACGCTGCGCAATGGAGATTACTCGCTACTCTCACCTGATGGATACCCGGGAATCACTTCCATCATCTCGAGTGTGGCGCTGACCTTCTTCGCATTCCTCGGCTTCGCCGTCGTTGCGTTTGCGTCGGAAGACCTGGAGGATCCGAAGAAAGACCTGCCACGAGCCATGTATCTGTCTCTGATCATCACGACTATTCTCTACGTCGCAATTGCGATTGGTGTCTTCGCCATGCTCCCACTCGAAGAGGTCATCGCCGCCGGGAACACCGCGATCGCCAAGGCCGCGGAGCCGATCCTGGGGAGCGCCGGTTTCGTCATCATGACGATCGCCGCGGTCTTCTCAACCTCGTCGGCCGTCAACTCCCAGTTTTTCGCGACAACCGGCGTCGTCTCCTACCTGACCAAGATCGGTCAGTTCCCAGAAGTTCTCGGCCGGAAGTCCGGAAAATACGGGAACGTCGGAACGGTGCTCTCGACAATCCTCGTCTGCATCCTGACGTTGCTCTTCGATCTGTCGGCGATCGCATCGATCGGCAGCGCGGTCGGTCTCGTGGTCTTCATGATGGTCGGTATTGCGCACCTCAAACTCGTGAAGGAAACCGGCGCCAAAGTCGCGATCGTCTACCTGTCGATCATCACCGTTGTCATCACCCTTGTCGTGTTCACGGTGGAGACACTGGTAGACGAGCCGGGAACCGCGATTGCGCTCGTGGCTTTCCTGGCCCTGGCGGTCGTGGTCGACAGATTCTGGCGAGAAGTTCCGGCCCTCAGGTCCAAGGAAGCCAGCACCACGGCCGCTCCTGGACTGTCTCAGCAGTAGACCGGTGACGCCAGCGGCGCGGCCACCCGGAAGCAGATCCGCGAGGAAGCCGAGGTCAGATCGGCGAACCAACGGTACGAACGATCACACAGAGCTCGATCGCCCCGAATGCGAAGGTCGTGGCGCCGAAGCTTTTCGTGCCCGCTTGCCCGCTTGCCCGTTCTCGGCCACTAGTTGCGTCCGTCTCCCTAATCCGTTAACGTCTCGTGAGTGCACCAGATGAAGCGATTGGCGACCCGGTCAGCCCTCTGGCGGACGACGGCAAAGGGGGTATCGGACCATGGGACAGCGTGAGTTCAAGACCATAATTGAGAGCCTCGGCGTCTATTTCCCGGCGCGAACGGTCTCAACCGCAGAGATCCTCCAAGGATGTCGCCCCCCGATCAAGTTCCCGCTTGAACGGCTCACTGGGATCCAAACGCGACGCGTTGCTGGAGAAGGGGAGTTCTCGATAGATCTCGCGAAACGCGCGATTGAGGATTGCCTGAGCCGATCCCATCGAAAACCGCAGGACATCGACATCCTCCTTTCGTGCAACATCTGCAGGTACGATCAAAAGGCCTTCGGATTTTCGTTCGAACCAACCACCGCGGTCCAACTACGTCATCACTTCGGCTTCACCAATGCATTGGCCATGGATCTCGCCAATGCGTGCGCTGGACTCTTTACAGGCATCAGCGTTGTCGACACCTTGCTCAATCTCGGCGTTATTCGGTGCGCGCTGGTCGTCAGCGGGGATTACATTTCCCATCTGACTACTACAGCGCAGGCGGAGATCGAAGGACTAGCCGATCCACGCCTCGCGTGCCTGACGCTGGGCGATGCGGCGGCGGCCGTCGTTTTGGAACGCTCCGACACCCCGGGAGTCGGATTTGAGGCGATCGATATGTACACGATCGGTCGCCACAGCGACCTCTGCGTAGCGAAACCGTCCGAACGGACACGCGGAGGGGCTATCATGCTGACCGACTCCGCGGCCATGGCCGCGGTCGGTATCGAGCACGCGCTTACGCACCTCGATGGAACGCTGACGGGGGCAGGCTGGGCCATCTCAGATATCGATCACATGATCCCCCATCAGACGTCTCGTTCAACGCTGCGGCGGGTGAAGTCGGACCTAGAGGTTCGGTACGGGGACGGGGTCGGTCGCGACGTCAATGTGGTCGACAACCTAACGGATCGCGGAAACACGGCCACGTCGACTCAGTTGATTGCGGTCTGGGACGGCATCCAGGCCGGTCGGGTCAAATCCGGCGACCGCGTTGCGTTTAATATCGCCGGGAGCGGACTGACATTTGGTACCGCGTTGTACACCTTTGACGACTTGCCTGAGCGCGTTCTCCGGGGTGCCACCGCCGGTGGTCCCGCCACTCGGCGAACTCGCCGGCGTCAAAGCGGCCGAGCGCTCGAGCGAGGACGATCACCGAGCGTCCGCATCGGGGCAGTCGGCATCGCATGCCCGACCCGTGCATGCCACGCCGACGCGCTAGACCTGGCGACGAAGGCGGCGACGACCTGCCTGGCGCAGACGCCCTATCACCCGAACGATATCGACCTGCTTATCTACACCGGTGTATACCGGAACGATTTCTTGATGGAGCCCGCAATCGCCACTATCCTCGCGGGTCGACTTGGTTGCAATGCCGACGCCGAGCCCAACGCACGGCAACATACGCTGGCTTTCGATGTGTTCAACGGCGGGATTGGGTTCTTGAACGGGTGCTATCTCGCGGCCCAATTCATCAAGGCGCAACGCGGCAAGGTCTGCATGATCGCCACCGCCGAGATCGAAAACAACCGAGGCATTGACGAAGTAGTACGAGGTGTCTGCGAGACCGGATCGGCAGTGATTTTGGAGCCCTCAGCTGATGAGCAAGACGGCTTTGGCTCGTTCTCGTTCCGCTATGTTACCGAGTATTTGGATGCCTATACCGTGCGCACGAAGGTGGGCGAAGACGGCATCTGCCTGGCAATTGATTCGGACCCAAAATACGAAGACTGCCTGCTCGCGTGCATACGGACAGCAGTCGACGATCTGCTGATGTCGGAAGGGATCGACCGAGAAGAGATTCGGGTAGTGCTGCCACCCCTGATCTCGGTCAACTTCGTCGCAAGATTGGCATCCTCCCTCCTCATCGATCCAGAACGAGTTGTGGATGTTTGTGCGCACGCTGCGGGCGATCTCTTTACGTCGTCGCTGCCATACGGGATCCAAGCAGTACGAGACCATGGGTTGGTCGATCGGGGCGACCTCGGGCTGATCATCAACGTGGCAGCAGGCATCCAGGTGGGTTGTGCTCTGTACACCTTCTAGACTTGGGATGAGGTCGCCTGCGCGGTGGCCGCCGCGACCCGGTACTGGAACGCCCGCCGCCTCCCCTTCGTCTGGGGAAGGCGCAATTGGTGCCGCGCAGCCCGCCGCGCCGGCCTCGCCCAACCCCCGTTAGTCGCATAGACTTGCCGGACGGACCACTTAGCGCGATGCGGGCCTTTCGGGCGACGAGGAACCGACCGAGCCGTCGCCCGGCTGCGCGGCCAGATGTGTCAGGCTACGCATATCGACGTTGGCAGTGTGAAAGGGCTTGCATCCGTGGACATCACCGGAAGCTCGCCGTGGCTCGTATTCGTGGCGACGACGGGGCTGATCCTGCTCGCGATCGAGATCGGGTATCGCCTCGGGTCGGCGGTTCGAAAGCGATCTGAGGGCGAAAAGGAGGCGCCGGTTTCCGCGATCACCGGCTCTGTGCTGGCCCTCCTTGCGTTCCTCTTGGCCTTCACGTTTGGGATCGTGTCCGACCGATTCGACGCCCGCAAGGAGTTGGTTCGGCAACAGGCGATCACGATCAGCACCGGGTACGCTCGAACGGACTTCCTTCCGCAGCCGGATCGCGACAACGCCCAGGCGCTTTTCCGGACGTACATGGATGTGCTCCTCGAGTCGGCCGAGCCCGGCAACGGCGATCGGCGTGCGGAACTGGTCGCACAGTTGAACGGGATCGTCGCGCAACTTTGGGATGGGGGGGTCGCCCACGCGCAACGCGATACGCACTCCGAGGTGGCCGCGCTGTACGTCGACTCGTTGAACAGCGTGGGCGACGTCCAGGCGCTGAGGGAGGCCGTCGCGCTCCAGACGAAGATCCCGCCCGGTATCTGGGCGGCGCTCTACGCACTCATGGGTCTGGCCATGGTCGCCGTCGGATACGATACGGCGATCGCGAAGTCGCGGAGGACCTGGTTGATGTTACTCCTGGCGCTCTCGTTCTCGGCCGTCATCACGTTGATCGCGGTTCTGGACAACCCGGATAGCGGCTACCTCAAGGTATCACAACAACCGCTCATCGATGTTCAGACGTCGATGCAATAGGGCAGGGCCCTGAGCGGCCCCACAGGATGCACCTTGCCGGCGCTCGTTGCCAACCCCGAAGGGGTTTTGTGGCCTCAACCCAGGGTTGAAATCCTGGGTCCGGAAGCGGCACGAACTTGGCGACTGGATCACTAGGAGCGCCTATCAAAACCAGGAACCGGAGGCGGTCGTGTTCAGTCACGGAGGGACTTCCGTCACTGAGCCCGGGGATGAATCCCCGGGCGGAGCCGCCAATCGCGGGGTTTCGATGGTGGCTCCAAAAGGTCGTCGGTTAACAATGCCGAGTCCCGGACACCAGGTCCACACCCCGGCCTCCAACACGAGCGCGCAGAAGTCCTTGGTCGCCGCAATCGCCCGCGTCTGATCCGCAGTTGCAACCAGCACGACGGGCGCCCCGCTACCCAAGGTCACGGCATGGGGTGGTGGCCGAGCTGTTCGCGGTTGGGGCCATCGAGGGAGCTAAACTGTTGCAACACAAGTTCTAGTCCCTCCGGCTTCACCCGCAGGCCACCCCTGAACGGGTGCCGCATGTCGCCCGCCACGAACAGCAACATCGAGACCGTTACTGCCAGCGCGCCCACGATCGCCGCTTGGGACTAGGGACTCACCACCCCGAAGAGAAAGGCAAAGGAGACCAGAAGCACCCCCCGCCCACCAGGACCACCCACAGGACGTCAGGCAGACCACTGTGGCTCGCCAGGATCCGCGCGCGACGATCGGCCGACACGTCGACCAGCAGCCGCAGCGACTCACCGTACTGCTCCTGGTTGACGCCCGCGACTTCGTCGAGATGCGCGTAGACCGCGTACAGATCGTTCAGCGCCGCCGACGTCTGCGGGCTTGGGGCCGCTTCGTCCGTCATCGCCGACCATTTCCCCTCGACGACGATCTCGGCGTAGTCGAGCAACGACTCTTGGGCCTCCGCCCGCTTCGCCGCCTTCGCCATCTTCACGCTCTGTCGCGTGGTCCCCGCCCTCCTCCAGCTCCCAAGTACCTAACAGGCTCTAGCCGTCGATGGACGCAAAATTGGCATCACGGCGTCGGGGTGGCGGCCGGGGTGCCACTGGGGCCGGTGGGGTGACCGAACTGCGCCAGCACCGACTCCATGCCCTCCGGGTGCACCGCGAACCCGCCTCGGAAGGGGTGTTGGGCATCGGCGACCACGAAGAGGAGCAGCGAGATGGTGATCGTCAGCCCGCTCAGGATCGCCGCCTGGGAGTACGCACTCTCCACGCCGAAGAGGAACGCGAAGGCGACCACCAGCACCCCACCGGCGATCAGCACCAGCCACAGGACGTCGGGCAGGCCACTGTAGCTGGCCAGGACCCGCTCGCGGCGGGTGACCGAGACCACGTTGAGCTGATCCAGGGCCTCCCCGTATTGCTGCGCGTTGACGGCGGCGACGAAGTCCGGCTGCTGATAGACGTCGTACAGGTGGTCCAGCGCCCCCGACGTCTCCAGGGTGGGGTCCTCCCCGTCCTCCATCGCCGGCCACGCCACCTCGACCACCACCTCGGCGTAGCCGAGCAGCGCCTCCTGAGCCGCCGCCCGGTGCGGCTCGGGGAAGCCGTTGGCCAAGCGGTAGAGCGCGCCGACGGCGCTCGCCTCGTGGTCGGCGATCTCGCGGGTCGAGGCGTAGTTTTCCCAGACGGCGATCACGACGAAGGCGAGGACGACCGCGTAGGTGACCCCGGTGGTGGCGTAGACGAAGCCGGCGACGTCGTTGTGCCGCGCCATGATCTGGTGGGGAATCAGGCGGCGGACGAGGACGACGGCGAGCAGCGTCAGCAGCAGGCTGCCCCCGACGATGACGACCAACCCCAAGCACGCCGGTCACGGCCAGAACCTCCTGCTCAGACGGACTCGGTTCGATGGCGGTCGCGAGCGGACGCGCCGGCTACTGCGAGTACTGCGCCACCTGCTGCTGGTAGGCGATCGCCTGGGCAAGTTCGAAGCGCGACCCCTTCTTGGCCGGCAGAAAGGCGCCGATCAGCCAGAGCCAGGGGAGGAAGATGCCGACGATGCCGAGCACGATGTACCCCTTCTGAAAGGTGAGGGAACAGACCGTGAAGATGCACATGATGTAGAGCGAGAACAACATGAGCCCGAGCGTCCATTCCAACCACGTCACGGCCCGCCTCCTGCAAATGAGGTGGCACCGACCACGGCAGATCGTCGGGCCGCACGGCCACGCCCGATTGGTACCGCGGCGAGTGCGCCGGCACGACCATGCCGGACAACCGACCGGTGCCCCATCGATGGTGCCGGTCCGCGGGTCGTAGCGGCATCAGCCGAAAGGCGCAATCGACGGGTGGCGGATGCGGACGGCGACGACGTGGTGCTTGACGCAGCTCTTGCCGAGATGGGTCTACAACATAGAGAGACCGTGCCGGGATACAACCTCCGACTGATGTGAATACGCCATGCCTCGCTTCAGCATTCGTTGAACACGGGCGATTTCTGGATGCCCTCCCTGCGGGTGTCCCCCATTACGAGTCGGAAAGCTTGCCCGCCGCAGGTTAGAGATCGAAGCGCCAGTTCATGCCGACGGCGACGATCAACGCGGGCGTCGTCTTCGCCGCCTTCCTGGTGCTGCCACTTGGCGATGACTCGATCCATGTCGGGAACGCGCAGCTCTTCTTGCTGCTGGTGACGCTGTATGACCGGTATCGGCCCTAGCACCCGGCACGGTTGGCGGCCGCGGCACCGCCGGCGGTCGGGCGATTCAAGAGACAGGGCACCACGGGTGGAGCCGTCACGACGTCGTTTCTTCGTCTGGGTGTGGCGTACGGCCGACGCGTTCGGCGCGGCGATGCTGGTCTACCTGGCCCTGTGGCGGACGACGGGCGACCGGTTGCTGCCGGTCTACGTCTTGGGGTTCGTGGTGCACCTGGCGTTGCCGGTGGCGTTCGTGTGGTTGCCGTTCGCCGTTCTGAGGCGGCGATGGAGGTCGGTGGCCATCGAGGCCGTCTGCGCGGTGGCGTTCGTGTGGCTGTTCGGCGACATGTTCGTGGGCCGCGGTCCCGATGCAATCCCCGCGGGGGCGACGGAGGTCACGGTGATGACCTTCAACCTGGGCAGCGGGATGGCGGGTCCGGACCAGATCGTGCGGGCTCTGAGGGAGAGCGGGGCCGACATTGTGGGATTGGAGGAGGTGACGCCGGAGGTGGGAGCGGCGTTGGCGGCGGGGCTGAGCGGGGTCTTCCCGTACCAGGTCGTGCACCCGTTGGGAATCCCTGGCAAGGCGCTCCTGAGCCGGTTCCCGATCCTGCGGAGTGCGCTGCTGCCGCTCAACCCCGAGCGCCCGGATTTGTGGGCGGTGCTGGACGTTGGCGGGAGGGATGTCACGGTGATCGTGGCGCATCCGCCCCCCCCGCGGCTGGCCCGGACCGGCTTCGCGCGGAGGCCCGGGGCGGAGGCGCAGGTCTCGGGGTTGCTGGATCTGGTGGACGAGAATGAGGGGCCGCTGTTGCTGCTGGGTGATCTGAACGCGACGCGGATGCATGGACTCTACCGACGGCTGGAGGGAGCAGGGTTGCGGGATGCGTTCAGGGAGGCGGGGGAGGGCCCAGGGTTCACGGAGCCGGTGCGGCTGGAATGGCTGGTAAGGCGTGGGGTTTCACTGGGCGAATTCTTGGTCCGGCCGCTGTGGAGGATCGACTATGTGTGGGTCTCGGCCGGGTGGCTGTTGAGCGAGGCATGGGTTGGGCCGGACGCGGGGTCGGACCACCTGCCAGTACTGGCGCGGCTAGCGCTCGCGCCGGCGGGCGGGTGACGCGAGTGTGGGCATGGGCACAAGCCAGTCGCACATCGCAGCGACTCCGGTGCATGTGAGACGAACCTGTTCCCAATCTGAGCACCCGTCGACGCACGTTTGACCGAATACGCCTTTCGTCCAACGACATTACAACCGCCGCACCCCTATCGTGGAACGGCGTCACAGGGGAACTGGCCTCGTTAATTGAATCCTGGCGTCCGAGGCCCGAACTCACGCCGCGCCGGCACCCAATCCCCCCCATTCCCCGGGAGCCGGCGCGTGTGGTGACGGACGAGGAGAGGTCCCTCACGAAGGACCTCTCCTCGTCAGTCCCACGACCCCGGCCAATGTCTGACGCTTGCGGTTGGACCGAGACCGCCCACATCGTTCAGGTGAGACCCTATGGCGAAAAAGGGCCAATCGGCACGTCGGTCTGGCCAGAAACCACCCCCGAACGGCAAGCAAGCCGCGACCCTGAAGGGTCGCGGCACCCTCGCCGCCGTCATCTCCTCGATCGTCTTCCCATTGGCGTTGACCCAGTTCATTGCCAGCTACGCTGGCTCCAACATGAACGTGGCCATCACCAGCATTGCCGAGGATCTCGAAACAACGACCCACGGGGTTCAGACGGCGATCACGCTCTTCACCCTGACGATGGCCGCGCTGATGATCCCCGGCAGCAAGTTGACCGATATCTGGGGCCGCAAGCGGTGCTTCATGCTGGGTCTGGTCATCTATGGGCTCGGTGCGTTGCTGGCATCGTTGTCCCAGGGGCTCACCATGCTTTTCGTCGGCTACTCCTTCATGCAAGGCGTCGGCTCCGCCCTCATGATCCCTCCCATCTATATCTTGCTCACGGTCGTGTTCAGTGATCTCGAATCTCGCGCCAAAGCTTTCGGCATCGTCAGCGCTGCGGCCGGATTGGGGTCCGCGGCCGGACCGTTGATCGGCGGTCTCATCACCAGCGCCATCAGTTGGCGTGCGTCCTTCATCGTGCAGGTTCTGGTGGTGGGCGGCATCCTCGTCATGGGCCGCCAATACACCGGCAATAAAGGCACGAAGAGCGTTTTCGACGTCACGGGAGCCATCCTGTCGGCGGCGGGTCTTGCGTTCGTGGTGATGGGGATCCTGCAGTCCGGCGAATACGGATGGCTGACGGCGACGAAGGATTTTAAGATCGGCGACACCGTGATCATCGAGGAAGGCGGCATCTCCCCGGTCTGGCCGCTGGTCGCAATCGGCGCCATCTTCCTGGCATGGTTCTACTTCCATATCCGGTCGCGAGAGCGAGCGGGGAAAGAGCCCTTGCTCTCCACACGGTTGTTCCGCAATCGGGCCTCCAACCTAGGCTTGGTCACGCAGAACATCCAGTGGTTGACGTTGCAGGGCAGCTTCTTCGTCGTCTCCGTCTTTCTCCAAACCGTCCGCGGTTACAGCGCGATCGAAACCGGCCTGGTTCTGACCGCCTCGACCGTGGGCATCATCCTGTCGTCCGGCATCGCCGGCAGACTCGCCCGCCGTCGCCCACAGGTCTTCCTGATCCGAGGCGGATTCATCTGCTTCGTGGCCGGCATCCTGTGCCTCCTGGCGATCGCCGATGCGACCTCAGACATCTGGACCTTCCTTCCCGGCCTGTTCCTAGCGGGGTTCGGAATCGGGGTCATGTTGACGTCGTCGGTCAACGTCGTCCAGTCAAGTTGGCCCGAGCAGGACCAAGGCGAGATTTCCGGTCTTTCTCGCAGCGCATCCAATCTCGGCTCCTCCCTCGGAACGGCGTTGGTCGGTTCGGTGCTCGTCTCGACGGCGCTCGTGGGCAACGAGGGGTATCGCGCCGCCCTCATCGTCATGGCCGTCATCGGCCTTATCGGGCTCGGCGCCGCCCTCCTAATCCCGCGCGACGTCATGCCGGCCCAAGGACAGCCCCAGGCGAAGCCATAGCGGAGCTACGGCACCTCATCCGTGCAACTCAGCCAGTGACCGGTCGGTCACATCGCGAAGGAGGTCCAAGATGGGGCTGCGCATCGAAGACTACGCGATCATCGGCGATACAGGGTCCGTTGCGCTCGTCGGCAACAACGGCTCAATCGATTGGCTCTGCCTGCCTCGTTTCGACTCCGCCGCCTGCTTCGCGGCACTCCTCGGCGACGAGCAGAACGGGCGCTGGCAGATTGCTCCCATCTCGGACAGCCAGCGGGTGGATCGCCGGTATCGACCCGGTACCCTTGTCCTGGAAACCGAGTTCGAGACGCCGGACGGCGCGGTCCGAATCGTCGACTGCATGCCGCCTCGAAGTGGATACCCCGAAGTGATCCGTCTCGTGCAGGGCCTGCGCGGACGCGTGCCGATGTCCCTCCAGCTGAATGGGCGGTTCGATTACGGTCGGCGTATCCCACTCGTCCGCCCGGCTAACGATGGCATCGTCTCCTTGGCCGGTCCGGAGGCACTCTTCCTCCAATCGTCCGTGGAGCTCGACGTTGCCGACGCCTCCATTTCGGCAGCGTTCTCCATCGCGGCGGGTGAGGAGGCTGAATTCCGGCTGGTCTGGTTCCCTTCGCATGAGGATGTGCCCGACCAAGCCGACTGCACCGCGGCGGTAGACAGGACCGAGAAGTGGTGGCGAGAGTGGTCGGGACGGTGTGCCTATGAGGGACCCCATCGCGAGACCGTCCTCCGGTCGTTGATCACGCTGAAGGCACTCACCTACGCGCCGACCGGCGGGATCGTGGCAGCTGCCACAACCTCCTTGCCGGAAGAGATCGGCGGCGTTCGCAACTGGGACTATCGATTCTGCTGGTTGCGCGACGGCTCCTTCACCGTCGCGGCGCTTGCGCGACTCGGATATACGGAAGAAGCCATCGCCCTCGGCGCCTGGCTGCGGCGGGCGGTCGCGGGGGACCCGTCGCAGCTACAGATCATGTATGGGATCGGCGGCGAGCACCGGCTAACAGAGTTCGAGCTGCCCTGGCTGGCTGGCTATGAAGGATCGCGGCCGGTTCGGACCGGCAACGCCGCCAGCGACCAATTTCAGCTCGATATCTACGGCGAGGTGATCGCGGGGGTCTATAACGCAGCGCTGGCTGGAGTCCGACCACGGGAAGATGCCGCGAAGTCCCCGGGACTGAACCTCCAAGCGATCATCGACATAGTCGAGCGTCGCTGGCGCGAGCCCGACGAGGGAATTTGGGAGGTCCGTGGCGCACAGCAACACTTCACGTATTCGAAGTTCTCGGCCTGGTACGCCGTCGACCGCGCGCTGAAGCTCGCGGAATTGACCGGTCGGGAGGTGCCCGCCGAGCGCTGGCAGCAGCTCAGGAAAGCGATTCACGACGACATCTGCGCGCACGGCTTCGATGCCGAGCGCAACACGTTCGTCCAGTACTACGGTAGCGAGGCGCTTGATGCAAGCCTGCTGCTGATTCCGGGCAGTGGTTTCCTCCCAAACGATGATCCGCGCGTGCTCGGGACGGTCGACGCAGTGATGCGCGAACTCGCGGCGGGGCCGTTCGTGTCGCGCTACTCGACGGAAGAGGGCGTGGATGGTCTTGCCGGCACCGAAGGCGCATTTCTCATTTGTTCGTTCTGGCTCGTCAACGCGCTCGCCGCGGTCGGGCGCACGGAGGAGGCGCACCAGCATCTCGCCGCATTACTCGCCCTGCAAAACGACGTGGGGCTCTTGAGCGAGGAATACGATCCGACCTCGCAGCGATTGCTTGGTAACTTTCCACAGGCCTTTTCCCACATCGGTCTCCTCTCGTCCCTCTTGGCGGTGCACGACGGGTTCGAGGCGTTCAAGCAATCCTAGCGTCCCGGGGCAGAGTCGCGCCCATAGCGATTGCTGAGGGCCAAGATGGACTTCGATTCGGTCAATGCAACCTCGGTCATTGACGCCTTCCTCTTAATGCTGATCGGCATTGGCCCCAAGTTGGCACTCGTGCCGTTCCTAAAGGCGACGGCGGGAATGCCGAACTCGAGGAAGCGTATCGTCCTCGGGAAGATGCTGATGACCGCGGGCACCGTTGCGGCCTTCCTCCTGCTTCTCGGCGGTTTCCTTTCGCGGCTGTTGCATTTCTCCACCGGGGCCCTCTCCATCGCGAGCGGGATTATTCTGTTTATCACCGCAATCCGTATGGTTTTTGGGAGAGATATCCCGGACGATCTCGACGTGGGGCCAGTCGAGGACCCGATGCAACTCGCGATCGTTCCACTTGGCGTGCCGTACCTCTTGAATCCGGTGGGGATTGTGGTCCTGGTGACCGCGTCGGCGGAGGCAGAGTCGATCGAGTATATCGCCATGGTCGTGCTCATGCTGGTGGCGGTGCTGGCGCTCGACGTCGTCGTGTTTCGCTGGGCAACCCGGGTGAGCGAACACTTGGTCGAGAACCGCATGTTGGTCATCGAGATGGTATTCGGCTTCCTACTCGCCGCTCTTGCCATCCAACTCGCGCTCGGTGGGCTAGAAGACGTCGGTGTCATCCAACTCTCATGAGCGAGTGAGACCTCGATACGGAGCCAAATACCGCCTTAGGAGGATGATGCTACGACCAGACCACCGATAACCTAAAGCGGGCACGGATCGCCCGATTCCTCCGGATCCGGCCCCGTTGTCACAAAGGCGCCAATGCGATCCATTTGGACCGATGTTGAAGGACGGGCGCCTCTACGCCCGAGGCCCCGCAGACGGCAATTCCGGCGTCGTTCAGCACGCCGCGTCGATCCGTGCAGTCGATGAGCGTCTGCCGGTCGGCATCAACGTCCTTTTCACGGAGAAAGCGGAAACCGCCAGTCAGATTGAATCGTTTGTCGCCGCCAATCCCGACCTTGTCCCGTGTGACAGGAATTTCTATGACCTGTTTGGAGCGGCCGTAGCATGACAACCCGTGGCGACACGAGCACATGAGCGGCTTGTGGAGATACCAGGAAGGAGGGGCAAACCAACGGACACCCAAGACCGCGTTCCGGCAGGATTGCGACACCCAGGAGATAAACCGTGAGAAACATACTGCAGGAACCGATGACCGTTGCGCTGACGCGTCGCGCGGCCTTGATGGGCGGCGCGGCCAGCGGGATTGCGGCTATAGGCCTGACCGCTGCGGTGACGGCAGCGCAAGATGCCACAGAGGAACCAACGGGCGAGGGGCTGTCTGGGCCCGAACGAGCCCGCCTCGCCGCGGAATTGTTTTCCGCACTGGTTCCGGTGATCGTCACGATACGCGCCCAGACCGCTGAGGAACTTGCCCAAGCCGCGAAGGACTACCTGGCACAGCTCAAAGAGCAACAGAACATCACCGAAGAAGAAGGAACCGCGCTCCAGCAGATCGTCGATGTGGCCAGCAGCGAGAGTGACGGCCGGACGAAGCTCGAGCAGATCCAAGACATCGTCGCCGATTTTCAGAAGAACGAGACGACGAGAGTTCGGTAGCGGCGACGATCGCCGCCATCGTCTTGGCAGTTGTCGTTCGAAACGTGCGATCGTCCTCCGATGAGGCGGCGTCTCCCGTGGCCGACGACACAACCTTCTCGGATCGTGTCAAGGCCGGAATCGTCGGCGCTCTAGCTGGCGCCGCGATCGGAGGGGCCATCCTCGGAGACGAAGGCGCGGTTATCGGTGCAATCGCCGGCGGGCTAATAGGGGCCATTTAGCGCGCTTCCTGGGCGCACGGACGGAGCGGACGGAGCGGACGGAAACGCGAGAAGGACGATGCAACATGACCCATCCATGGGAGTACGCGGTCGTCACCCAGGACGACGAGCAGGAGAGGATCGACGTTAAGTACGCAGGTCCTGACCAAGTGGCGCATCACGACGCGCATAAGGGCGCGCTCGACCTCATGTTGGGGGCAATGGGCGGAAAGCAGTGGGAACTCGTATCGGTGAACTCCCCCGGACGACCCGACAGCAATTCCATAACCCTGTTCTTCAAGCGTCCCCACGACGGGCACAACCACGGGGCCGAAGAACTCCGCGAATTGGCCAGGTCCGCGTCATGGTCGGCCGAGATGGCGAAGGGCAAACTGTAGACATCGGCGAAAGGGGGCCTGCAACGTGACCGCGAACTCCTCGCGCGGCCGATCTGTCGTGCGCTAGGTACCGGTCGTCGTCGCGCGCCCAGCGACTCGACCACCTCGCGGCAATCGGCATATTCGGACTGTTCGTGGCAGGAACAGCGGTCCTGGTTTTCCCGGCGCTGTAGTTTGCTCGTGATGCAAGCCGGATACTCCTTTCGCGGGACGACACTACGACCGCCTGTCTCCGATCATTCGGTCCACGCGCCCCTGGCAACTGGTGAGACGCCTGTCCCAAGCGCGCCAGACGGCTTTCGCCGTTGCATTCTGCTGCGCGCGCTTGTGCGCACACGGACTCTAGGGGGACCTGCCCAACGAGGAGCACCAAGTGACAGACAGCGAACTAAACGAGCAACTCCGGGCAATTGACGCGATGTTCGTACAGGTGGCACCGGCCGCCGAGGTGGTCGACGGTCGCCTCATCCTAAAGAACGTCGGCGAGTCGACGCTCTTCTTCAGCGATCGCCCGCAACGAGTAGTCGGTCACATCCACACGTCTCAGCTGGTTTCGGTGTGGGACGACGGGGAAAACAGCTTTAAGGCCGACCCGCCTAACGCGGTGCTAGCGTTCGTTGGACAGGGTGAGGCTCTCCCGAGCGACGTCGTCGTAGAGATCAGCGACCCGGTCCTGGCTGGTTCGGATCTCAGTTATGCGGCGACCGTTCTGGACGGCACACTGCCCTCGAGCGCGGGTGCCTGCTCGCTCTTTATCGATCCATTTGGCAATCCCCTTTCTCCCGTTTCGGTGGCGGGGATGAATCGCCGAGATCGTCGCCGCGATCGCCGGTAACGCCGATTCGCAGGCACCTCGGTCCCACGAGTAGATCAGCAACGCGAATCGGCGAAAGCGACGCCGACAAAGTGGGGCCGATAGGTCGAACGGGCCAGTCGTTCCGGCGTGGTAGCTACCGCCAAACTCGATCCGGGATGCACCCAAAATGCGCGGCAATGCGGCAAGAGCGTCGCAGGGGTGGGTGTAGCACCAGGCTACCTCACCCTCACGCCGCGCTTGCCGCCGACACGAGTCGGCCGCTTCTACGTGTGCCGATCTGCCGGACACGGAGTGAGGACTCTTCGGAATAGTCGCGTCGGCCGCTCTCCGCACCGCGCGCCGATGTGCCGCTGAAGTAGGTACGCGTCCTCCCGGCTTCCGGGGGAGCAGCGCGAACTAGACCCGCGGCCCGGGTGCCCTGCACCTCAGCCAGTCGCGCTGGCGAGCGACCGTGTCCGCGGCGCCGTCCTCGACGCGGCGGGGTGCCTGAGCTGCGCCTACACCACTGTCGGCTGCCTGCGGGCCGACCCCGCCGAACGCAAGATGCTGCTGGTCGTTACGACTGACCATCCTCTCCTGTTCGGCAAGTTCAACGGGGTGGCTGATCATTGTGGTTCCTCCTGGAGATCGAGTGCGCCTTCGTCAGCGGGCGGCTTGACCTCGGCGACAATGCCGACGACCGCCTCGGCCGGCGTCATCCCCGACAGCCGACGGTCTATATACACGATAAAGGCGCGGATGATCGCAGCGGTTGGCAAGGAGATGACAATGCCAAGTCCGCCGCCCAACGCCCCTCCGATGGCCAGAATGATCAGTGTCGCGGAGGCGGAGAAATCGACGGAGTGTCCCTGGATCCTCGGTGCAAGGATCCAGCCTTCGAGCAGTTGGATGACGCCAAAGAGTGCGATCGCCGGGAGCGCCCTTTCCGGCTGGGTTGCGAGGATAACCGGAAACGAGATAAGGAAGGCGATCCACGGTCCGAGGATCGGGACAATTTCCCCGGCAAACGCGATCACCCCCAGGGCGGCCCAGAGATTGACGCCGATCGCCCAGTACCCGAACCCGGTGATGAAACCAACGAGGACGGCCTCGAAGATCACCCCGCGCGAGTACGAGCCGAAGATACGGTTGAAGATGGACACCACGGCGACTGCGTCGTCTGCCCAGTCAGCGGGGAGCTGACGCCGCAGACGGGTATCGATGCTATCCAAATCGAGGACGAAGTAGACGACGAAGAGCGGAACCATGACCAGAGCCAGGAACCCGCTAAGAACGCCGCCAAAAGACGTGACGAGCGACCTGAGCATGCCGACGACAGTCTCGATGATCGCTCGTCCGAGGTCGTCGAAATGATCTTGCGCCCAGACCTGGACATTGGAGGGCACGACGTCCTGATACCAGGAGCGAAAGGTCGGGTACTCCAGGAGAATACTGTTCCAATACGCTGAGAGCGACCCGAAGACTTCCTTTGTCTGGGTGACGATAGGGTCAAGGAGAATTCTGGCCATAATCACCACGAAGATCACCAGTACCACGAAGGTCAGCATTGTGGCGATCGCATGGCGCGCACGGCCGAGCCGGCCTTGCGTGGGAAGTCGTGACTCGAACATACGGACCAGCGGTAAGAGCAGATAGGCGATAGTCAAACCCAATATGTATGGGGCCAGGGCTTCCCACGTTCTGATGATGAGGAGCAACATACCGACGCTGGCGACGATCGCAAGCGCAGCTCGTCCAACCGCATGCGGACGGCCGGAGGCTGACTCAACGATAGGCGTGACCGTCTTGCGCATGGTGATCCAATCCACCCGGTGGTGACGGTCCAGATCGCCACAACCATCTCGTGACGAGAGTCGAAGCTCCGCGAAGATCGCCGCCTCTAGTTAAGTTAGAATCTTTCCAAACTACTCCAATTCGATCAGCGTGATGATGCCGGGCCGGGGGTCGTAGCGGCATCGGTCAAAAGACGCATCGGCCATTCGCAGCGCCGCGGTTGAGTTGCCGTCAGGGAGGATTGAGGGGCCCTTGCTCGGGGACTCGGCCGCCTTTCAGGCGCTCGCCCGAATCGTGGGTCTGCAGATCAGTGCGCTCTTGATGCGCCCAGGCAAGGCGCCCGTAAATGCGATAACCAGCATCGACTATGCGTTCACCGTACCGACTTCCATCATAGGTCTCTCATGAGTCTACGTGCGGCACCGCCGACCTGGCGCGCGGCAGAAACGACCGTCTCCACTCATGCTCCTGGTGCCGCCGGAACAGCACTGGCTTAGCGTTCCGGACACCAGACGACGCCATTGAAGCCATGACGCAGTCCACAAGGCCCCGTACTGTGAATACGCCCTTTGTCGGATGACCTTACTCCTGGCCGGTACCTATGCTCATCCTATTCGACAACGCAAATGGGCGGGACGGAGGTGAGGATTAGGAGTCGCGCGGCACCGCGTAGAGAGCGGCGTTGACGTAGGAGGAAACCGATGCATCGCCGAGCGTTGATCAAGGCGTCGGGCGTGTTCGCCCTGGTCGCGACTGGTTCACTTTCGCGTGGTCGAGCGGTGTTGGCGCAGGAGAGCAATGCCTTCGCCAGCCTCGATCTGCCAGAGCTCGACATCACGCTCACCGAGTCGGGATTCACCGTCGAGCCCGCCGAACTCAACGCCGGCTGGACCCTCGTTAACTTCGTCAACAGCCTGCCATCCGACGCTGCTGGGCCGAACATCATGATCGTTCCCACTGGGGAGACGGCCGACCAAATTTCCGCCAACATCTCGAATGCGGGCGAGGCACTACCGAGTTGGGTTTACAACTCCGTCTTCGCCGGTGGTCCGTACGCCGCCGCGGGAGAGTCCGCGCAAGCCGTCGTCGAGCTAACCGCTGGCGATTGGGGCGTCTGGACCAGCATTCCAGACGTTCCGAGCACGCAGTTCACCGTCTCCGGTGAGGCGACTCCGATCGCCACCTCGGATATAACCGCGACTTGGGACATCACCATCGGCGACGGGCCGCTTCAGGGATTACCAACCCCGGAATCGAGCGGTCCCGCCATCTGGGCAATCTCCAACATCACGGCCGCGCCGCAATCGGTTGTCGCGATGCAGCTGCCCGACGGGACCACGATCGAGCAGTTTGTCGAGTCCATTAATCAGGGGCCGTCGGCTACTCCTGCACCGGGCACCGTCGATCTCGCAACTGCTCCAGTTGTCGGCGTGTGCACGTTGGTTTCGTCCGGCCAAACCGTCTGGGTGTCACTCGATCTCCAGCCTGGCACCTACGGGGTCGTAGTCTTCACCGTCAGCAAGACGACGGGTCAGCCCGCCGCCGTGCAGGGATCGGCCGGGGTATTCGACGTGATGTGATCGATCCTGAGTGCAGATCAAGACGCGGGAAAGGGCAGCCGCGGCCGCCTCGGTCGCGCGGCCACGTGTTTTCACGTTGTGCTTGCGATTCGGCACCTTTCTCGCGACTCAGGTCCCGCGTGCCCGGACATCCTCGCTGGTGAGCCACCCCGGGGGAATACGCCCTTGGAAGGATGCTGATACGACCGCGCGCACCGTAGCGTGCGGTGGTACGCCAAGCCAGTAATTCAACACCTACGCAACCGAGAGGAGAGCGTGTGAGCACGAGTGACGTGATCCTCTTCACCATTTTTGGCTTCATCTATCTTGCGGTCGTCTTCACCATCGGCCTCACCACATACAGGAAGGGACGCAAGGTCCTCTTCTACATCGGGTTCCTCATGCCGCTACTCTGGCTGTTCGGCGCGATCATGCCGGCGAAGAAGGGGTCGAAGTACGAGCACCAACGGGACAACTACTGGCGGAAACAATCGAAGTCCACCCACAACGCGCACCATTGATCGGGGTAGGTCATTCCTCGCACCATGCGGTGAGGTCGGTCTGGGTCTGCCATTGCGCGGATTCGAAAGGAGAGTAGGACCATGATTCAACAGGTAGAACTTATCGCGGCGTCCTTCTCGGATCAGTACACGGCGAACCAGTGCCTGGATCGATTAAAGCGGATGGACAAGGACGGCACGATCGACATCCTCGACGCCGCCGTCCTCGTGAAGCAGCCCGACGGTAAGCTCAAGATCAACGAGGTCAAGGAGTTGACCCCCAAGAAGGGACGACGTCGCGGGGCGGTCATCGGCGGCATCGTCGGTGCGATCTTCCCCCCGTCGATCCTGGTCTCAGCGGTCGTCGGGGCAGTCGCCGGCGGCGTACTCGGCCGATTCACCGACCAGGGGATGAAGAACGACGAGCTCAAGGAGTTCGGCGAGGAACTGAAGCCTGGCCAATCGGCCATCATCGCGGTCATCGAAGACACTTGGATCGAGCAGTACACCCGGGCGATTGAGGGCTACGAGCGACTCTCAAGGATGAGCGTCGACGCTGAGGATGCCGCCCTCCTGATCGCCGCAGCCGATTCTGAAACTGGCGACACCGTCGAAATCCTGGCGACGAAGTCAGCCGAGGAGCCAGCGCAAGCAACGTCGGACGCAAAAGCGGATAGCGGCACGTCCTCGTAAGACACCGGATTGCGTCCCAATCTCAAACACTCCTCCCTATTCGGGGCAACGCCAGTAACCGTCCAGCCAACGGCTACTGGTTTTGCCTTTTCCCGATAATCCATGGAAAAGGCCTACACGACCGACCATCCGTCAGCCAGGGCGAGATGTCGTTTGAGGCAACTGGGTCCGGCAATGGAGCGCCATACGGCGAACAAAGAGGACGACAGCCATGGCAGCGCATGGCGGTGGGGGCGCCCATCTGGATGTGCCACACCGAGGTCGCCGCAGTCACGGGTCGAATACGACCGCCGACGGTTCGGAAACGACGGAAGCGCATCGGTGGGTCAAATGGGAACCCGCCGTCGATGCGGTACTCGTCGGAATGCTTGCTATCGCATCACTCGTGGCGGCATGGAGCGCGTATCAGGCACATCATTGGAACGGTGATCAGTCATCGAAGTATGCCAACGCCACGGCGCTGCTGACCGAATCGACGCGCCAGAGCACCCTTTCGATGCAGTTTTCCACTATCGACGTCACGACGTTTACCAACTACATCAATGCTTACGCGACAGGTGAAACCGAACTCGCCGACTTTTACGTGGCACGCTTCCGCCGTGATTTCAAGCCGGCGTTCGACGCCTGGATGGCGATGACACCACTTTCAAATCCGGACGCGCCTCCATCCCCGTTCGTGATGCCGGAATACCGTCTCCCGGAGACCATCAATTCGGAAAATTTGAACGCCGAGGCTCAGGCCGCCTTCGCGGCAGGTGAAGAGAGCAAACATTACAGCGAAGAATACGTGTTCAACACGGTTCTCCTGGCAACGGTTCTCTTCTTCGCGGGAATTGCCCCTCGTATACGGTGGATGCCGGCGAGTATGGCGCTGATCGCCTTGTCATGCGTCATGCTCGCCGTCGGCATCTTCGACGCAATCCAGTTACCTATTGCGTAACCGGGTCGCCGCACAATCCGTTGTCCTCTTCCAGTAGTCTCGGCTGGGGGTCCTATCACGATCGTCGAAGCGAATGCGAGAGGATATCGTCCCGTCTACCCGGCGAAAGAACGGGGCTGCCGGGGCATTACTCGGTAGAAGGTTCCCGGAGCTCGCGATCGGCGTCAGAGAGTTCGAGCGCGGGTGCGGCCGGTGGGTCCAGTCTCGCCCCGGTCGCGGGATCGGCGCCGGCCGACGCACCTCCAGTGACTCCGGTGGCGGGTGGCAGGTTCGGGACAAGCTGGAGGGATTTTGGTCCAGGATCGACAGGGGATGCGGGCTCAACACGATTCCCGAAGCGAGACGGGATCAGGATCACCGCCAGGCTCAGGACGGCGGCCAACAAGGTCGCTCGCCACCAGTCCTGCGATAAGCGTTCAGGTGTGATGAGACAAAGGCAGATGACTGCGAGCATGGCTCCTAACAGGACATGGAGGTTCCCTTCGGCCAAGGTTTGATCGACCTGTCTACCTCCCGCCGTCCGCCGCCTGACCTCGCCGAACTGGCGCGCCACCCAGCCTCCCGGCCGGGTAGCAACCGCGACTCCCGCAACCACGAGACCGAGAAGAGCGATGAGCCGGATGGCCGCTCGTAGGTACCTGCCGATGATGTCGAACAGGGCCGCGGCCGCATCTTGGCTGACATCGGCGCTCACCCCGTCAAGGTACCGCCAGCGAGCCACGGACAGGAGGAGCAGGAGCATCGCCATTGACGTGGCCGCGGCGAGACCGGCACAGAGGGTCCCACTCCGCCGGTCGTGCGACAGCCACAGGTACCCACCCAGGGTGACGAGGGCAATGATCGGGAAGAGCACGGCGAGCGAAAATAGTACGTGAATGATTTCCTGGACTTTGGCCAGATCAGGGGAATCGAACAGGACGATTGAATCGTCCACCCTGTCACCTGGAAGCCTCTCGAAGATGTCGATACCCTGTTCGGTGAGTCGATTCTGCACAGCTTCCACAAGTGGGGTGAGATCGAGCACGACTACCCCGGCCTCGGTCGTCATGTTGTCGGTTTCGTCCCCGGTCAGGATCGCAGACAGTGGCGGATGGATGGCCCGGGTCGCCTCGGTCCAAAACGGTTGGAATTGATCAGAGGTTACGACCGAGCGGATGGTCTCCTCAACGAAGTCGGTTAGCGTCTGGTTGAGCGATCCGGCGAGAAAGTCCGGCAGATCCACGACTCCGTCCCGTGCCTGCGCCTCACTCAGGCGTGCGGAGAAACGATTGGTGAGCGTGTCGACGATGGCTTCTTGAATCGCGGTGTCAGATGCGGCCGGTTCGACGGTCCGGACGAACCGATCGGTATTGTCGATCTGTATATGCAACCAGAGCGTGATCACCGCGAGCACGAGGCAGACGCACGAGACGAAGAGCAGGATTCGACGGAGCCAGCGCTTCCAGCGAACGTCAGGAGTACTGGTCGTAGCGCTGCTCGTGTCGGGCGTCATGGCGTTGCCTCCTGGCGATCCGGCGAATATCTCGGTTTCACCTCACCATCGTCCGGCGGGGTGGGATTCGGCACTATGGGGCGGAGCCGCTCGATCAACTCATCCAGTTGGCGCAACTTGCTGTCCAGAGCATCCAGCTTGGCAGCTTCGTCCTTCGCCGAGGCCCGCCGGGGCGCCAGAAACGTGTTGGCGAGAAAACCGGTGATCACGGCAAACAAGCCGACTCCAGTCGACAGCAAGAGGACGCCCACCAACCGACCCCATTCCGTTACCGGGTAGCGGTCGCCATACCCGACGGTGGTGATCGTGACGTAGGACCACCAGGCCGCGTCCGATGCCGTCCGGATGTTTGCGTCGGCGTCGTTCGACTCTGCCCAGAGAATGGCCATACTCGCGTACTGGAGCACCACGATCGTCAAAAACACGGCGAACAGAAGGGCACTGCCAGCGCGGTCGGCAACCATTCGCCGCAGGACGGCCTCTCCACCGTCGTTTCGCAACCGTCGATAGACGAGGAGCATCCGAAAAACCCGGGCCAAGCGGAGGACCGGAAATGGGAAGCTGCCGATCAGGTCCAGCCATCCCTTTTGGCGGAGGACATAGAACGACTTCACGGGTGCCCGGCGAAGCCGTAGGTAGAAGTCGATGAGGAAGGCGATGGTGCAGAGAGAGTCGATGATTAAGACGACGCGAATAATTTGCTCGGGCAACGGCACGAATAACCAAACGATGTTGACCAACGAGAACACCGATAACGCGAGAATGAACAGGTCGAAATTGCTTAGTTTCGCCGTCTGATCCATTGGAGCGGCACCGCAGTCTCGCCTTAGGCGCTCACCATCCGAAACACCCGCAGAGTTTCGGCAACTCCCCAGGCCTGGGCAATGCATCCCCTGGACAGGTGTGGCGGGTCGCCTTCGAAAATCTCGGACACCGAACCGAGTCCGCCGTCACGCAAGTGGTCGCCGATCGGGCGAAGGACTGCGAGCGCCGCGGCACGGTCGCCGTCGAGCCGGTAGCGAGCTTCCGCATACGCGCCCAGCAGCCAGCTCCAGACCGGACCTTGGTGGTAGGACCCGTCGCGTTGGACCTGGTCGCCACCGTAGGTGCCGCGGAAGGAGGGGTCGTCAGCAGAAAGCGAGCGCAGGCCAAAGCTGGTCAACAGGGAACGACCTATTGCGTCGAGGACGATCCGGGCATCGTCGCCCTCGAGAAGCGGATAGGGGAGCGACAGGGCAAAGACCTGATTCGGCCGGACCGTCCAGTCGTCACCATCCGGCCCGTCAACCACGTCGGCGAGATGGTCGAGGTCGGAACGCAGGAAACGGGCACGGAATGCGCTGCGGACGTCGTCGGCCCACGTCCCGTAGCGATCAGCGCCGCCGACGTCGCCAGCGGAGCGAAGGAAGTCGCCCACGGTCCGCAAGACGTTGTACCAGAGGGCGTTTATCTCCACGGGTTTCCCGATCCGAGGAGTGACAACCCAGTCACCGACCTTGGCGTCCATCCAGGTCAGCTGCACCCCCGCCTCCCCAGCCCGCAACAGGCCGTCCAAGGGGTCAACTCCGATGCCATAACGCGTCCCGGCTCGGTGACGTTCGATGACCTCTTGCAAGACCGGCAGCAAGTCCGCAACGAGGCGATCTTCGCCAGTAGCCTCACGGTAGGCGCGGATCGCCATGACGTACCAGAGCGTTGCGTCGGCGGTGTTATAGCCGGGGATGACGCCGGCGTGGTCGGGGAAGTTGTTCGGGAGGAGTCCGTCGGCGAGGAACTCGGCGAAGGTACGCAGGATCGAACCTGCCTCGTCGGCGCGGCCCGTCGCCAGGGTGAGACCGGGGAGGGAGATCATCGTGTCGCGGCCCCAGTCGTTGAACCAGTGGTAGCCAGCGATCACCGATCGCCCATCCGGATTGTCTGGCAGAGGGCGCGAGACAAGGAACTGGTCTGTGGCGAGTACCAACTGTTGAACGACCGGGTCCGCGTCTTGTGCGTCTGCCCGGACGAGGAGCGTTCCCAGGCGCTCTTTGGCCGCGGCCAGAGACGCGCGCGCATCCAGGTCCGGTTGCTGCTCTGTCGAGTAGATAAGCGCAACCGTCTGCCCCGGTTCGAGCCGGTCGACGAACACGCCGGGTGCGAAGAGATCCCCGTGGTCGCCGAGTCCGCGTTCAGACTCGGCCCGGTGCCGGAAGTCCCACCACCAGGTGCCTCCAGGACGGAACTCGGCCCGATCAGAACGGAGGGCGAATGGCCGAGCTCCGTCGTAGGCGTGGATGACCGCACCGCGATCCACCGGATCGACGCCGATCGTCCAGCCCTCCCCGGACGCCAAACCATGGAAGCCGCGATAGGTGACGAGCGGGGTCACCTCTAGGTCCAGTGGTCGGCTGCCCCGAGCTAATCGATAGGTGACGTACGTGGTGTTCGAAGCGTAAGCCATCCAGAGCCGCCGTTCGACCAAGGCGTCGGCGATGGCGAACGTCCAAACCGGCAACGCGCCTTCCATCCGGAACGATTCGAGAAACCGGTATCCGTCCGGCGAGAACGTGCCGTCTCCGAACTCGTGCGTCGAAAGGGGGTAGCGTTGGCCGTCGTAAACGACCCACTCGACCGCCCCTGCCACAAGGACCGTTCTCTCCACCGGCGGCTCCAAGGCGGCGACGAGCAGGCCGTGGTAAGACCGGCTCAGCACGCCGGAGACCGTCGCAGACGCGTATCCACCGAGCCCGTTGGTGACGAGCCACTCTCGCGTGAGGCTCGCCTCGAGGTTTCCGCAGATCTCCCGCCCGAAGGCCACGTGCGGCTGCTCTAAGATCGAAGGAGTGGGGTGCTTCGCCTGCCCGCGAGGTGCGAGAACATCGGCGGCGACGGGGCACATTGGCGTTCTCCTGGTCCGGGTGAACAGGCTTGCGATCCAATGGCGAGGCTTCGGGTGCTGTCGGCGCAGGTTCAGTGGAGAACCGGCTCACGCTCAGCCGCTGGTGTCCGCTTGGCTCGGGGTGAGGTCGTCATCTGTTCTTCACTGGATGACGGGGGATGGGTCAATTGGTCAAGCAAGTTGGCGACGATGGCTGTCCAGCCGGTTTGATGGCTGGCACCGATTCCCGCGCCGTTGTCGCCGTGGAAGTACTCGTAAAAGAGGATTAAGTCGCGCCAGTGTGGATCGGTCTGCATCACTTCGGTCCCACCGAAAACCGGTCGGCGACCATCTGGACCCCGCAGGAAGATCGAGATCAGACGGCGGGAGAGGTCGTCCGCGATCTTGTTGAGCGGCAGTTGCGTCCCCGAGCCGGTCGGATACTCGACGAGGAAGTCGTCGCCGTAGTAGTCGTGCAGCTGGCGCAGACCGTGGACCAGAAGAATATTGATCGGGAACCAAATGGGCCCCCGCCAGTTGGAGTTTCCGCCGAACATTCCGCTGCTCGACTCGGCCGGCTCGTACTTAACCGTCAGCACGTTGTTTTGAACCCGCAACTCGTACGGATGATCCTCGTAGTGCTTGCTGATCGACCGGATGCCGTAGTCACTCAGGAACTCGGCGGGGTCGAACATCCGGGTGAGTATGCGACGGAGCCGATCTTCCGGCACAAGGGTCAACATTCGAAGAAACTTATCATCGGGAAGCGATCGCCTCGGCACGAGGGGCGTAAGTTCTGGATGTTTCTCCCCGTACCACAGCATTTGGAATATGAAGCCGGGGGCCGTCTCATGCAGTTGATCCAGCTTGAACGGCGGAATCGCGATCGCTGGAATGATGGGAAGCAGTCCGACGAGGGAACGGATTTTCAACGGCATCCTCGCACCGTCGGCGCGGAAGAGGTGGTCGTAGTAGAACCCGTCCTCCTCATCCCACAAACCGGTCCCCTCGTGGCGAAGATCGTTCAACGCGCTGCCGATGGACAAAAAGTGCTCAAAAAACTTGGTGGCGAGGTCCTCGTAGATGGGATCGTGCGCCGACAACTCGAGAGCCGCCCAGGCCATGTTCAGGCAATAGGTCGCCATCCAGGCGGTCCCGTCCGCCTGCTCTAGACGCAGATCCTCGGGCAAAACCATGCTGCGGTCGATAACGCTGATGTTGTCTAGCCCGAGGAACCCACCCTCGAAGAGGTTCTTGCCGCTGTCATCCTTCCGGTTCACCCACCAGGTGAAGTTGAGCAGGAGTTTGTGGAAGACGCGCGCCAGGAAGTCGCGATCGCCTTGTCCTGTCCGTCGTTGCTCATCCTGGTAGAGCGCTCGGGTTGCCGCAATGTGCACCGGCGGATTGACGTCACCGAAGGCCCATTCGTACGCCGGCAGCTGCCCGTTTGGGTGCATATACCGCTCGCGCTCCAGCAACAGCAGCTGATCTTTGGCAAAGCGAGGGTCGACAAGGCCAAAGGCGACGCAGTGGAAGGCGAGATCCCAGGCGGCATACCAAGGGTACTCCCAGGTATCCGGCATCGAAATGACGTCGCCACTGCTGTGGTGAAGCCAGTCGCGGTTGCGCCCGTTCTTGCGCTCCTGCGGTGGAGGGGGACCGGCAGGGTCTCCGTCGAGCCACTGTTCAACATCGTAGTTATAGTATTGCTTGGACCAAATCAGACCAGCGAGCGCTTGGCGCTGGACTCTCGCCTCGTCCTCGGACAACCGTCCCCGAGCCAGGTTGGCGTAAAAGGCATCGGCTTCGGTGACTCGGTTGGCGAAGCGTTCTTCGGCGTCGTCAAACGGCTGGAGAACCCGCTCGGACGACAGCCGAAGCAGTATTGTCCGGGTTGCACCCGGCTCGACTTCGAGTGGGTAGTGGGCAGAGACTTTCGTCCCCACCGAAGCTGGGTTGACATGCTCCGTCCGGCCATGGACGACCGCTTCATGGATGCCGTCCTTGAGGTAAGGCGACTGGTTCGGCGCTCCCCACAACCGACCCGCGTTTGTCTCGTTTTCTGTAAATAAGAGTTGTGGATCGCCCTCACAGCAGAGCCAATATTCACCGAGCGTTGGGTGCGTTGCTTGAACCAGGGAGCCACCGCGAGACTTTGTCCCCGAGCCGTTGACGGCGTGCAACTCAGGCCGCCGATCATCCCGGCCCCACGACCAGGTGTTTCGGAACCAAAGGGTCGGCAAGAGATGGAGCGGCGCCGCCTCCGGCCCATGGTTCGTCGCCGAAATCCGGATCAGGGTGTCATCCGGCGAAACCTTCGCGTACTCGACCACGACGTCGAAGTAGCGATCCTCCGCGAAGACGCCGGTATCGAGCAGTTCGTATTCTGGTTCAGTCCGCCCGCGGCGTCGGTTCTCCGCAACGAGCTCCTCATACGGATACGCAGCTTGCGGATACTTGTAAAGCGCCTTCAGATACGAGTGGTCCGGCGTGGCGTCGACGTAGTAGTAATACTCCTTAACATCCTCACCGTGATTGCCTTCGCTACCGGTCAAACCAAACAGGCGCTCCTTGAGGATCGGATCATGGCCGTTCCAGAGGGCAAGGGCGAAGCACAACCGCTGCTGGTCGTCGGAGATGCCAAGCAGTCCGTCCTCTCCCCAACGGTAGGCACGGAACCGGGCATGCTCGTGCGAGAAGGAGTCCCATGCCGTGCCGTTTGGCGAATAGTCCTCGCGAACGGTTCCCCACTGGCGTTCGGAGAGATAGGGTCCCCAAGTACGCCATTCCGTTGAGATTGGCTCCTTCCGGCCGTTCGTGGATGTGGTCGTTGCGCTCACCCTTGCGTCTCCATTCCATTTTTTGGCATCTAGGCGGTCCCGTGGTTGACATCCAGAAACCGCACTCCCTCAGTGCTTCGATCGGAGCACTGGATTGGGCTTTCGCGCTTGCTTTTCCACTTAAAGGCGAACAAACGAGTTGCTCACCGTTGGCTCGTTTTCTGGCTACGAATGGGTTGGCCTCGGGGGGCTCGGTCCACGGCACCATCACCGACGCGTCCGGCTCAATCGCGCGGCCCACGTCCTCAAGGTGAAGATCGAACGCCCGGAATCCAAACCCTGGAGCCGCCCCAACCGCCGCCGACCGCCCCGGCCACGAGATTGGCGAGACCCAGCGTCCTTGTACCGAGCGTCAAGATTGCGGCCCCCATTCCGAGTCCCTCATTGTTGCCCTCGTTCTGAGCCCGGGTGCTGCGCATGGTGAACCGGCGGCGCTTGCAACGCTCGTTGCCGGCAACGTCCTCGGTCCAAGCGACCGTTCCTGGCGCACGCCGTCGAGCCCCTGTTCGGCGGGATGCCAGCCCCACAAAATGAAGCCGGCCGGTTCGACCGCCTCGGCTCCTCCCGAAGATCCGGCGACCGGCCAGAACGTTCATACCTGTGCAAGGTACGGTGGTGGCGGGTGTACACGCATGCTCCCAAGGGCGTATTCGGTCGGCAGACCGCGACTAACTTGGGGCGACCCTGCCGCCGAATGCGACTTTGGAGGGATGCGCCTACGACTCGGTTATGCCTAACCTGCTGGCTGCCGGCCAGCAGCCGGCAGCCAGCAGCCGGCAGCCAGCAGCCAGGAGGCTTCGGGCCGAATGGCCGAACGCACCTGCGCTGCGCACCGACGTCGGCTTTGCGGCGTCCGCCGGACGAAACCAGAGGCCCGTACATGAGTCGCGCCACCCGATGGGCGATCCAGGCTGCCGTCATCCAGGCAGCCGTCCTGCTCCTTCTCGCATGGTGGTTATCAGGTCTATCGGTAGGCGGGGTATGGGGCGCTATCGTCAGCTCCGTGGTGATCACTGGAGCTCTGGCAATTACCTGGCCGTTCATCTACCGATTCGCCGGCCGATTCCACCCGCTCTTGTTCCCGGTCATTACGTTCTTCCTCACCGGCCTCGTCATCTATCTCGTTGCCCAACTAGGCATCGGCGGTCTACACGTAGCAGATGTTTGGACAGGGATTTGGGTCACGATGGGGCTGACCATCGGCAACGTGTTCGTCGCCGCTTTCTTCTCGCTTGACGATGGAACCGGATACGAATGGTTTGTCGTTCGTCCGTTGAAGAAGACGTATTCGTCGACCCCACCCTCATTAATCCCGGGGATTCTCTTCCTCGAGATTGACGGACTTGCTGAGCCAGTGCTGCGCAAAGCCATCGATGACGGATACATGCCAACCGTCAGACGATGGATCGCCGAGGGAACTCACATACTCGCCCCGTGGGAGCCCGATCTGTCAGCCCAGACGTCTGCTAGCCAGGCGGGCATCCTGCTCGGCGACAACACCGACATCCCTGCCTTCCGCTGGTACGACAAGTCCGCAGGCAAGCTGATGGTCTCCAGCAAGATGGACACGGCGCGCGACCTGGAACATCGGCTTTCCTCTGGCGACGGACTGCTTGCGGACGGAGGAGCCAGTCGCTGGAACGTCTTCACCGGTGACGCCTCCGATTGCCTCTGCACCTACAGTGCAATCGGCGACAAGGAACGCACTGTCTCTCGCAGTTACGCAGCCTATTACAGCAACCCCTATAGCTTTTCCCGGATGCTTGCCCTGTTCTTCGGCGATGTGGTGCGCGAACGTTGGCAGGCACGACGTCAGGTTGGTCGCAACGAACTCCCTCGCATCCATCGCCATTTCAAGTACGCGTTCATCCGCGCCAGCACGACCACGATCATGCAGGAAGCAAGTGTATTCATGCTGATCTCCGATATGTTCCGCGGGGTACCCGCGGTCTACAACACCTTTTTCGCGTACGATGAGGTCGCCCATCACTCCGGGATCGACCGCCCAGACGCAATGAAAGTCTTGCGAACGCTCGACCGAGCGTTCGCGAAACTGGAGCGTGCCGCAAGGATGGCGCCCCGTCCGTACCACTTCGTGGTCCTCTCCGATCATGGCCAAAGCATGGGCGCCACGTTCAAGCAACGGTACGGCCAGGCGCTGTCCGACGTCGTCACGACCCTCATCTCGCCTAACCTTCAAGTCAAGAGCGCCGAAGCAACTGTCGAGGACTGGGGAAATCTCAATCTCGCTTTGAGCGAGGCCGCCCGGCAGGACGGGCGAACTGCGCGGCTCCTTCGGCGGGCGATTCGAACCAGAACCAAGGACGGTGAGGTGGAACTCGGACCAGACGCCAATCAACCGGAACAGGTTCATCGGCGGGCCGAGTCCGCACCCGAAGACGTTATCGTCCTTGCATCCGGAAACCTCGGACTAATCTCGTTCCCCGCCTGGAAGGAGCGCATGACCTATGAGCAAATCACCAGCGCCTTTCCGGGCCTCCTGAACGGACTTGCAAGCCACGCAGGGATCGGGTTCGTTATGGTCCATTCCGAAACCGACGGCGGGATCGTCGTCGGACCGGAGGGCATCCGGTACCTCGACCAGGGCTATGCCGTTGGCAAGGATCCCTTGGCGAAGTACGGACCCAATGCCGGGCGTCACCTGCAGCGCTCGGATGGATTCTCGAACGCCCCGGACATCTTGGTCATGAGTCTGTACGACCCCGAGAGTGGGGAGGTGGCCGCCTTCGAGGAGTTGGTGGGCTGTCATGGCGGTCTCGGCGGTCCGCAGACGCAACCCTTCGTCCTGTATCCATACGAGTTCGCTTCGCCAAGAGAACCAATTATCGGAGCAGCGGGGCTCCACGCGGTCCTCAAGGGTTGGCGTGCTGAAATCGCGGGTCAGGCGCCATTGAACCAGGACACGCCGGCTGCTTCAAGGCCGTGAGCAAGCGACGTTTAGATCGGTGCCGAGCCGACAATGGAACGATGGTCAGCGATGGGTCTTTGACGCCTGCAACGAGTACAGCGGCTGCCCCGATTTCCTATGGGGTGACACCCTCCTGGCGTCTTTAGCCATCGCGAGAGGCGACATCAGTCGTTCTACTTCGTCATCAGGATCAGCAATTGGGGAGCTCGTCATCCTCGCCGAATTGGAGTCTACGCGTGTGGATTGAGACGTCCAACAACCGCACACTCTCGAGGACTCGGTCAGAGGGAGGATCAATGTGCGACCAGTGACATCGAACCTGATCATCTTCTGGCGCCGCAGTTGGTCGGCATTGCGGTGATTCTGCCGAGCACGGCGATATCGTCCTGGTATGTTTCAGATCGCTGGTCGACTACGTATGGCGACCGCGGGCGGAGACGGGCCAGACCGTTTCGACGATGCCATCGCGGCTGCCGATAAGGTTTTCGTGAAGGTGGATCGCGCGATCACAGAAGCCGATGTCAAAGGTGATGCGGTCGCCGGGGCGGGGCGATTCGGCGGGCCGATCGAGCGTAACGACCGTGTGCTCGATCGAGAGGGCGACGGAGGCAATCTGGTCGATTCCGCGGGGCTCAGGGGGAGCGAAACTCGGATCAACCTGCTTCCGGCCGAAGTCGAGCACGATCCGGGTGGGTGTGGGTCGGCTGATCACCTGGGCGACCAGGGTCAAGGCGGGTTCGACGGGGATGCCCATTGCACGGTAGGCAGTGTCGCCGAAGATCCCTCCGCCTGCCTGGACCTCGGTAACCCCGGCGATGCCGGACGAGGTCAGGTAGGTGCCGGTGCCGCCGCAGGAGACGATCTCGCATGGCAATCCGGCGTCACGGCAGGCAGCGGCCGTCGCCGTCAGGGACTCGACCGCGGAGACGATCGCGGCGGGCCGGGCATCGTTGTCGGCGATGCTCATGACCTGGCCTTCCCAGGCCATCAACCCGGCGAACTGGAGTCCTTCGCTCGCAGCGATTACCTGGGCGAGGGTGACAGTCTCCGCGCCGGGCTGGACGCCGCAACGACCCATGCCGGTATCGACTTCGACCACTACCCGGAGGCGCCCCCCATGCGCTCGCATCGCCACATCCAGCTCACGGATGTTGGTGGGATCGTCGACCGCGACGATCGGGTCGGCGTGAGCCGCCAAAGCCGCCAGGCGACGGATCTTGATCGGGCCGACGATCTGGTTGGCGATCAGAATGTCGCGGATGCCCGCCGCCGCCATGACTTCGGCCTCGCCCAGCTTGGCGCAGGCGACCCCGATCGCGCCGGCCGATAACTGGCGGTGGGCAATGGCCGGAGTCTTGTGGGCTTTGACATGGGGGCGCCATGCCGCGCCGCGATCCCTGATCGCGCCAGCGATCCCGGCGATGTTGCGATCCATCGCGGCGATATCGACCAGCAAGACGGGGGTATCCAGTTCGGTAATCGGCCGGCCAATGACCAACGAGTCCATGGGCAACTCCTGGAATCGGGACGCTCCCACGCCAGCGGTGCTCGCTAGGCGGGCACCGGAGTCGGGGCCAGCTTGGCCAGCTCTAGCGGCCAGTAGTCGAAGGCGAAGATATCGGCCTCGTCCAGCCACTCGACGGCGCCGAAGGCATCGAGCACGCGAGCGGTGACAGTGTGGCTGCGGAACGCGATCTCGGCGTTGACCTTCGCCGCCCGCTGCATCGAAGCCGGCCGCGATACACCCGAGTCCTGGGACGAGGATGACCCGCGGGCTCGGATTGAGCATCTCCTGTTCGGGCGGTAACTGATGCCGGTGGCGGTCGAAGTAGGCGCGGTAGACCGCTTCGAACGTGTCGATTGCGTCGATCACCTCCGCGGCCGACCGGATGACGACCGATTTCGCGCCGATGCGGAGGATGTGGTCCGGTGTGGCCCTCGCGGCGGTCGCAACCTGCTCGACGTCTGGTCGGTCTGCGAGCGCCCGCTGGGTGCGATCGACGGAGAGGACGCGGTTCCCTCGACGTGAGAGCCGTTCGTCGAGGAGGGCGAGCACGCAGCTGATTTCGTCCTCCGGGAGATCCGGAACCGGGCGTTCGCTGTGCCGGGATGGTGTGCTCTGCCAGGTAGGCCTCCGCGCGGGCGACCAGCGCGATGGTCTCGCCGTACGAGCGCTCGTGGGTATTTCCCCAGGTCACGAGGCCATGGTGATCGAGTACGACCGCCCGGGCATCAGCAAGATCGGCGACCTGCCGGGACAAGTCGAAGCCCGGCCGTATGTAGGGCACGATGGCGACGTCCGGCCCGAGCGCGGCCCGGACATGCCCCGCGCCACCAGGAGTGTTGGTCAGGGCGCAGATGGCGTCGGCGTGGACGTGATCGACGTGGGCGGCGGGCAGGAAGGCGTGAAGGAGCGTTTCAATCGACGGCCGCCGCGAGCCAGGCTCGACCATGCAGGTTGCCAGGTAGGCGACCATCTCCTCGTCGGTCATTGCGGCCCGCTCACGCAGCGGCAGGAGCTGATCCAGATAGAGTCCCGGAAAGCCATCCGGGCCAATCGTGGCCAGGTCGGTGCCGCTCCCTTTGACGCGCAGGACTGATCGGCCGGATTCCGAGATCTTCGAGGAGGTGTTGCCGCCGCCGTGGACGACCAGAGTCGGGTCCGCGCCGATAAAGCGCGAGCGAGCGACGAGCCGCTCCAGTTCGGTATCTCCGGGAATCAATGTCGGCGCGGTCATCCTCCGGCTCCCTTCCATAGATGGGGTATGAGGCCCTGATCGGCCGCTGAGAGCATGTGACTTGAGAGATCGCGCCATCGGGCGTAGGACTCGTCGTAGATGGCGTGATGAGCGGCATCGGGTCCGTAGATTCTGGCAGGCTCATCGGTGGCGGCAACGGCTTCGGGCAGATTTTGATAGGCACCCGCACCGACCAGGGCGCAGAGGGCCGCTCCCCGACACGTTGCCTCCGGCACGGGGGGAACTTCGACGGGTATCCCGAGGACATCGGCCAGGATCTGGGGCCAGAGCTTGCCGCGCGACGGCCCGCCGACGAAGCGGATTCCGTCCGGCGCTTCGCCGCAGACCTCGGCCAGAATCTCATGGTGGCCCCGGGAGACGTAGGCGGCCTCTTCTTGGACCGCCCGGAAGAGGGCGCCGAGGCCGGTGCGTGTCGGATCGAGGATGTCGGCGCCAACGGCCGTTGCCGGTCCGTGCCGCCACCGCTGGGCATTCATCACGCCGGAGCCGAGATAGAAGAGACCGTTTGCCCCAGGTGGAATCCCGGAGGCGAGTTCTTCCAGTCGCTCGTAGCCGCGCTCGACCGGAATGGCCGGATCGGCGGCGCGGAGGAAGCCGTCGCGGACCCAGCGCGTCGAAAAACCGTGCAGAAAGCCGACGCCTTCGATCATCCAGGCATTCGGGATCACGTGGCAGAGCGTGCGCAGGCGGATATCGGGATCGACCAACGGGCGATCGACGACGGCGGCGCTCTGCCAGAAGGTGCCGCCGACCGTGGCAAAGCGCAGACCGGAGGTCAAACCGGCCCCGAGCAAGGCCAGTTGGGTGTCGCCGCCACCGGCGATCACCGGGGTACCGGCGACCAGGCCGGTCGCCTCGGCGGCACCAGGGGTGACCATGCCCACGACCGAACCTGATTCAAAGACAGCGGGCAGGAGATGGCCGATGTCGAGATCAGATGCAGTCTCCGGCGACCACGTTCGGGTGGCCAGATCGAACAGATTGGACGAGGAGCCGAGGGATGGGTCGGTGCAGAACTCGCCGCTCAGGCGTCGAACGACCCAGTCGCCAAGCATCGTCAGGTGGCGGGCACGGTCCCAAACATCGGGTTGGTGCCGCTTGATCCAGCGGAGGCGGGCCGGGGCGGTGATCGAGGTCCAATCTCCCCCACGGCGGTAGTGCGTCTCGGCCAGGCCCTCGCTGATGAGTTCTTCGGCTTCGGTGCCGGCACGGGCGTCGATGTTGGGGCAGGCCCATATCTCGTCACCGGACTCGTCGTAGAGAACGAACCCCTCGCGCATGCTGGCCGCGGTGACGGCGGCGATGTCTCGGCCGCTTACGTCCGCGCTCGCGAGCGCTCCCTGGATGCAGCCGGAGACGCGTCGCCACCCATCGGCAGTGTCAAAGTCGAAGCCACCGGGCGCGCCCGGGACGGCGTGGTAGGTCCACTCTTCCTGAGCGAGGGCAAGGAGATGGCCGGTGGCGTCGAAAATGAGTGCCCGGCAGCTGCCTGAGCCGGCGTCGACGGTCAGGACCAGCGGTCGCTTTGGGGCATCTGATCGTGTGGGTGCGCTCATCGCTTGCCCCCTGACGATCGCCCTCCCGTGGCTTGAGCTGCTGCGACCGCTTGCCGGTTGAAGCAGCCATCAAGTGAACCGGTGGCGAGATAGCCGACGAGATGGCGACAGGCGACCTCAGCCCCGCGCATCGCCGCTTCCTTGCTTGCCCCGGCGATATGCGGGGTGAGGAGCACGTGGTCCATGCTCAGGAGGGGGTCATCGGCGGTAAGTGGCTCCGGACTAAACACATCGATCACCGCCCCGGCAATCGCCCGGCGGCCAAGGACATCCCGCAAGGCGGCGCCATCGACGAGCTCCGCTCGGGCGGCGTTGACAAAGATCGCGTCCGGGCGCATCAGCCCGAGTTCGCGCGATCCGATCATGCCGCGCGTTTCCGGGGTCAAGCGGGCGGCAAGAACGACCAGGTCGGCGGTGCTGAGGACATCGTCGAGTGTGGCCGTCTTGCCGCCGGCTTCACGGACGGTGTCCGGGTCGACGTACGGATCGTGGACGAGGAGGTTGAGGCCTATTCCCTTCGCGATCGGAGCAAAGGCGCCGCCCACGCCGCCAAATCCGATCAGGCCGCACGTCTTGCCGTGCAACTCGCTCCCGACGCGGTCGTAGGAATACAGGTCGAGTTGCCAGCGGCCCGCCTTGGTGGTGGCGGCACCAGACGCAATGCCGCGAGTATGCGACAGCACCGCTCCCAGGATGTACTCAGCCACCGCCCGCGCGTTGCGGCCTGGGCAGTTGAACAGGGGTATCCCGCGGTCGTTGAGGCGGGTCATGTTGATGTTCGTCGGGCCGCCCCGGGCGCAGCCGATGGCGCGTAAGTGAGCGGCGTTGGCAATGGCGTTCTGGGAGACGGGCGCGAGGTGAACGACGAGCGCGTCGACCTCGTCGAGATACGGCAATAGAAGGTCAACGGGGCCGGAATACTCGTTGATCGTCGGGTCGGCGGCGGCGTCCTCGGCGGCACGGGCGACGACGACTTCCGGGTCCTCCCACAGCGGACGAAAGGGCGTTGGCGGGACGCTTGGGGGTAGGGGAAGTTGGTCGAGGGCGGGATAGTGGAGGTCCAACCGTTCCAATGCCAGCGGCAGGTCGTGGGCCTGCGCGGCGGCTGTCATCGCTTCAGCAAAGGTGTCGGCGCTGATGAAACGGTCTCCGACGACGAGGGCGCGAATCGGGACGCGGTTCATACTGCCGCCTCAGGATGCGTGCCGGCCGGGCGACGGGCCGCGCGGCCGATTCAAGCGGGACTTGCGGGCTGGTTGCCCGATGATACATGACGTGCGATTATCTCATATCACACCACGCGAAGAATGACTACTGGCGAGGCGGCGAGTGAGAGGAGCGAGGAGCACCGATGGCGGCACAGGCACCCATGGCGATCTCGCAGATCGCGATCGTCGTCAACGACATCAAGGCCGCGATGGAGGCGTACCATACGGCACTTGGCTGGGGACCGTGGAACGTCTACGAGCATAAACCACCGCTGCTCCATCATACGGAGCTTCACGGGCAGCCCCAGGAATACACGATGATCGGGGCGGAGACGCACGTCGGCCCGATCGTCGTCGAGTTGATCCAGCCGGTCGAGGGACCAAGCATCTACAAGGAATGGCTGGAGACCAAGGGGGAGGGGCTCCACCATATCGCGGTGATGGCGCACTCCGCAGAGGAATCCGACGCGATCAAGGAGCGGTTCGGGGCGATGGGCGCGCCGGTGATGATGGGCGGCAGGATCGGTGAGACGATCGAGTTCTACTACCTCGACACGGAGCCGATGCTGAAGATCATCATTGAGTCGGGTAGCGGACACGCCGTCGATCTCAAGCCGACCTATCTCTATCCACCGGCCGAGGACGCGTAGCCACGCTTATCTCGATCGGGCGCTAACGGACCGGCACGATCTCGTACTTGACTCCCGCGTCGCGGAGTTGACGCAGGCCGGCTTCGTCGATGCCGTCATCGACGGCGACCAGATCAAAGTCGTGCAGGGGGGCGAGGCGGTGGAGGGCAACCCGGCCGAACTTGGTGTGATCGACCAGCAGAATTCGGCGAGCCGCCGCGGCGATCATGGCCCGCTTCGCGATCGCGAATTCCTGGTCTGGCTGGAAGGCGATGCCGCCGGAAATCGCCGTCGTCGACATGCAGAGGAGGTCGGCCCGCAGTGACGAGACCGCCGCCTCGCAGGCCAACCCACAGAAGGCTTCGTGACGCGGCCAAAAATCGCCGCCTAGCACGATGAGGCGGGTGTCTTTGGCGCCGCGAAGCTCCTGCATGGCACCGAGGCCGTTGGTGATCACGGTCAGGGGTGCCCGGGCCGGTAGCAGGCGGGCGAGGGCGAGGGCGGTCGTCGATTCGTCGATGATGACAGCCTGGCCGGGCTCGATCTGGGTCAGGGCGAAGCGAGCGAGGGCCTGTTTCTCCGGTCCAGAGACTGAGAGCCGGTAATGGACGTTGCTCTCAAAAAGACTCGATGGCTGTGGGGTGGCGCCACCCCGAACTTTGCGCAGCACGCCCCGGGCCTCAAGTTCATCGAGGTCGCGGTGGATGGTCATCAGGCTGACATCGAGCTGCTGGGCCAGGTCCTTGGCGGCAACGAAGTCGTGACGCAGGACGGCCTCGGCAATGCGCTCCTGGCGCTGCGTTTGGTTGTGCGTCCCGGTCGAAGGATCGACCGACATCGCGTTCGCTCCCGTATCGCATGGCGCCGTGAGACCCGGATCGCCGATCGGCATCGCGTCGAGAAGGCAGTGTGAACATCCCGTGTGGGTCAGAGTAGTATCCAGGACCGGCCCGCACAAGGGTTCGTTTCCGGCAGTGTCGTTGCAGAGATCGCACATGGAGGCGGCGATGCCTCGGTGATGCGCTGAGATACCACGGGATCGAACCTTCTCGTTCTGCCTCCTGTTGAGCATCTTTTTGCTTGCGACGCCATTGCCGGTGAGAGAACATCACGCAAGAAATCACATCAACTTGGGAGAAGGGCGCATGGTCGAATCGCAACCCGAAGAATCGGGCGTCAACCTTGAACCCATCTCCCTGCGAGCGATCGACGGTGACGCCGAACGGACTGCGTTCTTTCGACTGGCGGCCGCCACATTCGCAGGTGGTGAGACGGCGGAGATGGTCGAGGCGTGGCGCGCGTTGATGCTCGATGGTCCCAACGCCAGCCGGTTCCACCTCATTGGAGCGTTTCGGGATGGGGCGTATCTTGGTGGATATGCGATGGATGAGCGGACGATCCGCATCGGTGAGGCCAGGTTGCGGTGTGGCTTCATCGGGGCGGTCGTCACCCATCCCGACTTCCGGCGGCAGGGAGTTGCTGGGGCATTGATGCGCGGCTCGCTCGATTTGGCCAGATCTCGCGGGCTCCACTTGCTGATCCTCAACGGACTGGCGGAGTTCTACGACCAGTTCGGCTACGTCGACATGTTCGACCCAACCGAATGTGCAGTCGATCTCTCCGCCATTGCCCGCCTTCCGGCCAGCCCCTATCGACTGCGCCCTGCAACCGTCTCCGACGCCCTAGCCTTGACCGAACTCTACGAGCGCCACCTCGGACGACTATGCGGCCAGCACCGAGCGCCATCCGGAAGATGAGGCGTTTCGCCTGGCATTCATGGACCGATTACAAGAGCAGAAATCAACTGCTCCACCTGATCACACGGTTGTCGCTGAGGACGAATCCGGCCGGATTCGTGGCTATTACGCCATTCCCTGGGGGCCGTTCCAGTTCTTTGGAACCGAGGTCGCTGCTGACGACTGGCCCGCCCTCTTGGCTTTCCTGCACCACGGTGCCTCTATAGCAGGGAAGCAGGAGGATCAGAGCGAGATCCAATTCCCGCTTCCGCCGCAATCCGCGATGGCGTTCGACCTAGCGGATCATTTCCCCGTGCGGTTGACCTCAACCCAACAACCGCGGGCGGGGTGGATGGCCCGCATCGTCGATCTCCCCGGGGTGGTCGATGCCTTGCAACCAGCCTGGAATGCGCGCTGGCGTCAGGCGAATCTGGAGCGAACAAGTACCGTCTCGCTCGCGATCGATGGCGATGCCTGGCTGCTCACTCTTGGCCCGGATGGGGTCGACGTGACACGCGGAACAACAACAGCCGAAACGCTCTACGTCAGCCTCCGGCAATGGACCCAGGTGATCTTCGGCTTTCGCCCGATCACGTGGGTTGTCGCCCAACAAGAAAACCCGGTACCGGCCGACCTCCTCCAGGCGTTTGAAGCGCTGTTTCCGCCAATTGAGCCTTGGATCGCCCCGCTAGACGGCTTCTAGTCGAACCCAGTGGTTCGGCATGCCCAATGAAGAGGTAGGGGCAGGGCAAGCCCTGCCCGGCCGCCCATCGCGACGCCCCCTGATCGGAACAGGGCACCGCAAGCGGATGCCCCTACGGCATTGTTGGACCGACGAATCAGGGGTGACGGTATACCGGTTCGCCCTGGTAACCGCTCGGTGATATGAGCAATCGCGGCACTTGACACGAAATCCGTGCGCGATAAGATGTGAATATCACACGACGGGCGCGATATTCGTTGGCCACGCAGGGCGTGTCTCCGCCGGGCGCTCACACGAGCGACACGACAAAGGGGTTTCCCATGGTGAACGGGACCACAGCCGGACGGTTCGATCGACGGCGTTTTCTGGCCGGCGGAGCGGCGCTCGGACTGGCGGGAGCTGCTGCTGCTGGCGGCATCCGCGGAGTCCGCCATGCCGGCGCCCAGGAAGGCACCCCGGTGCCGAATCGCGATCGGGGCCGGGCGGACGGCTGCTCAATCGCTCGGCGTGGCCACGAGACGGATCCCATTTTTGCTCTACGGTGTTTCCGGACTGGCGTCGGCGCTGGGCGGTCTGATCCTGACGTCGCAGCTTGACGCCGGGTCGCTCTCGATTGGCGTCGGGCTGGAATTGACCGTCTTATCGGCGATCCTCCTCGGGGGCGTCTCGTTCGTTGGTGGGCGTGGATCGCTGTTTGGCGTGCTGCTGGGCGTGCTCTTCATCGGCTGCCTGGACAACGGGCTGGTCCAGATGAATGTTGGCCCGTACTACCAGAGAGCGGCTGTCGGCGCAGCTCTGTGCTTTGCGGCGGCGCTCGATGTGCTCTACCAACGGCTCGATCGGATTCCGGTGCCGGATGCGGCGCAGGCGGACGCAGGCCCGGCCCAGGTGGTCGCCGGAGAAGGGAGCGCCGCGTGACCGACAGAGGCGCGACCGTTCTCGAGGTGCGGGGAGTTTCGAAGCGGTTTGGGGCGGTGCGGGCCCTCAACGATGTCAGCTTTTCACTTAATGCCGGTGAGGTCATCGGCCTGATTGGAGACAACGGCGCCGGCAAGAGCACCCTCGTCAACATCCTCTCCGGGGCGATCAAGCCCGATTCCGGCCAAATTCTGGTCGATGGGGCCGAGTGCCGTTTCGACAACGCCGGGCAGGCGCGCCGGGCCGGGATCGAGACCGTCTTCCAATACCTCTCCCTGATCCCGACGCTGGATATGGCCGAGAACGTCTTTCTGAACCGGGAGATCTACCGGTTTGGCGCGGTTGGCCGTGCTGCCCGGCTGATGGACCACGGCGAGATGCGCCGTCAGGTCGCGGACGGATTTTCCCGGCTTGGACTGCGCTTGCCGTCGCCCCGAACAAAGGTGTCGGCCCTCTCCGGCGGGCAGCGTCAGGCGGTGGCGATTGCCCGTGCTGTCCTGTGGGGCAGTCACATCGTCATCCTGGACGAGCCGGCCGCCGCGTTGGGAGTCAGGCAGACCGAGATCGTCCTCTCCTTTATCGAGCGGTTGCGCGAACACGGCATCGCCTGCATCTTCATTAGCCATAACATGCAGCACGTCCTGCGGGTCGCCGATAGGATCGTGCTCATGCGACTGGGTGAGAAGATCTTCGATGCTCCGGCCAGCACCACCACCGGCACCGAGTTGGTTGGGCTGATGACCGGCGCGACCGGGAGGTAAAGCCAGGTGGATCTCGTTGGCTACTGCGATCCCTGGAGCGTCGCCCCGGGTGAGACGATCCACTTCATGGTCAGCAGCACAGCCCCGACCTACGACGCCGCCCTCGTCCGCCTGATCCACGGTGATCCAAACCCAGCGGGACCAGGATTTAAAGAGGAGCGCATCGCGTCTGCGATCGATGGTGCGTATCCCGGTGTTGAGCGGGGGTATCCCAGCGGCTCGTACGTCACCGTGCCGGATACGCCGGCATTGGACGGCGGGACCGGGTTCACGCTGCGGACTTGGATCTGGCCGACGACACCGGGATCCGGCGTTCAGGGGGTGCTGACCAAGTGGGACGCGGCCCGCTCGGCGGGCTACGCCCTGGTGCTGGACGAGACCGGCGCGCCCACTCTCTGGCTCGGGGACGGCAGTGGCAATGTCGCTCGCGTCGGCACGGACCGGCCCTTGCGGGCCAATACCTGGTACCGGATCGAAGCAACCTTCCATTCGTCAGGCGAAGTCAGCCTGATCCAGGAGCCTTCTCCTTCCTGGCCAGGTGACGTCACGGCGGGATCGAACGACGGCTCCGGTCTCGCTGCGCCCGGCTGAGAGCGGCACGCCCTTTGTCATGGCGGGGTGGTGTGCGGTCGCGGGTAACGTGCCCGCTTCGCTGGGCACTTCAATGGCAAGCTCGACCGACCTGCCGTCATCGGCGCGGATGGAGCCACGGTGGCGGAGTGGGATCTAAGTAGGGAGATCTCGACCGACCGCGTCGTCGAGATTTCCGGCAGCGGGCTGGATGGCCGGGCCGTCAACATGCCGATGCGCGGCGTCACTGGATGCAACTTCACGGGGAGGGAGGTCAACTGGCGGCTGGCGCCCGAGGAATACGGCGCGATCTTCTTCCACGATGACGACCTTGAAGACGCCGGCTGGGAAGAGGCGTTTAGCTGGACCGTCCCGGACGGGCAGCGCAGCGGCGTCTACGCCGTGCACCTGAGGGCAGGGGAGGCGGAAGACTACATTCCCTTCTTCGTCCGGCCGCCGAAGGGCGTGGCGACCGCTCCGATTGCCTTTCTGGCTCCCACCTTCTCCTATCTGGCCTATGCCAACGAGCACATCACCTGGCGCAACCCCGATTCACCGGTGGAGCACAACGTCCTCGACTACCTCCAGCCTCACGATCACTACGCGGTCCGCCATCGCCTGCTCAGCCTCTACGACCACCACGCCGATGGGTCGGGGAACTGCTACGCCTCGCGGCGGCGACCGCTGGTAAACATGCGGCCGAAGTACAACATGGCCCTGATCAAGAGTCCGCACCAGTTCAACGCCGACCTTCACCTCGTCGATTGGCTGGAGGCCGAGGGGTTCCCGTTCGATGTCATCACCGACGACGACCTCCATGCCGAAGGGGCGGAGTTGCTCGATCGCTATCGGGTCGTGGTTAGCGGCAGCCATCACGAGTACTGGTCGACGCCGATGCTGGACGGCCTGGAGACCTACCTCGCCGGTGGCGGCCGGCTCGTTTACCTGAGCGGCAATGGCCTCTATTGGCCGGTTGGTGTCGATCCAGAGCGCCCGCACGTTATTGAGGTCCGGCGCGGCCAGAATGGAACTGGCACCTGGCGGTCGGCTCCCGGCGAAAACTATCTGAGTACGACCGGTGAGCCGGGCGGCCTCTTCCGTGACCGCGGCCGGGCGCCGCAGAAACTGGTCGGGGTGGGGATGGCCGCGTCAGGGTTCGACTACGCGCTGCCATTCAAACGGTTGCCCGCCAGCTTCGATCCTCGCTACGAGTGGATCTTTGCAGGGGTCGGACCGGACGAGCTCATTGGCGACGCTGGGTTGGTTATGGGCGGCGCGGCCGGTCTGGAGATTGATCGGGCCGATGTTGCGCTCGGTACGCCGCCTCATGCCGCTGTGCTTGCCACGGCGAGCGGCTTCTCCGATGTCTACACCCGGACCATCGAGGAGGTGACCAACGCCGACGGCAACCAGGGCGGCACCTCCTGCCCTGAGGTCCGGGCCGATATCGTCTATTTCGATGGGCCGAATGGCGGGGCAGTCTTTGCCGCCGGGTCGATCACCTGGTGCGGTTGCCTTTCCCACAACGGCTACGATAATCCTGTCTCGACGATCACCGGCAATGTCTTGCGGGACTTCGTCGCGGAGGAGCGATCATGACCGAACCGGCAGATGATCTCCGTGGACGATCTGGAATTGTCACCGGTGGCGGTCAGGGCATCGGCGCGGCCATCGTGCGGCGGCTCTCCCGGCTGGGCGCTAATCTGGTCGTTACCGACCTCGATCTGGCGCGGGCGCAGTCGCTCGTCGGCGCGCTGGAAGCGGGAGAGGGCGAAGCGGTCGCGGTTGCGGCCGATGTCCGCCAGTTCGCTGAGGTCGAGCAGGCGCGTGACATCTGTTTGGACCGGTTCGGCAAAATCGACTTTGTTGTCGCCAACGCCGGAGTCGGCGATACGAGCACCCTGGCGGACGGCGATCCGGAGCGTTGGCGAACCGTCATCGAGACCAATGTCCTCGGGGTGGCCTATACGATCCGGGCCGTCCTGCCTCCCATGCGGGAGCAGGGTAATGGCCACATCGTGCTGCTTGCCTCCGTCTCCGGGCGGGAGACCTATGCGGGCGAGCCGATCTATATCGCCAGCAAGTGGGCGATCGTCGGGCTGGGCGGCGCCCTGCGCAAAGAGACCGTCGGCAGCGGCGTCCGCGTGACCCTGATCGAGCCGGGACTGGTCGATACACCCCTGGCCCGATCCAACCCTTTCGCCCAGACACTGATGGAGACGGTGACGCCGCTGCAGGACGACGACGTTGCCCGAGCTGTCGCCTACGCCCTGCTCCAACCTCCTCATATGGCGATCAATGAGATCGTGCTACGCCCGGTGGTGCAGGAGATCTAGCAATCCATTAGTCGAGATCCGCTACCTGGCCCCATCGAGTAGGGGCGATGCATGCATCGCCCGGCTCCCGGGACGACTGTTTGCTCTTCGTTCTGACGCGGTCGGCAATTGGGCGAGGCATGCCTCGCCCCTACGGGGTGTACGCAATGTGCGCGAATGCGGGGCGTACAGATTGAGCTCATCGAGAGAGGAGAGGCAATGGTCGTAGCGAGATCGGCGAGCAGTGTGCACCGGTGGGGACGCTGGCAGGGCGAATTCGTAGCGGCGACAGAGCACGAAGATCCACTTGCGATCGACGTCACCGTCGAGTTGACTGCCCCGTCCGGCACGGTACGCCGAATCGCCGCCTTCTGGGACGGTGGGCGGACTTGGCGAGCCCGGTTTGTGCCGGATGAGGTTGGAACCTGGACGTTCGCGACGACTTGCTCTGATCCGGGTGACGCCGGATTGGGCGGGCAGAGCGGCTCGATCGAATGCGTGCCGTATGAGGGAGGCAATCCGCTTTACAAGCATGGCGCGGTCGCGGTTGCGCCCTCGGGACGCTACCTACAGCACGCGGATGGAACGCCCTTTTTCTTCCTGGCGGATACCTGCTGGAACGGACCGCTCCGCTCGAATGAGGCGGAGTGGGAAGAGTATCTGGCCAATCGGGTCGAGAAGAATTTCACCGCTGTTCTCTACACCTCGCAGCAGTTTCGCGGCTGCCCGCACGACGCCGAGGGTCGGGTCTCCTTCTCTGGTAAGGAACAGATCGCGATCAACCCGGAGTTCTTCCGCCGGATCGACGCCCGGGTGGATGCGATCAACGACCACGGTCTGCTCGCGATGCCGCTTATCCTCCATGCCGGCCACGACACGGAGCTGAATACCGGTTTTTTCCTGCCGGAGGATCAGGCGACCATCCTGGCGAAGTACATCGTCGCTCGATATGGCGGTCACCACGTGCTCTGGGATCTCGTGGCCGAAGGGCAGTTTCATGAGCCGGACCCGGGCGCGGCCAAGTGGAAGCGGGTTGGGCGCGCGGTCTTCGGCGATGGCCCCCACGCCCCGGTGACGATCCATCCCTGGGGGATGGATCTGGCTCTTGGCGACTTCCGCGATGAACCCTGGTTGACCATTGCTGGCTACCAGAGTGCCCACGGCGACAACGAGAAGTCGCTGCGCTGGATTCCGGAGGGGGAGCCGAGCACCGAGTGGAAAGTGCCGCCGCCCCGGCCGATCATCAACCTGGAACCCCCCTACGAAGGGCACCACTCGACCACATCGCACATCCCATTCGACGCCGCGGCTGTCCGCCGGTCGATCTTCTGGAGCTTGCTCGCTTCGCCCACAGCTGGAGTCGCCTACGGCGGGCATGGGGTCTGGGGCTGGGACGACGGCAAGGGGACGCCATTCGGCCATGGCTGGACCGGAGAGGCACCTCATTGGCGGGATGCGCTCGATCTGCCCGGTGCCGAGTCGCTGCGGCACGTACACGACCTCTTCGCCGGGATGAAATGGTGGACGCTGCTGCCGGCTCCGGAACTGCTCGCGGAACAACCCGGTCGGGAAGATCCTCGGCTGACGGTGAGTGCGAGCCGGACGGAAGATGGCACGACGACGTTGATCTACGCGCCGAAAGGCAGCTCGATCGCTCTTCGCAATGATGATTCGGCCGAGTCCGTGGCCTACACGTGGTTCGATTCCCGCTCGGGTGAGCGCCGCGCCGCACGAGCGGATGTCGAGGGCGGGGTCGCGCGATTCGCTTTGCCAGACGACCAGGACTGGGTCCTGCTGGGTGAGCGGAAATCCTCTTGACACGGTGCAGTGGGGGAGATACTGTGAACTTCACACACTTATAACGCGCCGACCCAATTCAAGAGCAGGAGGCACTCATGACCAAGACTGGACGGAGTGGACCAAGCGTGGATCGTCGCGGATTCCTGGCCCTTGGCGGCGGCGCCGCATTGGGTCTGGCGGCCGCGGGGCGGCCGCTCGTAACAGCGGCGCAGGACAGCACCGAGATCCGCTACGCGACCTGGGCGACCGGGGTCGCCAAGGACAGCATCGATGGGATGCTGGAGGCGTTCATGGACGCCAATCCCACCATCAAGGTGGTCCACGAGAGTTACCCTTCGACCCAATTCCAGGACGTGCTCAATACCTCCATGTCTGGGGGCGACCCAGCGGACGCCTTCTGGGAGTGGGCGGGTTCGCAGACTGCGCCCTACATTGATGCCGGCTTCGTGCTTGATCCGACGCCGTATTACGAGAAGTACGGCTGGAACGACGTCCTCATTCCGTGGGTGGTCGATGGCATCAAGCGCAACGATATCGCCTGGGGCGTGCCGAAGGCCGCGCGGGGGATGGGCTTCTGGTACCGGAAGGACATCCTCACCGAGCACGGCCTAGTCGAGCCGACCACCTACGCCGAGTTGGAGACCTTCTGCGCGACGCTGAAGGACAACGGCGTCAGCCCCCTCTCGATGGGCGGCAAGTTCGGCTGGAACACGATGCGGCTCACCGACTACTTCCTGGAGTACACGGCTGGTCCCGAGTTGCACGACCAGTTGTCGGCGCGTGAAGTGAGTTGGGATAATCCCGCCGTCGTTGAGGCCTACACGCTGCTGCAGAAGTGGGCCGAGGAAGAGTGGATCATTCCTGACTTCCTGAGCGTCGACCCGAGCGACGCCCGCTTCCCCTGGTACGAGGGGGCGGCGGCGATGGTCTTCGAGGGCGACTGGATGGAAGGCGCGATCAAGGGCGACGAGCAGGACCACACCAACTTCTCGTTCTTCTTGCCGCCGACCGAGCACGATCCACTGCGCTACTCCGCCTTCCCGGAGCAGATCATGATCGCGGCCGAGTCGGACAACGCCGATGCGGCGGCCGAGTTCATCAACTGGTGGATCAGCCCCGAGACCCAGTCGACCTACTTCCTGGAGCTTGGTGGCTCCACCGCCACCGCAAACGTCCTGCCCGATGAAGCCGAATGGCCGAGTCTGTACAAGTGGCGCCAGGTGCTCGAATCGAGCAAAGCTACCTACCCACCCACCGACCAGTCGTTCGAGGTGGAGCTGTACGAAGGCTTCTTCGAAGTCCAGGACCTCGTCATCGCCGGTCAGCTCTCGCCCGAGGAGGGCGCCAAGGAGATGCAAGCCCGCGTCGAGGACTTCGCCGCCGACTAATGGCGGACCGATCTCAATGCTGTTCGTGCGGGGATTTGAGGGGATGATGACCGCGTCGCCCGGATGCTGTTGCCGGGCGACGCGGTCGCATTGGTGAAAGGCGGGGAGGGGCGGCGTGGTCGCTATCGAGGGGATCAAGATCCAGCCGCAATCCACGACGGTCAGCGTTGTCCGGCGCCTGCGCGGCACCCTGACGCCTTACCTCTTTCTGCTGCCTGCGCTCGCCTGGTATGTCGTCTTTCTCGGCTACCCGATGGCCAGCTCGCTGTTTATCTCGTTCACAGATTGGGATGGCCTGTCGTCGTCGAAAGATTTTGTCGGCCTGACGAACTACCGGGACATCTTCTTCGACGATCGCGTCTCCCAGCACGCGCTGAAGAACAACGTCATCTGGACGTTCGTCAGCCTGGTTGTGCCGGTGTCGATCGGACTCCTGCTGGCGGTGGCCCTGAACACGACGGTACCCGGCCGCAACATCCTCCGCGCGATCTTTTTCCTGCCGGGGGTGCTGCCGCTCGTCGCCGTCGGTTTGGTCTGGGCGTGGATCTACAACCCCCAGTTTGGGTTCTTGAATGAGTTCTTGCGGCTCATCGGGCTAGGCGGACTGGCGCGGGGATGGCTCTCCGACTTCGATACCGCCTTCGGGGCGACGATGGTCGCCGCCATCTGGCAGGGGTCGGGCTTCCCGATGATCCTCTACCTCGCCGGCCTTCAGGCAATCCCCAAAGAGCAGTACGAGGCGTCGAGGGTCGATGGGGCGAATGCCCTTCAGCAGCTGCGCGATATCACCCTGCCCTGGTTGAAAGAGACCCATGTCATCGTGCTGACGTTGACGGTGATCGGCTCGTTCAACGTCTTCGACATCATCTACACGATGACCAACGGCGGGCCCGGCACCCAGACCCACGTGCTCGCAACCTGGATGTACGACAACACCTTCCAGTACCACAAAGCCGGATTGGGCTCTGCGCTAGCCTGGGTCATCGCCGGGATCTCGCTGATCGTCGTCGTGCCCTACATCCGCATCATGTCGCGCCGCTAGGCTGGCTGAGCCAGGTAGGCTGGGTAGGTTGGGAGGAGAGATGCAGACAAACACTGCCCGCGGTTGGCGTCCAGATTCACCGGCTCAGGCCGGCGCTCGTGACCGGTCTACTCGTGATGGCGGGCGTCTGGCTGGTGCCGTTTCTGTTTGTGGTCTTGACCTCGGTCCGGAGTCAGGGCGATCTAACCTCGAACGGCGTCTTCTCGTTCCCGCGCGAGTTCCGGCTGGCCAACTTCCCCGACGCCTGGGACATCGGCAACTTCAACACCTACTTTCGCAACAGCGGCCTGCTCGTCCTGGTCAAGGTGCCGCTGGGCCTCTTGCTGGCCTCGCTGGCCGCCTATCCGCTGGCAAAGATGACGTTCCGCTTCAATACGCTGATCTTTATCTTCTTCCTCTTCGGATTGGCGATCCCGGTTCATGTCACGTTGCTGCCACTGTTCATTCTGCTCAAAGACATCGACTTCATGCGCAATACGATCTGGGCGCTGATCCCGCCCTACGTGGTCTTCGGCTTGCCCTTCCAGATCTTCGTCATGCGCGGCTTCTTCCGCACGATCCCGAACGACCTCCTCGACGCCGCCCGGCTAGACGGCGCCTCCGAGTTCGGGTGCTACGCCCGGATCCTGATGCCCCTCTCCATCCCCGTCCTGGCGACCCTGGCGATCATCGATGCCCTGGCGACCTGGAACGAGTTGCTGGTCTCCCTGGTCCTGATCAGCTCAGAGGCGGAACGCACGGTGCCGGTGGGCCTGCTCAACTTCCGGGGCGAATTTTCCCAGAGCCAGACCCAGATGTCGGCTGCCATCCTGCTGGTGATCCTGCCCGTGCTGGTGCTCTATGTCCTCACCCAGCGCTATCTCCTCTCCGGCCTGACCGCGGGCGCGCTCAAGGAATGACCGTGGACCGGTGGACGACTTACCAACTCTGGTACGGGCGGGACGAAGCTCCCGCGACGCGCCACGAGCTGCGCGCCGGTCCAGTCAGCGCGGTCCTCGACGGCCGCGACCTGCGGAATGTGCGGATCGGTGGGATCCAGATCGTCGATCGGGTCTATGTGGCCCTCCGAGATCGCAACTGGGGGACGGTCCCTGGCGCCGTGTCGAATCTGGTCATCGACGCAACCGACGATCAGTTCACGGTTACCTTCGACGTAGCCCATCGCCAGGGCGACCTCGATGTCACTTGGCGGGGTCAGATCACCGGCACGCCGGAGGGCGTGATCACCTACGCAATGGACGCCGTTGCCGGCGCTGACATCACCTACAAACTGCTCGGGCTCAACAGCCATCACGGGATGGCGGAATATGCCGGTAACGCCTACGAGGGCGAAACGCCGGAGGGGCCGATTGCGGGAGCATTTCCGCTGCGGATCGCCCCGCAGATGGTCGAAGACGCGACCGAGGTTCCCATTTTCCCTGCCCTATCCAGTCTGACTGCCCGGCTGGCCACGGACTTCGACGTCACGTTCGATTTCGCGGGCGACCTGTTCGAGTGGGAAGACCAGCGGAACTGGACCGATGCCTCGTTCAAGGCGCAGAGCTTGCCGCCGCGCCGAAACGGCTTCTATCAGGCGAAAGCGGGAGAGCATATCCATCAGTCGATGACGATTTCGAGCCACGGCACGTCCCCGTCTCCCCCGGCGCGCGAAGAAATCATCCGCGTCACTCTTGGGGCGCCGAGTGGCCGGGCGTTGCCCGCCATCGGACTCGGAATGGCGAGCCATGGCGAGCCGCTCTCCGAGCGAGAAGCCGCGCTTCTGCGCGCGCTCCGCCTGGATCATCTTCGCGTCGATCTCCCACTTGTGAGCGCCGCCTGGAAACATGAACTCGCCCGAGCGATCGAAGCGAGCCGGGCGCTGGATTGCCCGCTCGAACTGGCCATCACGCTGAGCGACAACGCATCTGACTCGTTGGCTGAGCTTGCGGCGGCGTTGAAACGAGATCAGCCGCAGGTCTGCCGGGTGCTCGTCTTCCACGAGCACGAGGGCTCGACGAGCCCCAAGTGGTTGAACTGGGCGCGGGGACGGTTGGGACCGATCGTGCCGGGAGCCCTCTTCGCCGGTGGCACGAATGCCAACTTCTGCGAATTGAACCGGGGCCGGTGGGATCTCGCCCCGGATGAGGGCGTTGTCTACTCGATCAACCCGCAGGTCCACGCCTTCGACGAAGCATCCCTGGTCGAGAATCTGGCCGCGCAGGCCGAGACGGTTCGCTCCGCCCAGGCGATTGCCGCCGACCGGCCAGTGATCGTCAGCCCGGTAACGCTCAAGCCCCGGTTCAACGCCGTGGCGACCGAAGCCGAAGCTGAGCCCGCGCCGGGCGAATTGCCTGGTGCGGTCGATCCCCGGCAAATGTCGCTGTTCGGGGCCGGTTGGACGCTGGGGAGCATCAAAGCGCTGGCCGAAAGTGGAGCCGAGTCGGTGACCTACTACGAGACGACTGGGTGGCGCGGTGTGATCGAGACCGACGCCGGATCGCCGGACCAGAGCCCCTTCCCGTCAGCGCCAGGAGTCGTTTTCCCGCTCTACCATGTCTTTGCCGATCTAGCTGAGTGGCGCGGTGGCGAGATCGTGCCGGCACGCTCCGATGAACCACTCGTGGCGGAATGCCTTGCCATTCGCTCGAATGGTGTACTGCATCTCCTTCTTGCCAACCACACCAGCGTACCGCGCCGCGTTGTCCTGACGCCCATCAGGACGAATCGTATTGCGGTCCGCCGCTTGAACGAGCAGACCGCGCCGATTGCGATCACCAGACCGGAGCGATTCCGGAACGTAGCCGAACCTCAGGACGTCTCGGGTGACGAGTTGATAATGACGCTGGCTCCGTTCGAGGTCGCCTGCCTCGACGAAGTAGCAGAGTAAAACGCACGCCGCGGGGGAGTTCGAGTCCGTGTTGGAGCGCCCAGTGAGCGGGTACGAGCTGCGCGATGTTCTGACCGTACCCGGAGACCTCATGGGCTCGACTCGTCGAGGCGAGGTTCGTGGCGCAATCGAGCAAATTTGAAGAAGGACACATCGTTCAGAACGACCGTCGCCCGGATCCAGCCCGGAACTTCCCCAAAGCGGCGTTCCTCAGATCATCAGGTCGCCGCCATTTATGTCAAGCGACGCGCCGGTAATGTACGCGGCGCGGTCCGACGCGAGGAACGCGACCAGTTCTGCTACCTCATCGGGGCGTCCCAGCCGCGATATTGGGAAGATCCGCTCATACGCGGCGATACGGCCCTCATCGATGGTGTTGCGGACCATCTCTGTATCGATGAGGCCCGGACACACCGCATTGACGGTGATCCCGTCCGCGGCAACCTCTTTCGCCAGATGCCGCGTAAAACCAAGGATTCCGGCCTTCGCGGCGGTGTAATGGGCACCGCCGACGGTACTGACGTTCTTGCCCGCCGTTGAGGAGAAATTGACGATCCTACCCCAACCGGCCTGCTGCATCGTCGGGAGCACGGCCTGCGAGCAGAGGAACGTTCCCTTCAAGTTGACGTCGATGATGAAATCCCACTCTGCCTCGTCGATCTCGATCACCCGCGTGGGACGAAGCGCGCCGGCGTTATTTATGAGGATGGCCACGGCGCCATAGCGATCGACCGCCTGTTCGACCATGCTTCTTACCGCGGCGCCATCGCGCACATCCGCCGGCACCGCGATCGCGTCAGCGCCGAGCGCCTTGAGATCGGAGGCGGTGCGCGTTGCGCTCTCCTCGCTCAGGTCGTTGACGACGATGTTGGCGCCGCGCCTTGCCAGCGCAACCGCAACGGCCTTTCCCATCCCCTGGCCCGCGCCGGTCACGATCGCGGTGCGTCCTTCCAGACTCTCCAGATCTTGCACAGTTGAAGCCTTTCCCGGTCGCCTTCTGCACCGGTGTCATCAATTGCATCGCGGCTAACGGGTGCCGTTCACGCACCTCACCCGATGAGACCCGTTCTGCGCCGGACCCATCCAGCGGCGTTCGTTCGCTGAGACCGTCTAGATGATGCCGAGCTCTCGTCCCGACTCTTCAAAGACGGCAATCGCCTTATCCACCTGATCCCTGGTATGCGCCGCCGAGAGCTGCACCCGGATGCGCGCCTCGCCCCGCGGCACCACCGGGTAGCTGAAGCCGACGACCAGAATCCCTCGCTCGTTGGCGGCTCGTGCCAACGTTACCAGCCAGAACCTCGTCCCCGATCATGATCGGGACGATCGGGTGGATGCCCTCGATGATGTCGGAACCCCAGTGCCGTCATCGCCTCGCGGAAGTGCGCCGTGTTCTCGAACAGGGTGGTGCGCAACTCCGGATGGCTGTCGACCAGATCGAATGCCGCGAGCGACGCCGAGACGATCGGCGGCGCCAGTGTGTTCGAAAAGAGGTAGGGCCGCGAGCGCTGCCGCAGGTAATCGACAACCAGCCGGTGGCCGCTCGTAAAGCCGCCGGACGCGCCACCCAGCGCCTTGCCCAGCGTGCTGGTGATGATGTCGATCCGATCGGCGACGCCGAAATGCTCTGCCGTGCCCCGGCCAGTCGGCCCGACGAACCCGGTGGCATGCGAGTCGTCAACCATGACCAGCGCGTCGTAGCGCTCGGCGAGGTCGCAGATCTCGGGCAGGGGCGCCAGGTCGCCCTGCATGCTGAACACGCCGTCGGTCACGATGAGCCGGAACCGGGCCCCCGCCGAGTCCTGAAGCTGTTGCTCAAGATCGGCCATGTCCGCGTGTTGATACCTCTTGCGCTGCGCCTTGCAAAGCCGGATGCCGTCGATGATGCTCGCGTGGTTGAGGGCGTCGCTGATGACGGCATCCTCGGCTCCCAGGAGGGTCTCGAAGATCCCCGCGTTGGCATCGAAGCAGGAGCCGTAGAGGATCGTGTCCTCCGTCCCGAGAAAGGAGGAGATCCTGCCCTCCAGCTGCTTGTGGATATCCTGCGTGCCGCAGATGAACCGCACCGACGCCATGCCGAACCCGTGGGTTCTCAGGCCCTCCTCGGCCGCCGCGACGATGGCGGGGTGGTTGGCCAGCCCAAGGTAATTGTTCGCGCAGAAGTTGATCATCTCCCGGCCGGCAACCTCGATCACGGCGCCTTCGGGACTGCTGATGACGGCTTCCCGCTTGTAGAGGCCAGCGCTGGAGACCTCCTCCAGTTGATCACCCAACCACGCCAACATGTGTTGTTTCGACATCGCAATCGCAACCTCTTCCTACGTTCAGTTCTGAGAAGAGCGGGTTCGCATCAATCGCTTTGCGCGACACGATCTCATAAACCCGAATCACTCGCTACGCAGCCTGTGGCTCACACGTGGGCTGCACCGAAATGACGGCTGCTTGATGCAGGATTTCTACACGAAGCAGGAGGTGGCACCTCAATTGATGGAATTGTGGTAACTGAAGCAGATGATGGTAGTTCGGGTAGCGTGGAATCGCGCTGGAGGAGGATTGACCATGGCAAGTAAGTACGATGCGCTCGCGCACTATCTGCTCAAGCATCCTGGTCCCACCCACTCCATGAGCTTCGGCCAGATCGAGGTCATCATCGGCAGCGACCTTCCAGATTCGGCCCGTTCAAGACGGGAGTGGTGGGGCAACGCTCGGTCGCAACATAATCAGCACGTGCAAGCGAAGAACGGGTGGCTCGCGGCGGGATGGGTTGTCGATCTGGGCGGAGTCGACCTCATGCGAGAGATAGTCACGTTTCGGAGAACAAGCTAATGGGGAATTTGTATCCAATTGCTCCAAATTCTACATTCTTCAGGTAAATCCGCTACGGCCGGTGAGATGCAGAAGGAAGCAATCGCGGGTTCGGCAGAAACATTCCTCTAAAACTTGCGCTGGTTTCCTTTGCAACAACCTCGGGCAGAGTTTGTCGACTGGACACATCGTAAGAAGGAAGCGTCCGCCCGACAGGCAGCCCCATTCAATCCAACAGCGTCGTCGCGTCGAGCTGGTCGAGGAAGAGGGCGGCGGCCCCAACGGTGCCGGCATCGTCGCCGAGGGTGGAGGGAACGATCGGCACGCCGTTCAGGGCATCCCACAGGGCGCGCTGCCGAACTTCGCTGCGAATCGCGTCGAACAGCGGCTCGCCAAAACCCGCAATCGATCCGCCGATCACGATCAGCGACGGATTCATGAGGTTGACGACATTGGCGATCGCGATGCCTAGCCACGCCCCCGCCTCGGCCACCACCTCAAGCACGAGTTGATTGCCGGCGGCAGGTCGAGGAATCTCGAAGGGCACGACGCCGCGAGTATGCCGCAGCCTCCGAGAATACGTGATGGTTCTCTTCTACACCGCTGCACCATCGGAACCTCGTCTCCATCGAGATCCTTCGACAAGCTCAGGATGACTAGGGAGGTCGGGGCACCTTCGGGGAGCCGTCATCCCGATACGCTAAACGCTGGGCAATTGAACCTGCTCGAGAAACCAGGATATTGCTTCTCATGACCCACGACGAAACCCCGAAACCAAAGGTGCTGGTACTGCCGGGACCGACCCTCTACCACCGTCTCTTCTTCCCGGATGTCGACGCCCAGCTGCGCTCCTTCGCCAACGTCACCTTCAATGACACCGACGAAAACTAGACCTCGGAGCGCCTGGCGCGCGAGATCGGACCGTACGACGGCGTCGTGACCTGTTGGGGCTCGCCAGCAATCACCCCGGATGTCCTCGACGCCGCCCAGAACCTGAAAGTAATCGCTCACTCCGCTGGCAGTGTGAAGCACATCATCAAGGAGCCTGTCCTGGAACGCGGGATCAAGGTCTCATCGGCGGCGATCGCGATGGCGCCCGCGGTGGCCGAGTTTGCCCTGATCCTGACCTTCCTTGGCCTGCGGCCGGTGCACGAATTCGACTTCGGGATGCGACGGGACGGCCGGCTGTCGGACCCACACGACACATTCGGGCCTGGCCAGGAGATTTCCGCCAGCCGGATCGGTGTCGTCGGCGCCGGCCTGGTCGGACGGCTCTACATCCAGAAGGCAAGGCGCTCGGCGCCGACGTCTACGTCTACGATCCGTACCTGTCGGACATGGCTGCCGCCGAGCTTGGGGTGACGAAGCTGGAACTCGATGACCTCTTCCAGTCCTGCCCGATCATCGTCATCCATGCCCCAACCACGCCGGAAACGCGGCACATGATCGGTGCGCCACAGCTGGCGCTCCTACCGGACAACGGCTACCTCATAAATACGGCCCGCTCCTGGGTAGTGGATCAGGTCGCCCTTTTGGCCGAGTTGAAGACGGGCCGGATTCGCGCCGCGCTCGACGTCTTCGATGAGGAGCCTCTCCCGCTCGATCACCCGTTCCGCACGTTGCCGAACGTGCTTCTCACCCCACACATCGCAGGAGCCACCGAGCAAACGAGCCGCCGCCAGGGAGCGTGCGCGGTGCGCGACCTGGAGAACGCCTTCGCCGGGCGGCCGCTCGCCCACGAAGTCACGCTCGATCGCTATGCGATTCTGGCCTAACCGACATTCCCCATTGTCATTGCGTTCGCAGAATCTTCTCCATCGCCTTTCCCTTGGCAAGCTCATCGATCAATTTATCCAGGTAGCGAACTTCCCGCATGACTGGATCTTCGATGTCTTCGACTCGGACACCGCAGATCACGCCTTTGATCAGCGCCCGCGAAGGATTCAGATGAGGAGCTTCCGCAAAGAAGGTCTGGAAGTCCGTCTGCTTTTCCAGGTGCGCTTCCAACTCGGCCTGATCGTATCCAGTCAGCCAACGAATGATCTCGTCGACGTCCGCCTTCGTGCGTCCCTTCTTCTCTGCCTTAGCGGCATAGTGAGGATAGACACTTGCGACGCTCATTGCGTAGACCCGATGGTTTGCCATGATCCCCTCGTGCTTCTGCGGGCACCTATATTCTAGCATGAGAATATTAGGTTGCGATCAAGGGAGTGTGACAGTGAGATTCACCGCCTGGGTCTCCGCAGGCGGTGAATCTCACCACAACCTGGGCTCAGGACCTATCAAACGGCCAACCCGATTCCGGGGCGTCGTCCATCTGCTCGAACATGTCCGCGAACAGCGTGCGCAGCCCGTCTCGATCGTGTTCACCGGCGTGGAGATCCGCGCAGGCGGGATCGGGTGCCTCGGGATGGGAAGGATCGCCATGGCAGGGAAATTAGGCGCCCGCTTCATGTTTCACGTCGGGCTGATCGGGCTGCCACAGTTCGACCGGATTGCCCTCTGGATCATGGATGCGCGCGAAGCGCCCGACTCCCGGCATATCCCATTCCGGGTTGGTGATCACATCGATCCCCGCCGCGCGGAGCGTCGCGCACAGGCCGTCGAGATCGTCCACGCGCAGGTTGAGCATCCATTGGCGATCCGCGGCGAAATAGTCCGTGTCGGCCGCAAACGGCGCGAAGACGCTAGGCCCCGCCTGCATCTCCCACGCGCCGTAGGGCTCCGAGCCCACGCCGAGATGCTCGACATACCAGGTACGCATCGCCTCCGGATCCTTCGCGCGAAAGAAGAATCCGCCAATCCCCGTCACGCCCATGCTCGCCTCCCCGTCGTCCCACAGCCGAAGCCGGAAGGAAAACAATCTTACCTGTGAGCCGCCGTGCACGCTTACGGCTGGTGCCGATCCCACACGACACCAGCTCAACCGCCGCCACACGGCTGCGATCGTCATCTTCTGACTCAACCAATGAGTCCTGAGCCTAGGTCTGTGTCCATGACTCCCAACCCTCGCCACATCCGGATCGTCGAAGTCGAGCCATTCTTCTCCATCGAGCGCCCAGCAGCGACATTCGCGTTTGGGGCGGCAGCCGCCGGCGACCTGACGCTGGCCCATGTCCGGGTACGGGTCCAGGACCGCCGTGGCGGCACCGCCGAGGGCTGGGGCGCGATCTTCCTCTCCCACCCGTGGGCCTTCCCCGGACCCGAGCCGGACGGCGCGACCAAGACCGAACTGATGCAAGCGCTCGTTACCGCCTTTGGCGGGCGGTTGGCCGGTGGCTCCTGGGGACACCCGCTCGACCACTTCCTTGCGATCAATCCGGAACTGGGCCAGATTGCGGCACGCGTGGCGGCGGAGCGAGACGTGGCAGCCGACATCCCGGCACTCGCTCATCTCGTCAGCCTCTCGCCGATCGACGCCGCCATCCATGACGCCTATGGCAACCTCCACGGCGTTTCGAGCTACGACGCGCTTGGCCCGGACGACCTCGATTGGGATCTCTCTCACGTGCTCGGACCGGAGTTTGCCGGGCATTTCCCCGGCGACGTCCCGCGGCCGTCGCCAGTAGCCCAGGTCCCGATCTCGCACACGGTGGGTGCCACCGATCCGTTGACGGCGGCTGAGGCGGGGGACAAGGCAATCGCGCCCCTGGAGCACTGGATCCGGCGCGACGGCGTGCGCTCGTTCAAGGTGAAGCTGAAAGGTCAGGACCTCGCCTGGGACATCGACCGGCTGATCGGCGTTCACGCCGTCGCCCGCACCGTGGCGTCGGAGCGAGAACCGCGTCTCTTCGCCGACCTCAACGAGCAGGCGCCCTCGGTGGACTACGTCCTGGCCCTGCTTGACGGGATCGCCGGGCGCGACGCGGCGGTATTGGCGGCGCTCGACGCCCTTGAGCAACCGCTGTCGCGCAACCTCACCTCCGGCGCACCGTCACTGGCGGACGTGTCGGCCCGTATCCCGGTCGTGCTCGACGAGGGGCTGACCAGCCTGGAGGCGATCGACCAGGCAGTAGAGCTCGGGTGGAGCGGGATCGCCCTCAAGACCTGCAAGACACAGAGCCTGATGCTGCTCGCGCTGGCAAAGGCACACGGCCTTAATCTCCACGTCTCCGTGCAGGACCTGACCAATCCCGGCATCGCCCTCCTGCAGTCCGCCGGGCTTGCCGCCCGCCTGCCGGTCACCCGCCCGATCGAGACGAACGCCCGCCAGTACTACCCAGACACATCGGCCCCGGAAGCGACCGCATTCCCCGGCATCTATCACCCCACCCACGGGGCGATTTCCACCGAGGGTCTTGACGGCCCCGGCCTCGGTTACCAGATCAACCGCATCCCTCGCGCCCTCTTCCACGGAACTCCGTAGGAGCACACCTGCGTATCATCTGCTCCGACAACATCAGGGAGCGGCGGCGGAGCGGGGCCGGGGACCGCAGTTGCGGTGGGCGTAGCGCGGCGTCTTCGCCGTCGCACACAATACCGAAGAACACGTCGCCGCCTTGCAGGTCTCGACCTCGAACAGTCCAGGGCGTACCCTCTACGCGTCGCTCGGCTTCACGCTGTGGAGTGAGCCGCTTTAAGTGATCAGCCGGCAGTACCCGGCCTCATCACTCGGCACTCGGCACTCGGCACTACCGTTTACGGAGCTCCCCGCATGGTTGCACGACGCACCGCCGACCTTGAAGGACTCGCCCGCGCCAATCGCGTGGTCGCCCGTCTCTTGCGCGAGCTCGCCGCCAAAGCAAAACCCGGCGTGAAGACGATCGAGCTCGACCAACACGCGATGGGCTTCTTGCAGAAGATCGGCGCGGAGCCCATCTTCAACACCGAGGCGGGTTTCCCGGCGGCGATCAATACCTCCGTCAACGATGCCGTGCTGCACGGGGTTCCGAACGACTACGCGCTTCGGCCGGGCGATCTCATCAGCATCGACGCTGGGCTGCGCCTCAACGGCTACGTCGGCGATTCCGCCATCACCGTCGCGATCGGCGACGTGACCCCGAAGCACACGCGCCTGCTTGCGGCCGCGCGAGAGACAATGGAAGCCGGGATCGCGGTTGCGGTCGCCGGTAACCGGGTCGGCGATATCGGCCACGCGATGCAGCGCTACGCCGAGGAGCGCGGCTACGGGGTGATGCGCGGCTTCTCCGGCCATGGCGTCGGCCACCAAATGCATGAGTGGCCATCGGTCCCCTTCGTCGGTGAGCCGGGCACGGGTCCGAAGCTCGTCGAGGGCCTCGTCATCACGATCGAACCGGCCATCGTCGAAGGTTCTCCCACCTGGCATACCGACGCCGACGGCTGGACCATCCGCACCCGCGACGGCGGCTGGGGCGCGCAGTTCGAGCACACCGTCATCGTCGGCCGCGAGCGCGCCCGCATCCTCACCGCCGCCTAAAAGACCACCCCTCCGATTGAGGGAGCCGGGTTACGGCATGGTGCATCGCGCCCGGTGGCGCGATGCAACGCGTTATGCCGGAAACAGCATCATTTGCACAACTGAATCAGCGGGACAAGGCCCGCTCGATCAAGGGAGCGATCTCAACCGTGGCCCCGGCGGTGGCCAGCGACTGCTCCATGGCGTGCACGATCGCCACCGGCCGCACAAGCTGCACATCGGTGAACTGACGCTGACCTTTTTTCATGCCGTCGAGCACGATTCCGATCGCGGTGCGATAGGTGTCGTGATTGACAAGCACTTCCCCGCTGGTCATGCCCTCGGTGCCGAAGAGCGTGGCAGTGAAGTGGTATTGGGCGTCACCCAGGTAGGAGAAGGTGCCGATGGCGCCGCTCTCCCAGATCGCGGTCACCACGGCCATCTTGCCGGAGCGAACCGCGCTGACCGAACGCACATCCTCCCCAATGAGGCGAATCGCCATTTCGATGACGTGCGTGGCGTAGAAGTACGATCCGCCGTTGACACTCTCAAAGTCGCACGGACCGGCGAATTGCCCGACCCGGATCTCGCCGATCCCAGTTGCGGCACTTGCGATCGCATTGGTCGTCTCAGCTGTCCGCAGCGAGGAGAACGAGGTCAGGTACGAGCCCGAGGCATTGGCGGCGGCGATGATCCGGCCGCAATCCTCCAAGCGAGATCGCCAGCGGCTTGTCGACGAAGACCGGCAGCCCACGTTCAAGAAAGGGCAACGCATGCTCGGCGTGCAATCCACCATGCCGATCTTCGACGAAGACCGCATCGACCAGATCGAGCATGTCCTCGACACGGTCAACGATCGTCTCGATGCTCGCCTTCTCGGCGACCTCCTTGGTGCGCGCTGCCTCCTGACCCCAGATCGCGACCGCCCTGATCTCGTCTCCACCGACCCGCTCGACGTTGAGCATCGTGGAATAAATCAGCGCGTGCGAATTGTCCGACCCAACAATGCCGATCCTGAGCATATTTGTCTCCCAAGCGAACAAATGGCCACGCCGGCATCGTAAACCCGATTACCGGTTTGTGGAGCCCTGCGGATAGCTGGCTCCCTGATAAGTCAAACGAGCAACGCCACAGTCCTTTGCTAGATGCTGGAGGAATCGAACTCGCCCTCCTCTTGGACTCGGAGGAGCACTTCACCATCTAGCCAGAGACCAACTGACCAATTGCAATTTCTGGCTTGCAATAGAACATATGTTCTATTACGATGACTCGGACGCAACAGGAGGGGGATGTGCCATGTGCGGACGGCTCACGCGTGAAAAAACACCCGACGACGACGACTTCAGCGAGCGCCACCGCCTCAGCGGCCGTGACCTCGACCAGTTGAAACTCGGCCTCACCTGGAATGCTGCTCCCGGCATGCTCCTCCCCGTCGTCGTTCAGGATGCCTCAGGAAGTCCCCACGTCCGACCCATGCGCTGGGGCCTCCTCCAGCGCCACGGCGACGGCCCCAACCCCATCAACGCTCGCGCCGAAACCCTCCTCCAGAAACCGATGTTCCGCGCTCCCTTTCTGCGCACCCGCTGCCTCATCCCCGCCACCGGCTGGTACGAATGGAAGGCCGAAGGCGCCCGTCGCCGTCCCTGGTACCTCACCACCACCGACCATTCCCTCTTCACCCTGGCAGGACTCTACGACGCCTGGCGCGACGACAACGGCGAGATCGTCGCCTCCTACTGCATCATCACCACCAAACCCGCCGACACCATCGCCCACGTCCACGACCGCATGCCCGTCATCCTCCGCCCAGAGGACGAAGCCCGCTGGCTCGACCGCGCCGAGCGCGCCCCCCGCACACCTCCTCCCCCTCCTCCGCCCCTACGCCCCCGACCGCCTTACCTGCCACCCCGTCGGCCCACAGGTCGGCAACCCCGCCAATGACGGCCCAGAGTTGATCGCCCCATTGGCGGCGGGGGCGGAAACCGCCGGGGTAAGGCAATTGGCGCTCATCGGTTGAGCGTCGCCGAATCCCAGGAAAGTAGCGGGTGTTCGAGCTGGCTCACCCACCACCTAGACCGGCATCCTGGACGCCGTGATGCGGTCATATGCGCGACCGCTCGTCGAACGCCTCGATGCCGCCGCGCGCCGCTCCAAGCGCACAGACATCCTTGTCTCGGGCCTCAACACCGATGACCGCCACCGCGATAGCGGGCAATATGGACTCCAATGGCAACACCCCTGCGGCGGCGGGGGATAGCGACACCGTCGGCGGCGTAGCGACCGGGGCGTGCGCCAGTTTGGTAGCGCGGTGACCGCCAACGAGACGATCACCTACCGGCGCCGGCCCGGGAACGCTCCTCTTCACGCCCCCGCATCCGATGGCGGCGATTGACCTGGTCCGATCCGTGCCCTAGAGTGGGGCCATCCGAGTGGCGGGCTGCCGCAACAATCGCATCGAAAAGGGGGCAGAAGTGGATCCACGATGGTTCGATGACCTCACCAGGTTGCTCGCCGCGCCGAGATCACGGCGTGGCTTCCTCGGCTCCCTGGCCGCGCTGGCCGCTGGCCTGCTCGGCGGCCGCGCCGCCGACGCGCAGGTCACCCAGGCCCAATGCGGCAACGTCGTCTGCGCCGCCAACCCGGGAATCTGCAAGCCCGGCTGCGTCTGCTGCGTCTACCCGAACGGCAACTCCCGCTGCCGCCCGCCCCAGGAGTGCACCGCCCCGGGCACCGTCGCGACCACCACGACCACCATTGCACCGACGACGACCACCGTCGCACCGGTGACGACCACCACGGCCGCGCCGACCACAACCACCACCACGGCTGGCCCGACCACGACCACCACCACGGCTGGCCCGACCACGACCAGCACGACGACCGCCGTTCCGATCAACCCGACGATCAGCGTCGTCGTCACACCCTTCAATTCCGGCGGGCTGAGGGGCTTCTTCGTCGATGTCAGCGGAACCGGTTTTACCCCCAACGGGACGGTAGAATTCGATCTCGAAGACCTGTTTGGCGACGCCGTGTTCCAGACCGTTTCTACCGTCGCGGACTCGAGCGGCGCCTTCGCCTCATTCCGGTTGAACAACGGCACCGTCGCCGGCTGCACGGCCACCGGCTTCTTGGAGCAGGCCCGGGTCATCGCCACCGACGACGCCACCGGGTCCTTCGACGAAGAGGAAGTGGACGTGCCCTGCGAAATCCCCTAACGCGCCGTACTCGGCACAACGCGCGCCGGCCCTGCCACCACAGGGCCGGCGCCTTCGGTCCCCCGTCACCTTCATCCTTCGCTCATCCTAACGACCCCGACCACCTCACCTGCCACCCCGTCGGCCCCAGCGTCGGTAACCCCGCCAACGACGGCCCGGAGCTGATCGCTCCCCTCCAGAGCTGCGGCTCTGCGCTTCCCTCTCCCAATCGACCCACCCAGCTCGCCATCTTAGGGTAGCGGCGATCGACCACCCCAGCTGTGGCGCCTCCGACCACCATGGGTGGTGGATCTGATTCGCCTTCTCCTTGTTGAAAGTGGTACGGTCTCGTCCGTCACGGAATCCACGAAGGCGGAGGCACCTTCCAATGACTGGCCGCTCTCAGCACACCGCCGCCCTCACCCAGCGAATCGCCGTCGACCCGACCCGGATCCCATCCACCCCACCCGGCGTCCCGTCGTACCGAGACGAGATCGCCATCGCCGCATCCACCATCGCCGAGCGATTCGACCCAGACCGCGTCGTCCTCTTCGGCTCCCGCGCCTCTGGCACTCCCCGCCCCGACAGCGACATCGACCTCATGGTCGTCATGGACACACCCGTCACCGTCTCCCTCTCCGCGCACGCCGAAAGCATCCGCCGCGCCGCGGATGTCGATCTGCCCGTCCGCCTTCAGGTCCTGGTCCGCCATCCGGACGACATCGCCAGCCGCCTCGCCGAGGGCGACTTCTTCGTCGAAGACGTCATGCTCAAAGGCATCACGCTCTACGCAAGAAACGGCATGGACGCCCCCCCACCAGCCCGCCGGCAGAACCCGTCATCAGACGGTCCGAAGCGCCTCACCGCCGCCACCCGGGACTGGCTTCGAAAGGCCGACAAGGACGCCAGGTCCGCCCAAGTGATCCTCGCGTCCCCGGACCCGGTTCTCGATCTCGTCTGCTTCCTCGCCCAGCAGTGCACCGAAAAAGCGCTCAAGGGCCTGCTCGAGCAGCGCTCGATCCGCTTCCCCCGTACCCACGACCTCGCCGCACTTGCGTCACTCGCGGCCCCCATCATCCCCGCCCTCGGCCCGCTCACGGACGATCTCGACCGCCTCTCCACCTGCGCCGTCGACCCCCGCTACCCCGGCCTCGATATCGACGCCGCCCAGGTTGACGCCGCTCTCCGCACCATGACAACCGTCCGGGAGTTGATCGCGGCCGCCCTGGAATTCTCCGAGGGAGATCAGGCCTGATCCACCCACATCGAGCGCTAACCCCCCACTGAAGGCGGCTAAACCCCGAACCGCGTCCGCCCAGCCATCCTTGTCCAGCCCCTCTACCGCCTGAGAGAACCATCGGCCGCGGTGACCGGCGGGATCAGGGAACCTGCGGCTCCGGTCCGCTGGGATGCCCCCACAGCAAAACGCGCCAGGTGCTCCGGCCGAAACCGGTCAAACAGCGTCACTAGCAGCGTCAACAACTACAGAAAGAACAACGCGTTACCCAGGTGGACCCCGCCCTCAGTGTCCGGCCCGAACACATACCCAACCACCGCCAGCCCCGCGTTGATCGCCGCCATCGCCCCAAACTGCCTCGCCGTCGTGCTCCAGCTCACCCCGCGCCGAATGAGAAGCTCACTCACCACCGCGTTGGACGTAATCAGGAAGGCCACACCGGCCGTCATCTGGATCGGGCCAGAGCGCACATCCGGGAGGATCTGGGCAAAGATCACGCTCACCAGCGACACCATAATGATCTTCTCTACCAGCACCCAGTCCAGAAGCTCACGGATCGGCGTACGCAACACCCGGCGAACCAGCACCGTCGCCTCATGGCTGGGATACTCCAGCGCCGGGCGGTGGTCGGCTGGCGGCAGCCGGTTGACGATGATCCACCATCCCGCCCCGACCGCCGCCACGATGACGACGGCGAGGACCGGCATCACCCAACGGTGCGCGCTCAACTCATCGGTAACATCAAGCTGGGCAACATGGATCCAGTACTCATGCGGCAGCTTGATCACCACCCAGATCGCCGCCGCCGCCCCATAGACCACTCTCCGCGACATCCGCACCGGATCCCAGCGCAACCGGACCACCTCGTAGAAGTTGAAGAAGTACTCGAACGTATTGGGGAAGATCAGCAGCAGCGCCCGGGAATGCAGAAACTCAAAGAGCAGCACCCCAACGAGCCGGTAGTAGATCAGGAAGCGGCTCACCTCGAAGGCGGCCAGGTTCGTCCAATTCCGGATCGTCGCCAGATAGGCGATCGTCAGGTAGTAGACATCCAGCGCCTTGTCGTACCCCTGATAGCCGCTCAGATCGAGGTCGGTCCAGCTCTGAAAATCGTCTGATCGACCCCGTCGATCACCAGAGCCGCGAGGATCGCGGGCAGCGGTACGTACGGGATCGCCAGCGGCACCAGCAGCCGCAGCGCCAGGACAGCCACGAAGACAAGCTTGTCGGTTGACACCCCGCCCCGTGCCGATCATCCGACCCCGGCAGCGCCTATCGTCCGCACCCCTGAACGGCGCCGTCCACGAGCCTGGCCCCAAATGCATCCGCCTCGAATGAAGAAATTTCCATCCTTTCAGCGGCACCCCGCCACAGGCGCACCGTCGTTCCCTGCCTTGCTCTTTGTCGCAGGCTGACTTCTCGGAGAGTCGGAAAGTTCGAATTCCTTTTTCCCCGATTGACCCGGCCCGAGCGGTGCCCTAAAGTGGATCCAATCACGCGGCGGGTGGCGGCGATAGTCGCATAGCGAAGGAACACTCGGGTGGAACCACGCAGCTTCGATGCGCTCACCAAATCGCTGGCCGCGCCCAAGACCCGGCGCGGCCTCCTTGGCGGCCTGGCCGCCTTGATCGCCGGCGTGCGTGCCGCCTCCGCCCAGACGTCGTGCCCCCCGGGGCAGATCGCCAACAGTAAGGGCGATTGCTCCTGCCCGGCTGGCACCGACCCGTGCCCCGATGGTTGTTTCAACAAGAAGACCGATCTGGCCAACTGTGGCGCCTGCGGCCGCTCCTGCGCCGGAGGCGAGTGCAAGAAGGGCGAATGCCGCTGCCCCGATGGCCGGAGACCGAGCCGGGATTTTGGATGCATCGACCCGCCCACGACGACTACGACAACAACGACCACCACGACAACGACCACGACGACCACCACATTGCCGCCAGAGCCCCAGTGCGCGGGGGCACAGTGTGTTGGTGGCGGCGACTGCACGAGCCAGTTCTGCAATGACAGCGGCATTTGCGCACCGGTCTCTGCTGGTGGCCAGTGCCTCTGCGGCGGGGATTGCACGAGCAAGTTCTGCACCGGCGACGGGGTCTCGCTCGGGGTCTGCGGGACCCAGTGCGCTCCGGGCCCATGTGGCAGCGGCGGAGACTGCTCTAGCGGCTTCTGCAACACCAATGTTTCACCGGCCGTCTGTGCGCCCGTCACGGCCGGCCTAACCTGCCGCTGCGGCAGCGACTGTACCAGCAAGAACTGCAACGGCGACGGGGTCTCGCTCGGCGTCTGCAAGCAGAATTGCGCCGGCGGCCCCTGCGTCTCCGGCGGCGACTGCACCACCGGCTTCTGCAACGACAGCGGAGCGCCGGGGACCTGGGTCTGTGGGCAAGTCGGACCCGGCCTCCCCTGTCGCTGCGGCGGCGACTGCTGGGCTGGCAATGGCTGTACCAGCGACGGGGTCTCGCTCGGCGTCTGCCGCTAGGACGCACCTGCCCACTCTGCCGCGTCCTCGGGTAACTCCGAATTGATCGATTCTTGAGCGCGGGGATGCCGAAAGGTGTCCCCGCGCTATTGTCCGGCCACACGGGCGGCGCCCCGCGGAAGCCAGCCGTCAGGCCAGCGTGCCAAGGAGCGCAAGGCCTCCAGCGCTGCCAGCCGGCGTAGGCCGCTGGTGGCGGTGTCCATCCCATGCGATAACTTGGCGGGGAATCGAGACCGGAACGCTACAGGCGGGCAGTCCTCCGAAAGATCGCGACGACATCGCGCGGATCCAGTCCGACCATGTGGGCGAGCCGAACTGTGCGGTCACCGGCCTGATCGCCGCTGTGGCGGCCGTGTGCTGGACCTCGTGCTCAAGCGAACGCTACCCAAATCCATAGGAGCCCCCACTCCGACCCGGGGGGATACGCCGAAGAGCGTGAAACCAGTCGCGTCGGGGACGGCGCTTACCGCTGTCGCGAATGCACCTGGCGTGCGTCTGTGGGGCGCAGCCGCGATAATCCTGCCCGATCGTCGATTACTCCAACGCACCGCCGAAATTGTTTTGATCTCACCACGGTTCGCGGCAGACTTGTTTGAGAAATCATGTTCCGTACGCGTTTGCGCGATTCACGACGGATATACTGGGTCGGCCTTGACTACCTTGCGCCGGGAGATGGCGCGCCCGAGCGGAAACCCGGTCCCAACCGGATCGCCGATGTCGATAACGATGCACGGAGTTGCCGACCTTGAAGATTAGCCGCGTCGAAACCTTCTCCGTCAGAGTGCCCGTGCACGAGGGAGCCTGGCACAGTGCCGAGTTCGTGCCAGAGGGATACACCTACGGAGGGCAGTGGATCCGACTTCACTGGCCCGAGTTCCCAATTGTTCTTATCAAGCTGCACACCGACGACGGGCTGGTTGGCCTCGGGGAAGTCGCCAAAGGGATACCTGAGACCACGGTGCAAGCGCAAGCCTCGTTTTTTGAGGGGCAGGAGCTCGAGTCGTTCAACCTGCAGGAGCTCCCGCTGGAAACGATGTGGTTCTCCAATCCTGCCGTCTATGCCGGATTCGAAATGGCACTCTATGACCTGATGGGCAAAGCCCTGAACGTGCCGGCGTACCGCCTGTTCGGAGGGAAATATCGAGATCGGATTCCGGTATCGCGGTGCTCCGGCCGGATGACACCGCACGATGCGGCAATTGCGGCCAGGGCCTGCATCGAGCAGGGATACTCCGTGCTTAAGATGAAGGCGACCGCGGACGACCCGGTGGTTGAACGGTTGGAAGCGATCCAGGAGGTCGCCGGGGACCGCTTGCAGGTCGTCGTCGACCCCAATCAGCGGTTCCACCAACCGGTCAAGCTCTTCGCGCTGATGGACCGCCTGAAGGAGCGAGGGATCACCAACGTTCAGTGTTTCGAAAGCCCCTACGACCAGGGCAACCTCGACTGGTATGTCCTCGCCCGTCAGAAGATTTCGACGCCGCTCGCCCTGCATCTCGACAACCCGTCCGACGTCAAAGAAGCGGTTAAGCACGAAGCGTGCGATTGGTTGAACCTTGGCGGGCCGATGATCTCGGTCTTCAAGCAGGCAGCAATCGCGGAAGCGGCGGGCATTCCGGCGTGGCACGGCTCCGGCGTCGACCTTGGCATTGCGGAAGCCTCCTACGCGCATGTCTGTGCGGCGAGCAAAGCGATCACCTTGACCAGCGATATCTGTGGAGAAACGCTCCGGGTTGACGATCTCATCACGGAGCCGCTGGACATTGTTGATGGTCATGTCCGGGTACCAGAAGGACCGGGACTTGGTGTGACCCTAGACGAAGAGGCGCTCGCTCGGTATCGGGTCGTCGCCGCCCCCTAACGAATGAGGTGCAACCCGAGCCCCGTTCGATTGTCGCGGCAACCGTCAGATCCGGCGGGAGTCGACCTAGAGGGCGGTCATAGCGGAGCACGTGTTTTGGTTCTCGGCTCTCGTCCTCCCCGCGTCTCCTCCCAGGTATCCTTCCCCGGTTGACCACCCAACCGCACCCGCCCAGGCGGGGCACCAAAACACCGGGAGCACCACATGTCCGGCACCATCCAGTTCAAGAACTACATCGGCGGCAAATGGCAGGAGTCCGCCTCCGGCGCCACCACCGAACGCCACAACCCCGCCACCGGCGCCCTGATCGGCACCTACACCAAGAGCACCGCGGCCGATGTCGACGCCGCCGTCGCCGCCGCCAAGACCGCCTTCGCCTCCTGGCGCCTCTACCCCGCCCCCAAGCGCGGCGAGCTCCTCTTCAAGGTCGCCCGCGTCCTCGAAGACCGCAAGGAAGAACTCGCCCGCGAGATGACCGAGGAGATGGGCAAGGTCATCGACGAGGCTCGTGGCGATGTCCAGGAGGGCATCGACATGACCTACTACATGGCTGGTGAGGGCCGCCGCCTCTTCGGCCAGACCACCCCCTCCGAGATGCGCAACAAGTTCCAGATGTCCACCCGCAAGCCCCTCGGCGTCTGCGGCCTCATCACCCCCTGGAACTTCCCGATGGCGATCCCCACCTGGAAGATGATGCCCGCCCTCATCGCCGGCAACACGATCGTCTTCAAGCCCGCCACCTTCACCGCCCGCTCCGCCGTCCGCCTCGTCGAGATCCTCGAAGAGGCCGGGATGCCCGCTGGCGTGGTCAATCTCGTCCTCGGCGGCGGCGAGGAGGTCGGCGACGCCATCGTCGCCCACCCCGACGTCCCCCTGATCTCCTTCACCGGCTCCAACGCCACCGGCCTCGACGTCGCCGTCAAGGGCGCCCGCCACAACAAACGCGTCTCCCTCGAGATGGGCGGCAAGAACGCCGTGATCGTCATGGATGACGCCGACCTCGACCTCGCCACCAACGGCATCCTCTGGTCCGCCTTCGGCACCTCCGGCCAGCGCTGCACGGCAGCATCCCGCGTCGTCGTCCACCGCTCCGTCCAGAAGGAACTGGCCGAGCGCCTCGTCGCCCGCGCCGGCGGCATGCGCCTCGGCGACGGCCTGGAGAAGACCACCGACGTCGGCCCCGTCGTCTCCGCCAACCAGCTCACCCGCATCAACGACTACGTCAAGATCGGTCAGGCCGAAGGCGCCAGACTCGCCACCGGCGGCCAGATCGTCCGCGACGGCGACCTCGCCAAGGGCCACTTCCACCAGCCCACCATCTTCGACGACGTCAAGCCCAACATGCGCATCGCCCAGGAAGAGATTTTTGGTCCCGTCACCACCCTGATTCCCGTCGACTCCTTAGACGACGCGATCGACGTCGTCAATGGCGTCGAGTTTGGCCTCTCCGCCTCGATCTTCACCCGCGACGTCAACCGTGCCTTCCGCGCCATGCAGGACATCTTCACCGGCATCCTCTACATCAACGCCGGCACGACAGGAGCCGAGATCCACCTCCCCTTCGGCGGCACCAAGGGAACAGGAAACGGCCACCGCGAAGCCGGCACCGCCGCCATGGATTTCTTCACCGAATGGCAATCCATCTACGTCGACTACTCCGGCACCCTCCAACGCGCCCAAATCGATCCCGTCGCAGGCGCCTAGCCCTCCAGATTCCCGCACGCAACAAGGAGAGCCCCGGCGCCACCCAACACACCCGTCATCCTGAGCCCGCGAAGGATCTTGGCCGCCGCGCGGCCTTTGCCCCCAACCGCGACGCCCTGAGCTGCAAATGGTGCCCGTCGTACTCCAACGAGCACGAAGGCGCTCACGCGCCAAGATCCTTCGCAGGCTCAGTAGTCTGTCCAGCGCTAAATGTCGTGGTGGCACGGGAGACGCGGTGGCGGTGGTCGCCCTTGGCGAGCCGGGGGCCGCACGGAGGGGACCATGAGCCAGCAGCATGTCGTCCGGCTGAGCCCGGCCGAGCGGGCGGAGGTGGGCGGCCTGATCCGCCGGGCCGGGGCCAACACCTTCGGCCAACGCCGCGCCCGGATCTGCTCCACGCTGACCGGGGGTGCACGGCCCGTGCCTGCCCGATGTCGAGGTGGCCGCGGCCGTGGGGGTCGAGCCCCGCCCGTCGCTCGGGGCCGACCGTACGCACGGAGGGGCTCACGGCCACGCTGGCGCGACGCCCGCGCCGTGATCGGCGGCCCCGCAAGCTGGACGGGTCCACCGAAGCCCAACTCGTCGCCCTCGCCTGCACCGACCCGCCGGCGGCCACGCCCGCTGGAGCCTGCGCCTCTTGGCCGGGCGCCTGGTGGAGCTGGAGGTCGTCGACGGGATCTCGCCCGAAGACCGTGCGCCAAGCCCTCAAAAAAACGAGCTCAAGCCGTGGCTGACGCAGCGCTGGTGCATCCCTCCGCCCACGACGGCGCGTTCGTCGCCGCCATGGAGGACATCCTCGACGTCTACGCCCGCCCCCCCGATCCGGCCCGGCCGCTGGTCTGCTTCGACGAGGCCGGCAAGGAACTCCGGGACCACGTCCGCCCGCCGCTGCCGCCGGTCCCCGGCCACCCCGCCCGCGAGGACTAGCGAGTACGCCCGTCACGGCAGCGCCACCTGCTTCCTGTGGTGTGCCCCCCACCTGGGCTGGCGCGCGGTCGCCGTGGCGCGGCAGCGCACCGCGATCGACTGGGCCCACGCCATGCGGGCGTTGGTCGACGACCACTTTCCCGCCGCCGAGCGGATCGTGCTGGTGCTGGACAACCTCAACACCCACACGCCCGGCCGCGCTCTACCGCGCCTTCCCCCCGGCCGAGGCCAAGCGCATCTGGGACAAGCTCGAGCTGCATTACACCCCCAAACACGGCAGTTGGCTCAACATCGCCGAGTTGGAACTGAGCGCGCTGGCGCGCCAGTGCCTGCGCCGGCGCATCCCCGACGACGCGACGTTGACCGCCGAGGTCGCCGCCTGGGCCGCGCGTCGCAACGCCGCCGGGGTCCGCGTCCGCTGGACCTTCACCTCCGCCGACGCCCGCGCCAAGCTCACCCACCTCTACCCCGTCCCCCAACCAGACATTTAACGCTGGTCGGACTACTCGGATGACGTCGGGGTGAGGCGGCGCGATAGTTCAGTTGCCGGCAAACATTCTCCCCCTTCCCCTTGCCGCAGCGGGGGGAAGGGGGCTGGGGGGTTAGGGGGCTATTCCTGCCCCCGACCCCTGACCCCAACGGAGTGCCCATGGCGCCAACATCCACCCCCGCCCCCTTCACCGCCTTCGACCAGCCCGAATACGAGCGCCGCTGGGCCGCCATGGTCGCCAATTCGACGCCTTCGAGATCGACGCCCTCTGTGTCACCTCTCGCAACGGCATCACCTATCTCACCGGCACCACCGGCGGCGCCAATTGGGTCGATCCCGTCATCCTCCAGCCCGGTCAGCCGCCCACCTTCCTCGTCCGCCGCTTCGACGAAGACCGCGTCCGCGTCGAAAGCCGCGTCAGATCAATCCGCTCCTACTTCGGCGACGACGCCATCGAAGTCTGGGCCGCAACCCTCACCGACCTCGGCCTCGCAAACGCTCGCGTCGGACTCGAACTCGACCGCTTCGGCCTCACCTACCGCGACGTCACCGAGCTGCGCCGCTTCCTCCCCGGCATTACGGTCGTCGACGCCTCCGCCCTGACCACCGCCGTCATGGACATCAAGACGCCCGCCGAGATCGCCGCCATGCGCCGGGCCGCCGCCATCAACCGCGCCGGCCTCGATGCCTTCTACGGCACCCTCCAGGAAGGGGTCACCGGCGCCACCGTCACCACCGCCGTCCAGGAAGCGCTCATGGCCGCCGGCTCAGAGGTCGATTTCGTCCAGGTCGTCCTCGGCGCCGAAACCGCCCTGCCCCACGGCATGCCCACCGAATCCGCCCGCCTCCGCCCCGGCGATCCCGCCTTCATCGAATTCTCCGGCGCCGTCTCCGAATACTCGGCCGGCACCGTCCGCACCGCCCTCCTCGGCCACAACCCCGACGTCGAAGCTCTGCACGACGTCGCCCTCTGTGCCCTCCGCGCCATCGGCGAAAACCTCCGTCCCGGCGCCACCACCGGCGATGTCGACGCCGCTGCCCGCGCCATCGTCGAGGCGGCCGGCCGAGGCGACACCTTCCGCCACCGCTCCGGCTACGCCATTCCCATCTTCTGGGCTCGATACGGCCTCGGTCGCGGCTGCACCAGCCTCACGCCCGGAGACCCCGGCGACACCACCGTGATCCAGGAGCACATGGCCTTCCACACCCCGATCATCCTTTTCGAGCGCGGCCGCTTCGGCGTCGGCTGCTCCGAAACCTGGCTGGTCACCACCACCGGCAACGAACCCCTGAGTGGCCGGTCTCCTGATCTCGTCCGGCTCCCAAGCAACTAGACCCGGAGGAGATCCCGATGCCAGCCGCCCTATTCCACCGGGCGGACGGGCAAGGCGCCTCCGGCCAGGGCAAGCAGCGCCACAGTCGTGATCAGGATATCGTCTCCCGGCTCCAGATCGGTGTAGCGGAACGCCCCGCTCTCGTTCTGGAAGGCGCTCAACGCGGCCACCGCTCCGCCCCACTCCCCGCCCACATCCTCACCGGCCGCGGTGAGCGCCGAGACGATGAGGCCGGTCGTATTCGCATCGGGCGGCGCGCCAGCGCTGTAGGCAAACGCTCCGCCATCGACCTGTACCGTGCGTAGAAAGTCGATCGCCCCGGCGATCGACGCGTCTTCCCCGCTTCGCCCCGCGGCCGCCAGCGTCTGGACCACGAAGGCGGTCATGACCGCATCACCGGAGCCAGGCATCCCATCGAACGACCAGGCGCCGTCGTCGAGTTGGCTCGATTCCAGCGCCGCGATCGCCTCCTCCGGGACCTCCTCCCCCGCGGCGGCCAGCCCCAACAGCGCGTAGATGTTGGAGATCAGATCCGCCCCGTAGGATCCTGTGTCCTCGTCCCAGCTCTCAGCGATCATGGCAACCAGATCGGTACCGCCCACATCGCTCGGATCTGCCCCGGCCGCCGCGACCGCCATCGCAGCCCGGCCGGCGCCCCCTGCCAGCGTCTCCACCCCAGCCGCCACGTTCTCCTCGAGATAGGCGACAGCCGCCTCGGTCTCGACCTCGATCCCAACGTTGCCCAGCGCAACCAGGGCATTGACCGCATCGCCCGTAGCGCCAATCGTGACGTCGCCCCGCAGGTTGGGGTACCCGCCATCAGGTGCCTGCTGCGCCTGAAGCCAGACGGCACCGCGTTCCAGGACATCCAGATCCACCAGCGCCGCCTGGTCCGTCGCCGCCCGGGCGGCCACGGCCACCGGCCGCCTCATGACGACGCAGGCAGCAGCGGCAACCCCCAGCACCGCGCGTCGTGTCATCTCCCCACGGGCGAGCGCCGCCGGAACAAGCGTCACCGCAACCAGTCGATCGTCCAATCGTTGGCCGTTCATGCTCCAGACCTCCTATGCTCATCGAATCGGTTCCATGCAGGTCGTTCATTGGCGAGCGAGACGTTCCGGCGGCGCTCAGGGTTCCTCGAGCAGATCGGCAATCCGCGCCCCGATCCAGTCGATCTCCACACCGCGGGCGCTCGCCACACCGTCGCTCTGGGTGTGCTCCACCTCGACCCGCAGCAGGCGCCGGCTTCCCACCTCCCGCCAGAGCCGGACGACGAAGGAGTCGTAGCGCCGCTCGCCGCTTGGTCCTGCCCCGTGGCTCCCATCACGGTCCAACTCGCTCAGACTCCCCGCTCCGCTCCCCATGCTCACCCCCTCCCATCGACCCTGGCTCCTACGTCAGGGCCGATTGGACCGATTTAGACTGGGACTGAGGCGCTAGATCCGGCCAAGATAGAAGATCACCCACTGGTTGCCGGCGTTCGGTCCCGTCACGATGACATCGATCCATTGCTCGGCCGCTGTCGTGTACCCGTACGGCGTTGTCGTCTGCACCACCACGTACCGCCCGGCCCTCGGCACCAGCAATCCAACTTCGCCCCACACCCGGAACGTGTTGTACGGCTGCACACAGGCCTGGTCGAGTGCCGTCCTTGCCCCGTTGGCTGCCTCCGAGTAGACGGTATAGCAGGCTCCAGCCACGGGCCTCGACGCGGAGTCAATCGCGGTGACAAAGAAACTCGCCGTTCGCACAAAGCCGATCTGGATCGTCCGCTCCATCCCGCCGAACTCGATGCGCGCGGCCGGCGACCAGGTCGCGCCCCCGGCTCATTCGCCCGGTAGGTAATCCCGTTCAACGTCTCGGCGTTGCCGGTCATGGTCACGGTGTAGTCGCCAACCGCCAACCCGGTCAGGACGATCTGGCCATCCAGATCACTGTCACAGAGGTGGGTCGGTCCGCCGGCCATCCCATCGACCTGGGCGCAGGCGCCATAGACCGGCTGGCCATAGTCCGCGCCGACCGTTTCAACGGTCAGACTGCCAAGATGCAGGTGATGGGTGGCGATCACCGTCTTATCCACCGCCACATCGTGGTAGACCGAGGGCGGCCCATCGAGGGAGTAGGGCTGGCGCAACCCGTTCGCCGCGGTAACGGTCGGCTCGATGGTCTCCTCCAACCGCCAGTAGTAGGCGGGCAGATTGGTGAAGACGGCCCGTCCATCCGGCCCGGAGCAGGCATCCCGCCCGATGCTGTAGTCAGTCCCACGGTAAACGGCAAAACATGCGTCGTAGAGCGGAGTCACACCATCCTCGGCGACCGGCACGATCACCAGGTCGGCCAGGGGCATCGTCATCAGGGAGAGGCTCGTCGTCTTCCCGGCCACGATTCTGGCCACCCGGGCATCGGTGGGGTTGTCGTTGTGATCGCCGGAGATCTGCTGGACAACGATCCGCCCTGGGGTCAGGCCGGAGAACGCTCTCTGCCCATCGCTCGATCCATCATCGCCGTCGCACCCGGTGGCAATCGTCGCGAAGGTTGCCTGGTCCAACACCTCCCAGCACGCACCCAGCGACGGAGCGCCAAAGGTAGCGCTCGTTAGCGCGATGATGAGGTCCCCGGTCGTCGGCGGAGGCACCGTCGGAGTTGGGGTGACCGTCGGAGGTGGCGGAGGAGCGACGGTAGGGGTCGGGGGGAGGGTGGCCGTCGCCGTCGGTTGCGGCTCCTCCGTCGGCTTCACCTCTTCGGTCGGCGTTGGCTCCTCGGTTGGTTTCTCGTCAGGGCTCGGCTTCTCCCCCTCAGCCGGCGTCTCCTCTTCGGCCGGCGGGAGCGGCTCGCAGACATCGGTCAGCGAAAGCCATGCCTCCTCGCCCTCCCGCACCTCGACCTCGCCGCCAAAGCTCCCGGCGCAACCCTTGGCCCCCTGCAGGGGCACGACCTTCGCCGTGCCCGCGACGAGGCCCTCCACTACAATCGCGCCATCGCCGTCCTCATCGCAGACCTTCTGCTCGGCCCCCGCCCAATCGACGACCAGGACACAGGCACCACCCCGCGCCTCGCCCTTCTCGTCGACGATCGTCACGACAAGCCGACCGGTCTCTTGAGCAGGCGTCGACCGAGGCATCGTCCCGCCAATCGCCGCCAGCAGTGCCAGAGTCAGCACGATCGCCGTGCACCACCGCCCCAACCTATCTCGTGTCTTCATCAGGGAACCCTTCCTTCCCGGTTCCAGGCATGCCTCTCCCAATCTCCCCGGCGCACCGGTTCGGGAAGGGGCACAGCTCGCTGGCAATCTGGGGGCTGGGCGAGGCACGCCTCGCCGTGACGCGGCTAAACTCCGCGCCCTACAGAGGTCAGATCGTTCTTAGACGATGTCGATTTACTCCGAGTCCGAGTGAACTTCGCTCAGGTCGAGGCCGGACATGAGCTCCTCGAAGGCAGGGAGGTTCTCCTCATAATCCCCTCCGACCGGCAAGGTCCACGTGATGAACAGGACAACCTCGCCCTCGACCAACGGCCGGCACTCGAAGTAGCCGATCTGGCTCTCGTCAAGTCCGGCATCCCACTCGAAGAGCTTCCCCTCCGCGTCGGTCGGCGCCTCAGGCAGGGCAAGTTCGGGCTCGCGCAGGTTGTCGACGTAGCCGCCTTCCTCCCCCCCCAGCTCTTCGTGCGTCTGTGGTCGGAGCGCGGCGACGCAGGCGGCGAGGTCATTGGCGAAGGTGGGAGAGGGCAGGCTCGCGACCGTCACGCCACCCAGGCTGACATCCGCGCCATAGAGGTCAAGGAGATTCCCTTCCTTCTCGTCCTCACCCTCGATCACCTCGGGCTCCTGTCCCTCCCAGACCGCCGGATCCCAGGTGATCGACCAGCCGTAGGTCGGATCGGTGTATGCCGCGGGCTCGTCCGCTTCAGAGGTTTCATCGTCGTCCCGGTCATCCTCACCGCTGGACTGGCGGTCCGCTGTGTCGCCCCCGTCCAGGTCGAGTCCAGCGATCAAATCCTCGAAGACTGGCAGCGAGTCGTCGTACGCATCACTGATCGGCAGCACCCACCGGATCCCGAGAACCGCCTCGTCCTCGACCAGCGGCCGGCACTCGACGTAGACAACGCCCTCCACCTCCGCGCCTTCGCCAAATCGGGCGGAGGAGAGCGTCCGCTCGGCCCCGTCCGGCGCCTCCGGCAGCTCGAGATCGGCCTCCCGGACGTCCGAGACCGAGATTCCGATGACCATCCCGACCTCGGCAGAGAGCGTCTCCACGCAGGCTTCGAGATCGCCGCCAAATGCGGTGTGGCTCCCGACGAAAACGACGCCCAGCTCCTGGGACTCGACCCCGCCGATGATGACCTCGTTGCCGGTCGCGCCGTCCTCGTTCGCCGCCGTCTCCGACGAGCCGTAGTTCGCCCACACCTCCGGGTCCCAGGCGATCGACCAACCGAAACTGGGATCCGTATAGGACGATCCGTCGCCCTCAGTCTGGCTCGCCCCGCCCGCAACCGGCGCCAGCGCCATAGCGAGCGCCACACACATCACCACCCCGAACATCATGTGCCGCACGCCCGCGATACGTCGTCCGTTTCGTCGGTTCCGGTTCATGAGCTGCCCTCCGCCTCTGGAGTCAACGACCGTTCACCTCAGACAACTAACAGAGTCCGTTTGGGGCAAGACTAGCGATCGCCCATTCCTGGAGCATTCCAGAAACGCATGTTGGCAATGTGCTGGAACCGAATCAAGTAGTTTCCCAGCCACCAGCGCACAGCATTGTCAGAGCCTTGGAACGCCAAGGGAGGAACCGGCCGAGTGGTCATATGAGCCCCCGGCGGACCGCGGTCGCCGCCGCCGCAGCCCGCGTTGGAACGCCCTAGCTTGGTCAGGATCTGGCCAACGTGCGCCGAGATGGTCCGGGCACTGGTCCCGTGAATCACGGCGATCTCCCGATCGGTGCGTCCCTCGGCAACCAGACCGAGCACAGCCCGCTCACGCGGTGTGAGCGACGGGTCGGTCGAAACCAGCGGCTGCGGCTCACGTCCGACCGCCGCCAGGAATGGTCCGGTCAGCGCTTCAATCGAGGCAACTGCCTGATCGAGCGTCAGCGTCTGCCCCTCGTCCCAAGCGGCTGTGAATGCCTGCGCGGCCATCCCCGCACGCGCCGCTTCGATCGCGTGAGTCACCTCGCTTTCGTTCTTGGACGCGGTGCCCGTCCCCTCCCGCACTGCCGAGGCATTGCCCAGCAGACGAGTAGCATCCTCCAGGAGCCCAGCCCCGACGGCCAGACCGCCGAGAAACTCCAGACAGTCGGCCAGTTCCCCTTTTCTCCCCAGGGCGTGGAAATGCAGCAAGCTCGTCCGACCCTGCTCCCAGGACAGGGCGGGATCGCCGCTATCGTGAGCGAGCTCAGCGAGATTGAAGAGCGCCGCGCCCAGCACCAGCCGATCATCTTGACCACGGCCAATCTCCAGCGCCTCGGCCAGCAACGGACCGGCGCGATCGCGATCACCCTGTCGTATTGCTGCCTCGGCAAGGGCCAGGAGGGACGCCGCAACCCCGCGCGGGACTTCGAGCTCCCGCGACCGGCGCAGCGCTTCTTCGTGGACGGGGATGGCACGATCAGGCGCAGTTCGATTTAATGCGAGACCCAGATTGCCGAGGACAAGGCATTCTTGGAACAGATCGCCTCGGTCCCGGGCGACCGTCAGGCTCTCGGTGTAGTAGCGCTCCGCCAGCACCGCGTTCCCCCCGTAGAGCGCCACTGTTCCCAGGTTGTTGAGCGTCGCGCTGATGATGCGCCGGTCGCCGGCCTGGCGGGCCCAGCGCAACCCCTCCTCGTGCAGCTCGGAAGCCCGGTCTAGCTCCCCCTGGTCGTGGGCGATGTTGCCCAGGTTGTCGAGCGCTCGGGCGACCGTCCTGGCATCACCGGCCTCCCGCGCGGTGGCCAGTGCCCGCTCGTAGTGCGCGGTAGCCCGCCCGATATCGCCCAGATCCTCGGCCAGCGCCCCGGCGGCAATCAGCCCCTCCAGCCGAACGGGGTCCGTATCCCCACCTGTCTCCGCGAATGCCCGCTCCAGCCAGTCTCGCCCCTCGTGCTGGCGCTCTCGCGCGGACCAGAATCGCCAGATTGCCGCCCCAAACTGGATCACGGCATCCCAGTCTGCCCGCCCGCCAAACCAGTCGAGCGCGGTCCGCAGGTTCGCATGATCGGCGTCGAGCCGGTCCAACCAAGCGCCAACGTCCGCCCCGATAAGCTCGGGTTCCGCCTGTACCGCCAATTCAAGGAAATAGGCGGCGTGCCGCTCGCGTACAGCCTCCTCCTCACCGCTCGCCGCAAGCTGCTCCAGCCCAAACTCGCGAATCGTCTCCAACATCACCACGCGAGGCTCGTCGTCGCCTCCCTCCCAACCAATCACACTCTTGTCCGCCAGCGACGCCACGAGAGGCGGGAAGGCGTTCGGAGAGACCTCACCCCCTACCCCCTCTCCACTGCGGTGGAGAGGGGCGCCAGGCAGCCGCCTCCATTACGGAATCGTTCTCCCCCTTCCCCCTGCCGCAGCAGGGGGAAGGGGGACGGGGGGTTAGGGGGCTTCTCTCCGTCTCTCCCGATATCGCCTCCGCCGCCTCCACCGTGCACCCGCCGACGAACACGGCCAGACGCCGGAACGCCACCTGCTCCTCGGGGCTCAGCAGGTCGTGGCTCCAGGCGACGGTGTCACGCATCGTCCGCTGCCGCGCCGGCAGATCGCGCGCACCACCGGTGAGCACCTCCAGCCGGCGCTTCAACCCGGTGAGCAGGGCGTCAGGCGCCAGGTGGCGAGCCACGGGCAGCGGCCAACTCGATCGCCAGGGGCAGCCCATCCAACTGGCGGCAGATCTCGGCCACCGTCGCCGCATTCTTTGCCGATAACACAAGATCGGGCCGAATCGCCCGGACCCGCTCGACGAAGAGCGTCGAAGCCTCCGTCGCGGGCGCGAGGGGCGGCACCGGCAGCAGGTGCTCACCCCGCAGGCGCAACGGCTCGCGGCTCGTCGCCAGCACCTTCAACCGGGGGCACCCCGCCAGCAGGGTCGCGACGACTGGGGTAGCGGCTGGCAAATGCTCGACGTTATCCAGTACAAGGAGCAGTTCGCGCTCTCGGAGTGCGTCCCGGAGTTGCTCGTCGAGCGGGCTCGCCTCGCTCAAGCGCAGCTCCAAGGCGCGGGCGATCGCCGGGAGAACCAACTCGGGCGCCCGCACCGGCGCCAAACCGACAAAGACGACCCCATCTGCCAGGTCGGGCCGCATCCCGGCCGCCACCTCGATCGCCAGGCGGGTCTTGCCAACGCCGCCCGGCCCGGTCAGCGTCAGCAAGCGCACATCGGTGCGCCAGAGCAGGTCCAGCGCCGCCTCGATCTCGCGCCGTCGCCCGATCAGCGGCGTCGGCGGCTCCGGCAGGTTATCGAACGATCGAGCAGGCGATTCTGGCAGTCGCCCGGGCTGAACGGCACGCAGGGCCGCCACCAGTGCCTCTGTATCGTCCCCCGGCGCGACATCCAACTCGTCTCGCAAGGCGCGAACGCACCGGCGATACTGGCGCATCGCTTCGGCCGGCTCCCCGGCCGCCACCAGGGACCGAATCAACGTCCGGTGCGCCGCTTCGTCCGCCGGGTCGACGGCAAGCAATGCCTGAAGCGACGGCATGGGGCGGCGTGGACTGCCCGCCGCCACGTCGAGATCCGAGAGTCCCAGGACGGCATCCCGCCAGGTTTGGCGAAGCGCTTCACGGGCGGCCACGGCCCAGTCCGCCGTGGGCTCCTCCCCCAACAGGTCGCCTCCGTAGAGTCCGATCGCTTCCTGGAGCGCCGCCCGGCGCTCGTCCGCTGAGTGCGCGGTCCGCGCCAGCGCCGCCTGGAAATCGGCGAGATCGGTCCGGACAATCACCTCGGACCGCAACCCGATTGTGTCGCCGCCACGCTCGATGTAAACCGATTCACTTCCGGCGCTCAGATCCGGCTCAAGGACGCGACGAAGAGCGTGGATTGCCTTGCGTAACTCGTTGCGGGCGGCATCCGGCGCCAATTCTGGCCAGAGCAAATCGAGAGCACGCTCTCGCGGAAGCCGATTTCCCGGTGTCGCCAGCAACAGCAGCAGCAGGCTACGCGCCGAACGGCGGGGCCAGTCGCGCTCGGTAAGCGGACGCTCACCAACAGCGAGACGAACCGGTCCAAGCAACAGGGCACGGAGCGTATGTGGTGCGGACATCGGCATCCACCGACGCGAATTCTGCTGGGCCTGCCAAAGGGATAGAGTCAGCAGTCTATCGCACCGATGGATCAATGGTAGATAACCTCACCCCAAATCCCCTCTCTTTCCTAGCCCACTGAGATGGATGGTTCGTCAGGGAAAGCCGATTACAAGAGGGGAAACGCTCCCCCTTCCCCCTGTCGCAACGGGGTCAGGGGGTCGGGGGTTAGGGGTCATCTCCGCGTCCACGATGCGCGATCCCCACTGCCGCGATACGATGCCTCTTCGCTGCATCATTCGGAAACATCCATACCAACCATCGGAGGCCCCGTGACCGATCCGTCGACCGCAAACCCGACTTCCATCCCCACTGATACCGTCATCTCCGGCGCCCGCATCGTCGATGGCACCGGAAACCCCTGGTACTGGGGCGATGTCGCCCTCCAGGACGGCCGCGTCGCCACTATCGCCCCGGCGGGGACCCTGAGTACCGGCGCCGCTGAGCTCGTCGATGGACGCGGCCATGTTGTCTGCCCCGGCTTCATCGATATCCAGTCCCACTCCATCGTCCCCTTCATGCGGGACGGCCGCTCCCTCTCCAAAATCACCCAGGGCATCACCACCGAGATCATGGGCGAGGGCTGGACCCCAGCGCCGTTCGGCGGTCGCAACCCCCACCCCATTCCGCCGGACTACCGCCCCTGGCTAGGCGACGACGCCTTCGCCAAGTGGGAGGATCGCGCCAAATCCTGGACTCGCTTCGGCGACTGGCTCGCCGACCTTGAAAACCGCGGCGTCTCCCCCAATGTCGGCTCCTTCCTGGCACTCGGCACCACCCGCGCCCACGCCAAGGGATACGCCCTCGGCCCCGCCAGCCCGGACGAACTCGCCGTCATGCGCGAGGTCGTCGTCAATGCCATGGCGGATGGCGCATTTGGGGTTGCGTCCGCCCTCGTCTACCCGCCCGACGCCTACGTCGATACCGACGAGCTCGCCGCCGTCTGCGCCGTCGTCGCCGCGCATCACGGCGTCCACATCACCCACATGCGTTCCGAAGAGGCCCGCCTTCTGGAAGCTCTGGAGGAGACCATTGGCATCGCCGAGCGCACCGGCGTCGCCACCGAGATCTACCACCTCAAGGCGGCCGGCCACGCCAACTGGTCCTTCATGCCCCAGGTCATCGATCGGATTAACGCCGCCCGCGCCGCCGGGATCGATGTCACCTCCGACATGTACCCGTATCCCGCGTCCGGCACTGGCCTCACCCTCTGCCTTCCGCCTTGGTCGGAGGCCGACGGCCGCCTCTGGGACAACCTCCGCGATCCCGACACCCGCGCCCGCATCCGCCACGAGATGATCGATTCAACCCCAGAGTGGGACAGCTTTGGTGTCAACGCCGGCCCGGAGAATGTCATCCTCGCCGGCCTCCTCAAACCCGAGCACCAGCAGTTTCTCGGCCGCTCCCTCGCACACGCGGCGGCGGAGCGCGGTGAGGAGTGGCCCGACACCGCCATCGAGTTACTCCTGGCCGAGGGCCAGAACATCTTCTGCTTCTACGTCGAGATGTCCGAGGAGAATCTTCGCTTACAGCTTCGCCAGCCCTGGCTGACGATCTCCACCGACGCCGGTGGCGTTGACCCCAGCGATCTCCCAACAGCCGGTCTCCTCCACCCCCGGTCCTTCGGCACCTACCCCAGGGTTCTCGGCCGCTACGTCCGCGAAGAGGGTCTGCTCACCTTGGAAGAGGCGATCCGCAAGATGACGTCGGCCGTCGCCAGCCGCCTCTCCCTCCACGACCGCGGAATCCTCCGTCCTGGCTTCTGGGCGGATGTGGTCCTCTTCGATCCGGATACCGTCGCCGACCACGCCACGTTCGCCGACCCGCACCAACTCTCGACCGGCATTCGCGACGTCTGGGTCAACGGCGTCCGCGTCGTGCAATCCGGCGAGCACACCGGCGCCCTCCCCGGCCGACGCGTCCACGGCCCCGCCTACCGCCTCCGATCCTGACACTCGTCGTCCCAAACATGAAACGGCCGGGCCGCCCATGGGCGGCCCGGCCGTTTCATCATCTCGGCGGACTAGTAACCGCCCTCTTCTTTGACCTCGTACCCCTTGTAGTACTGGTAGCCGTCCTCGCCCGTGTACGTCAGGTAGTAGGTGTCGTCGTACTCGTACGAGGAGACCTCGTACTTGTAGTTGTCACCCAGGTCGTACCACTCGTCCCAGGTCTCGCCGTCGTAGGTCGTGTAGTAGGCGTGGCCGTCCTTGGCGGAGGTGTAGATGTACTGCACTCCGTCGTACTCGTAGGCGTACGGCTGGTAGGCCGCTTCGTACTCGTAGTCGGACTCGTACGCCTTCCAGCCGCTCCATGCCTCCCCGTCGAAGGTGTTCCAGTGCGGGGCGCCGTCCGTCGTCACGGCGTAGGCGTAGAGGGTATCGTCGACCGAGTAGCCGATCGCGTACGGGGCGTACTTGTACTCGTACTCATCGGCGGCGTAAGGAAGCTGCTTCTCGCCGGTCCACTCCTCGGTCTCGTCCGAGTAGCGGTTCCAGTAGACGTAGCCGTCGTCGCCCGTCCAGAAGACGTTGTTGTAGCCGCCCCACTCGATCGCGTACGGCTCGTACTCGCCGGCCTTGTACTCCTCGTTGACCGGAGCCCACTCGGACCAGCCGGCTTCGCCCCAGGTCTTGTAGTAGACGTAGCCATCGGTGGCCGTGCCGTAGACGTAGCCGTCGTCGCCGTACCAGTTGGCGTACGGGCTAGCGACGAACTCGTAGTCGCCGGAGATGTCCTCCCAGGTCGACCACTCAGCGCCGTCGTAGGCGTTGTGGTAGTACTTACCGTCCTCGCCAGCGTAGAAGACGGACACCGTGCCATTGGCGACCGCGTCCGGCTCCCACTTGAAGTCGACCGGCTGATCCTCGTAGGCGTACGGCTCGCTCCACTCGCCGTCGTAGGTGGAGTAGTAGCCCTTGCCGTCTTTACCGGTTGCGTAGGTGTAGAGCGTGTCCTCGTACCAGACGGGGTACTGAGCCGAAACGTACTCGTAGGCGTCGTACCCGTCACCCTCATACGTCTGCTCGCCGCTGGCGAACTCACCCTTCGCGTCCTGAGCGAGCGCGCCCAGGACACCGGCGAGCAACAGCGCGACCACCAACGGAACCCCGACCAGGCCCCGCCGGACGTACCGGCCACCGTCTCCGATCCTGTCCTGCATCATCGATTCACCTCCGCAATGCCGCAAAAGCGGCCACCAACTGGGAGGAATGCTCCCAGGACCCCACACAGCTCCATCGTGGACTCCCGGCCGGCGATGCGCATCGTGTAAATGGCGGAGAACAATTGTGAAGTTTTTCCAGACAACGGGATAGGCCGTGTAGGCGATCGGCGTGAATTACGGAGTCCAGCGATCGTGCGATCAGCTACGCAAGACCACGACGGACCGCGACGGCGGTGCATTCCGCCCGCGAGTTGACCCCAAGCTTGTTGAAGAGATTGGCAACGTGGGTCTGGGCGGTGCGCTGTCCGATGGAGAGCGCCGCGGCGATCTCGCGGTCCGTGCGCCCCTGGACGAGCAAGCGGAGGACTTCGTGCTCGCGGGGCGTCAACCCACTTTGGCCCGCAATCGAACTGGCCGGTACCATGCCCGGCGCTTGCCGCTCGAGGTCCTGGTGCTGGCGAGCCGCGTGGCCGGACAGATCGACCGTCGGGCCGGAGGGCTGCCTCGGCTCCGGCTCCGGCTCCGGCTCCGTGGCCAGCGTGAGCGCGTCCAGCAGTGCCTCGTCGAACGCCGTTTGCCGTCCCGCGTTCCACGCCGCCAGAAATCCCGCCTCGCCAAGCGCCGCGCGAGTCTGGGTCTCGATCCACTCGGATTGCCAGGCGTAGGCGATCCGCACCCCTCCGGTCGATTGCCTGGCGGCCTCGACCGCACCGAGGAGCAGCGCCGCCCGCTCTGGCTGTCCGCGCTCCAGCGCTACCCCCGCCAGCCCGGCGACCCCGCCGTGGACGATCCGCGGGGAGCCCACCGCCCGGATCGTCTCGAGACTCTCGGCAAATGGTGCGCCGCCCGGACATCGTCATGCTGAGAGAGAGCCACGTGGCCCAGGTTGCCGAGCGCCATCGCGACCCCAATCGGGCCGCTGGCCTCGCGATGGATCGCGAGCGCTTCTTCAAGGAGCGCACCCGCTTCGTCAGGATCACCGGCCATGTGGCGCCCCTCGGCCAACTCGGCAAGCACGACGCCGATCCAGCCGGTCGCACCGGCCTCGCGCAACGGCGGCAGAGCCTGGGAATAGTGGGCCGCCGACCGGTCATTGTCGCCCGTGAACGACCACATGGCACCGAGCCCAAAGTGGGCGCGGCCGATGGCAAATGGATCGTTCCACGCCCGCGCGATGGCCAGGCCCTCCTCCGCGTGGGCGATGGCGGCCGCGTGGTCGCCGACGAGTCCCGCCATAAAGGCGGCCTGGTGGCGCGCCGCCGCGCGCACCGGCGCGGGGGCGTCCGGGGCCGCCTGCAGCGCCCGTTCCAGCAGGCCGCGAAACTCGGGGCGAGGAGGCTGGCTGACCCAGAGGTTGCCCAGCGCGGCGATCATCCGCAGGACGCTCACGTGGTCACTGCTTGCTTCGAACCAGGTGAGCGCGGCCTGGAGATTCGCCAGATCGGCATTCAAGCGGTCGGCCCATTTGCCGTGGTCCTTGACCACGCGCAGGTCTGGCGCAGAAGCCTCCGTCAGCGCCAGGAAGTATTCCGCGTGCGACCGGCGTATGAACTCTTCCTCACCGCTGGCGGCAAGCTGCTCCAGACCGAACTCGCGGATCGTCTCAAGCAGTTCGAAGCGCGGGTCGACCGTCTCCTGTCCAGTCCGGCGGAGCAGATTGTGCTCCACTAGCGACTCGATGCCATCGAGGATAGCGGGAGCCAGGGAGGCAGTGCTGGGGAGCAGGAATTGACGATCCGGCTCCACCGCGTCGCTCATCAGGTCCCGGCGGCCACCGCCCATCACCCATTGGGCCGTATCGAGCGTGAACCCGCCGACAAAGACGGAGACGCAACGGAACAGCACCTGGTCGTCCGCACTGAGGAGGTCGTAGCTCCAGGCGATGGCGTCGCGCATTGTCCGCTGGCGAGCGGGCAGATCGCGAGGGCCGCCGGTCAGCAACGGAAGGGACCGTTCCAACCGCCCCCAGCGCGACGGGCGGCAAGACCTTGATCCTGGCCGCCGCCAACTCGATCGCAAGGGGCAACCCATCGAGGCGACGGCAGACCGCGGCCACAGCCGGTGCGTTCTCAGCATTGAGCGCGAACGCCGGGTCGACCTCCCGTGCGCGGTGGGCAAAGCACCGCACCGCGGAGGACGCCGCCAGTGTCGCGAACGACGCCCCCGTCAGGATCGGCAGCGCCAGGGGGAGACCGGGAAAATCGCGTTCGCCGGACAGATTGGTCCGGATACGGCTGGTGACCAGTACCCGCAGGCCGGGAGCGGCAGTGATGAGGTCGGCCACGAGCGGGGCGGCGGTGACGACCTGCTCGAAGTTGTCGAGCACCAGGAGCAGGCGCCTGGCCCGTCCCCACCGCGCGAGCCGCGTCGCCAGCGGTTCGTTCCCGTCCTCGTCGATCCCGACCGTCTGGGCGATCGCCGCCGCCACGCGCGCCGGATCGGAGACCGCTGCCAACGGCACGAAGACACATCCATCGGCGTAGGCCGCCGCGACCTCGTCGGCCACCTGCAACGCGAGGCGTGTCTTGCCGACGCCACCCGGTCCGGTCAGGGTGACGAGCCGCACGATTGGATCGCGCAGGAGCGCAACCAGTTCCTCGACCTGTCGCTCCCGCCCGACGAGCGGCGTCAGCGGTTCCGGCAGACGAGCTAGATCTGCGCGAACCACGTGCCGATCGATTGGGATCGGCACAGGCCGTGACGGGTCGGGACTCGGCTGCATCGAGGCCGCTCACTTACGTTTGGCATCGGATATACGGCCCATCTTCGCCAGTTCGAGATGCTATGTCAACCCCAGGACATGAACCGGGCACCCATCGACCATCCATGTGCACAGTGCCATTTGTGCGGGAGCGACAGAGGTTGCCGCGCGGATGTACCGGATCCCCACCGCACTTCCATCCGCGGCATCGTCCACCGTCCCACACCGCCGTCCCGGAGAACGCACCTGGTGCGCACCGCACGGGCTCCCGGGCGGCGAACCTACCAATTCTGGGCAATCGCGTCGGGCGTACACCGGCGGCGCGAATAGGCAACCTCCTGGGACACGGATAGGCAAATTTCTGGGTGAGAGTCAATCCGCCGCGCCGTACCCTCCGGCCTTAGATAGCGCGGTGCGGACGGCCGCACCGAACGACCGGAGGAGACCGAGATGACGACGAAACTGGGGGGCATGGGTCAAAGCGGACGGTTCGGACGGGCGGCGCTGCGGGTTGCCGCGGTGACGATGCTGGTCCTGCTCGTGCTCGGCGCAACGCTGGGAACGGCGAGCGCGGAAACCAAAACGGAAATGTCGGGTACGGCGTACCAGTTTGTCGACGAGTGCCTAAAGGCTGGCGGGAAGGTTTACGGAGCCGGTACTGATGTCATCACGTGTTGGTATGCGGGGACCACCGGCCTCCGGACCGTGTGCAACGTCGTGACCAGAATATGCACCACGTATTGGTCGTTCGAACCGGGCATTGAGGCGCCAACTACCAACGGCACGGTCACCGGCGGCACGGCGACGACCGGCGGCGTGACAGGTGGTGGAACGCGGCCCATCGTGGACACCCGGCCAGCGGCAAGTCCCGGCACGATCCTCGTCCTAGATAGCGACGACCAGCAGCCCTAATGGCGACGGCCGGCGGGACATCCCGCCGGTCGGTCGCGTTGAAGTCGCGGTTATCGGGAGTTAGTCCGCGATACCTTCGCTCATCACCGTGGCCGGCGCGAGGCCGTGGCGCTGGCCAGCGCCACGGCCCTGGGTCGCCGAGGCGCCTTCGACGTCGAGCTTCGGCAGCCATTCCAGCCAACTCGGCAGGTACCAGTTCCAGTTTCCCAGCAGCCGCATACTGGCCGGAACCAGGACGGAGCGAACGATCGTCGCGTCGATCAGGACCGCGACCGCCAACCCGAAGCCGACCTGCTGCATGGCCACCAGATCGCCCAGGGCGAAGCCGCCGAAGACCGCGACCATGATCAGGGCGGCGCCCGTGATCAGGCGCCCCGTGGACCGAAGCCCGTAGGCCACCGCCTCGGTGTTGTCGCCCGTCTGCAAGAACCGCTCGCGCACCCGGCTCAAGAGGAAGACGTGGTAGTCCATCGAAAGTCCGAACAGAATCGCGAACATGAACAGCGGCAAGCCGGTCTGAATCGCCTCCACCTGCTGGAAGCCCAGCAATTCGGCGCCAACCCCCTTCTGAAAGACCAGCACCAGCAACCCGTAGGTGGCGCCCACCGAGAGCAGATTCATGATGATCGCCTTCAGCGGGATCACGATGGAGCGGAAGGCGACCATCAGGAGCAGGAAGCTGAGGCCCAGGACGAAGGCGAAGACGATCGGCGTGTAGGTGGCGTTGACCTCAACCAGATCCACGAACCCGGCCGTCTTGCCGGTGACCATCGCCTCGGCGGGCACCCCGGCGAAGGACTCTGGAATGTGGACCGCGCGCAGCCGCTCGACGGCGGCCATCGCCTGGTCGCTCGCCGGGTCCCCCGCCAGCCAGGCGCGCAGGATGGAGAGGCTGGCATCCGGATGCACCTCCAGCTCTGTGGTGACGAAGGCCGGGTCGGAGGCGATGGCCACTTCCAGGCGCGTGACCGCCGCCGTCACGGCCTCGTTGTCCGTTTGCCCATCGATGACGATCACAGCCGGCAAATCCTGCCCGAACCCGAACTCGTCTTGAAGCACGACGAAGGCGGATTTGGACTCCAGGCCGTCGGGCAGAGCGCTGACGCCAACCTCGCCCTGGTTAAGATCGAAGGCGAAGCTCGCTGCCGCCAGCAGTACCCCGGCGGCAAGCGCCAGGCTGACCACTGGCCGGCGCATGACGGCGTTGGACGTCCGGTACCAGAAGCCGCTGTCGGCCGCGGCCGGCGCCGCGGTCTTGCCGCGCCCCACGAACGGGATACGGATCGCGTTGACCCGGTCGCCCATCAGGCCGAGCAGGGCGGGCAGCAGCGTCATCGAGGCCAGGACGGCGGCGGCAACCACCAGCATCCCGCCCACTCCGATCATCTGGTTTGCAGAATCAGGCGTGATCAGCAGGCCCAACAGAGCCAGCCCCACCGTCATGCCACTGATCAGCACGGCGCGGCCGGCGGTCGCCCCGGCGGTCGCGATGGCGTCGACCTCCTCCAGCCCCTTCGCTCGCTCCTCCCGGTAACGGGAGACGATAAGCAGGGAGTAGTCGATGCCGACGGCCAAGCCCAGCATGGTCAGGATGTTGATCACGAAGAAGGGCAGGTCGAAGGCCTGTCCCACCAACGCCGTGGCCCCCAGGGCCAGCGACGATCGCGCCGATCGCCACCGCGATGGGGAGAACAGCAGCCGCGACCGCGCCGAAGACGATCGCTAGCACCACGAGCGCCACGGCGATCCCGATGCCTTCGCCCTTCGCCAGGTCCTTCTCGGCCACTGCCGTGATCTCCGCGTCCAGCGTCGCCTCACCGGTTACGAGTGTCAGGAAGGAGCCGTCCTCGCCGGCCGCGTCCACGACCTCCTGGACCTGAACCACCGCCTCCGTAGCCCCGTCCGGCATCGCCAGCGGCAGGAGGGTCGTCCGCCGGTCCGCGGAGACCAGGCATCTCGTCGCCCGTCAGGTAGTAGTGCGTCCCCCCGGCGACCACCCCATCGCCCAGGGCGGTCAGATCGCCGTAGAGTTCCTCGACGTAGCCCCGGTACGCCGGGTCGTCCACCGTCAGGGAGGAGGAGCGGACGATGACGATCTCGTTGGTGGTACCTGTTTCCCCGAGCCGCTCGCTGAGCAGGGCATCCGCCTGGACCGACTCCGGGTTGTTGGTGAAGGTCGAGTTCGTAGTCAGCGCATCCCCAAGCAAGGTGGCGGTCAGCGCGATCGCAATCGCAAGCCCCCCAGCCAGACGCCGACGGTGCGCCACTTGTGCCGCGCACAGGCTCGGGCCAGATTCTCTGTGGACAGTCTCGACAGCATCCGCGACAACATCCGCATCTCCTCGGCATCGACCACGGCGTTCGCCGCCGATCACAGGACGATAGTGCCGGCGGAGGGACGCGCCCGCCTCAGCCGAAGGGTGCAGCCGGGGATGTATCTGGGGGGTGTAGTTGGCGATGTGATGGAGATACGTGCGAACCCACTACAGCAGGTTCAACTCCTTCGCCCGGGCCACGGCTTCGGTGCGGTGACCGACGCCCAGCTTGCCGTAGGCGTTCGCGATGTGGCGCTTGACGGTGGGCAGGCTGATGAAGAGCTGGTCGGCGATCTCCTGGTTCCGCATCCCGCCGCGATGAGCCGCAGGATCTCGATCTCCCGCGTCGTGAGCGGCTCGGTCAGGTCGGCCGCTGCGGTATGGCCGGGGTGGCGACGGAAGGCCGGCTTGTCGAAGGCCGCCAGCAGATCGCCGGGTATAGGCGCCGCGATGCCGCCGGCAACGGCATGGCGCAGGAGGGTGCGCATCGGCTCCCCCTCGTCCACGAAAGTACGGACGTAGCCCTCGGGCTCGGCCAGAGTCAGGGCGCGCTTGAGCGGCGCGAGCGCGCGGGGGATGTCGCCCCGCGCCTCGTGCGCGAGCGCCTGCAGCACCAGGATTTCGATGACGCTTCCCGGTCGCTCTCCGGCGTCCGCCGCGTCCAGGAGCCGCTCCAGGAGTGCGACTCGCCTCGTGCATCGAGGCGATCGTCCCGTTCCCGCAGGGACTGGGCGATGCGCACCCGCGCCAGGGTGATGTGCTCGAACTCGCGCACGTAGCTGAGGTCGTCGTCGACGGACAGGCCCCGCGCCCGCGGCCCAGCCCAAGGCTTCCCCCAGCCTGCCCTGCGCCACCCACGACCCGCGCCTTCAGCGCCGCCGCGGGGCGCACGTCGGGATCCGGGCTCTGGACGTACTGGCGCTCCGCCTCGTCGAGCAGGTCGAGCGCGCCGTCCAGGTCCCCACGTGCCTCCTTGATCCGGCGCCATCACGACGTACCAGCGATGGCGCGTATCCGGTAACCCGGCATGCTCACCCAACTCCTTGCTTTTCAGCAAGCAGCTGGGTGGCGGCGTCCAGGTCGTTGCGCTCACGGTGCAGCGCCGCCAGCCCTACGTACAGGTCCGCCGTTCCCCAGACGGGATCGCCCTGCTCCGTCGCCAGCCGCAACGACTGCTCGTAGGTGTCGGACCGCGTCGTGGAGACGACCCTGCGCAATCCTGATGTCCGCCAGGATATGGGTGCCAATAATCAGAAACTGGACGTTGCCCGGCCGCCTTCAGACGTGCCATGCCATCGGCGAAGCTCCGGTAGGCCGCCTCCAACTCTCCGCTCGACCAGTAGGCGATCCCGAGGATCGAGGCCGCCGCTCCGCCCCAGGTCAAGTCGTCCTCGGGCAGGAGGTCCAGCGCCCGCCGCGCGTGCTCCACGGCGCCGGGCACGTCGCCGTGCGCCCCGGCCTGATAGGCGCGGGCGATGGCGATCGTTCCCGGCAGCGACCGAAACCCCGCTTCGTCGGTGACGACCATCTCGCCATGTGGGCTGGGTGAGGTGGTCGCTCTGACTTCCCGTCGCTCACGCGGGTCCGCCAGCGTGTCCAGCCACCGTTCGGCGTCCCGAAGGCGGGCTTCGGCGGCCTCGAAGCTGCCGCGGCCGAGGATCGCAAAGGCGTAGTAGACGCTGAGCACGGGCCGGGCCTGGACCACCTCGTCCGGGAGCGCCGTCAGCCAGCCGTGCAACGTGCCCTCCTGGCTGCTGCCGAGCATGCCCATCGCCGCCACCTCGACGAGGTTCGCCGCCCGCGCGAAGTCGCTGGCGGCGAGGGCGTGCCGGATCGCGTCGGACCGGAGACCGTTGGCCTCGAACCACTCGCTCGCCCGCCGGTGCCGGCGCGGCGACCTGATCGGGCTCCTCCAGTGACCGGGCGCGGAGGACCTCCGCGAAGAGGTGGTGATAGCGATACCACTGGCGCTTGTCGTCCAGCGGCACGACAAACAGGTTGCCGCGCTCCAGGGTCTGCAACAACTCCTTGCCGTCGTCACCGCCCGTAACCGCATCGCACAGGGGGCCGCTGAGCCGGTCGAGCATCGCGGTCTGCAGCAGGAAGCGTCTGACCGCTTCCGGCTGACGCTGCAGCACCTCTTCGACCAGGTAATCGACGATGTAGCGGTCGTCCCCGGCGAAGGCCCGGATGAAGCCGGAACGGTCCGCGCGGCCCTGCATCGAGAGCGCCGCCAGTTGCAGCCCCGCGATCCAGCCTTCGGTTCGCCGCTCCAGGGCCGCCACGTCGCCCGCCGAGAGATCCAGCCGCATAGCATCCGTGAGGAAGGACGCCGCCTCCTCGGCGGTGAAGCGCAGCTCGGCGGCGCGCACCTCGACCGACGTCGCCGCGGGCACGGAGACGAGGCAGGGGCAGGGGCGGGTCGGACCGGCTGGCGATCACGAGGTGCATCCGCGGCGGCAGGTGATCGAGCAGGAAGGCGACCCCATCGTGGATCGGCTCGGCGTCGATGACGTGGAAGTCGTCGAGGATGAGCGCGAAGTCGTCCTCGATCGCGTCGATCTCGTTGATCAGGATCGTCAGGATCGCCTCGATCGGCGGCGGCTGCGGCAGCCTGCACCAGCGTCAGCGCGTTCCTGCCGACCCCGGGTGAATCTTCCGCAGGGCGGCGATGACGTAGGCCCAGAAGAGCGCGGGGTCGTTGTCGGCTCGATCGAGCGAGACCCAGGCCAGCGGCCCGTTCGCCGAGCGCGGACGGCCGCCAGCCATTCCGCGAGCAGCGTCGACTTGCCGAACCCCGCCTGCGCGGAGACGAGGGTCAGCTTGCGCTCGATTCCCTGGTTCAGGCGCTCGACCAGCCGCGGGCGCGACACCAGACCGGAACGCCATCTGGGGACATAGAGCTTGGTCTCGAGGAGCGAGATCCCCGCGACCGTCTGTTCTGCTGTTGTAGCCATGGACGCAGTATGCGCGATAGCTCGCCATCACACCCATTCGCCCCGTCGCCAGCCAGTTCAACTGTGCAGGTGAGGGCTGACAGATCAGGATCGGCAGTCTACTGGGGCGGCAAATCCTTGGGATCGGCGTAGACCACCACCTGGCCCTGCCTCGACCGACGACCGGGTACGTCTTCACCCGCGCCTTGGCATCGACGAGGCAGCGCCCGGTCGCGATCTCGAACTCCCACATGTGCCACGGGCAGCGGATGATCTCGCCGTCGCGCGACGAGATCGAGATTGGCGTCCGCGACCGTCGGCGGGGCATCGGCCACCACCAGCTGCCGCTCACCCGCCCCGTGCACAGCGGCCCCGATTTGTGCGGGCACAGATTGCGCAGCGCGTGGTAACTCCCGTTGACGTTGAACACGCCGATCCCGGCCCGCCCCCGAAACGGCACGACGATCTTGCGTGCGCCGGGCGGAAGCTCCTCGACGGGCCCAACCTCGACCCGCCGGATGTCCTCAAAAGCCATCGAGTTAGCTCTCAGCTCGCAGCCGTCAGCCGTCGGAACGCCTTGCCGCCTTGCCGTCCTGCGCCTCTAGCAAGCCCGAACAGCTCCCGCGCGTTGTCCGAGAACACCCGCCGGTGCAACCGCTCCGGCAGCTTCGGGAAGGTCGCTCGCCGGGTCGTCCCAGTCCCAGTGGGGCCAGTCGGACGAGTAGACCAGCGTCTCCTCGGCATGCAGCGCTTCGAGCATCATCCAGAACTGCTCGTTGGTCTCCGGCTCCAGCATCGGCTGCGTCCCGATCCGGATGTGCTCGCGGAAATAGTCGCTCGGCAGTCGCTTGACCCAGGGGGTTTGGTCGCGCAGCGACTTCCAGTCCGCGTCCATGTGCCACATCAGCCCGACCGCCCAGAACTGGTCGCACTCGTCGATCAGCACCTTCAGACCCGGGAACTTCTCGAAGACGCCCTCGGCGATGAATGAGACCGCGTGGGCCATCGCCATCTGCGGCCGCGCCATCCGGGTTTCGATGTAGTAGGTCGGATAGCCCACGCCCGTCGGCGGACCGGCCATCCCCGCGCCCTCGTTCCCGGGTGGATCGCGACGACCAGGCCGTGCTGCTCGCACGCCTCCCAGATCGGATGGTAGTAGCGGTTGCCGTATGGCATCCGGCTCCCGGTCGGCAGCATGACGGCCTTCACGCGCGGATCGGGGCCCAACCGCTCGATCTCGGCGATCGCCAGCTTCGGATCGTTGACGTTGATCGAGATCGCGGTCATGCAGACGGTCATCCCGCTCCAGCCACTGCTCGATCGTCCAGTCGTTGAAGGCGCGGCACATATCGGCGGCGAAATCCGGATCGGGCAAGATCGAGGCGCCGTAGGTGCTGGCGCCCGTCAGGAGGACCTTGTCGACATTCCAGACATCGAGATGCTGCTCCTTGAGCTGCTCGATACGAGGAGCCCATGTCGTGGACCGTTGTGCTTCGGCCGTCGCAGTCGGTGCGCCAGGTCCGGTGCGGGCGATATCGCCGCGACATTGAAATAGCCGGAGCCCGCCATGCGGAAGCCCTGCTCCCTCGCCTGCTGCCCGTAGACCCGCGACATGTAAGGAATGAGGTCGTCCATCTTTTGCGACGGTCTGATGGACATCGCAATCCACCAGCGCGATATCCGTGTGCACGCCACCCGACCACCCCGGCGCGATAATCGGACGGGCGCCAACCGCGACCACCATGAGAGACCTCCCCGAATAGTGCGACGTTCTGGTTCTCCGTACCGATGGGGGCACGCTAGCAGCGGACGGAGTCCCTGTCAACGGGAGGAAGCCGATCGGGTCCAAGGTGGCCATGTCTGCTACGATGTAGACAAAATCGGTCTACCTTTCTGTACACCAATCGGTATGAGAACGCTGCCGGAGATAGGAAAGGAGCGACGCATGGCCACGGTACGCGTCGACCCAAAGCTGCATGAGACGTTGCGGGCGTTGTCGGAGGCCGAGCACCGATCGATCAGTCAGGTCATCGAAGTCGCCATCGACCGCTACCAGAAAGAGAATTTCTGGCAAGCGATGTATGAGGGCTTCGCCCGGCTGCGGGCGGACCCGGAAGCATGGCGGGACTATCAGGACGAGGCGGATCTGTGGGACGCGGTGAGCGGAGACGGACTCGAAGACGAGGAGCCGTACTTCACGGAGGAGGAGGCGAGGGATGAGGTCGCTGCCACGGCCGCGCCTCGGTGAAGTCTGGAGCGTGACATTCGACCCGGTGCGGGGTCACGAGCAGGGCGGGGTGCGGCCCGGTCTGGTCATCTCCAACGATCCTTTCAACCGGACGCCGCACACCTTCTGCATCCTGGTGCCGCTGACCCGAACGGACAGGGGGATCCCCTCGCACATCCCGATTCATCCGCCAGAAGGAGGATTGCGAGAGATCTCGTTCGCGCTCTGTGAGCAGGTCAGGTCGCTGAGCGTCAGCCGGCTCCACCGTCGTCTTGGCACGGTCGACCCTTCCACCGTCGAGCGCGTGCAAGCGATGGTGGGGCAGTTCCTCGACCGATGACACTATCGGGATTGCCAGCGCGTCCGCCTGGAAGACCACCAACACCATGGCGCGGGCCGCCAGCGAGGGGTGTCGAAGAGATCAACGCAATGCAGGCAACACCTCTTCGATCAACAACTCCAGCGTCTGCATCCCCGGGAAATCGGCGCAGTCCAGCATGAAGCGGTCCACCCCGAGCGCGACGAACGCGCGCATCTGATCGACGATCTCGCTCGGGGTCCCGACGAAGCCGAAGTCATCGTCGTCGTCACCGCTGATGCGGCCGGCGGCGATGGCTTCGGCTTCGCGCCGGGTGGGCGCACAGGCGCAGCCCCCGATCCACGAGCGCCGCACCGTCGCGGAATCGCGGCCGACCTCGGCACAGGCACGCTCGAATTCCCCGGCCATGCGCCCGTATCCTGCCAACCCGGTCGACGACACGTTCCACTCGTCGGCGTACCGCGCGGCCAGACGGAGCATCCTCGGCCCAAACGCGCCCAGCATGATCGGCGGGATCGGTTCGGGCCTCGGCTCGCAGCGCGCCTCGACCACCCGGTAATGCTGCCCCCGAAAGTGACCTGCTCCTCGGTCCACATGGCTTTCACGATCTGAAGCGTCTCTTCGAGCTGCGCCACGCGCACACCGGCGGCGGGGTAGTCGTACCCGTAGGCCCGGTATTCGTCCTCGTTCCACCCCGCCCCGAGCCCAAGGGTGTACCGCCCTCCGCTGAGGTACTGGAGCGTCGTGGCCATTTTGGCGAGCAGGGCCGGGTTGCGGAACGACTGGCACACGACGGCTTGCCCGACCCGGAAGCGCGGGTGGCGGGCGGCTAGGTATGCAAGCGTCGTGAAGCATTCGAGCACGCCGGCATCACCAGCCTGCAGGTGATCAACCATCCAGACCGATTCGAACGACCCCACGGCACGGTTGAGCACACGGTCGAGATCGTCGAGGAAGGTAGCGCGCCACTCCGGACGCATCTCGCCGGGCAGGCAATACCCGAACTCAACATGTGGCATCGCACCCCCTCCCGATGTGGAGCCGGTCGCTTGCGCTGCTGATGTCCCAGGATCCGTTGCAGAGTCCGACCTGGCATGCCTACGCGGACAGAGGCAGTAGAGAAGCATAGCCATCCTCACAAGGCGGCGACACTTGCAATATCATCGATTCTATAGTATCTTTTATGCATACAAACAAACTCCATCCGTTTTCTCCGATACCGCCTGGGTGCTTTTCCCAGGAGTGCCCGCGCCGCCGCTTCCATAGCGTGGCTCGATGTGGTACGCCCGGCGATCTCCGCAGGGTCTTGGTTCAGCGTTCGTGAGGTCCGGTAGCTGGTAGGTGGCCGCCCCATAGGCGGCGAACACGCAGGAGGAGCAGATGCAACCCTCGCACCGACGTCCGACCGTTTCGCGCCGTCAGGTCCTCAAAACCGCCGGCACCCTCTCTGCCGCCGGGTTGCTCCTCCCCACCGCCGCCGCCGCGTCACCCAAGCGCAACTTCGCCCCCGCGGTCATCCGCGCCCAAAGTGCCCAAGAGGTCACCCACTGGGTCTACAGCAGCCTGCCGCTCGACAAAGACACCCTCACCCGCGTCCCACCCGACCAGACCGACAACACCATCGAGTACTTCCAGTGGAGCGTCGAGGAGTTCAAGAAGGTCGCTCCCGAGATCGAGGTCAAGCTCGAATTCCTGCCCCACGACGAGAGCTGGTTTGCCAAGATCGACTCCTCGCTGGTCGCCGGTAGCCCGCCCGATGTCGTCCAGGGACCTGTCTCCGAAGCGGCGAAGTACATCCCCCTCGGCGGCGCCCTCTCCCCGATCAACGACTACCGAGATGCTGGCCAGCTTCCGCGCCGTCCTCTCCCCTCGCACGAAGCTCGTCGCCGTCAGCCATGTCACCACGGACAGCGGCACCCGCCTGCCCGCCGCCGAGATGGCCCGCCTCGCTCACGAGGTGGGCAGCTACGTCCTCTTCGACGGCGCCCACGCCCTCGGCCAGTTTCCGGTCGATGTCCGCGCCCTCGGTTGTGATTTCTACGCGATGGTCGGCTACAAGTGGCTGATGGGGCCGTATCCCTCGGCCGCGCTTTACCTCCGCCGCGACCTCCTTGAAGAGATCGAGATCTCCTGGACCGGCAGTGGCGCAACCCGCTCTGGCAGCGTCACGATGGGACCCGAAGACCTGCACTGGATCCACGGCGCCCGCCGCTTCGAATACGGCGGCCGCACCTACTCCTACGACACCGCCATGGTCGCCGGCCTCTCCTACGTCGAACGCCTCGGGATCGAGACGATCGAGGCCCACGCCCGCCACCTGACCGCCTATTTTCACGACGGCCTGCAGCACGTACCCGGCGCCCACATCCACAGCCCAACTAACCCACGGGATGCCACCGGGATCGCTACGTTCTCGCTCGACAACGTGGACGGGGTCACGCTCTCCGCCGCACTTCGCGACCGCTGGCAGGTGATCCAGCGCCCGGCCTCGCGCGGCACGAGCGTCCGCGTCTCCCTGGCGGCGTTCGTCGAAGAGAGCGACATCGATAAGCTGCTCGACGGTCTCTCTACGCTGGCCACTGGCCGTTGATCCGCGGAAACGAGGGGCGCAATGGTGATCCTCTATACTCCATGATATAGAGTCCTGCGGCCCACCCCGGGGACAACCTACCGCTCGCTGCACTGTGAACTGCCCCGGAGTTGACACAGGGAGAAATCGAGATATGGCTCTAGCCGAGACGCCGAGTGCGGCTCCGTTTGCCGGTCGGCGGAGCCTCAGCCAAGAAGTCGCCACCCTGATCAAAAAGCAGATGGTCGACGGCGTCCTCAATCCGGGCGACCGTATCGTCGAGACAAAGCTCGCCAAGGAACTTGGCCTCAGCCAGACCCCCATCCGCGAGGCCATCCGTCAACTCTCCGGGGAAGGCATCGTCACGATCGTGCCCAACAAGGGCCCGGTCGTCCAAACCCTGACCCAGACGGACATCTTCGAGATCTACTCCATCCGCGCCGTCCTCGAGGGCCTGGCCATGCGGATGGCGACCCAGGTCGCCAGCACGGAGGAGATCGAAGCCGTCCAACGCATCCACGAGCGCATGGTCCGCAAGCTGCACGACGACTCTGTCACCTCTCTCCTGCGCGATTCCGCCCATCTCCACGCATCGATCGTCGCCCTCTCGAAGCACACGCGTCTCATCGCCACCTACGAGTCCGTCTCCTTCCAGATCTCGCTCGTCAACCGCATCCTCGCCCGCGTCTCGACCAAGCAGAAGGAAGTCGATCAACACCTGGAACTGGTCGAGGCCCTCGCCGGCCGCGACCCCGAGCACGCCGAGCGGACGATCCGGGCCCACATCTACCGCTCCTACCGCGAGTTTACCGAGCTCGAAGATACTCCCGGCGCTCCCCCGCCGGAAAGCCTCTGGTTCTAGCGAGACTGCCCACCACGACCGAGATCAAGGCAGGGGCACTGCGGTGATCGTCGTTCCGGACGAGTTCGCGGCCGACATCCAGACCCGAGAAGGCGAACCCGGTCGCGTCTGGATAACCGCCCTTCCCACCGTCGTTGTGGACCTCTGCCGCCGCTGGAGCCTGACCATCGAAGGGACTCCCTGGCATGGTCACCTCGCCATCGTCGTCCCGGTCCGCCGCGGAACGGAGCCGTGCGCCCTCAAACTCTCCTGGCGAGACGCCGAAACCGTCCACGAGGCCCGCGCCCTGGCGGTCTGGAACGGCCAGGGCACGGTCCGCCTGCTGGAATCATCGCCAGACCACGGCGCGATGCTCCTCGAACGCCTCGACGCTCAGCGCACCCTCTTCGACATCCCCCTCGATCGAGCCATCGACGTAGCCGGCGAGATCGTCCGCACGCCTATCGGTCCCGGGAGATGCCTCGCTGCCCACGGTCTCCACCCTCGCGGCGGAGATCGCCCGCACCGTGGCGGAACGGTGGGAGCGGTTGGGCCGGCCAATCCCAGCCCGCCTCATCGACCAGGCAATCGAACTCGCGGCAGCCCTGCCAAACCCATCGGCCAAGCACGATGGTCAATTGGGATCTGCACTTCGGCAACGTGCTCTTCTCCCCGACACGCCGGGACTGGCTCGCCATCGACCCCAAGCCCGCCACCGGAGCCCCGGAGTTCGGCATCGCCCAACTTCTCTGGACCCGGATCGACGAGATCACCGGCCCCGCCATCTTCCGCCGACACCTCGCCGCCCTGATCGACGCGGCCAGACTGGACGCCGGCCTGACCCGATCCTGGACGCTCGTCCGGGTCGTCGACTACTGGCTCTGGGGGTTGAGCATCGGCCTCACAGAAGATCCCCGCCGGTGCGCTACCGTGCTCGAATGGCTCGCGGCAATCTGATGTGGCACGGCCACTTGACGGGGTCCCGGCTTTGACCACATGTGGGGATTGAACCTGGGCGTCCGGGGTTGGGCGGTCGATGGCCTAGTGGTCCTCATCATGCGCTGCGACCCGATCGGTGATCGATCCGGGAGCGCGGGTTCCTGGGTCGGCTGCGACCGGCGGACGTCGCCGGGAGCGCGGGGTGCCCCGGGGCCTGGATGACGGCTGGAGACCCGAGCCGGGCGCGGTGGGGCGCTGCCCAGGCCCGCACCCGCGCCGGGTGTGCCGCTTGGGGGCATCATATCAGAACGCATGTTCTTGTCAAGAGAGCAAGGACCTCACCCCCTACCCCCTCTCCTCTGCGGAGGAGAGGGGCCTTGCGAGAGGCCGTTTCCGGACTCGGAGTGAGCCCCCTAACCCCCGGCCCCCTTCCCCCGCTCCTCCCTAGCGCGGCAGAGGGGAGAGGGAGAACGACGTGTCCGGACGCCGGACGCTGAACGCCGGACGTCGATTGCGCGTTCGGCCTGCTCCATGGCACCGTCGGTCGTATTCGAGGAAGATCTACCGGTCCGCGGAGTCGTCGGCCCGCGATTCTCGTTTTGGAGGTGAAGCACAAACCATGCGGATCGAAGCTCGCCTGGAAGAACTCGGCCTCGTCCTGCCAGAACCTCCCCGCCTGCCGTTCTCCTTGGTCCGGCTCCACGGCGACCGCGCCGTCGTCTCCGGCCACGGCCCGCAGCTTCCGGACGGCTCCCCGGCGCCGCCGTTCGGCAAGGTTGGCGCGGAGGTCTCTGTGGAAGAGGCCTACCAGGCCGCCCGCCTGACCGCCCTCTCGATGCTTGGCAGCCTCCAGCGCGCCCTGGGCGACCTCGACCGGATAACGGCATGGCTTCGCATCTTCGGCATGGTCAACGCCGCCCCCGGCTTCACCAACACCCCCACCGTCATCAACGGCTGCTCCGACCTGATCCTCGACCTTTCGGCCCAAAAGTCGGCCAGCACGCTCGCTCCGCCGTCGGCCTGGCGGAACTCCCGCTCAACATCCCGGTCGAACTCGAGGCAGAAATCGCCATCCGCCCGTAGCCCGCATTGATTGCGTCAGGCTGCTCGGGCGGATGGCGATGCAATTGAACTCCGACGCCTCAGGCGACCGGCGTGGGCGTTTCAGGTGCTAGCGGCGGAAGAAGGCGGAACTTTGCAACCGGCCCCCCTCGACCTCGACGGTGTAGACGTTGCCCAAGCCATCGAGGGCCATGCCCACAGGAATCAAGAACTGCCCCGGGGCGCTCCCGCTGCCGCCCCATGACGTGACCACGTTGCCTGCATCGTCCAGCACGACGATCCGGTTCGACAGGATGTCGCCGACGAAGACTCGGCCCGCATCGTCGACGGCCACGACGGACGGGATCGTCAGCTCAGCGATACCAGCCCAGGCGTACAGGAACCGCCCGTCGTTGTCCCAGACCTGGATGCGCCCATTGCCCGAATCGGGAACCCAGACGTTCCCGTCCGCATCCAGCGTGAAGTAAAACGGGTCCGCCAGTTGCCCCTCGCCACTGCCGGGGCCGCCGAACGAGAGCAGGAATTGACCCTCGGCGTCGAACTTTTGGATGTCGTCGCGCAGGAAGTCGTTGACGAAGATGTCGCCGTCCGCATCGACTGCTATGTCGAACGGGTAGACGAATTGCCCGTCACCATTCCCGGATTCGCCCCAGGCCACCATGAATGCTCGGTCCTGGTCAAAGTGCTGGACGCGCAGGTTCCCGGTATCGATGACGTAGAACGACCCGTCCGGCGCGAACGCGATCCCGCCCACGCCGTCCCCGTTCGTGGCGAGGAAGTTGAACCCACCCTCGCCACTCCCGGGTGTGCCCCACTCCTCGATGAACGTGCCGTCCGGCGTGAAGATCTGGAAGACGCTGTGCTGGCCATCGGTGATCCAGATGTTGCCATCTGGGGCGATGGCGACGTTGGAGGGCTGGGAGAACGGCTGCGAGCCGCCTGCCGTCTCCCACAGGAACTCGACCGGGCCAAACGCCGCGGCTGGGATGCTGTCGACCTCAGGAGTCGGCCGCCTCGCTCTCTGGTCCCAGCGGTGGCTGAAGGCGGAAGATGTGGACGCGGCTGGCCGCGATGTCCCCAACGTAGATGTTCCCGATCCGTCCAAGGCGAGACTGATCGGCGCAATGAACTCGCCCTCGCCCTCGCCCATGCGTGGCCCCACATGGCGAGGAACTGGCCGTCGGAGTCGAAGACCTGGATACGGCTGGTTGTCGGCGTCGGCGACAAAGACGTGCCCCTGGTCGTCGACCTCGATCCCCGCCCAGGCAGGCAAAGTCGTGGTCCCAGGGGACAGGACGAACTGCCCGTCAGGACCGAACTTCGAGACGCGGTGGTTCGCCGCACTCGGCGACGTACGCGTTCCCCTCGGCGTCGACGGCGACGGCATTCGGATTGGCGGAGTTCCCCGTCACCGCTGCCGGGCACGCCCGAGCGTCGCTACCCAGGTGCCATCGACTTTCGAACGCCTGAACCCGGTCGTTTTCGTTATCCGCGATCCAGATGCGGCCATCCGCGTCGATGTCCGTTACCGACGGGCACCCTGAGAGCTGGCCGTTCTCGCTGCCGAAGCTGCTCCACTTCGTGAGGAAGACGCCATCCTCATCGAAGACCTGGATATCGTTGCGCACGTTGTCGCTGACGTAGACGTTGCCTTCGGAATCAACAACAGCGCCGTCCGCCTCGACGAACTGCCCGTCGCCCGTGCCGGCGCTTCCCCACGTCGTGAGCACCGCTCCGTCGGGCCCGTACTTCACGATACGGTCGTTGCCAGAATCGACCACATAGATGTTTCCCTGGCTGTCGACCGTGACGCCGTACGGCGCGGACAGGGGCGGGGATGCTCCCAGGAGCTCGCCGACGAACTCGACGGTGGCGACTTCGCGGCGTTCCGATCGCAATCGGCGTCGCATCAAGGGATGTCTCCGGTGAGGCGACGACGTTTGGCGCCGGCAGCCGCATCTCGCCTGTGCCGCCGATGGCGTAGATGGTGCCCAGGTTGGTGTTGACGTAGAGCACGCCGCGGGAGACCGCGATCGAGCCGTCGATGCCGCCGTCGACCTCGAAGCGCCAGAGTTCGGCGCCGTCCGCGGTGTTGAGGGCGTAAATGGTCCAGTCGCCGTCGCTGGGGACGTAGACGACATCGCCGGCAATCGCGAAGGGTCGCGCGGTGCCGCCGACCTGCTTCCGCCACCGTTCTTCCCCGGTGGCGGTGTCGAAGGCATAGACGGTGCCGTCGTTGCTGCCGGAGTAGCCCACGCCGTTCGCGACGGCGGGTGAGTGGATCGGCCATCCCGCCGCCAGAGCAGCTCTCCGCTCTGGGCGTCGTAGGCGGAGAGGCTGCCGGCCGCGCCGCCGTCGGGGCTGCCGCCGATGTAGGCGATGCCCTCGGCCACCACCGACGTACCGAGGCTCCCCTTCGCCAATCTCTTCGCGCCAGCGCTCCTCGCCGGTCGCGGCGTCGACGGCGACGAAGATGCCCGCTTCGCTACCCGCGTAGACGATGCCATTGCTGATCGCGGGATTCGACGCCCCGCCCTCATCGGTGATCTCGTACCGCCACCGTTCCGTCCCGGTGGCGGCGTCGATGCCGATGATCTCTCCATCGACGTTGCCGGTGACCAGCAGGCCGTCCGCGACGACCGGCTCGCGGCTGACGGGTGAGGCAAAGCGCCATCGCTCGTCCCCAGCGTCGATGTCGACGGCGTAGAGGATGCCTTCGTTGTCGATGGCGTAGACAAGATCTCCGACCACAGTCGGGCCAACAGCAAACGCTGTGGCATGAAGCGCCACCGTTCGTCACCGGTGTCCGCATCAATCGCGTAGAGATTCCCGTCGCCGCAGGCGGCGTAGACGACCTCGGCCACGACGGCCGGCGCCGGCAGGCACGGTCCCTCGGCCCGGAAGCGCCAGAGTTCGACCGCGTCGCCGGTCGGCCCGGCGTCGGCCACGCCGCGATGGGCGGCGTCGCCCTTGAAGTTGGTCCAGTCACCGGTGGGGGCCGCGTCCGGCGTTGCAATCTGGATTGGCGGAAGGACGGCCGGTTGGTCGGAGTTGTCGACGACCAGGTAGATCCCGGCGAGGGCGACGATGATCAGGGCCGCCGTCGCCAGTTGGGCGCCGAGCCAGCCCGTCCGTCTCTTCGTCTCCGGCAGGGACGGTATCCAGCTCGATCGCGGACGAGGGGCGGTCCGGCCATTGAGCTGGCCGGACGGAGTCGGGCGCAGCGGGACCATCCCCGCCGGCGCCGAAGCAAAAGCATCCATGAGCGTGCGCTCCAATTGGGTGGCGAACGCCGGGTCTGGCCGGCGCCTCCTATGGAGCGCGCGGGCCCGGTCGATCGCGGCAAGCAAGGTTGGGTCAAGCGGCGCAGCGAGGCGCGCCAGTTCATCGGCGGGAGTGCCCCGGTTGAGGGCGTTCCAGTAGTCTCCGAGGTGGTCCCGCTCCGGGTGACGCCTAGCCATCCACATGGCTGGCCTCCTTCGCCGGGCCGATGATGCCCAGGCACTCCCGGAGCTTTTGGACCATGCGGTATTGGGCCGTGCGGATCGCGCCGTAGCCGCGCCCCAGGGCCGCCGCGATCTCGCGGTCGCTCAGCCCTTGCAGGCGCAGATCGAGGAGTTCCCGCTCCTTTGGGTTCAGGCAGCGCTCGCGGATCTCTCGCAGCTCGCGCTCCCACTCCACCCGGAGAGCGCTCTCCTCCGGCGTGATCGCCGGATCTTCGAACTCGTCGTCGTCCCCGATCGGCTTGGTCACGTGGCGACGCGCCCGGTAGTTGTCGGTAATGACGTTGCGGGCGATCGCGAAGAGCCACCCCGCGAAGACGTTGTCATCGCGGCACTCCTTGATCGATGCGACCGCCCGCAGGAAAATCGTCTGGGTGGCGTCTTCCGCGGCCTCCCGGCTCGCGAGCCGGCGCGCGGCGAAGTCGTAGACCTGATCGAGGTAGCGGCGGTAGAGGAGGGCGAATGCCCGCGCGTCGCCCTGCTTGGCCTGCGCGACCAGCTCGGCGTCGCTGCCGCCCGGATCCGGATCCTGGGGCGGTGGTGCATTCGTCTGGGGACGGTTCCGCAGCAAACCCACCCCGTCCGCTCCTGCCGACCGCTTCGAACGCGTTCATCCCTACAGACGACGTTTTCCAGATGTGTCACATATCGGCACAAATCACCAGATCCATTCGATCGGCCGCACGGTCCATGCACGCGTTAACGCCCACGCGGCCTGTCCGCGGGGCTGGTCTCAAGGGCGAACTCCGGGAATCTCCCTATCCCGCCACGAAGATCACCGTTACCGGCGACTTGACTTCAACGACATTGCCCGTCTCTTCCAGCAGCCCCGTCTCGGCGTTCCGGCGGAAGGTGACCACCGTCCCCGCATCCTGGCTCGCCACCAGCACCCATCTGCCGGACGGGTCCATGCCGAAGCCACGCGGGGTTGTGCCACCGGTCGGCACCTGAGCAACGACGCGCAGATCCCCGGTCGCGCCATCGACCTCCGAAACGGTGATGCTGCCGTGACCCCGGTTCGAGCCGTACACGAACTGCCGTCCGGCGAGACCAGCACGTGCGCGCCCGATGGCTCACCGCTGTAATCCTCCGGCAGGGCGGGCACGTCTGCCGGGCGGCCGGGGCGCCGTTGTTCCAATCGTAGGCCGTCAGGGTGTCGGTCAGTTCGTTGAGAACATACAGGGTCTCGCCATCGGGCGAGAACACGAAGTGGCGCGGACCCGATCCCGGCTCAGCCTTCGCCGTCCGCTCCGGCCGAGGCACCAGCTTCCCCGCCGCCGCGTCGAACCCGTAGGAGAAGACCGCATCGGCCCCCAGGTCCGTCACCACGATCGAGTCGCCGTCCGGCGCGGCGTGGATCATGTGCGGGTGGGCCGCTTCCTGGCGGTCGTTCCGAACGCTCGAACCCGTGTGCCGGACCACATCCGACGCCGGCCTTAGCTGCCGTCCTCGGCGATCGGTACCACCGCCACCGTACCCGCCCGTGTAGTTGACGGCGAGGACATACCGCCCGCTGGGATCGATGCTCACGTAGCATGGGTCGGCGCCATGCGTCGCCTCGCGGTTGAGCGCCAACAGGCTGCCCGTGTCCGGATCGCGCGCAAACGCAGAGACACCACCTTCCGGCAACTCGTTCGTCGAGTAGACGTTCCGCCCACCTTTCGCCGCCACCAGGAACGACGGATTCCGCACCCCGTCCACCGTCTGGACCGGTGTCAGCCTCCCCGTCTCCTCATCGAACCGGAACCCGGAGATCCCCGGCCCATCCCCATACGGTGCCTCGGTGTAACTCCCAACGTAGACGAACATTTCACCCCTCCCATTCCGCATCATCTGCAAGAATCGACTCATACTCAGCCCTGGTTGGGCTTCGTCCTGCTTGGACCGGAGATTCAACCCCGGATCCGGCCGCCCCGGCTTCTCGACTACCGCGTCACATCACTGGATGCGAAACCGCGAGACATCCTGTGAAGCACCACTCTATCGAACCATCCAAACCCGCGCTAGACTCCTGCAGTCGGCCCTGTCCGCAAGATCGGTCGGATCACCAAAGCGCCGGGAGATCACATCAACATGCCCCCTACCCCAATACCCA
>CAWKIA010000035.1:0-68852 GCA_963849635.1 uncultured Chloroflexia bacterium | reverse complement strand
CGCGCGAGCAGACCGTCGTCATCAGCCAGTCGATCAACCAGGTCTGGGACAGCTTCAACCCGTACATCCCCAACGGCGAGGCCTACCAGTACGGCGTCAACCAGCTCTGTCGCGAGGGCGATGTTCTACGTCAACTTCCCCCAGGGCGAGATCATCAACCACCTCGCCACCGGCTACACCTACAACGCCGACTTCACCGAGTTCATCCTCAACCTGACGCCCGAGGCCAATTGGAGCGACGGCCAGCCGTTCTCCGCCGACGATGTCGTCTTCTCGGTCGAGCTGCTCAAGGCGAACTCCAACTTCCGGCGGCTCCGCCGAGATGACCGAGTTCGTCGACACCGTGGTCGCGACCGACCCCAAGACGGTTACCTTCACGCTGACGAAGGCCCAGCCGCGCTTCCACTACTACTTCACGATCGGCATCGTGGACGAGCCGCTCCGGATTGTGCCGAAGCACGTCTGGGAGGGCCAGGACGCCGGCACCTTCAAGAACAACCCGCCCATCTACACCGGTCCATACGTCTTGAACCAGGCCAACCCGGACCAGTTCATGCAGGTCTGGGAAAAGGCGCCGAACTACTGGAACAAGGCGAACATGGACCCGGCCCCGCAGTACGTCATCTTCCGCCAGCGGCTGGAGCCGGACGCCGAGGCCCAGGAGTTCGCCAACGGCAACGTCGACATCCCGTCCCTGCCCTACCTCAACATGCAGGCGGTCCGCGATCAGTTCGACAACTGGATCGAGCTGCAGTTCAACGATCCCTGCCCGCGCGGTATCTGGCTCAACAACGACTCCCCGAGCGGCCTCTTCAAGACGGCCGAGGGCCGGCAGGCGATCTCCGTACCTCCTCGATCGCGATACCATCGGCAACACGATCTGGCAGCCGCCCTCCAAGCCGGCGCATGTACCCCTGGGCCGAGTGGGGCATCCACGACCGCTGGACCAACGAGGAGATCCGGGCCGAGCACCCGTTCGAGTACGACGTGGAGCGAGGCCGCCGAACTGCTCGACGCCGCCGGCGCCACCCTCGATGGCGACCGCCGCAAGATGAATGGCGAGGACATCAACCTGACCATCATCACCCCGGTCCAGGTCGGCGACCCGGAGTACCAGATCGCGACCCTGCTGGCGGACGCCCTCGACGAGGTCGGCATCAGCGCCGAGGTGCAGTCGCTCCCCGGCACCGGCCACCCGGATGCCTTCCAGCTCGGCGAGTACGACATCAGCTCGCACTGGCTGTGCGGCGTCGCGCTCGATCCCAACCAGCTCTACGAGAAGTTCCTGACGGCCGACTACAAGCCGGTCGGAGAGCGCGTCGCTCCCCGATCACAACGAGACGCGCGCCCAGATCCCGGAGCTGAACGACGTCGCCGAGCAGCTCCAGAACGTCAACCCGGACGACGAGGCCAACAAGGCCCTCTTCGACCAGGGTCTCCAGGCCTACCTGGCGAACCTGCCGGCCATGCCGAGCATCTACACCATCTACCCGTTCGCCTACAGCCAGGAATACTGGACGGGCTGGCCGACCCAGGAGAACGAGTACAACGTCGGCGCGAACTGGTGGGCCCAGTTCCTCTTCATCATCGGCGCCATCAAGCCGGCAGCGGCGGGAGCGTAGGGGTGAGCTGAGCCCAGGTTGAAACCTGGGGCTAAACCTACGAAGTCCCTCCGGGAGTGATCGCGTCCGGGCATGCAGTCCGTCAGTCCCGGAAGGCTTCGTAGGTCTAGCCCGGATTTCAATCCGGGGTCGCCACGGAACGGCCCACGCCTCACGCCTGTGACCGAAAGGGACAGTCATGGCGACCCAAGCACTAACCGGATCCACTGAGGCCATCGCCCTCGATCATATTGCGGAGCTCGAGGAGTCGACGAAACGGCGGCGTCCATCCCCTTGCTGGCTATTTCGCCCGTCGCATCGGGCTCTACCTCATTACGCTCTGGGGCGCCTTCACCGCAACCTTCATCTTCTTCCGCCTGACGCCGGGCGACCCCATCAACGCGATGATCGCGGAAATGGCCCGCCAGGGTCAGTACTCGACTGGCAGCAGTTCCGAGGCAATGGTCACCTACTACAAGAAAGAATTCGGTCTCGATGGCAGCCTCTGGGAACAGTATTACCGGTACATGGACCAACTGATTCTGCATCAAAACTTCGGCCCATCCATCCTCAGCTTTCCCAATCCCGCCACCGCTGCTATCTGGCGCGCCCTTCCCTGGACCATAGCCCTGATCGGCGCCTCCACCATCATCGCCTGGGTCATCGGCGTCCTCGTCGGCACCTTCGTCGGCCGCGCCCGCAAGTCCCGCTTCGCCGGCTTCATCACCTATTTCTCCCTCGGTCTCCTGAACATCCCCGCCTACTTCGTCGCCCTCTTCCTCGTCATCTTCCTCGGCTACCGAAATCCCATCTTCCCCCCTAACGGCGCCTACGACGCCAGTCTCGAAAAAGAGTTCAGTTGGCCCTTCATCAAGAGCGTGATCGAGTACGGCACCCTGCCCTGCCTCTCCCTCGTCGCCGTCGGCTTCGCCGGCTGGCTGATCACCACCCGCGCCCTCGTCGTCAACATCCTCGGCGAGGACTATCTCACCTACGCCGAGGCCAAGGGCCTCTCCCCCTGGCGCATCCTCAACCGCTACGTCCTGCGCAACGCCTGGCTGCCCCAGATCGCCGCCCTCGGCATCGTCCTCGGGGGAGTCATCAACGGCAACATCCTCGTCGAGCGCCTCTTCCGCTACCCAGGGGTCGGCAATCTCCTCATCGAGGCCATCACTCGCAAGGACGTCAACACCGCGATGGGCATCATCACCCTCTTCATCTTCGGCGTCCTCACCATCAACCTCATCATCGACCTCTGCCTGCCGCTCATCGACCCCCGGATCAAGCACGCCCGGTGACGCGGAGTTCCGAGTTGCAGAGTTCCGAGTGCCGAGCAACGAACCGTTCTCGTCACTTCGAACTTGACTCAGCACTTGGAACTCGCAAGGAGGAGTCACGATGGCCTTTCTCAGTATCTGGAACAGCAGCGGCAAACTCCGCATCGGCCTGAGCATCATCATCCTTCTCACCGTCATGGCCCTCCTCAAGGACGTCCTCATCGACATCTTCGTCGGCAGCGACGTCGAGCCCCTCGCCCAGGGCAAGTTCCAGGTCTTCCTCGATCCCAGCCGTGACCACCTCCTCGGCACCGACCGCTACGGCCGTGATGTCCTCGCCCTCGTCCTCGTCGGCCTTCCCAACACGCTCCTCGCCGCCGCCATCGCCGGTGGGCTCTCGACCCTCGTCGGCGTGGTCGTCGGCTTCGTCGTCCGGCTACAAGGGCGGTTGGATCGACGCGTTCCTCCGGACCATCACCGACATGTTCCTTGTCATCCCCGTCCTTCCCCTCATCTTCATCCTGACCAAGTACTCCTCCTCGCCTCTCGATCCCGACCCTCGCCCTCATCATCGCCATCTTCGGCTGGCCCTTCGGCGCCCGGGTCATCCGCTCCCAGGTACTCAGCCTTGCGAGAGCGGCCCTACGTCGAACTCTCCAAGGTCACCAACCTGTCCGACCGGCAGATCATCTTCGGCGACATCCTGCCCAACATGCTGCCCTACATCGGCATGAGCCTTGCCCTCTCCGCTTCCGGCGCCGCCTTCGCCCTCGTCGCCCTGACAGTCGTCGGCCTCGGTCCCAGCGACACCATCGACCTTGGCTCCATCCTCTTCTTCGCCCAGATCCTGGGGCGTCCTCAGCCTCGGCAAGTGGGCCATCCTGATCGCGCCGATGACCCTCCTCGCCCTCTTCTTCCTCGGCGCCGCCCTCATCAACCAGGGCCTGGAAGAGGTCTACAATCCGCGCCTCCGCGGCGCGTCGCAGTAGCTGAAGTCAGGCGTCAGGCATCAGCTATCAGGGATTCTGGCTCTGGCTCTCGGGTCTCATCGTTTCTGGAGCGCACATGGCAACGACCGCCCCGGTGCTGGAAAAACCGTCGTCCAGAGCCCAGGGCGATGTGCTCCTTCAGGTGCAGGACCTGCACATCCATTTCGAGACGCCGGGCGGTTTGGCCCGGGTCGTCGACGGCGCGACCTTCTCCGTCAACCGGAACGAGATTTTCGGGATCGCGGGCGAGTCCGGCTGCGGCAAAACGACGCTGGTGGAGGCGATCCTCCAGGTCATCCGGTTCCCGAACCGGGTCACCAGCGGCCACGTCATGTTCTACCCATCGAAGGGGAAGCCCATCGACCTGATGGCGCTGACCCAGCAGGAGATGCGCCAGGTCCGCTGGCAGCACATCTCCTACGTGCCCCAGGGCTCGATGAATGCCCTCAACCCGATCGCCAGGATCGGGGAGCAGATCATAGATGGCATGACCGCCCACGGCGTCTCCAAAGAGGACGCCAAGCGGAAGGTGCCCCAGCTTCTGGAGCGGGTCGGGCTCGAAGGCAAGGTGGCGCGGCTCTATCCGCACGAACTCTCCGGCGGCATGAAGCAGCGCACCATCATCGCCTCGGCGATCGCGATGGACCCGGAGCTGATCGTCGCCGACGAGCCGACGACCGCCCTCGACGTCAACGTCCAGCGGGTGATTCTGGAGACGCTGCAGAACCTGCGCGAGACGATGGGCATCGCGATCCTGACCGTCAGCCACGACCTGCCGGTCCACGCCCACCTGGCGGACCGGATCGGCCTGATGTACGCCGGCCAGATCGTCGAGATCGGCGGCGTGCGCCCGCTCGTCCATCGGCCCCTCCACCCGTACGCGGAACTGCTGCTGGCGTCGGTCCCGGCGATCGGCGGGGAGCGGAAGCGGCTTGCTGGCATCTCCGGGACGACCCCCAGCCCGCGGGCATGGCCGCCTGGGTGCCGGTTCGCCCCGCGCTGTCCCTACAAGATGGAGATCTGCGAGACCGTGCCGCCGACCCTGGAGGTGTTGGAGCAGGGGCCGCGCACGTTCCACGAGATCAAGGTCGAGGTCGGTCCTGGCCGGTTCGCCGCCTGCCATCTTCATCCGGAGTCAACGCCGCGGAGGGTCGTGTGATGCAGAACGGAACCAGTCCTGCCGGCCCGATCCTGGAAGCGAAGGATGTCTCGATCGTCTTCGGCCAGGAGGCTCACGGTGGCACCGTCGCGGTCGACCGGGCATCGCTGGCAATCGCGGAGTCGCCGCCCCGGATCCTGAGCATCGTGGGCGAGAGCGGCAGCGGCAAGACGACCCTGGCCCGCTCGCTGCTGGGACTCAGCAAGCCGACCCGTGGCGAGGCGCTCTACCGCGGCAAGAACATCTACGACCTCAGCAAAGACGAGATGAAGGTCTTTCGGACGGACGTCCAGGCCGTGTTCCAGGACCCGTACGGGATCTACAACCCGTTCTACAAGATCGACCGCGTCTTCGACATGACGATCAAGCAGTTCAAGCTGGCGTCATCGAAGGCGGAGAAGCGGGACCTGATCGAAGAGGCGCTGCGCGCGGTCAACCTGCGCCCGCCGGACGTCATCGGCCGCCACCCGCACCAGCTCTCCGGCGGTGAGCGGCAGCGGGTGATGCTCGCCCGGGCCTACCTGCTGCGCCCGAAGGTGATCATCGCCGACGAGCCGATCTCGATGCTCGATGTGGCCGTCCGCGCCACCCTGATGAACATCTTCCTCGACTTCAAAGAGCGCTACGGCATGTCGACGCTCTTCATCACCCACGACCTCTCCGCCGCCTACTACCTGGGCGGCGACATCATGGTGATGTCTCGCGGACGGGCGGTGGAGGATGGTCCGGTCGACGACGTGATGGCCACCCCGGCCCACCCGTACACCCGGCTGCTGCTCGGCTCGATCCCGTCGCCGGACCCGGACCACGAGTGGGACCAGATTGCGCTGTCGCCGCGTCAGTTGCCGGCGGACAAGGCCCACAGCCGAGCCCGCTGTCTCTTCGCCGAGCGCTGCCCGCACGTGATGGACATGTGCATCGAATCCCGTCCGCCCCAGTACGAGGTTGGGAACCAGCACGCGGCCTGCTTCCTCTATCACCCCGAAGCCAGTTCCCTCGAAATCGTCCCGAAGTCCACGACCGCCCGCCGCGCCGAAGCCGCGGCCGAAGCCACGGCGGTGCCCTGATATCCACGGCCTCAATTGAGGTGCGGCGTTCCTGTCGTAGGGGCGGACCTCTGTGCCCAGCCGGTAACCGACCGCCAACGTCCCAGGTCGGAAACGGCGTCGCCAACCGGGCATCCGGCGGTCGCAGTCGGGCGGACACGGAGGTCCGCCCCTACAAGATCCTGCACGCCCTCATGGCATCCAATCGCGCTTGACGCCCCACCAGCACGGCACTACGATGCCTGCCGTTCACCCAACGAAAGGGGCGCGGCATCATGGTCATTGCCACCGAACCCGAGCGGATACCCACACCATACATCCGACCAAACTCCGCTGTATCGACACCGACATCCACAACGACCTCCCCAGTTACGATGAGCTACGGCCATTCCTCGCCCCCGAATGGCATCCCTGGCTCGATCACGGCGCCCCTGCCACGGCATCCCGCTACTACGCCAACACGGGATCCGGCCGCATGGACGACGCCGTGCGCGAAGAGGATGGGCTCTGCGCCGGCGACCCCGACTGGGTCATCCAGCAGCTGATGACCCGCTATCGGATCGATCTCGGCATACTGACGGGATCGATTGTCACCACCACGATCCAGCCCAACTACCGCCTCTGGTCAGCCCTGCTCAGCGCCTACAATGACTGGACCCTGGCCAAGTGGGTACGCCCCTATCCATGCTTCAAAGGGTCGATCCTCGTCCCCGCCCAGGATCCCGTCGCCTCCGCTGACGAGATCCGCCGCCACGGATCGGACCCAGGCATGGTCCAGGTCCTGATGGCGAGCGCCGCCCGCATTCCGTACGGCAACCGGCACTACTGGCCGATCTATGCGGCGGCTGTCGAGCACGACCTGCCCGTCGCCATCCACGTCGGCGCCGAGGGCACCGGCATCGCCAATCCGCCGACAGGTGTCGGCTACCCCTCGACCTACCTCGAATTCCACACCGACCACTCGCTGACCATGATGGCCCACTGCGTCAGCCTCGTCGCCGAGGGCACCTTCGAAGCCTTCCCCACCCTGAAGTTCATCTTCGTCGAAGGGGGCGTCTGCTGGGCGCCCCACATCATGTGGCGCCTCGACCGCCTCTATCCCCGCTTCAAGGCGGAGGTCCCGTACCTCAAACGCCTGCCCAGCGAGTACATCCTCGACCACTGCTACTTCAGCACCCAGCCCATCGAGGAGCCCGAGAACGGCAAGCACCTCCTCCAGATGTTCGACATGCTCCGCGCCGAGAAGACCGTCCTCTTCGCCAGTGACTATCCCCACTGGGATTTCGATAATCCCCTGGCGGCCTTTACCTTCATCCCCGCCGCCCGTAAGGACCTCAAGCACCGCATCTTCGTCGAGAACGCGCTGGAGGTGTACGGCCCCCGCCTCCTCGCCCCGAACAACGCATGACCGCGCCAACGATCACCGCACCAATCCGCCGCGACCCTGTCAGCCTTCGTGCCATCGACACCGATCTCCACCACCGCATCACCGATTGGCGCGCCATCGCGCCCTTCGTTCCCGAGGGCCTCCGCCACCGTGTCGCCCGCTCCGGCGGCCCGCCGATGGCCCGCCATGCCTATAGACCGCTCGGCGTCGTCCGACCCGGACGCTGTTGCCGCCGCCGGCGACCCCGCCAGGACAAAGGAGGCCTATCTCGACCCGCACGGGGTCGACCTCGCCATCCTCACCGGCACCCTGACCAACCTCAGTGTCCAACCCAACGTCGACATTGCCGCTGGGCTCGCCCGCGGCGTCAACGACTGGACCCTGGAGACCTGGGTCCGCCCGTTCGATTGCTACAAGGGCTCGATCCTCGTCGCCCCCCAGGACCCCGTCCAGGCCGTCGAGGAGATCGACCGCCTTGGCTCCGATCCCGGCATGGTCCAGGTCCTGATCGGCAGCGCCAGCGAGGCGCCGCTTGGGCGCCGCGTCTACCATCCGATCTATGAGGCCTGCGTCCGCCACAACCTGCCACTTGCCCTCCACATCGGCGGCGAGGGGGCGGGGATGTCGCCCGCCGCGACGGCGGTCGGCCACCCTACATCCACCTTCGAGTGGTACGGCGCTCTGCCGCAGAGCTACATGGCTCACCTGATGAGCATGGTCACCGAGGGCGTGTTTGAGCGATTTCCCACCCTCAAGGTCGTCCTCTATGAGGGGGGAGTCTTCTGGTTGCCGCACGTGATGTGGCGCTTTGATAAGAACTGGAAGGCCCAGCGCGCCGAGACCCCCTGGGTCAAGGAACGCCCCAGCGCCTACATCCTCCGCCACGTCTACTCGACGACCTACCCGCTCGAAGCTCCACCGAACTCCGATGCCCTAGAGCAGGTCCTGGAGATGGTCGAGGCCCACCGCACCCTGCTCTTTGCCGGCAATTTTCCGGATTGGGATTTTGGTGATCCCTTCGCCATGCTCGACGGCATCCCCGAAGTCCTGCGCCGCCCGATCCTGGTCGACACCGCCCTTGCCGTCTACGGCGAGCGCCTCCTCGCTCCCAACCGCTGAGGTCGCAATTCCGATGGCCAGCCACGTCGTCGCCCGCCCCGATGAGATCCCGCCCGGCGGGCGCAAGATCGTCCGCCTCGAAGGCCGCGAAGTCGGCATCTTCAACCTGGACGGCACCTTCTACGCCCTGAAAAACTCCTGCCCGCACCAGGGTGCCCGGGTCTGCCTCGGCAAGATCGTCGGGACCACCCTGCCGTCCGACGTCTACGAGTTCCGCTACGGCAAAGAGGGCCGCATCCTTCGCTGCCCCTGGCACGAATGGGAGTACGACATCGCCACCGGCCAGTCCGTCTTCGATCCCACCGTCCAGGTCAAGACCTACTCCGTCGAGATCCGCGATAGCCAGGTCATCGTTACGATCGACTCCTAGTGCACGCCACCCTCTCCGACCAACGGCTTCACCGCACCTTCCCGTCTCGCCATTCTCGTCCGTCGCCCATGGCCCCCATGCACATCACTATCACGTACAGCGCCGCCGCGGGCTTCGAGGACGCCGCCCTCGCGCTCGCCCGCCGGGTCTTCGCCCACTACGACGAGGCGATCGAGTCGCTTGTCCTGGTCCCGGTCAGCAACGAGGACCTCGCCCTCCATCTCGACGGTCTCCTCGTCCACTCCGCCAGCCAATCCGGCCGCCTGCCCTTGGTCGCCGACCTCCGCGCCGTCCTCCAAGAGCGCGGTGTGGATTTGCCTTGAGGACTTCGATCCTGGATCTCCTCGTCTACCGGATGTGCGAAAAAGCCGACCGGACGCGGGCTTTCCGCGTCCGGTCGGCCTGTTATGACAAAAAAATCTCCGCGACGGCTCTATGGCACAACCGTCAACTTCGCGGACATCCCGTTGCCTTCCGCGTCGCCGTGAAGGACGCAGAAGTAGATGTAGTCGCCGGGGGTATCGAAGGTCAGCGCGTACTCCGTCGGCATGCCGGGAATGAATCCCATGAAGCCCGAATTGACCCAACCGGTGCCGCTCCAGACGTCTCCCCCCTGCGGCAGGAAGGTCAGCGGGCTCTGCACGAACTTCGGGGATCCATCGGCGAACTGTTCGACGATGACGTCCTCCGGCGCCATCCTCCCCGGCGCCGATGAAGGAGACGGTGTGCGGTTCGCCGAACGACCGGTGGATCCACCGCACCGTGTCGCCGACCTTGATCTCCAGCTCCACCGGCAGGATCGCCTGGACGCGAACCTGGGTCTCGCCGCCGGCCCCGACGGTCGCCTCCCAGGTGGTGGTGCCGTCCGCGTTCGCGGTGCTGCTGGCCTCGGCGTATGTCGCGATCTCGGCGTCACCCTGGGCGTAGAGCGCCGCCATCTGGTCCGCCGAGGCCTGATCGTACTCGGCCTGGGTCATGGGCGGCGCGGTCCCGGCCGGCTCGACGATGACCGTCCCCTTCATCACCAGGGCGTGGACGATGCAGACGTAGTCGTAGGTGCCGGCCGTGGTGAAGGTGAGGACGTAGGGCTGCGGTCGGGTCGCGGAAGGCGTCGATGCCGGAGTTGACGTACCCGGTCCCGTCGTACGTTTCACCGCCCTGCGGGAAGACGACGGCGGGGTCGAGGATCATCTTCGGGGCGCCGTCCGCTGCCGGAGTGCCGGCTTCCGGATCAGGGATCTGGAGCGGCGGGATGCTCCGCCCCGGAGAGGAACGAGACCGTGTGGAAGCCCACCATCGTCCGAAATCGAACCAGATCGCGTCGCCCTCGGCGATGGTGATCTCTCCCGGGGAAGAAGCCGTGGAGTTCGACGATCGGCGCCGGCTCCATCCGCATGTCGGCGACATTGACCCGCCACAGCGTGCTGCCATCGGCCTGCTGGCCGATCTGCGGGGTCGCCATCGCGGGCGGAGTACCGCCGTCCTGGGCCAACGCCGTCCGCCGGCCCAGGGCGATCAGCCCAGCCGCGGCGAGGCCGGCGCCGCCAAGATGGAGAAGAGCCTGGCGCCGGGATAGGTTGCCCGCGCGGATCGCGTCGATAGACCTCGGTGATCGTCAGTGCCCGCTGGTCGAATTGATTATCGCTACGCATTTCAGATCCTTTCGAATGCTGGTCGTATCGCGTTCGCTGGTGCCACGCGTGCCGTGCCCAATACTCCGAGACCTCCTTTCTCTGGGGTGCTCCGTCTGACCCGGAGGGTCGTCACGGAATGACGACGATCTGGCCGATCATTCCCTGCCGCCCGTGGTGTTTGCAGATGAACTGGTAGGTCCCTGGGCGGTGAAGGTGTGGGAAAAGCTCTCGCCCGAGCCGATCTGAGCCGACTCGAAGCTCCCGTCGAACGCGGCGATGCTGTGCCAGTCGGCCCCCTTGTTGGTCCAGATCACGGTCGTGCCGGCGTTGACCGTCAGCACCTTGGGCTCGAACCGGTCGTCCACCATTGCGATCTCGGCGACCGGGCCGGCGGTTCCCAGGACGCCGGCTGGGACGAGCGGATGCGATCTCCGGTGCGGGAGCAGCCGCCTGCGGAGTTCCGGCAGACCCGGTCTCGCCATCGAGGAACGTGGCCGCCGTGGGAGCCTTGCCCGATTTCACCGCCGACGACGCTGCCGCTCCTCCGGCTGACGGGGGCAGGTTCCAGAACTCGGCGATGGGGCCGCTCGGGAGGACGCCCTCGTACTCGATGACGGTCATCATGCCGTTGGCGGCGTGGTTCTCGATGTGGCAATGGGCCATCCAGACCCCCGGATTGTCCGCCTCGAAGGCCAGGTCGTAGCGCTCCCCGGGGGCGATCAGAACGGTGTCCTTGGTCAGTTGCGCCCCCTCCGGCACCGGATTGCCGTCAGTGGCGACGATCCGGAAGGAGTGGCCGTGGGTGTGGAAGGGGTGGGCGAGCGTGCCGGCGTTGATCAGACGGATCAGCACCCGGTCACCCTCCGCCACCGCGATCGGCGGAATCGCTTCGTGGATCTGGCCGTTCATCAGGAACTCGTCGGTGCCCAGCTCGCCGCCGCGCAGGGTCGGATCCCGCGGGCCGCGGGGCGCCTTGCCAGCAGCAACCTCTGGCGTCAGCTCGTTGTCCCACTCGGAGAGGATGTAGGTGTAATCGCGGTCGTACCGGTCCGGGTCCCAGTCCTTCGGCTCGACGATCAGGGAGCCGTACAGACCGAGCATGACCTGGGTGGCGACATCGGTGTGCGAGTGGTACCAGCGCGTGCCGGCCGGGGTGGCGATCCAGTCGTAGGTGAAGCGTTGACCGGATTCCACCGGGGCCTGATTCAGCCCCGCCGGGCCGTCCATCTCCGGCGGCACGTCGAGCCCGTGCCAGTGGATCGTCGTGCCGACCGGCAGATGGTTGGTCAGGGTGATCCTGACCCGGTCACCCTCGCGCACCCGGATCTCGGGACCGGGCACCTGGCCGTTGTAGGCCCAGGCCCTCACCGGTGTGCCCGGTTGCAACTCCCACTCGATCTCCGAGGCCGTCAGCGTGATCTCCCGCACCTGGGGCTCGGGCTCGTCGCTGTGCCGGCACACGAGGCACCGCGGCGAACAACACGATGGCAACGGTGATCAGGGCACTCGCAAGCGCCAGGCGGCTGGTTCGCGCCGTCCATGCCGGCGGGCGGTGACGAATGTTCGCGGTCATGTCGGTACGGTCCATTCCCGTCGATTGACGAAGGTGCTTGGGCGCGGGGAGGATGCGAGCATCCCACCGCCGTTGCCGGAACAGCCCGGATGATGGTCCTATTCAGGGCATTGCAATGGGCTGAGCATGCACCTATCGACTCGGCCGGGGTATTGGCCGATCGGCCAATTTCGCCGTGGGGCCGCATGGGGCATCCATTGGCCGTTCGGCCAATAGGCAAAGGACATTGGTACGGCGAGGGGCGTCAGACGAGCCCGTGGCGAACGGCGTGGGCGGCGGCGGCGGTTCGAGTCGGCACACCCAACTTCGCCAGGATACTGGCGACGTGTGCGCGCACCGTGCGGACGCCGACGAAGAGCGCCGCCGCAATCTCGGGGTTGATCGCCCCTCAACCAGGAGGCTGAGGACATCGATCTCGCGCGCGGTGAGCCCACCGCGGGTCGATGAGGATGCGGACACAACAGTCTCGCCGGCCACCGGTTCATCCGATTTCGGCGCACCCACGGCCAGCGCTTCGGCGATGGCGTCGTCGAGCGACAGTGCGGCGCCGGCCTCCAGGGCGGCCGCTGTGGCGGCCCCGCCGAATGTCACCTGGATCATCGCGAGCATCTCGTCCTGGTCACGCTTTGGTCCTGGCCGTAGCGGTTCTCCGGTTACCGATCGCAGCGCCAACGTCGCCCCAAACAGGCGTGCCGCCCGCTCGCTCTCACCGGTCAGGGCGGCGACCCTGCCGAGCTCGTTCAGGCACCACCCGATCCACCACCGGTATCCCAACCGTCGGGCCAGCACCAGCGACTCGGACAGGCCCGCCCGTGCTCGCTCGAATTCACCGTTGCTAATCATCACACTGCCGAGATTGCCGACAACCATACATACCTGACGGTGATCGCCGAGGCGACGAAAGTCGACCAGTGCCTTTTCCAACTCGATGGCCGCGCGGGCGGGATCTTTCCGCTCGAGCGGGAGGATGGCAAGCCAATGACTCGCCTTGGCATTACCCCAAGCGTCGCCGGCCTCCCGCGCCAGCACCTGGCTCCGCACAAGTAACTCTTCCGCCTGGGCTAGCTCGTGGTCGGCTCGGATCGGATCGCCCAGGATGACGCGGGCCGTCTCGCCGAGAGAGATCGCCACGTTGCCGCGAACGCGGAGCGCTGCCGCCTCGCCGGCCAGGTCGCCGCGCGCCCGTGCCAGCACCGCGGCCTCATCGAGCCACTGCGCACCCGCCTGGTAGTCTCCCTGTCGCTCCGCCAGGTCTCCGATCGCCACCAATCCCTTCGTTCGCCAGGCCGGTTCGACCGTGTCCAACGCCAGAAACGTCTCCAACCAGCGACGACCCTCTGGCACGCGGTCGTGGACGACCCAGAAGGTCCACATCGCCGCCGCCAGCCGGAGCCCAAGCTCCGTGTCGCCGGTGTTGAGCAGCCACTCCATCGCCGCACGTAGGTTAGACAGCTCGGCTTCCAGGACATCGAGCCAGGCGACCTGATCGGGGCCGATGAGCTCGGGTTCCGCCCGCTCGGCCAGTCCGAGCCAGTACGCGGCGTGGCGTTCCGATACCTCCACTGCCTCTCCGCTGGCCGCGAGGCGCTCTCGACCGAACTCGCGGATCGTTTCCAACATGGTGAAGCGGAGCGCGCCATCTGGCTGGTGAACCTGGGTGAGCAACTGGTGATCAACCAACATCACCATCGCATCAAAGGTGGAGGAGGAGACGGCGGCGGCCGCATCGGGGGTACAACCGTCGACAAAGATGGAGAGGCGGCGGAAGGCGGCTCGCTCCAATTCATTCAGGAGGTCGTAGCTCCAGGCGATGGCGTCGGCCATGGTCCGGTGTCGCTCAGGTTGGTCGCGCGGACCACCGGTCAGGAGCGGCAATCGACGCCCCATCCGCGTCAGCAACCCTTCCGGGGTGAAGAGCCGCGTCTGTGCCGCTGCCAGCTCGATCGCCAGCGGCAAACCGTCCACGCCGGCGCACAGCGCCGCGACCGCGTCGGCGTTCTCGGCGGTGAGGCGGAAGGAAGAGTCCACCGCCCGCGCCCGTGCAACGAAAAGGCGGACCGCCGCCGCCCCGATGGCTTCGGCCGCCGGCGATGGGCCGTCAGCATCCGGACCCCGATCGGGCAAGGCCAGCGGGGGAACACGGTAGACCTGCTCGCCGGTCAGGTTGAGCCGGGCTCGGCTCGTCGCCAGGACAACCAGACGCGGGCAGGCATCCAGCAGTTCTGTCACCAGCGGCGTGCCCGTCAGGAGGTGTTCGAGGTTGTCCAGTACCAGGAGGAGCTGCCGGCCCCGGATGGCCGCGATCAGTGTGGCTGCCGCAGGTCGATCGGGCCGCTCGACCACACCCAGGGCGCGGGCGATCGTGGGGGCGATGAGAGAGGGGTCGCGGACCGGGACGAGCGGCACGAACCAGGCACCATCGGGGAAGTCCTCCCCCGCTCGTTCCGCCACGCCTAACGCCAAGCGGGTCTTGCCGACGCCGCCGGGGCCAATGAGCGTCACCAGACGCGCGCCTTTGCGCCGGAGGAGATCGAGGACGGCGGCAAGATCGCCTTCCCGCCCGATCAGCGGCGTCAGCGGCCGCGGCAGATGGGGAGCGGCGATTGACTCCCGCTCGGGGAACTGGATCGGTCGCGGCAGATTGTGGAGCGCCGGGACGGCTGCCAGCGGGGTGACTCGGCCGCGTGCGCGATAGAGACGCAGATCCTCCGGCGCGATCCGGAAGACGCCGCCCCGCTTGACGGCCGGGAGGGCTCCCCTCGCGATGGCGCGACGGATTGTGCGCTGGCTGACGCCCAGCGCGGTCGCCGCGGCCCTGGCCGAGAGCCCGTCGACGGCGCCGGCGTCCTGTCCGATATCCGCTGTCCATTGCGCCGCACGTTTGTCCATGGCGCGCGAAGCATCGCCGATGTCCGGAACCGACACAACCGCGGCGATTTACCCATCTCTGGTAGGCCGGCGCCAGTGAATGCCGTCTCGGACTCTGCTTCGCGCCTGCTGATGATGTCGTCAGTGGCCGCAGAACCGCGTCACCAGTTCGTACAGGAAGCGGGTGCCGAAGGCGAGGTCCTCGACGGCGATCCGCTCGTCGTGACCGTGGACAAGGGTGGCGTAGAGCGGGTTGCGCTCCGGGGCGTTGAACGGGAAGAAGCCGTAGACCTTGACGTTGGGCAGGTGGCGGGCGTCCGTCCCGCCCGAGACCAGGTAGGGCGCGACCTTCGCGCCGGGGACCATCTCGCCGATGGTTTCGGCGATTGCGTCGAAGAGGGGCGAGGCGGGGTCGGCCTCGATGCCGGACTCGCGCGAGAGCAGTTCCGTCTCGACGTCGTCGCCGACGACGGCCTTGACGATTTGCAGCCACTCGTCCGGGTCCTGGCCGGGGAGGATGCGGCCGTCGACGTCGAGCACGATCTCGGAGGGGATGACGTTGATCCGGTGGCCGCCATGCACGATCGTCGGCACGGCCGTGTTGCGGGTTGTCGCGCGCAGCATCAGCCGCGTGTCAGCGTCCAGCGGCAGCGCGCTGAGGGCTTCCCAGGAGGGGTTCTCCAGGATCTGAGCTACGGCTGCCTCGGTCTCGGCGCCGAGCGCTGGCGCGACGGTGGTCAGGAGCAGGCGGACTGGCGCGGTCAGGGTTGTCGCGGGCTGCCACTCGTGCAGACGTCACCAGGGCCCGCCCCAGAGCCGCCATTGCGGTCTCATCGAGGGGAACGGAGGCATGGCCGGGGCTCCCCTTGGCGGTGATCCTGATCCGGGAGGCGCCTTTTTCGCCGGCCTGGACCATGAAGAAGCGCTGGTCGCCGAAGTCGACCGCGGTGCCGCCGCCCTCGTTGATGGCGTACTCGGCGTCGACCAGATCGGGCCGGTTCGCGTTCATCCAGGCCGCGCCGGCCTCGCCGCCGGCCTCCTCATCGGCGAAGGCGACGAAGAGGATGTCGCGATTCAGGGCGACGCCGGAGCGCTTGAGGGCGAGCATCACGGCGAGTTCGCCCGCGACCATGCTCTTCATGTCGAGAGCGCCGCGTCCCCAGACGAACCCGTCCACCAGCTCGCCGCCAAACGGATCGCGGGTCCACTTTGCGCGCTCGACAGTGACGACATCGACGTGGCCGGTGAGCATCAACGGCCGCGCAGTCGGATTGCCGGACCGCAATCGCGCCGCGACGTTGTCCCGTCCAGCAACTCCCCCGACGACCTCCGCCTCGATCCCATCTGCGCGCAATATCCCGGCCAGATACTCGGACGCCAGGGTTTCGTTCCCGGGCGGGTTGGAGGTATCCAGGCGGAGCAACGCCTGGAGGTGCTTCACCGCGTCGTCGCTCAGCGCGTTCCAATCGGGACTGTTCGGCACGGGAGTCTCCTTACGAGACGGGTAGACGGGTAGACAGGTACGCATTGGATCGACGGTTGATTGTAGGGGCGCATCTGCACCATTCCGTTGCCAGATAGTACCTTCCTCCCCGCCTTCTCCCTGCCTCCCCGCCTCCCCGCCTCCCCGTCTTACGGCTTCCGCTGCCCGAGGCGGGCGACGACGAGGCCAACGAGGACGATGGCGGCACCGAGCAGTTTCAGGGGGCCGAAGTCTTCCGAGAAGACCAACGCGGAGAGGATGCCACTGACGACGGGGACCAGGAGGCTGAAGCGGGTGGCGGCCGCCACGCCGCGCCGGGCGATGGCCCAGTTCCAGAGCATATAGGCGACATAGACGGGCAGGACGACCATGTAGGCGATTGCCAGCCATTGCCAGACGCTGACGCTGCCCCAGTCCTGGTCGATGATCGCTGGGGTGCAGATCAGGAGGAGTGGCACGCCGCCAGCGGTGACGCCGTAGGCGGTGGCCGTAGCTGGCGGGTAGGCCTTGGTCAGGGGCCGGTTCACGACGCCGTAGGTGGCGAAGGCGAAAGCTGCGCCGAGGCTGAGAAGGTCTCCGGTGAGCGTGCCGCCGCCCTCGCCCCGCTTGTCCAGGAGGAAGACGATGGCGCCGACGACCGCCACGCCCAATCCCAGCCAGGCCTTCGCCGGGGTCCGTTCGCCCAGGATGGCAAGCAGGATCACGGTGACGACCGGCACCATCGAGATGAGCAGCGACGACGAGAACGGCGATGTGCGCTCCAGCCCCAGGGCAAAGCCGAGCTGGTAGAGGGTGTAGCCGGTTGCGCCGGCGAGGAGAAACCGGGGGATATCCGGGCGGTTCACCCGGACGGCCTTCGTGATCGTTCCCTGGCGGGAGGATTGGATGAGGAGGACGGCCCAGCTGAAGAGGATCATCAGGCCGAAGCGGACGCCGGTGAACGCCAGGGGCGTGAGGGTATCGTAGAGATCCTTGGTGACGATGAAGGTCGACGCCCACAACACAACCACGCTCAACAGGGCGAGTTCCGGTCCGAACGCGAGCGCCAGGGCCGGTTTGCCGCCCGGCCGCGTGCCGGCCGGCGCGACCTCCACCACCATCTCCGATGTGCCCATCCACCCTCCCAGCTCTTTCCCGGTCCGGGCCACACGCCGGACCGTCACGATCTTAGCCGGTCCTGGATCGTTGCCCGCGCACGGTTGCACGCCCGATCGCGGCAGGCGCGGGCCAAGCCGCCGCACGTTCCGGTAGCAAGACCGGATCAGCGCCGGGTATCCTTCCATGGGATAGAACGCCGGGTTGGTGGAATTGGCAGACACGCCAGCCTTAGGAGCTGGTGGCCGCAAGGCTGTAAGGGTTCGAGTCCCTTACCCGGCACCGACGCCTTACTTTTCCCTGTGATAACGCGGTTGTTTTAAAAGGGCCAGGGCGGGCTTTGTTACATTTTAGGTACGCGGACGGCGAGAGGCGCCGCCTCAAATCGTGACGAGGGACTAGGACGCAGCCTCGCGGCCGTCGCCGACTTTGTTCGGGAGAGCATCGCCATCGAGACGTGCGAGTAGCGCATCGTCATCGCGATGTCCGCATGGCCGAGCCGCTCCTCGCCTGCTCGACCGGCAACTTACTCCACAGGCCGGGTGGCCGATCTCGTTGACGCTCGCCGGGGCCATTGCGGCGGGGGGGGGGGGAGGAGGGGGGGGGGGGGGTTGAAGGGGGAGAGGATGGGGGGGGGGGGGGGTGGGACGGAGGGAGGGAGTGAGGAGCGGTAGGGGGACTGGGATAGGAGGGGATGAGGGGGTAGGCTCCCGGTCTGGCAAGGGATCAGCAACGTAACGTTTCCGGACGCGGGCCCGCAGGTAGCTTCGGTCCGTGACGTCATCGGCATCAACCAATCTGCCGCCGTCAACCGATCTCTGGTGGGATATCTGGAATCGCACCAGGCAGGCGAGGAATATCCTGCTTGCGACCCTCGATGCCAAAATGCGTCCCCGCTGATCCTCGAGACCGACAAGCCGATCATGGCGATCGGTGGATATAGCGGGAACGACCCCATCCTGGACGGGGATCGCTTCGCGGCCATGATCCAGCAAGGCACAGTTCGGCACGTGCTCCTCGCATATGACCAGCGCCGCAAGACCAGCCCGAGAAAGTTCGGCTCCTCAAGCATTGGCGAGTGGGTCGTTTCAGCCTGCATCGAGGTGCCGTCTGCCGCGTGGCAAGGACCACGAATCTTGGTGAACGCGGGTACGGCAGGCACCCAGGACTCCGGAACCGCCTATCCACGGAAGGGACTGGCACTCTTCGATTGTGGCGAGGCGACGGCGGCGTTTCCTGCCTCTGATCCTCTCACACCGATCCCGCCGGCGGACGGTTCGCCACGGCATCCTTGGCGCGAAGACCCTGGTGCGGCGATCGAGCGAATGCAAGACTGGATCGACAAGATCTCCGACGGAGTACATCGGCGGGTAGGAACCTCTATAAGAGCCTCTCGGTGGGTGGGCCGACCGGTGCTGATCCAGGTGGAATCGGCCCGTTCTCAGCACTGGAAGGGCTTCGTCTGAAGTTACCCCAGGTGATGTATCCCTCTAACCTGCGGGTTCGGTCGCCCCGGCGGTGGCATCAGCCGCTTGGCAATCAGGTCCTAATCCCCTCTTGCGCTACTCAACGTTCGCGAGTCCTGAATGATGCTGGGATTCGGTCGAAAGCATGATCAGAGTGCCGGGTACATCAACTCGATGCCCGTCATGATCGCGGCGGCAACGCCGAGCCCTCCAGCCCAAACGAGCGTCATTGCGGTATTGCTCGTTGCAAAGGGGAGCCGGACGAACCTGGACATCCGGACATCGTTGCGGGAAGGGGCGGCCAGTGCACTGAAGACGGTGCAGACAATGAGAACGCCGAGGACACTCAGCCACCAGAGAAGAACCGGAAGATCTGGAGCTGAGAGGTTGTGTCCGTGGGCCCATGCACTGGCTCGCACGGCCTTAACCGCCCAAGCCGCTGTGGCGATGGCAGCGGCGACGGCCGTGACGACCTGACACCGCCGCACGGATTCGGCAAGGGAGCCCGCGCGAACAACCCACCACCCGGCGGCCGCAACGACACCGATGAGCGGCAAGACGAGCACAATCAACTGCATGGCCAGCTTGGAATGCACGAGCCCGGCGACGTTATCTCGGAAGACATAACCCAGGACCAATGGGAGTCCGCTCCAGACAGCCCCAGCCAAGCCGGCGCCGAGAAGAAAGTCCCGCCACCGCACCCGAATGAGCCCGCTCGCCAGCGTGACGTAGATGCGAACTACGGGGGTGATACGGCCGAGAAAGATTGCGGCCGCGTCATGCCCGCCACATCGGGCTCTCCACCGCTCCATCACCCCCTCAGGATGGATACCGCGCGAGCCCAGCACGCGGTTCACGACCCACCCCCCTCCGCCGCGAGCGAGGAGGTGGAGCAGCGTCGCCCCGATCAAATTGGCACCGGTGACGAGCAGAAGGGCCAAGACGAGCGTCGCCGGAGATCCGATGGCGATGCTGCCGGCCAGGAGAAGCGCGATCTTTGGGGAGACGCCGGTCGGTAGCCCTAGCTCGGCAACGGCGACCATGACGGCGACAACAAGTAGACCGTGTTGCTCAATTAAGGGAATGACCGCGTTTTCGATGTCCAGCCTCCGTCACACGCTCTGGATCTGGCCGGACTGCCCATTGCCCTTGATCAAAGCCGATGTTTCGAAGCATCGGTGTACGGTGTAGCGTCCGTCAACAAATTTCGAGCGGAAGCGCACCATTCGGCCGGCGGGGCAATCGTTGTACGACCAGTCACAGGGTATTCGGTGGCCCAATTCACGCGTGGCAGCAGGGCCGTGCCTCCGCACTACGCGAGAATCTTGCCACGGCTCATGTCGTGACGAGCCCGACATGTGCCAGGAGACTCGTACACGAGGGTGAGCCACTCCAGGTGGGGAGTCCAACTCCTCACGGAGGATCAACCGGAGGATCTCTAAGGGGTCGTCGATGCGCGAACGATCGAGCCCGGTGAGCAGGACGGCAACGATCTCACCAGCGCGAACGACTGGGGACGCGACGACGCGGTATTCCTCGTTCGGCTCGAGCTCGAGAGAGCGATAGATGTCGCTGCTGGCGGCGACGGATTCCTCAATTGCCGTGCCGTCGATCGGCACCATGGGTGTTTCAGGAAAAGCTTCGGCAACGAGCGACCCGTCGATGTTGTACAGGCGCAAGACAGCTTTGCCCGTTGCCAGTTCATTCCCGGGATCGCTACGGACGACGAGCGTCGGCGGCGATGTGGTGCTGTCGACGAATTGAAGGTTCGCCTCGGCCCGCAGCGCAAGGGTGTCATCAAAACTGCGCGGAGTTGCTCATCGAAGGCGAGATAGACGGTATTCGACATGAGGACCAGGAGCCCCGTCGACAGGGCAAAGATCGTGAGTGCGATGCGCGTTCGGACGCGCAGATTAGGATGCCGGCGAAGCATCGATTGTGTATCCGATGCCCCGGACTGTTCGCATCGGCGAGGGACCAGATCGGGACTCGAACTTCCTTCGAATGGAGTAGATAGAAACCTCGATAAAGTTCGACTCCGCCTCGAGGTCAAGTTCCAGACGTGCTCGGCAATCATGTCTTTGCTAACGACGCTGCCGCTATTGCGCATCAAGTACAAGTATTCGAGGAGCGCGAACCAGTTCGCCGTGAATCGAGGCCCCGCGAGATGAACTCGCGAAGCGTGGGTTCGTCTTCGGCCAATAGGATTCTCATAGGGGCAATTCTAGTCCCGGTGCCGCACTCGTTTGCCGACCGACGTCATTATTGGCTGACAGTTTGCGTTTGCCGCAACAAAAGAAGCTCGGTTCGCTTCAATTGTTGACTGAGCGTAAAATAAGATTCTGCCTTTGAGAAGCGCTTTGGACGTTGGAACAGACTTTCATGCGTGGCCGGGTCCGATCCACCCAATGCTTCAGGGTAGAACGCAGGGTAGGCTTCCCCCTTATCGCTTTCGGCTGTTACAGTCGTAGCAAATGCAAAATCTCGATTAATCGCTGTCGGTGGTGGATTGCGATCCTTGCCGTCTGGGCAGGATCGTCCTCTGGAGAGCCGCACGTGTCAGGCAATCGGATCGTCGATCACGTCCACGTCCATCCGCCGCAGCACGCGTGGGAATTGTTTCTCACAATTGGGATCATCGCTGCCCTCGCGGTCAGCGCATACCACGTGGCCGGGGCTCCGTTTGCCACGGTCACGACAGTTCTTGGCGCCGTTTCGTTCGTGCTGCTTGAGCCGCATCCCTACATCCCCGCGGCACTCCTGTTGGCAGTCGTTGCGTCCCGCCGCTCACGGCCACGTCCGAGAGTCTGGCGGAGTGCCGGTCTGCTGCTCGCCGAATGCGCCCTTCTCGGAGGCGGGTATGTCCTGTATGAATTCGGCCGGATGCACACGGTCGGCTCGTACGACGACGCGCTTCGCAACGCCGAATGGATCATCACGTTCCAGAAGCGCCTCGGCCTCCCCAGTGAAACCGTTCTCCAGGATCTCGCTCTGCGCAGCGACTTTGTTGTCACCGCGTTCAATCGCACCTACTCATTTGCCCACCTCTCCACGACGATCGGGGTCCTCTTCTGGCTCTACTTGAACGATCGCCGGATCTACCGGCTATTCCAGGCGGGTTTGGCCTCCGCCTGCATCCTCACCGTCGCGATCGTTGCCGTCTTCCCCGTCGCTCCACCCCGACTAGTCCCCAGCAGCGGCTTGGTTGGTACGAAAGAACTTATGGGCGGTTCCCACAACTTCCTCAACCCCTATGCGGCGGTTCCGAGCAACCACGTCGGCTGGATGGTCCTGGCCGGGATTGTCCTTGCTCTCAGCCTCAGAGGGCGCCTGGGCCTGATTCTTGGCGTGATTCCTGGCCTGATCATGGGCATCACCGTCATCGTGACCGGCAATCACTATTGGATCGACGGGATCATCGGCTCCGCGATCAGCCTGCTCCCCATTGTGGCGATCACGGTCAGGTCCCGCTACCGGTGGCGCATCCCTGAGCTCGAATGGGTCGTTGCCGGCGTGCGCGCCCACTGGGCGTCGATGGCGCTGGCAGGGTTGCTCAGCTGGCTCCTGATCGGCCGGCTCGTCAACCCGGATCTGACCGATTTTTGGGGGTACCAGGTCGCCCAGGTGGGCGTCACCACCCTGGTCATCGCCGCGGGCGAAGGTTGGCGCCGCCGCGGCGCCATCTTCACCTGGGAGTGCCGGGCGATCGTTGTCGCCACCACGTACGCCGACACCATGGGCACCGCCGGCCATATGTACGACCGGTTCGCGGTCTACGACAAGATCACCCACTTTGCGGGAACCGCCGCCGCCGCCGCGATCTGCTACGAAATCTTGGACCTCCTCTGGCGGCAAGGCCGCTTGGGCTCGAACTGGCCGCCGCCCGCCGTTGCCGCACTTGTCCTCGCGATCGTCTGTGGAGTCGGCTGGGAGATCTACGAATACCTGGCTGACGTGGTCTTCCACACCGGCCGATCCCAGGGGGGGGCCGACACCATCCATGACCTCATCTCTGACGTCACCGGCGCAATCATCGCGATCGTCGTGCTCGACTTCCGTAGCGCGCTCAGGAGACGCGGGCGGATCGCCCCCCCCACTGCGACGTTAGCGCGTCAACCCGTCGCCACTGGAGAGGACTGAGACACCGTCGAGATCCCGCCCCTTCAGGCGCGGGCACACATTCTTACCGGTCGGGTAAGCTGCGATTCTCACGCGCGGTGTCATGATCAAGACCGGGCAGGCTGCGTCAAGATGCACCGGGATCTCCATCGCGCCATCGTAGGGCTCGGGCAAGGGATTCGCCGGCGCGAGCGTCAGTCCAGGACGAGCCACTGCCGGCCGTGATCAGCTCACGGACGGCGTCGAGGTCGCCGGCGTGACAGGCGATCTCCGTCATCACGTGGAAGAGGATCTCGCGGAGGGTGCCCAGTCGCCAATCGCCACAGAAGTCCGGCCACAACGCCGGCGGGGCGTCCAGCGGCGTGGCGGTCAACGGATCGCCAGACCTCGCCGCCAGAGTCCGGGCAAACGCCAACGCCGCAGCGGCATCGAGATAAAGGTCGTCGCCCTTGACCCCTCCCGACGCGGCGGTCTTGTGAATCCCAGTACGGCTCAACGTACGCCCCGGACCCACGCTTCCTCGGCCACCAGTTCCAAGCATGCCTGGCGGAGGAACAAGATCGAGACGTGCGGGTACTTGTCGACGAACTCGCCGGCCCCCATACGCAGCAGTAAGCCGCCCTCAAACGCTATCGTTGTCGGCGATAGATCGATCAGGCGCGGAGCCTCTTCGCTCGCCACGGACCGAACTCCCTTACGAGCATGTGCTCCTTTCAAGTTCCGCGCCATTCCGGGAAAACCTGGCAGGCGACGGCACAAGGTGTCAGGGGATCTACGGAATCCCATACCCGGCACCGATAGTCCGAACGATAGGCATTGAGTTCGCCAACCCCGCGGGCGTTCGTGGGGCTTTTTCATTGTTCGCGATTGAGGGTCTATGGCCGGATTCCTGCCACCGAACGGCCCCGGGAGAAGAGAAGTCTCGGGGTGCTAGGCATTCGGTGCTTCGGGGTCGGGAGCGTTGGCCCGGGTGAGGATTCGGCGCACCTCCGCGAGGAGGGTGTCGATGTCGAATGGCTTGAGCACCACGCCAATGCCCATCTGGTCCAGATGGGCGCTGAGCTCTTCGATCTGTTTCGCGGCGGCCGAGCAGACGACGACCGGCAGCGCAGCGGTGGTGGCGTCCATCCGCAGCATCTGGACCAACTGCCACCCCAGGGGATCGTGGCCAAACAGGAAGTCCGCAATCAGCAGGTCGGGCTGCACGTCCTTGACGTGTTGGAACGTTCGCCCCAATTCACTGGGCGTCATCGTGCCGCGGCTCACCCGGTAGCCCTCTTCGCTTAGGATCGCTTCGAACAGATCCAGGATCTCCGCGACGTCGTTGAGGACCAAAATGTGCGCACCGGAGCGCTTTGTCGCCATGTCGCGTGCCTCCTCGAAGATGTATCAGATTACCGATGCCGCAGGTTGCCTGCCAGTCGGACAACGGCAGTTTACGAGGCGACGAGGCGGAGGAACTCATCCGGGTCGACGTGGAGACCAAGCTGGTGGGGCGCCGGTAGGGCGGAGCGCTCGAAGCGGAGCAGGCCGGCGAGCGCGCTCATGTCGATGATCGATTCCATCGAGCGGGCGCCGTGGACGAAGGTGCCCACGCCGAGGAAGGCGCGGAGGACGCCAGGGTCGATCGCCAGACGGTCGCGGTCGAGCAACTGGGGCGCCTTGCCTCGCACCAGGGTGCGCAGCAGCATTGCCCGACGCAACGAAGCCGTGTCGTCGTCGGGACCGGAAGGATTGGGGCCAAGCACGTCGACATAACCACGAAGCCGGCTGAGAAAATCGCTGGCCTTCGCGCCGGGGATCTCGACCGCGCGGGCCTTAAAGCTTGCCATCGTGGCGTGAGTCCCGCCGGCGAAGACGAAGATCGCCGGGCCAACCGGCTGGGTTGCGCCACGTTCCAGAAAGACGCCGTCCTGCATCGGCGCGAGGAACCGCACCAGCCAGCCGAGTTCGACGCCGGAGATCCGACTATCGAACTCGTCCCAAAACACCAGCGGCAAGGTCTGCTCGACGGCCCGGTCGCGGACGCGTTGGAGGGCGGTCGCGAGATCGTCGGGGCTGGAGAATTGAGACAAGTTGAACTCGAGGGTGGCGATCGGCTCGGGACCAGATGACCACTCCTTCGCCATCTGCTTGATCGCGAAGCTCTTGCCGGAGCCGGGAGGCCCAAACACCGCGATGCTGAGGGGGCGGACTCGCCGCTGCTGGGAGAGATATTCGCGCACGATCCCGCGGACGCTGCGCATGCTCTCGATCTCGACCCGGTCCAGCGAGGCCCAGGTGCCCATGCGCTCGACCGGGATTCCACGAACGGCCGCGCCGTCGCCCTCAAGGGCCAGCCTGGTCGCCAGATCGACGTTCGGGGCCGGGGCGACGGCGGCGAGGACGCGCCAGGTGCGTTCCTCCGGAATCTCGACCCGGTGGAAGGTGTCGTCGGAGGTGTTGGCCATGGCGGCCGCAACATCGGCGAGGGGAAGGGCCGGCGCCCCCGGGGAGCCAGGCGGCGGGACCTCAAGCCCCCGTTCGTGGAGGGTACGGGCCGCGAGTAACCCGGCACTGACCGCGGCCGCGCTGTTGGGCTGCTCGGGATCGTGCGCGGCGACGAGCGCCAGCGCGGCGGTCAGGCACGTACCGAGTCCAGTCGGCAAGCCTGGGCGCCGGGCCGCCCAGTCGCCCTCCTGGTAGCGAGGATCGTAAACCAGCGTTGCGGCGCCGGCCCGCGGCACGACCACGGCGCCGCTGTGGCCAAGGGACACCACAACCTCGGCCACGGATTGGAGGTCATGCCTGGCCCGCACAGCTTCGACGACCTCGCTGGCGGTCAGCTCCCAGGAGAGCGGTTGGCCGATGGGGGCGTGCTCCCGACGGAGGTCGCCAGCGGCGCAGTAGAACGTGATGCGATCGCCCAGGTGAGCGACAAGATCTTCCCAAAGCGGCCCTTCGCCCAGGGTGCCGGCCATCTTGACGATCACGCGCTTGGGCGATGGTGTTGATGGTGAAGCAGGTCCGCGAGACCCGCAATCGCGCGAAAGCCGTGAGCGGCATCGTCAATGACGAGGACATCGGCGGCAAGGTGCTCGGCGGAAAGTCCGGAGCTGCCTGAGCCACCCCCGCGTTGCCCGAGGAAACGGGCCATCCGCCAGGCAATCTCACTCCCATCGATGGTGCGCGGGTGAGGTTGCCAGATCGCGAACGAGCGGGCGATGCTCCCGTCGGCGGGGTCGAGCATCGCCCGCTCGGGGAGCGTAGGGCCGCTAATGGTCTGATCCGGCTGACCGGCGGCAACAAGAAGCGCATGGACCATGGCGGCGCCGCCGGGGAGAGCGGTGATGTGGACATCGGCGCTGCGCGACCAGGCGAAGGCAGCCGCCAGGTGCGTGCTGGCGCCGGCCGGAACGATGATCGTCCAATCCACGGTGAGGTCGCCAGCGACGGAGATGGTCGGCATCGGGGAGAGGACTCCTATGGCGACGGAACGGGACGACATCCCTCCAAGAGCGAGACGCGGACGCCCGCTAGAATAGCGCAGCGGCGGAGAGTGGTCGGCAACGCGCACATTCTGCGTGATGGGAAGGCTGTGAACGTTAACGGCGTGGCCGGAGACCAGGACAGATTTCGCGTCATGGCCTGTGGTCACCGGGATGTTGGGCTAGAGCAAGCCGACATAACCCTGTTGACTCGCCGGATCGGCGAAACACTCGATACGATCTCCGGGCTGTCGCAGGGTTCGCCAGCGATCATCGTCTCGCTGGCAGAGGGGGCGGATCGACTCTTCGTGATCGAGGCGCTGGCGCGCGAGTGGCCGTTTGTGGCGGTGTTGCCTTTCAGTGAAGATGAGTTCGAGCGCGACTTCGAGTCGGCCGCGTCACGGCGGGACTACCAGACGTTGCTGGCGCGGGCGGAGCACGTGATCGAGCCCCCCGGAATACGCGGAGATGTGAGTGACGGCGCGGCGTACGCGGCGGCAAACCAGGTGATGCTCGATCAGGCCGAACTCCTCTTGACCGTCTGGGACGGCGAGCCAGCCCGCGGCCCGGGCGGCACGGCCGAGGTCGTCGCTCAGGCAAGGGCGCGAGGCATACCCGTCGTCTGGATCGAATCACGGCCACCGCACGGGATCCGCCTTCTCGACCCAGAGGACGGCCGTGAGCCGGCAGAGTGGTGGCGCCGGCTCACGGCTGGCGGCCCAGGAGTTCGCGGCTAGCCCAAGCGCCGGATCCTGTTGAAGCTGCAGAGTTCCGGGCAGGCATTGGGCAGCATTCGGGAATGCTCGGAGGCCGGCATACGCCGTCGACCACCTGGCCGAACCCATTGTTGAGCCAGCAGCAATTGCCGTTGGCGTCAAGGTGGCCGGCGCAGCACAGGTAGTCCCCGGTGAACTCCCCACCGGGATCCAGGACCTCGTAGCAGGCATCCTTTTGCGTCTGGCACGCGCCTCCGCAGGGAGATTTGCAGATACCGCCGCCGCAGAAGCCCAGGCCGCTTTCGCATTCGACGTGAGGCCTCGGCCGGAATATCGAAACACGCGTTTTCTAGACTCGCTGCAGTACTGGCACTCGGAATCGCAGATATCGCCCCCACGATTGCACGTTCCCGCGCCATCGCACGTGCTATTTGTGCACGGGTACAGCATTGGAGTACTACAGTCCTCCCCTGCCGGACTCGCGCTGTACTCGCAGAGACCTGTTTGCGGGTCGCACTGGCCGGACTCGCTACGGCATGGGTTTTCCCACTGTTGGGGACAGATCTCTTCCTGCATGGCCGTGCAAACACCATTCCTGCAGACAGTGCCATGCTTACACCTGTTTGGGTCGACGCAGCCCATGCCGTTGGGCTGGTCCGGATTGGAGCACAGACCGGTTGACGGGTTGCAGGTGCCAGCATCGTGGCACTGATCGAGAGCGGTGCAGACCTTCGGCTGGACACCGACGCAAGCGCCGGCGGCATTGCACTGGTATCCGCCAAAGCATACGTTCGCCGTCGCCGGGGCAGGAGGCACCGACCTGACTTGCGTCCGGCTCGCAGATCCCACTCGTCGGATTGCACTTCAGGCAGGGCGGGCAGATGATGACCGACGAGCCCGCCTGGCAGTTGCCAAAGCCGTCGCAGGTCTCATCTCCGTTGCAGACGTTGTTGTCACTGCACGACGTGCCAAGGGGCTTTGACAGTCGTGAAGCAGCCGGTGACTGGGTCACAACCGGCAGTTTGGCACCCGTTGGCGGGACAGACGACGACGTTGCCCCCAGTACAAACACCGCCCTGGCACGTATCCCCACTGGTACAGGCGTTGTTGTCATTGCAGGGGGTGCCTTCAGATCTATTCGGATTGGAGCACAGACCCGTTGCCGGGTTGCAGATGCCCACATCATGGCACTGATCGAGCGGGGTGCAGACGACAGGATTGCTCCCGATGCATGCACCTCCCTGACATGTATCCGTCTGGGTGCAGGCATTGCCGTCGTCGCAGGACGCGCCATCTGGCTTGGCGGGATTGGAGCAGATGCCGCTCCCCGGGTCGCATACCCCCGCGATATGGCACTGGTCCAGCGCCGTGCACAGGACAGGATTACTCCCGATGCACACCCCAGCCCGGCAGGTATCGGCCTGGCTGCAGGCGTTGCCGTCATTGCACGCGCCGCCTTCGTTGGCGGGCACGAAGCCGCAGGCACCGTTCTGGCAAGCAGCCGCCAGACAAGGATTGGTCGAGATCGGGCAGACGACACCGCAGCTTCCACAGTTGGCGAGATCCGTTTGCAGATCCACTCCAACAGCATCACCATGCGCACGGTGCGCGTCCACGGCGTTTTCGTCGACGATGAGGAACTGGTACAGGTTTCTGGTCGAGCCCGTGCGATGGCAGACACCGACCTTGCGGGCGGCTGCCCCCGTCACGCCGGAGCGGGCTCCAAGCAACGCTCCGGCAGTAAGCCCAACCACAGCTTTGAAGGCCGCGCGGCGAGAGCGAGGGACGGCTAATGTGCGAACGAGATCGTCGAAGCAGTTACCATCCATTGACACTCGTCCTCCGGGACGCACCCACGACTTTGTCCGGTGTCTCTTCGACACCGACGTGGCCACCCACGTAAGCGTTGGGCTCTGTCACTATCATCGTACCCTGATGCGCTTCTATGTCTAACCAATGGACACCAATTGATCGAACGCCAGCTTATTGCCGGCGGAGCCATGGTGGCGTAGGGTGGAGGTAATGCGTTGCGGCGCTCGAGCATCGCCACTGTGGCAATCAATAGTTGGACTGCGCCAGCTCGTCTCAGCTGGTCGTTCGCACAACGGCCGGCCGCCTTGTGCGATCGTTGGTAAGCCTCGCCCAGGGCTGATCGGCGACGGGAGAGACGTGAATATGATGAAAAACCAAGCCACCACGCCGTCCACTCCATCGGACTTGCCGCCTGTACTGGCCGGCCCGTACCTCTTCGTTTCCTACCAGCGTCGACCGAACCCGGGTGCTGAATATCACGGCGGCGCTCCGCAAGGTAGGACTGGAGGTCCGGGTCGACCAGGCCGGAATCGCCGGCGGTACAGCCTACGGAACAGAAATCGCGAGCGCGCTGCAAGGAAGCACGGCGGTCGCGCTCATGTGCTCAGCAGCATCGCTGGCGTCGCGGAACGTGCGCCAGGAGATCATGCTCGCCTGGCGATACGACCGGCCGATCCTGCCTTTCTTGCTCGAGCCGACGACCTTTCCGGATGATGTCGCCTACTGGCTCGAAGGAGCGCAATGGATTGAGGTGCTGGATCAGCCCAGCGAGACGTGGCTGCCGCTCGTGGGTCGGGCGCTGGCACGTCACGGTCTTACCGTCGGTCTGCCGACCCCAGCGGACACCGAGCTCACCGGCGTTGGCTACATCCAGCTCGACATTCCAGGCAACCTTCCTCAGGCAGACGGTCCGACAATCGGGCGCGACCGGGAGCTACGCGAACTCCAGGTCTTGATCGGCACAGGGCCGGTGGATCACGTTGACCGGGCCGGGCGGCACGGGCAAGACCCGGCTTGCGCTGGAAGCGGCCCGGCGCGCAGCGCCCGACTTCCCGGGTGGCGCCTGGTTTGTTGACCTCGCGCCGCTGACGCGGTCGGACGCCATGATCGGGGCGGTCGCGGCGGCGCTGGACGTCTCCGAGGAGCCGGAGCAACCGCTTGCGGCATCTGTTGCCGCACGACTCGGTGACGAACCCAAACTTCTCGTCGTTGACAACATGGAGCATGTCGCGGCGGGGGCCGGCGAGATCGCCGAGCTGCTTGATGCGTGTCCGGGACTGACAGTGCTGGCGACCAGCCGGATCCCACTGGGGATCCAGGGTGAATGGCTCTACGCCGTCGGGCAGCTCGCGTTGCCCGACCTGGCAGCCCTACCGCCGCTGACGACGCTCGCGCAGAACCCCGCGGTACGGCTTTTCGTCGAGCGCGCGCGAGAAGCCCGCAAGGACTTCGCGCTTTCCGAGGGGATGGCACGGCCGGTGGCGGAGATCTGCCACCGGCTCGACGGATTACCCCTGGCGATCGAGCTCGCAGCGGCCCGCGTCCGACTGCTGCCACCGGCGGCCATCCTCGCCCGCCTCGGGAGCCGCCTCACCCTGCTAACCCGTGGAGGTGCGACGAGCGCACGCCAGCAGACCCTCCGCGACACCATCGCATGGTCCCACGAGTTGCTCACCCCGTCGGAGCAGGCCGCGTTCCGCCGCCTGGCGGTCTTCGCGGGTGGCGCGACCATCGATGCCGCCGAAGCGGTGATCGGTTCGGTCCCCGGCGCCGTCGCGCCCTCGCTGGATGACATCGCTGCGCTAGTGGATCACTCGTTGCTGAAAGCGGAAGGAGCCGTCGCGAACGACACGCCGCGAGTCCGGATGCTGGAGACGATCCGTGAGTACGCCGTCGAACAGATGCGGGACTCGAATGAGGAGCCGATCCTACGCGCAGCGCACGCCACGCACTTCCTCGGCCTTGCGGAGGTCCGGGACAAGGAGATGGCCCAGAACCAGACGGGGGCGGCGCTTGGGGCGCTTCGCGCTGATGACGAAAACCTTCGCACGGCCCTCGACTGGTTCGGGACCAACCCGGCGTGGACCACGATGCGGAACTGCGAATGGTCGTAGCTCTGATGTCCTACTGGAGACGGCTTGGCCGCATCTCGGAGGCAGCCACCAGGCTCGATGGAGCGCTCCAGCGACGACCAAAAGGTGACCACGCTGCGGGCGAGAGCGCTCGCGGGGCCGGGTACATGGCGACGCAGCCGGGCGATCAAGCTGCGCTACCCAATGTTATCAGGCGGTCCTCGCGATGCGGCGCGAGATGGGTGATCGGGGTGGGGAAGCGGAAGCGCTGGGGACCTCGCATATGTGGCTGAGAAGCGCGGCGACTTCCGAGGAAGTTCGGCGGCTTCGGCAGACCGAACTCATCATCAGACAGGAACTCGGCGACCAAGTCGGAGTGGCAACCGCGAAGTACGATCTTGGCTTGGCCGCAATGTGCCTAGGGGACTACCCCGGCGCAATTACCTCGTACAGCGAGGTCATCCCGTTTTCAGGCGGTTGGCCGACGCTACTGAAACCTCGCGTTAGCGATGAGCGACCTATCAGTGGCCGAGTTTCTCTCTGGCGCACCCGACGCAGTTCGGCATGCCGAGGAGAGTCTCGCGCTTTGGCGGGCATTAGATGACCGCTACGCCATCACCTACGCCCTCGTCAATCTGGGACGTGCCCTCCAGCTAGCGGGGCGGCATGACGAGGCCGTCTCACCGCTCCTGGAAGGGCTCGCGGAATGCCGGGAACTGGGCGACGTGAGCGAAGAGAGTCTCGCGCTCTACGGCCTGGGGTTGATTGAACTGACCAAGGGCAACCTGGACTCGGCCCAGCAAACGCTCGCTGAAAGCCTCCGCCTGGTTCATGCGACGGGCGAGCCATGGCACATCGTGGAGCGCTTGGAGGCGCTGGCGGGGCTATGGGTAGCACGGGGCAAGGCCGAGCGGGCGGCGCGGCTGCTGGGTGCGGCGGCGGCACAAAGGGAGAGGGGCGGGTTTCCATTGCCCCCGGCAGAGCAGGCGGACTACGACCGCTGGTCGGCGGCGATTGAGGCCACGCTCGGTGCGGAGGGATTCGCGGCGGCAATGGGGACGGGACGGGAATGCCCCCTGGACGAGGTGGTCGCGGAGGCACTGGGAAGCATCTGATCCGACGCCCGAGCGGTCTGCTCTTCAGCGCGGCGCCGCTACCCAGGAGTGCCGTACTGAGGCCTCTTGACGTGGACCGCGCCCATGGCCCGGAGGCCGCGGACGCGATCACGTCAAGGGAGCGAACCCGCCGTCCTGGATTACGTGTTCACCTGCTGGAAGTCGGCGAGGATCGCCGTGGTCGACGAGAGGGACAGCGTACCCCCGTCCAGGGTGATGGTCCCGGTGGCGACGCCGTCGCGCTGGCGGGAATTGATGTGCCCGGTCTGAACGTCCGGCGGGGTATGGCGCAGCCAGTTCTCGTGGATGCGGTAAATGTCGGTGGTCGGTGTGAAGGAGAGCGAGACCGTCGCGTCCTGCGTCTTGGGGTTGCCCTCACTGTCCCATTCGACCAGGGTGATGTTCCCGGTCAGCCAGGCACCGTCGAGCTGGTTGTTGCTCACGACGAAGGCGTCGTCGGGCAGACCAGGTCCGCCGTCCTTACCGGGGAGGGCACCCTCGAGGGAGCGGTAGAAGCAGGTCGGGTCGCCGCCCCCACCGCCGGCCTGGGCGTCGAGCTTCGGGCCTCCAACGCATGAGGGATCGTACTGCTCGACCGTGACGTAGAACGACGAGGTGCGTTCCGCGGGGCCGCCCTGGCCCTTGACGTTGTAGCTCTGATCGTCGGCGTAGACGGTGATGTTGGTCACGAACCCGTTGGCGTCGACCGATGAGAATGTGGCGTTGAGGGCCTCGCCCTTGAACATTAAGCCGCTGTCCTGGGCGCCTGCCGCCTGCCCGGTCACGAGCAGAGCCAGCAGCGCGGTGAGGACGAACGGAATGCGTCGTACGTTGATTGACATCGTCGTGATGAGCCTTCCACGAGCCGGCCGCTCGCAATCTCTGGCGGCCGGCATCGACAACCGTTGGTGGCAGTGCCACTGGGAAGACTCTAGGCGCCCATCGCAGCGTGCGACATCGGAACAATTGATTAATCGGGTGAGGCGATTTCGCATCACCATGCTTAATCATCGGAGAACGCCCCACGGGTTCAGTCGTGGCTGGCCCCCTGAGCCTGCCGGCGCGACCGCGCTCACCGCCGGAGGCGCCGGAACCGGAACACGCCGCGCCCTCTCTGGATAGGCGTCATGGCCATCAACCCGGGAGGAGCGGATTCGAGCCCAACTCGACGTATCCGTCCCAAAAGCTGCGGTCCGGGAAGATGCAGACCAACGAGACCCGCTCAGTTCCCGCGTTGACGAACGCGTGCGGAGTCCCCGCTGGAATCCGCACGATGGCGGGCCCATCCACCTCCAGCGGCTCGCCGCCAATGACATAGCGCATGTGGGCGCCAGGTGGGACCACGACCGCCTCCTCACAGGTATGGCGTGTGCAGTGGCGGTCCTCCTCCCGGAGCGGTGTCGGTCACGATCAGGCTGATGCGGGCAAAGCCATGCTTGTGGGCGTCCATGATCCAGCCGTACTCGCCCGGCTCGTCGTAGAACGCCTCCAGCATCGCAAACGGGATCACGTGCTCCACGTCCAATTCTCCTCCCGCGACAGGCGCCGGTCGTCTAGGCCACCACGGTCCAGTATCTCAGTCGGGGCGAACGTGCCATCACCTCCCGAGAATTCGGTAGCGCGAGCATCACATGGACCCACATCGTCTCCACCTGGCGCGGCGGTTGGTCTGCCCGCGCCATATCGCTTTCGATCGTGCCGGAGATGGCCTACGACTTCTCATCGGCGCGGTCTTCATCTGAGCCTGGGGGCGCGTGGCGCTCCGGCGGGACCGCAACTGGGGCATCGCGACGATCGAAGCACATGCACAAGGTGCCTAAAGGGATGTACGGATCAATCGCAACCGCTAAGAGCATGCCCGCCGCCGGGGTGGGAACGACAGCCATCGCCGGCAGCCACCACTGGAGCCTCGGTCTCACCGCTCTCGTTGAGATCCTCGCCCTCTGGTCCCTCCTCCTCTGGACACTCCTCTCAGCGGCCGGCACCGCCACCCGGCTCGTCCCCGCCGGGAGTCTTGACCCCGGAGCAGGCCCGGCACGAATCCCGCTGGATTGACCGCAAAGAGGAGTTGACGACAGGCGGCAGGTGTGGAGAATCGATAGTGCCGGTGTCGGCCGCGCCGATCGGTCCGGCGAGTGTCTTCGAGAAGGGACGCAGGTGATTCACGCCTGTCTTCGCCCCCGCGCCTGTGCTGGCGTGGGGGATAAAAGCCAACCATCGTAGGGATGACCTCCGGGGCCCTGGAACGCGGTGTCTAGCGCGGCGGTCCAGGCTCTAGCGAGCGGTCAACTCAATCCTATCTGTCACAGATCCCCGACGCCGCAGGCGCGCAATGCAGCCTGCGTTTCGTCATGCCCGGCGCCGGCCACCCAGTGCCGTCCAGGCGGGCAGTGCGGCGGGCCGCGTGCCCTCGGCGCCTCGCGCCGTGGTCGCCCGGTCTGGTCGGGGGATCAGGTGTCTGGATACAGGATCACACAGGGTGCTCTCGCCCGCGCTATCGCGGGCGACTGGGATCGTTCGTTTCGATATCTCTGGGGCGGGGCATCGGCGGCGTTCGTCGGGAGCCAGCTTGGCCGGTTCGCGCTACCGCTGCTGGCCGCGTCGCACACCACCTCGCCGGTGGCGATATCGCTCGTGGCACTCGCGCTCTCCGCGCCGTGGTTGGTGATTGGGTTGCCGGCGGGGGCGATCGTCGATCGGCTCGACCGGCGCACGATCCTGCTCTGGGTCAACTGGTCACGCGCCGCCGCCTTCGCGGCGCTGGCCGGATCGGTCGCGGCGGACGGCGGCGCCCTGCCGCTTCTCTACCTCGCGGCCATCCTGCTCGGCACCGGCGATGTCTTCGCCGAGACGACCGTCCCCGCACTGGTGCCAATGGTCGTACCGGCAAAGGCGGTCGATGACGCGAATGCCCGTCTCTACGGGGCAATGGCGGTGGCGGAGATCGTCGTGGCGCCGCTCGGCGGCGCCCTGGCCGGGATCGCGCTCGGCTGGGCGGTCGGGGCAGCGGCGGGGTGGTTCGGCGGGGCAGCCCTGCTGCTTGCGGCGATGCCGGGCCGGTTCCGGCCAGTCGGCGCGCCACGGCGCCACCTCCTCGCGGAGATCGGGGAGGGGCTGCGCTTTCTCTGGGAGCATCGCCTCTTGCGCTCCATCACATTGATGGCGGCGGTGATCAACGGCTGCTGGAGCGCCTGGGGCGCGTTGATGGTCCTCTACGCAGTCCGGCCGGGGCCGATGGGCCTGACGGAGTTCGCCTATGGGTGGCTGCTGACGACCGCGGGTATCGGCGGCGTGGCCGGGACGTGGTGCGCGCCGGCCGTCCAGCGCCGCCTTGGCCTCTCCTGGGCAATCGGGATCAACATCGCCGGCAACGGGATCATGTTTCTGACGACCGCCGTCACCGCGAACCCCTGGCTGATCGCACCGGCGGTGATCATCGGCAATGTCGGCGGGCCGCTCTGGGTGATCGCGGTACTCGGACTCCAAGCCAGGACCGTGCCCGAGGGTTTGCGCGGCCGCGTGGCCGGGGCCTATCGCTTCGTCAGCTTCGGCGCGATGGCGATCGGGGCGCCGCTGGGCGGCTGGGCGGCGGAGGCGTATGGGCTGCGCGCGGTCTTTGCCGGGTGCGCGGCGCTGACGCTGGCGTTGCTGGTGCCGTTCGCGTTCTCGGTGGCGCGAGAGCGAATAGGGATCCTGCCCGAAGAGTCCAGCCTATCGGGGTAGAGCTGTCCCTGGCGCAGCCAAGGAAACAATGCAGGTCGCTCCGACGCGCTGATCATCTGGCCGTCAGGTAGGCGACCAGCGCTCAACCCGCTCCTAACCAGGCTTCTCGGTCGACTCATACTCCGCGAGATCCGGCGCAACAACGACGGTCGCCTTGGCAAACCCGACCGGCTTGGTGTGGGCCGTCTCGAACGCCCGAGCGATATCACCGAGGGGAAAGCGATGGGTCACCACGTCGGAGAGGTCGAGACGGCCGGAGGTCATCAGGCGCATCCCAACCTTCATCCCACGCCGAATCACCTGCTCGCCGCGGAAGTGGGCGTTGGCGATCCGGAAGGCCATCCAGTTCCAGTGGGCAAGGGGGATCGTCCGGTCACCTCCCCCGCTCTGGTGGTATCCAACGATTGCGATGGTGCCGCTCATCCGGGTCACCTCCCCGGCTACGCTCAGGGCCGCTTGGGCACCAGTCACCTCGAAGGTGACATCGCTGCCACGCCCACCAGTGAGGGATTTGACGACCTCGCTCAGCGGCTCTCGGGTCACGTCAACAACGCGCGTCGCCCCCACCAATGTCGCGATCTCCAGGGCGTCCGGGCGAGTATCGGCCACAATGATCTGGCGCGGCCCGCGCAACGCCACCAACTTGTGAACCAGGTGCCCCATGAATCCAGCCCCGATGATGACCACATCATCACCAAGCTTGGGATCTGCCATCTCGACCGCGTTGACCGCACAGGCGACGGGCTCCGCCAGTGCGAGATCGAGCGGGACGCTTGCGGCCGGGTAGCACCAGGAAGCATCGACAGCGACGTACTCGGCGAAGCCGCCTCCCGTGACCCAGACTCCGACCGCATCACCGGGCTCTAGCCCCGCCACTCCCGGGGCCAGGTCGTCGACAACACCGCTAACCTCGTGGCCGATGGCTCGGGGGAGCCCGGCACCACCGGTCGAACCGTCCCAGACATCCAACTCAGAGGTGCACACGCCGCAGGCGGCAACCTTGACCAGGACCTGCCCAGGGGCAAGCTCCGGGATAGGCACATCGACAATGGAGAAACGGCCCGGTGCGTCCAGAATCGCTTGTTTCACCACACCTCCAAAGAATCTGCCCCGACGATTCCGCGCCACACCGATCCAGACGGCGACTGCTAACTTCCACCAGTCTCGGTCTCAGGCGGAAGCGCGCAGGGCGTCGATGATCTGGCGGAAGAGGCGCAGATCCTCCATCGAGTCCTCTGGGGTGGTCTTCGGCGCGGTTCCCTGGGTGACGACCTCGTGGAACGCGAGCATTTCGTGGGTGTAGGGATCGGTGAAGGTCGGGCGCACGACCCGTTCGGTGTACGCCTCGCCGACCGTCTCGTGCACGACCAGGGTCGTCGGCAGGTGGCGGATGTAGGGTGTGTCGTACGTGATCCGGATCGAGGAGGTTGGGCCGTAGACCTCGATGTGGGCATCGAACCGGCGCTGGTCGTCGACCCCGGTCTCGAGCAGGGTGCAGTAGCCGTCGTAGCCGAAGAGGATGTTGAGGAAGGTGCCGCCGGCCCACTGCGCGGCGGAGACGACCCGCTGTGGCAGGCCGATCAACTCCCGCATGGCAGAGATATCGTGGCTGCTCAGGCCGCAAAGCAGGCGATAGGCGCGCACAAGCTCCGGTGGAGCTTCCCCGATCGCATCGCTGACCATCTTGCCAGCGCGCTCGGTCTTGTCGGTCATCAGGTCGGCGGGCATATCGCCGGGGCGCAGAACCGTGGCAGCCTGGTCGATGATGAGACGGTTGCGGCCGATGATGTCGCGGACCCGGACGTAGTTGATCCGCTCCAGCCCCTTGACCTCCGCGACAGCCTGGACGAAGGCGGGAGCGAAGCGGCGCATGTACCCGACCATCACCTGTCGCCCCGATTCGTCGCGGGCGCGGCCGATCGCCTCGGTGTCGGCCAGCGTCAGAGCGATCGGCTTTTCGACCAGGACGTGCTTACCATGTTGCAGAGCGGCGATGGTGTTGTCGGCGTGGTACTCGTCGCTGGTCAGGACCAGGACGGCATCAAGGTCGGCGCGCCGAACCAGATCACGGTAGTCGGCGTGGCGGGCATCCGCCGGGAGCCCGTAGCGGTCCCCCATCGCGCTCAGGAGCGTCGGGGAGACATCGCAGACGGCGGCCAGCCGGAAGCGATCCCTGAGCGCTTCCAAGATCGGCAGATGGATGACCTGGGCGACCTCGCCCAGCCCGATAACGCCCACGTTGACCCGGTTCACCGGCGGTTCCTCCCTTGCCTACCCCATACTCGTGGCCCGTTGCTTCGTGTGGGGCGCCATCATCCCACATTCGCCATGTGACTCGTGTTCGCTCTCCACCGGTCCGGACCCATCGGGCGATGAGGCGGGATGTAGCCGATAATCGAAGACCTGAACAATCGATCTCACCCAATCGCTCCGGCTTGCTGACGAGCCGGCCGCTGCCGCCAACTGCAACGTGCCGTTACCCTGCCTTGGTCCTGGCGTCGTGAAGCTCGGAAGGATGCCCAATGACACACCGGACGTTGCTTGTCCTGCTCGCCATGCTCGTCGTGCTGCCATCCGGACTGGTGACTTCAGCCCAGGTCGTCCCCGGCGAACGGGCGATTGCTGTCCGGCAGGACGCATCAGGGGCCGACACCAGTTGTCCTACGCCAGACGAATTCTCCGACGAGGGGGTCACGATCGGACTGGAAGCGACGTTCGAACCCGGTGAGGTGGTCTCGTTCGGGCTGCCACTGCCGCCCGGATCGGTGTCGGATATGAGCACATTACAGGTCTCGATCGCCGGCGAACCGATCGACGCAACGGCGACCGTGCTGCTGGAGGAACACGACGCCGACGGCGCGGCGGCCGGCATCCGTTCAGCCCTGATCCAGTTCGACTCCAGCATCCTGGAGGACGAGTGCACCGAGGTCGAGGTGGATTGGCAAGGCAGCGGTGTGAGCGTCATCGATGAGCCGGCGCCGTTCGCCGAGACCAGTTCCGCGTCCGACGAGGCCATCGAAAACACCAACTATTCCATCGAGGACCAAGACGGCGAGGCGACCCTGGTAGCGACGGATCCGGAGACGCGGGTCTTTTTCACCTCCCGCGAGCCGTCGGTCCTCGCGACCTTCCCGCCAGGTTACCTGGCCTCAACCAGGATCTTAGGCAGTCAGGTCGCCGCGACGGACATCGGGGACGATCTGGCGGGGCTGGCCTTCATCTCGGACGCGGTGACCCCGTTCGGGCTCTCCGCCATGTACCGGGAGACCTACCCGATCAACGCCGACCTGGTCATCGATCCGACAGACCCGGAAGACGGGTACGAGGGCTGGCTCTACGACCGCTGCGCGACCTTTCTCTCGTTCTACGTCCACTCCGGCGACACACGGTTCCTGCGCGAGGGCTACAGGGTCTGCTCCTACTACGCCGACCTCATCGAGCTAACTGGGGAGAACCGGGGCATCTTCACCGGCAAGCCGGAGCCCGACCCGAAGTACTCGCATCTGCGTGGGGTCTATGCCTACTTTGCCTTGACCGGTGACGAGGCAGCACGGGAGGCGGGCACCGCGATGGCCGACCGCGTCATGGCGGACGAGTCGTTCGCCAGCCCATACAGACGGGGTCAGATCGAAGATCCAAGTCAGCTTTGGACTGAGCGACTGCTCGCCGTCAGCCTGGAATCGCTCATCTACGGTCACATGCTCACGGGTGATGAGAGCTATCTCGAGGCAGCCAAGGAGATCGTCGGCACCGCCTACCTGCACATCACTGGCGACGAGGAGACGCTGGCTGCCCTCAATCCAGGAGCAACCCAGTTCCCTCCCCAGAACTGCTTCATCCACACGGCCGAGCAAGGGGCCGAGGGAGACGCGGAGACCCCCTGGTGTTCGGGGTGGATGCCGGCCCTCCTCATCGATTCCCTGCTCACCTACCAGGACCAGACCGGAGATGATCAGGTCGATGAGATCTTCATCCGCCTGACCCGCTACCTGCGCGATGTCGGCACGGCCTACTTCACAAACAACGACAACAACGAGGACGACACCTTCCTGAGCCCGTCCGTGCCCTCTCCTGCAGACGACGAGGAGGATCCTCGGCTGCTCGTTCCTCTCTATGGCGCTGGTCTAGTTGATGATGGTGTCCGCATTCAAGCAGGGGAGTTCGACGACTACTTGCACTGCCTGGATGCCACGGCGATATCCGCGGCGGGTATCCGTGCGCTGACACGGACCGGAGGCTTCGACGAAAATCCGATCGGGCCATTCACCTCCGAAGGTGAATCCTTCGTCGCCCTGCACCAGGAACTTGCCGCGTGCGCAGCCTGGGCACTTGACAATGACACCCGGCTTCATCGCGACCCAGCCACATGGACGGATCCCGATGAGCTCGCCGAGGGACTGGACGATCCTGCCACGTTCGTTATCGAGAACAACATCGGCAACGTCTCCCACAACGTCAGCCCCAGCCGGAAGATCAGTTGGTGGTTCAATCCGGCGCTACTTCAGTTCGGGCTCCTCCAGGAAGCGGAGGTCGCGATTCCTGAGCTTCAATCCGGATTTGTTCAACCGTAGTAAGCGCGGAACGCGGCGGCACGATCTGTGCAACGGCCGGAGAAGTTCAGCCGGGACCTGTGGTCCCATCACTCCGAGCGCGGAGGAACCTCGGTGTCCTACTCGATTCTGGTCGCTGAGGACGATCGGTGGATCGCCGACCTGCTACGCGAGTTGCTCAGCGATGAGGGTTTCAACATCCGCATCGCGGGCGACGGCATCGAGGCGCTGGTCGCAATCGAGCAGGACCCGCCGGACGTGATCGTCTCCGACATCAAGATGCCGCTCCTCGACGGGGTGCAACTCGCAACCCTGGTCGCGGCGCGGCGCACCCCAATCCCATTCATTTTGATGAGCGCCCACTTCGACGGCGCGGACATCCCCGGCACCATCTTCCTGGCCAAACCGTTTGACCTCGATGGCATCGTCAACGTGATTCGTCAGGCCGTCGGGGCGCAAACCGACTGAAATCTATCCCGCCGTGCGAAGGCCCGCTCCGGTGCCCGCGCCATCATCCAGGAGCACCGCGTTCCCACTGGATCATCGGCGCGGTCAGGGGCATGTCCGCCGTTTGCTCGCCGGGCCGGGGAAGATCGGAGACGTAGGGCCGCAGGGCCGTGAAGAGTTCCACCACCGCCGGAGTGTCGAGGAAGCGGTGGAACTGCTCCTGGAAGTCGCCGTCGCTCACGGTGATCTCCAGCGCATAGAACCCGCTGCCGATGAAGGCTCGCAGGGCCTCGACGCCGGAGGCTCCCGCCAATGCCTCCACCGGAAAAGCGTCGTGGCTGGCCCGGACCTCGTGCTCGTCACCCAGCGTCATCGGCGAGACGTATAGCACTGTCTGCATTGCGACCTTCTTTCCAACTCTTCGCCGGAGCGACAACGCCTGTGATCCCGTCCCCGGCATCCGAAGGATAGTGCAGCATCTGCACCATGTATGCCACTCGGAGAAGCCGTGCGCGGAGCCAATACTGGGCAGACATTGGAGAGGATTTATTGCGCGGATTCGGCCCAGGCGATCAGTTCTTTGAGCCAATACGTCGCCCCACCGCCGACGTCATCCCGGTCAGGACCGGTCAGCGATGCCGCCATGTACTGGTAAGAGACTGCCTGGTGGATCATGCCCACCGGGAGCATCAGGTCGGCGGCGCGGACCAGATCAGCGGGCGGGGCAATGCCGCGCCACTCGTCCAGGTAGGCGGCGCGCAGGCGATCACGGGCATCCGGCGCCTCGTCGAACAGTCTGGACGGTTGGAGAAAGGTCGCCACGTCGAGGAAGGGATGGCCGACACTAGCGTCTGTCCAATCGAAGAACACGGGCGTTCCCCCGCCGATCGCAACGTTTCCAGCGTGCAGATCGCCGTGGACGAGGGCGTCGGGAACGCCGCAGGCGACTGCATCGGCAATCGTCGTGCGGGCGACATCAGCGACGGCGTGCAGCCGGTCACGGTCCGCTGGATCGAGAACGGCGAGCACATCGTCATCGGCAAGCAAGGCATCGAACTGGATCTGCAACCGATTGAGCGGCCGTGCAATACAACCGAATCCGGCGAGATCAGCTTCCCTGCCTACATACGCGCGCTGATGACGAGCGTGCAGCCGCAGCGCCGCTTCCCAGACATCCACATCGATGCTGTCGTCGAGCATCGCGCCGAGGTCTGGGGCCAGAATCCAGACGCGCTTCGCGTCGTACGCGAGCAAGTGCGGCAAGAACTCGGGGAAGCGGCCGGTCAGCCCGGCGAGCAGAGCGGCCTCGTTCGAGAACAGGATTCCTTGTGGCTTTCCATGGCTGGAGAACGCCTCGGGACCATCGTAGGCCGCCGCCTTGAAGTAGACCGCGCCGCCATCCGTCTCCAACCTGGCGACGTTCGACAGCCCCCAACTGCGATGCTGTCCGGGCAAACCCCGCCGCGTCAACCCGTTGGCGGCCAGGGCAGCATCAGCCCAGGCCATCGCCTGGGCAAACCAGCCGCGCTCGTACCATGGCGTGCGGGAGCCCGCCAACGGTTGCTCCAGTTCCCGCACGGCGGCCGCAAACAGTTCCGCGTCGCCTGTACCCACCGCCAGGCAAGAGAGGTCGGCTAGGGCGATCCACTGCCCATGATCCGGCATCGACTCCGGATTCGCCTGGATCAGGAGGGAGAGCTGGGTGTTCCGCGTCTCGCGATCGACCAGAGACGCGGGGCTGCGGAGGAGCACGACATCGAGGCCCCAGGTTTCCCGCGCCAACTGGACGATGGTCTCGGCGTTGCCGTACCACACGCCACCGTCATGGCTGAGGCGCAGCACGGGCAGACCGAGATCATGCCCACCCGGGATCCAGACGGCCTGCTCGCCAGGGTGCAACACGATAGCGGCCAGATCGGTGTGCCACTCTGGCTCCTCGGCCATGGAACGGCATCTCCCTTGCAACCTCGTAGGCGGGTGGAGTGTATCCGACCCACGCCCTGCTCAAGAACGGGCGAATTCCTCCGCGTATGATGAAGGCGTCATCGTCGAGTGAAGGAGGCGATCGAATGGCGACAGAACACGGCGCGAAGCTCACGACGGCCACACTCAGCTCGCCGGACCCGCAAGCGCTGGCGCGTTTCTATTCCCGGTTGCTGGGATGGGAACTAGGAACTGACGAACCTGATTGGGCCACCCTGCGCAACCCGGACGGGGGGATTGGCCTCGGGTTCCATATCGAGGATGTCTACACGCCGCCGGTTTGGCCATCTAAGCCCGGCGAGCAGATCATGATGATGCACCTCGAGATCCAGGTGGACAATCTGGAGGCCGGCTGCGCGCACGCCAAAGCGTGTGGGGCAACCATGGCCGAATACCAACCGCAAGAGGATGTCCGGGTTCACTTCGACCCGGACGGCCACCCGTTCTGCCTCTACCTCGGTCACTAACTGGCCAGGCAGGTTGCGGGAAGTCGTGCCCAGGTGATGGATGAGCGCTTTAGCGCTGGATGTCGTGCCACATCATTGAGGAGCCTCCCGGAAGGACGAACGCCGCAATTGCCGCTCCATCCATCGTGCCTGCCAGTGCGCTCCGGCACAATGGGATTCTGTGGTCAGGATGGGGAAGGCGTGGCGGTACATATGGGCTCCCCTGGGCTTCCCCAGAGAGGGAATCGCCTAGTTTTCTGGCTCCGGGAGTCTCTTCCAGGCCTTGAGGTCCTTGCCGTGTTCGTCGCGGATGTGAGTGAAGTAGGAGCCGCTCACCAGCGCGTCGCCAAGTGATTTGCCGTCAAGTTCGGGGAATCGCTTGGGATCGTTGAGTCCCTGCTCAGACAGGCCGGTCACGATCCCACGCAACCGGTCGTAGACCAGCCAGGCATCACGGAGCACGTCGCCCAGCGGCCGCTCGGCATTTCGCTGGTAGATAAAGGCGTTGATCTCGTCGGTGTCGAGCCCGGGTCCCCAAGGAGGCTCTGCCTCGGGGTCCTCGAGCAGATCCATCTCTCGGTTCTCCCAGTCCGTGATGTGCGCGGCCAGATCCTTGAAGGTCCAGTCGCCATGGGGGCCCTTCTCTTCGGCCCGCTCGGGTCCGATCTCGGCAACCAGGTCTTCCCATTCCCGCGCCTGGGCATCAATAACGCCGAGGACCTGCTCGGCCTGCACTGTTTTCGACTTGGCCATCGATATCTCCGCGATACAACCAGGATCGCTATGCCGGGTGATCGAGCCACCACCGGGGTTTCGGTCGGTCAGGGGAAGTGGCGGAGTGGATCAGCGTGAGGACAAACCGGCGTCCCATCGCGTCAGGTGTGGTGAGCCGGGAGCATCCGAACCCGGGATGAGGACCCGAGGGTGCAACCCGGCGCCCAGGGAACGACTCGAATGCGGATGGACAACGGATGAGCGTAAGGTGACTGGACATCGGACCTCCGAACGCTGCCGTTACCGGCAGAACGCGGGGCGATGCAAACCCAGATGCAGAATCTGTGCCGCGCAGTCACTTAAGCACCATGGTCCCATCGCCACACGACCATGTGCCTCGCCAGACGTCGGAGCTCTTGGCCTGGCCGTATACTGGTGGAGATTGAACTGTCCGGCCGTCGTTCGGAACGTCTTCATGTCGACCGCTTCGAGTCTGGGCAGCGAGTGGATCGAGCCGCCCCAACCGATCGCACCAATCCCACTCCACCGCCGTCGGCTCCGCCTGGTTTCCCCACCGGCACCACTCACGACTCTGGTCGGGCGGGACGCTGACGTCGCCGCGGTCGCCGCCCTGCTCAATGGGAACGAGGCCCGTCTCGTCACCCTGGTCGGCCCCGGTGGGATCGGCAAGACCCGCCTCGCCCTGGGAGTCGCGGCCGCCTGCGCCGCCGCCTTCGACCATCAGGTCGCCTGGGCGCCGGTTGCCACGGCCACCACCCCCGAGGCGGTGGCGGCCGTGCTCGCCCGGGCCATCGGCGTGGTCGAGGTCGGAGCCGGCCCGCTGAGCGATACGCTCACGACCGCGCTGCGTGATGCCCGCCTCCTCCTGCTCGTCGACAACTTCGAACAGGCCCTCGCCGCCGCCCCACTCCTGAGCAACCTGCTCCTCGCCTGTCCCGAGCTCTCGGTCCTGGTTACCAGCCGCTCGCGGCTGCGGGTCACGGGCGAACACCTTGGTCGAGGTCCCGCCCCTGGCCACCGTGGGGGAGCCCGCCGGGTCCCAGACTCTGCCCCAGCTGGCACCCGCGGTCCAGCTCTTTGCCCAGCAGGCGAGCAGCATTGCACCCGGGTTCCGGTTGACACCCGACAACACGCCAGCCGTCGCCGAGATCTGCCGGCGGCTTGACGGGTTGCCCCTGGCGATCGAGTTAGCGGCGGCGCGCAGCACGCTCTTCCCGCCGGCCGCGCTGCTGGCCCGGCTGGACCGGGCGCTGCCCCAGCTCAGCGTCGGGCAGCGCGACGCGCCGGCGCGCCACCGGACGATGCGCGATGCGATCGCCTGGAGCTACGACCTCCTCAGCCCCGCGGAGCAGGCGGTCTTCCAGAGCCTCGGGGCCTTCGTCGGGGGCTGCACCCTGGAGGCCGCGGAGGCAGTCTGCCGGGTGTCTGGCGACGGGGATCGAACGGCCCAGCCTGCGCCGGTCACCCAGCTGCCATCCGCCGACGCCGACCAGGACACCATCGTGGTCATTGAATCGCTGGCCGCCCAAAGCTTGCTTCACATCGATCCCGATGCCGCTGATGCCGGCGGGCCGCGCCTGACGATGCTGGAGACGGTGCACGAGTTTGCGGCCGAGCAACTGGCCGCCAGCGGCGACGAGGCGCCGAGGCGCCGGCACGCGGAGTACTTCCTGGATCTGGCGCTCCGGGTGGAGCCGACCTACTGGGGGGATGCGCCCGGCTACGAGCGGGCCGCGCTCGACCCCGAGATCGGGAATCTGCGGGCAGCCAGAGATTGGGCCGTAGAGCATGGTGAGGCAGACATGGCGCTCCGCCTGATCGGCGCGATGTTTGATCCGCACCGGATAACGGGCGACACAGCCCGCGAGCAGTGGTCCTGGACACAACGCGCGCTTGCCTTGCCAGGCGTGTCGCCCAGCGCGAAGGTCAGTGCGCTGGCCATCCCTGTCTGGGCGGCGCAGGTCCGAAGCAGCGAGTTCGATGCGCGGGTCCTGGGCGAGGAAGCGCTCGCCCTGGCGCGCCAGATCGGGGATGCGTTCGGTATTGCCAACGCCGCGTACGCGCTCGGGGTTGTCAAGCTCCACGCGGGCGATGCCGCCGGCGCCCGGGAACTTCTCAGCGAAGCGCTGGAGGGGTTCCGGCGCTTGCAGGCTTTGGGCCGTGTCGGTTGGATCCTGTGCCACCTTGCATTTTTGGACAGCCACGACGCCGTCGACGAAGGTGGCGACCCCGGCGCATTGGCCCGCTCCCTCGCCTGCTATGAGGAAGCGCTGGCGCTCTTTCGCGCCATCGGCCACCCGCGCGGCATCGCCCGCGCCCTGCACGGGGTCGCCTACATCACCTACAAGCAGCGTGACCTGCCCCGGGCTCTGGCGAACACCCAGGAGGTCCTGGCCCTGGACTGGAACCGGGGGTGGCCGGTGGTCTTCACCTACCTGGAAGACATCGCCGACATCGCCGGGCGCATCGGGCAGGCAGAGACGGCCGCCCGGCTCTACGGCGCGGCCGACGCGCAGCGGGAGCATTTCGGCCTGCCGATCGACCCGCCGTTCCGGGCCGAGTACGAGCGCGACGCGGCGGTGGCGCGGCGGTCGCTCGGCGAGGCGGCCTTCGCCGCGGCCTGGGCAACGGGCCGCGCCGTAGAGCCGGAGCAGGCCGTCGCCGAGGCGCTGGCCGTCACCCTATCGCCCGCGACGGCGTCCCCATTGCTCCCGCTCTCCCCTCGCGAGCTCGAAGTGCTGCGCATGCTCGCTCGTGGCCTCAGCGACCGCGACATCGCCGACGCCCTCTTCATCGGTGAGCGCACGGTCAACACCCACGTCGCCCGGCTCTACGCCAAGCTCGGCGTCCACAACCGCGCCGGCGCCGTCGCCGCCGCCGCCGCCGCGGGGCTCATCGATGCCCCGCCAACGGCGCCAGCCCGTTCCTAAGCTCACTCCCGGCTCTAGCTTTGGGATCCCCGATCCCGATCCATTCGTCCTATTTTGGCATCGAGCGGCCAGGCACACCGTATACTGAGGGCATACCATCTGCTCGCACTCGTTCGGAACCGCCCCATGTCGACCGCTCCGGGCCTGGACAGCGAGTGGGATGCGCCGCCCCCGCCGATCTCACTTCACCGGCGACTTCGCCTCAGTTTTCCGCCGACGCCGCTCACCCCCCTGATCGGGCGGGACGCTGACGTCGCTGCCGCGTGTGACCTCCTGATTCGGCGCGAGGCCCGGCTCGTCACCCTGGTCGGCCCGGGCGGGATCGGCAAGACCCGGCTCTCCCTGCAAATCGCCGCCATATGCTCCGGCGCCTTCGAGGGGCAGATCGCCTGGGCTCCTGTGGTCACGGCCACCACGCCAGAGGCCGTCGCGGCCGGCCTCGCCCGGGCGGTCGGTATGGCTGAGGCCGGCGCCAGCCCCACCATCGAGGCGCTCAAGACGGCTCTGCGCGACGCACACCTCCTCCTGGTCGTCGACAACTTCGAACAGGCGCTCGACGCCGCTCCACTCCTGAGCGACCTCCTCCTCGCCTGCCCCGCGCTCTCGCTCCTGGTCACGAGCCGAGCCGTGCTGCGAGTCGCGGGCGAACGTGCGCTCGACGTTCCCCCGCTGACCGCATCACCGGATCTGGACAAACCGGCAGCGGTCACCGAATTTGGGCCCGCGGTCCGGCTCTTCGTCCAACGGGCGACCACTGTCTCGCCTTCATTCGCATTGACGCCCGAATCCGCCCCGGTCGTCGCCGAAATCTGCCAGCGCCTCGACGGCCTGCCGCTCGCGATCGAGCTTGCCGCCGCCCGCGCCAACCATCTGTCCGTCTTCGCGCTCCTCAACCGGCTCGACCATCGCCTCGCGCTCCTGACGACCAGTGCCCGGGACGTGCCCGATCGCCACCGCACCATGCTCAACGCCATCGCGTGGTCGTACGATCTGCTGGCAGCCGAGCAGCAGGCGCTCTTCCGCCGCCTCGCCGTCTTCGCGGGCGGGTTCACCTTGGAGGCCATCAGCGCGATTGCCGAGGATGGGCAGGACGTCCTCACCTCGCTGGGCGCCCTCGTCGACAACAGCCTGGTCCGGCTCGAGTCTCCCCTCCAAACCGATGCCCGGTACACGGTATTGGAGACGGTGCGCGAGTACGCGGCGCTGCAACTGGCCGAACAGGGCGAAGAGGCGACGGTCCGCGAGCGGCACGCGCGCTGGTTCCTCTCCTACGCCCTCGCCAACGAAGTCGCCCACAACCTGCCCGTCCGCGAACCCCAACTGACGCGACTGGAAACCGAATGGGCGAACATCCAGGCAGCGCTGGCCTGGTTCGCAACCACAAATCAGACGATCGATCTCCTGCGCCTGGCCACGAGCCTCTACCTCTTCACCTTCCTGCGCGGCCACATCGCCACCGCCACGCAGTGGTTGGAACGGGCGCTGGCGTTGGCGACCGACGCGCCGGATCATCTCCGCGGCCAGGGTCTCGCCGCCCTCGCCTTCCTCGCGACCCGGCTCGGCCCGGATGAGGTCAACAAGCGGCGAGCCGAGGAGGCCCTCACCCTCCTCCGCCCCATCGCCCCACCCGCCGAACTCCACATCGCCTTGATGGTCGCGATCGCCGATGCACTCGTCAGCGGAGACAACGCCGCGGCCGAGACCTATGCGAACGAGGCGCTTACCCTTGTCGACAAGATCGCCGATCCGGTCCAGGCGACGACGGCACGCGCCGACGTCCTGACCAACCTCGGCGAGGCAGCCCACATTCGGGGCGATCTCGACCGTGCCGCCGAGCACCAGGAGGCTGCACTCGCGATCTACCGCACGGTCAATGACGCCTGGGGTGTGGTCGTCACGCTCCAACATCTGGCGGACATCGAGCGTGACCGCGGACACGTCGCCCCGGCCATGGAGCGGTATAGCACGTGCCTGGATGCCGCCCACGAAGCAGGGGATGACCGCGTGGTGGCCGCCTGCCTCAGCGGCGCGGGCTGCATCGCGGCCATGCTCGGTCTGGCCGTGACCGCGACGAGGCTCTTCGCTGCCTCCGAGGCGAATCTCGAGCGCGCCGGCATTCCTGTGCTGCTGCCCACGGACCGCATCGCCCGTGAGCGCTGGCTCGCGAAATGCCAGAAGGCCCTCGACGCGACCACCTTCACCAAGCGAATGGGCGGCAGGACGCGCGCTGAACCGGGAGCAGATTGCGGAAGCACTCGCCAGTGTCCACTCCCCTGTGGAGGCTGAAAGCGTCAGTTCGCTGACCACCCGCGAGCTCGACGTGCTGCGCCTACTTGCCGCCGGCCTCAGCGACCGCGCGATCGCCGACGCCCTCTTCATCGGCGAGCGCACGGTCAACACCCACGTCGCCCGGTTGTACGCCAAGCTGGGAGTACGCAACCGCGCCGCCGCGATTGCCGCGGCCATCTCCGCGGGGCTTATCGATCCTCCATCTGTGCCCACAGACCCGTCCTGACCCGATTACCTACATCGCCGCCCGCAAAAGTCAGTATCGCGGTCCCGGCATATCCGTCCAGGGACGGAACTAAATCCGATCGGGCGGACCATTGGAGCGGCATTGGTCACCCAACCACCAAAAGTAGGTATTAAGCGCACCCCAATTCCGTCCTTGGACGGACAGACATCCGCATGGACCTACGGCAGAATGTATGAACACACCAATCGACGCACTCGACCGAATGAATGGAGGATCAAGATCATGATGTCTCGCAGCGTACTCGCCCGCCTTCTTTTCGTCGTGCCGCTGCTGGCGGTGGGGATCGCGCTCGGAACACCGTCGCCGGCGGCGGCGGCTGGCGAGTGCGCCAATCAAACCCTCACGGGTACGATCAAGACCGGCCTGGTGGTGCCGGCTGGCACGACGTGCTCCCTGCAACTCGCCGATGTGCGCGGTAGCGTCACGGTCGAGGCCGGGGGAATCCTTTTCTCGACCTTCAGCGAGATCCGCGGGTCGGTCACCGCGACCAACCCCCACACCGTACTCATCCAGGGAGGAGTCGTGCGCGGGTCCGTCAGCGTGACGGGCGGCACCGCGACTGTCCACGTCTTGGAGGCGGAGGTCCGCGGCAACATATCGTTCGTCTCCAATCACGTGTCTGTGTCGACGGAGGTCTCTTCGGCAATCGTGCGGGGCAACGTGACGGTCGCCGGGAATACCGCGCCATTCAACATCGTGAAGAACAACAACATCAGTGGCAACCTGGACTGCACGAGCAACTCGCCTGTGGTGACCAATTCCGGCCTCGCCAATACCGTCGGCGGCGCCAAGACCGGTGAGTGCGCGCTTCTGTAAAACACGATAGGCGGGGCACGCACCGACGTAGCTCAGATCGTCGGTGCGTGCCCCGCCACCCTTGTGGTCACGATCGTTCCTACAACGAGCAGGACGCCGCGGGTTAGCAACCGCCCCTACGTGCCGCCCGTCTTGCCGTCTCCCTGCCTGGTCGCCTGCACCCCGGTGCCGAAGATGTAGCCAGCGATCGTGCCCAGGATGGGGGCCACCACTGCCCCCTCCAGCACCCCCTCCAGGGAGAGGACGAGCAGCGCCAGGATCAGGACGATGGCCAGCACCAGCGACATCCATCCCTGTCCGTAGGCCAGCACCTGCGGGCGTGGCGCGGGAGTTGGCTTGGGCGGATCGACGATCGTGATCTGGGCCGGCAGGATGATGTTCGGGAACCCTTCGACCGTGACCGAGAGCGCGATCTCGCCCTTGGTCAGTCCGGTGAGGTTAGCGGCATTGCCGCCGTTGGCGGCGATCGGCTCGATCCGGTCGGGGGGATCGGTCGGCGGCACGCGGTCGATCGCCCAGGTGAACGTCAGCCCTTCAGCCCGCCGGCCCGTCGCTTCGTCGACGATCTCGAACGGGGTCATCACCCCGATGATCACCTGGCGGGGTCCCTTGATCGCGACCCGAGGCGGTGTTCGGGTGTCCGGCTCGAAGGAGGTACCGGCGTCAGGGTCTCTCCGGTCCACGAAGGTGGTGACGGCGACAATCTCCGGAACAAATCCCTGAGCGATGATCCGTTCGGTCAGGGCATTGGTATCCTCGGCGCGCTCGCTGAGGAACCGGAAGATCAAAATCATCAGCCCGGCGGCGCCGCCAAAGAGCAAGATCCAGAGCACGAAGCGGAGCCAGCGGTCGCCGTCTGTCTTCGGCGCGCTCGACTCCGCGGTCGCAGCGGCACTCGAGGCATCGGTCCCGGTCGCGGATGGCGCTCCTTGCCCGATGTTCGCAATCGCGACAGCGACGTTAGCGCCGGGAGTGGCGGCGACCACCAGGATGGGCGATCCCGCGACCGGCGTCGCGGGGCCGCCAGGATTGGCGCCCAGGGACGGAGCAGCGGTCGCCGTGGGCACCTTCTGGATGAAGTCGTAGTCGTCGGCGACATCATTGAGCAGATAGCCCAGGAAGGCCCCCAGGAGGAGCACGACGGCACCGCCCAGTCCCCATTGCACGCGCTTGTCCATGCCCAGGTCCCCGGCTAATGCGATTCGCCACAGGAACGCACGCATCTCGCGTCTAGATTTTCTGGTTTCGTGGTCAGGATCGTAACAGAAGGGCCGGGCGGTGGATAGCCCGATTGCCGGTAGGGCAAGCGCGTCAATGCGTCAGGCGAAATGGAGGACGTGGGTATCCCGCACGGGGTTCGACCAGACAAGCCGCAAACCGGCGTCGCGCAGCGCGGCTACCTGGCGCTCGTCCACCGCCCAGGTCACGAAGACCACGCGGGCGAAGGCAAAGTCGTTGCGGAACCACGGGACCAACGCCGCCGCCAACTGCCGGTCCAGATCGGCGGCGATGCCCTCCGGGCGGACCCAGAACCAGACCACCGCTTCGTGGTCTCCGACCCGCGCTACGGTCTCCTCGTCGGCTCCCTGCCGGCGCAGGGCGTCGGCAAGCGGGTAGGCGTAAACACAGCCCAGGCAGCGGGTTCCATCCGGTGTCTGGACCGTGTAGGTGAATCCGCTGCGGCTGCGAAAGTCGGCCTCGTGGCCCTCCAGGTCGGCGAGGTTTTCCTCGGGCGTGAAGTCGGGCCGGGGCCACTCGCCGCCGCGCTGGCGTAGCATCTCCTGGGTCGCCATCACCGCCTCGTAATCGAGGGCATTGTGGGCGGCGGTCAGCGGCTTCAGCACGAACCCTTCGGCGCGCAGGCCATCGGGGACCGGGGCATCGTCCGGATAGAAGTGCGTCGTCATGGATGCGGAGACTCCCTTCGACTCAAGATTGCGGGTCCGCTGGCGCTCCGTCGACATGGACGACATCCTGCCGCCAGATGCGCTCCAAGACGGGAATCGCGGCGACGACGGGCAGGGACAGGAGAATGCCGATGATCCCGAGCAATTGACCACCGACCACCACCCCGAGCAGGACGGCGATCGGGGCTACCCGCAAGCGATTGCCATAGATGCGCGGCACGATCAGGTAGTTCTCGATCTGCTGGTAGATGACGTAGAGCACCAACACCGCGATTGCAACCGGGACGGAGACGGTGAGGGCCAGGAGAAGGGCCGGAACCGTGGCCACCGGAACGCCGAAGATCGGGACGGCGTCCAGCAGCGCCGCCAGCACCGCCAATACGATCGCGCCCGGCACTCCCAGCACGGTCAGCACGCCGAAGACGAAGATCCCGAACATCACGGAGGTGATGGCCTGCCCGATCACGTAGCCACTGACGATCTTGACCAGCTCGGGGATCGTGGCGCGGACCTTCACTTGCACCACGGGAGGAAGATAATGGGCCACCCAGCCGTATACCCGCTCGCCATCGAGAAGCAGATAGACCGCCAGCACCAGGACGAAGACGGTGTTGGCGATGACACCGAGCAGCGTCGTACCGGCCGACACGAGACGATCGACCGGAAAACCGGACGCCGATCCCCGATCGGCGGCGTCCTGTATCCGCTCTTGCACGGCGGGGAAGTGACTGAGCCATCCCTGGGCCTGATCGACATAGGCAGGCAGATCGGCTGAGACCTGCTTGCCCTCGGAGATCGACTCGGGGATGACCAACGCGAGGAGACCGGCAACGGCGAGCGTCACGCCAAGGACAACGGCAGCCACCGCCCGGGGCATCGACCACCCGCGGCGTTGCAACCGTTCGACCGGCGGAGCGAGGGCGGCCGCGAGCAGGAAGGCCACCGCGATCAGGACGAAGAGGTACCAGATCTGGGCGAGCACCCACAGGACCAGGAGCGCGATCGCGATCCGGACGATGGTCCCGATGGGCACCTCCACCCGGGTGGTGTGGACATGCCGGACTTCCGGCCCAGTCGGCTCGTCGACGGTACGGATCGTCTCGATGGGCGGCTCGGGCGTGGAAATGGCGGATGCCTTTCAGCGCCGGTAGACGCGCGGATCGCTCCGGACGGTCGGCGCCCACACGTGTTCGCACGGCCAGTGCCAACGTCGGCGCCAGCAAAGAGCCCCGGCGCAGTTGCTGCGGCCGGGGCTCTTGTCATCTTGGGGGGAGCAACACCGAGGAGATTACTCCCCCACTGCGATTGCGGTTTCAGGATTAGCGATCTCGCGGGGCGGCGAGCCTGGTCAGCATCCCGACGATGACCGTCGCGGCGACGACATGCATGAGGACCAGGACGGCGGTCTGCCCGTTCGAGGCGCCCTCGACACCGGGGATGTAGGTGAAGTCGGGGACCGTGGTGACGACGAAGACGATGGCCGAGATCACCTTGAAGATCCGGACGGGGTTGGCGGTGAAGCGCAGCAGCGCGCCGTAGAGCGGCACGGCGACGACCGCCGCGGCGAGGGTGAAGATGATCGCCCCGGAGACATTCGAGAGGACGATGAAGTCCGGATCGTAGCCGACGACCGCGTCGCCAACGAAGTACACGAGAACATTGGCCAGAACGGCGGCGAGAATGGTCGCCAGTCCGACCTTGGCGAACCCCCATTTCGACGAGCGAGCGGAGCCGGCGAGCGACGGAGCGTGGGCGGAGAAGGCGATGGACGACATGACTGCTTCCCTCCTGAGTTCCTTCGCCGCCCCAACCGGCGGCTTCAACTAGTAGTCGAACGGCCATGACGGAAATCGACACACTCGACCACGAACGTTTTTGAATGTGATAGTGGAGTGCCATCACTCGTGAGTGGATCCACCCGATCACGGAGAGAGCCCCGGCGCGCCTGGTGCACGCCGGGGCTCTTGGCACAAGGTGCGGGAAAGGTCGGCCTACACCTCCGGCGTCGCCGCGCCTGGCGATGGTCCCGCGACGACGACTCCGGTCCGCTCGGGCAGCCCATCGAGGGCATCAGGAGCCATGCCGAGACTGACGGCGGTCACGGCTCGGGGCATGAACCCGACGGCGTCGGCGAGGTCGATGCGGGACGGGGCGGCGTGGCTCAGGTACACGATCGTGTCCAGCGGCTCGGTGCCGGCGTTTGCGATGTAGTGAATCCAGTTCTGGGGGAAGAAGGCGAGGTCGCCGGCGCCGATCGTGAAGGTCTCGCGCAGGCCTTCGGGGCCGGCCAACCCGATCTCGGCCTCACCGCTCTTGACGTAGACGAACTCGTTGGCATTCGGGTGCCAGTGGAGATCACGCACACTCGCCCACTTCGATGAATAGGGGCAAGAAGGAGATCCCGTCCAGGCGAGCCAGCTCTTTGCCGCGCACGTTGGTGACGGTGCCGCCCTCGTAGACCGCCGGATCGAGGCCATCCAGGTTGAGCGTGTAGGGTTCGGGGACTGTGGCGGAAGGATCGGCGGCCGGCTCCTCAGGGGGGGTGGCCGTCTCCAGCAGCACCATCTTCCGAGGGCTGGCTTCTGGGACCTCGGGGAAGTCCGCCTCGGCGACGCCGAGGATCTGGGCCATGATCGGCCTGGGAGCAATCGGAAAGACCTCCCCGGCGGTGAGCTCGGTTGGGGCCTCGTGGCTGTGGGCGGCGATGATCTTCATCGTCTCCGCGCCGGTGTTGTGGATAGCGTGGTGGTGGCCCAACGGGAAGAAGGAGACACTGCCAGGACGCAAGGCGAACTCAGCGTGCTCTCCCCCCGGCGAGACCACCGTCGCCATCCCTTCCCCCGCCACCACGTAATGGACTTCACCGGCGTTCAGGTGCCAGTGCGGCGACTGCAGCCCTCCGGGATCGAGTTCCTCGAGGCGCAGCGACATCGCCTTCAGCACCGGGAACTCGGCCTGGGTCACGATCCGGGCGAGGCCGGCGTCGTACCGCACCGGCTCGCTGGCCGCCAGCCGGTAGGCGTGCGCGCTCGGCGCGCCATCCTGGGCAGCGCCCAGGGCCGCAACGCCTCCAGGATGGCTGGCTCCGCCCAACGCGACGAAGGCGGCCGCGCCACCACCGAGTCGTTTGAGCGCCGTTCGCCGCGAGGTGCGGGCACCGATAGCGCTGGAAATCAGATTCGATCGGATCGGGCGCATGGGGAACCTCCAGGCACAACGACGGCACGACACACCTCCGCCCGGCCAGGACGTGGCTGGGCGCGGTCCACGCTCCATCTTGAAAACGACGGCAAATTTCGGGTAACTGGGATTGAGTCTAGCAGTGGCCGACACGTCGAGGATCTGATGCTCTGCTGCCCAGGACGGCCCAGAATTCCTATCCTCTTATGAGACATTCTTCCTACTGCCCGTGGCCGGCCTCCGCTCGCATTGCAGGGCCGTTCGGCGGGCTGCATCCGGGGCAACTGGATGTTGACTACCGCGCGGCCGGGTCCCACCAGTTGCCCGTCATGACGAGCAGGCAGAGCAGGGTGACGCTGTCCTCGTAGTAGTCCTCGGGCCGATCGGCGACGGCGTCGAAGATGGCATTGAGCCAGCTCTGCCCGGACGCTATCGTCATGGCGGCCACGCCGAGGGGGGCGGCAAAGAAGGTCGTGAATTCGCCGCCGGGATCGAGCGGTTCGCCATCCAGCCAGTAGCCGGGACTGAGCGCGTGGGGATCGCCCCCGGTCGCCTCCTGCGTCCAGGTGGCCATCGCGCTCGCCTGGGCGCGCGACAGCGCGTTGTCGCCCAGGAGGGCGTCGACCCCCAGGCGCCATGGGGTCCGGCCCGCGTTGTAGCCAAAGGCGTCGTCGTGAGGGCCTTCCAGAAAGTCGGGATCGGCCGGGCGGGGGTTGCGGTTGATAGCGGACTTCGGCTGGACGAAGTCGGGCAGCAGCCCGGTCTCCGGGCTGTAATCCTTCTGGAGGCTGGACGTCACCCGGTGGCAGGCCGCCACGACCTCATCCCACACGGGATCGTTGGTCGCCAGCCCGAAAGCGCGAAAGTGACTCAGCATGAAGTCGGAGGTGCGCGGGGTGTTCTGGTTGTACTTGACGCCGTCCTGCTCGACCCAGTCGCCCAGCATCGGCAGGCGGCTGCGCGTCCCGATCGTCGCCGCCAACATCCCGGCGATCACCTCGCGGGCGGCCGCGCCGTAATCGATCGTCCCCGTGCTGCCCCATTGGGCATCGGCCAGGAGCAAGCCGTAGGCGATATCGCTATCGCCGTCGAAGGCGCTGTCCAGGCCGCTGCCCTCGCCCGGCGGCACTCGCCAATTCATCAGACGGGGCTCGATCCCGCTCGGGTTGGCCCGGGCAAACCGCCACAGGCCGTCGAACAGAGACTGGGCGTCGGGATCGTGCCCCGCCAGGTAGGCGACGATCACCATCCCGTAGCCCTGACCCTCCGAGACCGTTACCCAGAAGTTTTCGGTCTCGGGCCGGCCGAAGGCGACCCGGTAGAGCGGATTGCCGACGACATCGAAACCGGCGTCGACGAGATAGCGCTCCTTCCAGCGGTCATAGGCCGCGCGGACGACGTCGTCCTGCTCGGTCTGGGAGCGATGGTCCGGGCGCAGGCTACCCTCGGCGTAGGTTGTCTGGTAGGGGAATGGCCGCAGCGGGCCAGACTGGGCCGTCGCGCGCGCCGGAGCACTCGTCATCGCCGCGCTCCCGGCCAGCATCGCCGACGCCCGCAGCATCCAGCGGCGGGAATAGCCCCGCATCGGCGGTCGATCAGGCTGCTGCGTACGGGACAAGGGCACTGCTCCGGCCGTGTCGATCCATCCATCGGTCGGTCATGGAGCGATCCTAGCACGGGGACATGTTCGAATGACCAGGCGGGACCTTTCGTGGTCTCGACGCACACCCCGGTGCGTAGACAGATTGTGCTGATGAGTCCTGGCGCACAAGCAGTGAACACGGCGATGAAATCGCACGTTCGGTCGACGAATTCATTGGTACCATGCCGGCCGATCGCGGCCGGAGCGACTAAGAAACTGGAGACCACGTGAAGATTGACCTGCGCCACGTTTCCTTACCCGACTTCGGCGTACCCGAGGAACTCCCGGCAATTCCCCAGGCCGAGTACGAGGCCCGCTGCGCCGCCCTGTACGAGCGTTCTGGCGCTCGGTGGGTGGCGGTCTATGCCGACCGTGAGCACCTCGCCAACCTGACCTTCCTCACAGGGTTCGATCCGAGGTTCGAAGAGGCCCTCCTGCTCCTTGGTCCCAATGACCTTCGTGTTCTCATGGTTGGCAACGAGGGGCTGATCCACGCCCAGGTCGCGGGCCTTCCCCTGAATGTCGTCCTCTACCAGCCATTCAGCCTGATGGGACAGCCGCGCGACACCTCGCCGCCGCTCCCCGATCTGCTCCGAGACGCTGGCATCGGCGCCGGTGACGCTGTCGCGGTTGTCGGTTGGAAGTACCTCGAGCCCGGCGACGCTGGCGACCCCGATGATGGCCGGATCCCATCGTTTGTACCCGCGTTTCTGCTACGCGCCTTCGCGGCAGTGACCGGCCAGGAAGCAGTCGACGCCACCGCGCTGCTGATGCATCCCACCGATGGCTTACGTGCCCACAACTCCGCCGCGCAGATAGCCAGGTTCGAGTGGGGGGCGGCGCGGTCGTCAGCGGCGGTGCTCCGGGTCGTTCGCGCCACCAGGCCCGGCATGTCTGAGCTCCAGGCGTTGAGCGCGATGGGGTACGCGGGCGAGCCGCAATCGTGCCACCCCATCCTCGCCTCCAGCGATGCGCGCGGTCCTCTCAACGGCCTCCGCTCGCCATCTGCCCGCCTGGTCGCCGAGGGCGACGCGATCTCCTGCGGAATCGGCTATTGGGGCGGGCTGACCTGCCGGGCCGGCCTGCTCGCCGCCGAGCCCGACGAGTCATTCCTGGCCGAGGTTGTACGAGCCCTACTTCGCCGCGATTGCCACCTGGTGGTCGACGGTCGGCATCGGGGTACCGGGCGGCGAGATCAACGGGGCGGTGAACAACGCCCTGGCCGACCATGGCGGCGCGTTCCGCCCCCTCCTCAACCCCGGCCACCTGATCTCCTACGAGGAGTGGGTCCACTCCCCAATCCGACCCGGCAGCACAGAACCGCTCTCCTCCGGCATGGTCCTCCAGTGCGACATCATCCCGAACGATCTGGGCTACGGACGGGCACTCAACTGCGAGGACACCGCCGCCCTTGCCGACGAGACACTGCGCGCCAGCATCGCCCGCGACTTCCCCGACCTCTGGTCCAGGATCGAAGCCCGCCGTGCCTTCATGCGCGACGCCCTGGGTATCACCATCCGACCAGAGGTCCTACCCCTTTCCGTCGCTCCCGCCTACCTGCCGCCCTTCTGGCTCGCCAACGATCTGGTCTGCGTCGTTACGGGATAATGCTCCCGTTCAGGAGGCGCGAACCCTCCCAGCGGCGCTTCACGAAGGCCGGGTGGGCAACCGCATCATGTCGTAGGGGCGATGCGTGCTGACATGTCGGGAGGGATGTGGCGGCGTTGGCCGGGCGCTGTGTGGCGGCCGCGTTCGGTCTGGCCCGGTGTGGCCCTGTCGCCGATCCCGCCCGGTCCGGGCAGCGGGACGGGCCGGGGAGGGTTCCCCGGCCCGTCTGCGCAATCGGTCGTGGCGGTCGTTACGTCGTCGGAGTCCCGGCCTCCGGCGTGGCGGCCTGCCGGGTCGCGAGCATGGCCAGCATCTCGTCGTAGCCCGAGATGCCGGGCACCAGTCGCACCCCGCCGATGGGGGGAACAGAGCCGTCCCCGCCGAAGGTTTGGGTGACGACCCCGTTGGGGTCGCGGATGGTCACGGTCGCCTCCACGCCGTCGTCCCAGAAGGACATGCCGTCCTCGCTGGCGACCGGGTGCCCCTCGACGGTGAAGGTGCCGGTCAGCGCGCCGGTGGCGTCGTAGGTCCGGTCCGTGAAGATGAAGTGGATGCCCCGCGCGCCGTCCGGCACCCAGCTCCCCATGGCCGGATCATTGTGGGTGATAGCGCCATCAGCGCCCACGCCGACGGTGGGCAGGTTGGTGCTCATGTTCCCGTCCGGGCCCCAGTGGGCGACGGAGATGTCGTTTGGGGCCCGCCCCGCGAGCCACGTCCCGACGAGCGGGTGGTTTGCCATCTCGGTCGCCGCGTCCTGGGCGGTGGCGGGTCGGACAGTCCCCGCAAGAGCGAGTCCGATCCCGCCGGCGCCGAGACCAGCGAGCGCGGCGCGACGAGTGACGACTGGGGCCGTACTGGACGAACGCATGAGATGGTTATCTCCTTCGTGTTGACCTACCTTCCGCTCCGTTGCGGTCGATTTGGGCCGGTTTGACGAACTGTTAGTCATTGCGAGGCTCCATTTCGAAATCTGGACCGCGTCGGCGACGAGGCTGGGCAAATCGTTCTCGTCAGGGGCCTGACCATCCTCGGCGTTATCCGCTACTCTCCTAAGTTCGCGACTCCATACCAGATCGATCGCCGATCGCTCCGGGCGGCGGTTACCCCTCCGGCGTCGCCGTCGAGGCCGCCGCCACGTTCGCCGTCCCCCAGTGCTCGGCCACCCGGCCGTCAGCGACCCGGAACAGGTCCATGAGCTCGACGGCCGGGGCGCCGGTCGGGTCGGCGCCGGGGACGACTGCGTGGATCACGACCAGGTCGCCCTCGGCGATCGTGTGCAGGACCTGGAGGGGCGGACCGCCCGCCGCGCCTATGGACGCGACGAGTTGCTTGAGCCCCTCGCGCCCCGGCGGCACGCCGGGCTGGTGCTGCACGTAGTCGGGGGACACGAGCTCGTCGATCGCGCTCGGGTCGCCGGCACCGACGGCGGCGAAGAGGCGCTCGACCAGCTGTATGTTCGCCTCGGTGGCAGCGCAGGGCGCGGGTGTGGCCACCTGGGCGGCGGCCGGGCGCACGGCGGCGAGGGCGAGGCCGAGCCCGCCGACCCCCAGGCCGGCGAGGGCGGTCCGGCGGGAGACGGGGGTCTTGGTATCGGATGACATCATGGGGAATCTCCTTTTGTCGGCCCACGCGGGGCCAGGGACGGGAAACGGGCGTCGCGCGTTGCCCGCGTGCCTACGCCTCTGGGCGCAGGTGCTGGTCGAGGAATGGAAGCGCCCACGGGCCGGCGTGCGCCCAGTCCCAGACGAAGTGGTCGTAGCTGGGGAATTCGCCATAGACGACCTCCACCCCCGTCTCGCGCAGCACCTCCTCCATCCTCCGGGAATTTGCGATCTGCGACGGCGCATCCATGCCGCCCTGCAAGATCAGGAATGGTGGCGTCTGCTCATCAACGAAGGCGATCGGGGAGAAGTCCCGGTAGCTGGCCTGGTCTGGCGTCCCGCCAAGAAGCGCATCCCAACTCGCCTGGAGTCCGGGGTCACTCAGCGGGATGGTCAGATCCATCGTCCCCGCCAGGTCGACCACGCACGCCACCCGGCTCGAGACACCAGCCAGGGTGGGGTCGGTATCGTCCCGAGTGTCCCGGGTGCCGAGAAAGGCGGCGAGTTGGGCACCGGAGGAATGGCCATAGGCGGCCAGCCGCTCAGGATTCACCCCGTAGGTTTCAGCGTTGGTGCGGACCCAGCGCACCGCCCGCTGGGCGTCGTCGAGCTGGGTCGGCCAGGAGTTGCGGGTACCGCCGCCGAAGAGCCGGTAGCCGATCGTGAAGGCGACGTAGCCGGCCGTGGCCAGTCCCCGCGCCGCGTCATCCATCCAGGTCCGGTCGCCGTCAGTCATCCCGCCTGGGTGGAAGAGAAGCACCGCCGGGGCCGCGGCATCCCCGTCACTCGGACGGTAGATGTCGAGCAAGAGCTCCTGCCCATCGACCTCCCCGTAAGAGATGTTGGGTTCGGTCAAGATCGCGGCTTCGAGGGTGGCGTCCTGGGCAGCGGCGTGGCGCAGGTGGCCGCCGATGCCCAGGACGGTTGCGGCCAGAGTCGCGCGTTGGAGGACGGTCCGACGGCTGAGGCTGGGCGGTGCGCATGGAGGGCATCGTCGCATGGTCGGTATCTCCTGTGGGCCGGGGAGGGTTCCCCGGCCCGTCATCACGATCTCCCGTGTCGAGCGTTATGCCGTCGGGGTGGCGGGCGGCGGCGGTGTCCACACCGGGAATCCGGCCAGCGGCTGCCCCACGGCGTCCTGCGGCTCGATCCGGATCCGGACGTAGTGGGCCGTGCCCTGCGCCAGCGTGAGCTCGTCCATCGTCGTCCCGTCGGCGGCGAGGATCGTGGAGGAGTAGGAGGCGGTCGCGGTCCCGCCCCCCGCGTCGACCACGAGGGACCCGCGGACGAGGAAGTAGCCGCCCAACTCCGCGATGGTGCCGGTCAGGGTGAAGTTGGCCGTGTCCGGGCCGGTGGCCTCCCAGACCCCGGCCCCGCCGACCGTCGGATCAATGACCCCGCCGTCGGCGGTGATGACGTTGTAGGTCGGGATCTCGGTCGGGTCGGCGGGGTTCCGGTCGACGACCCAGGCGCCGACGAGCGGATGGCCGGCCATGGGGAAGGGCGTGGCCTCCTGGGCGGCGGCGGGACGGGTCGTGGCGGCGAGGGCGACGCCGAGCCCGCTGGCGCCGAGGCCGGCGAGGGCGGCGCGGCGGGAGATCGTTTCAGTTTTCGTGGACGTCGTCATGGAACAACTCCGTTGACCTCGTAGGTCGGTATGAAGACGTGCGCCGTAGGCGGCGTCCTCGTGATTGGTCATATCGATCGTTACGACGTCGGAGTGTCGGGCGTTGGGGGTCGCCGGCGTCATCGCCGGAATCCCAGGCAGCACCGCTCCGCCCGCCCACGGTCGCGGCGGCCGCGACCGTGGGCTCTCGGGACGAACGGGCGGCCTTAGTCGAGGTGGCAGGTCCAACGTGTCTTCCCGCTGGCGGCGACGGTCGCGTCGCAGACCGGGAACCCCTCCGGGAAATCCTGGTTGACGTCGGCGGTGCCGTCGGCCGGCGGTGCGTAGTCCCCGTGGGCGGTGGTGCGGATTTTGCCGTTCGGGGTGTAGACGTCGATGTTGTCGCAGGTGAACCAGTCCCAGACGCCCGGCGACGTCTCCAGGAAGCAGGACTCCTCGCCGGGCGTAAAGATCACCGTGGCTCCGTTGCCTTCAGCGCGGGCGTCGAGGTGGCCGAGGCCGGCCAGGCCCAACGCGAGCGCGACGACGATGACCACTTTGTGCATCGGTGTGCTCCTTCGCTCTGTGCGTTCACGAACGGGCATCCGTCCGTCGAGAGTGCCCCGCACTGGGCCGGCGAGGGCGTTGCGGCGCGAGACGACTGGGGCCGTACTGGACGAACGCATGGGATGGTGAGCTCCTTCGTGTTGACCCACCGTCCGCTCCGTCGCGGTCGAGTTGGGCCGGGTTGACGAACTGTTAGACATTGCGAGGCTCCCTTTCCGAATCGGGACCACGTCGGCGCCGAGGCCGGTTCGCACGGTCCGGCGAGAAACGAGACCAAGGATTCGGGACGTGGTCACGAGTACCCCCTCAGCGGTCGCCGCCACCGTCAGGACGCTCCCGTTGGGGCTGGCCGGGGTCGCCCGTCCGGTGAAGCGAAGCGCATAGACGAGCTGGCGCATCGCGCGACGTCCCCCCTTCCGAGCGGGCCGGTGCCCATCGTTGTGGTCGGTCGCGTCGGTCGTTACGCGCTCGGGGTCGCGGCCACGGGCGTCGCCGGGATGCTACCCGTCGACGGGTTCGTCTCGAACGTCACGCGGGTGGCCGGGCGGGTCCAGGGCACGTCGACGAGGTGCACCCCGCCCGGGTCCCGCACGCCGATGGTGCCCGTCGCAGTCAGGGCGTTGCCGGTCTCGTCGAGTTCGCCTGTGATCGTGAAGGTCGCCGTCCCGGGCGCGAACCCCTCGAGCGACGGGTCGGTATCGGGGAAGATGAAGAGGAGGTCGAAGGTGCGCTCCCCGGTCATCCGCCAGATCCCGATTGCCTCCCCGGCCACCGGCTGCCACTCGGCGTAGGTGCCGTCGGCGTGGAAGATCGCAAAGTTGGCCGGTTCCGGACTCTCGGGGAAGCTGTTCCACTGCCACATCCCGACGAGCGGGCTCCCGGCCGCGTCGGCGGGTGTGGTGTCCTGAGCGGCCGCGGGGCGGGTGGCGGCGGTCAGCGCCAGGCCGAGGCCGCCGGCGCCGAGGCCGGCGAGGGCGGCGCGGCGGGAGACAGGTCCGGGTGTTTGGTGGTGCGTCATGGGTGGCTCCCTCTGTTCGTGTGGAGACCGCGCCGTCGCGGCCGGTCGGGTCGTGGACTACGTGCGCGATGCACCCCCGGCCGCCCCACCGGCGGCCGCCGTTCCTGCCGGGCTCGTCCTCCTTCCCGTCGTTTGCTCCGTGCCGCGGGCGTGGTGCCCGGCGGCTCATGGCAGGTGCAGGACGCCCAGGTGGTGGTCGACAACCGCGCCGTCCTCGCCGAGGACGACGTTGGAGACGATCAGGCCGCTGGCCCCGGCGAACTGCCCTTCCCCACCCGTGACCCGCCACACGACCGCCCCGTGCCGGCGCCCCGGATCGGCGCTGGCTTCGAGGTAGCCGCTGCCAACGGTGCCGATGCGCAGGCGGTGGACTCCGCCGAAGGCGATCGTGCCGACCGCCTGGAAGCTCGTCGCGCCGGTGAGCGTCAGCTCGGACGCGAACTCCGCCTCGCCGCCGTCGGCGGGAAGGAGCGCGCCCGCGAGACCGTTGGGGCCGACCGTCGCGGTGAGGGTGCAGCTGGGGGCGGTCGCCGCCAGCTCCAGGACACCGCCAGCGGTGCCGACCGGCACCACACGCCCGGCGAAGCGCATGGCGTAGACGAGTTCGCGCATCGGGGGCATCCTCCTTTCCGCTCGACCCAACCAACGCGATGACGGTCGCCGGCCACGCACCCCACGATGCGCTCCGACCCCGCCGCGCGCCACCACGTCCTCCCACCCACTTGCCCACCCACTTGCCCACCCACTCGGGTCCGGCGGCACGGCGGGATGTGCTAGGATGCGCGTCCTGACCAACAGAGGCTCCACGAGGAAGAGCGATGGACCGACCAGCGCGGCACGCGCCGGAGGCGCCGTTCGGGGCGCGGCTGCGGGCCGCCCGCGAGGCGGCCGGACTGACCCAGGAGGACCTGGCGGAGCGCGCCGGAATCTCGCCCAACGCGGTTGGAGAGCTGGAGCGGGGCGGGCACCGCCACCCCTACCCGGCGACGGTCCGCGCCCTGTCCGAAGCGCTGGGGTTGACCACGGACGACCGCGCCGCCCTGGCGGCCTCCGTGCCCCGGCGCAGGGCCCCCGCTGACGCAACCGGAGGCCCACGTCCGCTGCCGGTGCCGCTCTCCCCGCTGATCGGCCGCGAGGGCGAGGTGGCGGCGATCGCCGCAATGCTCCGCCGGGCCGACGCCCGGCTGGTGACATTGACGGGACCCGGCGGGGTGGGCAAGACCCGGCTCGCTCTTCAGATCGCCTCCCAATTGGGCGGGGAGTTCGCCCACGGCGCCGCGTTCGTGACGGTCGCCTCCGTCCGCGACCCGGCCCTCGTCGCGCTCACGATCGCCCACGCCCTGGGGGTGGGCGAGGCTGGTGGCCGGGCGCCGGTCGACGAGCGCCTGCAAGACGCCCTGCGCGACCGCCATCTGTTGCTGGTCCTCGACAACCTCGAACACCTGCTCGACGCGGCGCCGCGGGTGACGGACCTGCTCCGACGGTGCCCCCGCCTGGCCGTGCTGGCCACCAGTCGGGCCTCGTTGCGCCTGGACGGCGAGCACGTCTTTCCCGTGCCGCCCCTGGCGGTGCCCGACCCGGAGCGCCTACCGGTCCTGGAACGGTTGGCCGAGGTCGCCGCGGTCCGCCTGTTCGTCGATCGGGCGCGGGCGGCCGACTCCGGTCTTTGCCCTGTCTGGCGAGAACGCCGGCGCCGTGGCGGCCATCTGCCACCGGCTGGACGGCCTGCCGCTGGCGATCGAGTTGGCGGCCGCCCGGAGCGCCGTCGTCGCGCCGTCAGTCCTGCTGCCTCTGCTGGCGCGGCGGCTGCCGCTCTTGACCGGTGGCCGGCGCGACGCGCCAGAACGCCAGCGCACGCTGCGGAACGCGATCGCCTGGAGCTACGACCTGCTGACCCGCCGAGGAGCAGGTCGCTTTTCCGCCGCCTAGCCGTCTTCGTCGGTGGGTTCTCCCTGGAGGCGGCAGAGGCGGTGGCCGGCGGAGCGGGTTTGGATCGCGGCGACGTGCTCGACGGCGTCGCGTCGCTGGTGGACCACAGCCTGCTGCGACACGAGCCGGGGCCGGGCGGCGTGCCCCGCTATCGTGATGCTGGAGACGATCCGCGAGTACGGACTGGAGCAACTCGCGGCGGTCGGTGGCGAAGCGGACGCGCGGTCCGCGCATGCCTCCTACTTCGGCACCCTAGACACGCGTCTCGATCCCAATCGCCTGGACCTCGGCGGCCTGCTCGACGACCGCCTGCGCCTGACCGAGGCCGACCACCCCAACCTGCTGGCCGCGCTGGACTGGATGGCGGCGTCCGGCGACGCGACGGGCGTGGCGCGGCTGGCCGCTTCCCTGGCCACGTTCTGGCACCACCGAGGATACCTGCGGGAAGGACGACGGTGGCTAGAGTGGGCTCTGGAACACGCCGTCGACGCCCCGCTGTACTGGCGCGGCCGCGCGCTCGCCGGGCTGAGTATGATCGTCTTTGCCCAGGGCGATCCCGACGGCACCGCGCCGCCGGCCGAGGCGGCGCTGGCGATCGCCCAGGAGATCGGCGACCCGGACCTTACCGCACTCGCCGTGCATATGATCGGGCTGGCGGAGCTCGACGCGGGGAAACTGGGATCGTGCGGAGGAACTGCTGACCGAGGCCCTGCGCCTCGAACGTGCGATCGGCGTCCCGGGCTACGGGGCCATGGCGCTCCAGGCACTGAGCACGGTCGCCCACCGTAAGGGCGACCTCGACCTCAGCACACGCCGGGCCGAAGAGGCACTGGAGATGTTCCGCGCCGTCGGCCACGACTCTGGCGCCGCCCTGGCGCTCGCCAACCTGGCGCGGGTGGCGGTCGAACGTGGGAACGATCGGCAGGCGCTCGCGGCATACCGAGAAGGGCTGAGCCTCTGGGCGGGCATTGGCGAGCGCTGGGTGATCCTCCAGGCGCTGGCGGGTCTGGCCGCCCTGGCGGCGGCTACCCACGGAGCACCGGAAGAGGCCGCGACGCTGGTCGGCGCCATCGATGCCCAGTTGGAGGAGGTCGGGTCGGCCCTGTTTCCCAGCGCCCGCGTCCTCTATGACCAGGCAGCATCGAGTGCGCGGGCCGCGCTCGGCGAAGTGCGGTATGCCGCCGTGCGGGAGGCCGGCCGGAGGCTACCGATGCGGGAGGTGGCCGCCGTCGCGGCCACCCTGAGCGTCTCCGATCCGTCCGGAACGTCCGGCGGTTCAGACGAGATCTGACGTTTTACGCTCGCGCATACAAGCGTATCGTTGCCGCCTCGAATACGCTCACCCCTGGGGTTGAACACATCTATTTCAACGCCAGACACGGTTCCCTGCCGGCTTCCATCCTTCAGCCCGAAACTGTGAGTCAGGGGGCAGCGGACGCCGCGTTGTGGCCCCTCACGATGACCGACTCTCGGGCCAACGGTGAGATAGAACCGTCCTCTTTTAGTCCTACCGCGCCCACTCCGGCAGCCACTCCCGTTCTGCGGGAGTAGCTTGCATCTCTTACGCGACTAGCTGCGGTCCTCTCCACCGCTTCCCACCGTGCGAGCCATGTCGCTGGGAGCCTGACCTGGATCGCTTGAACGTGGGTGCGGGGGGGCGGCGTATGCCGGCTCGGTGGCCAGTTCCAGCAACGCTTCCTTGACGATCGCGAACCGCTCCCCCCCCAGCCGCGCCGACCACTCCGCCTCGATCCCCGTCACGATCTCTTTGATCGCGCCCACGAAGGCCAACCCGTGCTCCGTCAACCACAGCACCCGCCCGCGCCCGTCGTCTGCCGCGGCCCGGCGCTCCAGGTAGCCGAACCGTTCCAGGTCGTTCAGCAGCGGCGTAAGGGCCTGCTTGGCCATCCCGAGCCGTGCGGCAAGCTCGACCGGGCGGACTCCGTGCGGGCCGGGGAACTGGAAGAGCGCGAAGTGCGCCGGGCGTAGGTCGCAATAACCCGCCTCTCGCAGGCGCGCGTAGAGCAGCGCGTGCGCGCGCTCCGCGGAGATCCGAAGGAGAGCGCCGATCATCGGCGTAGTCAGACCGGGATAGAGCGGGCTTGACATGTGGTAAATCGCCCTTTACGATATAGTAAATTACAGTTTACCACTAATCGATGCGATTCGTCACCCGCCAGGAGGTGCCCGATGACCAGGGGCGACGGAATCCAGGAGGCGATCGACACGTTCGCGGCGGCGCTTCCGGACTTCGTCCGGGGCGATCCGACGCCGTTCTCTACGCTGTGGTCCCACGGCGAAGACGTAACAATCTTCGGCGGTTGGGGAGCCTACGAGCGGGGTTGGGATGCGGTCGGACCACGGCTCGCGTGGGCCGCCGGCCGGTTCGCGGGCGGGCAGGTGACGTACGAGCCGCTTGCCGCGGGGAGCAGCGGTGACCTGGGCTACGCCATTGGGCTGGAGCGCGGAGAAACGCTCGTGATGGAAGGGAAGAAGCCGCACCCGCTGCTCTTGCGCGTGACCCATCTCTTCCGCCGGGAAGAGGGGCAGTGGAAGTTGATCCATCGGCACGCCGATCCGATCGTCATCAAGACAGCGCCCGAGGCGATCCTGCAGGTGTGAGGTCCGTCGGCAGTCGAAGCAGTCCGCCAGCGTTAAACGAGGTTGTCCGCACAGGAGGTACACCGATGGACGATCGTTCTCCGGGAGAGACGTTCGAGCAGGCCTGCGAGCGGGTAAGCGACGCCAACTCGCACATGCTTGACGGCGATTGGAGCGTCTGGAAGGAACTCCTCACCGCCCGCGACGATGTCACGCTGCTCGGGGCGTACGGCGCCTATGCCCGAGGCTGGGCGGATGTCTCCGCCCGCTTCGAGCGGACCGCGGGCGGATACGCGGGCGGCGGAGGAACTAGCACGAGCGACAACATCGCGCGCTGGGCCAGTGCCGACCTCGGCTGCACCGTCGACCTGGAGCGACACATTACGCGGCTCGACGGGAAGGCGGAGCCAGTGGTGTTCACCTACCGCGTCACGCACCTCCTTCGCCGCGAGGCAGACGGGTGGAAAGTCGTGCTGCGCCACGCCGATCCGCTCGACACGTTCCGCGGTCCGGAGTTCGCGCATGCGGGTGCCGCCGCCGAGCGCTAGCGCGTACGCATCCGGGGCACAGCGAGCCGTGACCTCGTCAACCGCGTGGTTGCCGTGAGCAAGAAGGATTCTGATTCCCGGGTCTTCCAACTCTCATCAACCCGCAAACCC
>CAWKIA010000034.1:0-26632 GCA_963849635.1 uncultured Chloroflexia bacterium | reverse complement strand
GGGAGAGGCGCTGGCGAATCTCGTGGTAGGGGATGAGATCATTGCGGGGGCGCCGGAAGAGCGACATCAGATCGCGCAGGAACGCTTTCTGGCGCGCGCGTTCGAACTCCGTGTTGACCTGCTCGTCGAACATCCGGATGCTCCACGTCGGCTACAGGGCAAGAGAGATGTGGATCAGTGGGAAATCGGGTCCGCTGGCGCCGCGGCTGTGGGCATGGGCGACGTCGCCGTCGCACTGGGATGGGACGTTGGGTCAAGTTGGTAGCGTCCACGCGATCCGGAATCGAGATCGAGCTTCTGGAACGGATAGACGTTGATGATGTGGTAGCCGGCAAATCGGCGGTGTGCGGTTTCGAGCGGTCGTAGAGATGGATGTGGCCGTGGAGATGGTAACGCGGCCGGTACTTCTGGAGAAAGCGCCGGATCGCCTTGAATCCACGGTGGGCCACGTCCGGCTGGTCGTTGATATCTCGCGGCGGTGCGTGCGAGACCAGAACATCCAGCGCCCGGCCGTAGCGCAACTTGTTGAGGAGCAGTCGCGGGGCCATGCGCCACATCATACGCATGACCTGGAACTCGGTGAACTGCACCGGCTCGAAGTCGTTGTACTTGGGCGATCCAGGAATGCCGGCAAAGATCAGTCCGGTTTTCTCGTCGCGGATGACCTTGCCGCCGAGGTCAATGCAGCCGAGCGGGTAATGCGTGCCCTTTTCCCCGCCGCGCGTCAACTCTTCCGCGTGATTGCCGAGGACGTAATAGACCGGGCGATCGAGCGCATCGGCCAAAAACTCCAGATACCGCGCCGGTAGGTCGCCGCAGGAGACCACCAGATCGACATCGGGCATCCGTTGCCTCAAGGTCGGGCTGTAGATCCGTTGGTCTATCTGGTCGGAAACGGCGAGGACATTGACGGTCATGGCTCATGGGGATCGGGCGGTTACGCCGGCGCCTTCGTCGGCTCGAGTGTGGAGAGCTGCCACGCTTCCGATCGCACCCAGGGCTATATATACCGCTTAATCCTGGTATTGCCGAATCGCTACCGCTCCGTCCGAAAAGATCCAGCGCGCCAAACGGAGAGGCCGAGCGCTCCGGTGATCCGCCGCTAATCCGGGCGGGATGGCCCCCTACGTTGGAATGCGAACCCGAGCCGGGACGCGGCATCGGCCACCTCGGTGCGGGAATCGACGTCGAGTTTGGTGAAGACCGCGGCGACGTGGTGCTCGACCGTTTTCGGCGACAGGAAGAGCCGGTCGGCGATCTCGCCGTTGGTCCTGCCCTCGGCGACCAGCGTCAGGATCTCAAGCTGGCGCTCAGTCAGGTTGGCAGGGTTGGTGCGCGTGGAACGGCGCGGGCCGCGCGGGATGATGCGGGCACCGATCTCCCTCAGGCGACGGGCGGCGAGCGCCGCCGCGGGGCGCGCTCCGAGTCCCTCGAAGGTCGCCAGCGCCGCGCGTAACGCCTGCTCGTCGCCGTCCAACCGGGCCATCGCCGCCTCGTAGGGGCAGTCGAGCGCATCCCATGCCGCGGCGGCGGCGGCCCAATCGCCCGCGATCTGGCAAGCGATCGGTTCGGGCAGGTCCGCCGGAAACTCATCCAGGCGCCCGATTCGCCACAGCCACGACGCCAAACCGCCAGCCAGCCAGCGGTGCCCGCGCCGGACGGCGAGGTCGAGGGCCGCCCGCGCCTCCTCCTCGGTCCGATCAAGGTCGCCCGCCAGCCACGCCGCCTCGGCTCGGGCGAGATGGACAGGGCCGATGCGCGGTAACTCGTCGGTTCGCCCGGCCAGGGCCATGGCCTCGTCGAGGACACTCCAGACCTCCGGATCTCCGAGCCGTGCCCGCATGCGGCCGAGGATCACCAGCGGGTTGATGCGGCTTGTAACTGAGATATTTGGGTGACGCAAAACCTCCTGGACGCTGCTGGTCGCCTCTCTCCACCGACCGCGATAAAAATGGGCCATGGCTTGCCAACCGAGCATGTTGAACCGCCAGGAGTCCAAATCGCGCTCGCGGCAGTAGGTGAAGCCTCGCGCGAGGTACTCGTCCGCGCGCTCGAAGAGATATCGTTCGACGGCGTGCCACGACAAGTTCGTGAACGCCCTGGCCGCGTGTTCTTCAAGATCGGCTTTGAGGGCGAGCGCAAGACTTTGTTCGAGCATCGCCCATCCGCCGTCGTCTCCAGCTTGCAGCAACGCCGCGCCGACATTGTTGAGGGCATGGACGCGGGCGGCCATTTCACCATGGCGCTCGGCAAGGACGATCGCCCGGTTGCCCCAGATGATCGCCGCCTCCGCGTCCCAGGCCAGCATCCGAAGTTGGGCAAGATTGCTACAGGACCAGGCCATTTGCGGTCCGGGGTCCAGGTTGGACAAAACATCCAGCGCGTCGCGCGCGAATTCCTCTGCCTCTGTGCTCTGCCCGACGTACCAGTGCAACAGGGACAGCCAGCGCAGGGATTCTCCTTGCTTTAGCTGGTCGTCGACTGCCCGCCAGGCCGCCAGCGCATCCTGGCGCGCTGCGATTGCATCGGCTAATTGGTCGGCTACATAGCATTCATAGGAGCGCTGCTCTTGCAGATGCGCCCGCTCAGGCGTGGGCAGGTTGTCGGCGAAGCGGAGGGCGCGGGCGTACTGGGCGGCCGCTTCGCGGTGTGCGCGGAGCTCCGTCGCCCGGCGGGCCGCGGCGACCGCGTAGGTCAACACGGCTGCTCCGTCCCCGGCCTCCTCGGCGTGGTAGGCGAGCCGCGCCGCCTCGTCGGGGCCAGACTGCCGCGCGATCAGCGCATCGAGCACGCGGCGGTGCAGGTCGCGCCGGCGCTGCGGCGGGATCGCGTCCACCACCGCCAACCGCGCTAGCTCGTGGCGGAAGGCGAGGTGGTCGGACTCGGCGCGCAGCATCCCCGACGCCACGCACTCGTCGGAGCCGGTCCCACCTCCGGTGACTGCAGCCAGCACCCACGGGTCGACCGCGAACCCGACCACGGCGGCGGCGTCGAGCGTCGCCCGCCCCGCCGGGGAGAGCCGGGCGGCGCGGGCCAACGCGGCGTCGCGGACCGTGGGCGGAATGCCCGGCCTCCGCGCCGCCAGCACCTCGGTGACGAAGAAGGGGTTGCCGCCGGTCTGGCGGTAGAGCGCGACCGGGTCGACCCCGCTCCCCTCGGCCAGCTGGCGGACGCCTTCCTCAGACAGCGGCGGGAGGGTCATGCGGCGCAGGGGCGCCGCGGTGGATAGGTCGCCGAGCACAACCCGCAGCGGGTGATGCGGCCCCACCTCGTCGTCACGGTAAGTGACGACCAGCAGGGCCGGGACGGGCCCGATGCGCCTCCCCAGGAAGCGGAGCAGGTCGAGCGTGGCGTCGTCGGCCCAGTGCGCGTCCTCGATCACTGCCACGGTCGGAGCCCGCCCGGCACCCAGCTCGGCCATGGCCGCGCGGAACATCCGGTCGCGCGGCGCGTTTTCGCCCACCAGGCGGTCGAGTTCGCCCCCGACCTCCGCCGCGATGTCCAGCAACGGCCCGAGGGGGCGCGGGGTCGAGAGGGCGTCGCACGCCCCGACCAGGACCCGTGCCCGCCCGCGCGCCTCCGCGCAGAACTGGCCGACGAGCGCCGACTTTCCGACGCCGGCCTCGCCGCCGACCAGCGCAACGCGGCCCCCGCCGGCCGCGGCCTCCTGCAGCCATCCGTCGAGCTCCGCGAGTTGCCCCTGCCGCTCCAACAGCTCCATACGCCAAGGATAGCCGGAGACCTCACGCCGTCAATCAGTCTAGGACTGTCTTCGTGCCGGCAAAATGCGGGACCAATCTTCACCGCCAACGGAGCGATCGCGCTACCGCATATGAGAGCGTCGCTGAGTCCTCACAGCGAGTGCCTGTGCGCGGCCAACTCAAGGCCGAAGCTCGGCTCCTTTGGAACCGCCACCGCCCAGCACGCCACCAGATACCCGCCTCGGTTATCCGCGATGTCAGTCTCGACACCGTCGTCGAGCGCGATGGCGTACGCCAGAACGCTATCGTCGCCGTCCCTGCTCGACCGACCCATGCTGCCCAGAGAGCGCGCTCTCCTCAATCTCGAAAGGCACAAAGAGAGACGGGCCGATGGAACTTTCTCCATCGGCCCGTCTCTCACTCAACTTCCAGACGAAGAAAGACGCTCACCAACGACTTCGAACCGGGACGAAAATCACACCTGCCCTGGATCGAAGATCGACGCTCTCAAACGTTACTTCCGGGCTCGCTCTGCGCGCGTCCGCATGGTCACGCCAGCGACGACGAGCAGGACAGCGAGGCTGCCCACGACCGTCAGGAAGGCGCTCATGTCGGCCTGGCTACGAGCGGCGGAACCGACGCCGGTGGCGGGGGTGTAGGTCACAGCGTCGCCACCACCGACTGCCGGGGTGGCTTCCTCCGCGGCCGGAGTGGCCTCGTCCTCGGCGGCGTCATCTGCCTCGTCGGCCGGAGCGATGTTGCCGCAGGAGACGTAGGTCGGGATGTCGGTCGCGCTGAGGTGAGCATTGATTGCGTACGGCTCGGCGAGGAGATCGTCGAGCGTCACACCATCGACCAGGGTCGTGCTGAGGCCGTCAGCATCGATATCGGCCAGGGAGTAAGTTGGGTTCGGGTCCAGCTCGTTGCAGGTGCCGAGGTGGATGTGGACCGGGTGCCCACCGACCACGTCCTCGCCAGAGACCTCGATCTCGACCGTGACCGCGCCGTTCTCTTCCGTGATGACGGCGGTGCCGTTGAAGTCATAGTCGTTGAGGCCGTTAAGTTCGACCTCCAATGTATCCCCGTCCGCTGCCGCTGCCGGAGACACCGCGAAGATGCCGAGCGCGAACAGCGCAACCAGGGCGGCGAAAAGCCGTCCGACGAATTGACGACCGTGCATCTGGACTACCTCCATTTCCCGACTCCGCGCCGGACCATCCCGGCCGGTCCCTACCCGGCTCCCACACCGAGGAGCAATTGGGTCCGTGATGCGCCCGGCACGCTCGCGCCGGGGCCGTTCCCCCACACCACTAATCCTACGCGGTCTGTGAGAGAAACGGCACCCGGACTTTCAGCCTATATCGCTTCCCGGTATTTGCGCGGCCTTCCAGACGGCGCAGGGAGATACCGGCGACGGCCAGGACCACGGCCAGGACACCGAGCGCGATCAGGACCGCCGAATTGCTGTCGTCCATGCCGATGGCGCTGCCCACACCGGTGGTGGGAACCTCGCCTGGGGTGCCACCGCCGACACCGGTCGCTTCCGGGGTCGCCGCAACCGCATCGCCTTCACCTGTTACTGGGATGTTGCCGCAGGAGACGATCACCGGCAGTTCCGCCAGACTGTCGTGAACGTTGATCACGAACGGGACGGCCGTGACATCGGCCAGGGTGACGTCGGGAACGGTCGTGACACTCTTGCCGTCCGCATTGACATCGGCGAGCGGGTAGACCGGCACGAGCGGGTCCATCGTGTCGCAGGTTCCTTCATGGAAATGGGCGGGGTGTGAGCCAACGATATTGCCCTCGAGGGAGATATCGACGACCACGCCATCGGGGCTATCGGTCAGGGTAGCTGTCCCACTGATGCCGGAGCCGTCAAACTCATCCATCACCACGGTGACCGTGCCGTCATCCTGAGCGGCAAGGGCGGACCGGAACGAGCTCCCCACCAGCAACATCCCCACCAAGACAGCGGCAAACACCACCGCCAACCCGCGAACCGCTTGCTTCCCTCCGCGCATCGGCGGATCCTCCCCGCGGCTTAGCCGCAATCCGGCCGGACATTGCCGGCTACTCCCCGCGCGAACACACGCCGGCGCACCTCGTCCAGAGACCAGACCCAAGCCGTAGACCAGTTATGCAAGCGGGGTACCGTCAGATTAGTCAAACGCACATGAAAGGACAAGGCCTTTCCCTCTGGAAAACGAGTGGATCGGCGCGTACGTATGCATATCTAATGTTAGCGTTATGTCTGGTACTAATCAGTCCTACCGCAATATCCTATCGCGGCAAGAGCGTACATCGAGACCGCCTGCTCCAGAGCCGTGATACTCACCCACTCGTTGGGACCATGGGCCAGGGGCAACATGCCTGGTCCGAACGCGGCAATTGTGGGGATGCCGGCGATACTCTGCAGAGCCCAGGCATCCGTGGCGCCGTGGAATGCGGCCAGGGGGGGCGCTTCGCCCAACACCTGGGCGGCGGCCGCCTGGACGGCAACCACCGCCGGGTGATTCGCGGGTACTTCGGTTGCGTCCACCCACCCGATGTCCCGCGAGATCTCAAGGGTCACGGTCGCCCCCGGCGTCTCCGGGGCGACCCGGGCCAGGGCTGCGACGATGTCGTCGTGCAGGATGTCGAATGTCATTCCCGGCGTGGTGCGAATGTCGGTCCAGAACTCGGCATGGCCGGGCAGGACGCCGTAGCCAACGCCACCAAGCGCCTTCACCCCGATATTGATCGTCGGACCGGCCGGGCAGAGGGGGTGGGCCGGCACACGCGGGCGCAGCTCCCGCCGGAGGCCGATCATCGTTCTGGCCATGGCCTCGACCGCGTTGACCGTGGGGAGGGCATCGGAGATCGAGGAGTGTGTCTGAGTACCGCCCACGAGTACCCGGAAGGCGCAAAACCCGCGAGAAACAATCCTGGTCGCGTCCCAGTCCCGGATCAGGCCGGAGGGCTCGCCCAGGATGATCGCGTCGGCGTCGAGCAATCCCTCCTTGGCGAGGTACGCGGCGCCGTAGCGGCTGCCGTACTCCTCGTCGGCGGTGAAGATCAGTGAGAGCGATCCGGCGAGGCGAGCGGCAACGGATTGGAAGGCAGCCCCGGCCAGGATCATCGCCGCGACCGCGCCCTTCATGTCCGTCGAGCCGAGGCCGTACAACCTGTCCCCATCGATCGTGGCCGTGAACGGATCGGTGCGCCACTGGTCAGCGGCGTCGCCGACCGGCTTGGTATCCAGGTGGCCGCAGAGGGCCAGGTGCGGCCCCGGGCGGGCGCCGTCGATGCGGACGATCAGGTTGGGCCGATGAGGCTCCCGTGCCAGGGTCTTGCCCTCGGGTAGCCCGTGGCGCGCCAGAGCGGCGCGGACGACCTCAGCTGGGGCCGTCTCGTCGCCGGGCAGGTTCGGGCTGGGTGCGGCCACGAGCGCCTTCGTGAGGGCGACAACCTCTCCCCGGTGCTGCTCGACGAATCGCAGGGCGTCTGCCTGTGCCTCCGACACTCCCGTGTCCAGCGCGCGCCCGTCCCGCCCGATTGTCATGATCTTTTCCTCTTTGCTCAGGTGAATCGGCCTTGTCACGCGTCGCAGCAGCGACCTATCGGTGCGTCGATCGTCATTTGCCGGTGTGTTCTTTCTGTAGGGGCAGGGCAAGCCCTCCTACCAAGTCGGACATCAGGCGTTCCACCCCACTAGTCGACCCGCTTCCGCACTGCCCGGCCGCGCGATCCACCGCTGTCGATCCCGGTTGGCCCGACGCGGAGGTGCTGTTCGATCCAGTCGGCGACGGCCGCGCGCCGGGGCGGGTTGGACTGCCATTTCTGCTCGGCGACCGCGGCGGCCAGGATGTCGGCCACGACAAGCTCGGCGGTGTGGGCCACCGTGAAGGTGCCGTGCATCGCCCGGGCCGGGGAGAAGACCGCCAGGCCGATATCGGCGATCTCGGTGATCGGGGCATGGGCGATGGCCGAGATGGCGATCGTGGTCGCGCCAAACTCCTTGGCCAGTTGCAACGTGGAGATCGTGTCGCGGGTGCGGCCCTGGTGGGAGATGGCGATCACAACATCGGCGGGGTCAAGGCCGACGAGCTGGTTGGCGAACAGGTCGGGCGATGTCGCGACGGCGGGCACTCCGGCCCAGTTCAGCTTGATCGCCGTCCCCAAGGCGGAGACGTAGGCGCCGCCTGAGCCGACCACCGTCAGGCGCAGGGCGCCGGCGACCGCCTGAACCGCCGCCTCCAGAGCATCGTAGTCCAGCGTACGCAGGGTGTTCTGGAGGGCTTCGATCTGGCGGTTGACGACCCCGGCCACGAGGCCGGACAGCCCGGGTTGGTCGCCGGTGACCGGCTCCTGCAAATCCTTGACATCCAGGCGACCCAGCGACTGGGCCAGCGCCTGGAGGAGATCGCGGAAGCCGGGATAGCCCAGGGCGCGGCAGAAGCGGGTGACAGAGGGCAGGCTGACGCTGCTGATGTCAGCAAGCTCGTAGATCGTCATACCGAGGACGGCCCAGGGATCGCGGATGATCGCCTCCGCCACCCGGCGGGAGGTGCCGTTCAGGGCGGGGAGGCGGTTCTCGATCAGTTCGAGGCAATCGATTGCGCGCAGGCGCGCCGCTGCCCCCTGGTTCCGTGCCGGCGGCGGTGCCGGGGTGGATGACACGCGGCAGACTCCCCTGTCCCTGGCCATCGGCGACGCGGCCAGATCCCGATCCGCAGGCTGATGGGCGAATAACCGGGCGCCGGTAGCGCCGCATGTGAAATGTTTGCCCGTGGGACATGAAAGAAGATTTCAGGCGCATTCTCTCTGGCCGCTGGCGGGCCGTCAAGGCGCTTGGAACCGGCCGAACGTGCGGAGGACGTGCTTACCATGCGTCACGCGAAGTGCTATTCTTGATTTCTATATCTAGATTGGTGGGCAGTATGCCCGTTCGCCTGATGGCTCCCCGCGAGGACCGCATGACCGCCGCCCAATCCGCTGCCATCGAGCCCGAATCCGCCCTGGCCATGCCCGCCATCGCCCCAACCGGCGTCGTCGCCCTGCCACCTGGCGCCGCTCCGGCCCCCTCCCGCGAGGCAGCCGATCGGCTGGCGAGCCTGTCGCGGGTCGCCGCCGTGGCCTCGATCGGCAACACTCCTCTCCTCCGCCTGCATAGCCTCGCCGCCCAGGCCGGTCTGCCGGACTCCATCGAACTGTGGCTGAAGGCCGAATGGACCAATCCCGGCGGCTCGATCAAGGACCGGCCCGCCCTGGCGATCATCCGGGCCGCCATCGCCGACGGCCGTCTGCGGCCCGGCATGACATTGCTCGACTCGACTAGCGGTAATACGGGCATCGCCTACGCCCTGCTGGGCGCCGCCCTGGATATCCCGGTCGAATTGATCGTCCCTGGCTCGGCCTCGCGCGAACGCCAGCAGATCCTGCGGGCTTACGGTGCGACCGTGACGCTCAGCGACCCCTACGACGGCTCCAATGGGGCGATCCGGGAGGCGCGCGAGCGGGCCAGCACGGGCGGAGACCGCTACTTCTACGCCGACCAGTACCGCAATCCCGCCAACCCCGCCGCCCATTTCACCGGCACCGGTCCGGAGATCTGGAGCCAGACGGGCGGGCGATTGACCCATCTGGTCGCCGGCCTTGGTACGACGGGCACGCTGATGGGCATCGGGCGCTATCTCAAGGCGCGCAAGCCGTCGATCGAGCTGGCCGCGGTGCAGCCAGCCGAGGCATTCCACGGCATCGAAGGGCTGAAGCATCTGCCGACCGCGATCGTGCCGGACATCTACGATGCGACCGTACCCGATCACCAGATCGGCATCGACACGGACGCGGCATTTGACCTCACCCGCTCCCTGGCGAAGTCGGAAGGGTTGTTTGCGGGGGCATCTACAGGTGCGGCCCTGGCCGGAGCCATCAACCTCGGCCTGGAACTGGCCGAACGGGGCGAACCCGCCATGATCGTGGCCGTCGCCCCCGACGGCGGCGGCCGCTACCTCTCGACCGAACTCTGGACCTAACCTTTCCTGCGCACTCCACCATCCCGTCAATCCCACAGCCTGCCCTAGACTCACGCTATCCTTTCTCATGTCTCGCGTCTCACGCCTCATGCCTAAGAAGGAGTCTCCGTTGACCGATACCGCCACCATCCAGGTTCTGATCCCCACCCCGCTGCGTCGCTATACCGAGGGCCAGGCCAAAGTCGCCGCTAGTGGTGACACTGTGGCCGATCTGCTGACGGACCTCGATGAACGCTACCCGGGGTTGAGGGAACGGATCTGCGAAGACGACGGTCAGATTCGCCGCTTCGTCAATGTCTTCGTCAACGGCGACAACGTCCGCGATGGACTAGGCTCCGCCACCGCCCTGAAGCCGGGCGACGAGGTCGGGATCATCCCGGCGATGGCCGGCGGTAACGGAGACGTGGGTCGTGAGACGTGAGTAGCGACACCGAGGCTTCGGAACTCACGTCTCACGTCTCACGTCTCACGTCTTTTTACCTGCCCCGCTCGATGCAAGAAGAGATCATCGCTCACGCTCGCCGGGAAGCTCCCCGCGAGTGCTGCGGCGTCATCTCCGGGGTAAACGGGAATCCGGTAGCGGTCATCCCCCTGACGAACGTCTACGCCGGCGACGACTTCTTTGAGATCGACGCCACCGAGCTATACCGGGTCTATCGTGACCTGGACGCCGCCGGGCAGGAGATCATCGTCAACTACCATTCCCATCCCGTCTCCGTGGCCTACCCCTCGGTCCGCGACGTCGCCCATGCCCAGTGGGGTGAGATCGTCTACCTGATCTGCTCGCTGGAGTTCCCCGAAGCACCCGTGCTGCGCGCTTTCCGCATCTCCGACGGCGAGATCGTCGAGCTATCCGTGCAGGATGGTTCGTAGCTCGATCGCGTCCTCCACCCCAGCGTTTCGCTGAATCCACGCCCGGTTACGGCCACATCGTCTGCTCCGGATCAGGATGATTTGGTCAGGTGCTCCGCCAATTCGCAGGCGTGGAGCAAGGCGTCGTGGATGCGGTTGCGCTGCCGGACGAGATTGGTGAGCAAGAAGCCGTACTCATTCGTGCCAGGCTGGAGGCCGGCGAGCTGCTTCGCGGCAGCGAGCCCGGGCAGAACCGGCGATTGCAGGGCCGGATCCATGTCGTATGGGCCATCGGTCGTAAAGAGGGCCGGGTTCACGATCCGGGAGAGCCGCTTCAGCCCCTCATTGCGTGCGGCGTCGTCGGTGGGTGGCGATTCCGCTAGGCGCACGGCCGCCACCTTGAACCGCTCCGCGGCGGCGAGGGGTGCGGCCAGATCCAGGTGCTCCCCGGCCGCTTCCCGTGCCGCCGAGAGGTACTCGATGAAGTCGTGGGCGCTCGCCGCGAAGCGATAGGGGATGATCTCCGGCGCGCACATCCGCAGAGTCATCGTCAGGTAGACCTCGACATCCTTGGCCAGGATCGCCGCATCCGCCTTGTCGAGCGTGTCCTCCGGGGTGTGCCACCAGTAGGCTCCGCCACAGCCGCCGACCGCCTTGCGGTCCGGGTGGTCCAGCGGGAGCATGCGGAACGCGCCGAGCGAGGGCAGCCCGACGCCAAGGAACGACTGATCGCCGGCGCGCAGGGGACGGCGGACGTTGGGCTCCTGCCCGGAGAGTTCCTTCACTACCGCCGCGGTGATGTGCTCGATCTCGCCCATGTTGTACCGGCAGTCCCAGATCTCGGTCTCACGGACGCCGGGGGAGTCGATGTTCAGATAGCCCAGGGCGTGGGCGCGTAACGTATCGAACCAGGTGTCCGCGAACCAGGTGCTGCCGGAGTAACGGCCGGTCGAGTGGCCCGGCCACCAGCAGAAGCGCACGCCGCAGCGAAGTTGTTCGCGCACATCGGAGAGCACGCGGGCCATTTCCAGGAGGGCGGCGTCGCCGGTCGCGTTGTCGGTGACGCCTTCGTACCAGGAGTCGATATGGGCGCCGACGAGGAGGAAGTCGTCGCTGCCGGCTCCAGGGATGTACCCGGTCGCCAGTGGCACCTTCATCCACTCTGTTCTGACGTTCGACTCCAGGCGCACGCGCAGCGGGCCCTGCTCCAACCGGGCCGCAACCCCCTGGCCCTCCTTGTTCGAGACGCCGAGCACCGGGATGGACGGTAGGCGCCGGGCAGATTCCGGCGTCGGCGTGCCCCAGACACTGGTACAGATCATCTCGTGAACCAGGGCCTCATCCGAGGGCCAGATGTGGATGTGCCCGGCGGCGCCACGCTCCTGGGCGCGCAGGACACCATCTGGGCCGCCGTCCGCGGTCAGCACGACTTTGCCGCGGACGTCGATGCCGGTGTAGTCGCCCGAGACCGCGCGGTGGCTGAAGATCATCTCTCCCGGCTTTGGCGCCTGGAATGGCACGAACACCAGTTCCGCCTCGATACCACCTTCGGGCGTTTGCGCTCCAAACGAGCGCGTCCGCACGGTAAAAGTTTCGGATTCGGTGCCGGCATCATTCAGTAGTGCCAGCCGGCCTTCCAGCGGCCATGAGATCAACGAGTCGAAGCTGAGAATCTCCGCCTGAACCCCGTACCCCTCGAGCTTTTCGACCAGATAGCGAGCGGCCGTCCACTCGTCGTCGCTGCCGGTATCGCGGAAAAGCGTGCTGAATCGCTCCAGGGTCTCCTGGAGTTGCCCGGCCGAGACAGCTTGACGAACCTGATCCTCCAACTCAGCCGTGGGCTCGGTCGTTGTCCCGACACCGCTCATGATGGATCCCTTTCCGTACTGACGTTGTTTGCGGTCACCGCATCTCCGACATCACCAGGGATGCGGTGTGATCTATGAGTCAGGCGTCGGCTTACGTGCCGCCGCCAAGTCGGCGACTTCACGGCTCAGTACCGAACGGGCGAAACGGACCGGCTTGGCAGTGAACTCGGCGACCACTCCGCGCATCGTCTCATTCATCTCGGAGTACGTCAGCCCAAGCCGGCAACGATCCCGACTGTCCGGACCCAGGCACCTCGATGCGCCGCCATGGTCGGCGACAACCACGGCGGCGGGGCTGGACGGTTCATCCTTGCCCAAGGATACTGGTCGGACCCATCCAGGATGCCAGGCGATCCAACGGCGCGAGAGCGCTCGTCGAAATGGTTGGCGCCATCCAGGCACCGCCCAGGGCTAGAGACCCCGGGCTAGTCCAGATAACCCGGCTGAAGCCGGCTGCCACCCGTCTCGACCGGCGGAAAGATCCGACCAGTGCCCCGGCGTTGCAGCCCCCTTAGGGGGGTTAACTGGCCAGCCCGGTTTTAGCCCCGGGCGACGAGCAGACGGCGTCAAGGTTTCCGCAACGCGCTCTAGTCCGCCTCGCCGATCAGGTCGACGTGCTTCAGGCCGGAGCCGGTGGCGAAGAGGACGACCTCGTCGTCTGAGGAGAAGAAGCCCTCGGCGCGGAGGCGCTCGGCGGCGACGACCGCCGCGCCGGCCTCGGGAGAGACGAAGATTCCTTCGGTGCGGGCCAGGCGGTGCATGCCCGCGATCAACTCGGCGTCGGAGACGGTCAGGGCAGTGCCGCCGCTGGCGCGGACGGCGTCGAGGATCAAATAGTCTCCAATGGCAATTGGGACGCGCAGGCCGGGTGCGGCGGTTTGGGCACCTTCCCAGAGCGGGGCGTGGCGCTCGCCGGCGGCGAACGCTTTCGCGATCGGGGCACAGCCCTCGGCCTGGACGACGATCATCTTGGGCCGCTGTGGGCCGATCAGGCCCATCGCCTCTAGCTCGGCGAAGGCCTTCCACATGCCGACGATGCCCGTGCCGCCCCCGGTCGGGTAGACGATCGAGTCCGGCACCCGCCAGCCGAGTTGCTCGACCAATTCGATGCCCATCGTCTTCTTGCCTTCGGCCCGGTACGGCTCCTTCAGGGTGGAGACATCCCACCAGCCGTGCTGGGCCGCTCTTCCCGAACCTCGCGGCCGGCATCGTTGATCAAGCCGGGAATCAGCTTCACGGTCGCGCCGTAAACCCTGCATTCGGCGACCATCGCCGCCGGGGCATCCTGCGGCATGACGACGTGGGCCGGCAGGCCCGCCCGAGCCGCGTAGGCTGCCATTGCCGAGGCGGCATTGCCGGCAGAGGGGATTGCCAGAGCGGGGGCACCCAGCTCCGCTGCCCGTGAGACCGCCGCGCACAGGCCCCGGGCCTTGAAGCTGCCGGTCGGGTTCTTGCCCTCGTCCTTGACCAACAGACGCGACAGGCCCAACTCACCGCCCAGCCGGGGAGCACGAAGCAAGGGCGTCCCACCCTCACCCAGCCGCAACCGGAAAGCAGGATCGCGCACCGGCAGAATCTCGGCGTAGCGCCACAGGTCCCATGCCCGCTCCGCCAACGCCGTCTGAGTCATCGTCCGGGCGGCGGCATCGAGGTCATATCGGGCGAGCAATACCTTGCCGCAGGACGGGCAGACGGTTTCCTGGTGATCAGACTCACGCACCTCCCCGCAGTAGGAGCACTCTAAGTGGGTCAGTGCGCTAGTTGGTTCGGGCATTAAAGGGCCTCACCCCCTACCCCCTCTCCACGGCGGTGGAGAGGGGTCGTTGCGGAGCGCCGGGGCTGCTTCCTTGACGCCGCGTCTCCTCTTGCCGCTGCCGCAGCGGGGGAAGGGGGGCGTCCCCGGCGCACCATTCTGTATCTACACTTCGCTATACAGCTGTTGGCCGGGGTAGCCGACCTCAGCGCGGTAGACCGAGCCGGTGGCGACTTCGGTGATGACCAGGCCGATGCCGTCCGGGGCGAAGGCGCAGTTGGTCACATTTGCGCCGGGGACGGCGATCTCGCCGGTCTCGGTGCCGTCCGGGCCGAAGATGGCCACGCGGGAGCCGCTGTAGTGGGCGACGTGGAGGTTGCCGCGGGCGTCGAAGGCCATGCCGTCCGGGCCCTGCTCGCCGGAGAGGTCGGCCCAGTGTTCGCGGGGGCCGATCGAGCCGTCCTGGGCGATGGCGTAGCGGAGGATGCGGCGGTGACCGGTTTCCGCCAGGTAGGCGGCCGCGCCAGCGGCGTCGACAGCGACGCCGTTAGGGAAGGCCAGGCCGGTATCGATCTGCTCCAGGTGGCCGTCGGGGAAGAAGCGATAGAAACCGCCGATCGGGTTGGCGCGAGACGAGCGCCATGGGTCGGAGAAGTAGAGGACGCCGTTCGTGTCGAAGACGAGATCGTTGGCGCCGTTGAGAGGCTTGCCTTCGTAGGAATCGACCAGGGTGGTGATGGTCTTGTCCGGCGTGACTTTCAAGATGCCGTGGATCTCGTCGCCTTCGTCGGCGATGTAGAGATTTCCGTCCTTGTCAAAGGCCAGGCCGGCGGGAATCCCGCCGGTGTTGACCCACTCGCCGACTTCACCGTCCGGCGTCCGTCGGACGATCGATGATTTTTCCCAATCGACGAAGTAGAGATTCCCCGCCCGGTCGAACGCCGGTCCCTCGGGTGTTTGCAGCCCGGAGACCAGCACCGAAACGGACAAGTCCCCAGCCATCACCCCTCCTAACCGCGCGCTAGCGTTCACGGCCGCGATTCTACCGGAGATGGGGAGGGAGATGGTGGGGACGTGCCGCGGTCGGACTCGACCTACTCGGGTCCGAGCGATGGAGGAAGGGTGAATTATTGGACCCTGTTGCTGCCGTACTCCACGACGTAGAGCACGCCTTCGCCATCGATGGCGATGCCGCTCGGCGACGTGAGCTGGCCGTCGTCGTCGCTTGGGCCCCCGACGATCGCCAGCGATTGGACGTCCGCGGTGAAGGTTTGGACGCGGCCGTTTCTCTCTTCGCTGACGTAGACGTGGCCGTCGGCATCGAGCGCGAGCCCGAGCGGGCCGCCCAACTGCCCAGGCTCCCTCCCATCCTCGCCCCAGGCTCGCACAAACGTCCCGTCCGGAGAAAAGACCTCAATGCGGCTGTCGTCGTAGTCAGCCACGAAGAACGTGCCGTCCGGCGAGACCGCCTGATGCCCCGCGGCCAGGAACTGACCGTCACCGTTCCCGGCAGTCCCGATCGTGGCCGGGAAGGATCCGTCCGACCCGAACCGCTGAACCCGTATCGTCCCTACCTCGACGACGTAGACGTTGCCCACGGCGTTGATGGTGTAGCGCTCCTCTACCCAAATGGAGGGCGTTACGCCCAGTCCGGCTACGGCTCGGCCGGCGGCGGGAAGGCCCCAAAGATCTGGAACTTCTGGATCCGGTTCCCGTCCACCTCGGCAACGTAGACCGCGCCGCCCCTGTTGAGGGCGATCCCGACGGGACCGCGGAACTGGCCATCTTCGGCCCCGACGGTGCCCCACTCGAAGACGAAGCCGCCACGAGGATCAAAGACGACGATCCGGTTGTTGCCCAGGTCCGTGAGGTAGAGGTAGCCGTCCTCGTCGAGGGCGGCATCGAGCGGGAAATTGAACCCGCCGAAGTCCTGCCCGGTTGCCCCTACCACGCTGATTAGGGTGCCATCGAGGTCGAAGGTCCTCACCCGGTTTACGTCCGTCTCGACGACGTACACGAGACCCGCGCCATCGACGACGACTCCGGTCGGTCCCCGGAGTTGCCCGTCGGCGGTGTCCGTGCCGTCGAACGCCCCCACGAACGTGCCGCTGGCATCGAACCGCTGAACATCGCCCCGCAGGTAATCCGTCACGAGCATGCTGCCATCTGGCGCGATCGCCAGTTGCACCGGCAGGAGGAACTGGCCGTCCTCGGAGCCCTGACTGCCCCACTCGCCGAGATAGGTCCGGTCTCGATCGAAGTGCTGGACACGGTAGTTCAAGGCATCGATGACATAGAAGGAGCCGTCGGGCGCAAAGGTAATCGTCCCGGACGACGTGCCGTCGCGCACGAACTTGAACTCGCCCGGACCATTACCCGATGACCCCCAGATTTCCTGGAGGGTACCGTCGAGGTCGAAGATGAAGAACCGATCCGACAGGTCGGGCACCCAGATCCGGCCGTCAGGCGAGAGCCGGATGTGTTGCGGGGAGACCAGGGTGTCCGTCGTCGACCCGGAGGACGCCCACAGGAACTGCGCATGCGCCTGGACGGCGGGCGTTGCGGCAGACGGGGTCGCCGCACCCACGGCCGACGGCGTGCCCCCCGAACCTCCCCCCGCGTCCCCAGCTGAGGGCGTGCCTTCGACCGTCACCGCCTCTCCCGCGCCGATGGCGGACACGATGCCGGCACTCGTGGTCACGAAGAGCGTCCCATCGGCAACGACCGGCCCGTAGTCGCTGAGGGCGCCGATGTCGAAGCGCCACCGCTCTTGGCCGGTCGCACTGTCGATCGCGTAGATGTGTTGATCGTGGCTGACGGCGTAGAGTGTGTCATCGGCCAGGGCCGGGGCGGCATTGATCGCCCCCCCTGTCTGGACGCTCCAGCGCGTCTCGCCGGTTGCGGCGTCGAGGGCGTAGGCGTTGCCGTCACCGCCGACCGTGTAGACGACCCCGCCACCCACAGCCGGCGAGCGCAGGTCGGCGCGATCCGAGGTCTGGAAGGTCCACAGTGGCGTTCCCGCGACTAGGTCGAGGGCGACCAGCTTGTTGTCCGGCCCACCGAAGGTGGAGGCGTAGACGACGCTGTCGAGCACCGCCGGCGTGCCGACGGTGCCACCGCCCAGGTCATAGCTCCAGCGCAGCGCCCCGCTCGCGGCGTCCAGGGCGTTGATGCGGCCGTCCAAACTGCCGACCACGAGCTGCCCGTCCGCGTACGCCGTCGCGCGCGAGGCGCCGCCGCCGCTCAGGGGGACGCTCCAGAATTCCTCGCCGGAGGCGGCCTCGAGGGCCCGAATCGTGCCGTCGTTGCCCGCGGCGTAGTACACGCCCTCCACGACCGGACCCGGGTCGCTGCCGGCCATGCCCTCGGCCCGCCAGCGCTCCTGGCCGGTCGCGGCGTCGACGGCGTGCAACACGTTGGCGCCGTCGGGAGCGTAGACGAGGCCGTCGGCCACCACGACCGAGGCACCAGAGCCGGCGCCGAGCGCGAAGGCCCAAACCACGGCACCGGTGGAGATATCCAGCGCGTAGAGGTTCCCGTCTTCGCTGGCGACGTAGAGGACGCCACCCACCACCGCGGGGGCGGCGTCGATCCGGCCTTGAGTCTGGAAGCGCCAGACCTCAGCCGGGTTGCTCGCTGGCCCATGAACCGGCAAGCTGCCCGTTCGGCCCGGGTCTCCTCGGTACATCGGCCATGATTCTGTCGGGGTAGCCTCAGGCGTCGCCGGTACCGCGGTCGGGGCCTCCTGGACCGAGCGCAAGGCGGACGGGCGGTTGTCGTAGAGGGCGTAGCCGCCCGCGATCAGGACCAGGACCACGAGCACGCCGGTGGCGAACTCGCTGGCCATCCACCGGCGCGCCCGCCGCGGCAGGGGCGGTCGCTCGGACGCGCGGCACGCGGTCGGTTGGTCCGTATCGCCCGTTGCCAGGTGCCCATGGGGCTAGAAGGAAGTGATGTACGGGGAGGTGCGGTGGCTCAAGGTCGCGGCGCGCATCAGTTCACGCTCCAGTCGTTGGGCGAAAATCGGGTCGGCGGGTTTGGCGTCGTCGAGGGCCTCGATACGGTCGAGCGTCCGTGGCAGGGCCGGATCGATGTTGCTGGCGAGACGGTCCAGGGTGGCCGGTGGTGCGCCGGCGCCACGGGCGTTCCAGTAGCGGTTCAGACGGCGAGCGTACAGGATGCGGCGGCTAACGCTCATCACGGCGCACCCCCTCTCCGGCTGCGATCCCGAGAGCTTCTTCACCCGGTCCGACTCCTGGATTGCTTGTTCCGAATCGTCCCGTGGCTGCGGTTCAGCGCGGTGGCGATCTCCTTGTCGTTCAGTCCCTGCGAGCGGAGTGCGATCAGGTCTCGTTCGTCCGGGTTCAACTGGCGCAAGAGTGTCCAGATCTGCAGGCGCTCTTCCCCGGCGACGGCCAGCTCCTCCGGCGAGGGCTGTGCGTCGGCGACCAGGAACGCCTCTTCGAACGGCGCGACCGGCCGGCGCGAGCGGTAGTCGTCGTTGACGACGTTGCGGGCGATCGTGAAGAGCCACCCTTTGAAATCGGCCCCGTCGCGACAGGAGTCGATCCGTTCGAGTGCCTTCAGGAAGGTGGCCGAGGTGGCGTCCTCGGCCATCGCCAGCTCGCCGAGCAGGCTGTGACAGAGCTGGTGCACCGGGTCGAGATAGCGGCGGTAGAGATGGACGAACTGCTGCCGGTCGTCTTTCGCGAGGGCGACCAGTTCGGCGTCGTCGCGGAGGTCCGCCGCAGGCGGCGCTGCCCACGGCGGATCAGCGAACCGGTCGCCGTCGGCGGCGGATCATGCCGCTGACGGCGACCGGCTCGGAGGATGGGTTCGCGCCATCGCCCACCTCCCGCGCGATCATTCGGTCTGCCAAGTACGCGTACACCAACATAGACGGAATCCACGGAAAAGTGTCATATGCCCGCTGCACGACGATATGAGGCCCCTTCGGATCACCAGAGGGGCCTCGCGTCGTTTGATCTCTGCTGGTTCCGGTTTTATGAAGCCATTCGGGTGAACACACCGAACGACCGCTCCTTCAGTTGTCGCCGACGCGCTTGACGTCGAGGGCGTCGCTCAGGCCGTCGCCGAACAGGTTGAGGCCGAGGACGGTGATGAGGATGGCGACCCCGGGGAAGACGCTGATCCACCACGCCTGCCGAACGAAGTCTCGGCCTTCGTTCAGGGCAGCGCCCCAGGTAGGAGTCACGGGATTCACCCCGAGTCCAAGGTAAGTCAGGGTGGATTCGGCGAGGATGCCGATCCCGACGGCGAAAGTGGCCTGGACGGTGATAGGAGCCAGGAGGTTGGGGAGGATGTGGCGCACCATCACCCGGCGGTCGGAGGCGCCGATCGAGCGGGCGGCGATGGTGAAGTCGTCCTCACGCAGGCTGAGCACACCGGCGCGGACGATGCGGGCGAAATCGTCGAAGAACGCGATCGCGATCGCGAAGACGACGTTGCGATAGCCTGCTCCGAAGATGGCGACCATGCCTACCGTCAGGATGATGACGGGGAAGGCCCAGAGCAGATCGACGCCGCGCATGATCAGACTATCGACCCAGCCGCCGTAGAACCCAGCCACGAGGCCGAGGGTGACTCCAACCACCGTCGCGATGGATGCGGCCAACACGCCAATGCTGAACGAGGTCCGCGTGCCGACGATCACGCGGCTGAGCAGGTCGCGCCCGAACGAATCAGTTCCCATTGGATGGTCGAGACTGGGTCCTTCGAGCAGTTGGAAGTCGTCGGCTTCCGGATCGTACGGCGCGACGGCCTCGCCAAGCAGCGCCACCACGGCGAGGACGGCAATGAGCACCAAGCCCGCTACGGCCTTACGCTCTCGCCGCAGCCGCCGCCAGAAGCGGCTACCACTGGCACGGCGCTCGCCACCCACCGGCACATCGGCCAGCGGAGCGGTCCCGGTCGGCGCGGTTGCAACACTCAATGGCAGACCTCCCAACCGAGAAGGAGAGTTCCAAGTTCCAAGTTCCAAGTTCCAAGTGGAGAGGCGCACGTTACTTGGAACTTGGGTCTTGGAACTTGGAACTTTCTCCTCCTAGGAGTAGTGAATTCTCGGGTCGAGCCACGTGTAGACGATGTCGACGATCAGGTTGGCGCCGACGAAGATGACCGCGATCAGCAGGATGACGCCCTGGACGATGGGGTAGTCGCGGTCGAAGATCGCTCCGACCAGGATGCGCCCCAACCCGCGGATCGAGAAGACGGTCTCGATCACGACCGCGCCACTGAGCAGCAACGCCAGTTGAATACCGATGACAGTGACGACAGGGACGAGTGAGTTGCGCAACGCATGGCGAACGATGACGCGCCGCTCGGTCAGCCCCTTGGCCCGGGCGGTGCGGACGTAGTCGCTGCCCAACACCTCGAGCAGGCCGGCCCGGACAAAGCGCATCAGGATGGCGGCGTAGGAGAGGCCGATCGCCAGCCCCGGTAGAATGAGCCGCTGCAGCCAGGGCCAGAAGCCGTCTTCGGTGAACTCGGCGTAGCCGATCGCGGGCAGCCAGTCGAGCCGCACCGCAAAGACGATGATCAGGATGATCCCGAACCAGAAGCCGGGCATACTGACGCCGATGAAGGCGATGATACTGACGAGGTAATCAGTCCAGGTATTGCGACGGAGCGCAGCCAGGACGCCCGTGGGCACCGCGAGCAACAGCGCGATCGAGAACGAGACGAGGGCGAGGCTAAGGGTCTTGGGCAGGCCCGTCTTGATCGCGTCGACGACGGACTCGCTGCCGGTGATCGAGTCTCCAGGTCGCCTTGCAGGATATTGCCGAACCACTTGACGTATTGGACGTAGATCGGCTCGTCCAACCCCAGTTTGGCGCGCAACGCATCGGCCGCCTCCGGCGTGTATTCCGGCCCCAGCATCTGCACGACCGGATCACCAGGAATCAGCCGCAACATGAAGAAGACCAGGGTCGCGCACCCCCAGACAATGAAGACCGATTGGATGAGGCGGCGGAGGATGTATTCGGTCACGATGCCTCCGGGAGAGCCCTAAGTTCCAAGATTCAAGTTCCAAGTTCCAAGTGGAAAGGCGCAGGTGACTTGGAACTTGTCACTTGGATCCTTCAACTTGGAACTTTTCGCCTTTCCTTGTGGCTGCGTTGGATGGAGTTGTGCAGTCCAGCAATGATTCGGCTCACCTCTTCAGTTTGGCTCTTGAGGCGCGCGAACTCGCCGGCGCTGAGGAGTTCGGCGTCTAGAAGGACGTACAGCAGCGACCGCACTTCCCCGCATGATGCCTTGGCGATGGTGAGGAAGCGCATGAACTCAACGGGTCCGTCACGCTCGAATCCTTCGGCGATGTTCGACATCACCGAGACCGCGGCGCTTTCTAATTGACTCGTCAGTCGGTAGCGTCGCGTCAGCGGCTCTGACCTGGTGATCTCGAAAACGACTTTGGACAATGCGCGCGCTTTCTGCCACGCCACCAAGTCCTCGAACCGCTGCGCTCGCGTCACCAACGTTCCCCACCCGCTCCTCGCGACCTGGAACTTTCTACTTGGAACTTGAATCTTGGAACTTGGAACTCGCCCCTATTGGTCGAGCCACACCGTCTCGAGATACCGCATCTCCGGGATGGATTTGTAGCCCTGGACGTAGGAGTAGAAGCCGACGATGTCGGGGGTGTGGTAGAGGAAGGCGTAGGCGACGTCGGTGCTGGAGACGCGCTGGGCCTCCTGGAAGAGGCGGGCGCGTTCGGCCTGGTCGCTGGTGGTACGCGTGCCTTCGAGGGCGGCGTCGACCTCGGCGCTGACGTAGCCGTAGGTGTTCCAGGGGCCTTCGGAGTGGAAGAAGTTCCAGTGGCCGTCGTCGGGATCGGCGTCGACGACGCTGCCGTTGATGATCCAGTCGTAATCCTTGGCCAGCCAGCGCTCATTCCAGGCGGCGGCCTGGAGCTGCTCGATCTGGACGTCGAGGCCGATCTCTTTCATCTGGTTGCGCACGACTTCGTTCGGGCGGGTGTTGACCCCACCCGCCAAGATGGTTGGCTTCTGCCCGGAGAGGCCAGCTTCGTCGGCTAGTGCCTTGGCCTCGTCCAGGTTGAATCCCTGCGGGTTCTCGACGTCAGCCGGCGGCAGGTACGCCCAGGCGAAGGCCGGCGCGATCGCGCCGATGCTCGTCTGCCCGAGTCCGAAGAGGGCGGTCTGGATCAGTTCATCGCGGTCGATGGCCTTGGCCACGGCTAGCCGGGCCTTCGGGTTGTCCCACGGCGGCCGGGCGTAGTTCATCGTGAGCCCGACCCAGTTGGTGCCCGGGACCTCGACGAGCGTCAGGTCGTCGTTCTCGCGCAGTTGCTCGACGCCGATCGAGGGGACGATATCGAGCATGTCGAGGTCACCGGCCTCGAGCCCGCTGACCATGCTGGAGGGCTCGGGGATGATGGTGACTTCGATCTTGTCGAGGAAGGGGCGGCCGCCGTACCAGCCATCGAAGGCGACCATCTCGAACCCGCTGCTGAGATCGGCTCCTCGGCCACCATCATGAACGGCCCGCAGCCGACCGGGGTCTGGCCGAACTGCTCGTCGCCCAGCTCATCGATGGCCCGCTTCGAAATGGGCGTCAGAGCGCGGCCGGGACCGCGACTGCAGGCGACGGCGAGGAAGGGGGCAAAGGGGGCGCTGAGGGTGAGCTGGAAGGTCAACTCATCGACGGCCGTGGCAGCCGTGACCAGGGCCAGCTTGTTGGCGTGGGGAGAGGCGAAATCGGGATTGATCGTACGGTTGTACGTGTAGACGAGGTCCTCGGCGACGAGGGGATCGCCGTTGTGGAAGGTCAGGCCAGAGCGGAGATGGAAGGTGTATTGGAGTCCGTCCGGCGCGACGTCCCAGGTCTCTGCCAGGTCGGGCACCAGGCCAAGCTGCTCGTCGAACTGAACCAGACTGGAGAAGAGATTGGCGACCAGCTCGCCGGCAACGATCCCGAGGTTGACCTGGGCGGGATCGAGGGTAGGAATCTGGGAGAGTCCGAAGCCGAGGCGAAGGGTGCCGCCGGTCTTCGGGTCCTGGCGGGCTGGGAGGACCGCCGGCGCGGCGTGGGCATGGTCGATGTGTGCGAGACGGGCGGCGAAACCAGTGGCGCCGGTGGCGGCAGCGAACCGGAGCAGTGTCCGTCGCGAGACATATGGTCCGCTCAGGGCACTCCAGTCAAGATCGGTCATCAGGGTCTCCTCCTCTGTACGGCGGGATCGCACGATGAAGCCCCCAGCTTGCCGTCGGCATCGCCCGGGAAACGACCGGGACGAGGCAGGACAAGCGTCAGTCGACTGATCGCCCCCTTTCCTTAGGTATGCCAAATGCCGAGTCGAGCGGTGCACGTCACAAGGTCCAAGGACATACGCATGGTGACCGAGAACCTAGATCATGCTTTGTGGAGATTTCCCGATGGCACTCTAGAGACGGTATCTGCATCTGTCAATCAATGCGGCGATTTGCCCAAATTTAGCACTGTGTCCACTGCATCATACCCATAGGAACGATCGAACGAACCACGGAAATAATGTGCAAACCAATTCGCCCAGCGATGCGATTGGCAAACGTCCCAGAGTTCTTCGGTCGCGGGAGACGAAAGGGCGCCAAGCGCGAAAAACAGCGAGACGGCTGGCGCGGGAACACCGCGCCAGCCGTCTCGTCGCTTTGCTTTGACTCTTAATTAGGCCACGCCCGCCAGCAGCCCGGCCGGGATGGCGCAAGAGATGTCGGTGTACTCGATCTCGTCGAGGCTGGTGGGGGCGTCTGGGCCGCACATCGGGCAGGTTGGGTCGCGCTTCATGCGCAGCTCACGGAATTCGCTGCCGAGGGCGTCGTAGAGGAGCATTCGCCCCTTGAGTGGCTCGCCGACGCCGAGAATCAGCTTGGCGACCTCGGTCGCCTGGATCAGGCCGACCGTACCCGGGAGCAGGCCGAGGACGCCCGCTTCGGCGCAACTCGGGGCCAGTTCCGGCGGGGGCGGGGTCGGGAAGAGGCAGCGGTAGCAGGGGCCGTCGTGGGGGATGAAGGTCGTCGCCTGGCCCTCGAAGCGGAAGATGCTGCCGTGGACGTTGGGCTTGTTGAGCAGCACGGTCGCGTCATTGATCAGGTAGCGGGTGGCGAAGTTGTCGGTCCCGTCGAGGATGATGTCGTACTGGCTGAAGATGTCGAGCACGTTCTCCTTGTCCAGGCGGACCCGGTGCTCGATCACCTTGACGTCGGGGTTGATCGACTCGATCGTGATCCGGGCCGATTCGGTCTTGGGCATGCCGACCCGGTCGGTGGTGTGGATCACCTGGCGCTGGAGGTTACTGTCGTCGACGGTATCGGCATCGACGATGCCCATGGTGCCGACACCGGCGGCGGCGAGGTAGAGGGCCGCGGGCGAGCCGAGGCCGCCGGCGCCAACGAGGAGGACCTTGGCATCGAGGAGCTTCTGCTGGCCAACCTCGCCGACCTCGGGGATCAGCAGGTGGCGGGAGTAGCGGCGGCGCTGATCGGGCGTCAGCGACTTCGGCACCGACCAGGGCAGACCCGCGCCCTTCCAGGAGTTGAAGCCGCCGGCGACGGAGACGACGTTGCGGTAGCCGAGATCCTGCAATGCCTTGGCCGCGAAGACGGAGCGGGCGCCGCCGGCGCAGTAGATCGCGATCGGGCGGGAGTGGTCCGGGACGGTGTTTTCGATCCGGAACTCGAGGAAGCCACGGGGGATGTGGACTGAGCCCGGGACCGCGCCCTGATCGACCTCGTCCTGCTCGCGCACATCAAGCGCGACCGCGCCGTGGGAGATCATGTGCTGGGCTTCGTGGACATCGACTTCATTGATGCAGATTTTGCACTGGGCGAGCAGATCGGCGGAAGTAACTGGGGGCATAGGGGGTGGCTCCAGAGGGCGCCGGCGCCGGAAGAAAGGCCCGGCCGCCGATAACTGAGTAGTTAGTCAAGAATATGCCAAACCGGTCAAGGGGGCAAGTGGCGAGTTGGCTAACTAGGGTTCGTCGACGAGCAAGGACACACCCGATCCCCGGCTTGTATCGGATAATTGGGGCGATGGATTGGTGCACCGACAGCACCGTAGCGCGCGATGTCAGCTGGATGTCGCGGAGACTCAGCCCGGAGGATCCCGCCGTGCCACTCACTGCCTCGCTCATTATCCGTGATGTCCGCCCGCTCGGCGGGATCGATCTACTTCCGCATTGCGGACGGCCGGATTGCCGAGTCGGGGCGCACCTGCCGGCCGCGACGAGACGTGATCGAAGGCGAGGGGCGGCTGCTCTTTCCCGGCTTCGTGGATGCCCACGCGCACATGGATAAGACGCTGTTTGGCCTCGGCTGGTATCGCAACGAGGTCGGGCCATCGCTGCTCGATAAGATCGAGAACGAGCGGACGCTGCGGCGCGAGCGCAGCATCGACTCCCACGACCAGTCGAGCCGGATGGCGCGGCTGGCGATCGCGGCCGGGACGACCCACATCCGCACGTTCGTGGATATCGATACCGAGATCGGGCTGAGCGGCTTCGAGGGGGTCATGCGGACGCGCGACGATCTGCGCGACGCGCTGACATCCAGATCGTCGCCTTCCCGCAGAGCGGGATGCTGGTGCGCCCCGGCACGGTCGAATTGATGGAGAGGCGCTGCGCGAGGGGGCGGATCTGGTCGGCGGGCTTGATCCATCGGCGATCGACCGCGACCCAGCCAGGCATCTCGACGTGATCTTCGGTCTGGCCGAGCGGTATGACCGGGACATCGATATCCACCTGCACGAGCCGGGCGAACTGGGGGCGTTCGCGGTCGAGTTGATCGCGGAGCGGACGAAGGCACTGGGCTGGCAGGGGCGGGTGGTGATCAGCCACGCGCTCTGCCTCGGTGGCGTCGACGAGCCTATCTCGGGCCGGCTGATCGAATTGCTGCTGGAGAACGACATCGCGATCATGAGCCACGGTCCGAGCGGGCTGCGCCCAGTGCCGTCGGTGAAGCGGTTGCGCGAGGCAGGGGTGCGGATCTGCACCGGCAACGACGGTATCCGCGACGCCTGGGGGCCGCTGAACATGCCGGATATGCTGCTGCGCTCCTTCATCATCGCCTATCGCAACAATCTGCGGCGCGACGACGAGATCGAGATGGTGCTCGATATCGCGACGCACGGCGGGGCGCAAGTCATCGGGCGATGCCGAGTATGGGCTTGCGCCCGGCTGCCGCGCCGATTTTGTGGTCATCGATGGCGAGACACACGTCGAGGCGGTGATCGAGCGGCCGACGCGATGGCTGGTAGTGAAGGGGGGAAAGTAGTCGCCGAAGGGCGGGGAGTTACATTGGGCCTAGGCCGTAGACTTCCAAGGCAACGGTAAGTATTCGTGGGTCAGGCAGCGCGTAGGGGCATCCGCTTGCGGTGTCCTGTTTCCAACAGGACGGTTCGCGGTAGGCAACCGGGCAGGGC
>CAWKIA010000033.1:0-170766 GCA_963849635.1 uncultured Chloroflexia bacterium | reverse complement strand
AGACGGCGTTCCCTCACCGCGCCTTGGCTTACAACTTCCTGATCTCTAGCGCCTGGGCCGACCCGGTCGATTCGGACCGGAACATCCGCTGGACGCGGGCGTTCTACGCAGCGATGGAGCCACACCTGGCCCAGGCCATCTACGGCAACTTCATGTATCTGGACGACGAGAGCGAGCGGCGCGCCCGCGAGGTCCACGGCCAGCACGCCGAGCGCCTGACCGATCTGAAGGCAACGTACGACCGGGCGAATCTCTTCCGCCTCAACCAGAACGTCAGGCCACCGGTGTAGCCCAAGGGCAATCGATTGCGAGAGCGAGCGGGGAGGCACTCACTCCCGTAACTACACGCGCCGCATCCAGACCATCGCGCAATCCCCGCGGTCTATGGCGAGCCGTAGCGACTCGTCGGGGATGCATGCGACCTCGTGTACTGCTCCTTACGCAAGATGGCACGTCAGTTGAACCCTGGACGACACGAATATGAAGCTGGACACCAGCGGTCGAGGCCGGGAAGACAACCGAATCTGGACTCAACCGGCATCCCACCGCAGACGGCGACCTGGCCTGCCCCGTCCCGTGCTGCTCCTCACCTGCTGCCTCACCTTGGCCACCGCCTACGCCTTGCTCGGCGCCGCTGCCGCGTTCACCGACTACCCCGCGCCAACCCAGTCCAATGTGGACATCCCGTCCACCGCGGCCGCCACCACCCTCGTCCAGCGCTTCTATGCCACGGTCAACGATGTCCTGCACACGGGCGCCGTGGCTCCGCTGGCGGCGGTCATCGCGCCCGGTCTGGTCGAGCACCCCGGACGCGCCGGTGACGCTGGCGCGGGCGGGGCTGGCCCGCACGCTTCTGGCCGAACGGACGACCTGGCCCGGGATCCGCATCGTCGTGGACGATATTCGCGCCACCGGCCCGGATGCCGTCACCGCCTGGGTCCACCCCGAGGCGGCCATCCTCCGGCCGGCGCCGGTTTCGCGGTGCCTGCCGTTCCGTCGGCCTGGGGGCCAATCGAAGTGCTGCGGATCGCCGACGGGCGGATTGCCGAGCGCTGGGCGAGCGGCAGCGACGCCCTGCTGCGCGAACCGGTGGACAGCTCCTGCCGATCGACGTTGAGGCCCACACGGTGGTGAAGGTCGAACTCCACACGGTTGAGCCGGGCGCTACGCACGAACTACTCGGCGGCGGCGACGCTGGTCCGCGCCTGCTCTACGTTCAAGCTGGAACCGTCAGCGTGGCGCTCGACCCGTTGCCCAAAGCCACGCCGGTGACCCTGGACCTCGGGGACGTGCTCGCAGTCGCGGCCACCACAGGAGCGACGGTCACGAACACCGGGCCAGAGCCGGCGCTCATCCTGGTCGCGATGTCGATGCCCCCGCCGTCGAAGCGGGAAATGGCCTATGGCCAGCAACAGTTGAGGGCGAACCCCGTGGCGGGGGTAGTTGTCTTGGCGTTCCTCCCCGTGCCGACGACTGGGCTACCGACTCTCGAGCGCGTCATGCTGGAGCCAGGGTTACCCTGCCCCGTGGTGCGGGCGTCGGCGAGACGATGATTCTGGTCGAGCGAGGCACGTCCTGGTTGACGCCGGCCGATGGTCGCAACGTCCAGGTGAGGACGAGCGATGGCAACCTGCATCCGCGTGCTCCCGAGGAAGCCCTGGTGCCTGGGGACTTGGTGCATGTTAGCGCCGGGCCGGTCGGCTCCTGGAAGGTAGGCACGGACGAACCGGTCGCGCTGCTGGTCCTGCGTACTGGGCCGGCGAATGGGGACTCCGCTTGATCCAGTTCAACGGTTGAGCCGGACACGCGACTCCGTTCCGGTGCCGTACCGGTTTGTCCCACGTCCGTCAATGCATCATCGACCTCGCTGCCGTCGCCCTTGTCCGTGTGCTTGGCTTCACAGACAAGGACGGAGTCATTCCGATGTCAACATGGTCAGTCAATCTCCGGCCATCACTTGGTCGTCGGGCATGAGGACCTTGAATTCCGGAACGGCGGCGCGACTAGTGACTGTTATGGACTTGGAAGGCTTGGGGCATGGAAAACCAAGCCCGCATGCCGTCCTCGACCGACGTGACCGACGAGGAGTGGGCCATCGTGGCGCCCTACCTGACGCTGATGGACCCGGCCGCTCTGCTATGCTGCAATCGTCCTAGGTAACTGCATAGACATTGGATGACGATGCTGACGCACCACCGTGCAGATGCATATTCGTCTATGTCACGTCATCAAGCGCTCAGGAGGCTGCGATGAAGAACCTCTATGTTGTGGCCCATGCCCAATCGACGCACCACACGGAGGGACTTGTCGGCGGCTGGTACGATAGTGAATTAACTGATCTCGGACAGAGTCACGCGATACGCATCGGAGTTCGTCTCCGCGAACTCCTGCCCGAGGATGCGTCGGTCGAACTCTATTCGTCGGATCTGTTGCGAGCCTATCAGACGGCTGAGGCCATTGCGCGCCTTCTTCGCGTGCCCATTCAAACAACCGCCGATCTAAGAGAGAAATCGTGTGGTGACGCTGGAGGTCGGCCCCAGGCCTACCTCACTGAGCGCCTCGTCTTTCCTCCGAAAACGGGCAATCGGATGGACCACGATGAAGGGATTCCCGGCTCGGAAACACGAAGGGATTTCGGCGGGCGGGTGTATCGGGCCATGGAGCGTATCCTGGCGAGTCCGTGTCCGTACCAAATCGTCGTGACACATGGGGGCGCGCTGACGTTCGTGGTTGCCGCCTGGATAGGAATGCCGCTCGAATCTGCTGGGTACATCGACGTGAAGTCGACCAGCGGCGGTATCACGCATTTGTACGAGGACGATGATTTCCATAACCGCGTCATAAACAGCGTCAATGAAACAGCTCACTTACGTTGAGATGACGACAGATCGCGACATGTCAGCGTTCATGTTCGCACCGAGAGCGTGTTGTGATCTTCGCGAAGGGCTTGCTCGTGTGGTCGCCGTTAGTGCGAAGGGACCAGCTCGATGTGGCCGACGATCCTTTCTCGACGTGGTCGTACCACGAGCCGCCTTACGAAAAACGGCTCGCCCTAGAGCCTGTTATGGACTTGCGACCAGGAGCCTGACGAGGCGATGCAGCAGTAGGTAGGTGAAGGCCAGGAAACGGAATCGGGGCGCCGTGAAATCGTGCCGACCTGCCCGCCTCCCGTTCCCGGCGAGCGGGGGCCGACCCGAGGACGGCGCTCCGCCGGACTGCCTAATCGCCGGGCGGTGACGGCGCTTCGCGCAATAGATACTCCTGCCGATGATGCGGCCGGCGGACGCGGCGATGATTGTCCCACGGCCCCGAGGTGCGGCGCCGCACGACGACGGGAGCCACTCATGACGATCCGGCGCTGGCGCACACACTTCACCCGTCTTGTCCTCATCGGCGCGATGGCCGCGACCGTCGCGGCCGGGAGCGTCGCCTTGGGACCGCAGCACGAGGCGGCGGCGGCGAGGTATTACTGCGAGAGGATCTTTGCCTCGGCCATGGCACACCAGAACACGGGCGATGTCTATCGAAGCATGGGCTGGTACGAGCAGGCCCTGACGTCGTATAGGATGTCCTACAGGCTGTACGACGCTTACTATCGGGATTGTGGATAACAGGCTCTAGGTCCGGGGCCGCACCGCCGGCGTCATGAGGACGGGATGCGTCCGCCCCGATGGCCGCGCGACATCCCGAGGGAGCGTGCGATCCGGGCGGAGGCCCGCCTCGGTGTCGGGGGGAGGCGCCCCGACGCCTCGGTCGGCACGGACGTGCGGCGTCCCGCTGGACCGTCCCATCCCCCCGCTTGGTGTGGAGGCGAGGGACGGTGGGGCGGCTGAGATGACGTGTCCCCGGGGTCGGCGGCGGTCGGTGCGGTTCCGCCGCGTGGTTACGGTTCGCTCATGGGGTCTGGTCAAAAACGTTCACTCATGAGGGTATCAACGAGCGCGGCCCCGCTCGGGGGCGGGAGTTGTCCCGAGTCCGCTCGATGCTTGCCCCCGATCACGCCGATGTGGCCGTCGGCGCCCGATGCCGCCAGCTGGTGCGTATCCGAGTACCCGGGTTGGCGGGGAACCCGGGCCAGGCATCGACATCGGCAGCAAACGGTAGTCCCTATCATCTGGTGGGTCGTGGGACGCGGCCCTCGGCGTGCCGATCGTCTGGAGCGTCGCCTGTCCCCGGTGAACACTAGCTCGACCGCATCGAGGCCAGCGTCCGCGCTGCCGGCGAGCGAGAGGGGTTTCCCCTCGTGGTGCTCAAGGCGCTATGATGAGGATCTGCGGGACTAGGTGGACCCGACGCTTCTCCACGGAGGACTCGTGCCGTGAGCGACGAGATGGCGGCCGGCCACGCCGAGGCGGCCTACAACCTTGGCAACCAGCTCGCGGACCAGTCCGGGCGGGAGGCGGAGGCCGAGGCAGCTTACCGGACAGCGATGGCGGCCGGCCACGCCGGGGCGGCGAACAACCTCGGCAACTTGCTCGCGGGGCAGCCGGGGCGGGAGGGCGAGGCCGAAGCCGCCTACCGTGTAGGGATGGCGGCCGGTGACGCGGTTGCGTTCCTACAACCTCGGCAACCTGCTGGACGAGCAGCCGGGGCGGGAGGGCGACGCCGAGGCGGCCTACCGTGTAGGGATGGCAGCCGGTGATACCAATGCGGCCTACAACCTCGGCATCCTGCTGGGGGGCAGCCGGGGCGGGAGGGCGACGCCGAGGCGGCCTACCGGGCGGCGATGGCGGCCGGGAACGCCGACGCGGCGAACAACCTCGGCAACCTGCTGGCACGGCGGCCGGGGCGGGAGGCGAAGCCGAGGAACTCCTCCGCCGGGGCGTGGAGCGGCGGTGCACCGATGCGGACTACAACCTCGGCGCCCTGCTCGCGGGGCAGCCGGGGCGGGAGGCGGAGGCCGAGGAACTCCTCCGTCGGTGCGTGGCGGCCGGTCATACCGATGCGGCCTACAACCTCGGGCTGCTGCTGGCCGAGCAGCCGGGGCGGGAGGGCGACGCCGAGGCGGCCTACCGGCACGGCGATGGCGGCCGGCCACGCCAAGGCGGCGAACAACCTCGGCAACCTGCTCGCGGGGCAGTCGGGGCGGGAGGGGGAGGCCGAGGAACTCCTCCGTCGGGGCGTGGCGGCCGGTGAGGCTGTCGCTTCCTACAACCTCGGGCTGCTGCTGTCCGAGCAGCCGGGGCGGGAGGGCGAGGCCGAGGCCGCCTACCGGGCGGCGATGGCGGCCGGGAACGCCGACGCGGCGAACAACCTCGGGCTGCTGCTGGCACGGCAGCCGGGGCGGGAGGCGGAGGCCGAAGCCGCCTACCGTGTAGGGATGGCAGCCGGTGACGCTGTCGCTTCCTACAACCTCGGCAACCTGCTGGCACGGCAGCCGGGGCGGGAGGGGGAGGCCGACGAGGCCTTTGACCTCGCTGCGCGGCTGAGGAGGTAGCCGGGGCGGGAGCAGGAGACCGGAGGGGCGGGCGGCAGCCTAGAGCCTGTTCTGGACTTGGCGCGGCAAGGGGAAGAAGCCGATGGGCCATCAGACACGCGAAAGCGACGAAGTGGAGCGCCGCAAGTGTCTCCGGCAACCGCTCGTCGTCACGGGCGAGGCGGCGGAAGCGGCTCGCCCAGGCGAAGGAGCGCTCCACCACCCCGCGCCGGGGCAGGAGCACGGAGCCGCGCTTGGCCGCCGGAAGCCGCACGACCTCCAGCGAAATTCCGCGCTCGGCGGCCGCGGTCGCCGGGTTCGGTCCGGTGTACGCCTGGTCGACGTAGGCCAGCTCGACCGACTCGCCCGTGGCCTCCTGGACCGCCGCCGCCAGGGCCGCGACCTGATCGCGGTCCTGGGCGTTCGCCGGGGTGACGCGCAGCGCCAGCAGGTGGCCGAGGGTGTCCACGGCGAGGTGGACCTTGCTGCCCTTGCGCTTCTTGTGCCCGTCGGACCCGCTGCGGCCGCCGCTCTCCGGGGTGCTCTGCACCGCGCGGCTGTCGAGGATGACGGCGGTCGGGTCGTCGGCGCGGCCGTCGAGCCAGCCCAGCATCGCCCGCAGGTCGTGGACCATGTCGGCGAAGCACCCGGCTTCCATCCACCGCCGCGACTGCTGGTAGACCGCCTCCCACGGCGGGAAATTCGTCGGCAGGAAGCGCCACGGCGACCCGGCCCGCACCATCCAGCGCAGGGCGTTGAACCCCTCGCGCGGGTCGTGGACCCGCTGGGGCGCGTCGGGGCGCATCAGCGTCCGGTCGGGGGCGACGAACGCCCACTCGTCATCGCTCACGTCCGCGGGATACGGTTTGCGAGGGTGGGTTGCCATCCCCACAGCGTACCAAGTTCATAACAGCCTCTAGTGAATAGCACTGGCCAGTTGTTGGCACGGGCCGAGGACGCCGCCACGCCCCGTGCGGCAGCCTCGTGACTCTCCCACAGGAGCCACGGCGGCCGGCGACGGCCCTCGGTTGACCGCCCCCCTCGCAGGAGACGGATGATACGGTCCGTCCCGCGCGACCTCGCGGGCCGCAGTGCCGATCGCTGGGCACGTTCTTCAACACGCTGGCTCGTTTTCGAGGCGGGCGACGCTGGAGGACGCGGCCCCATACAATGGACCGGGTTCAGACGAGACGGGAAGAGCATTGCACACGGGTATCGCCGTCCAGCGGGCGGCGGGAGGCGCGGCAATCACCCTGCCGGATACTGACGAAGAGACCTGACGGGAGCATCGGTATGACGCAGCCAAGACACCGCCGACCGAAATGGTCCGCGGCCATCGCCGCGGCCGTCGTGTGGGGCGGCTTGTTCGTGGGGCTCCTCATCGCGGTCGATTGGTCGCTCTACCTCGACTGGCTGATCGCCGGAACGGTGACGACGTTCCTCTTCTACGCCATCGACAAGGCGCAGGCCAGACGCAACGGGTGGCGCGTCCCCGAGGTCGTTTTGCAGGGGATGGTCCTTGCCGGGGGCGTCATCGGCGGCTGGCTGGGCATGGTGATGCTGCGGCACAAGACGCTGCATCGCTCGTTCTGGGTGGTCCAGTGGATCGCAACCGTGCTGCATCTGGTGCTGGGGTGGCTGCTGCTGGTGCGGTGACCGTCGCTCGTCTGGGTGGGCGAATGGTGAGCTAAACGCGGCTGATCGCGTCACCTCGCGGGCCGCATGTGCGGCCGATATCGTGTCAATCGGCAGAGAAACCGGATTATCAGGAAAAGTCCGGGACTCCAGAAGGGTCGCTCTGAACTTCCCTATGCCTCTCCGTTATCTCTCCTTCCCTCTCGGTCGTCATCCCCGAAAAACGGTTCATCATAGAAGGAGCCATCTAATGGGATTCTCGGCTGAAGGATATAAGGTATAAGGTGCCGATTTGTCGCTGATCTGCTGCCTGAGACGATCCTGTGACCTCTGGGTGAGGCCTAGTGAGCGGAATTCTGAGAGCCGGCCTTCCTCCGCCATAACGTCGACATGTGAAGACTTTTATTGAGATCTACAAGAAGGTTGATCGACTGATCGGCGAGTCGCCGACCGTCAAACTGAGCGCTGAGAGACGGCGTCAGGTCAATGGAGCCATCGCGATGCCTGGTCGTGAGCGAATCCGCTGAGCCGCTTGGTACTAGGGGGCAAAGAGCTTCCATTGCCCCTCGGAGATGACGTCGACGGCGCCATCGGTCACTCTGATGGCGGTCTCATCGTCGATCGCATACGCCGGCACTGACATCCCGGTGGCCCATCGTTCGGCGTCGGCCATGGTGTTCTCCGGCAGAGCCGGGTTATCCAGGTGCGGAAAGACTGAAAAATCGACCAGACCCAGCGTTTCGTCGCCACCGGTGGGCGGAGTCCAGTGAACGAAGTTCATCCCGATGCTGGGGGTCAGCACCAGGCTCCCGGCGCTCAGTCCCACGTAGACCGTCCGCTCAGCGACGGCAGGAGGTCAGCCAGTCCGGACTGTCGCATCCAGTAGCACAGATACAAGGTGTCGCCGCCATTCACCAGCAAAACGTCGGTCTCCTGGACCATGGGGACCCAAAGCTCTTTGTCGATGCTGGGCAGCGCGGTCAGCTCCAGCACGCCCAACGACTTCCACCCCAGCTCGCACATGGGGGTTCTGGGTTCTCGTCCGCTGATGAACCGCCATGCGTGGCCAGGTCCGCCAGGTTGAGCGTGGTTTGCGGTGGGAATGCAGAGGGCGCTGGCCTCGGCGATTGGCTTGCCCAGCAGGTCGACCAGCGCGTCGTGGATGCTCGGGTTCTTGATGCCGGCCGACGTGAGCAGATGCCGCATGATGCCCTCCGAGTCATTTACCTGAGCCATGCCAGAACGATTAAGGACAGAAGCGCCCCTGCGGCCGAGCGCAACTGGTGGGGATCGTCGCACTACTGGACGACAAATCCTTGACGCGAAACTGCTCCACTATCGCCCACCGGTGTCAATGACGTGATGGCGATGCGCCTCGATGGGAGCGCTGGGAGGTTGACAGGGGGAATCCTCCTGTAGCGTAAGGGGACGCGGCTTGGCGGGACCGCGCTCCCCTACGACTCTTCGACGTGCCACCGCCCCAGTTGTTCCATGTTGAGAAAATTGATGAGGGCAACCCACATTGGGGCTGCCCTCAACGTCGCATCGTTCGGACCGGCTCTTATGACTCGGGCGTGGCCTCGGCCGCCGGGGTGCCGCCGGAGTCGGGCGCACCGCAGCCCGTTTCGTTCGGGAGCAATGGGCGCGGGAAGATGGCGTAGCTCGCGCCGTTGCTCTCCCATTCGGTCTGGGCATTGGCGGCGTTGAGCGCCTCGACCAGGGTGGTGGCGTCGTCACCCTCGAAGGCGGAACACCGGGCCTCGCCGAACTCAGGGAATGTCGCAAGCTCGGAATCGGTCTCCGCCAACGGCACGCCGAGCGTTCCCAGGTCAGTATCCAGTGGCCACGGAACAGGATCTCCGGTCGCCTCCGGCGGTACCGAGAGCGTTCCCCATGGCAGGGCGACGACCTGGAGGCGGGTGACCTCGTAGGCAGTCTCGTCTTCAGCGATACCGCCTTCGGGGAGCCAGTCTTCGAGCGTATCGAGCTTGGCCTGGAACTCGGCCAGCTTCCGGTACATCTCGGCAACCGACCCGGTGACACCGGGTGGAACCTCGGTCCCGAGGGCGTAGGCCGAGACGTCGGTCGTCTTGCCGTTGGCGGTAGTCGTGAAGGTGGTCGTGCCGGCGTCGGCGACCTGGTCGGTGCGCAGGAAGATGTCTTCGCCCAGCAGCCCGGCGGTACGCGCTTCGGCGAGGACCGCCTGGATGCCTTCCGGGCTGAGGCGGCGGGCGCGCAGATTGGGAAGCGCCGGTCCGGGGAACTGGAGGGTGGTCGGCCCCTGGGTGACAACTAGACCATCGCCAAAGAGGCTGAACATGGGCATCTGGACGAGCACCGACTGGGCGGCCACGAAGCCGCCCTCGATCGCGACCTGGAGGATCACCTCAGTGGGGCCAGTCGGGACCTCGAAGGAACTGCCTTGCGCGGCGACCGTGCCGGCGCGGGAGCCGCCGAGGGCCAGGGCAGCAGCGGCCGCGCCACTGCCAGCGAGGAAGCCGCGCCTGGTCACGGCGACCGGGAAGGCGGTCGAGGTCAGGAAGGTGGGGCGAATCTGCGAGCGTTGGGAATTCGGCATTGGGGAAACCTCCTATAGCGTAGGGGGGCGCGGCCTGGCGGGACCGCGCCTCCCCACACTCTCTTGGACGCGCCAACCCCTCGAACGGTTCCGTTTCGCGAAAAAGTGATGAGGGCAGGCCCGGTGGGGCTGCCCTCATCATCGCAGTATTCAGACTTACCGGGTGCCAATCCTGCCAGTCCTGCCAGCCTGCTAGACCGGCGGATCCCAGACATCGCTCTCGAAGACGCCGAACAGGGAGAGGATCAGGCCGACAACCAGGAGGGCGACTACGAGTACGCCAAGGATGGTGATCTTCTCGACAATTCGACCGAAGTTGCGGAAGCCGCGGTCGGGATCATCGTCGGCGTGGGCGTGGGCGGTGGCGTGCGGATCGACCACGCCGGCATCGGTCTCACCTTCGTGGTCGCCGTGCAAGCGGGCTGTTCCGCTCGTCGCCATGCTGAGCAAGCTCAGGAGTGGACCGAATAGCAGCACCAATCTGACCATGATCGACTCCTGACTCCTTGCCTTGGGGTTGGATCCTCTCGCGGCCCCGCCCGCGTCTCCCCTGGATCCGCCTCCGATCGTCGCACTCTACGAGATTGGCACCGAACGCGCCACCCGTGCGGCCGGCATCGCGGCTTGGATGCCGAAACGTGACCGGGCAGGACCCACGAGCTAGATCGCCGAGGCCAGCATCCGGCTGACGACCTGGATCAGCAGGAGGGCGATGAACGGCGAGATGTCGATCATGCCCATGGAGGGAACGACGCGGCGGATGGGGGCGATGATCGGCTCGGTCAGGTCGATCAGCACGCGCTGGATTGGCGTCTTTCCCGTCGGGTCGAACCAGGACATGATCGCGCGGGCGATGATGCCGAAGCTGAGGATGGTGAGGATGAGTTGGATGAAGCCGTTGACGTCGCTGGACATAGACCGGATGCCTCTTTCTGGCTTGAGGGGCAACTGCGATGGAAACGCCGGGACGCTCGGGATTGCGGGCCTGGACCGCCGGATTCGGTTGGGTATGCCGACCGAGCCGTCCCGACCGTCCGCTGAGTGGGTCCGTCAGGGCGGGGTCTGGTACGCAGAATCCCGCTCATATTGAGTATAGCCGGAGAGCCGGGAATCCACGGCCAAATGACGCTACAGCGAGGCGGGGGTGCCGCGCTGGACTAGACGGCCGATCAACTCGGCGATGAGCGCGGCGTTGTCCTCGATCGGTTCCTCGCCGGAGAGGCTCAGGTCCCAGTGATCGGAGCGGCTGGCTACGTCGTCCCAGGTATGCTCCAGGAGGTCCCAGCGCTCGATGACGCGAGCACCCCAGCGGGCGTCACGGGCAATAACCCGGGCCCGGCGTACCGATGCTGAGGCGGTCAGACGAATCCGAACTGTCGCGGCCGGGTGAGGGACAAAGGCGTCGGTTACCAGAATCGGCCGAACGACGAAGGCGAGCCCACCTGTTGGCGAGCGCCGGACCAGCCGGTCGAAGTCGACATCGGGGGTGGTGACAGTCGTCCCGAGTGGCTGATCCAGGATCTGGTCCAAGAGTGCCCAGTCATAGGTGATTGGCGTGGGTGTACACGGGCCGGGAGCACTGGGAAGGTTTAGGAAATAATCGGTCGGAATCCGGGCGCAGTAGTGCTCTCCGACCGCCACAGCGACCGCCTTCGCCAGTTGCGACTTGCCTGCGTTCGACGGACCACAAATGCTGACGATGATCGGCCTAGCCGGCATAAGCATGCTCCTGACGCGGGCCGAACCGCGGTTCATTGTCGGGGCGCATGCCATGCGCCCTGTTGCGGTGCGCGGCACGGCGGGTAGTTCCGGCGTGCCCCGGCACGTCGTGCGGGAATCGTGAAGTGGCGGTCGGAAAGAGGGCGCATGCCATGCGCCCCCTCCAGCGGTTGTACCGTCCCCATTATTCGCCCGTGCCACGTCCCGTTATGCATCCCGTACCCGCGTGACCGTTGCTGTCGGGAAGGCGGCACGGAGGGCGGCGATGATCGGGCCGGGGGGAACGGGCGTGTTCGGTAGGAGGGGCAGGGTGACGAGGATGTCCGTGCCGGCGGCGCTGGCGCCCTCGATCTCGGCGTCGGCGGAGGCCAGGACCAGTCCGGTGAGATCGCCCAGGGCGGCGCAGACGGCGCCGAGCGGATCGTCTGGGGTTGGGTCGATGGCGGTCAGGCGAAAGACCAGAGAGTCGGGCCGGGCCGCATCCGGGCGCCGTCCGGAGCGATTCACGACGGCCTGGGTGAACAGGACGATATTGGGGATGAGAACCGGCTCCTGGCGGTTGTTGCGGATCGTGGATGTGCGGATGCCGACGCGCTCGACCACGCCTTCGTCGGCTCCGACCTTGATCCGGTCGCCGATGGCGAAGGGTTGCTCCAGGAGGAGGAAGACGCCCGCGACTAGGTTGCGCAGGATGTCCTGGAGGGAGAGCGTGACGGCGGCGGTGATCAGCCCGACGAATGTGACGAGGCTGTTGGACCTGATCCCGAGGATGCCGAGGATGACCAGCCCGGCGACGAGGTAGACGGCGACCGTGATCGCGTTTTCGACCAGGGTGACGGAGTTCGGCGGGATCCTGACCTTGCCGCGGGCGTCGAGCTTGCCCAGACCACGCTTCGCCCGCCGCCGGAGCCAGCGGGCGAGAAAGACGGCGATGACGACTATCACCAGGGCAGGGACGATCCCGAACCCTGTCGTGTTGAGGTCTTCGAGCGTTCTGCGCAGGCTGTCCAGGGGACGGCTCCCGGCCGAGCGGTCAGGTGGTCGGAGATCGATTGTGGTGGCGGGGCAGTGCCGAGTCTAGCACGGGTATCGCCGTGTCACGGGCAGCCTCATGTCGGGTTGCGGAAGGCTTCACGCCGTGTCGGCGTCGCCCGGGGCTGAAGACCCCGGGCTATCCTTGATAACCCCCCCTAAAGGGGGCTGCAACACCGGGGCTGGATTCGGATTGGATCTCTCCGGCTTTCGAGACGGGTGGCAGCCGGCTTCAGCTGGGTTATCTGGATAGCCCGGGGTCTTTAGCCCCGGGCGAGGCCGCAGCGCGACGCCAACCCTTTCACCGACGGCAGATGCCTACGTCAGTTGTTGGGCCAAGATCGCGTTGGCGGTGCGGGTTTCACCGGCTTCGTCCCATAGGGGGAGGCCGAGGCCGTCCGGGTTGTAGACGATCTCGCCGGCACGGACGGTCAGGGCGCAGCGCAGCTTCTCCGTGGAGGGGAATCGGGAGCGGCCGCAGTCGACGAAGGCGAAGTCGCCGTGCTCCATATCGAAGACGGCGACGTCAGCGTCGCTCCCTGGTGAGAGAGTGCCGAGCTCTGGGTGGCCGATCTCCTTGGCTGGGGCGACGGTTGACATGGCGATGACCTGATTCAAGGGCACGCCGATGGCGAGGATCTTGTTCATCGTGGTGAGCATGTCGATCACGACGCCGTGGACATTGCCGGTGTGGAGATCGGTGCTAATCGAGTCGGGGATGAAGCCCTGGCGGATCGCCGGGACGGCGTTCAGGTACCAGAAGCTGCCCGCGCCGTGGCCGAGGTCGAAGATGATGCCCCGCTCCCGGGCCTGCCACATGTGGTCGTAGACCTTGCCGGCCTCGTCGATGATCGGGAACTGCTGGGCGAAGACGTGGGTGTGGATATCGCCGGGGCGCAGTTTTTCGAGGATCATCGTCTGATAGGAACGTACCGATTTCCACGGGCAGAAATCGACCATCACCGGCATGCCGCACAGATCGCCGGCCTCGACCGCCGACTCGACCGCCGCCCAGGCCGGGTGGAGGTCATCAAAATCCTTGTAGGTCCAGTAGTGGGCGGTCTTGATCCCGACGACGACATCGCGGTACTCATCCGCGATGGCGGCGGCCGGCTTGGGCTTCATCTCGGTGATGTCGTGCTCCCACTCCCCGAGCATCCCTTTGCCGACGATGTTGACGTAGGAGAGGATCCGAATCTTCGCGGTATCGATGATCGTTTCCTTGAAGATCGGGAAGTCGCGCCATCCGGCCGTGCCGGCGTCGACGATCGTAGTGACTCCGGCGGAGAAGGTGTTGACGTGGGGGTTGAGGGAGAGTTTGGAGCGGACGTGGCCGTCAAAGGCGTGGGCGTGCATGTCGATGATGCCGGGGGTGACATAACGGCCGGCGAGGTCAATCGTCTTGGTCGCGCTCTGCACCTGAAGGTTGGGCCCGACCGCGACGATCTTGCCGCCATTGATGGCAACGTCGGCCGGGCCATCGGTCCCGCTGGCCGGATCGATCACGTGCCCGCCTGTCAGTAACAGATCCACCGTCGTCTCGTTCAATTGCTCCGCCACACGTTCCCCGCTTCCGCTTGTGCGTGTTCGATCGGCCAGCCGTGACGGGGGATCATACCCCGGTCGTCTTGCTGGGCGCTCTCGTGGCGATCTCGGCCCGAAGATTGCGAACCATTCGCGGTGATGGGCCGTGCAGCCGGGGTGGAGAAGGGGTTGAAATCCAGGCAGTCGGGGCCGGGTTTGGCGGAGGTGATCGGCGCGTGGGGGCTGCTTGGTCTCGACGCGGTGGCGATCTACCGGCTCTACGCCGGTTCCCTCGATGCGCCCGGGCTCATGCGCCGCCGGACCGGCCGGGAAGCCGGGATCGATCAACTCCTCGCGCTGGGGCGTCATCCGGGTCTGCCGGTGGCGATCGGGGTGATGCCTATCACAATGTGCAGGCTGGAGCGGCGAGACCGGCTGCCGGTGGCGCTCGGTGCCGTGGCCGCCGGGGGGATGGCGGCCCTGGCCCTTGACCGGATGCGTACCGTCGAGTCCGTGATTTCCCGGGACGACGTGTTGGCGGCCAGCGTGATCGTGGCGGCGCTCGGCATGACCGCCGGATCGGCGTTGACGGGCGGGATTGGTCCGCTGCGCGGGATCGGAGATCGGGACACCGCCCGGGTAATCATCGCGACCGGGTTGGTGACGCACGGATTGCCGTGGCTCCTCGCCGATCTTGGGATCTATGCCGGCGACCTGCCCGGACTCGGCCGGGTCGTCCTCTCGCGTCAGCTCTTGCCGGAGGGAGCGTCGTGGCCCGCCGTGCATCTTGGCCACCATCACGGGTTGGACGGCACGCTGCTCGGGCTGGCGGCGCTGATCCTGTCGCGATCGCTGCCCGACGTACGGCCAGTCGCCTTGCGGGAAGGGTTGTCCCTGTACGTCGCCTTCCTGCTGGTACATGGCACGACGCGGGCGGCTGAAGATGGCTGGAACGAGCAAGTGGTGAAGCGGGGCTGGAGCCGCCGCCGGGTACCGCTCATTGTGGCGCGGCGGCGACCCGTGCGCCCCCGGCTTTGGGCCGGGATGCTGGGGTGCGCCGCCGTGATTCACGTCGTCTGGTTCCGTAGGCGGCCCGCCTGATCCAGGCGGGCGGGTGTTTCGCGAACGACCCCTACGGTTTTCGCTCCAGCACGATCACCGGGATGATGCGCTCCGTCTTCTCCTGGTAGTCGCGGAAGCCGGGCATGATGGCTGCCTGGGCGTCGAAGAGGCGGTCGCGTTCGGCGCGATCCGGGATGACAGCCTTGGCCTCGTAGCGCTCGGCGCCGACCTCGACCGTCACGTCCGGGTTGGCGACCAGGTTGTGGTACCAGGCCGGATTGGTCGGCGCGCCGCCCTTGGAGGCGATGATCACCACCCGGTCCCCGTCGAGGGTGTAGACGAGCGGAATGGTGCGGGCCTGGCCGGACTTCGCCCCGATCGTGGTCAGGAGCATCATTGGACTGTCGGCGAACATGCCCCCGACCTTACCCGCATTCGCCCGGAACTCCTCGATGACGTTCTGGTTAAAATCTGACACTCTTCGCTCTCCCGACTAATCCTGCCGACCGAGTGGCCCAGCGTCCTATCGGACGCGATACTATCGTGTGGGAAGTTGCTTGTCACCCGGTAGTTTGGGTAGGCATTTCCCGTCCGCCCAGACCAGCCGTGGGGCGCTTGCATCACTCGGGCGGGTATCAAGTGGGTTGGCTGGATTGGCTAAGAGGTCTTGCGGCAGACGCTGATGATGCTGCGGCTGGTGGGAGCGAGGGGTGAGCGGTCCCAGTCGCCATACTGGCGGAGGATGGCGAAACCGTGGTGGGTGAGGAGGGCGGCGAGTTCCTGGGGGAAGTTGAAGCGCAGGGATTCGTGCGAGATGTTTGTGTGTTCCACGGTGCCGTCGTGCCAGCGCTCGTGGGAGGTGAGGCGCAGGATCTGGGCGATGGAGTCATAGGTTTGGCTGAGGGTTTCGCGGATCTCGCGTCCGTCTGTGGCGGTGTAGGCCTGCCAGGGATATTCCTCGTCGCGGGTCTCAAGAAGGGCGAAGAATCCGCCGCGTTGGCGAGACTGCTCGATGACCGCGTCAACGTGGGCACGAGTGGTGGGAGTTGACCAGACAGGGTTGCGGGTCTCGAAGGCGAAGAGGCCGTCGTCATGCAGATGGGCGTGGGTGCAGCGCAGGAGGCCGTCCTGGTCAGCGTTGGTGAGGAACTGCTGGAAGGCGTTGCCGGTCAAGAAGATGAACCGGAAGTGCTGGCCGAGGTCGAAGTTCCGACCATCGGCCTCGACCCATCGGATCGGGAGGCCGGCGGATTTGCGCCGGGCCTGGTCGAGCATCTGAGGGACGACGTCGAGGCCGGTCACGTCGAGACCGAGGCGGGCGATGGGGATGGTGACGCGGCCGGTGCCGCAGGCGATCTCGAGGACGGGACCGCCGGTTTCCTGGGCCAGATCGGTGTAGAAGGCGATGCCGTCGTCGTTTTCGAGGACGTCGTAGTCCTCGGCGGCGGCGTAGGCGGCGAGGTTGTCGTCGGTCAAGGAATCTCCGGTTTCAGGAGTCTGGACGTCTATGGGACGACCTTCCCAGTAGCATCCTGATTGCTATGGAGGATGCGGACGATAATGATCTCCTCTTCGGTGAGGTAGTAGAAGACGACGTGCTGCTGGACCGCTAAGCTCCGACAGCCGGGAAAATAGTCGTCCCGCGCCGGACCTCGTTCTGGGAAATCGCGCAGTGAGCGCATTGCCTGGCTGAGTTGGGTACGGTAACGACGGACTTGATCGAGGCCCCAGCGTTCTCGGGTGTAAAGCAGGACGGAGCGCAAATCCGCCTGCGCGTCCGGCCTGACGACGAGTCGTGGCCTACGGGCAGACATGCGGACTTGGCTTCTCGCCTCGCTGATAGGCTTCCTCAGCCTCTTGCTCTAGCCGATCCCACAGTTCTTCGGTCAGTTCCTCGCCGGGGCCGCTATTGAAGCCGGCCAGGACGAGTTCGCGCGTTTTGAGAAAGCGCGCCTGCTCTTCCGCTTCCAGCGCCGCCAACGCCTTGACGATCACCGCTTCGGCATCGGGATAGCGCCCGCTCTCGATCCGGCCCCGGATTTGGGCTTCAACTTCAGGAGTCAGCACTATGGTCATGCGACGGTCCTCCTCGTCCCAAGCGTAGCAAAGCCGGGAGGCCAGATCCATAGGATTAGAGCGCCCTACGGGGAACATGCAACCAAGGCAGACGGGGCTGCTATGCCGCCTGCGGCTACCGGCTCGCCGAGACGGATGCAGCTTGAGGGAAAGACGCTCTTGAGCGATGGACGCCCAAAACGGCGGCGACCTCGGCCACGGCCCGGCCGGCGTCGAGTTGCCGCAGGGCGTGATCGCAGAGGTCGTGAGCGCGTGTGCGATGTATCTCCGCCTCCCGCCATTGCATGGTATCCGCGAACTCCTCTCGCGTTGAGATCCGAACACGGCTACGATTTCGCGGTGCAGCTGACCATCCACTGCGTGCCGAACTTGTCGACCAGCGAGCCGAAGTAGTGGTCCGAGGACATCTCCTGGAGCCCGAACTCGACCGTGCCGCCCTCGGCGAGCGCGGCGAAGATGCGGTCGGCCTCGGCGCGCGTGTCTGGGTCGATGCAAATGTCGACGGCGTTGCCGTGGTTGACGGTGCCCATCCACGCCGGCGCGTCGTTGCCCATCAACAGGTGCCCGCCGGTGATCGGGAGTTGCACGCTCATGACCAGATTCTTCTCGTCGGCACTCATCTCGGGCTGACCGGGCTGGGCCGGCACGTCGCCCATCCGCACGATTGGGCCGACGAACTCGGTACCGAACGCCGCCTTATAGAAATTGAACGCGTCCTCGGTGGTGCCGCTGAAGTGAAGATAGGTGCTGGTGCGAGCCACGTGTGCCTCCTGGTATGCGCGAAGGGTTCGTTCACGGGTTGACGCCAAACAGGTCGACGCCCCCGGAAGCGGCTCCGCCATCCGTTGACCACCGCTTCCATTCAATCATCGATCGGGACCACCCAAAATCGACATTTGAATCACGAGCAGTTTCGCTCCCCCTATCCCCGGAGTGGAGAAGAAGCGCCACCGGACGAGCTCGATGGCGAAAAGTGGGCGGTGATCCCGTTCGCGCGGGATCGCGAGGTCTTCACGAACGCGGCATTCCGCCGGTTCAGCGGCGAACACCCACGACTGTCAGGCCGTGGTGGCGCCCATCCGGAGACGACCACTCAACATGACCCTAGGAAGAGGTGCGGATGCATACCCGTCCGGCTGAGGCGGAACGTGACGCTACGGTGTTGCCTGGCCAGCGGCGCACCGACTCGCAACGCGGGGACGCGGCGGGTTGACGGGGGGAAGCGCCGTCCGCATCATGGCCACACGTAACCGTGCCCAGCCTAGGACCCGCCCGTGGCCGACTCGACGCCCGCCGACCGGAGCCAGCCGCAACCGGTACCCCTCGCCTCATTCCTGGCCGAGACTCGCTCGGCGCGCCCATGCCCGCCCCGCTGACCAGCTTCATCGGCCGCGAGGGCGAGGTCGCCCAGGTCCGTGATCTCTTGCACCGGCGATGTCCGCCTCGTCACGCTGACCGGCCCCGGCGGCGTCGGCAAGACCCGCCTGGCGCTGCACGTCGCTCAGGACTTGGCCTCAGCGTTTGCCGACGGCATCGCCTTCGTCGCCCTGACGCCCTTGACCGATCCCGCCCTGGTCGCGCCGATCGTCGCCACTGCGCTGGGCGTGCGGGAAGCCGGCGACCGGTCGCTCACCGATAGCCTGGCCGACGCGCTGCGGGACCGCGCCCTGCTGCTGGTGCTCGACAACTTCGAGCAGGTCCTCGCGGCCGCGCCGCTGCTGGCCGAGCTCCTGGGCGCCTGTCCCCTCCTGACGTTCCTCGTCACCAGCCGCGCGCCGCTGCACGTCTCGGGCGAGCACCTGTTCCCGGTGCCGCCCCTGGCGCTGCCCGACCCCGCCGGGCCACCGGAGCAGGTCGCCGAGGCTGAGGCGGTCCGACTCTTCGTCGCCCGCGCCCGGGCCGCCGACCCCGCCTTTGCCCTCACCGCCGAGAATGCCGCGTCGGCCGCCGGCGATCTGCCACCGCCTCGACGGTTTGCCGCTGGCCATCGAGCTGGCGGCGGCCCAGGTCCGGCTGCTCCCGCTGCCCAGCCCTGCTCGGTCGCCTCGAGCGGCGGCTTCCGGTCCTGACCGGCGGCCCCCGCGACCTGCCGGCTCGGCTGCGGACGATGCGCGACGCCATCGCCTGGAGCCACGACCTGCTACCGCCCCGGACGAGCAGACACTCTTCCACCGCCTCGCCGTCTTCGTCGGTGGGTTCACGCTGAGGGCGCTGCCGAGGCGGTTGTGCGTGGGGCCGGCGATGCTCGGCCATGCAGCGTGCTCCTACGGGGATCGAGTCGCTGGCGGACACAGAGCCTGGTGCATCCGCTTGGCGCCGTGGCCGGCGAGCCGCGCTTCGGGACGCTCGAGACCGTCCGCGAGTACGGGCTGGAGCGGCTGGCCGCCAGCGGTGAGGAGCCGGCGGTCCGCGCCGCCCACGCCGGCGCACTACCTGGCGCTCGCCGAGCAGGCCGAGCGGGAGTCACACTGGGCCGCGCCACACAACGCCAGTTGGCCGCCCGACTGGAAGCCGAGCAGGACAACCTGCGGGCGGCGCTCGGTGGGCGGTCGAGCAGCGAGACGCTGAGCTGGGGCTGCGCCTAGGGCAAGAGCTGCACTTCTTCTGGCGGATACGGGGACCGGCTGGCGAGGGACGCGACTGGCTGGAGCGCATCCTGGCGCTCGGGGCTGGGAATCGCGATCGCCTGTGGATCGACAACCTGATGCATGCGGGCGACCTGGCGTACATCCAGGGCGACCACGACGCCGCAGTCGCGCACCTCGACACCGCCCTGGCGCTGGCCCGCAAGTTCGGGGACCCGGAAGTCCTGGCCCACGCGCTGCTCAACCGCGGGCTCACCGCGTTCGGGTGCAACGAGGACGAGCAAGCGAGGACGCTGATGGAGGAGGCGCTCGCGTTGTGCCGCGCCCAGGGCGGCGCCGGCCACGTTGCGGCGTTGAATTACCTGGGGATCGTCGTGTGGCGGCAGGGCGACCCCACGCGGGCCTTGGCGTTGCACGAGGAGGCGCTGGCCATCAGCCGGGACCTGCGGTTCGCCTGGTCGAAGGCACCATCCTCGGCAGCATGGCGGCCGCGGCGACCGCCCTCGGCGACTACCGGCGGGCAGTGGCGCTGTACCGCGACAGCCTTCCGCCACGTGGGAGAACGGGGACCGGCGAGCCTTCGCCGGGCACCTGGCTGGGTTCGCCGGCCTCGTCGCGGCCTGCGGCCAGCCCGAACGGGCGGCGCGGCTGTGCGGGGTGGCTACTGCCCTGGTCGACGCCGTCGGGATGACGATGCCGACGTTCGGTCGGACCAACGTCGAGCGCGCCACGGCTGCCTCTCTGGCCATCCTGGACGACGCCGCGATCCTGGCCGCGTCGGCCGAGGGCCGAGCCATGACGCCGACCCAGGTGCTTGCCGAGGTCGAGGCGGGCGTCCCGCTGCCGCCCGAGCGCCACCCACTGGGCAGTGGGGACCCGCGCGGCCCGGCTGCGTCGCTCGGGCTGACCCCACGGGAGTTGGACGTATTGCGGCTGGTCGCCGAGGGCCTCTCCGACCGGGCGATCGCCGAAGCCCTCTTCGTCGGCCCCGCCACCGTCCGCGCCCACCTGACCAACGCCTACGGCAAGCTCGGGGTCGGCTCGCGCACCGCCGCCGTCGCCGCTGCTCGCCGCCTGGGCCTCCTCTGAGACGGCGCCCGATCCGCGTTCCCCAACAGCTGGCCTCCCACTTTTCGTGGAGGCCACCCTCCCCACCCCCGACCGGCGAAATCAACGATTCCGCTAATGTGTCCTGCCCTCGGCTGGCGCAGGCTGGGTCCGTGCTCGCCGCATGGCGCGGCGACCGGATGGCAGCTGACGCTCGCGCAGGCGTACCTCGCCGCCGGAGTTATCGCGACCCGAGAGGCCGGACCCATGACCGCCGTGCACGCCAAGGCCCCCGTTCTCGCCTGGTTCCTGATGGCGCTGTCCTGTCTGCTGGCCGGGCTGGCTTTCGTCACGGTCCGCCCCGCGCCGGTCGCGACCGGCAGCCCGGCGACGGCGGCCAACCAGGCGACCGTCCTGCGCTTCTACGAAGCGGTCAACGCCGTCATCGCCACCGGCGACTCCGCGCCGCTCGCCGCCGTCCTCGCTCCGGATTACGCGGAGTCGGACCCGACCGGCGCTCTCGTCCCCGGCCGCGCGGCGCTGGAGGACTCCCTCCGCACGCTGCACGCGATCGCCCCCGACCTGCGGCTGGACACCGCCGATCTCGTTGGCGATGGCGACCGGGTGGTTGCCGTCGTCGCCACCCGCGGCACCGAGCAGGTGACCGCCCTCGGCCTGCCCCTGATCGTCCCGATCGTGTGGGGGCCGGTCGACGTCCTCCGGGTCACGGACGGCCGGATCGCCGAGCGGGTGGGCGCGATGGAGCCGGACATGGCGCTTGAACGGCGGTCACGGCGCCGCTCGCTCTGCCGCTCCCGTCGGCGCGGATCGTGACCCTCCGGCGGCTGACTGTCGCACCCGCAGCGAGCGTCGACGAGCCGGCGGTCGATGGGCCGCGCGTGCTCACCGTCGAGGCGGGCACACTGACGGTGACTGCTACGGAGACCACGCCAGGCGGAGCCGTCGTGACCCTGGCGGCCGGGAACTGGTTAGAGCTGCCCACGGGCGCGGCCTACGAGGCCCGGAACGCCGGGCGGGAGCCGGCCGTGCTCCTGGAGGTGCTCGTCACCATGACCACCGCCGTCCCCGGTACGGTGTCCGACCGCGTCGAGGGCGTCACGACGCGCGTGCTGGCCGGCGAGTTGCTCACGCCGCTCCCGCAGGGGCGGTCCTCCTGATGACCGGGCGGCTCACGCTCGCCCCCGGCGCCCGCCTCGCCTGGGCCGGACCGGCGGACCGACGATGCTCGTCGTGGAGGCGGGGACGCTGGCGCTGGCGACCGAGGGGGCGTCCGCCTGGGTCCGCTCGGCGGCGGACGGGGCCAGCGAATCCCACCAACTCGACCACGCTGGCCGCCGGGGACGGGGCGCGCATCGGCCTCGGGACCGGCGCCGCGATCCGCAACGCGGGCGACGCCCCGGCCGAGGTTCTCATCGTGACGCTGCTCGGCTCGTAGCGACGCCTACCCCTTTCCAGACACCGAGCGCCACCACTACCAGCTACCCTACCACAGCCGTAGATACCATCGTTCACTCGAGCGCTCTTCTACCTATCCCAACCCCTACTAGCTACGCCGTACCAAGAAGACACCTCTTCCATCGACACACTAGAATCGTCTCACTTGTGAATCACACTCTTACCCCTCCTACACCCTACGTGCTACCACCTAATTGTCCTTCTTGTCAATCGACTACCACCTCCACCTCCCATAGCACTCACCACACAATCTCTTATCTGATTCCGACATCTACCACCAGCTACCACAATCTCTTCTTATAAGCAAGAGCTAACCTCATCTCTCTCCTCTACCACAATTACCACTTCCCTATACTCCCACACCCACTCCACCAATCTACTATGCAACGCGCCGTAGTATCGGTAGTTGGACGAGCTATCGCTCGTACAGCGAGAGGTGGTCGTCGACGGATTCGAGCCAGAGCCTCACCCGCTGGAGGAAGCGGGCGGCCATCAGGCCGTCGAGGGCACGGTGGTCGATGGTAAGGGATAGGTTCATCATCGCGCGGATGGCGATCGCGTCGCCGATCACGACTGGTCGCTTGATGACGGCCTCGGTCGAGAGGATGGCGGCCTGGGGCTGAACCAGGATCGGGGTCGAGACCAGGGTGCCGAAGACGCCCGGGTTGTTGACCGTGAAGGTGCCCCCGGCGACGTCATCGGGCGTGAGCGCACCCGACCGCGCCCTGCCAGCCAGATCCGAGACGGCATGAGCCAGCCCGACCAGGCTAAGGCGGTCGGCGTGGCGGATGACCGGGACGATCAGGCCGTCGTCCAGGGCAACGGCCACACCCAGGTTGATGGCGGCCCGGTGGATGATCCGGCTCTCGTCCCAGACGGCGTTGAGGCGCGGGTGCTCACGGAGCGCGATCGAGACGGCCCGGAGGACGAAGGGCAGGTAGGTCAGGTCGATGCCCTCCCTGGCCTTGAATGCCGCTCGCTGGGCCGTCCGGCAGGCGGCGACGGCGGTCATGTCGACCTCCATCACCGTGGTGGCGTGCGGCGCGGTGCGCTCGGAGCGGACCATGTGCTCGGCGATCCGGCGGCGCATAGAGGTGACCGGTATCTCCTCGTCGCCGGGGTAGACCGGCACGTTGGCCCCGGCCGCTCGGAGAACGTCAGGTTCCACTGGCGCTGATGCGCGGTCAGGCTCAGGAAGCGGTTCGATCTCGCGCTGAAGTTCGGAGGACGGCGCGGCCTGGATCGGATGGGCGACGGGTGCGGCCGCCGGCGCCTCCGCGGATGGGCCGTCACTGGCGGCCGGAAGCGCCGCGACGTAGGTGAGGATGTCGGCCTTCGTTACCCGGCCGCCGATGCCGGTCCCGGTGACCGTCGCGATCTCGATGCCATGCTCGGCCGCGATCCGGCGCACTACCGGCGACGACCGCGCCCGCAGGAGCTCCATTTCGTCAGGCACCTCCTCGGGTCGGTCTCCGTTCGTTCCTGAGACCTCCAGGGTCCGGTCGGCTGGCGGCCCTATCAGCGGCCTCCGGCGTGCCGATGGTGCAGATGCCGGTGCCGACGGGCACGGTGGTGTTCTCCGGCACCAGGATGGTGATCAGGGTTCCGGCGTAGGGCGAGGGGATCTCGCTATTGACCTTGTCGGTTTCGACTTCGACGAGCGGATCGTATTTCTCAACCCGCTCTCCGACTTCTTTCAGCCACCGGCCCAGGCGCCCTTCGGTGACGCTCTCGCCAAGCTGAGGCATGGTGATGGTCTCGGTGGTTGTGGTCGTAGGTACGGTCTCAATGGCATTCGGCATGGCGGTGTCCTTTACGACACGTGGGTCGCGAGAAGCTTCGTCATCCTGAGCTTGCGAAGGATCTTGGCGCTTCAGCGCCTTCGAGCTCGTTCACGAAGGCGGGCCACCCTGGAAAAAGCGGAGGCGTCGGGGTCGGCCACAAAGGCCGCGTGGCGGCCAAGATCCTTCGCAAGCTCAGGATGACGATTGTCTCCCGGCGCTCACTTCTCGGCTCTTCTCTCATGACTCACGTCTCAGTACGCCAGCAGCGTACGCAGCGAGGCGGCAATCTTCGGGGCGTCGATCAGGAAGGCGTGTTCAAGCGGAGGGCTAAAGGGCATCGCCGGCACATCTGGGGCGGCGAGGCGCATCACAGGGGCGTCGAGATAGGGGAAGGCGGCTTCGGAGATGGTGGCGGCGACCTCGCTGGCGACGGAGCAGAGCCGGTTCGCCTCAGTGACGACCAGTGCCTTCCCCGTCTTGCGGACGGAGGCGAGCACGGTCTCCTCGTCCAACGGCTTGAGGGAGCGGAGGTCGATCAGTTCGATGCTGGCGCCCGTCTCGGCGGCAACGGTCTCGATGGCGGTGGCCGCTTCATGGACCATCATGCCGTAGGCGACGATCGTCGCGTCCGTGCCGGAGCGGACGATGTGAGCCTGGCCGAGGGGGACCGTGTGGTCGCCGGGCGGAACCTCGCCCTTGATCGAGCGGTACAGCTTCTTGTGCTCCAGGAAGAGGATGGGATCGTCACCCCGAATGGCGGTGCGCAGGAGCCCGGCGGCATCGGCCGGGTTGGAGGGAGCGACGACGTAGAGCCCCGGCGTGTGGACGAAGATGGCTTCGATGCTCTGCGAGTGATAGAGGGCACCGTGGACCCCGCCGCCGAAGGGAGCCCGGATGACGAGCGGGCAGGAAAAATCGTTGTTGGAGCGGTAGCGGATGCGGGCCGCCTCGTTCATGATCTGATCCATCGCGGGATGGATGAAATCGAGGAACTGGATCTCGGCGATTGGTCGGAGGCCGTTGAGTGCCATGCCGATCGCGCTGCCGATGATGCCGGACTCGGCCAGAGGTGAATCGAGCACCCGGTCTTCGCCGAATTCCTCGATCAGGCCGGCGGTGACGCGGAAGACGCCGCCACGCCGCCCGACGTCTTCTCCCAGGACGACGATCCGGTCATCGCGGCGCATCTCCGCCTGGATCGTGGCGTGGAGAGCCTCGACCATCGTCTGCGGCCCCGCGGGCGTCGGAGGATCGCCAGATACCTCGTTGCTGGTCGATGTGGGTCGATCTAGTGTCTGAACCATCGGAGTCCCTCGTGCGCTCCATTGCGCTGTGGCGGGGTACTGGTCGTCACGCCTTGCACAGTCGGCATGGGGTTGGCGCGCCACCGGCGACTTCCTGGGCCCACCGCTCTAGCCCTTCACGATCACCGTCCCAGACTTTGATGTAATCCTTGGTCCATTGCTGACCACGAGCAGGGGTGCCGGTGATCGTTCCGCATGTCGCGCGATGGAGAATCAAGTAGGTTGCCGTCGGCCGACGTAGGCAGTTGAGTACAAAGCTCTGAGGATGTGCACTCACCCACTCGGCATATGACCCATCATCGTCATAGAAACAAACGGCCATCTGCTTACCTCAGATCGCGCGTCTAGATGCGCCGACCTCTCGGATGCCTATTCCGCGTACACATACCGGTCGAACGTCGCCGGTTCGGGGAAGGGGGCGGCTTCGGCGGCGTCGGTGGCCGCGTCGATTTCCTGCTTGACCGCGGAGCGGATCTCGGCCAGGGAGGAGTCGTCGAGGGCTCCGACCTCGCGCAGGCGGGTTTCGAAGCGCACGAGTGGATCGTGGGCCTTCCAGGCGCGGACTTCGTCTGGATCGCGGTAGGTGCGGTCGTCGTCGTCGGAGGTGTGTGGTTGGAAGCGGTAGACCTTCGCCTCAAGCAGAGTCGGTCCTTCCCCCCGGCGGGCGCGATCGGCCGCGTCGCGCATGGCGAGGTAGACGGCCAGGGGATCGGTGCCATCGACGACCACCCCGGGGAAGCCGTATCCCGCCGCCCGGTCTGCTACATGCTCGATCGCCATCTGCTGGCTCTGAGGGACGGAGATGGCGTAGCGGTTGTTCTCGCAGAAGAAGACGACCGGGAGGCGGTGGATGCCGGCGAAGTTGCAGGCCTCGTGGAAATCGCCTTCGGAGCTGGCGCCCTCTCCGAAGCAGGTAACTGCTACCTGACCGGTGCGGCGCAGCTTGGCGGCGTAGGCGACGCCGGTTGCCTGCGGGAGTTGCGTGCCGACGACGCTGGAGGTCGTGATGATCCGGTGCTGAGCGGAGCCGTAGTGAGCGGGCATCTGGCGGCCGCCGGAGAGGGGATCGCCCTCCTTGGCGAGTACGCTGAGCATGATGTCGTGGGCGGTCAGCCCGAAGACGAGGCAGAAGGCGAGATCGCGATAGTAGGGGAGCAGGACATCGCGCTCGCGGTCGAGCGCGAATGCCGCCCCCACCAGGGCCGCCTCGTGTCCCTGTCCTGACACGACGAACGGCGCCCGGCCGGCCCGGTTGAGCTGCCAGATGCGCTCATCGAGGGCGCGGGCCAGGGCGATGTAGCGGTACATCTCCCGCAACGTCTCGTGGGAGAGCCCGGCATCGCCGCTCGATGGCGGCAGGACCGTCGCCGAGAGGGTCACCGGGCAATCGGTGGCGAAGTCGACGAGGGGTAGGTGGAGCGCGTGACCGTTGCCGTTCGGGGCCGCCGTGTGGTCGGTCTTGAAGGCGTCTTGAATCGACCCGGTCTGCGAGCTCTGGCCGGATTTGGGGTCTGGATGGGCTGATGCGGGAGCCCGGGTGGTGTCGGTCGCCATTGACCGCTCCTTCTCCGTCTAACTGTCCCACGGCGATCCCCATTGACCGCCGCCGTGTCGCCGCTGTGCCCGGCGAATATCCCTAGGTATACCCCGATCGGACACCCTGGGGCCAGTCAGGACAGGGACGATTTAAGTGGCTGCGTCCATCCACCGGATTTACGGAATCGTCCGTAGATTTTGGCGTGAAAGCGGATTACTCTAAGGGAATTGGCAGGTGATGCGCCATCTCTGCGGCGGCCTCATGGGGCGTTCCCCCCCGTGTCGATCTCGATGCCGAAGGCCGTATCGCGGCGCCGCCAGCCCCTCGTCGAGGTGGGAGAGGCACCAGGAATGGTTGCCTTCCGCGTCCGGGCGCGTGAGGATGCGGCGCGTCACCTCCTCCCGCGTGGCAACCAGCCGGAAGCAGGCGAGGTCGGGGTCCTGATCGCTTCTAAGTAATCCCGCCGCCAAAGGCACATCGGAACGATGAGGTCGTAGCCGTATGTTGCCCGGATCTGTCCCGCGAGATCAATGAAGAGGCTCCTCCACAGGGGGAGATCTTGGTAGTCGGCGTCAGCGGCAAGCGGACCCAAGAGGTGCCGCAGGAACGCGCCGGTCAGCTCGGGATCGAAGCGGATGGCGTTCGGCCTCAGGCGCACCAGCTCGTGGGCGGTGGTCGTCTTTCCGATCCCGAATGGACCGTTGACAGGCACAGTCACGGTGCAGGTCTCCCCGCTCATTGCCGTGCAAAACGAGATCCTGCCGGGGAGGTCGAAAGACCATCCCGCGGCAACAGATTGTGACGTTCGCGCGCGGGCGACGACTTCTTAGGTGGACACCGTTCACATGCCCCAATACACCACCGAGGGAGTCTCCGCATGTCCTCCCCACGAACGACCGCGTCCAATTTCGCGCCGCGTTGCCCTTGCCGGCTTAGGGCTCGGCGACCTCGCCGTTGCCGCCACCGCCCGGCCGCTTGCCGCCCAAGACGCCACGCCCAGTGCGCCGGCCGTCACGGTGGAGCGCGACGTCGTCTACGGCGAAGACGACGGCCAGGACCTGCTCCTCGACGTCCCCCATCCGCCGGCGGCGAGGCGCTTCGCCCCGCCGTCCTCCTGCTTCGTAGCGCGTCGTGATGGCGACCCCAACGACTCCCTGGCGCTCCGCCTCGGGGGCCACGCGAAGCCCCCGGGGCAGGGCGCGACTCGGCAAAGGATTACCTTTGCGCCGGCTGATCCCGCCCTGCGCCTGCGTCCTCGCACTAGTCACCGCACCACGCGTGTGGTTCGGTCAGGCATACGTGGTCTTCGCGCCCGCTCGATCGAATTCCGCCTGGAATGCCGGAAGACCGGGCAATCGACGCCGAACTCGCCGTCCGGGCATTCTCCACGATGGGGTCAAGCGCTTCTTTGCGACGGGAGACGCGGCGGGGATCCGAGCAGTCGTTGCCGCCGACTTCGTCGACCAATCCCGCCCGCCTGACTCAGGCTCCGGCCGGGAGGGGTTGGTCATTCACCTCGGCGCGGTGCGGCGCTCCTTCCCGGGCTTACAAATCGAGCCCGTCGAGGTCGTCGGGCAGGGCGACACCGTCGCGGTCCGGCTCGAGGTGGCGGCGGGCACGACCGCACCGTTCCTCGGCATGTCCGCTACCGGGGTACGGCCGTGGGGATCGATGGAGATCTTTCGGGTCATCGCCGACGAGATCGTGGCGAGGTGGGGGGAGCCGGGCGGGTACGGCCTATTCGCGCCGATCGCCACCGAGGTCTTCCCCGGGTTGAACATGGTGGATGCACTGCCGACCCTGACCCGTCGGTCGTACGAACCGGGTGCCAGCGATTGGGACTCACCGTCGTGGGGCCCGGTACTGATGGTCGTCGAATCGGGGACCGTCATCGTCGACGTTGATGCCATCGTCGTGGTGACCGTCCGGCGAGCGGCGGATGCGAGAGATGGCGACTTCACTACGGTCCTCCCGGTCAAGACGACCACTCCGGTGACGCTTACGCCCGGGGACCTACTAACGGTGTCGGAGCCGGCGAAAGTTGAGACCAGGAACGAGGCAGAGGCGCCGGCGGCCGTCCTCGTGCGTCGCGACTCAGCGCCCCGCCCGCCATCCCACGCATAGGGGGCCCGGCGGCTGCCCTACCCTTGGGGCTCCACACGTCCGTCCTCACGGGGGGCATCGGGCCAGTGACCAACACCGGAACGGTTGCAGTCTCGGTCGGCCGCGCCGTCCTAGCCCCGGGGACGGGGCTGGCGCCCCACCTGGTCACCGGCCATGAGCTGACGCTGGTGGAAAGCGGGACTCTGGCGCTGCAGATCGACAGCGGCCAGGCCTGGGCGCGCCAGCCGAACAGGCGGGCGACGACCGTTGCGCGGACAACGGAGGTGGCGGCGGGCATGGGCCTCACCGTACAGGCGGGAGCCGTCGCATCCTATCGGAACGACGCGTCCATGCCGCTCGCGCTCCTCCTTGTGATCGTGTACGTCACCGCACCTGCGGAGGGACCATGACCGCGTCTGGTACTGGGTGGGTCGATCGGCACCATCGTCATGGCTCAGATACGACCTCTTCACCCCACATGGCGTCACAACCTTCGAGTCAGACCGATGCCAGATTGGTTGCACGCCGGGCTTCGGCTTCCAATTGCCGATCTCGAAGGGGCCGTTGATAAGCACAATCATGGCGCCCGGGTCACCCGGTGGAACTGGACTGAATGCGCGATCCCTATCCGTCGCGCCGCATGGACGGCTGCTAGTTCACCAGATCGAGGACGCTGTCGAGTCCGCGATGCAGCCCCATGAGCGTGTGGACCTGACGGATCGCCAGCAAGGCGCCGTCCACGTACGGCTGGGCGCTGCTCCCGGCGTCGTGGCGGAGCGTCAGCCGCTGGTCGGGCAGGCCGAAGAGCACTTCGGCGGCGATGGTGTAGCCGGGCAGCCGGACGGAATGGACTTGAGTCTCATTCATGCGGGCGCCGCGCGTCTCAACCACACCCTGGGTCTGGTCCAACGGCACGGTCAATTCCGAGGGGCGGATGCTGCCCAGCCGCGTGGCCAGCTCCCGGACGGTGCCGCTGGGCGCGTCCTTCTTGCCGTCGCTGGCGTAGTCGATGATCTCCCACTGGGGGATGTATTTGGCCGCCATCTCGGCGAATTTTTGGAGCAGGACGACGGTGATGGCGAAGTTGCCCACCGCCAGGACGCCCCGCTGGTGGCGCTCGGCAACCGCGCCGAGTTCAGCGTAGTCGTCATCAGAGAGCCCGGAGGTGCCGACGACAACGTGCACTCCCCGCTCCAACGCGGCGATGCTGTTCGCCTTGGCGACATCGGGCTTCGTGAACTCGAAGAAGACATCGCATGGATGGGCGAGCGCCTCCTCGGCGGTCGCGTAGATCGGACACGCCAGCGTCGGCTCGCCGAGCACCTCTCCCAGATTGTGCCCCGCGTGAGAACGCGAAACCGCGGCAACGAGCTCGATGTCATCGACCTGAGCGATCCCGCGGGCCAGCGCCGACCCCGCCCATCCGGTGGCACCGGCCAAACATACGCGCGTCGACATGCTTCCTCTCCTGTTCGCGACAATCCGTAGGGCACGACTCTCCTAGCTTAATAGCGTCTGGACTCCTGCAGGAGGAGCCGAAACACCATTCGTCGACAACGGATTGTGACGTTTTCGCGCAACGTGCGACTTCTTAGCTGGACACCGTTCGCATGCCCCAATACACCATGGAAGGAGTGACCCCATGAAGTCGCCACGCTGCACCCTGTCCGTTTCGCGACGCACTGCCCTCGCCGGCTTGGGGGCCGGAAGCCTCGCCATCGCCGTCGCGGCGCGGCAAGCGACCGCCCAGGACGCCACCCCGACCGCGATGGCCGGGCACCCGCTGGTCGGCACCTGGATCTTCGACAAGGACATCGCGACCATGACCGATGTGCCCTCGATCGTCGTCTTCACCGCCGACGGCGGGCTGCTCGATCCGAGCGAAGGCGTCGCCGGCGCCTGGCAGGCGACCGGCCCGCGGTCGGCGGCCTGGACCCTGGTCGACTTCATCACCGATCCGCATGGGTACGTCGCCATCCGCAGTACCGCGGAGATCGACGACTCAGGCAACGCGTTGGCCGGACCGTACTCGGTCACGATCGTCGGCGCCGACGGCACGGTGATGTTCTCGGGCGAGGCAAGTTCCACGGCCACCCGCTTCCAGATCGAGCCGATCGAGGCGGGCGGGACGCCGCTGGCCGGCATCCCGACCTGGGAGCCAGCGCCACCACCGGACGCCACGCCGACCACGTAGCGGAGACCGATGCGCTGGGTGCGCAGATGGACTCATGCTGCGTCCCAGTCCCGCCAACCCGTCCCTTCGCACGGCAGCAGGTCGCAAGTCGCAGCGGTGTCGACGCGTGGCGGCAGGAGGGCCAAACGTGCTTCCCCACCCCATTGCTCAACGGACGTCATCGATTGGCCAGTTGGCCCAGGGCAGGCAGGAGTCCGCCTCAGGGCCGGTCGCTCACCAAGATCGACCTGACCGCGCATGGCATGGCCATTGGACGAGGAGTGTCTTCATGAGCCTTCACAAACAAGACGCCTCTCTCTCGCGCCGCGCTGCCCTTGCCGGTCTCGGCGCGGGCGGTCTCGGCCTCGCCGTTGCTGCCACCGCCCGGCCGCTTGCTCGCCCAGGACGCCACGCCCGGTGCGCCGGCCGTCACGGTGGAGCGCGACGTCGTCTACGGCGAGGTCGACGGCCAGGACCTGCTCCTCGACGTCACCAGGCCGGCCGAGCGAGACGAGCCGCGGCCCGCCGTCCTCCTGTTCCACGGCGGCGCCTGGATGTTCGGGATCAGCGGCCGCATGGACATGGCGCAGCCGGCCGCCGACCTGGCGGCGGCCGGCTACGTCGCCTTCAACGTCGAGTACCGCTCTGACGGGCGACCCGGCCGGCACCCACGTCTGGCCCGACCAGCTCGACGACGCCCAGCGCGCCGTGCGCTGGGTGCGGGCCAACGCCGCGGCGTACGGCGTCGACCCGGAGCGCGTCGGTGCCTACGGCCACTCGGCCGGCGCCCACCTGGCTGCGCTGCTGGGGGTGCGTGAAGCCCGCGACGACACCGACCCGGCGCTCGCCGGGATCTCGAGCCGGGTGCCCAGCGTGGTGGCGCTGGCCGGGCATTTCGACCTGGGCATCCCCTACCCGCAGGAGTTCGACCGGCAGAGCGTCGCCGCCCTCCTCGGAGGGACGGCGGAGGACGTTCCGGACGCCTACCGGGACGCCTCGCCGCTGACCTGGGTGGACGGCGACAGCGCCGCGTTCCTGATCATGCACGGCGGGGCCGACGACATGAACCCGGTCACGTACGTCCGGGAGATGGTCGACGCGCTGCACGAGGCGAACGTCGAGACGGTCTACGCCGAGTTCCCGCGCGCCGACCACTTCACGATCGCCGATTGGACGACCGCCGGACCGTGGACCACGACGTTTCTGAACGGCCAACTTCACCCGGAAGAATGATCCGAGGCGCTGATCAACGCGGCATGTTTCACGGGGATCGCCCCGAGCCGCTACAGTTTGTGACGTTCTCCGGCGATCCCCGACTTCTTGAGTGAACATCTCTCCCCGCAAGCCAGTGCTGACGGGTCTGACCCCTTATTGGGGTGCGGATTGGACGGACGGATGGTTTCGCTTCCGGCCCGCGGGCCGATCGTTCCGAGCGAAACGGAGATCCACGACGGCGCATCCGACGCCGTGCTCGTCGGCCGCGCGCTCGACGGGGAGCGCGTTGCCGCCTCCGAACTCTATCGTCGTCACGTCACCGCGATCTACGACTTCTGCGCCCACCGGCTCGGCAGCCGCGAGGCGGCGGAGGACGCAACCCAGGCAGTCTTCCTCCGCGCCATCGGCGGATTGGCCGGGTGCAAGCGGCCTGAGGCCTTTCGTAGTTGGCTCTTCGGCATCGCCCACCACGTCGTTGTCGATGACTACCGGTCCCGCCGCCATGCCGGCATGTCGATCGACCAGGCGCCAGAGATCGAAGACCGCACGCCCTCGCCGGAGCGGCTGGCGCTCGCCGCCGACGAGCACGACCGGGTCCGAAGGGCCAGGGCGTGGCTCTCACCGTCCGACGCCGTGCTCTTTGACCTTCTCCAGCAAGAACTGACCGACACGGAGATCGCCCAGATCCTTGGCAAGCGGCATGGGGCCGTGCGGACGGCTCATTACCGCCTGCGGCGAACCTTGCGAGGGCTGCTCGGCGACGCCCCGTCGGGGGAAAGGTCGTCCGATGAGCGTGTTTAGCCGGCGCCGCGCTGCCACCCGGCTCGGCCGCTACTGGAACGCGCGTGTCCGGGGCGCAGATCGCCAGGCGTTGGGCCGGCTCAGCACGGGAATCGATCACGATCTGCTGGAGCAGATCGAGGTCGTGCGCCGTGGCCACGACCTCCAGGCTCCCGACCCGCAATTCGTCGCCCGTCTGGAGCGCGACCTCCTGCGGGCCATCTCGAATCCGGCGCCGCGTGCCGAGGAGCAAACTCGTTGGGTAGGGGCTTCCCGGAACCGCTCGATCTCTGATCCCCGCCGGTCGGCATTGCCGGAGTACGAGTCTGCCCCCTCGATCGGCCGTCGGCTTGGCGTGTGGGCTGTCACGGCCGTGGTCGTACTGCTCGTGCTGGTGGTTGGGCTTGCCGGCGTGTTCGATGATCCGGAGCCGCAAACCCTGCCGTTCCGTGCGGTCGATCCGAACACGCCAGTCGCCATGACGCCAGTGCCGACGCCGGTGCCGACGCTGTCTCCTCTTGTGGTCGACTCCCTCAATGGGATCGCGGAACCGCTGTGGGTAACGTCTGACACCGGTTCGGGAACGCTTGAGCATCCAGGATTTACCAACATCGACCCCGAGGGACGAATCTGGGTGGTTGACGGCGTCACCAACACATTCGTCATTTACGCTCTAGATGGGACGTATCTCGAAACGTGGGGAGCAGCAGGGTCTGGGCCAGGCCAGTTTGAGTTCAGGGCAGACGACTTCGACCTCGGAGATATCGCATTTGCGCCCGACGGCCGGTTCTTCGTTGCCGATCCGGCAAATCGCCGGGTACAGGCGTTCGATGCCGATCGCCAGTTCCTGTTCTCATGGGGCGACGCTGGCGACGGTTCGGGGGACGGTCAGTTTCTCCTCCCGGCGTCCGTGGTGGTCGCATCTGACGGCACGATCCTGGTCAGCGATGTCTACCGGAACGATGTGCAGCGGTTTGGCGCGGATGGTACCTACCTCGGTCGATTCGAGACGCCCGGGAGTCCGGCCGACCAATTCAATGAGGCGGGCAGCATCACTATTGCGCCCGATGGAACCGTCTGGGTCGTGGGGCATATTGACGCCCAGATTCATCGATTCAATGCGGACGGCACCTTCCTGAACACCATCGGTGCGGCATTGGGAGAACCCGGTGAGTTGTTCTATGCGTGGGAGGTGGCATTCGACGCGGACGGTAACGCCCATGTCGCCAATATGACTCTGCAACGAATCACGGTCTTTGCGCCAGATGGGACGTATCTGGCGGATTGGGGAGCCTACGGCACCGAGCCGGGCCAACTCTTCTATCCCTCCGGTATTTCGATCGTTGGGGATACCGCCTACGTGACGGAGTCCGGAAACGAACCGCCTCCAGGCGTTCCGGATCAACCTGCCCATCGCGCCCGCGGCAACGACCGTGCCGGCCGGAGCAACTCCCGCGACGTAGCACGCCGTCCCGTCCCGTTCTGCCTCAGAGCCAAACGAAACGTTCGTGAACGGCCCATCTCGGGAGGGGAGTCGTGCGCCGCCTCATTGTGCCCATTGCCCTGTTCCTGGCTCTGACGACGGGCGCCTGGATCGGCCAAGCCGTCACCTTTTTCTCTGAGCCTATGGCATTCGAGGCAGAAACGCTTCGGGCCGAGGACACGGTCCGTGACTTCTATGACGCGGTGCAGTCGTTTCTGGTCACTGGCGATTTGACCGGGGTGCGTGACGCGGTATCGGAGGACTTCGTCGACCATGCGGTTCGTCCGGGGATCGAGCCGACGCAAGACGGGTTGGTGGGGTATCTCGAGTTGCTCCGGCAAACGTTCCCTGATCTGCGGATCGAGCCGCGGGAGATTGTGGTCCAGCATGAACGTGTCGTTGCCCTGGTCGATGTCACATGGTCTCAGGCAGCGCCGTTCCTTGGCATGTCGCTGTCGGGGATCGTCCCATGGGGCCGCCTGGACCTATTCCACGTCTCCGCCGATCGTGTCGTGGCTCACTGGGGCGATTCCACCGGCAACGGCCTGTTCGCGCCCATCGTCAGCGGTGTCTTCTCTGGGCGGAACATGCATGGCTTCGCGCCGGCATTGACCCGGAAAACCTACGAGCCAGGCGCTGGCGATGGGGACCGCACGACCTGGGGACCGGCTGTGTTGCTCGTCGAAGACGGAAACCTCCTCATCGACACCGATGAGTCTGTCCTGGCGACCGTTGTTCGCTCGTCGCGGAATCCCTGGAGTGACGCTGAAACGGAGCTTCCCATTGAAACGTCCGACCCGGTCACGCTCGGACCCGGTGACATCGTGACCATGGTGGAGCCGGGAAAGATCGAAACCAGGAATGACACCAGCGCACCCGCTTCTGTCCTCGTGCTCTCGCTCGGTACGCCAAAGACGTCATCGCCGGGTGGCTCGATGCCATCTGCCGAGTCGCCCGGGTTGACGTTGCGGCAACTGGCGGGAGGGCATCCCTCGGACAGCGTTGCGCATCAGTACGGCGTGGCAATCGGCCGGGCGGTGTTGTCCCCAGGAACAGGGCTGGAGAGCCACGTTGTCGGTGGTCAGGAGTTACTTCTGGTTGAATCTGGCTCCCTGGCACTGACGGTGGGGGGAGGTACGGCCTGGACCCGTCAGCCAAACCAGACCGCGACCGTGGTCGACGGCGCGGGAACTCTTCTGTCCGGCACTGGTCTCAGCATCCCGGAGGGCGCGACCGCGGCGTACCGCAATGGCGGGACCGAGGCCGTGTCGATCTTGCTCGTGACGATCCTCCCCATGGCGGAGCCAGATCAGTAAGCAAGAGTATCGGTTGGCGCCAGGGCTGGCTCGCCGCGACGCAGTCAGCCTGTCGCGGCGGATTTGTCGAGCAGCGCAAGTACACGTTTCGGCGCGGTCATGCGGTAGGCGTCATCGATCAGGTCTTCGATCTCTTCCCAATCCTCAGGAGAAGGATCTGGGCGGAGGAGGATGCCGACCCATCCGAGGTGAGCGACGTAGGGTGGCCGAAAGAACAGACCCGGTCGGGATTCAACCAGCAGTTCTTGAATGCCTGGCTTGGCCTTGCACCAGAGGGCGAGACGGCCGCTGTTGTGGTGGTTGTCCTCGACCTGGGCAAAGAGCTTTTCGCGGACACGGAAGGTGGGCGTGCCCCAGGCCTCCTTCTCGCTCGACTCAGGGTAGGAGAGGCTGAATGCCCTGATTCGTTCGATCGGGTCTGGGCTCATCGGTGACCGCTCCTTCCCAGGGCCGTGATGGAACGGGGCTACAGCACGCTGGCCAAGAATTGCAGCGTCGCTTGGTTGAACTGATCCGGACGCTGGAGCGGGGCGAAGTGGCTCACATCCGGGAGGATGACGAGGGAGGCGCCGGGGATGGTCTGGGCCAGGTACTCGGCGTGCTCCAGCTTGATAAACTCGTCATGCTCGGCCTGGACGACTGTGACCGGCACCCGGATCTTTGCCAGATCGTCGGCCGAATAGTTGGGCTGGGTTCGCTGCATCAATCCGACCGCTTCGGTGAATGCCTCGAACTGGTCGGGCGTCGGCGAAAGCTGCGCGTAGTCTTTGACGTGCCGGCTGAAGCAGCGGTCGACGACCGGAGTGAGTTCAAACTCTTTGGTCCCGCTGGGGTCCATGTTGCAGGCGAAGAAGAAGACGCCGGAGACGCGCTCTGGCGCGGTGTCGGCCAGGATCAGGGCCGTGCAGGCGCCGTCGCTCCAACCGACCAGGGCGGCGCGCTCCAGGCCCAGGTGATCCATCACGGCGAGCACATCGGAGGCGAGCAGTTCGTACGTGAACGGCCGCTCGTCGCGCGTGCTGCGGCCGTGACCGCGGGTATCGATCACCACGGCGCGGTAGCCAGCGTCCACCAGGGCTGGAACCTGGTAGCCCCAATTGCCGCTGTGGCCGAGGCCGCCGTGGAGGAGGATCACCGGGGTGCCGGAACCATAGGTGGCGTACCAGACGCGGGCGCCGTCGTGATCGACAACGCCATGGTCGTCGGTGACCGGCAAGGGAATGGCGCCCTCTGCCTCGAACGCTATCAGGTCGTCGTCGTGGGTTTCCATCGAGATCTCCAACTACCAGTTTCCGGACGCTCGGGGTAAGCCGAGCCGCGCGTGCCGGGCTCGTCGGACGGCGGAGTATAGTCCAGGGTGTGGGACGAACAGGCGCCATCTCCGATGGCACCACGGACCACGATTGGATGCGATCGGTTGGTCGATCGGGGGAGCCTGGCGTCGGCCGCTGGCCGCCAGCCGGCGAAGAATGGGGGCGCGGCTCGATGATGCGACCGATCCTGCTCGCGGTGGCAGTGGCGCTGCTTGGTTCGTCGTCCGCGATGGCCCAGAGCACACGGTTCAATGGCGAGATGCCGCACGACGCCACCATGCAGGTGCTGGCGACGGGGCTGAGCGACCCATTTGAAGTCATCTACGGGCCGGATGACCGCCTCTGGGTGACCGAGCGCACAGCGGGACGCATCTCACGCGTCGATCCAGGCGATGGATCCACGGCAACGCTCCTCGAGATCGACGAGGTGCTCATTAACGAGGGCACGCAGGACGGCCTGCTAGGCATGGCGTTGCATCCCGAGTTCCTGGCCGGCACCGGGCACGACGAACTCTTTGTCGCCTATAGCTATCACGCCGATCTCGCGGGCGCTCAACGCGATGAGCAGATGAAGATCCGGCGGTACACCTACGACGTGGCCACTGATCAACTCACCGCCCCGTTCGACCTGCTGACCGGCCTCCCCGCCAGCAACGACCATAACTCCGGCCGGATCGCGATCGGCCCGGACGCGATGCTCTACTACACGATTGGGGACCAGGGGGCGAACCAGTTTGCCAATGTCTGCAATCCAATCCAGGCCCAGGTCCTCCCGTCCGCCGAGGCGGTTGCGGCGGGCGACTGGTCGACCTACCAGGGCAAGGTGCTCCGGATGAACCTGGACGGCTCCATCCCCGAGGACAACCCGGTCCTCAATGGGGTGCGGAGCCACGTCTTCGCCTACGGGATGCGCAACGCGCAGGGCCTCGCCTTCGGCGAGGGTGGCAGGCTGTACACCTCCGAGCACGGCCCGAAGAGCGACGACGAGATCAACCTGATCGAGCCTGGCAGGAACTACGGTTGGCCACATGTCCTCGGTTACCACGATGATCTCGCCTACGTCTACGCCAACTGGTCGGCCGCGGCTGTTCCCTGCGTGAGCCTGACATTCAGCGACTTCGAGGTTCCCGAAACCGTTCCGGTCCAGGCGGAAAGCGTCGTCAGCGATCCCAACGTTGTGCCACCCTTGAGAACGTTCTACACGGTCGAGAGCGGGTTCGACTTCGAGGACCCCTTCTGCGCCGCGAACTACCTCTACTTCCAGTGCTGGCCGACGATCGCGCCGGCAGGATTGACCTACTACGGCCGCGAGCCAGGGGCGATCCCGGGCTGGGAGAACTCGCTGCTTATCCCGAGCCTGAAGCATGGGACGGTAATCCGAATACAGCTCAATGAGGGTGGCGACGGGGTGATCGGCGAGCCGATCGAAGAGTTCAAGACGACCAATCGTTACCGCGATGTCGCGGTGGCGCCGGACCAACGCACGTTTTTCGTGGCCACCGACAGCCAGGGCGTCACCCAATCGCCGGACGGCGGGTATACCGGTGTTGAGAACCCAGGCGCGATCCTTCGGTTCGACTATACGGGCGACACCGCCACATCGAATCCATAGGTCTGAGGATTCTGGGGAGGGGCTCTCAGTCCTGGTCGAGGAGGGCGCTGAGGCGTTTTGGCGCGGTCATGCGGTAGCTCTCTTCAAGGAGGTCTTCAAGCTCTTCCCAGTCGGCGTCGTCGTCGAGGCGGATGCCGATCCAGCCCTTGTGGCCGACGTAGGGCGGCCGGAAGAAGCGGTCGGCGTCGGCGCTGATGAGCATCTCCTGGACGCCGGGCCGGGCCTTACACCAGACCGAGACGCGGCCGTCTCCACGCTGCGCCATCGCAAAGATCTTGCTCCGCACCCGAAAAGTCGGGGTCTCCCAGGTCTCCTGCTCGGCGGCCTCCGGCAGCGAGAGGCACAGGGACTGGAGTCTGATGAATGGATCGGTGGTCATGGGGATTTCGCCTTCTCGATGGTGATCGAAGCGAACGGCGATCGCGTGACTCTGCGTCAGTTGTTCAAGTATAGATCATCAGTTCTTGTTGTTCGTACACCACTCAATCGGGCTCAAGGCAGGTCAGAGGCTTTGGAGTCGCACGATGTGTTCTGGAAGTCTGGCAACGTAGTCCCAAACCTTCACGTGCCAGTCACGTGCCCGAAGCTTCAAGTCGCCGGAGAGCTCAGGATCGTTTTCGAACTCGGCCCAGTCCTGACTCGTCGCCCATGCCAGGGTGACTCCGACACGATAGATCGAGGTATTGGGCTCAGGCGCCAGCGCGCCGTAGCCATCGTAGAAGGCGGGGTCCAATCCACGTCCGTTGAACAGTGAGGCGTGCTTGTCGAGGAGGGCGAGCTCGACGGCGGGATCGCTGACTCGGGGACTATCCCAATCGATGAGGGTTGTCTCTTCATCGGTGACGAGGATGTTCCACATATTGATGTCGCCGTGACCGAGGGCGGTGCGGGGAGATCTGAGGGATGTCGCCGCGCGGTCAACGACATCGCGAAGCGCAGGCAGTACATCGACCATTGCCGGCAAACGTTCGCGAAGCCCAGGAATGGCGCCATCGATCCAACTGTGGATTTCGGCGACCGGGTCGATCGGTCGGAGGGTGATCTCGGTTGGGTGGATGGTGCCGTCGAGGCAGGGGGGAAAGGTGACAGCGTGCGTTCTGGCGTAGGCCCGTCCGACGGAACGCCAGCTCGCTGGGGTTATCTTGATTGGTCTCGATGAGATCGCCAAGCAAGACACCGGGCACGAAGGCATAGAGCGAGGCGCGTTCGTTGGCCGCGAAGAACCGTGGAGCTGGGGCGTTGTGCTGGGCAAGGAAGTGTGCGCGGAGGTGCTCTGGATCTCGGGGGACGCGAAAGTGGCGGACCACAACCTGGCGACCGTCGAGGAGGGTTGCACGATAGATCCTATGGTCGAAGCCGCGTCCGGTGATCTGTTCGATCGACACGGCCGCTGGCAGTCCGGCTTCGACGAGTAGGTCGTCAAGGACTCTCATCAAGTGCGGTCCAGTCCATAGATACCCGTTTGCACAACGAGATGCCTCATATCAGTCATGGGCGAGGAATCCGCGGGCAGCGCGCATGACTCCCGGTGCCGCATCAAGCTCATCGGCACCAATGACCTAGACCGTCGCCTATGAGGGTGCCATCTCGCCGAGGAAGCATCAAGACAGGCTCATGCGTCCGAGGCGCCCGGCTCCCAGCCAACGCTCTTCGACCACTCGCTCGCCTCGGCCATCACGGCCCAGATGAAGGGGTCTTTGGCGTTCGTGTACCCCGAGCGGTCATTGCGGTACCGCTCCGCTAGCTCGCGCTTGACGGCCGCGTAGCGGTCGGCCAGATCGGGCCGGACGCGCAGGTAGTCCCGGTAGAGGAGCGCGAACTGCTGGCTCCAGCTCCCGAACTTGCGGACGTGGACGTGCGTCCGCGGAGCGCCCGGCGGCTCGCGGAAGTAAGCGCTTCGTGCGATCGGGGTTGTTGGCCCGCCAGATGTAGCCAAGCTCTTCGAGGGGCTTGCGAATGGGATCGAACGGCTCAAAGGAAGCCACGGAGATCTGGACGTCGATGATCGGTTTCGCGGTCAGGCCGGGGATGGAGGTCGAGCCGATATGGTCGATCCGAAGCGCCGTCTGGCCAAGACTCTCCCTGAGCCGGGGGGCCAGTGCCTGGAAGCGCACCGGCCACTCCGGCGAATAGGGAACGATCACGATCGGGCCCGCGCTGGATTCGATCCGCGAGATGCCGTCTGGTTCGTCCATATGGCGCGCGTCTCAGGGGCGTCGATGCCCAATGCCGGCGGATCAGGCGGGGATTGTACCGTCGGAGGAGGCGTGCACATTCATCGTCAAGCGCAGTTCACCCACATGTCGGCGGCGGGCTCCCCGAAGACGTTCGAGCAGCTGAACGAGTTCTGCGATGGGAGCGTACAGGTCATCGTGAACATGATGAACGACGCATCCTCGTACTCGGTGTCGTAGGAGACGGTCCCGCCGGCGTTGGAGCAGGCTCGCCCCGCGCCGCTCTCGGACATGTATCGTGCACTGGCCCCGCCCGGGTTCAGGGCCGGGTACGCGACGAGGGTGAGCGCCAGCCCGAGGACGACCAAGAGCCGGAGTCCCGGGATCCTGGGCTGGGCCGTCGATCCGAACAACTCGTCCTGGTCGGCCATGGGCAAACGCACCGGATTGGAGTCTGGTTTGCGCGATTCCATCGTCATCTCCTTTCAATGTCCGCGATAGCTCTACCGCACCTCCACCGTACGGCGGAACGATTCACGGGCCATCCGTGGGATCACGTAATGGGGTCCCTTTAGCGGTTGGGCCGGAATCGTGCGGTCGAGAGGGATACACTATTAGCCAACGGGCCGCGACGGGGCGGCCGGCACGACCTCGCCGTGGAGGACGAGCATGACCGTTACCCTACAGACGACCCCATCCGCCTTCGCGCTCACCGAAGACCAGATCGCGCTGCGCGATACGATCCGCGAGTTCGCCGAGAGCGAGATCGCTCCCCATGCGGCGGAGTGGGACGAGCACCACATTTTCCCGGTCGACGTGATTCGCAAACTGGGCGAGCTGGGGGCGATGGGCGTCGCCTTCCCGGAGGAGTACGGCGGTCTGGGCGCCGGGGCGGTGGCTCAGGCAGTCGTCGTCGAGGAGTTGGCGCGGTTCGACTCGTCGGTGGCGGTGACGGTTGGCGCGAACGTCTCAATCGCCGGCGAGCCCGTCTTGCAGTTTGGCACCGAGGAGCAGAAGCAGCGCTGGCTGGTGCCGCTCGCCCGGGGCGAGCACCTGGGCGCCTTCGGCAGCACCGAGCCGGGCGGAGGCTCCGACGTTCGCGCCGCCAGGACCAGCGCCCGGCGTGACGGCGACGGGTGGGTGATCAATGGCACGAAGGCATTTATCACCAATGCCGGCAACGAGCTGAGCGCCTTCTGCATCGTCACCGCCCAGACCGAAGTCGAGGGCAAGACAGCCCTCAGCGCATTCATCGTCCCCAACGGCACCCCGGGTTACGAGCCCCAGAAGCCCTACCGGAAGCTCGGTTGGCATGCCTCTGACACGAGGGAGCTGGTCTTCACCGATTGCAGGGTGCCGGAAGATGCCTTACTCGGTCCCCTGGGCAAGGGAGCCAGGGTCTTCCTGTCGCCGCTAGACGGTGGCCGTGTCGGCATCGCCGCCATGTCGGTCGGGCTGGCGCAGGGCGCCTTGGAGCAGGCTTCGGCCTACGCCAAAGAGCGGATGGCATTCGGCGCTCCGATCGCCCGGCAACAGGCGATCCACTTCAAGCTGGCCGAATTGAAGGCCCAGATCGAGGCGGCCCGTCTGCTGACCTACCGGGCAGCGGCGCTCAAAGAGGCGGGCCAACCCTTTACCGAGGAGGCGGCGATCGCTAAGCTGTTCGCCTCCGAGGTGGCGGTGCGCGCCGCCGAGGAGAACATGCAGATCCACGGCGGCTTCGGCTATATCGAAGAGTCGGCCGTGCCCCGCTTCTATCGCGACGCCAAGATCCTGACCATCGGCGAGGGCACCAGCGAGATCTGCAAATACGTCATTGCCCGCCAGATGGGGCTCACGGAGTAAGAGCGATTAGTGATCCATACCAACAATTGGCTGAATCGTCTGCGGGGCAGCGCGTACCTTGCCTATCACGCGCGCGGCCAGACCAGATTCCCGTTCCAGCCAATCGAGTCCATCGAACGCGCGCAAACCCGGCGGGTTCGGCACATGGTCTCCCACGCTTATCGAAGCGTGCCGTACTACCGTGAGACGATGGACCGGCTCGGCCTGCGGCCCACCGATCTGCGCACGGCCGCGGACCTCGCCAGGCTCCCCATCATTGAGCCGGGGCAGGTGCAGCGCGACCCCGAGTACTTCGTCTCGTCCGCCCAGCCGCTCGACCGCTATCTCAAGCTGCGCAGCGGCGGCAGTAGCGGCGCGCCGCGCACCGTCTACCACGATGGCGCCGCACTCCTCCAGAACGCCGCGCACGGCGAGCGCAATCGCTCGCTCCTCACCCCACGCTCCGACCGATCGCTGGGGTATCGCGTGACGGTCGTGTACTCCAGCGTCTAGGTCTCCCCATTCACTTTAGGCGCATCCCACGGGTAGATATGGGCGCAGGAGGTGGCACGGGGTACGGATTTAAGCAATGAGATCCGCATTTTTGCATGATGCCGTCGGGTTTCTCCGATGTATGCTGAGATCGCACCGGTCATGGATCTAGCTACCGCGCACTCGCTGGGAATGCGTCTCCACATGTTCGCGGCCACGAGTTCCGCTCAGCCACAGGAGGAGGCGAGAGCGACCAAACGCGCCGAAGACCAACGGAGGTTTTTCATAGCAGTACGAATCGCTCCGGCCTTGACGCCGCCGAAGTCCAGAACGTCGCGCAAGTGATGCGTGGCAGTCTTGTCCGGCCTGGTGACTTGTATCGGGACACGGAGCGGCCGAGGTATCGGGAACGAAACTGAAAGGACGATGAAGATGCGCGCGAAGCTTGTCACACTCCTCCTCGTGGCGTTTGTCTCGGTCGCGCTCTTCAGCGCGACGGCGCTCGGCCAGGCCACTCCTGAAGCGGCGCCGACTCTCGTCGAGACGGTACGTCAGGTCATTGAGCCGTTCCAGGATGTCGATGCAGCGACGAGCGCCGGCTACATCCAGATGAGCTGCGTCAGCGGGCCCGAGTTCGGGGCGATGGGGGTCCACTACCTTAACCCCGACCTGTTGGGCGACGGGATGCTCGACCCGGCGCAGCCCGAAGCATTGACCTACGAGCCGACCGCTGACGGGATGTCGCTCCTCGGCGTGGAGTACATCGTCATTGCCGACGCCTGGCACGAGACGAACGAGGCGCCGCCGGTCCTCATGGGACAGCATTTTCATTTCGTCGGCAGCCCGAATCGCTACGGGCTCCCTGCATTCTATGAGCTGCACGTCTGGGCCTGGAAGGAAAACCCGAACGGCACCTTCGCCGATTGGAATCCGACGGTAAAGTGCGACGATTTCGTGCCGGATGCATCGATGGACGCGGGCCACTAAGGTGGTATGCATCGCGGCCAATTCTCAGTTTCCATCAAGGGAGTTTGGCCGCGTACGCTGAACCTATACCGCGCGTTGAAGGTTGTCTGCCCGTGGATCGCGCATAAACGGCACAATGTCCAGCGCACCGCAAATTCTTAAGCACCCCTTGCCATCCCGAAAGCAAGCCAAAGTCCAGGGACGGGGACTGCCGCAAGGCGGTCCCCGTCCTTTTCGCACGTTTCGGTCCCGGGCCTACCATGTGCGGAGGGTCCAATGCGTCTGGCTCTGGTTCGAGGAGACCATCGCGACGGAAGACGGTCCGGCGACGTGATGCAGCACCCGCTGGCGTCTGTTGCTTTCGCGGCCCGAGTCGATATCTCGGATCAGACCGTCGCCGGCCGGAATGTCGGACGGTGTGCTGCCCACGGTCGGGCCGCTTCGAGCTGGGCCGCTACCCGGATCAGCACATCCTCACGGCCGTAGTCAGCCACGAGTTGAACGCCGATCGGTAGTCCCTCATGGCTCCAATGGAGCGGGAGCGAGACCGCTGGCTGGCCACTGACGCTGAACGGCATCGTGAAGAGGCCGAAGATCTCAGCTTGCTTCTCAGGAGGCGCCGTGCCGATACGGGGCGGTGGCTGCTGCATAGTTGGGGTGACGAGAAGATCGAATCCCCCGGACCACCATTCGGGCGCCCGCATCGCTCCGCCGGTCAGGCGCTGCATCGCCGCGTGAACCTGCACCCCCGTGTAGGACCGTCCTTGCTCCGCTCGCCGCCAAACGTGCGGCTCGACATCGTCGGGACCAATGGGCCGGCCGGTGCGCGCGACCCAGCCATCGAGGTGGGCCGCGGCTCCACTGGCCGCGATGATGCCGAGCGCCTCGCCGAGGCCGGTCGGCCCGGTCAACGCCGGCGGAAACGCTTCCTCAACTGCATGGCCCAGGTCCTCCAGCAGCCGGCCTGTCTCCCGCACCGCCGCCAGGCATTCGGAATTGATCGGCTTCTCAAGAAACGGATCGTGGAGCAGCAGGCCAACCCGGAGGCGACCGGGATCGACGCCGACCTCGGCCAGGTAGGGCCGCGCCGGTGGAGGAGCCACGAACAGATCCCCAGGCATCGAACCGGCCACCGCATCGAGCACTGCTGCCGCGTCGCGCACCGAGCGCGTCAGAACGTGTTCGACGACGTGACCGAGCAGGCCCGGACTTCGCGCCGGTCCGATCGATGTACGGCCCCGCGAGGGCTTCAGGCCGACCAGGCCGCAACAGGAGGCGGGAATCCGGATCGAACCGAAGCCATCGTTGGCGTGCGCGATCGGGACCATCCCCGCCGCGACGGCTGCCGCCGAGCCGCCGCTCGAGCCCCCGGGCGAACGTCCGAGATCCCATGGATTGCGGGTGGCGCCGAAGGCGGCCGACTCCGTCGTCGCCAGGGCGGCCAGTTCCGGTAGGTTGGTCTTGCCCAGGAAGATCAACCCGGCTGCTCGGAACCGGGTGGCAAGATGGGTGTCCGCTTCCGAACGCCAATTGAGGTCGCGCAGGAAACGCATCCCTTCATAGTAGGGATCGCCTGCCGTCTGGCACAGAAAATCCTTGAGCAAGAGCGGGACACCGCGAAAAGGGCCATCCGGCAACATCGGTGATGCCGCCTGGACACGTGCCTGCTCGAAGAGGGGCGTGATCACGGCGTTGAGGTGCGGATTGAGTCGCTCGATCCGGGCGATGGCTGCATCGACCAACTCACCGGGATGGACCTGCCCACGCCGGACCAAGTCGGCCTGGGCGGTCGCATCGAGGAACGCATATTCGTCGGACATAGCCACTCCGGACGAGCTAACGACGCGCCCTCATGCCTTTCCCTCGTACAGGTCGATTCTCGGGTACTTCGGCCCGTGACGGCAAGCGAGACACCGCCCGACTCCGGGCCCACGACGTGCAACTAAAGCTGCGCGTTTGGCTCTGGATCGAGCATTCGATCGCGACGGAGACGGGTAGGCGGTGTGGTGAAAGGAGCGGTGTCATGGACGACAAAGAGCGGCAGTCCGCGTTTCTGTCGGCATTGGCCACCGAACACTTCGTGCTGGTTGCCGCAATGAACCCCTGTCCGCACGGCTGCACGCACCGCCGCACTCACGGTCGTGCTGGCGCGGCGCTCTAGAGTATGTTATGAACTTCTCGACAGGCTTACGCATTAAACCGCCGTTGTTTCGAAGGGTGCGGTCCGGTTCGGCCGACGTTCGGTTTCCGGCACCGTTGCGCCGCGCGTCACCGGCCGCAGAACTGCTCTTCCTGGGGGCGCTCAGCGCAGCGGGCGCCTCGCAATGCTCGGCGGCGTCCCCAAAAGTGCATAACAGGCTCTAGAGGCAAGACGGCCGCCTAACAGGAGTTCCAAATGGGATGCCTGGTCCGTGCGGGCGCAAGAGGAGGCGCCAGATGGCGCGTCCTCCACTCATTGCATTGCTCCAGAACTCGGAAGGAGTCTGCCCCTTATGGGCACCGAAATGTGGTGTCGTTGCAGGTGCCGTTGCAGCAAGCCGTGGCGGCAACGCAGTACTCGTTGGCTGGGCGGCAGCACACGCCTGGGGCGGCGGGGCCGCCAGTCAGGACGCGGCGGCGGCTAGGGGCAGCCGTCTGTGTCAGTCTGGTTGTCGCCTTGTGCCTGTGCGGTCAGGCCGTCCCCGCAGGCGGTGGCGGTGTTGGCGTCCCCGCCTGTCGCGTAGGCAGTGCTGCCGTCGCCGGTCACCGTTGCCGTGTTAGTGTCCCCGGCGGCCGCCACGGCAACGCTGTCATCTCCGGTGACCGTCGCGGTGTTGTTGGTGCCCTCAAACGCCACCGCTACACTGTTGTCACCGATCACCCGGGCCTGGTTGTGGTCCCCCGTGGCGACCGCGGTGCTGTTCGCCCCTTGGACCCGCGCCACCGCCCCGGTCCCGCTCGCGGTGCAGGTGACGGTGCCCGTCTCGACCCGGGTCTCCCCCCGGCGGCGACGCAGCGGTCTTTCGGGTCCGCCAGGGTCGTGCCCGGAGCGCCGAACAGGCCGAGGAGCGCCAGCAGCAGCGCCCCGGTCATCACAAGTGCGGACTTCATGCCGTCCTCCTTCGTCGAGCGCCGCCCGTCGGCGCCCTCGTTCCATCGTGGGTCCCAGCGCACCGGCCGGCCAGACGCAGCTCCCACGCATCGCCCACGCAACCGGCACGGCGGTGGCATCCGGACCATGGCCGACGTCGCGCGGGCGGCGCGTGCTAGGATCGGGGCACGCGCGGCGGGCCCGGCTGGGACGCCGCGGGCACGAGCGCACCCACGCAGGACCGGGCATGGCGACCGAGGGGACATCGGAATTCGGCGAGCTGCTGCGCCGCCATCGCACGGCGGCGGCGCTGTCGCAGGAGGAGCTGGCCGAAAAGGCCGGGCTGAGCGCGCGCGGCGTCAGCGACCTGGAGCGGGGGGCGCGCACGGCCCCACGCGTGGAGACGGTGCGGCTGCTGGCCGATGCCATAGGCTTGGATGAGGAGGGGCGGGCCGCCATGCTGGCCGCCCGCGGCGCGTCATCGGTCGACTTCGGCGAGACGGCAGCGACGAGGGAGCTCACACCGCCGAATCTGCCTGAGGCGCGGACGCCGTTGATCGGCCGCGAGCGCCAGGCCGCCGACATCGCCGCATTGCTGGGCCGCCACGAGGTCCGCCTCGTCACCCTGATGGGGCCGGGCGGCGTCGGCAAGACGCGGCTGGCCCTGCACGTCGCCGCCGATCTCGCCGCGGAGTTCTCGGACGGGGTCGTCTTTGTCGGTCTGACCCCGATCGCCGATCCCGCCCTCGTCATCCCGACGATCGCGCGGGCGTTGGGCCTGCAACACGTGGGTGCATCCGGAGGGTCTCCGCCCCTTGCCGAGGTCCTGTCCGCCTACTTGCACCCGCGCAACGTCCTGTTGCTGCTCGACAACGTCGAGCAGGTGGTCGAGGCGGCCCCGCTCCTCGCCGACCTCCTGGCCGTTGCTCCGGACCTGAAGATCCTCGCCACCAGCCGCGAGGTGTTACGCCTCTCCAGCGAACACGTCCTTATCGTCCCCCCCTTGGCACTGCCGAACTCGACGTCGGCCCCGAGCTTCGAGGATCTCGCCGCGAGTGAGGCGGTGCAACTCTTCGTCGGGCGTGCCCAAGCGGCGCGGGCCGACTTCACCTTGAGCGTGGCGAATGCCCCGGCCGTGGCGGAGGTCTGCGCCCGGCTGGAGGGCCTGCCGCTCGCCATCGAGCTGGCCGCCGCCCGCGTCCCCCTCCTCGCTCCGACGGCCCTGCTGGCCCGGCTGGAGCGCCGCCTTCCGCTCCTGAGCGGCGGCCCCCGCGACGCCCCGACCCGCCAGCGGACGATGCGCGACGCCATCGCCTGGTCCTTCGATCTCCTCTCCTCAGACGAGCAGGTCCTCTTCCGTCGCCTCTCTGTGTTCGTGGGCGGCTTTACGCTGGAGGCGGCGGAGAACGTCGCCGGGGGAAGAGCACCGAACGAGGACGTGCTGGACGGTATTTCGACGCTGCTGAGCAAGAGCCTGCTGAGCCAAGACGAGAGCCTGGACAGAGAGCCACGCTTCGGGATGCTCGAAACCATCCGCGAGTTCGGCCTGGAGCAGTTGGCGGCGAGCGGCGAGGAGGAGCCGATCCGGCGCCGTCACGCGGAGTACTGCCTGGCACTCGTCGATCGCGCCGAGCGGGCGCTGCGCCGACCGGAGCAGGGGAGATGGCTGGACCGGCTGGAGGCCGAGTACGCCAACCTGCGGGTAGTAGTCGCCTGGTCGCTGGAGCACGCCGAGGTCGAGACGGGGCTACGGATCGCCAGCGGGTTGTGGAGATTCTGGATGGTCCGTGGCCGGGTGCCCGAGGCGCGGGACTGGCTGGCGCGGCTGTTGGACCGCCGGGCGGGCGTCCCGCCGCCGCTGATTGCCGGGGCCCTCGCCCTGGCCGCCGACCTTGCCGAGTATCAGGGCGACGAGGGGCAGTCCATCGCGCTGGCCGAGGAAGGCCTGGCGCTCGCCCGCGACGTTGGTGACACCCGAGGGGTGGCCAGGGCGTTATTCGTCCTCGGGAACGCGAAGCACCACGAGGAGCGCTTTGACGAGGCGGTCGCGTACTTCGAGGGCGCCCACGCAGGCTTCCGAGACCTGGACGACGAGGCCGCAGTCGTCTACGCCCTCGTCGGCTTGGCCGACGTGTGGCGCGACAAGGGCGAGCCCGGCCGGGCGGCGGCCCTGCTGGACGAGGCGCTGGAGATGGTCCGGGGAATCGGGGACATCTGGGGCACCGCGTGCGTGCTCCGCTACCTGGCCGATGTGCGGCGGGATGGGGGCGATCACCTCGGCTCGCTGCCGCTGGACCGGGAGAGCCTGGTTCTCCACCACGGGCTCGACGACCGCTGGGGGGTCGTCTCCGCCCTGTCCGGGCTCGCCTCGCTGGCCGCGCGGTGGGATCAGCCGGAGCGGGCGGCGCGCCTGCTCGGAGTTCGCGAGGCGATGCGCGCGGCGCTCGGCCTGCCGCCGGTCTGGCCCCAGCACCGGCGTTGGTACGATCCGCTCGTCGCCGGCGTCCGCGCCGCGCTGGGGGACGACCTCTTCGTCGCGTCCTGGGCCGCCGGCCGGGCGCTGGGGCTGGACGAGGCGGTTGCCGAGGGCCTCCTGGTGACAGGGCCGCTCGCCGAACCCGCCGCGCCGCCGTCCGACCCCGCCCACGGCACCGGCCTTACCCCGCGCGAGCTGGAGGTCCTCCGCCTCATCGCTGCCGGCCGCTCCAACCGGGTGATCGCCGAGGAACTCTTCATCAGCCCGCGCACCGTGGCGACGCACACGACCGGCATCTTCGCCAAACTCGGCGTGGAGTCGCGCACCTCCGCCGTCGCCGCAGCGCGGGACCGCGGGCTCGTCTAGCCGCCCCGCCGGATCTGGCGTCGACGCGGCCTACGACATATGTCGTACCTCCGCCTGTACCCCAACGCCCGAAACGCGACCTTTCTACGATGCGCCGGGCGTTCACCGGGTGCACTCTGTGGCCATGCCCGATGGAACCGGCGATTGAGCTTGGGCCACGGGAACGGCGGCCGCGGTCCGGCCCGGCCAAGCCAGCGATTCACCGATTCCGAAAGGAGCATGTCCGATGCAACGGATCGCCTTCGTTCTCTCTGTGCTGCTTCTGGTCTCCCTTGGCGCGGTGGATGGCACCCGCTCGGCGCAAGCTGACCGGTCCCGGGATGCCGATCCGGTGGATGGGGCCACAGCCTCGACGGGCTTCCCCGGTGCCACGGTCGAGCCGCTGGCGGGTGGACCTCCGGCGCAGGCCACGGGCTACTCCCTGTCACTCGTCCGCGTCACACTCGCGCCAGGCGCCGCCTTGCCGCCGCTCCGCCACCCCGGCACCGTCGCGGCCTATGTCGCCTCGGGCTCGTTCGTGGTCACCGTGATCGCCGGGGAGTTCGACGTCACCCGGGGTGGGAGCGGAGCGGTCGAAGCGGCTGCCATCGGCCGCGAGGTGGTCCTCCACGCCGGTGACGCGGCGGTGGACCATGGCAGCGTCCACCGCGGCCGCAACCCGGGCGCAACCCCGACCGTGCTGCTCATCTCGGGACTGATCGCCGACGGAGAGCCATTCGTCGTGCCGGTCCCGACCGACGACGGCGGCTGGTGGCCATCCCCCGGCCTGCCTGGCGAGCCGTACTAATCGGAGCGGGCGGCTCCCCGCGAGGCCCTCGCCATTCGATACCACCACGGGGCCGAGGCGCGGTGGCAGGATCTCGGCGCGCTTTCGGCCCCGGGTGCATCCTTACGCAGACAGGCATCCCCCTGGGCCGGACCCGGAGATCCCTCAGATACGAGATGGAGAAGCGGCTTTTCTTGGCGCAGACTCAGGGTGCCCTCACCAACCTGCGTCGCCGGGGTGCCGGAAACGATGGGGCCATTGACCGCCGATCGCCAAAAGGAACATGCTATGCAGCCGAACTCGCAGGAATCTTCGGTCCTCGACCAGCCATCGCGCATCGAGGCCACGCTCGACGTGATCAAGCGCTTCGAGGACTCCTTCAACCGCCACGACGTCGACGCCGTGATGGCCGACATGACCGACGACTGCGTCTTCGAGCTCGTCGCGCCGATCGAGCAAGGCGGCGGCCTCTGGGAAGGCCAGGCGGCCGTGCGCGCGGTCTTCGAATCATTGGACCAAACGTTCCCCGCGTACGCGTTCGCGACGGAGGACGTCTTCGCGTGCGGCGAGCGCTGCGCGTACCGGTGGATCCTGCGCTGGACGCTGCCGGACGGCAACCGAGGCGCGATCCGCGGCGTCGATCTTTTCACCGTCCGCGGTGGAAAGGTCGCGCGCAAAGCCTCCTACTTCGCGCCGTAGCGCGGGGTCCGTGCCCGCGCAGTCCGGCCGGATGGACAGCCCGGCCGGCGGGTGTAGGCTGGCGGCACCGCGGCCGGACGCGGCGCGACCGCTTGGGCGTGTGGCGTCTGCGCCGGCACCGGTGGCCGTGCGACTCGCTCGGCCGTGCGCCGCCGAGGGCCCGGCGTCCACGCGGGCCGCGGGCAGGCCGACCGAACCCACAGGACCGAGGAGGAGACACCATGGGACCCGAGGATCCGACCGCCGTCGCCCGCGAGGTGGTCGAGGCCTTCAACGTCGCCGACTGGGACCGCTTCCGCGCGGTCCTCGCCGACGGCGTCGTCTACGAGGAGAGCGGCACCGGTCGCCGGGTCGAGGGGACCGACGCCTACGTCCGGCTCTGCCAGGGCTGGCGCCAGGCCTTCCCCGACGTGACCGGGACGGTCCGGCGGGTCGCGGCCGGCGGCGACACCGCCGCCGCGGACGTCGTCTGGGCGGGGAGCCACCAGGGGCCGCTGGAGACGCCGGGCGGGACGGTTCCGGCCACCGGCCGGCGGGTCGAGGTCGCGGCAACGCTCTGGGTGACGGTGCGCGGGGGACAGGCGACGGCGATCCGCCACCACCTCGACGTGCTGACCCTGCTGCAGCAAGTCGGAGCGCTGCCCGGCGCGTAGCCGGCCGCCCGGCGATCCCAACCAGGGGAGACTGGGCGACGCCGGGAGCGCATGCCCGCTCCCGCGGATCGGCGTGCTGGCCCTCCAAACGGTGCGAGGGCGGTAGGCGCGGGCCGCAGTCCCGCCGCGATGGCCGGAGGCTGCGGACCAGCAACGCGCCGGAGCAGCTCCGCGCACGGATCACCCCTGCGGTTTCACCTATCATCCTGGCGCTGAACGGCACCACGATCACCGGAGATCAGAAGCGGCTAAGCGGGCCGCTGCTGGACCGGATCGATATCCGCCTCACGGTGGTGCCGCTTGGCGACGAGCGCCGCTCGGCTCGCACGCCGGGGAAGCCGTCGGCGGTTGTCGGAGCCAGCGCCCCATGTACGCGGCTGAAACGAACGTGGGCGTTTCGTTCCGTACGAGTTCATTTTTGATCTTCCCGGCGAAACCTGGTCGTAGTACCTGGCAGTACACGTTGAGTTGTTGATGCGCCGCCGCGCCGCTGACAAGTAGACGCGGCGCCAGGAGTGATCCCAACGCCGCGCTTCGTTTTACAACGGTACTGGTCGGTCAGTTGGCCAGGGCGTGTCCGGAAACTCGCGGATGTCTATGCTTCGTTGCATGGAGACGACCGACCTGATTGATGCGCAGTGGGACCGGCTTCGCCCGCTGCTCCCGCCGCAGAAGCCCCGCACCGGCCGGCCGGCCAACGACCACTGCACCGTCGTCAACGGCATCCTCTGGGTGCTGCGGACGGGCAGCCGGTGCTGCCGCTGCTGATGGACCGCGGGGCAGTCAAACGGCGGGAGCGTGGCCGGCCGCGTGTGCGCCCGGACGCGGTCGCCGGGGACAAGGGATACAGCAGCCCGGCGGTCCGCCGGTACCTGATGGGCGGCGCATCGGCGCGGTCATCACGACCAGGGTCGGCGACGTGCCCAACCCGGCCTTCGACCGGGCCGCCTGTCGAGAACGCAACGCGATCGAGCGGCTGATCAACCGGCTCACGCAATGGCGGCGCATCGCCACCCGCGACGACAAGCGGGCATCCACCAACTGGCGATGCTGACCATCGCTGCCAGCCTGCTCTGGCTATAAGGCCGGGCCCAAGCGCCGGGCAGCGATCCGCTCGAACGTCGCCTGCTGCTCGGCCGAAAGCGGCCGCTCCTCGACGACGTTGGGCAGTGGCGGCCAGTAAAAGGTGATCTCCTCGATCCCGATCTCGCGGTAGGCGCCGACGTAGGCGTCGAAGGCGTCGAGCGAGGCAAGCGGGTCGGGGACGGGCCGGTAGGCCAGCACCGTCCGGCGCAGTCCCGCCGGATCCCGCCCCAGTTCCCGGCAGATGCCGTCCAGCCGTTCACTCAGCCGCCGCGTCGCGGCAACGGCCTCGGCCAGCGTCACTTGCCTGCCGGTGCCGCCCCCGGCTTTGGAGCGCGGCTGGCCGCCGAAGCTGTTCCAGCCGTCGGCGTACCGGGCGGTCAGGCGCAGGCCGCGGTCGCCGTGGGCGGCGACGACCAACGAGGGGCGCGGCCGGTGGACCGGGGCAGGCACCTCCGCAGCGTCGGAGCGGTAGTACCGGCCTGCGAAAACGACCGCCTCGCCGCGCAGCAGCGGGTCGAGGACGGCCAGCTGCTCGGCGAGGCGGTCGAGGCGCTCCTTCGCCGACCACGGCTCCAGCCCGAGGAGGGCGTAGTTGTTGGGCGGCCCGCCCGCCCCGATCCCCACCTCGGCGCGGCCGTCGGAGACGTGGTCGAGGGTGATCGCCTGGGCCGCGAGTAGGGCCGGATGGCGGTGGACGACCGAGGAGACCAGCGTGCCGATTCGCAGCCGGCTCGTCTCCCGGGCCAGGGCGGCGAGGAGCGTCCAGGCCTCGAAGTCGGCGAAGCCGGACTGGAGGAGGTCGTCGGCCAGCCAGGCGGTCGTGAAGCCCATTGCCTCGGCCGTCGCGCCAGTGGCGGGCGAGGTCGGCGTAGGGCGCCGCCGCGAAGGAGAGGAGGCCGAAGGTCGGCGCACTCACGGTCGTCCCTCGCTGCTCCGCCTCGGTGGCGCTCCACCAGGAGCGATCCGCTGGGCAGCGATCCGCTCGAACCGAGCCTGCATCTCCGCCGGCACCGGGCCACGGTGGCCGAACAGTTCGATCGGCGGCCAGTAGAAGATCACCTCGTCGATGCCGATCTTGCCGTAGGCGCCGACGTACTCGTCGAAGGCGTCCAGCGAGGCGAACGGGTCGGGCGCCGGTTTCAACGCCTGCACCGAGCGCCAGACCGTCGCCGGGTCGCGGCCCAGCCTCGCGGCAGAACCCGGCCAGCCGCTCGGACAAGCGCCGCCGTTTCGGCGACCGCCGTCAGCTAACGGAACCCGGTCGGGTCTCGCGGCCCTCCGCCGAGTAGGGCTGGCCGCCGAGGCTGTTCCAGCCGTCGGCGTGGCGGGCCACCGTCCGCAGCCCGCGGTCGCCGTGGGCGGCGACGGTGAACGGGGGGCGAGGCCGCTGCACCGCCGGCGGCGCCTGGGCGTCCGCGACCGGGTAGTGCTGCCCCTCGCGGGTGACGACCTCCCCGCGGAGCAGCGGGCCGATGATCGCCGCTTGCTCCTCCAGCCGCTCGGCCCGCTCCCGCGCCGTCCACGGATGCTGGGAGAACGCGCCGTACGGGTGGGGGTGGCCGCCGGCGCCCAGCCCAAGCTCGGCCCGGCCGTCGGAGACGTGGTCGAGCGTCACGACCTGGGCGGCGAGGAAGGATGGGTGGCGGAAGGTGACCGCGGTCACCATCGTCCCGAGGCGGATGCGCTCGGTGTCGCGGGCCAGGGCGCCGAGCACCGTCCACGGCTCGAAGTCCGAGTAGCGCGGCACCAGCAGGTCGTCGTCGACCCAGGCGCTGGCGAAGCCGAGCTCCTCGGCGAGCCGGAACCGCCGGGCCAACTCGCCGTAGGGGGCGCGGCCGAAGCTGAAGACACCGAAGCGCATACGCATCCCTCCCGTCCGCGAACGCGGACCCGTCCCGGAGAGAGGGATATCGCAACAACCGCCATGTGCGCCACTCCGGTCCGCGGGCCGTCATGGTTCAGGGGCAGGCGGCAGTCCGAGAGCACCCCGATCACCGCCCAGAGTTTGCGGACACGCCCTAGTCTGCCGCTAGCGCCCGGACGTCTTCTTCGGTCACAGAGAGGTTGATCGGATCTAAGTCAACTCGTTCCCGATATCCTAATGTCAGATCTGGGCGCTTGGCGCAAGCTGCCGACGCCTAGTTTAGGAGGGCAAGTATCGGCTGGAATCAATCCCGTCGCGCTGTATTCAAAATTGACGCATAGTCGTTTCGCTCGCCAAGGCCCGCGTAAGCCTAAGCAGCTGCTTCCCGTTCGTCATCTGTCTCGCCCCTACTACCAAGCGGCACCGACAGCTCAAACGGCACCGTTCCCGTGTAATTGTGCTGCGTTTGTGCTCCAAACGGCGGCGAATTCGACAGTCAGCGACGCCGCGGCGCGGACATCGCTCTACCTCGTTGCGCTGTCGAGCTCCCTCGTCGCGATGGGATTCGCGTCGCGATCTCGTGAGGTGTTCGTGCCCTTTGCCGCCATCGTCCTTGCCGGCCCTATTCGTGCTCGGCATCTTCACGATCGTCCGTCTCGTCGACAGCGCGCTTGAGAACATGCGCTGCCTTACCGGCATCGCCGGCATCCGCGCCTACTACCGCACGCTCACGCCCGAGGCCGGCGTGTACTTCGCTGCCCGGCGCGGACGCTGGCCGGAGGCAAGCTCTGAGCCCTCGCTCGGGCTCGGCCTGTTCGTTGCGCTGTTCACCACCAGCGCGAGCATGATCGCCGTCATCAATAGCGTCGTCGCCGGCACCGGCGTTGCCATCCTTGCCGGCGACGTGCTCACCAACCACCGCACCGTGATCGCGGTAACGCTCGGCGCGGTCGTTGCCCTGATCCTCATCGCGGCCTTCTTCGCCTACGAACGATGGCGTCTCAAGGTCTTTGATTCCCTGACCTCGGAAGAGGAATGAGCATAGTTTCCCCACCAAGGCGCCTTCCTATATCGAACCTAAGGTCTTTGACCTCGGTGTTCGTTTTGACTACAAAGAACATACGTTCTCTCTTGCAAGTAAGCGACACACCCGGCGGGGATCCGGGCCTGGGCAGCGCACGCTCCCAGCGGACGTCCCGCTCGGTCGTAGCCCCCGCGAACCCGCTCCCTGATCCGCCCCACATAGGACGGATGGGGTAGTGGCGAAGTGCGGACCACTAGGCCATTGATTGCCCAAGTTGGACGAGACCGACCGCAAACGCGGTGATCCGCGAGTCCGGTTGATCGCGGCGTTCCCGTGGGCAGAACCCCCGCCACCGTCGGAATTCCGCCAGAGGATGCTCCGCCGTTCCACGTCCTTCCGTTTCGATACCTCCCCTTGTCAGCCCCGCAGAGGAGAGGGGTTAGGGGGTGAGGGCCGTCCTTCCTCCTGCCGTGCTCCGCAGAATAGGGGAAGTGGTGTCGAGGAGCTAGGACAACGATCTGCTCCCCGCAACCCGTGACTCCGCCGCGAACATGCTGCTGATCGACTCGCCGTCGTGGGTTCGGCGGATCGCCTCCGCGAACAACGGCGCGATCGAGCAGGTGTACATCTGGTCCAGGAGCCGTTCCTCGGCGAGCGGCACCGTGTTCGTCCGCACCACCTCACGCACGTCCGGCTCTTGGCGCAGGCGCTCGATCGCGTTCCCGATGAAGAGCCCGTGGGTGCAGGCGATGGAGACACTCCCCGCCCGGCGTTCCCGGAGTCGCTGCAAGAGTTCGAAGATGGTCCCGCCGGTCGCGATCTCGTCGTCGAGGACAATGATCTCCCGGCCCTCGACATCGCCGACGATCGCATCGATCACGACAGTCTCGTCGTCGATCCGCTGCTTGCTCCCCGCCGCGACCGGCAGGCCCAACATCCGCGCGAACTGCGTCGCCGACTTCGCGTTGCCGAGATCGGGCGATACGACGACGGTGTTCGTCAGGTCCCGGTTCGCGTAGTGCGTGGCGAGGGTTCCCAGGGCGTTGAGGTGATCGACGGGCACGCTGAAGAAGCCGTGGACCTGGGCCGCGTGCAACGCCATCGTCAGGACCCGATTTGCGCCGGAAGTGGCCAGCAGATCGGCAACCAGCCTGGCGGCGATCGAGATCCGCGGCGCGTCCTTCTTGTCCGAGCGCGCGTAGGAGTAGTACGGGATCACGGCCGTCACCCGCGCGGCGGAGGCGCCACGGGCCGCGTCCAGCATCAGCATGAGCTCCATGAGGTGGTCGTGGACCGGGGGAGCCAGCGTCTGGACGATGAAGACGTCGTTCTGGCGGCAGTTCGCGTTGAGTTGCACCTGGAGACAGCCGTTGCCGAACCGGCGAATCGTGGTCGGGCTGACCGGCACGCCGAGATGCTGGCAGATCTCCGCCGCCAGGTCCGGATGAGCGCTGCCACTGAACACCGTCACATCACGCATCGCCCATCACTCCTAACCTCGACTCCACGGCCTCTCCCCAGAACGTGACCCCGACTTGGACATGGTCAATCCTCTCACGCCTCGGTCGTTTGGCGCACCGCAAGACCTGGAGGGAGTTCCGCCTATCCCGTCGTGCCGGCGACGCAGGCGCCGTCGACGCAGGTCCCGTCCTCTTCGGTGCAGCAGGTTCGGCTCGCGCCGTCGCTGGAGACACAGAGGTCGTCAAGCAGGCAGCACCGATCGGCGGCGCAGACACTCTCGAACTCGCAGCAGACCCCGCCGCAGAGCGCCGTGGGTGGGCAGCAACTGCCGCCGCCGCACGTCTCGTCGGGTGGACAACAGAACGCGCCGCAGACGGCCGCCGCCGGACAACATTCCGAATCGATACACGCCTCGCCTGTCCGACAGCAGACCTCCGAGCAGCATGGAGCAGCGTCTGGACAGCTATTAGCATCAAGGCAAGGCTCCCGCGGGGATTCGTCGACCTGGGGAAGCAGGGCGGAAATGTCCGGCATCGGCACGGTCGGCAGGAGCACAGGCAGATACTCTGTGCCGGTGTTCAGCGTCCAACGCAAGATGCTGTCGTAGGCCGAGATGAATCCCGATCCGGCAATGCCTCCGAGTTTCGCCTGATATTCCTCTACGAGTGTCGACACCTCCGGATCGAAGGGCCGTGGCGCCGACGAGCGTAGGCTGACCGAGGCGAACCAGGTCGAGGTCGGTCCCTGGAAAAGGCCCGCCAGATTGAGCCCATCCACAACGGTTCCGTCGCCTGTGTCGAGGGTGAAGGCGTAGGCACTGTGGTACCCCTCGTCCCCGAGGAGGACGGCAGGATCGACCACCTCGCCCACGATTCCCTGGAGGTCCAAAACCTCCTGGAACAACCCCGGCCATCGGTCCAGGTACGATTTGGCGGTCTCCAGATTTGGCATCTGCAAGACCGTGTTGATCACGATGAGCGCCGGTGCTCCCTCAACGCCCGGCACCTCGTGGCGCCAGCGGATGCCATTGAGCACCTGCGCAAATTCCATATCGTAGATCGCCTGCTCGTCCGGCAACCGGCCCACAAGCGGGATCGTGATCTCGTTCTGCACCAGCGGGACCACGAGGTTGGACGCTTCTCCCTGAAAACGCAGCGTCAAGCCGCTGGCGTCTGGAATAGGTGCCGACGTCATAGACCTTCGACAGCGCGATGATCACCTCGTCGGCAACAGACTTTGCTTCATCGATCGTCGGACTGCTGCCGGTCCACATCACCTCGCCCGAGAGCTCTTCGAGGTGGAACCCGATGTGGATCGCCTCGAGCGGGCCCGACTCATCGTCGATCGGATACGTGGCGGTGAACTGGCTCTGCCCGACCCCCTCCAGGAGGTAGGCTCCCGTCATGTTGGCCGCGGTCGCTGGGAGGCCGTAGAAGACCGCCTCCGTCTTCGCGGACGCCGCGGCCGCGTCGGTGTGCGCGATCGTGGTGATCCGCACCTCGTCACATGGGCCATCGTCGAGGCATCGCGAGACCGTCGACTGGAAGCCAACCAGGAAATCAGGCGCCATCTGGTCGACGGTCTGTAGGGCCACACCCAGAGCGATAAGGGCCGATGCGTCGTAGATCTCCCAGGCTTCGTCCAGCGCAAACCCCTCAGGCATATCGAAGGCGCTCGCCAGATCCGGCAGTGCCTGCGCCGCTTCGTCGACAGTGGCCGAGCCGTCCGCCCTTGCTTTCTGACAGCGGCACTCGTAGTCGTACTGCGATTTGTAAATCTCGTCGTCGTCCTGGATGTTCTTCTTCACATTCTGATCGGCGGCGTGTACCCAATCGCCGTTGGGTCTCTTGCGCCAGTAGAGGTGGCAACGGCACCCAGATGCGGTGCATCCTGCGGAGTCGTTCGTCTTTAGCGAGGAGGTACACCACACCTGAAACGGGCGATTCTGAAGCTGGGTCTTTGGCGCTCGGCATACCCCGTCACCGCAGGCCTCGAATCCGGACCCGATCTCGTCAGATTGACGGACCGACGACACCTTCTGTGCGCCCGCAAACCTGCGGCGTCCCATGACGCCTACCAGCACCCCGCTGAGGCTCGCCGCGAGACCTCGGAGCACTCCGCGGCGACTGCGCTGTGCCGCCAGAGCCTTCGCCAGAGCGTCGAATCGCCGACCATCCATTGCCGCGCGCCCCTTCGCGATGGCCGATCGCTTCTGAGCCGCACGCAGGCCAGGACCGATCGGCCCCAGCCGGTTCTGCCATTCTGACTGCCCTGCGTTTTGGCGCACAACGACGCGCCACGCCGCGGTTATCTGGATGCTGAGGTGGTCCGAGTATAGGTCGCGCCCACGCCATGTCAATCGGTCACGCGCACGGTTTGTGCGGTAGAGGAACCGCAAGGTGATCGTTGCGATCCACCATCCCCTGGAGAAGCAGCAACCGTTGATCGATCCCGAGTTGACCGCAATCATCGACGAGGCCCGGCGCATCTACCTGAACGCCGCCGACAACACTGCCGTTGTGCGGCCATCCATCCCGTTGCCGTACTGGGGCGACCGGAATCGCTACGCCTCGTCGGCGCTGAAGGTCGTCACGGTCGCGCTCAATCCATCCCGGCGAGAATTCCCGGCGGACGATCCATTTCTGCGATTTCGCGCAGCAGAACGTGTCGATCTACGGAACTCAGGCGAGCCGGCACGGGCCTCCTATCTCTCCGCACTCCACGACTATTTTCGGATTGCGCCGTATCGGACTTGGTTCGATTGGTTCGAGCAGGTACTGCATGGGATCGGCGCCAGCTTCTACGACGGCGCCCCAAATACCGCCGTGCACTCCGACCTTTGCTCGCCGCTGGCCACCGACCCGACCTGGTCGAATTTGGATCGCGAGAAAGTTGCCCTCCTGGCTGATGGAATCCCGCTCTGGCATCGCCTTATCGAATATCTCACTCCGGACGTGATCATTGTCTCGGTCGCCAAACACATTCGCGACCGTATCTCGTTCGCCAATCCGGACGGTTGGGTGCCGCTTTGGACGATGCCGCGCGATCATCTCGGGATGGGGCCATACGACGTGACGTGTCAGCGGATTCAATTGGCCAACGGATCCCAGCCACTGCTCGTCTTTGGCCCGGCGGCGCGGATGCCGTTCTCCATGCTCAACAGGGCGAGTAGGAACGAGATCGGGCGGGCCATTCTGGGACAACTTGGCATGTAACGTTGGTGCGGAGACGATGTCTATGTTGCCAGGACCAAACCCGGGTCCTGTACCCCGGATGTCTCCAATACGCGGGCCCCACGTCAGGTGTGGGGCCCGCGGTCGCCGCGAACAGTTGCCTCAATGCTCCCGGTGGGCGTCGTGGTGATGGATGGGGGTGTGCAGGTGGGCGACACCCTGAGCGTGGAGGCGGTTGTGCATCCGGTTGTGGGCGGTCTCCAGGGTGGCGCGGAGCTGCCGGTAGCGCTGGGCTTCCGGACGGGGGGCGATGGTGTCGACGTAGGCCAGGGTGCCTTCAATCTGCTCCAGGAGGTTGACCGCATCGACCGTCGAGAAGAGCTCTTTGCCGTCGACCAGGATCTGGACGGCGCTCGTGTGGGCGGCGATATCGCCGGGTCGGTCACTCAGGCTGCCACGCACTCGCAGGGCGACCCAGGTCGATGCCGGCACCGGCACGGCGACGTGGCCGGTGTGGGAGAGCCCGTTGACGGTCACCTCATCGACAGTCAGTCCGCCCACGATCACTTCGATCTTCTCGATCGGGCAGCGGACTGACTCGACCGTCCAGGTCACGTCGACGGTGCCGCCGCCGGCAGCCATCTCGATCCGGCTTCCGGCGGGTTTGCCCTCCACCGCGAACTCGATCAGCGGGCCGACCGTGACAAAGGTGTTGCCGGCTCGCATCGCGTCCATCCAGCCCTGATACGTGAATGCCGTATCACCCAGATGGGCGTATGTCCGGATCCCGCCCAGGAGCGAGGAGGCCGACATCTTGTCGGAGCCGCCGCTGAGGGGGATCTGGTAGCCCAGGTTCTGGTAGCGGTACCAGTCGGCCAGGCCGAAGGGTGTGATCTGGGCGTTGAACGGGTTGAAGGTCATCATCTCGATCGCGTGGATCAGACCGAGGACGATATCGGCCGCCCGTTCCCCGTTCGGGTTGGGGCCGTGCGGCATGACGACCAGGCCGCCCTGCTCGATGCAGCGGCTGGCCCACTCCGCCATCGTCACCTCCTGGGGGTCGCCGATGGCGGACTCGTCCGGACCACCCGTGCACAGGGGGTGGATCATCGGGCCGTTGTAGCCGAGCAAGGAGATGTGGCCGAGGACCTGCATCCGGTTCTCGGTCCCGACCCGGACCAGGAACTCGCCATCGCCGCCAAAATCGCGGGCGCCGAGGGTGGTGCGACCGTCGAAGTCGGTGACGTTGCTGAACATCTCGCCCCACTGGCTGGCGAGCAGGTTGACGACGTTGACACCCTCGGCCGCCCCCTCCAGCAGGGCAGTGGTCGGGCTGAGGAAGTGGACGTGGGTGTCGGCCGTCACCCAGCCGCGCTCCCGCCAGGGTAGGCGGCGCTCCAGCTCGAAGGTCAGGGTGCCGGTTTCAGGCGTCACCTCGACCGCGGTCCGGATCGGCTCGATCTCGTAGCCGCGGCTGATCTCGACGTAGACCGTCCCCAACGGCAGATCGGCGATGCACTCGCCCGAGATGTAGGCGTACTGGTTGCGGCCGTTGACGAACTCGCCGTAGTTGTCCTCGAACCAGTACGGGTTGACCTTGCGGTGATTGCCACGCGGCGGTAGATATTCCCCGGCGACGCCGTGCATGTGGAGCCGAACGGGAATCGGCTGGCCGGTCGCCTTATCGAGAATGCGGATCGCCACCGGCCGGTCGGCGGCTGCAACCGCCTCCATCCGAAGGTCAGCAGTCGATCCGCCAGAGGAGCTGGGCAGGTCGCTCGCCAGGACGGACTCCGGCCCTGTGGCGACGTAGAGCTTGGCCTTGGGGTGGGCCGCGTACTCAACCACAACGCTCTGGGTCTCGGCGGTGGGTTGGACGTTCGGGTCTTGGCCCAGCCACCGCTCCGTGTCGTAGGTCAGGGTTTGGCGGGCGGAGATCACCGTGCCGAGGTCGATGCCAATCTCAGGATCGCGGAAGTCGCCGTCGAGTTCACCAAGGCGATTGAGCGTGACACCATCTGGCAGGCTGAGGAGCAGTTTCTGGCGTACCCCGAGGCGCAATGGATGTTCAGTAAGGGTCGTGGTCGAGATGCCGTAGATGACAGAGCGCTCCTCGCGGGGACGGAGCACGAGGGCTTCGATGGGGACCTCCGGGCGTGGGTTTGGCAGGGCATAGAGCCAGAGGGTTTCCTCGCCCATGTAGCGGCGCGAGTCGTGGCGACACTCCCCCTCGCCTGAGTTGTCGTGCGCCACCCTGCCCAGGATGTGGTCTTCGGTCGCGGTGGAGAAGAGCGCAGGGCCGAGCGCGGGCACGGCCGCAAACGGGCTGGCGCCCCAGGTGAAGGAGCGCTGCTGGATCGCGAAGCGGCGCGCGATGCGGGTTTCGGCCGTCTCGCCGTTGGCGTATTGGAGCACGTAGTCCGAGACCCATCCACCGACGAGGTTGCCACTCTGGACGCCGCCCTGTGGGAAGGGCTCGAACGGCTCGTGCGCAGGTTGGTTTTCGACGACGTGGGCAAAGATGACGTACGTGGCGAGCAGGCTGCCGGTGTCGATCCGGATCTCTCCGCCGGTGGGCGAGAGGAGGATGACGTTCGGACGATCTTTTCCGCCGAGCATGAACGGTATGCCGCTGAAGACCTGGTTGCCGTAGTACCCGGTCCCATCCGAGTACGTCTCGGCGTCGCCGTGGGGCGCGAGCCCGCCATCGAGCGTGGCGCGATCGGCGTTGTAGGCCGTCTCAAGTGGCAGCGGCGTGAGGTGGGGGGAAGACGGGAAACGCATCATTGTCGTTCTCCGATCTCGACACAGGGCACAATATTCAGGTGGTCCATCCTACGGCACGGGTTCTCCGGCGAAAAGAAAAGAGACCTACACAACGAAAGGAGCAGCACCGTGGCGGGCTATGTCCTCGTCAACGTCGACGTTCTTGATCCAGAGGGCTACAAGGAGTACACCGCTCAGGTGCCGAGCATTCTGGCGGCATATGGCGGCAGATTCTTGGTTCGAGCAGGTGCCAACGAGACCCTGGAGGGCGCCTGGGAGCCGCATCGGATCGTCCTGCTCGAGTTCCCGAGCGTCGAGCAGGCAAAGGCCTGGTACGACTCGCCCGAGTACCAGGCGATCATCCCGCTCCGGCAAAAATACGCCCGGACCCACTTCTTTTCGGTCATTGAGGGTTGGACGCCGCCATCGGAGTAATAGGAATCCGCGTTCACCATGCGGTGAGGGACGGAACCGGCTCCGCTCGTTCGAGCGCCGCCAACTTGGCCTTCTCGTTGAGAATGTAAGCGTGAAAGCGCTCGGGAGTGACATCCGGGAAGACGAAGATGGGTAGGCCATCGTCCGACTGCATGTCGATGAGCCGCGGCATGAAGACCGCGGCGACTTCGTCCAGGTCTATCGACATCAATTGTCGGGATTAGGTGAATCCCGTCGGGGTCCTCCCCCCGAAAAGCGACGAATGTCGCCTCGGGGAATCGTGCCGCGATCAGCGCCTGCAACTCGGTAAGCGCCGCCTGGATCCGAGGGTCCTGTTCGTCCGCCGGAACCATCTCGATCAGATCGTCGCTACTCATTGGGTTCCCTCAATTGTCTGAATGATTGTCTCTACGAAGAGCCGTGCCCGGGCGAGGTCGCGCATCGCCTGTGACCGGTTGACTGGAAATCGACTGTAATCCGCTTGTGCTCGGAGTCTTAGTCCCTCTGGAAGGGCGCTACGAAGCGAGGACGGATATCGCTTGCGGCGCCCGATCAGAACGCCGTTGAACTGGCTTTGCACGAAGGCGTGTCCCCACTCGATCTTCCCGCCGGGCGGCCGGATTTCCGCGAGATCGAGCGCCGCGATGGCGGCCTGAAAGCACGCGTAGTAGGCCCGATTCGCGACATTGTTGAAGCGGCCATTGTCGAACTCGCTCTCTGCACCATGAAGACACTCACGCGCACGAGCCAAGAATGCGTCACTGAAGTCGGACACGCAAGCACTCCCCGTTGGGCCGACGCTGTGATCAAGAGAAGGAGTATCCACAGAGAATGGCAGTTCGGTCAGGGTGTGAGACGCGGCAGCGCCCGCCCCGGAGATCCGGAGCGGGCGCCGCATTCAGGGTCGATGCGTCGTCGATAGGGCGGGTTACGCCTTGGGGGTGACGGTCAGCTTGCTGGCCATGCGCTCGCCGGCGGCGTTGCCGTGGAGGGCGCAGTAGGGGATGTAATCGCCGGGGGTGTCGAAGGTCAGCTCGTACTCCATTGGCAGATTGAGCTGGGGGATACCCAGGAAACCGGAGTTGGCGTAGCCAGTCCCGGAGAAGGTTGTACCGCCCTGGGGCAGGAAGGTCTGCATGTTCTGGACCAGCTTCGGACGGCCATCGGCGAACTGCTCGACGGTCGAATCTTCCGGCGGCTCGGTGTCGGAGCCGACGAGGGTGACGGTGTGGGGCTCACCCTCGGATCGGTTGACCCATTTGACGGTGTCGCCCGCGGCGATGGTCAGATCGTGCGGCAGGAAGGCCTGGACGCGGACGTTGGTTGCGCCACCGGCGCCGACGGCGACCTCCCAAAGTGTCGTGCCATCCTCGCGCGGGGTGGCGACTGCCTCGGCGTAGGTCGCCATCTCAGCATCGCCCTGCGCGTACCACTCCGCCATCTGGTCGGCGGCAGCTGCGTCGTAGCCGGCCTGGTCCATCGGCAGGGTGCCGCCGGCGGCGACCACGTTGACTTTGCCCACCATGACCGACCCGTGCGGAACGCAGAGGTAATCGAACGAGCCTTCCGCCGTGAACGTGAAGATCACCGGCTGGGTCGGGTCCATAAAGATATCGATGCCGGAATTGGTGTAGGTTGTGCCGTCGTAGTCAGGGCCGCCGGCCGGGAAGAGCATGTCAGGATTAAGGATCAACTTCGGCGGCCCGGCCGGCGTTGCGTCGGTCGCGACCTCCGGATCCGGGATGAGCAGAGGGGGTACCTCGCCGCCGGAGGGGAAGGTCACCGTGTGGAACATGGGCATCGCGCCGAAATCGAACCAGATCGAGTCGCCAACGGCGACCGTGATCTCACCAGGGAAGAAGGCGTGGAGTTCGACCGGCGCGTCCATCTTCATGTCGCCGACCTTGACCCGCCAGAGCGTAGAGCCATCGGCCTGGGGACCGACCGCGGGGGTGGCGGCCGCCGCCGGCGACCCTTCCTGGTGGGCGAAGACGTTTCGGCGGCCGAGCGCGGCCAGGCCGGCGCCGGCGATGCCGAGGGCACTCAACCCGCGAAGCATCTGGCGACGAGACATTTGACCGGACTGGACCTTGCGCAGCATCTGGTTGACCGTCTCGATCGTGGTGAGGTTCATAGATTCTCCTCTTGCTGGTTAGTCAGGTGTGAATCGCGGCGAAGTGGACGAGTGCGTTGTGACTGGATCCGGGTGCGATGAAGAGGGAAGAAGTCACGTCGCCGGGTGCGGCCCAGAAGCCTCCTTTCCTGGCTACTCGCTGCTAGCTGACGGCTCAGAGTTTACGGCGTGACGACAACCTTGCCAGTCATGCCCTGGCGGGCGTGGTGCTTGCAGATGAAGGCGAATTCGCCGGGGGTCTCGTAGGTGTAGGAGAACGATTCGCCCGGCATCACCGAGACGGACGAGAAGCTGCCATCGAGGGAGGCGACGCTGTGGATATTGGCGCCCTGGTTGACCCAGGTAACCGTCGTCCCGGCTGTGATCTCGACCCTGGTCGGCCCGAATCGGTCGTCGTTCATCGCGATGATGACTTCGTTTGCCGCGGCGACGGCCCCTTTATCGGTCTCGACCGGCGTCGGAGCTGCATCACCGGGCTGGGCGGGCTGGTCGGTCTGCGTCGCCGGTGTCTCCGCGGCGGACGCGGGAGTCGTTTCTGCCGGCATCTGGTGAGCAGAGTGCATTCCGGCGTAGGCGTCACTGGCGGCGGCTGCCTCATCCGGGTTGGTCGTGGCGGGCGTGACGTTCCAGATCTCGGCTAGCGGACCGCTCGGAAGGACGCCCTCGTACTGGATGACGGTCATCATGCCATTGGCAGCGTGATTCTCGATGTGGCAGTGGGCCATCCAGACTCCGGGGTTGTTGGCCTCGAAGATGATGTCGTAGCGCTCGCCAGGGGCGATCCAGACGGTGTCCTTCGTCAACTGGGCGTCCCGTGGGACGGGGTTGCCGTCGGTCGCGACGATCCGGAAGGAGTGGCCGTGTGTGTGGAACGGGTGGGCGACGGTGCCGGCGTTGATCAACCGGAGCCGGACCGAATCGCCGGTCGATACCAGGATCGGTGGGATCGCCTCGTGGGTCTTGCCGTTCATCAGGAAGATGTCGGTGCCGAGTTCGCCTCCACGGAGCTGGGAGTCGCGCGGGCCGCGCGGTGCCTTGCCGGTGGCGACGTCTGGGGTGAGTTCCAGGTCCCACTCGGAGAGGATATAGGTGTAGTCGCGGTCCGTCTGCTCGATCTCGCCGTCCTTCGGCTCGACGATCAAGGAGCCGTAGAGACCGAGCATGACCTGGGTGGCGACATCGGTGTGGGAGTGGTACCAGCGCGTGCCAATCTCGGTGGCTTTGAACTCGTAGACGAAGCTCTGGCCGGGTTCGACCGGGGCCTGGTTCAGGCCGGCGGGGCCGTCCATCTCCGGCGGAACATTGACGCCGTGCCAGTGGGTGGTGGTCGGGACCGGAAGGTTGTTGACCAGGGTGATGCGGACGGTGTCGCCTTCTTTGACGCGAAGCTCTGGACCAGGCAGGGTGTTGTTATAGGCCCAGGCCTTGACGACGGTCCCCGGCTGGAACTCCCAGTCGATCTCGGAGGCGGTCAGGGTGAACTCCCGGAGCTGGGGCTCGTAGTCGTCGTCGGCGGCCGGGGTCAGCGGCACCCAGGCGAAGATCGCCACGGCGACGCCGAGGAGGGCGATTGCGTAACTTGTGCGCCGGGTGGAACGCCGGGCCCAGAGGCGGCGCAGGTTGGTGATCGGGGAACGGTTCATCGGGAGTCCTTCGTCCGTCTAGGTCCTCGTGACCGGCGCTACCCGCTGGCGTGCCGGTTTTTCCGTTGCGATAGCATCATCAGCGAGCAACCTTCCCTGAATCTTCCCAGGGAATTTCCGCGTCCCGGCGCGGGCCGAAACGGGGTCAACGACGTTTCCAGGCACCGTGCAACTAGGACCCGGGACGCCGAATGGGATGGGCCGGTTGTCCACAGATCTATATTGCCGGTGTGCTCAGAGGAACGCATCAGCAGATGTACGCATTTCCTACGGATGCCCGCCGGTGGTAGGTCTACCTACCTGTCCGCCGTAAACCAGCGTTGCCCGCGGCGTGCCTGGTTGCGAACAGGGGCACACCTTTCTCCCTTTGATGCAAGCGTGTAATCGCAAGTACGATCGTGACGTTGATTCTATGTACCCTGCTAGCTGACAACAATGCGTACCAGTACGTGTTTCGGTACGTGTTCCAGTCCGGGACTGGGCAAGTACAAAGGGCCTATGACCGCCTGAAACCTGGTGGCCGTCAGGTTCGACATTACGGTGCATGCGAGGTGGCCGGCGGATGGGGTGACAGTCGGGCTGCCACCGCGCAGGGGTCGTGACGAAACGCCGCTTCTAGATCGCACGCCAACTACGGCACGGGCCAGCGTCGAATTTGATGACCTGCTAAAGCATTCCGGATTTTCGGCAGGTTCCCGGGGAAGATCTGGGGAAGAACAGCGCCTAATCTAGTACCTCGACGGGACCGGCACAACGCGACATCTGCAACCTGATTTTCGTCGCGGTCTGGCAGTTGACTTCATGGGCGCAGCCTCGCGCCCGATGCCGTAGGAGAACGACGGATGACCACAAATGGGACCGCGCGCCGTAGCGGCGCGGTCGGATTAGTCGCGGGCGCACTCTGGTGCGTCCTCAGCATCGCCTCGCTGGCGACCCCGGATCCGGAGCGGTACCTGGACGCGCTCTTTCTCGCGCCGTTCTTGCTGACGGTGCCTGCCTTTGTCGGCCTGCACCTCTTCCAGCGCGACCACCTTGGCCGCCTCGGCCGGGTCGCGTTCTGGATCAGTTCGGTCGCGATGGTCGCGATCCTGATCGGTCAAATGGGGCAGGTCTTCGACATCGACGCAATTGTGTGGCTGGGCTTCCCGGCCGGCCTCCTCGCGTGGGTCGTTGGATTCGCGCTCTACGGCATCGCAACGATCCGGGCCGGGGCCTTGCCGCGTTGGGCCGGCGGGGCGATCGCCCTCTCGCAGCCACTGGCGATCCTGCTCGGGGTTGCCTTTTCCCCGATCAGCCCGTTGGCGGACTACGGCGACTACTCCGGAGCATTGGGCCATGGCCTGGTCTGGCTTGCCATCGGCTGGGCACTGCTAACCGCGGAAGTTGGCGCGAGCACCGCCCCGGCGGCGCGCGGTGTGATACTCCCAGTGCCGACGCTTCAGGGGGCCGACACGTTGAGCTAGCGCGACTTTGGACAGAGGCCTGGGTTGGCGCGAGACCAACCTGCGCCGACAACCCCGCCTCGGCTACGAGGTCACAATCGCGGGCATTCCCGCGAACGCCCCGGACTTCTGGCGGCGCAGGTACTCGATGATGCGCCGCTCCGGCCATCCTGCGATGACGTAAACGGGCAATCCCTCATCGACCTGCATGTCCACGAGACGAGACACGATCGGATCAGTGACTTCGTCCAAGTCCTCAACGTCAACGGTCGCGTTCAGATAGATCCCGGGTTCTGGGTCTTCGCGGTGCGTCAACGAGAACTCGGCCGAGGGGAAGCGTTCTTGGATTGCCGCTTGCAGTTCGGCGACCGCCGCCTGGATCCTGGGGTCGTTCACATCGGGAGCGATCATCGCGGGCATACGTTTTCGTCGATTATCAGCGATGCCCGCCAACGATGCAATCGGCGTGGATCTACTTTCACCCGGTGGTCGGATGTCGTCGAGCGAGAGCGTATCCTGGAGACACTGAAATCATTTGCGTAATTGACAACGGTTGGCAACGTTGCTCTGCAATCGCATGGTCGCTTGTCCTTGCGCCCGCCAGACTTGGTCCGCCCCTTCCTCAGCGAGATCGCCGCTGAACGAGGCATACTAGCCCTGGCATCGTTGTATCCCGACTGCCGACGATGCGCTACCCGCGCTCAGCAGTACGTTCGCGAGATCAAACGCGGAATCCGACCATGGCCGTTCGCGAGGTCACCTTCAGACGGTCGTTCCGAGTCAAACGCTGATCGACGTGCTGAATTACACAGCTCGCGTAGGCTGTGTACCGCCCGCCCCGCTCCGGGTATCATCCGGAGTATTCGGCCGATGGGTGATCGTTCGCCCATGACGAGGTGGTCCGGCCACACGCGAAGCTCAAAGGTGAGCAGGTGATCACAGCAGAACCACAGGCGGCGACGTCTCCTTCGTGGAGGCGAACACCGCGGCAGTCGAAGAACTCGAACGGCGGCTGGCACGGGCGGCGGCCGGGGGCGGCGAGGCGGCCCAGGCGCGAGGCCGGGCGCGAGGAAAATTTCCGGTGCGGGAGCGCATCGAGCGGGTGCTCGATCCCGCCTCCCCATTTCTGGAACTCTCGCCGCTGGCGGCGGACGGGATGTACGACGGGGCCAGCCCGGGGGCCGGGATCGTCACCGGCATCGGCCGGATCGGTGGGCGCGAGGTCGTCGTCGTCGCAAACGATCCTACCGTCAAGGGCGGCACCTACTTCCCGATGACGGTCAAGAAGCATCTCCGCGCCCAGGAGATCGCCTTTGCCAATCGCCTGCCCTGCCTCTATCTCGTCGACTCGGGCGGGGCCTTCCTGCCGCTTCAGAGTGAGGTCTTTCCGGATAAGGAGCATTTTGGGCGGATCTTTCGCAACCAGGCGCTGCTCTCGGCTCAGGGGCTCCGGCAGGTGGCCGTCGTGCTCGGCAGTTGCACGGCGGGTGGAGCCTATGTCCCGGCGATGTGCGACGAGGCAGTCATCGTCCGCGGGGCCGGGACGATCTTTCTAGCGGGGCCGCCGCTGGTGAAGGCCGCTACCGGCGAGGAGGTCACCGCCGAGGAGCTGGGTGGGGCCGACACCCACGGCCGTATTTCCGGCGTCGTCGACTACGTCGCCGAGGATGAACCGGCCGCCCTTGCCCTCGCCCACGACCTGATGCGGGCGCCACGGCCCACGCCGCCGCCGTTGCCATGGCAGACCGAGCCGATCCGCGAGCCGGACGAGGACCCCGCCGAGCTGCTCTCCCTGGTCCCGCCCGATCCGCGCCGCCCGTACGACGTTCGCGCCGTGCTGCGTCGCGTCCTGGATGGGGGCGGGTTCCGTGAGTTCAAAGCGGACTACGGCCAGACACTGGTGTGCGGGTTCGGCCACCTCTATGGCATGCCTGTTGGGGTGCTGGCCAACAACGGCGTTCTCTTTCCCGAGTCGGCTCGCAAAGGCGCCCACTTCGTCATGCTCTGCGCCCAGCAGAAGCTCCCTCTCCTCTTCTTCCAAAACATCACCGGCTTCATCGTTGGGCGGGAGGCGGAGCACGCCGGGGTGGCCCGCGATGGGGCGAAGATGGTCGCCGCGGTCGCGGTGGCGCAGGTGCCGAAGCTGACGGTCATGATCGGGGCATCGTACGGGGCCGGAAACTACGCGATGTGCGGCCGGGCCTACGATCCCCGCTTCGTCTTCTCCTGGCCAACCCACAAGATCGCGGTCATGGGCGGCGAGCAGGCGGCCGGCGTCCTGACCGATATCCGCCGCGCCGCCGCCCAGGCCAAAGGCGATCCCCTGGACGAAGAGGGGCTCCTTGCCATCCGGCGCGAGGTCGAAAAGCGCTACGAGGAGGAGGCCAGCCCCTACTTCGCGACCGCCCGCCTCTGGGACGACGGCATCATCGACCCGCGCCAGACACGGCAGGTCTTGGGTTTGGCCCTAGCTACGACCTTGAATGCCCCGATTCCTGCGACGGACTACGGGGTCTTGCGGGTGTGATCGAAGGCAGAATTGTTAACCGAGGTCAGCGGCTCAGCTGGACTTCAGGCACAATCGTGATCGTCCCTTCGCGGGCGACCACGCTGAAGTGGCGCTGGTCAAGCGTTGCCACACGGCCGCCGTTGCGTTCGGCACAGGCGATGACGATCGCATCGACAAGACCAAGAGGGAAATCATCGTATCGCTGAACCAAGCGTCGCACGCGACCGACGTCACTGCTTCCAGCATCCAAGATGAAGGTGCCCGTCTCGATGTTCTGGAGAAAGGTGTCGAGCGCCAACGGTCGACCGCGTTGGGCCATGAGATGGCCAAGCTCACCCAGTACCGCTGCAGGCACGATCCAGGGTCCGCGTTCCCGTGCCATTGCACGAATGACGCGATCGTGATCCGGATCACTTCGATTGAGTCGGGCAAAGAGGACCGAGGTGTCGAGCGTGATCAATCCGGACGCCAGTTGGCAGCCAGCCAGTCGTCGATATCGCGGGCTGCCAGATCCGGATCGTCGATCGTTCCGTCAGACGTTGGTTGAGGGACATCGTGCAGATCGACATAAGTCGCGATTGCATCCCGCACGAGATCTGCCTCGTCCCGGCCCATCTGTCGGGAGAGTTCCTCGATGCGTCGTTGGAGTTCGTCCGGAAGTTCGATGACTTTGGCTACCATGGCCGCATCGTACCATGTCTTCCCGAGCCCATCGTGGACGAAACGAGGATTCCTCTCAATTCGATCGGCGTGCGGGGCTGCGTCATGGTGTCTGGGCATATGCTTCGGATCTGAAAGACGTTTTCCCGCATCCACGGGGATTCCTCGGACACCAGACCTCTAGTGTGACACCGCGGAGCTAGTGACGTCAGCGGCCCGACCGCTCATCATTCGATTCGACAATATCCCGGGTTCGCCGGATTGGCCGGTCACCGTGGGACCGGCAACAGGGGGCAGTCAGACGCATGGATCTCCCAACAGAGCGGGCAACGACGGCCGCCACCGAGTCAAGATTCGCCGGTTCGTGTTGAGAGAAACGGCTCGGTGCTGCGGATCACCATGGATCGGCCCGCCCGGCGAAACGCGCTCTCGCGTGGGTTGGTCGCGGCGCTGCATCACGGCCATTCAGGAAGCGGGCGCCACTGACGGCGTCCGCGTCGTCGTGCTTGGCGGCGAAGGACCCGCCTTTTGCGCAGGTGCCGATATTGGGGAGTTCGCCTCGTCCGCGGACGATGGTTTGGCGCGTTCAGATGCCGAAGGGATCGTTGGGCTTCTGGGGGCGATGGCGTCGTGTCCCTTGCCGATCGTGGCTCGGGTGCACGGCGCGGCCTTCGGTGGCGCCCTTGGCCTGATCTGCGCGGCTGATCTTGTGGTCGCGGCGGATGACGCCCGATTTGCCCTGAGCGAAGCCCGGCTCGGCCTCGTCGCCGCTGTGATCGCCCCGTACGTCTACGCCGCCCTTGGCAACCGGGAGGCGCGGGCCAGGATCCTCCGGGCCGCGCCCTTCGACGCCGCCACCGCCCTGCGGATTGGGCTCGTGCACGAGGTTGCCCCAGCCGGAGAGATCGATGCCGCCGTCGATGCGGTGGTTGCCGACCTCCTGCGCGGCGCTCCTGGCGCCCTGGCGACGATCAAGCGCCTACCGGACACACTCGGCAAGAACCCGACGGTCGTCCGTAACGCGACCATCGATCTGCTGGCTGAGCGGCTCGCCAGCGCCGAAGGCCGGGAGGGCCTGGCGGCCTTCCTGGAGAAGCGCCCACCGGCCTGGGCGGTCGCTGACGAGGCAACGTCATGAGCGGGGCGGCGGTTTCCGGCCGCCGCATCGCGATTGCCAACCGGGGTGAGATCGCCGTCCGGATCGCCGCGACCTGCCGGCGCCTGGGCGCCGTGCCGATCGTGCTCCTCGGAGATCCTGATTTGGAAGGCTACGCGGCGCGCATGATCGGCCGCGTCGAGCGGATCGGCCAGGCCGGCAGCGAGCTGGATGTCGCCAGCGTCATCGCGGCGGCAACTCGCGCCGGCGCCGATCTGCTCCATCCTGGATACGGCTTCCTGAGCGAGCGTGCGGATCTGGCCGATGCCTGCGCGAAGGCTGGGATCACCTTTGTCGGACCGTCAGCGGAGACGTTACGCCTCTGCGGCGACAAGCTGGCGACGAGGGCGGCCGCTGTCCGGGCAGGGGCGCCGGTGCTGGTCGGCAGCCCACCCCTTGGCGCCGATCCCGAGGAGTGGATCGAGGCAGGGCGACAAGTCGGGTATCCGCTCCTGGTCAAACCGGCCGGTGCGGGCGGTGGCCGGGGATTGCGCCGGGTTCAGCATGAAGCGGATCTGGTTGAAGGCATCCGGGCGTCACGCCGGGAGAGCGAGACGGCGGGCGCCGGCGCATCCGTCTACCTGGAGCGCGAACTCATCGATGCCCGCCACGTTGAAGTGCAACTCGCGGGCGATGGCCGGCGAACGATTGCGCTCGGCGACCGCGACTGCTCCCTCCAGCGCCGCGCCCAGAAGGTGATCGAGGAGGCACCCGCGCCGAATGTCGCTCCCGAACTCCGAGCCGCGTTGCACGAGCACGCCCGCCGAGTTGGGGAGGAGGTTGGGCTGCGCGGGATCGCGACCGCCGAGTTTTTGCTCGGCGGCGATGGCACGCTCGCCTTCCTTGAGATCAACCCCCGGATCCAGGTCGAGCATCCGGTCACGGAGGCGGTCACAGGGATCGATCTGGTCGAGTTGCAACTCGCCATCGCGACTGACGGGCTGCCAGAACTGGCCGGCCCCCCCGCGCCACGCGGGCACGCGATCGAGGCCCGGATCTACGCGGAGGACCCCTCGTTAGGGTTCTTCCCGGTCGCCGGTCGCCTGGAGGTCGTCTCCTGGCCCTTGCGGCCGGATATCCGGGTCGATGCGGGATACGCTGGCGGCGACACCGTGCCCTCGACCTACGACGCCATGTTGGCCAAGGTCATCGCGACCGGCGCGGACCGGGCGAGCGCCATCGCCGCCCTCCGGCTCGCCCTGCATGAGGTGGTGATTGCCGGAGTCGCGACAAATGTCTCCTGGCTGATCGACCTGCTCGACGCGCCCGCGACCGAACGAGGACAGGCAACGACTCAGACGGCCGGGACCATTCATCCGTCCGTCCCGGACCGCACCCCCGCCGTGCTGGCGGCGGTGGCGCGAACGCTCGATCGCGGCCAGGAAGCAGCCAGCAACCCCTGGTCCGCGATCGGTCCGTTCCGGCTCTCCGGCGACGCTGCTCTGACGTTCCATGGCGATGATTGGGAAAATCGGGTCGCCCTGCACCGCCGTGGCGCCGATTGGGAAATCGATGCCGGGGCTGGGCCAGTGCCGTTGCGTTGGTGGCGCGATGCCGCCGGTGTCTGGACGGTCGCGGCCGGGGAGGATGTCGCCCGCCTGGCCGTGGTCGAACGTGACGATGGGATGGAGGTGGCGGGAGCCGGGGGCCGCTGGGTTATCCGCGCGGGCGGACGCCGCTCCGCCGGCCAAGTGGAGCGGATCGCGGGCGCGCGATGGGCGGATCAAGGCGCCGATGCCGGGCCGGGTATTGGCAATCCACGTATCCCCTGGTGACCGGGTAGACGCAGGTCAACCCCTGGTCACCCTCGGCGCGATGAAGATGGAACTCGCCTGCGAGGCGCCCGCCGCCGGTACCGTTGCCCGAGTGGCGTGCGTCGTCGATGGCTTGGTCGGCGCGAATGAGGTGCTGGTCGAACTTACGCTTGATTCCGCCGATGGTAAGGGTGCCTGACGGCATCACCGTAAATCTCTACCCCTACAAAAGGTTGCGGCGTTCAAGATGAGGAAGCAATGGTCCGTACGCACATAGGTTTACGCCATTGCGGGCATCATCCCGGCTATTGTGGGACCTCTGAGGTATGACGTCAGCCTGTTTGCCCGTGACTGCCAACGATCTGAAGGATCTGGACGCTCTCTGGTAGCTCGATCAGGAACTCGGGGTCGCGGTCCAGGTGGTGGATCCGGGTCGGGTCGTCGCCGGCGAAGACGGACATCGATGGGATGTCCTTCCAGTAGGAGATCGTGATGAACTCGCTCTCGGTGTCGCGGTCCTCACGGAGGGAGAGCACACCGAGCGCTTTTTCTTCCAGCGGCTTGATGCCGTGTTCGTGGAGATAGGTGGCGTACTCGTCGGCCCGGGCTCGGGGCGTCCGTCCCCGCCAGATCCGGGCGATCGTTGGCCTGGGAGTTGATGCAACGGTTGCGCTGGTCACTTCGGGATTCCTTCCTCCAGGATGAGGTGGCGGGGCCGGGGCTTACATCGGCTGGCCAACGCCGATGAGGTTTCCCTCGCTGTCGCGAAACCAGGCGGCGCGTTCACCTCTGCCGCCCTTGGACGGGTAATTTCCATCGACCTCGGCGATGCCGCCGACCGTTGTGAAGCCGGGCGCATCGACATCCTCGAACTCCACACCCCGCGAGCGCAATTCGGCAACGGTCGCCTCGATATCCTCGACATCAAAGGCCATCTGGGTAGAGGTGCCGGAGGCGGCGCCCGACGACGCGAAGAGCACGAACTCGCCGCTGGCGCAGGTGTAACGCAGGCCGCCTGGGCGCTCCTCGACCGGCGTCAGGCCGAGCTTTTCGGCGTAGAAGCGCCTGGCCCGGTCCAGATCCTGGACCGGAATGCGGGTGGCTACCTTGCCATGCTTGAGGGAGGGCGTTTGAGCCACTGCGGAACTCCTTTCGTCTATCCGTAGAACCGCATCACAGAGCTGGATGTTAGTTCGGGGCAGCGGTCGAGATAGACGGACTCGCCGGGATGGTAGGCTAAGGACGCACCGGGGCACGCTGGATGGGAGGGCGATGGGATTTTGCCTTCTTCCCGAGCACGATGGCCCGGGCCGCCCAGTCCGTCTTTCGGCGCCAACTGGACGGCGCGAAGAGGAGCAAGGAGCGCGTGGAGAGACCCCGCTGGTACGTCGACGAAGTGGCACATGCAGGTGTGGAGCACTTCGACCCCGGCTATGTCCCGACCTACGACCAGAAAGCCGGGACAAACCCCCAGGAGGATCTGGCCGAACTCCAGGCCCTCGGCCTGAGCAAATCGCACACTCTCGTCGACCTTGGCGCGGGCACCGGCACCTTCGCCCTCGCGGCCGCGCCCTATTGCAAGCGGGTGATCGCGGTCGACGTCTCCCAGGAGATGCTGGCAGTTCTGGAGGAGAAGCGGAAACGGTCGGGCGTTCCGAACATTGATACCGTCCATGCCGGGTTTCTCTCCTACAGTCACCGCGGCGATCCGGCCGATTTCGTCTACTCCCGCCACGCCCTTCATCATCTGCCCGACTTCTGGAAGGCGATCGCGCTGGAACGGATCGCCGGCTTCCTGGCGCCGGGCGGCGTCCTCTTCCTGCGCGATCTGGTCTACTCGTTCGAGCCGGGTGAGGCCGAACAGGCTGTCGAAAAGTGGCTGGAGGGCGCAGCCGCTTCCCCAGGGAGTGGCTGGACGCGGGCCGAGCTGGAAACACACCTCCGCGAGGAGCACAGCACCTTCAGCTGGCTGCTGGAGCCGATGCTGGAGCGGGCTGGATTCATCATCCAGGACGTCAAACACAACGGCTCGATCTACTCAACCTACACCTGCGTGGTTGCCCGATAGTCAGGCGCGCCTCCGAGATGGTGGTTTGACGCGGCTTCTGCCCGCGCGTCACACCGTGTGAGTGGGCCAGCACGGCAACATCGGTGCGAACATCGATCCAACAACGACACCCGCCATTGCCAAGAGCAGGAGGCAACGCACGATGCAGCAGTCGTTCGAGTATGGGCCGATCACGGAGGCCGATCTGGTCCCATATGCCACCCTCCTGGACCATGCGTTCGCTGAGAACCCGACCACGACGCAGGACACCACCTGGCTGCGGAAGTCCGGGCTGGAGACCTATCGGGTGGTGCGCGCTGCAGGGCAGGTCGCGGCGGGGATGGGCATGCTGCGGATGGGCCAGTGGTTCGGTGGTCGCAGCGTGCCAATGGGCGGCATCATCGCGGTGGTCGTCGCGCCGGAGTACCGGGGCAGCGGCGTGGCCTCGTACATGATGCGCTCGGCGATGGAGGAGATGCGGGCGGATGGCATTGCCCTGAGCGTCCTCTACGCATCCACTCAGACGATCTACCGGAAAATGGGCTACGAACAGGCGGGCGTCACCGTTGGGTACCGGTTTCCGGTGGCCTCCCTGCCAACCCGAGAGCAACGGCTGGTGGTCCGGGCGGCGACCCCGGCCGATGAGCCAGAGATGCACCGGCTGTACACGGAGCGCGCCCGAGGAACCAATGGCAATCTCGACCGCCTCCCAGTGATGTGGGAGTGGAAGCTGCGCGAGCGGCTACCGGTCAGCGCGTACATGGTCGAGCGAGACGGCGTCGCCGAGGGGTACGTCGTCTACAACCAGCGCCGCCGTCCCAGTGATACAGGCAAGGTGATCAATGCGCGCGATCTCGTCGCGATCACACCCGATGCCGGGCGGCAAGTGCTCTCGTTCCTCGGCGGGCATCGCCGGGTGGCTGAGCATCTGGAATGGTACGGTCCGGCCGCCGACCCGCTCTTGCTCCAGGTCACCGAGCAGGATTACACCGTTCCACACTTCGAGCAATGGCTGCTCCGGATGCTCGATGTCCCGGCGGCGCTGGCGGCCCGCGGCTACCCGAAGGGAGTCAGTGGCGAGGTCCATCTGGCCGTGCTCGACGATATGCTCCCGGCCAACGATGGCCCGGTGATCCTCTCGGTCGCCAACGGCCGCGCCGAGGTTCGGCCGGGAGGCGACGGCACGGTGGTGATCGACGTTCGCGGCCTGTCGGCGCTCTATTCGAGCTACCTCCCCCCGGCGGCGCTGCGGTCCGCCGGCTACCTGAAAGGACCCGACGAGGATCTCGCTCTGCTGACGACGATCTTCTCCGGCCCCGCGCCGTGGATGTCAGATCACTTCTAGGAATTTAGGCGAACCGCTCGATTGAACCGATCAACGGGCATGCGAAAATCGCCATCAGCATGTGGCGCCCAGAAGAGAGGTAAGAAGATGGATCAGCAGATGGCGAGCAAAACCCTGCGCATCGGGCTGGCGGCGGTGCCGAACGCATCGACGGTTGAGGAGCGGTTGCGGACCGCCGACCGGGTGCTGGCGGAAGCGGCGGCCAAAGACGTCGCCGTCGTCTGCTTTCCGGAGACCTATATCCCCGGCCTGCGCGGGATGGATTTCCCCGTCCCCCCGATCGATCAGGCCCGCCAGGAGGCGGCTCTGGAGGAGATCCGGGCTTCGGCAGAGCGGTACGGTGTGGCCGTGGTCGTTGGGATGGAGTGGGAGACGCCGAAGGGACTGCACAACGTCGCCTTCGTGATCTCCCGTGACGGTGTGGTCGAAGGATTCCAGCCCAAGAACCAGATCCCGGTTGAGGAGGAGCCGCACTACGTGGCCGAGGGCAGCCGGCGCCTGTTCGCGGTCGATGGCGTCCCCTTCGGAATCACCATTTGCCACGAGGGCTGGCGCTATCCGGAGAGTGTTCGCTGGCCGGCGGCCCGGGGCGCGAAGGTAGTTTTTCACCCCCAACTGACGGGCAGCGACCTCAGCGGACCGACGCTGACCCGCTGGGGCGATCCTGATGCCCCCTACTACGAGAAGGCGATGCTGATGCGCAGCATCGAGAACACCGTCTACTTCGCCAGCGTCAACTACGCCTTCCGCTACCAGGAATCGGCCACCAGCCTGATCGGGCCGGAGGGCGACCTCCTCGCCCATGTGCCGTACGGCGAAGAGCAACTCCTTGTCTATGACCTCGACCTGGATCTGGCGACCGGTTTCCTCGCCAAGCGGTACAACCCGAGGTCGTACCCGCCGGACTAGCCCGCTACGTGACGCCGCGTTTAGGTGGACGATCCCCAGGGAAACAGGGTGCAGGTCGATGGGACTGGCGGTGTACGCCACCAGCCCCATCAGCCACTAGCGAGCCCAACTTGGTGGGGAGGGATCAGCCGCCGCAGACCGTAGCGCATCGCGTTCCGATGCAGGTGGGCGTGCAGATCTCGCCTTCGGCGCAGTTAGCCGAGGTTTCGCATTCCGCCGTGACGACGGCATTGAAGACGGTACAGACCGCGCCGCCCTCGACCGTCGTCGAGCAGCCACTTTCCTCCCCGCCGCAGATTTCGCCGCCGCAGCCGTTGACGACGTCGCCGCAGCCGGTGGGAGCGCCGAACTCGCAGGCGCCGTTGCCGGTACAGACGCCGCCCAGGCAGACCTTGCCGGTCGCGCAGGCGACGCCGTCGGCGACCCCCGCACAAGGCGCTGCCGTGGTCGTGGTCGTGGTTGTGGTCGCGGCCGTGCCTGGGGCGGTGCACTGATCCGGCGGGCGGCAGCGGGAGTTGCCGTTGGGGAAGACGCAGCAGACGCAGCCGGGCTTGCAGACGCCAGGATTGGCGGCGCAGACCATGTTGCCGCACTGGGATTGCGTCACCTGGGCCCTGGCCGCGGTCGGCCCACCGAGGCCGACCGCGGCCAGGAGCCCGCCGCCCGCCGCCTTGAGGGCGGAGCGCCGGGAGATTCCTACCCGCGAGCCGTCGTGAGAGGTCATCGAATTGATTACCGTCCATGAATGGGCCTCCGGATCCTCGGGGGTGCGCCGTCGATTAGCCCCCTCCTTCATGGCCCCACCATGACAGAGACGCCCGACGACTCTAGCTGACGTGGCCGCCGGCTCCATCCGTCGATCTACTCAATCGCGCGATCGAGACCGTCCCCGAAAATTGCCCATCTGACGGACACGGCGACTCCCCTTCGGAGCCTCAACTGTCTCGGGTTCCGCTGCTGGACGCCGGTGATCACTCAGGATCTGTGGGTATCCCCGGGCGTGACCGGCGGGGAAAGTGTTCGTCCCAGACATCGTCCGGGATCATCGTGCGGACGTGTTTAAGCACCAGAGGCACCAGGATCACCTCGTCCAGGTGGCCGATTCCGGGCAAAAAATCGGGGATCGGGTCGATCGGGCTGGCGATGTAGATGGCCAGGCCGATCAGCCACCAGCGGGCCCGGCGTGGCGTGCGCGGGTCGGCGGCAACCCGACGTAACCGGCCGGGCAACCGGACCAGCTCGACCCCGAGGGCGCGCAGTTCTGCTGTCGCTTCAGCCGGCGTCAGCGCCGCCCGGCGCAGCCAGATCACGAATGCGACGGCGGCCCCGCCGATCAAGATAAGCGCAGCAGCGAGGATGAGTTGCCAGAGCACCATAGCGACGAGTGTAGCGGCGGGCGCGACCCTGCAGGGGTGTGGAGTCCCCTGGTCGATGCCTTACAGGCGATAGGTCTCCCCCGGCTGGAGTTCGATGATCTCCAGGCCGGCGATATCGTTCGTCTCCCGGCGGAGGGCATCCGGAGTACCGGTGAAGATCGGGAAGGTGCCGTAGTGCACGGGGATAACTTTCCCGACTCCCAGGAGGCGGATGGCGTAGGCGGCTTCGCGCGGACCCATCGTGAACCGGTCGCCCCAGATGCAGAATTCGTTGCTGGCGACGCCTGTCGCACCCGAGCGGCGAAAAACCTCCACCGCGTCGTCGAAGTGGTCACGGTGAGCGTGGGTAATGAGCACGAGATCCAGGTCACCTACCTCCTTGAGGTGCTCAGGGCAGTATGGGTTCGACATGACCCAGGGATCGATCAGCACCTGCTTGCCGGCGGGCGTGGCGATCCGTACCGTCGACTGCCCAAGGAAGGTGATCGTGGATTCGCTGGCAGACACAGAATGAGTTGCTCCTTCGTGAGCTGAGAGACGGACCGTCACGGTCTCACTGCCGGTACAACGCCGGTTCAGGCTCGCGCGTTGGCTGCGTTGACCGAAACGCGCACCTCAATCTGCCTCCGCGCACCCTACAACACGGCGCGGCGCGTGATCCCCGTCGCCAGCCTTCGCGCTAAGTCGCCGAAGCGATCACGATCCATCCCAATCCCGGGCGACGGGCATCATGCGCACTCGCGATTGAAGTCCACCGTGATGCAGGACCGGCTACAGCACTGCTCGTTGACCTGGCAGAAGGTGCCAGTTGGCGTACAGCAAACTCCGCGGACGCACTGGCCATCGCAGCATCCGACGCCCGACCCCGGAGTCGGGCACTCCAGCCCATTCCCCCGGCAGACGCAGCCGCCACCGGAGCAGTCAGGCCGTTCGGGCGGGCAGACGACCGGCGACCCTCCCTGGCACTGACCAGAGCGACAGACGCCGTTGCCGTGCAGGCGTCGCCGTCGTCGCAGGAGCGGCCCTCTCGGTTAGTTGTCGACGTGCGGCAATCGCCGGTATCCGGATCGCAGAAGGCATCGGTGCAGGCGTTTGCAAAGGCGGAGCAGTCGCGGAATGCTTGCGGCTCACAGGTGCCGCCGGAGTCACAGATACCTCCGGTAACGCAGGCGTTGTCCGGATCCAGGCACGGCGCCCCGGCGGCGATGGCCGTCGTGCATCCGGTCGGGGTGCAGACCGGCTCGAATACAGCCGTCGCCGGTCGGTGGACACAACCCGTCGTTGGGCGTGGAGACGCATCCGCGCCCGTCACGTTCCGGGTGGGGGGGGAACAGGTGTCGACCGTGCATCCCACCCCGTCGTCGCAGACCGGATCCTCGAAGAGAACAACGTCTAGTGCGTCAGTCCTGATCCGCCAACCACCTTCATGGTGTAGGGTGCAGGGCTTGCCCTGCCCGGCCTCCAACCGGGACGCGACGCATGTGCCAACAGGGCACCGCAAGCGGTTGCCCCTACGAGGCGCAAATCATGGTCGAGCGGCGAGTAGCGCGCCACGCGCTACTCGCCGTGTCCATTGCGGGTAAAGAGTTGCAAGACGACGGCGAGCCCGGCTACGACAGCCGCGCCCGCGGCCGCGCCGAGCGCAAATCCCCACCACCGTTGCCGGAGGATCGGACGCTCGTCGATGACCTCGACCGCGACCGGCCCCAATGGCGACGGTGGTGGTATTTCTGGGTAGTCCGGGTTCTCCAGGTAGCGAAGTGGGCGCCTCTTGAGGTGGAGGATGAGACGCTGGTCGTATCGTCTACCGAGGACGGCGTTCAGTAGCGCCCCGCAGAGGATGACCAGAACCGTCCAGTAGAGGAGGAGGAGGAGGGCGACGACACTGGCAGCCTGACCGTAGGGGGTGGAAGGGTTGGAGAGGTTCAGGATCCGGGTGAACCCATTTAGGGTTCCCAGCCAACCAAGCGTGGAGGCCAGGATCCCCGGCAAGATCCAGCGGAAGGATTGCTCCACATCCGGTCCGACGCGGTAGATCACGATGAGGGCCAGAACGATCAGCCCAACCTGGATCCAGCGAGCGATGTCGCTCCACACCGCCGCCGAGTTTTCGCCGAGTCCGAACGCGACCGCAGCCTGACGGCCGGCCCGCTCGCTCAGCAGGGCGAGCACGAAGGTCACGGCGACGACCACCATTGCGACCAGCGTGATACCGAGCACCAGCAGGCGGTGGGTGACCCACGAGCGCCGGTCGCGCACGCCATAGACCCGATTGCAGGCATAGACGACCGCCGCGATGCTGCCCGAGGTGCCCCAAAGGGCGATCAGGAGGGCAATCGCCAGGTTGAGCGAAAGGGTCTGTGCGCTCTGGCTGGTCGCCTGATCGAGCAGGGAGCTGAAGAGTGGCTTCAGGTCGTCGGGCGCGCGCTCCTGGATGATGTCGCGGATCGACTTCGCGACCGGCACGCCCGCGTACCGGTCCGCCAGGCCCGCGGCCGTCATCAGCAAGAGCAGGAGTGACGGCAGCGTGATGGTCAGGCGAAAGGCGGCCTGGGCTGCCATCCCGCCAAGCCCTTGAAGCAGATACTGGACTACCAGCTGCCTGATGAGCCAGACCGGCGGCCAGTCGGTGACCCGCTGTCGCAGCCCGCGACGTCCGGCAGGGGATGTCACCGGAGCCACCTGATCGGTCTGGTTGGATTGCCCCGCCGGCTCCGCGTTCGTCACCTGCCGCTCCCGGTCTTCGTCGCGGTTCCCGCACTGCGGAGGGTACGTGGGTGCGAGGGATTGCGCCATGGGAGGCGGCGAGAGAGACCTCACCCCCTACCCCCTTCTCCACTGCGGTGGAGAGGGGCCGTTGCGGAGCGCCGTAACCGAAACGGACGCTGCCCTCTCACTTCCTCCTGTTGCGCTACGGAGGAACGGGGGGAAGGGAGTCAGGCGGTAATCTCGGCCTCATTCGAGCCAGATTGGGTTCGACCATGCCCGTTTGCCCGCCGAGTCGACGACGGTGACCCGGACGTAGGAGCCGGCGTACTTGCCGATCGGGAAGGTGCTGTGGGTCACCTGCGCCGCGTGCTTGGACCCATAGGCCATGGTGTCGGGACGACCGGTGACGAAGACCGAGACCGCCGGAGAGTTCACCACCTGGATCGTCGTGCGGTCCTCACTCACGCGGATGTCGTGGATCATCGGCCCCTGCGACGTGTAGAAGTCGCCTGCCTTGAGCGCCTCCACGAGCCCCTTGGGTTCAAGCGCGGCCGCCCGGACCCAAACCCACGTTCCGAATCCGGCCGGAAGTTCTTCGCCCAGTTCGGTCGCGATCGGATCGGTCACGCCCGGGGGTTCCTTCGAGTTCGACAAAGAGACACGGAAGTGGGCGTCGTCGGCGCCGATGGCCGTGACGCGGCGACCGGCGGAGAGCACTTGATCGACGTGGAACCAGCTCTCGGGCTTGTCGTTGAGGCGGCCGCAGACCTCGTTGTAGGCCTCGATCGCGTGGGCGGCGGGAACGCTGAAGAGGTCCTCGACGGTCGCGCCGTACCAAGCGGGGTGAGCAAGGGCCACGAACGCGCCGGCGTCGACTGCGCGTTGGGCGAGGTCGGGACCGGTCTCCCCATCGCGTGGGCTGCCGAAATCCACGGGAAGCCCCACCGCAACCATGTGCCAGATCTGCCCATTGGCGAGGGCTGGGGCATGGAGTTCGGCGCCGATTAAGGTCGTGAACGACCCGGTCCGGAACGGCGTCGTGTCAGTGATCGGGTAGTTGTAGACCTCAAGAAAGTGATCGGTGATTGCCAGAAAGTCGTAGCCCTGCTGCCGGTAGGCGGCGCAGACGGCCGCGGGGCTCATGCCGCCGTCGGAGTTTGTGGTGTGTGTATGCAGATTGCCCCGGTAGAAGCGACCCGGACCGATACGGTGAAACAGATCGAATGCCACAATCGATGCCCCTCTGATCTACAGTAAGCGATACCGAGTACGACATTCTGGCAGCGCCCAAGGCCATTTTCGGCGACTGGTTAGCTGATTCGCGCGAACTGGCCGTCAATGTCGACTGTCACGTCCGGAAGCGCGTGTAGCCGGACCTTGCCGGCACTGTAGACCGATTCGGCGTACGAGCCGTCCGCCTGCCGGCGCCAGGCGGTGATCGTTCGGTCATAGGGATGGATGCGCCAGATTTCGAGATCGCCCCGCTTCATGTATTCGGGAACCTTCGCATCGACATCGTATCCGCCCGTGCAAGGGGACCAGAATTCGGCGATGAACAGCAGCGGCTCGTCGTAGATTTCCAGTCGATCCGTCACACCGAACTGGGGGAGGACCAGTCGCGTTGGGACAACAAAGACATCGGGAATGTAGTAGGACTCATCGCTGCGCTTCGCCCGCGCGCTATCGATTCGAACGGTGTAACTCGTTTTCCGTATGTCCGCTCGGTCACCGGCATAGACGCCTCCAGTTGTCGCCGGCCGAAGTGTTCCGCCAGCTGCGACGGCGCTAGTCCGCCACCGCCGCCACCGGCGTGTTCACCCCTCCCACCACGACCGCGTCCCAGAAGTCGATCTCGGCGTCCTCGGCGACGGGGAGCGGGACGACGCCATTGGCGGCGTCGGTGCAGCCGACCATCCGGTTGCTGGCGGCGACGTTGCGCTGGCGGACCTTCAGGCGGGCGAGGCGCTCGGCGGCGAGGTCGTCGCGGTCGCCGAGGAGTGAGTCGGAGGCGAAGGCGATTGTGCCGGCTCGCATCGCGGCCGGGTCGAGGAGGTCGATCCGGCGGGCGCGGAAGCGCAGGTGGAGCAGGTCGCCCGTCTGGAGGCGGCCGATCTGGCCGCCGTCCATCGCCTCCGGCACGACGTGGCCGACCGCCGCGCCGTAGGAGACGCCGGAGTAGCGGCCGTCGCTGATCAGGGTCGCCAGCTTGCGCATCGCCCGGTTGGCGTTGATGTGCTGCATCGGGGTGAACATCTCCGGCATGCCGAAGGCAACCGGTCCCTGGCCTGAGATCACGATCCCGAGCTTGAGCGTGCCGGTCTCGACCATGTGGTCGAAGAGGGCGCCGTACTCCAACCCCTCACCGGCCGCGACATCGAGCCCGAGGCCGGCGGCGTTGTGGCGCCAGACCGCCCGCAGGTCCTCCAGGGCAAAGGCGCCGGAGTCGCGCACGCCGGGGAGGAGATCGACGTCGAGGAGGGCGTTGTTGGCGTCATCCTCGTGCTCGTAGAGGAGGACGAAGCCGACCTGCTCGTCGAAGTGGTCGACCTGCTTCTCCGGCATGCCGCTCGTCTTGACCACGGCGCTGTCGAAGAAGTTGCTCTGCAACACATCTACGCCGCTGATCGGGCGGCGCGGCTTGGCCAGGATGACCGGGTTCTCGTCGACACCGGCGGCGCTCAGGCCGGTCTGATCCGTCAGGCGGTCGCGCCAGGTGGTGCCGGTCACGGTCGGCGCATCGAGGTCCATCGGCACGTCGTTGCGGACCATCTCGTGGACCAACGTCTCCATGCCGCGGATATCGCCGGAGCAACACTGCTTAGCCAGGGCGAAGATGTCCCGCCCCTGGGTCAGGCTGTAATCGAACAGATCAGGCACCGGCGCGGCGTGGTGGATCCGGTCCATGTCGTGGATGGAGAACTTGTAGCCGGCGTAGATCGCCGCTCCGACAAGGTGCATCGTCAGGTTGGTCGAGCCGCCGGAGGCGCTGTGCAGCCGGACCGCGTTCGCCATGTTGCGGATCACGATCTCGGCGACGCCGTACTCGGGCTTGTTGACCAGCGTCATCAGGTCGACGACGACCGCATTGACCTGCTCGGTTGTGGGAGGGTCGGTCAGCAACTCGACCGCGGGGTGAACGAGGCCGAGGCCGGCCACCAGGTGCCGCGAGGAGTTGCCCGTGCCGTTGAAGGCGCAGATTCCCCCCTTGGCGTCGCAGGTGCCGACCGCCAGGCCCTTCTCCAGTTCCTTGTGGCGGACCGGATCGAGCAGCCCGGCGTCGATGGCCCGCAGGAAGACGCCCTGGAAGGCGGTGTTGGAGGAGCATTGGAGGATGTAGGCCATCGTGTCGTAGAGGTCTTCGGCGATCTCGGCGTGACCGGCCGCCTCCAGCTCGTGCCCGAGCTTTTCGAGATCATCCCGCGTTTCGGCCGGAATCTCCCCGCCCTTGAGGACGTGGGCCGGGGCGAAGGCGGCGAAGACCGGCGCCTCGCCGCGCCTACGCCGCAGGGTGTCGAGGTGGGCGAGGGCTGCCACCACCGCCATCGGCATCTTGTCGCAGGACTGGATGACGAAGGCGCCGTGATAGGAGTGGGCCTCCATCTGGTTGACGACAATCTCGGCGATGGCGTTGCGCGATTGGAGCGAGTAGCTCATGCCCATGTTGCTCTGGGCGGTGCCGTCGCAGAGCACCGGCACGCTGAAGGCGAAGGGCACGCCCCCTTCCGCCCAGATCGCCAGGGCGGCCCTGGCTCCGGTGCCGGGGTCCATCACGTGGGCAGGGTGGTCCGGCGAGCCGCCGATGATCGCGATCCGGGGCGCGTTCTCCTCCAGCCGGTCGTAGATCGCCTCCAGCGTCCAGTCCGGCGTGGGCACGGTCTCGCCCAGGCTGGCAAGTTCCTTTCGCGCCCTGTCCAGGATAGCGGCGACCGTGATCGGCTCGTTCGCCTTGCCCTGGACGTTGTCGCGGTATGGGTTGATCGGGATCAGGACGCGCGGCTTGCTCCCGTTCGATTTGACCGGGTTGGCTCCATTGGACGATGAGCGGGGCGGGGCGGTATGGCTCATTGGACCGAATGCCTCCGGTGGTGCGCGACTGCGCCGAAGCTGGCGGAAACGGCAACGTGTGGATCCTGTCTCCGGATTGTACGGCTATCGTCCGTCGGAGCAAACAAGGGGCTAGCGCGACTCGTCGTGGCGTACCATTTCCACAGACGACGACATGCGAGTACGTGTCTCGATTGCTGGCCGGATGGGCAGTTGATTGCCGCCTGGGTTACCGGCGCAGGCGTTCTGCCCGCCCAAGGAGTTTTGAGGTGTACTGCTGGAACTGCGGAACAAAGCTCCCTGAAAAAGCCGGGTTCTGCTTCGCCTGCGGCAAGAGCCAGGCAGAGGATGCTCCTGAAGTCGTCGGGCGGGAGCCGCTGGCGATAGCACCGGCGTCAGCACCCGTGTTCGCGCAGTCTGTAACTCGGGCGGTTTCCGCGAGTCCTTCGGCGGCTGCACCACAGGTTGATTGGCGGTCGACGCCAAGCGCTCAAACATACGCCGAGCCTGAACCACCGAACCGGATCGCGGGGTTTCTTGGCCTCGGAGCGGCGATTCTGGTGATCATCGGCTCGTTTGCGCCTTGGGTCACCATGACGATTTTCATCGGCTCAATCGAAGTCAACGGGATGGATGGTGATGGCAAGATCACGCTCTGTTGCGGGATCGGCGCGGTCGCGCTCCTGGCTGTTCACCTGTTTGCGGGTTCGCATCCGACCTGGACAGCTTTCCTGGCAACCGCCGTCCTCCTGCTGTCTGGCATCATCGGCGCCGTGGATTGGAGTGACCTCAACGATCTCCTTGCAACCTCAGGCGAGGAAGATATCGACCTCGGGGTTCTGGCCCGCGTCGGTTGGGGGCTCCAGGTGATGACAATCGCCAGCTTCGCAGGGGCACTTCTCGCTGGCATTCAGGGGATTCTCTCTCTAAAACAGTAGTGGTGCAGACATCGCTGGTGGCGAGCTGCGGGCGGAGTCTTTGGGGGCGAACGATTCACCACCTGAGAGCAGATTGAGTTTCCGGTCGTGATCCATGTTCCGGCTCCTATCTACTTCGCGCTGTGATATGGACGGGGTTGCCCATGGGATCGAGGACGTAGGCGAGGCGTTCGGCCCAGGGCTGGTCGGTGGGCTCGTAGAGGACGTCGATGCCGTGCTGGCGCAGATAGGCGATGGCGGAGTCGGTGTCCTTGCAGTAGATGCACAGCTCGAAGCGGGTGCCGCCGCTCAGGTCGATCGGGAGACCGTGCAAGTCGCCGCGTTCGCCCGTCTGGCCGATGCCGATTTCGGAGGCGCCGAGGCGCAACGTGACGAAAGTCGGCTCGCCCTCGTCCGGGAAGCGGTAGGTCAGCTCCAAGCCCAGCAGATCGCGGTAGAACCCAAGGGCCGCCGTCAGGTCGGTGGTGTAAAGAATTGGAAACGCGGAGGTGAACACCGGTGGTGGCCTCCCTGTTCAGCCTGCGGTTGCCACGATCATGGTGTCGATGGCCGCGTCGGCGAGGGCGTCCCACTCGGGCTCGTGCGCGGTGGGTACGGCGATCCACTGCTTCATGGGCCGGCCGTTGCGCATGGGGTCGAAGAGCGCGGAGCCAGGGAGGGAGAGGGCGTGGGCGTGCGCTTCTCCCTCGAGCTTGAAGATCATGCCGCCATCGTAGCCGCCGGCGACAGCCCTGCCGTTCACCTTGAGTACGGGCATGCCGAACATCGCGCCGTCAACGACCTCCGGCCGCCTATCCTGGAGCGCGGTGGCGAACGCTTCAAATTCTGGAGTTCCCTTTTTGCGTGGCATGGGTGAGCCTTTTCGCACATGGTGCCGAGTGTCCGTTCACCCCCTGGCGCCAACTGTACGATGGTCCAGGGTCTCCTGCCAGCAGGGAGGCGCTCGCATTTTTAGCTTGAGCGGGCCTTTCCTCGACGCCTCACCGTACATTCCCGGATAACAGATCGGCGCCGAGCCGCCATGCTTGCCCAAAGGGAGGCAGCATGGCGGCGCCTGGTTCGTCCTCGCCGCATCCCCGTTGGAGCCCTGGCCTGGAAGCCACGGTCTGGCCGGCCTAGACATCGATCGAGGAACGACAGCACCGATGGCACATGTGCGACTGGGCCGAGCCGGACCGTGAGATAGCAGCTCGAAGGCGTCGCGCTCGTCGCCTGGACTCTTGCGCACCGCCCCTTCAAGCCGCACGATGCACCGCCGGAGGCCCGACCAGGCGTCCGGCGGTGACCCGTTGTGCGCGAGGGAAGGGATTCGAGCCTGGGTGGCAGGTCTGGCGAGCAACGAGGCGGTCAGGGCGAACGAGGCGGGCGCGGCCGATTGGCGCCGGGCGGGGCGCTGGGTCAGTTCCGGCTACTTCTGGATCTTCGGCGCCACCGGGGCGTTGCTCCCATTCACCGCGCTCTACTACCGGGATCTCGGGTTCAGCGGCTGGCAGGTCGGGGTGTTGGCTTCGCTTCCCGCCCTCGGGGTGGCGCTCTCCGGTCCGATTTGGGGGGCGTACTCCGATTCCCGCTCGAAGCACCGATTCGTGCTCCGGGTCGCGCTGGGCGGCGCCGCTCTTGTTTGCCTGGCGGCCAGCGTGCCGGAATCGTTCCTGCTTCTCCTGCCTCTGATCGCGATGCTGGCTTTTCTCGAGGCGCCGGTCGCCTCGACATTCGACGGGTATGGCGTCACGGTTAGCGAGCGGCTCGGCGTCTCCTACGGCCGCTTACGGGTCTGGGGATCGTTCGGGTACACCGGTAGCGTGCTGCTCGTTGGCTGGCTGATGGGCGATGACGTCACCCGGCTCATCTTCTTTGCCCACGCCGTCTGTCTCGGGTTGGGTGTACTCTCGACCTTTGGGCTCCCCGCCCTCAGCGAGCGGACGACCCGGACCGTCCTCGGCGGTCTGGGCGCCGCGACCTCCAACCGGCCCCTGATAGCCCTGTTGGTGATCACCTACTTCATGTCTATCGGCGTGGCGACGATGTACGCTTTCCTCGGCATCCGCATCAAGGAGCTGGGTGGATCGGCCAGCCTGGTCGGCCTCGCCTCGGCCCTCTCCTCGGCCAGTGAACTCCCGATCGTCGCCTTCAGCGGCTGGTTCCTCGCCAAGTTTGGGCCGGTGCGGATGATCGCCCTGGCGATCGGGGTCTACGCCTGCCGCCTCGCCGCATTCGCCGTGATCACCGTGCCGGAGTGGGTCCTGCTGGTCCAACTTTTCCACGGGCTCTCGTACGGCGCCTTCCTGATCGCCTCTGTTACCCTGGCCCACCGTCTGGCGGGCCGCGAGCAGGCGGCCACCGCCCAGGCCCTGCTGGCCGCGATGACGTTTGGGTTCGGCAGCATCACCGGGTCGCTGCTGGGCGGCCTTCTCCTCGACTCGATCGGCGCGGTCGGGGTGTTTCGAGCTGCGGCCGCTCTGCTTACCCTGACCCTGATCGCCTTCCTCGTGGTCAATCGCGTCATTGGGTTCGAACGGACAGAAGCGCCGGTCCCGTCCGGTCTGGAGGTTGCCACCTGATGCCGCTCCCACAGCGCCTGGCCCGCTTCAACCGCCACGTTACCAACCCGATCGCCCGAACGGTCGCCGGCCGCCTCCCCCCATTCGCGATCGTGCGCCATCAGGGGCGGCGCTCCGGCACGGCCTACCGCACGCCGATCATGGCCTTCCACGATCGCGCTACCGGCGGGTACGTCGTCGCCCTTACTTACGGCCCGGAAGCCGAATGGGTCAAGAACGTGCTGGCCGCGGGCGCCTGTGAGTTGGAGCGGGGCGGACGCGTTGTCCCGCTGATCGCGCCCCGGCTCACCGACGCGGTCGAATCTGCACCGAGCCTACCCTCGCCGGTGCGCTGGATTCTGCGCCGCCTCCGGGTGACGGCGTTCCTGGCGCTCGAGAGCAGCGCCGACCGCGTATCCCCGTCGCCCGGGGCGGACGGCCCGGGCTGAACAAAACAGCCTCTCCGAGGCTAGAGTGCCCGTCATCAGTCCCCGAGGGACGTCCGTGAGGTAGCCCGGGATTTCAATCCCTCTAACTAGGGCGGCAGCCGGCGCGAAATCTCGACTCAAACGCTAAGTCCTCCCGTATCGTCCTGATTGCGCCCGTGTGATATTGTGAAATGAATCACGAATGAGTGGGGTGCCGGTAAGGGAGGCATGAGTCCTTCTTCCAATCCGGGAGAGACGCACGTGTCGACGCAGACCGACGGCCTCTGGCGGCATCCCGACTTCCGCCGCTTCTGGACCGGTCAGACGCTCTCCTTCTTCGGCTCCGAAGTTACGCTCCTGGCTCTGCCACTGACCGCGGTGGTGACCCTCGATGCTTCCGGTGTCGAGATGGGCCTCCTCGCGGCGGCTGGCACCACGCCTGCCCTCGTCGCCGGTCTGCTCGCGGGCGCCCTGGTTGACCGGACCAGGCGCCGTCCGATGCTGATCGCCGCCGATCTTGGCCGGGCCGCCGTGCTCGGCTCGGTGCCGGTGGTCTATCTGCTCGATTTGCTCTCGGTCTGGTACCTCTGTATCGTCGCCTTTGCCGCCGGAGTGCTGACCACCTTCTTCGACATCGCTCACTCCTCCCTCCTCCCCTCGATCGTACGGCGTGAGCAACTCGTCGAGGGCAACAGCAAGCTGGAGATCAGCCGTTCCGGCGCGCTGATCCTGGGGCCGGGCCTCGCCGGCCTGATCGTGCAGATCCTCACGGCCCCGATCGCGATCGTGATCGACTCCCTCTCGTTTGTGCTCTCCGCGCTGGCCCTCAGGCGGATCCGGGCGGTGGAGGCTCGGCCCGAGCGGCCCGAGTCGCGACGCAGCCTGCTCGCCGACGTCCGCGAAGGTGTGGGCGTGATCGCGCGGTCACCTTTGCTCAGGACGATGGGCAGTTCGCTCGGGGTCTACAACCTGTTCGCCGGGATGTTCAGTGCGGTCTATCTGCTCTTCGTCACGCGGGAGCTCGATGTCCCCCCAGCGGCGGTGGGGATCATCTTTGGCGTCGGCGGCCTTGGCTTTTTCATTGCCGCCCTCGCGGCTCGCCCCTTGGCCGACAGGATCGGGGTCGGGCCCACGATCGTCTGGGGCGCCTGCGTCAACGATGCGGCCTTCTTGCTGGTGCCGCTAGCAACCGGGCCGGTCGTCGTGGCCGTCGCGATGCTGACGTTTGCTCGGCTTGTCGCCACCCTCGGTGGGCCGGTGACGTCGATCAACCAGATCAGTCTCCGTCAGGCGATAACCCCAGACCGTCTCCTGGGTCGGGTCAATGGCACAATGCGCTTTGTCTCCCTCGGTCTCGCCCCGCTTGGCGCCCTTGTCGGCGGGTTGCTCGGCGACCTGATCGGCCTGCGCCCGACCCTCGTTGTTGGGGCAATTGGTCTCCAGATCGGCTTCGTAATCCTGTACCTTTCGCCCGTCCGGGCGCTGACGGATGTCCCGGCCACGATGCTCGATCCCGAGGGTGCTTCATCCTGATTTGATCTGGCGTGACACGCCCCACCACCAGCGCGGCCGTGTCGGCGCGTACCATTCCCACGGTGAATGACAAGGAGACCAAGCCGCTATGGCAATGCTCGACAACTGCGCCCGGATCGATCCGCCCGCGGCTGGCACCGAGAAGGAGATGCTGGCATCGTTTCTCGACTGGCACCGCTCGACCCTACGCTGCAAGCTGGCCGGCCTCACCGATGAGCAACTACGCCAGCCACACATTCCCTCCGGGATGAGCCTGCTCGGCCTGACCAAGCACATCGCCGACGTCGAGCGCTCCTGGTGGCGCGAATGCTTTGCCGGTGAGGATCTGGCCGACCTCTGGGACCCGGACGATCCGAACCGCTACTGGCGGATCGAGCCGGACGAGACGACCGCCGATGTCCTGGCCTTCTCCGACGGCGAAGCCGAGAAGGCCCGCGCCATTCTGGCCGCGGCCGACCTGGACGATCTCGCCAGGGGAGCAGATCCCGGCCAGGAGGGGTTGACCCTACGCTGGATCGCGTTCCACATGCTGGAGGAGCTGGCCCGGCACAACGGCCACGCCGATTTCATCCGCGAGAGCATCGATGGCGCCGTCGGTGAGTGACGGAGGCGGGATGGCGGCAACGCGAGAAGGCGGGAAGGACGGGGCTTGAACGACGAACTGGAGACGTTGCGGGCGCATGACGAGACCGCCGCCTGGCTGGAGATGCTCGAGGCGGCCGGCGACCCGCCGGCCGAGTTCACGCTGCCCTCCCGGGATGCGTTGCCCGATCTGCTGCGCGATCTCGGTGTGCTGGAAGAGGACGCCGCCGACCTGGTCGAATCCCTTTCAATCCTGAACGGCTCCCCTGAGCTCTGGAGTTTGGTCCGGCGGTGCGCCTGGTCGATCGTAGGCAGGATGGGGGAGGTGGGCGACTGGCCGCCGCTGCCGCGCTGGCCCGTGGCCGCGGGCCGAACGGGTGGGGCGTTCTACGCCTGGGTCTACCTCGTCTCGCTCCCCTTTGCCCGCCGGTTCCACGCCGAGCGTGGCATCCCGGAAGACGTCTCCTGGGCGACCTTTGCCGATCTCGGCCGCAACCTACGTCATGGACGCCGCCAGCGGGACTACCTCGCCATCGCCGATCCCTGGTGGCTGGCCCTGCACCTGCGCGGCGCGATCTACGAGCTAGGCCGGCTCCAGTTCGAGCGCGGCCGCCTGGGTAATACGACCAGCCAGGCGATGATCGCGGCCGGGGTCGATGTCCCCCCCGGCGTTCCCGTCCTCTCGGTCCACATCCCGGCCTACTCCGGGCCGATGGACCCGGCGGCGTGCGACGCCTCGATCGCCTGGGCGATGGATTTCTTCCCCAGACACTTCCCGGAGGAGACGTTCGACTACGCTGTCTGCTACTCCTGGATGCTGGACGACGACCTGCGCGACTACTTGCCCGCCACCTCCAATATCATCCGCTTCATCGACCGCTTCCAGATCGCCTATCGCAACGCCGAAAACGACGCCGGCATCCTGCGCTTCGTCTTCGGCCGCAGCGACCTCCCGCTTGATTCGTATCCACAGACGACGACACTGGAACGCGCCGTCGTTTCTCACATCAAGGCGGGCAGGCATTGGCACGGCGGGGCGGGGTGGTTCCGGTTGCCGAAGACAACCCCCTAACCCCCCGACCCCCTTCCCCCCGCTGCGGCAAGGGGAAGGGGGAGACTGGCGCCCAACCTCAGCGCCGTCATCCTGAGCGGAGCGAAGGATCTTGGCCGTTTACGGCCTTTGTCGCCGACCCCGGCGATGCATAGGACGAGCGGTGGTTCGCATCCTCGAACGAGGACGAAGGCGCTGACGCGCCAAGATCCTTCGCAGGCTCAAGATGACGTCGGGGTGGAGCAGCGGGGCATCTGGCCGTTCGCCCGGAGGAACTCCCCCTTCCCCCTGCCGCAGCGGGGGGAAGGGGGCTGGGGGGTTAGGGGGCCGAGTTCGCCGCCCCGTTCAGCATCAGATCCGCGATGAACGCGGCGGTTTCGGCGTTGGTGCGGGACGAGGCCGGCCGGCCGGCCGCAATGTGGTCGCGGTGGGCCTGGGCGAAGATCATCCCGACGAAGCAGGGGGTGAGGTCGGCGGCATCGAGGCCCGGACGCAGTTCGCCGCGGGCGACCGCATCCGCGAAGATCGACTCGACCGCCTCGAAGGGGAGCCCTCCCCCGGGCGGGCCGTCGCAGTTGGAGAGGTGCTGCTTCATGTCGCCCATCAGACGGCCGAAGTCGCCCCGGAAGTGGTCCAGAAAGTATTGGGCCGCGAAGGCCAGGCGGTCCCAGGTGGCATCCTGACCGGCAATGCCAGCGGTCAGGCCGGAACGGAGGCGGGAAAGCTCCCGCTCGATCACGTGGAGGAAGAGGTCTTCCTTGTTCTGGAAGTGGTAGTAGAGGGCGGCCTTCGTCATCCCGACCGCCTCGGCGATCTGCTGCATCGAGACCTCGGCGAAGCCGCGGCTGACAAACAGGCGCTGGGCCTCCATCAGGACCCGCTCCCGCCCATCCGACGTCGGGCCGCGCCGGTTCGTCTTGATTGCGCTGACCGTCGTCGCACTCATGGCCATCTCGTCCTCATCGCTGCGTGGGATTCCCGCGGGCGAAAGTGCCGCTCAGCACAAAACCGATCGTCCCCGGGGGTTGACAGGAGCAGGGTCGACCCGTAGGATACACTAACTAACCGGTAAGTAAGTCTCGATCGTCATCTCGATAGAGTGTTGACGATAGTTTACTTACCGAACGGTTGGTTGGTCAAATGATTCGTGCCGGCTAACACCGGCTCCAGTGATCTCGTTATAAGAACGCCGCCGGGATCTGTCGATTCCGGCCAGCGCCAATCGACTAGATAGCGTCAGGCCCCAGCAGCCCGGCATACGTGAGCGCCTATGCGCCTCAGAACGCGGTGGACGCACCGCTTTCCAGAGCCATGTGTCGCTCACATCCAAGGTTCTTACCCGCAACGTCCATTCGAATCGATCTGACCACCACTCGCTCGCGCTGCGGGCAGGAGGAACCGTATGGCTCGTGTCAATTCACCCGGATCGATCATCGACGTGCCCGCTCATCCTGCCGGCGACTCGCCTCAGGGGCAGGACCTCGCTCCCGCTCCGCGAAGCATCTTTTCGCGCTGGGCGTACGTCGCGGTCCGCCGGCGCCGGGCCGTCCTCGGGGCCTGGGTTGCCTTCCTGGTCGTGCTGGGCGTTCTCTCCGCCACGGTCGGTGGCGACCTGGCCGACAGCTTCACCATCCCGGGGACCGAATCGCAGGCGGCACTCGACCTGCTTGAAGAGCGCTTCCCCTCCCAGGCCGGGGACACCGCCCAGATCGTCGTCCGGGCCGATGCCGGAGTCGCCGATCCCGCTGTACAGCCCAGGGTCGAGGCGCTCCTCGCCGAGGCGGCGACGTTGCCCGGCGTGATCGCGGTCGATTCGCCGTACACCAACTCCGCCAATGTCTCAGCCGACGGCACGATCGCCTACGCCACGGTCCAGTACGAAAAGCTCGCCTTCGAGACCCCGCTCGACGACATCAAGCAGCTAACCGCCCTGGTCGATCGCTCCGGTGGTTCCGGGTTGACGGTCGAGGCGGGAGGCTCGATGGTCGCCCAGGCGGAGCAGGAGCCGCCGAGCGAATCGAGCGCGATCGCGATCGGCGCGGCGATGGTCGTGCTTCTGATCGCCTTTGGCTCGGTCGTGGCCATGGGCCTGCCGATCGCCACCGCCCTGGCGGGACTGGTGGCCGGGTTCCTCGGGATCGGGCTGGCGGCGCGATTCGTCGATATCGCCAGCTTCACTCCGGCCATCGCCGCCATGATCGGCCTCGGTGTCGGGATCGACTACGCCCTCTTCATCGTCTCGCGCTACCGTGAGGGGCTGGGCGAGGGGCGAAGTGTGGCCGATGCGGTTGCCGTTGCGATGGAGACCGCCGGTCGGGCCGTCGCTTTCGCTGGCCTCGTCGTGGTCGTCGCCCTGATGGGCCTCTTTGCGATCGGCCTGCCCTTCGTTACCGCCTTCGCCATCGCCTCCTCCCTGATGGTTGGTTTCAGCATCCTGGTCGCCCTGACGCTCTTGCCGGCATTGCTCGGCTTCGCCGGCACCCGGGTCGATCGTTTCCGCATCCCGGGCATCCGCCCGGCCACCAACTCGAAGTCTTCGCTGGGCTACCGGATCAGCGGGCTTATCGGCCGTTCCCCGATCGCCTATGCCCTCGCGTCCGCCGCGATCTTGCTGCTGCTGGCGGCGCCGTTGCTCAACGTCAAGCTCGGCTTCCCCGATAGCGGCTCCAGCCCGGAGACCTACCACACCCGCCGCGCCTACGATCTGCTCAGCACCGGCTTCGGCCCCGGCTTCAACGGTCCCCTCCTGATCGCCATCGAGAGCGATGGCGCCGTCGATCTCGATGGGGTCGAAAACCTGCGGGCGGCGTTGTCCCAGACGCCAGGCGTCGTCGAAGTGGCGCCGGCCGTGGTCAGCCCGGCCGGGGATACGGCGGTCGTCTCCTTCGTTCCGACCACCTCGCCCCAGGACGACCACACCTCCAATCTGGTCAATCGGATCCGCGCCGATGTCGTCCCGGCCGCCCTGGAGGGCACCAGCCTGGAGGCCTATGTCGGCGGAGCCACGGCCTCGTACATCGACGTCAACGACCGGATGTCCAGCCGGACGCCGTACTTCATCGCGATCGTGCTGGGCCTGAGCGTCCTGCTGCTGACCGCGGTCTTCCGCTCGCCGGTGATCGCCATCAAGGCCGCGGTGATGAACCTGCTCTCGATCGGGTCCGCCTTCGGCGTGGTCATCGCGGTCTTCCAGTGGGGTTGGGGCGCGAGCCTCTTCGGGGTGAACGAGACCGGACCGATTGCTTCGTTCATGCCGATGTTCCTGTTCGCGATCCTCTTCGGCCTCTCGATGGACTACGAGGTCTTCCTGCTCTCCCGGATCCGCGAGGCGTACCTGCGCACCGGCGAGACCCGTCAGGCGGTGGCCGACGGGCTGGGCGTTACCGCTCGCGTCATCACCGCGGCGGCGGCCGTGATGGTCCTCGTCTTCCTCTCCTTCTTGTTCACGGACGACGCGATCACCAAGCAGTTCGGCCTTGGTCTGGCCACCGCGATCCTGGTCGACGCCACCATCGTGCGCATGATCCTGGTCCCGGCGACGATGGAGCTGCTGGGCAAGTGGAACTGGTGGTTCCCGACCTGGCTCGACCGCCTGGTCCCGCACATCAGCGTCGAGGGCCACATCCCCTCGATGCCCTCGATCCCGAATCTCATCCCGCCGGTGGCTCCACAGCCCGGCGACCTCGACTAACCCAACCACTGATCACTCCGGACTACCGTGGCGAGCCCCGTTCCCTGACACCAGGGGGCGGGGTTTGCCGCGCATCTCGTATCTCATACCCAAATGCCACGGGCATAGGCAGTCGCCGGGGATGGCGTGCTCGGCATCCTTGCCGATGTGGCTAACGCCGCGGCGGTTCGTTCCGCCAGAACGATGCGGTGTTGTTGCCGATGGCGCCATCTGCCCCGCCCAGCATGGTCTAGGTGTCAGAGGGAACCGGCTGATGGTTCCCGAGCGGATACGACCGATCAATGCGGCGCGCTGATGCGCTAAAGGAGCACAAGATGATGAAGACGATGCGAAACGTGCGTTCGGGTTTGGGCCGGTTGGCTCTGGTGGCAATGTTGGCCGTGACCGTGATAGGTGGCACCCTGGCGATTGGCGGGGGCACCGCCAGCGCCCGGACGTTCGCGGAGTTCTGCGCCTCCCAGGAGGCGGGCATGAATGCTCAGATCGGGTACGCCGGGGAAGCGTTGCGCGAGGGTAACTACCGGCGCTCGTTTGCACTGCTGGCCGGGGCGCAGGCGATGTGGCAGACCGCCGCCGATGCCGGCTGCTACGGTTCCGCGGCCTGACCGGCACCGAGTGACACAGCGTGTGCGTCGACCCAGCAGTGATGCGACCCCCTGGCGAGCGGACAGCTCGTCAGGGGGTCTTCGCGTCAGGTGCCGGCGTTCGCCGCTTTCCGTGCCAACGCCAACCGGTCAGTGATAGGGAAGTGGCTGCAGTAGTGGCCGGCACCGTCGGCGTGGATCGTATTCCAGCGCCGTTTGCCCGGGGCGCAACCTGCTTCATCGGTCTCCTGGATCGCCTTGATGAGGGCATTGTGGGCGGCGTCCAGTTCGGCCAGGACCTCGGCGGCGGAGCGCGGTTGCCACAGGTCGACCATCGCCTTGTTGAATCGAGAGAGGCTCCAGGGCCGCTCGGCCGCAAACTCCTCGCCTTCTGGCAGTGGGAACTTGGCGATCTTGCGGGCGGCCATCCGCTCCCAGACGGCGATGTGGGCAATCCTATCTTGCATCCGCCAGCCATTCTTGGCTTCGACGTCGAACTGGTCTCGAACCTTCGCGATCTCTTCCTGAAGGTCCGCCCAGCTCTCCGCCATCAGCGCCAGCAGATCATCACGGTACGACATCGTCAGTCCTCCCTCAGCCCGAGCCGGTTGGATAGTCTCGATCCATTGCCTGTGGTGCGCGTTTTGCGATTAGCCATCTAACTCCGCGTGGACGCGATTCGCAGAACGCGGCAAGCGCTTCCGCTGACATTGCCCTGCCCGGGAAGCCGTAATCTCCCGGCAGGGTGTGCAGAACGCATGAAACAGACGTAGGATTCTGTGCACGCACCCACTCGCACTCCGCACCGTGACCGGCGACCATCTCCGGAAGCCGACTGACGGTCAGACCTACCTGCCGGGTGTGGACCACGGACGTAGACGATTCGTCCGGGGACGGGAGGAGGGCGGGATGGGCGAGCAGCCCCAAGTCCAAGCGCGGGTGCCAGGTGTGGCGGAAGCCGTACCTGGCTTGGCCGCAAACTCTGATGGCATCAAGCCGGAGGCGGCCGGTCCGGTCAGTCCCGATCCAGTGTCGAATCCGGCTGTCCAGGCCGGCGGGCCGCTGGTCGAAGGCTACGACCCCGGGCCGTTCTACGACGAGGTCTTCACGCCGCTGCCGGACGGCGGCGTCGCCCCCCGGCCGCACTACCGCGCCCTGGTCGCGCGCCTCGCCGGAATCGGACCGGGCGACCTGCGCCGGGCGGGTGACATCGCCAACCGCTCCTTCCTCAACCAGGGCGTGACCTTCACGGTCTACTCCGACGCGGAGCAAGGGACAGAGCGGATCTTCCCGTTCGATCTGATTCCTCGCCTGATTCCGCCCGGCGAATGGCGCCTGATCGAGAGTGGCCTTCAGCAGCGGATCCAGGCGCTCAACCTCTTTATCAACGATATCTACCACGACCAGAACATCCTCAATGACCGGATCGTGCCCCGCCGCCTGATCGTCCGGGCCCGCCACTTCCGGCGGGAGGTCGTCGGCATCGATGTCCCCCACGACCGCTACATCCACGTCGTCGGCAGCGACCTGGTCCGCGACGCCGAGGGCAACTACCTGGTACTGGAAGACAATCTCCGCTCCCCCTCCGGCGTCTCCTACGTCCTCGCCAACCGGACGGCGATGACCAGGATTTTCCCGGATTGGTTCGATGAGCTGGGCGTGCGCCCGGTCGATGACTACTGCGGCCAGCTGTTGGAGAACCTGCGCGGGCTCTCGCCACGGCCGTCATTTGCCGGTGGCGGCCCTTGCGTCGTCCTCCTGACGCCCGGCGTCTACAACTCGGCCTACTTCGAGCATGCATTTCTCGCTCAGCAGATGGGGATCGAGCTGGTCGAGGGTACGGGATCTCTTCGTCGTCGACAACCGCGTCTTCCTGCGCACCACCCGGGGCCGGCAGCAGGTCGATGTCATCTACCGCCGGATCGACGATGAGTTTCTCGATCCGCTCGCCTTCCGGGCGGACAGCATCCTCGGGGTTGCCGGCCTGATGGGGGCGGTCCGGGCCGGAAACGTTGCCCTCGCCAATGCAATCGGCACGGGTGTGGCCGACGACAAGGTCGTTTACGGCTACGTGCCGCAGATCATCAAGTATTACCTCAACCAGGAGCCGATCCTCGGCAACGTCCCGACCTACTTCCCCACCGACCCGGACCAACTCGAGTACATCCTGGCAAACATGGATCAGTTGGTGGTCAAGGCCGCCAACGAGAGCGGCGGTTACGGCATGCTGATCGGCCCTCGCGCCTCGGAGGCCGAGATCGCCGACTTCCGTGCCCGGATCACCGCCGATCCTCGCGATTACATCGCCCAGCCCGTGATCCCGCTCTCCCGCCATCCCTCCTTCGTCCCGGACCCCACCGGCGATGGCGGCCACCTGGAAGGCCGCCACGTCGATCTCCGCCCCTACATCCTCAGCGGCGCCGACGATATCCACGTCATGCCAGGTGGCCTGACCCGGGTCGCTCTGCGCCGCGGCTCACTGGTCGTCAACTCCAGCCAGGGCGGCGGCAGCAAAGATACGTGGGTGCTGCAGTGAACTACCCCCTAACCCCCCCAGCCCCCCTTCCCCCCGCTGCGGCAAGGAGAAGGGGGAGCACGTTCGCATTGCGAGCATCTTGGTTCGCGATATCGTCCCGACGCCCCCTGTCATCCCGAGCTTGTCGAGGGATCTCGAGGGGGGCGGCGGGATGATGGTGTTGCCACCTTCGAGAGAACCATGCCGCGTTCGCGCACGCCGGGGCATCCTTGTCGTCTCGCGCCCTTCGAGAATCCCTCGACAAGCTCGGGATGACAGGTCAGGACGGGAGCCCATCGATCTCCCCCTTCCCCCTGCCGCAGTGCGGGGAAGGGGGCCGGCGGTGGTTAGGGGGCAGTTCCCATGCTAAGCCGCATCGCCGAATCCCTTTACTGGATCGGGCGGTACGTCGAGCGGGCCGAAGACACGGCCCGGATCACCGACGTCAACTTTCATCACACCCTTGGGATGGGCGGATCACCGGAGGCCGAGGCCAGGCAGGACCGCCATTGGGAAGCGCTCATCGCCATCGTTGGGAATGAGGATCGGTTCTATTCCGCCTATGGGAAGGCAACGGAGGAGACGGTCCCGACCTACCTCACATTCGACACCAACAATCCGAACTCGATCGTCTCTTGTGTCGCCAGGGCTCGCGAGCAGGCCCGGACCATGCGTCACCAGATCGCCAGCGAGATGTGGGAGGCGCTCAACCGCTTCCATCTCGGCCTTCAGCGCCGCCGCGGCCGGGGCGCCACGCCGATTGGGCCGGTCGGGATCGAGAACGCCCACTTCTTCTACCGCTCGGTTGCCGAGTTCAGCCACCTCTTCCAGGGCGTCACCGACAGCACGATGCCCCGCGAGGAGGGCTGGTACTTCCTCCAGGCCGGCAAGTTCCTGGAGCGGGCCGAGAAGACCGCCCGGGCCCTGGACGTGAAATACCACCTGCTCGTCGCCGATGCCGATCCCGACGCTCCCGTTGCCGGCCCCGGGTTCGCGGAGGCCGCCAGCGAGGCTGTTGGGACCGGCGTCCCCGGCGACTGGCAGCAGTGGATCGCGGTGCTGCGCTCCCTCTCGGCGTATGAGGCGTACCACAAGCTCTACCGCTCAGGCGTGCGCCCCCGCTCCGTGGTCGAGATGCTGACGCTCTCGCCCGTCTTCCCGCGCTCGATCCGATTCTCGATCGGGGAGGTTGAATCCGCCTTGGCCCGGATCGCCGCCTATCACGCCTTCGACCCGGAGAACACCGGCCAACCAGGGCACCCGAGTATGGGCAGCCACATCGCGTCTGGCGGGGCGGTCTCGCCCATCTCAGTCTCGGGAGGGTTCGAGCAGGCGGAGCGGGCGGTGGGGCGACTGCGGTCGCAGCTTGCCTACGGACTGGTCGACGAGATTTTCCAGTCTGGTTTACACACCTATCTCATCGACATCCAGCGCCGGTGCTACACCATCGGCGAGCACATCCAGGCCCAATACTTTGCTCCCCGAACCCTTCGGCCGGAAGAGGTCTTTGCTTGACACGCCGTCTCCGGCGGCATTGCTCGTGCATTCATGAGTACGCACACCAAACTGTGCCTGAAGGAGCGAATCCCCTATGCGCTACCGAATCACCCACAACACCGCGTATCAGTACGCGATACCGGCGCACGAGGGGTTCGACCAGGTGCGGCTGCGGCCAGTCTCCGACGAGTTGCAGACCTGCCTCGACTTCTCGCTGACGATCGACCCTCCCACCACCATCGTCGCTTTTGAGGACTACTACGGCAACGCGGTCCACGATTTCGGCATTCCTTACCTGCACGACCGCCTCTCGATTGAAGCCCGCTCCGATGTCGTCACGGTCGCGGCCGACGACGAGCCGATGGGCGGACCCCGCGCCCACGACACGGACCAATCACCCCGGTTGGTCGACCTGGGCGCCGACGAGGACTTCGGTGACGAGCATTCCGAGTTCCTGACGCCTAGCACCTACGTCGCGATGGAGGGAGCCTCTGAGTCCCTGGCCGGGGATCTGCTCGCCATCAACCCGGACGTCACTGCCTTCGCCTTTCTGCAGGGGGCAGCCGCGTACATCCATGACCACTTTGAATACCGGATCGGGGCGACGACCGTCCATTCGACCGTCGCCGAGGTCCTGGCCGGCGGCGAGGGGGTCTGCCAGGATTTTTCCCATCTCCTGATCTCCCTTTGCCGTCACGTCGGTCTGCCCGCTCGCTACGTCAGTGGCTATCTTGGCAATGTCGCCGAGGCGACCGCTTCGCACGCGTGGGCCGAGGCGTTCGTGCCCCCCTACGGCTGGATCGGGGTCGATCCGACGGCCGGGGCGCGCTGCACCGGTCGCCACATCAAGGTTGCGGTCGGTCGTGACTACGCCGATGTCTCAGTGGTGCGCGGCACCTACCGGGGCGGGGGCGCGGCTGCAATGGAGGTGACAGTGAGGTCGGAGCAGGTTGGTCCGGCGGGCGTCACGCTCGGGGCAGGTCCGCGTGGGCGGGCCGCGATGATCCAGTACCAGCCGTTGGGAACGATGAAGCAACTCCGGCGATTGGGGGCGATGACGCAATCACTGGAGCGGATGACGCAGTCGATGGGCGGCATGAGTCAGACACTGGGCGCGTTACCCGGCATGCCCGTCTTGCAGACCGACGATGACGCCGCCCCCCGGCAGCAACCGCAGCAGCAGCAACAGCGACAGCCGGGAACGGTCGATCCCGTAGGGATGTAGGGGCAGGTCTTGCCCTGCCCGGCCACGCATACGCGGAATTGGGCAGGGCAAGCCCTGCCCCTACAAGCTGAACGCGGCACAGAGGTGCGGCCATAAAGGGGTGGACAATGCAACTCCGTGTTGGGTGCGAATTCGCCTATGATGCCGCCGTGCCGGCGCCAGCCGTCATGCTCGTGGAGCCCCACCCGGATCCGGAGCACACGGTCGTGACCGAACAGTGGGAAACGACCCCGGTGCTCGAGCACCGCACCTACCTCGATGGCTACAACAATCGTTGCCGCCGCCTGATCCTGCCGGAAGGTCCATCCACTCTGCGCTACGACGCGATCGTTGAAGTCTCCGCTGAGCCCGATCCAGTCTCTCTCTGGGAAACCCAGGCGATGGTCGAAGACTTGCCGGATGAAACGCTGGTCTACACCCTGGCCAGCCGCTACTGCCCGACTGAGACCCTCTCGGAAAACGCCTGGCGAATGTTCGGGAGTGGTCCGCTGGGGTGGGGACGGGTGCAGGCCGTCTGCGACTGGATTCACAACAACATCCGTTACGGCCTGCCAAGCACGCCGCAGACGACAGCGGTGGATGTCTTCGTCAATGGCGGCGGGATGTGCCGGGATTTCGCCCATCTCGCCATCACGTTTTGCCGCGCGCTGAACATTCCCGCCCGCTACGTCTTCGGCTACATGCCCGATATCGGTGTGCCGGGTCCCTTTCCGCCGATGGACTTCCACGCCTGGTTCGAGGTCTATCTCGGCGGGCGCTGGTGGACCTTTGACGCCCGCTTCAACACCCCGAGGATCGGCAGGATTCCGATCGGGATTGGGCGGGACGCGGTTGACGTCGCGATGGTGACCTCGTACGGTCCTGCGACATTCCGGAGTATGGTTGTCTGGACGGACGAAGTTGCTGATGAAGTCGCCGGCGCCGAACCGGCACACGGTCAGGGACGGCGGCCTGGTTCGGAGGGGCTGGTGGTGAGCCGGGGCGAGCGACCGACGACGGGAGAACGGGGCGGATCGTGACGGCGACGACGGGACGGAGCGTGCAAGCCGAAGCCCAGCTTGGGCTGGGGATGGACCGCGATCCCACCGCGGACGGATTGGTCGATCACCGGGCGGTACAGTGGGCGCGGGTCCGCTGGGCCGCCTATCTGCTCCATCAGCGATTTGTGTACCGATATCCCGGTCCGATCCACGATCTGCGCCAGCGGTTGATGCTTATTCCGCCCGAGCGGCACGGCAACCAGCGCCTGATTACCCACCGCCTGGAAGTTTCGTCGCCGACGACCGAATTGCGGCGGGACTCCGATCAGTGGGGCAATCTGATCTTTTCACTAGCGCTGGACCATGTCGCCCATGAGATCGCTTTCACCGCCTGGATCGTGATCGAGCGCGATGTCAGCGGCGGCCCGATCGTCGTTCCCGCCAAGGCGGCTGCCGACCCCGCCCTGCTCTCTCCGACCCGGCTAACCGAGCCGAATGAGGCTCTCCTGGCGGCGGCGGCGCAGTTCGCCGGGGATGCCGATCCGGATGATGTCCCCGCACGGTTTGTCCTGGCGGAGCGTGTGAACGCCTGGGTCCACACCCAGATGTCTTACGCCGACGGCGCGACTGGGGTGCGGACGACGGCGGCGGAGGCGTACGCCGGCAAGCGGGGCGTTTGCCAGGACTACGCCCACGTCATGTTGACGATCTGCCGGCTGTTAGGGCTGCCCGCCCGCTATGTCTCCGGCCACCTCCTCGGCGAAGGGGGCACCCATGCCTGGGTGGAGGTGTTGCTGCCCGATCCGGCCTCGCGAAACCGCCGTGGGCAGGCGACGCGGTACCTTGCCCACCCTTTCGATCCAACCCACGGCAGCCAGCCAGGACTGAACTACCTGACTGTCGCGGTCGGGCGGGACTACGGCGATGTCGCTCCAGTCTCCGGCACGTTCAGGGCGTCTTTCCCGGGTTCGCTGACCACGCGCAAGCACGCCGGTGTAACGGCGGTGGAGTATTTGGCGGAGCTGTAGGGGTTGGTGGTATCGCGGCGCGGAGGGGGTGCCAGCTCTTCATTGCACGGTGGCGAACGCCGTGCGGGAAATGAGGCGCCGTTCAGGCCTCGCCCGGGGCTAAAGCCGCCGGGCTGAGCCAGATAACCCCCCTAAAGGGGGCTGCGACCTCGGGGCTGGACTCGGATCTCTCCGCCTATCGCGCCCGGTGGCAGCCGGCTTTAGCCGGGTTATCGGAGGTAGCCCGGCGGCTTTAGCCCCGGGCGAGGCCAGGGCGACGTGGCCCATTGCCACCGGGCGACCCAGAGCTGACGCCTCATCGCCGGGCGTCTTTCTCCATCTCTTCCTGGATCTTGCGCCGCTCCCATTCCTCTCCGAAACGGCGCTGCGGGCCGAACACGGCCAGGGCGTGCCAGGCGAGACCGATGCCCCAGCCGATGGCTGCCCAGTAGAACCACCAGCCGTCACCGGTGGCCAGATCGATCACGAACAGTCCGGCGATGATCACCACAAACGTCCCGAGGTGCCCGTAGAAGGCTTAGAGGGCGTCGACCCTGGCTTTGGCCCGCCGGTAGCGCTCGCTGTCCTGGCTCCGCGTCTCCATGGTGGTGAAGAACCTTTCGCTTCCCGAAAAGCGATTCCACCAGCGCCGGGGACAGCCTTGCACCACGATGGCCGCGGCGGTCTCACTACGAGGCAAGCGTGAAGTGGGGCAGGGCCAGTTGCCCTCCTCCTCGCGCAATGAGCGGGCGATCGGTGGGCTCGGCGTTGTGGCGGGCGCTCTCCGACTCGGTGAAGCCGTGGCGGGCGCGGGCCGCCGCCACCCGTTCCTCGATCCGGCTGACGTAGGCGCGGGGCGCGTTGGCTCCGGCGCGATATGCACGCTCGTACCGATCGAGCAGGTCCGGACGGGCGGCGGCGATCCAGCCGTAGTAGTGCTCCTTGACCAGTGGGGCGAGCCGGAGCGGTCCACCCCAGAGGGCGGTGGCGCCGTAGGTGCGGGCGGCGGCGGCCACCTCTTCGATCGCTTCGGCGCTGTCGGTGATGCCGGGCAGGATCGGGGCGATCGAGACGCCGGTGGGGATGCCGGCGTCACTCAGGCGGCGGAGTGTCGCCAGGCGCTGAGCTGGAGGTGGGGTGCCGGGCTCGACCAGGCGGGAGAGGGCGGGATCGAGCGTCGTGATGGTCATGTGGACCCGGACCCGGGCCAGAGGCGCCAGCGCGGCGAGGAGATCGATATCCCGCTGGACCAACGTCGATTTCGTCACGATCGTGAGCGGGTTGCGGAAAGCGTACAGGGCCTCAAGCGCGCCCCGGGTGATCCGGAAGCGGCCCTCACCCGGCTGGTAGGGATCGGTCGCGGTCCCGATCGCGACGCTCTCGCCGCGCCAGGACGGCCGGGCGAGCTCGCGGCGCAGCACCTCGGGCAGGTTAGTCTTGACGAAGATCCGGGTCTCGAAGTCCTGATCGGCGTTGAGGCCAAGGTGGGCGTGGGTCGCCCGGGCGTAGCAGTAGTGGCAGGCGTGAACGCACCCCCGGTACGGGTTGAGCGACCAGGAGAATGGCATCCCCTGAACCCGGTTCAGCGCGCTTTTGCATGGAGCTTCAATGTACTCAGCGCGTCTCATGATGCTACTATAGATCAAATGTTCTGTTCGATCAACGGTACTACTGAAGAAGGATGTTCGCCGGGGAGGTCTGCGTGAAACTCGATGTCGCGGAGTGCTGGCGGCTCACCGGGCGCTCCTACGTCCCCTATATGGCCGACCTGGCCGGCGGGGTAGGGCTGGTGCGTGAGGGCGGCTGGATCGCGCTCACCGGTGGGCCGATCAGTTCGCTCAACATGGCCTACATCGACGATGGCTCGCGGGCGGAGGCACTCCTCATTGAGTTCACCGGGACGATCGCGGCCATCGGGCACCCCGCGATCATCCTGATGCCGGAGGCGCTGTCAGTGCGGGCTGCTCTGAAGGTGCAAAGCTTGGGGCTTGAACAGACCGACCCGTTCCCTGTGATGACGGCGCATTTCGAAGCGGACTCTGAAGCACGGGCTGATTCGGGCGGATACACGGTCGTGCGGGTCGAGCATGAGAGAGAGCTGGGAGCCGCACTGGAACTCCAAGCGGAGACGTTTGCGATGCCGCTTCAAGCATTGCGCCAGGCCGTGACTCCGGCCATCCTCGATTCGCCCGTTTTCGAACTGTTTCTCGCCAGCCGTGACGGCGTGCCGTTCAGCACGGTGACCACCGCAACGGTCGACGACGTAACGAGCTTGTGGGCAATGGCTACGCCTCCGGCCAGGCAGCGGCAAGGTGCGGGCCGGGCGACCGTCTCGGCCGCGCTGGCGTTCCACCGTCGGCGCGGAGTGGAGCATTTCTTTCTCGGGTCAAGCCCGGCAGGGCGACCCCTCTATGAGCGCTGCGGATTCGCGCCGCTCGGCGAAACAGCCATGTGGGTGTACAACCCGTCAGGCCGGTAGACCCTTCTTTTGGGGTGCTCGCCCGCCCGATGCCCCGGCCTGTCGCTCGGCCAGAACGACCGTCGCGAGCGCCCCGGCGACCAGCGGGAGGACGATGCCGAAGGCCCACTCGATCCCGATGCCGTTCGCCAGGAGGCCGAGGGCCAACGGGATGACGAGGACGGCGCTGCCGCCGCAGACAGTTAGGCGGGCGCTGGCGATATCGGGCCGGCCCGGGGCGGCGTCGAGGGCCGCGCTGTAGGTCGCGGGGAAGAGGTTGGCGGTACCAAGGCCGGTCAGGAAGAGGCCGGCGATGCTGAGGGCGGCGATCGGCGCCAGCCAGAAGACGAGGAAGCCAGCCCCAGTGAGGAGCAGTGCGCCCTTGAGGAGGTTGGCACTCGGCATGCGGGCGGCGAGACGGCTCCCCGCGTACCGGCCCAACACCATCGCCACGAAGAAGGCGCTCATCGCGGTGGCGGCGTCGGCCCGGGCGAGCCCGGCGCTGTGCTCCAGAAAGTCGGCCGCCCAGAAGACCATGCACCATTCGACGGCCACCCCGAGCGAGATCACCAGGGCGTAGGCGTAGAAGGTGCCTGGCAGCCCCCGCCGTCCCCGGCCGTGGCTGCCCATGTTGGTGCCGGGTGGGACGATCGGGCTGATCCGCACCCTCCGAAACGCCAGTACGATCCCGACATAGCCGGCCACCGCCAGCAGGAGTGCACCCCGCCAGCCGATCCCCGTTCGCTCGGCCGCGCCGATCGCCAAGGTCGAGCTGACGGCGCAGGCGCTAGCCAGGACGTTCAGTTCGGCGATCGCCTGGGCCCGGCGCGGACCGTGCTGCTCCGACGAGGTTCGCCTGGATCGTGATCGCCAGCAGCGCCCCGAACGAGCCGATCCCGAACGACCCCAGCACGGTGCCGGCCGCGAAGGGACTGACGGTGAGCAAGAGGCCCGAGCCGGTCAAGCCGGTGGCGGCCGACCAGAAAGCGGTCGACCGGCCCCAGCGCCGGGCAACCCGGTCGCCGGTGAGTCCGGTCGCGACCATGCCCAGGGCCATCGCGCTGAAGTGGAGGCTGGCCAGGGCATAGCCGAAGCCGAGATCGGCCCGCAGAAAGGGCATGACCGGCCCGAGGCTCGATTGCAGAAAGGCGAACAGGCCGACCGCGCAGTAGGCGAGCCAGGTGGCCCGGTCGCGGACGAAGGCCGATGGAGAGGACGACGCGGCGAGGGACACGGAGGGCATCCTCGAGGGTGGGTGGAGGGGCGAACAGGCAGTTGAAATGGGGAACCACCCTGTTCCCGGATGCACGAGAGGCCGGAGCGCATGGCCCCGGCCCGATCGATCGAACCATACCATTTTGCCTGGGCACGATCACGAGTCAACGCTTAATTTCGGCGCTGTTCCTGGGCGGATCCGGTACGGCGAACGTTGACGATTCGCCGGTCCCTCGGTGCTACACTCTCGCCATCCCGTCGAGCAGCCCCGCCGAGACGCCGTGGACGAACCCGTCCGTTGGCAATGCGTGGAGCGCGACCGCCTCATGACGACCGCCCTTGCCGGCAGCCCGGCCTTCGAAGCTGTCATCGCCCAATTCCAGGAGGTCCGGAGCGAGCAGATCGCCACGATCCTGTCGCGGCGCAACCCTGGCGTTCTCGCCTGGGGCGTGAAGTTCGGCGACCTCGACAAGATCATCAAGCCCTACAAGAGGTCGCCGGAGCGCTCCGCCTTGGCCCGGGAGCTATGGGAGACCGGCATCCTCGAAGCGCGGTCGCTGGCCCTGATGCTGATCGAGCCCCAGACCCTGACCGAGGAAGAGATCGACCGCTGGGTCGAGGAGGTCGACTATCCCTATCTGGCAGACTCCCTCGCCGGGGTGGTCTACAAGACGCAGTTCCGCGATAGCAAAATGGCCGCCTGGACGCAGCGTCCGGAGGAGTTCGTGCGCCGGGCCGGTTTCTCACTCGTCTACAACGCCGCCGCCGATCCCAAGAACCCGACCGAGGACGCGGTCTTCGCTCGGGTATCTCGACCAGATCGAGCGCGAGATCCACACCTCCGCCAACTGGGCCCGCGAGATGATGAACATGGTCCCGATCGCGATCGGCAAGCGCAACGACGCGCTCTACGCGCACGCCCTCGACGTGACCCAGGCCTACGGCAAGGTCGACGTCTTCCACGGCGACAAGACCAACTGCAAGATCTGGGACGCCACCGAGGCGCTGCAGAACCCGAAGGTCAAGATCAAGGCGCCGTAGCGGAGTCCGAACCGCAGAGGAAAATCCAGACCGAAACGTCGGCACCAGATGTGACGACCAGTTCGCCGTGTTCGTTGACGTTGTCCGATTCGGCGTGGCACCAGACGGCGTCCGGCGCGTCCAGCGTGTACGTGCCGGGTGTCAAGGATTCGAAGCGGACAGCACCGCGGCCGTCCGTTTCGCCGTCACCCAAGTTTTCAGGACTGCCGGGGTCCGCCATGGAGAGGGTGAAGCGCACCCCGGAGACGCCGGGTTGACATGCGCTGAACCAGTCGATCGCCGCTGTTGCCGCGTCAGCGGTGCAGGCATAGGTGTAGACGGCGACCGCGCCGCTGCTCGCGGTCGCCTCGGCCGTCGCCGGGGTTGCGAGGGTGCCCGTGACGTTGATCCCAGCAGTTGCATCCGCTGCGAGTTGCGCTTCCTCGCCGCAGACCAGACCGGGACCGGTCGCCGGGAAGACGCCGTTGCCCGCCTTGACCCAGTAGGATGCCGTCCCGCCTGTCGCAACGTCGCCTTCCAGGATGAGGCTGAAGACACCGCCGCTGCCCTTCGACTTGTAACCGGTGACGCCGGTGTTGGGATCGGGATCGACGTATTCGGCATCGCCGCCGAGCACCGTGGTGCAGATCTCAGTGGCTGGCAGGTCGACATGGCCGACCTTCTTGGCACCTTCGGGCGCTATCCCGGTGAAGGTGCAGGCCGTCTGGCCTGCCGCCTCACCGGCGCCGCAGGACACCTCTACCCGGTACGGCGCGGCAGGCTCAACGGCAGCGTTGCCATTGCCCTTGTCTTTGTCTTTCTCCTTCTCTTTGTCCTTGTCCTTCTTGTCATTGCCGTGGCCGTTGTCGGCCAGGGCGGGCGTACCCGGCACGACCACGGAGATCTGGGTCGAGGCAAGGGTCAAGAAAAGCAACAGGCAAAGCATCGTCCATCGTCTGGGCATCGTCGTCCTCCTGGCAGCCGCACCGGCAGGATGCGTGCCGTAGACCCCGGATTCCGACTGGAATATCTGACCGGCGTCTAGGCAGGATGGCCGCCTGGACAAAGCGTCCAGAGGAGTTCGTGCGCCGGGCTGGGTTTTCACTCGTCTACAACGCCGCCGCCGATGTGAAGAACTCGACCGAGGATGCGGTCTTCGCACGGTACCTCGACCAGATCGAGCGCGAGATCCACACCACCGCCAGCTGGGCCCGCGAGATGAAGAACATGGTCTCGATCGCGATCGGCAAGCGCAACGATGCCTTTACGCCCGCGCCATCCGCATTACCCAGGCCTATGGCAAGGTCGACGTCTTCCACGGCGACAAGACTAACTGCAAGATCTGGGACGCCGCCGAAGACTTGCAGAATCCGAAGGTGCGCATTAAGGCTCCGAAGCAAGGCTTTCGGTAGCAGATTGGCGAGATGAACGGCCTCGGCAAGCTGCGCCGCCGCACCGAGCGCACGGGGGTGGTCGTCGACTTCTCCCTCTGCCTGGCCGCCTTCGTCGTCGCCCGCTGCCTCATCCGGCAAGCGCGCACGGGCTACCGGTTCGGCTCGCAACCCGGCGGCTCCCATGACGCATTTGCCGGACGTGGATGAGTCCATCTCAAGAGAACTAGACCGTTTATCCGGACGCCCCGTCCTGGCCGTTGGCCCGAAAGGCGGCCGCGGAGCGGGATGGGGCTTCTGCTCTCCCGATCGCGGCGATGGGCCGAGCGGTTTGGGGCGCTCGGCCCATCGTAAACCTCGCGGCGCACTCAGGGAGAGATGGCCCCAGGACACATACATGGCCGCACACCGGGTACCACGGAGTGTCCTGGGGCATCTCGGCGCTTCGTAAGCGTCATTACGGCGTGTGTGCCAACGCGACGGTTCCTGCCGACCGAACGCTTCACGCGCCCGAGAAGTCGGCGGTGGCCGGGATCTCCGCCGGCGGCGTGCCGATCACGATCGCGATCTGCTTGAGGTCGGTGAGCACGATGTCCGCCGGGTTCCCGGCGTACGGCTCCCCGTCGACGTAGACGGCGATCGGGGTCTCCGGCCGGCAGAACTCGCCGACGCACGAGGCATCGAGCCCCACGCCCCACTCGACGAAGAACTGGCCGAGCGTGTTGGGCTCCGCGCTCGGCGACTCGGTGTGGAGGATGCCCGTGGTGTCGTGCGTGTGCAGCGGCGAGATGCAGGCCACGTCGCAGAGGTCGATGCCGCCGTACGCGGTGCCGCCGGGATCGTCGAAGTGGCGGACCCCCGGATCGTCGATGTTGATGCCGATCCCGGCGGGGACCACCACCGGCTGGCCGTCGAGGAAGATGTCGAGGTGGGCGTGGACGTGGTAGTCGAGGTGTTCCCGTTGCGCCGGCTCCAGCCCGGCCAACTGCGCGCGCGCAAGAGGGTCGTCCGGCGCGGGCCACAGATCCAGCGGCGCCGACGCGTCCGCGCTACCGTCGGCCCCGCCGTGATGCGCCGGCGTGGCGGCCGGGATGGCGGCCTCGGGGGTGCCGGCACCTTCATCGAACCCGGCGAAGAGGTCTTCGAGCGTGCCGACCGGCGTCCCCATCGGCTCGACCCCGATGCGTGTGGCCGTCACCTTGCCCGGGCCGAACTCGCCCGCCGGCATGCCCTCGCCAGAGAATTCGAGCGTGAAATCCGCGGAGAACGTCTGCCCGTCGGAGGCGACCTCGATGGCGGCACGGATCGTGGACGATCCGTCGAATTCGCCGTCGTCGTCGGAGAACTGCTGGACGAACGTCATCGCTGCCGTGGTCGGGCCGGTCCCCTCCCAGGAACCGATGCCGACGGTCCCATCGTAGTCCACCTGCTGATAGACCCCGTCCGAGGTGAAGACCACCAGCGAGGGCGCGTCCTCCGGCTCGCCGACGAAGGAGAGGAACCAGGCGCCGACGAGCGGGTGCCCGGCGGTGGAACTGGGGGTGGCGTCTTGCGCGCTGGCGAGCCGTGCGGCGCCCAGGACAACCACCAGGGCGATGACGGCGAACGCGGCCGATCGGTGTCGCATCGTTGGACCTCCAACTCGGACCGGCGCCGGGCGGGACGTCCGCTGACGGCTCGGGCTCGGGACCCCATTCTGCGGGTGTGGGCACGCGGGCGCATCGGGAGACGTACGCATTCCCGCCTCCAGAGTTCAGGGGAGATGTACGCATCGTCGCCACGACCATCCGTTGCCGAAACCAGCAGAAGCCGATCGGGCGCCAAGGCGGCGCCCGCTACGCGGTCGATCATGCAGGGACCACGTCGGCGGGGTGACGTGTGCGCTTAAACACAGCGGCGGGCCTGATGAGGGTGGGGGAACCTCGGCCCGCCGCTGTGCCTTGGGGGAAATGGGGCCACCGGTATGCTCTGCCGGAACCGGCGCGGCTCATCCGATGCAAACGTGATGCCAATGCCGGGAACGACGGATACATGGGCTACAGATGACCGCTCCAGGTATCAGGGTTCTGTCCGCAGCCCCCGCTCGTCCTGGGGCAAATGACGAAGCCCTGAGTGCCACCAGGATGTTTCCCATCCCTCGCGTTCGGAGCGCCAAGTGGCTCCTAGCCGCGTCACCCGTTCGCCAGAAGCGGCGCCACGGTGGCCATGGACGGGCTGACGTTTCCCGCTCCAGCCGCCCCGACCGCGTGGGACGGAACGTGCGGCCGGATCCGTGCGGCGACGTTCGAATCGCTGACGTTTAGGTTGATCGTGCCGTGGATGATGTCTCCGCCGCTCCGGTCACGCAACCGGCTCTCCGTCGCGACCGATGATGTGTTGCCCGGTGATGTCGAAAATCGTGATTGACCTCATTCCCTCTGTGCTAGAGTGGGTGATCCAAGCGGCGGATTGCCGCGACAATTGCATATGAGAGAGGTTACTGGGTGGATCCACGCTCGTTCGATCGCCTTGCCCGTGCGCTTGCGGCGCCAAAATCCCGTCGTGGTGTCCTCGGCGGCCTGGCTGCTCTCGCCATTGGCTTGCGGTCTGGCTCCGCTCAGTCCTGCCCTCCAGGCCAGACTCCTAACCGCAAGGGCGATTGTTCGTGCCCTGCGGGAACAGACCCCTGCCCCGATGGCTGCTACGACTTGAAGCGCGACCTGGCCAACTGTGGCGCGTGCGGTAGATCCTGTGCTGGCGGCGAGTGCCGCAAGGGCGAGTGCCGTTGCCCGGGTGGGGCACGGCCGAACTCACAGTTCGGCTGCCTTCCACCGCCCACGACCACGACGACAACAACTACTACGACGACCACGACCACGACCACGACCACGACGCCGCCAACCAGCCCTTACCGGAGTGGGAACGCCTGCCCAACTCCAAGCACGACCTGTGATGGCAGCAGCACGTGTGCCAGTCCAGGCTGCAAGTCAGTGCCGGGGGAAAATGGATTCTGCGCGTGCGTAACTGGCAACCCTCGGACGCACGTTGCGTGCGATGGAGCAGCAGATTGTGCGTCTCTGGCAGTGTGCTCCGCGGGAAAATGTGCTGGAGACCAATCCAAGGTATGCACCACCGACGATGAGTGCAGCGAGTTTGCCACCTGCACCAACGGGGCGTGCGGGGGGCAAATCTGTACCTCGGATGCCGATTGTTTCGCTCTGGGGAGTGGTTGGGAAGTATGTGTATTGGGTGAGCGGTTGGGCTGCTACACCGAAGGCATGAACTCCTGCTGGAGATTCTGCGCGGCCGGTTAGCGCCCGGCTGGCGCAATCCAAACGACGGGCCGGGGAGTTCTCCCCGGCCCGTCGTTGTTGTCCGTGTCCCGTTTAACGTGTGCGCTGGTGGAGCTTAGCCCTGTTGGGTCGCCAAGCGGGTCATCAGGCTGATTGCCGTGATCCGTTCTGGTTGGGAGGGATCGGCATTCCAGGTTTCGTGCAGCGTGACGAGGATTTCGGCCGGGATGATGTTGCCGTGGGTTGCGGCCAGCGATGGGCTCAGGTAGCGGGTCATCGCCAGGGCGGTTGGGCCTTGTGGCGTCGCCGGGGCGATGAAGAGTTCGCTGAACTCGGCGTCGGCCGGGAGATAGCCCTGGGCCAGGTCATGCGCCTGGACGGGAGGGACGCCCTCGGGACCGTAGGCCACTTCGACGTACGCCGCTACGTCTTTTCCGTTGAACGACACGTACCAGACGTAGGTGGTCCATCCCTGCCCGGCATAGGCGTAGGTCTCGTCGTAGATCGGGTGGCCGGGGACGTCGACGAGTTCCCCATGGCCCCATTGCGCTTCGATCTCAGGGCGAGTCAAGCCGAGTGCTCCCGAACTGAAGCCCGCCGCCTCAGCCTGGACGGTCCGATTGAACCCCGCCACGCCGGTGGCCATGGCCATCGACCCTAGCGCACGTCTCCGGCTGAAGCGGGTCAGGAGAGGAGTGTAATTTCGTGACATAACGTCCTCCTGCCGCTTCGCACCCGATTATCCGAGCCCACCGGACGTGATCTCTTCGCAGGACGTAACCGATCCGGTACCGCTCGGTGGGACGCCGGTGCTCGGGTCGAGCCCCTCGTCGACATGGCAGGTATCCCAACCGGAGCCGCCATTGCTGATCGCATCGGGCGAGCCGCTGTTGAGGGAATCGTTGCCGGAGCCGCCGTTGAGGCGAGGGACTCCGCCGAACGCGCTGACCCCGTCATCTCCGGAGCCACCGTCGACCGTGTCGCTGGCGTTGTCCTCCGTGAGTCCGCCGTTCCCCGAGACGAAGTCGTTACCGGAGCCGCCCGAGACCGAGTCGCTGCCGAGACCGCCGAACGCCTGGTCGTTGCCGCTGCCGGCGTTGATCACATCGTCCCCACCAAAACCGCAGATGAGGTCGTTGCCACCACCGCCATTGATCACATCGGGACCGTTCGACCCGTGGATTACGTCATCGCCGCCGGTGCCGGTGATCGAGCCCGAGCCGACGATGGTCGGTGGTCGGGCTGGATCCGCGCACGGATCGACCGCGGCCGAGGCGGACCGAGGACTGGCCCCGATGAACGAGAGCGCAAAGATCGCCGCCAAGGAGAGGGAGAGTGTGACGCGGAGTTGCAAGGTGCGCATGCGGAAATACTCCTCTGTCGATCAGGGGTCCCGGGTGACCCCACTACCACCTCTAACGACCGGTGACGATAGCCAGTTTCGGACGCCTCGAACTGCATCTGGCGGTGGCGCAGCGGTGGTCAAAGATCGGATTTGACCTAGTGATGGGGAACTGCCTTAGCCGTCCTGCCGGTTAGCAGGTGGCTATTCCACCCCGCAGACGGCTGCCTTCGTAGGCCGCCAGCGCCACCAGGATCACCACGAGAACGATCGCCACGACGAGCGGCGAGAGTTCACCGCCAACCACGGCCAGGCCGATGCAGAGAGCGGCCGCGACTAGCCGAGCAGGCATGGCCGCGTGCCAGGCCGCGACCCGGGTGACGCTATGAGCCGCGACCAGCGCGAGCAGGAAGAGGGCGCTGCCGCCACCAAGGGCGACCGCTGCCCCGGCCGAGAGATGGTCGTGACCGGCTTCCTCGATAAGCAGATCGACCCCGGCGCTGACCGCCCCCAGCCCGGCCAGCAGTGGCAGGTGGGCGTAGGAATAGATCAGCGGCGCCGGGGCGCTATCCAGCTCGACGCCTTCGTGCCCATCGAAGTAGGCCCACCAGAGACCGGCCACGACGATGAACCCAAGCACGGCGAGGATGGATGAGTCGGTGTCGTACTCGCCGCTCGCGCCTCCCAGCGCGACCGCCACCACCGATTCGCCGAGGACGATCAAGGTGAACAGTCCCCACCGCTCCGGGACGTGCTCCGAGCTGACCGGCACGATCCGGTGGATCGGGATCGAGGTGGGAGGCATGGCCAGATCGACAAGCAATGCGACGGCCCACAGGTAGTAGCGGGCTGGCTCCGGCAGGAGCAGCGAGACCAGCCAGATTGCGACCGCGACCGAGTATCCCGTGCCATAGCGCACGACCAGAGGCCGTGCGGCCGGCTCCGAGAAGTAGGTCCGGGCATACAGCGCGATCATGATGGCGCGCAGGGCGATGTACGACAGTGCAAAGCCCGTCGTCCGGTGGCCATGCCAGACATCGGGGATCAACACCGCCAGGGTGGCGATGGCCAGCATCCCCGCGAGCAGTGCCAGCCGGAAGGGGAGATCGTCGGAGTCGAACCGGTCGGCATAGAAACTGAAGCCCTGCCAGGCGACGAAGACCGGGACGAACAAGGCCAGGAAGCGGAGAAATCCGCCCAGATCGGGGTCCAGCACCAACTCGTGCGAGAGCTTGGCGATCGCGACGACGAAGACCAGATCGAAGAAAAGTTCGAGCCAACTGGCCCGGCGCTCCCCTTCGTCGGCGATGGTGCGCAACCGGGGCGGCCGGATCCAGCCGGCCGGGCTGCTCGATGCGTGACGCGGCCGCTCTGCGGCGGCCGTCGGGTGCTCCACGGTCAAGCGCTCTCCGCTGTAACGATCCGCTCGTGTGCCCGCCAGAGAGTATGCCCGACTCCCCAGTCGAGAATCTCGCGGTATTCCGTTCGCCGCGCTAAGATGGCGCCGCCAGAAACACCAATCGTGTCCGGCATCCGGCATCCGGAACGGACGACCAGCTACTCGCGGACACCTGACGCCGAAAGCCGAACGCCGAGTGAGGAGACCCAATGTCCCGGATCCACTTCGGAATGCAGACCCCGCCGATCAAGACGTGGGCCGAGATGCGGGACGACTGGCTCCGCTACGAGGCGCTCGGGTTCGAGAGCCTATGGATCCCCGACCACCTGATCCGCCCGTTCGATCGCGAGGAGTGGATGCAGGAGGCCTGGACGCTGCTGGCTGGCCTGGCGGCGGTCACGGAGACGGTCCGCCTCGGCATCCTGGTCTCCTGCAACACCTTCCGCCACCCGGCCCTCCTGGCGAAACAGGCCGTCACCGTCGATCACGTCTCCAACGGCCGCCTGGAACTTGGCATCGGAGCGGGCTGGTTCGTGCCGGAGCACGAGATGTTCGGCATCCCCTTCCCAGAAACCGCCGAGTTGGTCGCCCGCTACCGCGAGGCGGTCGAGCTGATCGATACCTACATCAGCAATGATGTCTCGTCCTACAACGGCACCTACTACCAGCTGGACGAAGCGCCCTGCCGCCCTGGCCCGATTCAGACCCCGCGCCCGCCCCTCACCCTCGGCGCCCACGGCCCGGTGATGCTCAAGATCGTCGCCCGCCATGCCGACCGCTGGAACACCGTCGGCACCGTGGACCAGATGCGCGAGCGCAACAAGCGCCTCGACGACGCCTGCGCCGCCATCGGCCGCGACCCCAAGGCCATCCTCCGCTCCTCCCTCTACGTCCCCGCCCAGATGCCCGAAGAAAATCCCTGGGCATCGGTGGAGGCGTTTACCGACTATGTCGGCCGTTTCCGCGAGGCCGGTATGGAGGAGTTCCTCTTCCAACCGCCGGTTGACCGCTCCTGGGACGTGATCGAGCGAGCGGCCACTGAGGTGATGCCTGGATTGCGGGCCGCTCAATAAGGCCAACCCGTTGAGCAAGCTGTCAGCAAAAGAAAACGACCGACCGACCGACCGGTGTGGGGCCAGTCAGCCGGCATTGAGATGCCGGCATGGAGGGTGCGATGGCAACCTTCGTCCTGGTCCACGGCGCCGCTGTTGGAGGTTGGTGCTGGCGCTGGGTGACGCCCTTCCTCCGTGACGCCGGGCATACGGTGTTCACGCCGACCTTGACCGGACTCGGCGAACGCGTTCACCTCGCCAGCCCGGAAGTCGATCTCGAGACCCACATCGACGACATCGTTAACGTCCTCCACTTCGAGGATCTCACCGACGTGGTCCTCGTCGGCTGGAGCTACGGCGGGATGATCGTCGCCGGGGCGGCGGATCGGGCGCCGGAGCGGGTCGGCCACGTCGTCTACTTCGACTCCGACGTGCCCCGCGACGGCGACACCAGCGCGCCGCACAGCACCCATGCGTTTCGGCAGAAATGGCGGACACCCACGGCGACGGCTGGCGGGTCCCGCCCCTGAGTATCGGGGCTGAACGGGTGCTTCTGGACGGCCTGGACGACGAGCGCCGGGCGTGGGTTGCCGAGCGGTGGGTGCCCCACCTGCTGGTGACCTGGACGCAACCCATCCATCTGACAGGTGCCGCCGCCGCGATCCCGACGACCTACGTCCGCTGCACGGTCGACTACGACCCGACGGACGAAGACTTCATGCGCCAAGATGCCCGGATCAGAAGCGAATCAACTTGGAGATACGTGGAACTCGACGAGCGGCACGCCGCGCCGTTTACGGCGCCGGAGGCGGTGGCGAGGGTGCTGCTCGAAGTTTAAAGACCTCACCCCCAACCCCTCTCCACTGCGGTGGAGAGGGGCGACTGGCAACGCGGGTCAATTCCCGGATGCCACGTCTCCCCCTTCCCCTTCCCGCAGCGGGGGGAAGGGGAAGGGGGTTAGGGGCTTTCCCCTTTATCGCCCCTTCGGATCGAACGCGTCCCTTAGTCCATCGCCGATGAAATTCACTGCCAGCACCGCGATGGTGAGGACCAGGCCGGGGGCGATCACCAGATGGGGATCGGTTAGGGCGCTGGTGCGGGCGGAGGTCAGCATGTTGCCCCAAGTGGGGGTGGAGGGGCTGACGCCGAAGCCGAGGAATGACAGGGTGGCTTCGGCGAGCATGTTGTAGGCCACGCTCAGGGTGGTGGCGACGATGATGGCCGCGACCACGTTCGGGAGCAGGTGGCGGATGATGATCCTGCCATCGGGCGCGCCAACCGCGCGGGCCGCATCGACGAACTCACGCTGCTTCAGCGCCATGAATTCGCCCCGGATCACCCGGGCCAGGTACATCCAGCCGAAGAGGCCCAGGTAGACCGAGACGATTGTGGCGGAGCGACCGATTGAATCGAACGAGAAAACGATCAGGAGCAGAAAGATCGAGGGGAAGGCGAGGACGACGTCGATAAAGCGCATCAGAGCGCCATCGACCCAGCCGCCGTAGTACCCAGCAAAGGCCCCGACGACAATTCCGAGCGCGGTCGAGACGAGGGCGGAACTGAGCCCGACCGCCAACGAAACCCGGCCGCCGTAGATCAGGCGACTGACAACATCCCGGCCCAGTTCGTCCGTACCCAGCCAGTGATCGGCTGAGATCGGCGCTTTGATGTTGAAGAGATCCTGCTGGTCCTCTCCGTCCGGCGCGACGGCACCGGCGAAGACCGCCAGGAGAACGAGGGCGAGCAGGATCATGATCCCGGCCATCGCCAGCTTTGCCTGGCGCAGGCGGCCGAATGCGAGTTGCCATGGGCTACGCGGCGGGCGAGTCGACCAGTCGAACGCCGCCGCCGCCGCCGTTCCCGGCCCACTGGATACCGCCAGCCGGGGAGCAGACGTTTGATCGACGCTCATTGGCGATCAACCTTCCCGTCTGCCCGCTCTTCCCGCCTTACCGTCTCCGATCATGCGTACTTGATCCGGGGATCGAGGAGGCCGTAGACGAGGTCGGCGATCAGGTTGCCGATCACGATCAGGACCGCGCCGAGCATCAGAATACCCATCAGCACCGGGTAGTCGCGCTTGGTCAACGACTCGAAGAAGAGCCGACCCATCCCGGGCCAGGCGAACACGGTCTCGGTGATGACGGCGCCGGTGAGGTACAGGGGCACGTCGATTCCGGCAATCGTGACGAACGGAATCAGGGCGTTGCGAACGACGTGCCCGCTCAGCACCCGGCGCTCCGAGAGCCCCTTTGCCCGGGCGGTGCGAACGTGGTCCTGGTTGAGTTGTTCCAGGACGGAGGCGCGGACGTAGCGGCTCCAGCCGGCGATGCTGCCGATCGCGATGGTGAAGGCCGGCATCAGCATGTGCTGCACCGTGTCGACGAAGCCACCCCCGTTGATCGCATCCGACTTCCCGGCGGAGGGGAGCCAGCCCAGTTTCACCGCGAACAGCATCTGCAGCATCAGGCCGAACCAGAAGACCGGCATCGCCAGGCCGAAGTACGAGATGAAGCTGGAGGTGTTGTCGACGAACCCGTACTGCTTACGCGCCGCCAACACCCCGAAGAGCAGGGCGGCGGTCAGGGAGATCAGCATCCCGACGCCCATCAGCAGGAACGTGTTGGGCAACACCTCGCGGATCACGTCGGAGACCGGGCGGAACTCGGAGTAGCTGGTGCCCAAATCTCCCTGAAGGAGATTCCGCAGCCAGATTCCGAGCCGGACCAGCATCGGTTCGTCCAGGCCGAGGTTATGGCGAATGGCGTCCAGTTGCGCCTGGCTCATCCGCCCGTTTCGAGCGAACAGCGTGTCTGGCCCTCCGGGCGCGATCTCCATGAAGATGAACGACAGGATCGCTACGCCGAACAGCAGCGGGATCGCTCCGAGAAGCCGTCGCACCGTGAATCGAACCATGTGCCACTCCTACGGCATCCGGCGTGCGCTGAGCTACTCCGTCATATACCAGGTGGCCGCATTCCACATCAGGCTGTTGAAAGAGCTTGGCCAGAATCCTCCAAGCTTGCTCGTGACGGCCGAGAACTCCTTCGGCCAGTAGATGAAGATGCAGGGAACCTCTTCGTGGAGGAGTTCCTGGACTTGCCAGTAGATCGCCTTCCGGGCTTCTTGATCGGTCTCGATCCGACCCCGCTCCGTCAGATCGTCGATCTCGGCCTGGAAGTTGAAGGGAAAGTAATAGGCTACGAGATTGCCGCCGGTTCCGGTCGGGGTCGTCGGGATGGCTTCGGAATGCCAGTAGTACTTGTCGTCCGGGTCCTGACCGTTGCTCCAGGTGTAGAGCGCCGCGGTCACCTTCTCGTTGAACTGGTAACCCTCTGGTCCCCAGATCGTGGAGATATCTTGGGAAAACACGTCGGTCTTGACGCCGATGCTGTTCCAGGATTGGGCGATGACCTGGGAGATCTGCTCGTCCTGGGATTGCCCGGCAATCCACCACAGCTCGATCTCAAACGGAACACCGTCCCGTTCTCGGACACCGTCGTCGTTCGGCACCAATCCGGCTGCGTCCAGGAGCGCCTTCGCTTGGTCCAGGTCGTAGGGGCGCGGCTGGATGTTCGGATTGTGTGCCCATGTGCCGGGAGCCTGGTCGGCGATGCTTGGGAAGGCCCGACCCTTGAGCAGTTGGTCGATGATCAGTTGCGACGGAGTCGCGAAGTCGAGCGCCTGGCGGACCGGCGTTTCCAGGAGGAAGCCGATGTTCTTCAAGTCGAGGTGCTGCCACGACTGGCTGGAATATTCGAGAAGCTGGATCCCATCGATCTCCAGGGCGTCATCGACGCGATTCGCTTCGATGCCGCCGGAGCTGCCGGCCAGCATCAGTTCGCCGGTACGAAGCTGGACCAGTTGGGTGCTGTCATCCGGGAGGAACCGATAGACGATTCCTTCGAGGATGGCGGGCTCGCCCCAGTAACTGTCGTTGCGTTCCAGGGTGATCTGCTCACCTGGCTTCCACTCGACAAATCGGAACGGGCCGGTACCGTACGGCTCTCGGCTGAACGACTCCTTGAATGGCTGTACGCCGGCGGCGATGGCGGCCGCGGGGCAGATGACCCCAATGCCAACGTACGACAAGAACGAGGCGAGGACCTCGGTCAGGGTCACGACGATCTGTCCAGGATCGACGATTGCGACTTCGCTGATCGATTCCCAGCCCTCGATGCTGAATGCACCGAAGTCCGGATTCAAGCGCATGTTCCAGGAATCGACGAAGTCCTGGGCGGTGAACGGATCGCCGGTATGCCAGGTGACGCCTTGGCGGAGGGCGAACGTGTAGGTCAGCCCATCGTCGGAGACCTCGAACCCGGTCGCTAACAGCGGCTGAAGAGTCTGGGTGCTGTCGTAGCCAAAGAGGCCTTCGAGGACGGCAGTGAAGACATCGTCCGTGGTGACCAATTGGGTCAGCCAGGGGTGGAGTGTATCGGGTTCCCGGGTCGTCCCCGCCACGACGATGCCGCCCTCGATCGGCGTGCCGGTTGGCGCGGTCGGGGCATCGGCCGGGATGGTCGCCCCGTCCTAGGCCCGAACCCTACGAGACATCCGGGCAGGATTGGGCGCGCCAAAGGCGTCATCGGATGTGCAGTGCAGCATGGTCGCGATGACCGGAGCCGCGAAGCCGAGGGTAGTCGCTCGCCTGATGAGCTATCGACGCGTCAGTCGACCATCGATGCGGGCCTGGATGAGATCGTTCGCGGATCGAGGTTCCTTGTTTGCCCGCAGCCGTTCAGCGCGCCCAACTCCGGTGAGATCGATCATCCCCCGCACTCCTCCCGCTCATCAGCTTCCCGGAGCGTAGCCACCCCGGTCCGTTTTGACCCTTCGATTTTTAGAATGCCGAAGGGTAGCACCGAATGGTCGAGTCTGAGGTGGATGAAGTGGGAAGCGGTCTCTAAGCGTCGAAGGTTAGGGTCGCCGTGCTCAGGAGCACATACGGCGGGAGGCCGAACGCGGCGGATTCGGCCAGGTTGGCGACGGTGATCTCATTGGCGCCCGCTTGGAGCACCCCGGCAGGGATCGCAAAGGCGACCGGCGTCCAGGCCGGCGTCGCGGCATTCGGGTCCCAGGTCGCGAAGCCGCTGTCGCCGCGATAGACCTCGACGCCGTTGACCGAGATTGTGATCTGGGCCGGTCCGAGTTCGTCGGCCAGCCCTTCGATAGTCAGCGTTGCCCCCGCCGTCGGAGCGCTGGGTAGATCGAAGCGGAGCGACGCGGTCGGGAACGGGCTGAGTCGGCCGTAGACCGCCACGGCGGCGCGGTCGTAGACGCCGGTATTGATGTTCGGGAACGCGTCCTGCCAATCGCCTGGTCCGAACTGGATGGCGGCCAGGGGCGCCGTTGTGGCCGTCGGTGCCGGTTCAACCGTCGGCTCCGTTGTGGCCGTCGGTGCCGGCTCAGCCGTCGGCCCAGGGCGCAGCGTGGCCTGCAGTTCCGCTGGGACCGTTGCGGCGATCAAGAGCGTCGCTTCACCGGGGTCAACGTCTGAACTCCGCACTTGGGTCGGATTCTGCCTGGGTCGCCGTATAGACTGCCGGATTCGACGTGCGTGGACGTGAACGCGGTATCGTCCCCCTGCGGTTTCGACCTGCGTCTCCTCCTGCGTGTCGGTGTTCACGAGCGTGACGGTGACGGCCACCGGGTCGCAATCGGCCAGCAGCGTCTCTAACCCGGTGGCATCTGCGCCCGGTTCGATCGTGACGATCGCTGCCGCTTCGTCCGAATCAGGGCAACCGACGCCCATGACCTGCACGATGCCGGCCCGGTCGTCGGGATCGGCGGCCGGCACACCAGGGATGGAGTACCAGGTGCAGATGACGCCGTCCTGAGGATCAAGCGCGCCGGGGATCTCCCGGGCCAACTCCGCCTCCAGATCGACCTCGAACCCGGCGTCGGAGTACTCAAGATCGACCGGAACGCATGAATTCGCCGATGGCTCGTTCGCAGAGCACGACGAATCCGACATCGGGGTCGAAGTCCAGCGCTTCAACAAAATAGGTTCCGGGCTGCGCCGCGCCGATGTCGACCCTGCCGTCGTCGCCGGTCGTCGCATCGGTGTTGACCGGACCGGCCACGTCGAACGCGAATCCCGCGATCGGATCGACACAGTCTTCCGCGTACGCAGCGTCCTCGTACCCATCCGGGCAGAGGCGGGCCGCGAGTTCGAACGTCTGACCGTCCACCTGGACCTGGGCGGACACAATGTGCGAGGTCGCCCGTCCGCCCAGCATTCCGATCGAGGGCGACGCCAACGACGATGGCGAAGAGGGGAGCCGGTATCGGTTGAGAAGAGTCTGGTGCGCATGGGCTGATCCTTTCGAATACTTCCTGCAAAGGCACTGCTCCTGCCGGACGCAATCACGGTGCCGCAGTATTTCTTCGCGAAAGCGACGGTGGTTCCCGAGACGAAGCGCCCCCTCTCCTATTGGAGAGGAGGCGCTTCACAGGTTTACTGCGTTGGCAGTTTGGGTGCTACTCCACCAAATACCAGTCCTTCACGTTCCACAGCAGGCGGTTGAACGCGCTGGGCCAGAAACCGCCGAGCTTCTGGGTGATCGTGGGGAAGTCCGTACCCCAATAAAGAAAGATCACCGGGACTTCGCGATGGAGCAACTCCTGGATCTGAAAATAGAGATCCCGGCGAAGATCATTGTCGAACTCGGCCGCGGCAAGTTGCGTGAGTTCGTCTATCTCTGTCTGGAATGAGTATGGGAAGAAATACGCCGGGAGGTTGCCGCCCGAACCACTGGGGCTCGTTGGAATGAACTTCGAATGCCAGAAATACTGGTTGTCTGGGTCATTAGAATTAAACCAGGTGTACAGGCAAGAAGTCATCTTTTCAGTGAACTGATAGCCTTCCGGCCCCCAAATGGTGGCGCGATCCCCGAAGAACGTTTCCGTCTTGACGCCGATCTCGGTCCAACTCTGGGCGATGATCTCGACGATCTGCTCGGTCAGGCTCGACCCAGCAATGGCCCAGAGCTTCGATAGCGAGTTGCTCCCCGTCGCGCTCGAGAACGCCGTTGTTATCGATGAACCCCGCCTCGGCCAAAAGCGCGCGGGCCTGATCCTGGTCGTATGGGCGCGGTTGGATCTGGTCGTTGAAGTACGGAGTTCCCGGGGCGATGTCGGTGATTGCCCGGACAGCACGGCCCCTCAACACCTCGTCGATGATCTGCTGGGTCGGCGTGGCGAAGTCCAGCGCCTGGCGGACCGGCGTTTCTCGCAGGAAGCCAATGTTTTTCAGATCGAGGTGGGCCCAGCCCAGCGACTGGTGCTCCAGGACGATGATGTTCTCGATGTCGAGTGCTTCGTCGACGCGAGTCGGGCCGAGAGCACTGGCGCCGCCGGCCATCTGGATCTCGCCTGAGCGTAGTTGGGCGAGTTGGGTGTTGTCGTCTGGCAGGAAGCGAACGATGACCTGCTCCAGGCTTGGCGCGCCGCCCCAGTAGTCGGGGTTGCGTTCCAGCACAATCTGTTCGCCCTGGGCCCACTCGACGAACTTCATCGGTCCGGTGCCGATCGGGCTTTGGCCGAACTGATCTTTGAAGGCCAGCGGACCGGCCGCCATAGCGCTGGACGGGCAGAGGACATGGGTACCGCCGACGTAGGAGATGAACGGAGCGAAGGGCTCACTCGTCACGACGATGACGTTCGAACCTTCGGCCCGGGGCTCGACGATCTTGTCCCAGCCCTGCTGGTCGTAGGAGGCGAAGTCCGGGTTCATGTTCATCGTCCAGGAGTCGATGAAGTCCTGGGCGGTAAAGTCGGCCCCATCGTGCCACTTGACGCCCTTGCGCAGGGCGAAGGTGTAGGTCAAGCCGTCGTCGGAAACGGAGAACGACTCGGCGAGGGCGGGCTGAAGTTGTTGGGTGCTGTCGTATGCCAGCAGAGATTCGAAGATGCCCGAAGAGAGATCCCTCGTGATGCGCTGATTCGATTGCCACGGATTGAGCGTCGTGGGCTCGTCTGTTGCCCCGATAACGAGCGTTCCTCCAGATACGGCTGATCCTGGCGGTGCGGTGGGCTGAGTCGCGGGAGTAACGCTGCCCTGATACGTGCTCACGTGCATGGAACTTGGACGGGGAGCGCCAAACGCTCGATCAGAGGTAGCGTGGAGCATGATTCCGATGACCGCGGTCGAAAAACCAAGCTTCGTGGCGCGCTTGATCAGTTCGCGGCGGGAGAGTTTCCCGTCGATACGAGCCTGTATCAGTCCATTGATGCCATCGGGCTCGATTCCAATTGCCCATTCTTCCCGGTCTGCGTTTGGCCGAAGATCAATCATGTGCATGAAATGGTGATTCCTGGTGGGTTCCAATAGCGATCGCTCGCGCAGAGACTGAATTGTACCGGCCCCGCGGGCGCGGAACGTGCGAGATACTATGTCAGCCGCTGCCGATTCTGTGGTGGCTGATATCTGTCGCGCGACTTATCAGGGAGGAGTTGTTGTGTCCGACAAGACCGCAAGCCGGGCCGTATCGATCCAGTACTGCACCGGCTGAGGCTACCTCGCCCGTGCCGCCAGTTTGGCGGAGACCATCCTCCACGATTTCCATGAAGAGCTCCCCGGCGGAGTGACCCTTGTCCCCTCATCCGGTGGGGTGCTCGAAGTTTCCCTTGATGAGAAGCTGATCTTCTCCAAGAAAGCTCTCGAACGCTACCCGAACGAAAACGAAGTCGAAGACACGCTTGCCTCCGAACTGGGGGTTGAGCGCTAAACCCGTGCCCGGACGCTGACTGGCGCGACCCCTGGGGTTGCCAGGGGCCGCGCCAGTCAGCGTCGCCCCACTACTCCTACTGTTCCCCTCGCAGTGCCTTGATCTTTGCAAGTTCCTCTTTCCCGCGCGCTCCGAGGTCCGACAGCCATTCGTCCCGGAACGGGCGGAGGGTCTCGACCAGCGTCTCCGCGACCGCGATGTTGCGGAACCATTTCCGGTCGGCGGGGACGATATGCCACGGCGCCGCCTTGGTGCTGCATCGCGACAGCGCCTCGGCGTAGGCCCCCTGGTAGGCGTCCCAGTAGGCGCGCTCCTCCCAGTCCCCGGCTGAGAGTTTCCAGGCTTTGGTGACGTCCGCCTCGCGGGCGCGCAACCGTTCCTCCTGCTCCTCCTTGCTGATGTGCAGAAAGAACTTCACCACGATGGTCTTGCTCTCCGTCAGCAGGGCCTCGAAGTTGTTGATCTGCTCGTAGCGCGGTCGCCAGACTGACTCGGGAACGAGTTCCCGGACACGCACGACAAGCACGTCCTCATAGTGGGAGCGGTTGAAGACCGCAATCATGCCCTTGGCCGGCACCTGCTTATGGACCCGCCACAGAAAATCGTGGGCCAGCTCATCCGCGGTCGGCGCTTTAAACCCAACCGCCTGGACGCCGATCGGGCTGGCATCGGCAAAGACATCCCGCACTGTCCCGTCTTTGCCGCTCGTGTCCATTCCCTGCAAAAAGACCAAGAGTGCCCGCTCACCGGCGGCATAGAGGAGTTCCTGCAACTCGGCAAGTTCAGCCGTCAGGCTCTTCAGGGCCTCAGCCCCTTCGTCCTTGGTCAGGTTGCCATCCTGCTTGGCTTCGATTTTCGCCAGGTCGACCTTCGTGCCTGGCTTGACGGGAATCGCGAATCCCATGGTCCGTTATCCCTCCCTTCATGAACCCGGCAATGATGCCCGGTTTCGGTGAGATGTGTCGCCCGCGCGTCATGGTTTCGTCATCCATGTCAGGAGGTCGTGCGTAGTAGCTCGCATGCTGGTCGTTGTCGCGCATCCCAGGGGAGGGGATGCGCGAGAACTGCGGCTCACGCATGAGGAGTATTCGCATGGCGTCGAGAAGGGGAGGGCTGGTGACAGGGCGAGCACATCATGTAATCCGCGCAGGAAGCGTGCAAAGTCCCCGACCTGACCCGAATCGTCACCAACACCCTCCATCGGGACGGTCCGTTGCGACGCGGACCGTCCGCGCCGGTGAACGCCCCGGTCGACCGATCTGGCCCATGGCCGAAGCTATTCACCCTGCCGCCGTTTACGGGTTCGCTGACCCGTCCCACCTGGACGACCGCCGCCTGGCCGATCCGTCCCTCGGCAACTATTCCCGCGATGGGATGGCGAATGCCGCTTCACTCGAGCGCGCAGTTGCCGACCTGGAGGGAGCAGATGGCGCGCACGCGACCTCGTCGGGGATGGCCGCGTTGGCGCTCGTCTTTCTGTCATTCCTCCGCGCCGGTGACGAGATCATCATCGCCCCGAACGCCTATTGCGATACGGAAACGCTTCTGGTCGACGAGCTTGGACGATACGGGATTCGCACGGTGTTCGCCGATATGGGCGATCCGGCGGACGTTGCCCGGAAGCTCAGCCCCGCCACCCGCCTGATCCACGCCGAGTCGATCGTCAATCCCAGCCTCACCCTGAGCGACCTCACCGGCCTTGGCAAGCTTGCCAAGGCACACGGTTGTCTGCTCAGCGTCGACAACACGCTGGCGACTCCGCTGCTCTGCCGGCCGCTGGAGCATGGCGCCGATCTGGTCATCCACAGCGTGACGAAGTTTCTGGGTGGCCACCACGATCTGACGGCCGGGATCGTCTGCGGGCGCGATGACCTGATCGCCCGCTTGCGCTACACCGGGTATCTCTACGGTCCGACGCTCAATCCATTTGCCGCCTGGCTCGCGGTCCGCGGCATCAAGACGCTCGCGCCACGGATGGATTGGATTTCGAGAACCGCGACCAATGTCGCCACCTTCCTGGAAGGGCATCAGGCCGTCAGTGTTGTTCGCTACCCGGCGTTGGCGTCGTACAGGCAGGCTGACCTTGCCGCCGCGATGCTGCCAAACGGCGCCGGGGGCGTGATGCTGGTGGCGCTGGAAGGCGGCCCGGCCGCAGTGAGCGAACTGATCAAACATCTGGACCTGATCGCCTACGCCCCCAGCCTCGGCGGGCCGACGACGACCGTCTCCTATCCGCCGATCACGCTCCATCGCCAGGGCCTACCGGGAGGTGGAGCGCCCAGGTCAGGTTCGGCAACGATCCGATTGTCGATTGGGCTTGAAGGCGCTGACGACCTTATTGCTGACCTGGCCCAGGCATTGGATGGGCTGATTCCATCAGCGGCACAGACGCCGTTCGTTGTCGCCCAGGTGGCCTCATGAACGGCCACGCAAAGCGGCGCAATGTTCGCGCACTGGTCACCGGCGGAGCGGGCCTTATCGGCTCGCACATCGCCGACGCCTGCCAGGCCGAAGGCTGGTCGGTCCGAGTTCTCGATAGCCTGGAGCCCCAGACGCATCGCCATGGAAAGCCATCGTGGGTTGGCGACGAGGTCGAGTTTCTCAAGGGCGACGTGCGTGACCGCTCGGCCTGGGAGCGCGCCCTGGACGGCATCGACATCGTTTTCCACGAGGCGGCCTACGGCGGCTACATGCCCGAGATCGCCAAGTTCGTGCACGTCAACTCCTACGGCACCGCCCTGATGCTGGAGACGATCCGCGACCGCAATCTGCCGGTCCGCAAGGTCGTGATGGCCTCGTCCCAGGCGGTCTACAACGAGGGCGCCTACCGCTGCCCGATCCACGGCCACTTCTATGGCCAGACCCGGCCGATCGCCCAGCTTGCCGCCGGCGAGTTCGCGGTGCGCTGCCCGCAGTGCGGCAGCGCCGCCGACCCTGTCCCCACCGACGAGTCCGCCCCGATGGGCGGCGAGAACGTCTACGCCATCACCAAGGCCGACCAGGAGCGACTGCTCATCGCCTGGGGCCGGGCGACCGGAGTCCCGGTCGTCGCCCTGCGCTACTCCTGCACCTTCGGACCGCGCCAATCGCTATTCAACCCGTACACCGGCGTGATCGCCATCTTCTGCACCCGGCTTCTGAACGATCTGCCGCCGGTGGTCTACGAGGACGGCCGCCAGATGCGGGACCTCGTCTACGTCGAGGACGTTGCCCGGGCAAACCTGCTGGTGGCCACTGATCCCCGGGCCGACGGCGGCATCTTCAATGTCGGCACCGGCCACGCGGCCGAGATCGGCAATCTGGCCCGTCTGCTGGCCGATCGCCTGGGCAAGGACATTGAACCGGAGATCCCGGGCGAGTTCCGCCCGGGCGAGATGCGCGCCCTGATCTCGGACATCTCCCGGATCGCGGCCCTGGGCTACGCGCCTCGGGTCGATCTTGAGACGGGAATCGATCGCTATCTGGCCTGGATCGCCACCCAGGGCAGCGTCGCCGAGTACTTCAGCGCCGCCGAGCGTCGACTCCGGGCAAGGCAGATCGTCAAGCGATCGGCGGCTCGGCGGAGGTGCCGGCATGAGTGAGCAAGGGTCGGGACCTCCCGTGCTGTTGCCCTGGGGCGAGCGTGGGACACGCGGCGCGCCTCGCCCGGGGGAGATACCAGCGCGTCGTGGCCACGCCCGGGGCTAAAGACCCGGGCTACCAGATCACCCCCCTAAGGGGGCTACAACGCCGGAATCAGATCGATTCTCCGACTCGAGACGGGGGCAGCCGGCTTCAGCCGGGTTATCTTGCTCAGCCCGGGGTCTTTAGCCCCGGGCGTCACCTGGACGGCGTTACCAACACGGCGCTCCACCATCGAAAAGTCTCCCGACGTGCCGCCCTCCCACGTTCGCCGTCGTCATCCCCGCCTTGAACGAAGAGGATGCCATCGCCGACCTGGTCGCCGAGGTGTTTGCTGCCGCCCAAGATCCCCTGCTCGGCGCCGAGTTGAACGCGATCTACGTCGTCGATAACGGCTCCACCGACCGGACCGCGGAGCGGGCGCGGGCGGCCGGGGCCGTGGTAGTCACCGAGCCGCGGCGTGGATACGGCCGGGCCTGCCTTAGCGGAGTAGAGGCGGCCACTGGCGCCGATCTGATCGTCCTGATGGACGGTGATCGCAGCGACCAGCCGGCCGAATTGCCGCTCATCCTGGCGCCATTGCTCGATGGTCAGGCCGATCTCGTGATCGGCTCTCGCACCCTGGGTGACTTCGAGCCGGGGTCGCTCCTGCCCCAGCAACGGGCCGGGAACTGGGTCGCGGCCCGTCTTCTCCGCCTGCTCTATGGCGTCCGCGTCACCGATATCGGCCCCTTTCGGGTCATCCGCCGGGAAGAGGTGCTCGGGTTCGGCATGCGCGAGATGACCTATGGCTGGTCGGTCGAGATGATCGCCCGGGCGACTCGCTCCGGGCTCCGGGTGCGCGAGGTTCCCGTTTCATACCGCAAGCGTGCTGGCGGAACCTCGAAGGTCAGCGGCAATCTGCGGGCCTCGATCCGGGCTGGCTGGCGGATCACGGGCGCGATCGTCAGGTGCCGCTGGGGATGAGCGCCAATGACATCGCCGCAAATACTGCCCCCACCAGCAAGCAGAGTGGTGATCTGATCGCCCGGGCGCTGGTCCGAGTCCAGCGGATCGTGATGCCCTGGCGCGAATTCCCCGGCGAGTGGGTCCGGCCCACGATGATCGCGATCTGGCGGATCTACGCGGTCATCGCGCTGTTGACGGTCGCCTACCCGCTGGACCGCTTGATCGGTCCGGTCTCGATTCCTGCGTACAGCGCCTCGTATTCCCCCGGGGCGGACTTCGGTGGGTACTACACCGGAGCCACTATCGCCTGGAACGCCGATTACTCCCACCTGGGCGATATCGACACCCAGAAGCGGACCCAGCGAGCCATTCAGCGCCGCGAGCATTCCGGTTGGAAGTGGTTCAATCCCCTCCCTCACCCACCGGTATTGAGCCTGATGACGGCCCCGCTGGCTGCCCTCCGGCTCCGGGTCGCTTACTGGGTCTGGGTGACGCTCTCGTTGATCTCCGCCGGGATCGCCGCCTACATCCTCGGCAGAACCCTGACGCCCGCCGTCCCCCTGGCGACCACCGTGATCCTCATCTCCTACGAGCCGCTGTGGCATCTCCTCTGGTGGGGCCAGGTGGACGCCTTCCTGCTCCTCCCCTTCGCCGCCGGGGTGAGCTTGCTCGTACGAGCTACGTCGCGGCGCGACGAGTTCGTCGCCGGGGCGCTCATGGGAACCCTGGCGCTGATCCCGCAGTACGCGATCGTGCCGTTCCTGGCGCTCCTCTGGGGACGGCGCCGGGCCGCGCTCGGGATGGCCGCAACCAGCGGGGCACTGGCACTGGCATCGGTCGCGATGGTCGGCGTCAAGGGCGTCGAGCGTTACCGCGACATGGCCGAGTACTTCGGCAAGTTCGAAGGCACGGACACGGTCACCGAGTGGGCCATGTTCAACATTCGCGGCATGGTCATGCGCATGGACCTGGACATGAGCGACAACGCCCTGCTCCGCCTGGTCTGGCTGGTGGCCATCCCCATCGCCGTCCTTGCGATCGTCTCGGCTGGCCGCGCCCTAAGGCCGGAGGCTCGCCGGATCTGGCCATGAGCGTGGCGATCCTGGCCGCCCTCCTGACCTCCTACCACACCCACCGGCAGACCCTTGTCTTCCTCTTCGTCCTCTTCGCCGCCTTTGCCGGCCGGGCCCTGCGGCCGGGAACCAATCTCTGGCTGGCGCTCACCTGGCTGACGCCGGTGATCGGCCTACACCTGTGGACCGTCTATCTCCGCAATGAGATCCCGATCCGGTTCTATCCCATCCAGAAGTACCAGACAACGGTCGACCTCGCCCTTCTGCTGGTGCTGTGCGCCGCCCTCCTCATCCCGGCCCTCGCGCGCAAGCTCGCCGGCTGGCCCATCTCGACCATGGCCACCGCCGCCCCCAGCCCCAGGGCATCCAATCTGACGCTCGAACCAGCCGTGCCCCGGCAGGGCATGACGGAGGCGCACCCATGACCGATGACCGCCGGCGATCGAGTCTCCTCATCATCGCCGCTCGCCAGCCGCTGCCGGGTTTCACCAAGACCCGTCTTGGCCGTGCCATCGGAATGGAGCAGGCGGCGGACCTCTACCGGGCCTTCCTCACCGACCTTGCCAACAGGTTTATCCCGGCAGCGTCATCAGGGCGCTTCGATCTTGCATGGGCCTTCACGCCCTCCGGTTGCGATTTCCCCGGCATCCTCGCCGGTCTCACGCCCCTGGCGGCCTGCTGCGACGGCGCGGTCCGCTTCGTCGCGCAGGAGGGAGAAGGCTGGGATGTGCGCCAGCAGCGGTTGCTCCGCTGGGGCCACGAGGCCGGCTACGACAGGGTCGTCCTGACCGCGTCCGATTCGCCTCAGATGACGGTCGCCACGATCGAACACGCCTTCGCCACCCTGGCTTCGCATGACGTTGTTCTGGGCCGCGTCCACGATGGTGGCTACTTCCTTGTCGGCCAGCGCGGACTTCACGATGTCTTGACCGGAGTACCGATGAGCACCACAAGCGCCGCTGACGCCGTCTGCGCTAGGTCGAGAAGGACAGGGTCTCCGGTTGGCGGAACTGCCCGCGACGTTCGATGTCGATGAGGTTACTGATCTGGATTGCCTCCAGACCGTACTGGAAAACGACCCAATGTTGGCGCCCGCAACGCGATCCGCACTGCACAGCTTGTTGGTGACGCCGGGCGGCGCGAGTGTGAGCAGGCTCACCGCCTAGCGGAGCGACGAGCGCTGTCGGCATGGCGATGGAGCCTCAGCCTCGGTAGGAGAGCAGAATCACCATAACGAAGCAGCCCACGCCAGCGACAACGACGACGGCCACGGCGATCGGGATGCCCGGCGACTCCGCCAGGTAGGTGCCTTGATCGATCTGCGTCCTGGCGCGCACGAACAACCTTCCCCCGACCACTGCCAGCGCCACCCCGCCAAGCACCAGGATTGCGGCCAAGATCGTGGTTACCGGGAAGCCCGGGATCGGGTCATCGTCCAGGAAATGGGCCGAGGCCAATCCTACCGCGATCAGGCTGATCGCGGTGCGTAACCAGGCCAGGCACGTGCGATCGTTCGCCAGGTGGGTGCGCGCTCGGCTCTGCAGATCGCCGATTGTCGGTTGATCGTCCATCGTTTCTCGCTCGCTCGGGTTTAGGGCTATTGCTAGGGATGCTGTCGTAGCGATCTGGTCCCGATCCTGGGCACTCACCGGTGTTACGCGCAGCGCTGCGCGAGTGGGCATGTCAATGATACGGAGAGTTTATGGGCTAGGAACGGCTGCTGGCTGGCAACACGGGCCGCAGGCCCTGGGCGTGTTTGATCCGAGGTTGCGGTGTCGCTGGTGACCTGACGCGGAGCTTTTCCCGTCTTGCGCACGAGTATCAGACCACCAAGCACCAGCACCGCCCCGAAAATCTTGGTCACGCCGAAATGCTCATCCAGGAACAGGAGCGAGATCACGCCGGTAAGGATCGGCACCAGATATTGATAGGGCGCTGTTCGCCCGACTCCTCGTCGGGCGATGGCCCACGACCAAAGTGTGTATCCAATCAGCATCGAGAACACCGCGGAATAGACGATTGCTCCCCAGCCGCTGAGGCCGATGCCGATCCAATCCTGCTCCAGCGCTGGTCCGATCGCCACCGGGGTGACCGCCGCGACACCGACGAGCGCCGTCCAGGCCGTCGCCGTCGCTGGTGGGTAGCGTCCCGCGAGGCGGCGGGACATCAAGCTGTAGACCGCCCATGCCATCGCCGAGAGGAGGCTGAGCAGATCGCCGATCGCCGGAAGGTCTTGGGCGAGCTTGTCCCACACAAATGCGCCGATTCCGACCATCGCCAGCAGCACACCGAGCCACTGGACCGGGCGCACGCGCTCGATTCCGAGTAACGCAGCCAGGATCAGGATGAATACCGGCCCCATCGAGATCAGAAGTGCCGCCGAGAAGGCAGTCGTCTCATCCAGCCCGACGGTGAAGAGCAGGTTGAAGAGTGCAAACCCGATCACACCGCTCAAGATGATAAGCGGTACGTCTGCTCGGCGGACTCGCAGGCTCGTACCCCGTAGCCGCAACCACGGGAAGAGCAGGAGCACCACCACCATGAAGCGGACGAGAACATAGGCGACAGGGTCGATATCGTCCAGCGCGTACTTGACGATGACGTTATTGCTGGCCCAGATCAGCACCACAAGGATCATGATGCCATCGGCGGAATCGAGGCCGGTTGGACGATGTCCGTGATCGGCCTCGTCGCCGCGATGCGCTGCAGCGCTGGTCATCGTCGGTTCAACCGTGCGTCTCCGCCAACTTCTCGAGCAGGGAGGCGTAGCCATTCGCCTGGGCGCGGTAGTGCTCTAGCTTCATGACCTCGTTGGGCGCATGAGCCCGGCAATCAGGCATGCCCCAGGCGAAGAAGACCATGTCCGCGCCGAGTTCGCGCTGAAAGACCTCGGCGATCGGCAGAGTGCCGCCCTCGCGGGTATACAGCGGCTCCTTGCCACCGATCTCCTTCAGAACCTCGGCGGCGATGGTCAGGTACGGGTTGTCGCGCGGAATCTCGAACGGCCGAGCCGAGCCGCCGAAGCGGGTGATCGTCACGGTCGCGCCCGGCGGGGTGTTGGCGGCGACGTGCTTCTCGATCAGGTCGAGGATCTCGCCCGGCTCCTGGTTCTTGACCAGGCGGCAGGTGATCTTGGCGTGCGCCTCGCACGGCGTCACCGTCTTGGTCCCGTCGCCCTGGAAGCCGCCCCAGATGCCGTTGATATCCAGGGTCGGCCGCGCCCCCGCCCGCTCCAGTGGCGTGAACCCGCTCTCCCCGACCAGTTCCGTCACGCCGATATCCGCCTTGTAGCCCTGCTCATCGAAGGGCGTCCGTGCGATCTCTTCGCGCTCCTGCCGCCGTCAGCGGCCGGACCGCGTCGTAGAACCCGGCCACGGCGACGCGGTTCTCGTCGTCGTGCAGGGTCGCGAGCAGCTTCGCCAGGGCGCGCGGCGCGTTGGGCACCGTGGCGCCGTATTGTCCCGAGTGCAGGTCGGTCCCTGCCGTGCGCAGGTCGATCTGGCAGGCCGCCATCCCCTTGGAGGAGAGCGACAGGGAGAGGTTGTCCGGGCCGTACATGCCACCGTCGGCCGAGAAGATCACGTCGCAGGCGAGCCGGTCCTTCTCCGCCGCCACCAGCTTCGGTAGCGTCGGCGAGCCGATCTCCTCTTCCCCTTCGAAGAGGAAGATCAGGTTGATCGGCGGCCCGCCGGCCGACTTCGGTGTATGCCTCAATCCCGTTCACCGCGCCCAGCAACCCGCCTTTGTCGTCGGTGGCGCCGCGGGCGTAGATCGCACCGTCGCGCACCGTTGGCTCGAACGGCGGCGTCTCCCAGAGGTCGAACGGGTCACCGGGCTGGACATCGTAGTGGGCATAGATGAGCGCGGTCGGCCTGTCATCTGCCACATGCCACCGGCCAAAGACGGCCGGTCCCGCCCCTTCGGTCGGCAGGAGCTCGACTTCGGGAACACCGATCGCCGTCAGGCGAGCCGCGACCCATTCCGCCGCCTGGTTGATGTCTGGCGCGTGCGCCGGCAGGGCGCTGACACTCGGTATGCGCAAGAGATCTTCGAGTGCCGCTAGATTTTCCGCTTCGTGCTCATCGAGATACTGACCCCATGACCCGTTCGTCGCCATGCTCTCCGTTGCCTCCAATCATCCAGGTGCAAATGCGACCGGGACGGTAGCAACAACGGCGGGAATGGGCAAGCGAAGTCGTGTTGGAGACATGGGCGATGTAACCAATTCGGCAAACAGCAGTCGCCCGAGTCCTCGGCCGTGTCGAAGAAGTCCGATCAGATATTGCTGGTGAGATAAGGGAGCCGACTCTGCCACGAAGGCAATGCGGAGGCATTCCAGAGTCGTCAGGTCCGGACTCAAAGCATTGATGGAACAGGGTGCTCAACATACCGGGATCAGATGCCGGCGAAGCGATTACCGCGTCAGATGTATCCGCCACCGACTGTGGCCGTGGACGCCCTCCAAAAACCGGGAAACTACTCGCCTGGACCCCGGTCTACCGGTGGCCGCAAAGGCGTGCGCGCGTTCGACGCAGCCGAATGTATCGAGTTCGATTAATCCCCTAGGTCAAACCCAAATCGCGTGGGCGGACACCTTCGATGGAGAGCAGCCGTTCCTTGATGGCAATGCCACCGGTATAGCCACCAATGGTCATATCAGACATCACGATCCGGTGGCACGGGACGATCACCGGAATCGGGTTGCGCCCAAGGGCATTACCCACTGCCCGGGAGGCACCGGGGCTCCCGATCTGGGCGGCAATATCCCCATACGTTTTCAGTTCTCCGAACCCCACATTGGCGGTCGCGTCCAGGACCGAGCGAGTGAACGGCGTCAGGCCGCCAAAGTCGATCGGCAGGTCAAACCGCTTGCGCTGCCCGCCAAAATACTCATTCAGTTGCTGGGTCACGGGCGCAATATCGCCCGTAGTCGTATCTGCCGGGACCAGATCGAAGCCGCGGGCAAGAACGCGCTTGCGGAATTCGTCCTCGCTCTCGCTGGTGGTGTAACTGATCTCGGCGACGCCGACATCACTGACCGCGATACGCAGCGGTCCCACCGGACTCTCCATCATCCCGAAGTGCGCGGTCCGGCGCACCGCCCGTGCCGCAACGCGGGAACGGGTGGAAGTCGTTGGCAACTTGGTCGCGGTCGGAATAATGAACGGCGGGGGAGCGGGGATGGGATCGAGGAAGCCCTGGAGGCGGTCGAGCATCGCGTCGACCTTTTCGTACCGGTGGAGCACCGAAGCGCAGTGGCCGCACGTGTCGGTGTGGGTAACGAGCCAGGCATTCTCGGGGGGAGTCAGATCACCGATGACGTGGGCTGGCATAGCGTCGCAGCAAATGTCGCAGGCGTTGGCGTCGGGTTGCTCGGCGGCGGCCACAATATTGACCGGAACTGAACGAGCGGTCGTGTTCACGTCCGGAGCGTCGATCTGGTGGGTTGGCTGGCGCCAGGAGTGGGAGAGGCTTTTGTCGCCGAGAGGAGGAGTCGAGGGGGAGAGGGACGCGTTACGCACGGAGCGCATCCGTGGAGCGCGAGTGGTGTGCTGGTGCATGGCAACTGCCGGATCAATCTCGTTCATGGTCGTACCTATCTTCGGGGCTAATGGCTGCGGGTCGAAAGGATCAAGTGGAAGTGCGAGGTGTCAGGGGGTGAAGGCGAGATCAGGTGGTGGTCTATTCCCGATCCCGATCCCGCCTCCGGGGCTCAACGCCCTGGTCGGCCCCCGTCTCCGTCGCGACCTCCGGCTCTTTCCGCCCGCCGGCCGTCCCAGTGGTGTACGAACGCTGCCGGTCATAGCCGGTCTCCAAAGCAGTCGCGCAACTTGCGCAACGCCTCATGGACACTGGCGCGCGCCGCCGCTTCCGAGCAGCGCAGCGCATCCGCGATCTCGGAATACCCGAGCTCATGGTATTTACGCAACGTTAATGCCACCCGCTGCTTGGGCGGAAGCTGGTCGACAAACACGGCCACCTCCTCCAGCAGCGCCCGGGCATCGAGCCCGGCGGCGTGGTCGGGCTGCGCGGCCGGAATGGCCTGCGCCGCGACATCATCGAGTAGGTCCACGCGACCGTGCTTGCGCCGGTCACTGAGGAACGTGTTCGTGGCAATCCGGTAGATCCAGGCGCGAACGTTGGCGTCATCGTCCAGGCGACCATACGCCCGGAAAGCCTTCATCATCGTTTCCTGGTACAGATCGTCCGCGTCGGCGGGATTGCGTGTGAGCTGCATCGTGTAGCGGAAGATCTCCGCCTGGTATCGCTCCAGTACGACCTCGAAGGTTGGCTTGGTCGCTATCGCACTGTCGCCGTTGGATTCCATCAGGTCGGATTCGACGTACTCGAGCGCACCATCCTGATCCCACGTGGCCGGGAGCGAGCGCTCCGACCGATCGTAGGTGGTCTCGTAATCGGTAACGGCCACCCCGAGATGGCCTTCCATTTTGCCCATCCCGGCCGGGGCCGGACTGGTGGCGACTGCAGTCGCCGTCGTGTTCCTCATCGCACCCGTTGCTCCGTCCGTCCCGCCAGGGCACAAGCGACGCTTCGTCCTGACGGCCCGTAGGTTTGCTCCGTATTGCTACCCCGATTCTAGAACGTTATGACATTTACGGTGTGAGATTCGGAGCCCACGATTTTTCTTATCCGCGAACTGGAGCAAATCACTCGGAGTTTGTGCGACATTCGATGCCTTCGCGCCCCTGCGCTCCCCCGGACCGCCGATGCTCGACATCAGTGCAAAGGCCTCTGGAACGGGCTTCTACGACTGCCTGAGGGTGCCCGCGGGCAGTACGTTCAGGTTGTCCGCAAGTCAATACACCCCGCGATCTATCGGTCACCATCCGGCCCTCCAACGTGGTCTAGCCGAGGGGAAATCCACGCGAAACGTCCTTGAAAACCCGCACCGTTGCGGGAAAGTGGCGGTCCGCTGCCTGGGTGCACGCGACGGTCATGACGTCGCCGCTAGATTGGTTGAAGTGGGGACTTCACTACCACAACTTCTCCACTAGGTTGCCTGGCTGTCCAGGGCGCGTAGGAAGCGACGCGGGCGGACCGACAGATAAACCAACCACGCCAGCCGGATCGGCGCGTTGCCCGGAACGTGCGCGGCCCTCCCTACGGGACATAAGTCGCAACGAGTTTAAGCGTTCCCCGAATCGCCGGGATTAAGTAGCACAAGCTACTATTGCAACCGCTGTTCTCTGATCCGCCACGATCGCGAACGCCCTCAACGCCGGCGGTTGCCGTCGCGCTGTGCAGTGGCCAGGACTGATCTCGTTTATAATTGAATATCTATTCGGGCGAGGATCGGACCCTGCCCAAGGACTCACGAGGACCCATCATGCAGGTAGAAATCTGGTCGGATGTCTTTTGCCCATTCTGTTACATCGGCAAGCGCAACTTCGAGCGCGCCCTGGAGCAGTTTCCGCACCGCGATCAGGTGACGATCACCTGGAAGAGCTTCCAGCTTCAGCCCGATGCCCCGGTCGAAAGCGACCTGACCAGCAACGAGCGGCTGGCCGAGAAATACGGCGTTAGCGTCGACCAGGCCCGCGAGATGCAGACGAGTGTCTCGAAGCGCGCTGCCGAAGTCGGCCTCCACTACGACCTCGAGAACACGAAGGTCACCAACTCATTCGACGCCCACCGCCTCACCCATCTGGCCAAGGAGCACGGCCTCCAGGACGCCGCCGAGGAGCGCTTCTTCAAGGCGTACTTCTCCGAGGCCAAGCATGTTGGCCGGCGCGACTCCCTCCTGGAGCTTGGCAAGGAGATCGGCCTGCCCGAGGATGAGATCACCGAGGTACTCGACTCCGATCGGTTCGCCGCCGATGTCATCGCCGACAGTCAGGAAGGCATCGGCTTTGGCCTTCAGGGCGTCCCGTTCTTCGTCTTCGAGCGGCGCTACGCGGTGGCCGGAGCTCAGCCGCCGGAGGTCTTCAGCGAGGTCCTGGAGCGCGTCTGGAGCGAGTCGAAGCCTGCCGTCCAATTAATCGCGGCCGCCGCGCCCACCGACGGCTGCGACGACGGTTCCTGTGTCGTTCCCGGCCTGGGAACCACGCTCACGTAACGTGACCATTGACGATGGCGTGTCCTGTGTAGAGGCGGACACACAGGTCCGCCCGGCGGCCAACCCCGGCGTCACGGATGGAGAAACGCCGTTCCCAATGCGGTATTTGGGTGCCGGGGACCGGGCGGACACGCAGGTCCGCCCCTACGTCGGCTATCGGATGGCATCATCGGGTATATCGTCAGGGAGTCGGCAGATCCCTCAGTCCGTGACGTAAAACCGCCGCCGAGGCCATCCAGTCGCGCCATCTGGCAGCGGGTCTCGCTCATCTTCTGGCGCGACAGTGCCCTCGCCGTCGGTCGCCCGGATCTTCATCCGATGATCGCCTGAGACCGCCTCAAACGGGAAGGCCCAGCGCACCCAGGTGAAGGGCGGGTTGATCGCCGGCTCCAGCATCGCGTCCGCCCAGGTCTCGCCATCGTCGATGCTGACCTCGACCCGAGAGATTCCCCGGTCGCCAGCGGAGGCCATGCCGGCCGCCACCACCGGGCCGGGCGAAAGGTCGCCGTCGGGATAGTCGATCCGGCCCCAGATCTGGAACGGCGCCGGATCGCTCCAGCCGCGGGTTTGCCAGTAGCCCTGAAAATCCTCATCGACCAGATCGATCCGCTCGACCCATTTGACGTTCTTCATCCCGTAGATCCCGGGGATGATCAGGCGAGCCGGGGCTCCATGGTCGTCGGTGAGAGGCGCGCCGTTCATGCCCACGACCACCATCGAGTCCGGATCGAACGCCCGCTCCAGGGGAATCGAGTCCTCATAGTCGTCGGCGCAATGGAACTTGATGTCGACCACGCCCGGCTGCACGCCTGCCGTCGCCAGGAGCTGCACGAGGGGCACTCCCTGCCACTCGGCGGTGCCGATCAGATCACCGTTCAGGGTGTTGGAGATGCAACCCAGGGTCGTGATCTTCCTCGTCGTCGCCAGCGCGTTGAGCTGGTCGAGGGTGTAGGTCTGCTCACGGTCGACCATGCCCCCGATCGTCAACGACCACCCCGAGGGATCCACCACCGGATCAACGATGTTCTTGGAGACATGATAGAAGTCGGCGACCGAGGTGATCACCGGCGAGACGTGCCCATTCGCGTCCAGTTCGGCAAAGGTGGCAGCAACATCCGGTGTCGGTGCGGCGGCCGCTTCCGGCGTCCCCTCCGCCTGTGCGGCAGCCGCAGCGTTGACCGGCTCGCCGCCGCCGCGGGCGCTGGCGGCGATCTGTTCCGCCGCCGCGTCGCTCGCCGCCTCGTCCACATTGTCCCCACTTGGGTTGATCACCCGCCACGCCAGCGCGCCGACGCTCCCGGTCATGACCAGGGTGAGGATGCCACCCAACCCTTTCCCGACAACCAGGCGCCGGGAGATGGCCCCGGAGGCAGCTTCTCCCCGGCGCCCGACGAGTAGCTCGGAGAATACTGCCCACGCGACCGCGTACAGGGCAAAGGTCAGGGTAAGCTGGGTCAGGATCGAACCGGTGCGGCTACTATCGACCGCGAAGATGCCGTAGTACCCGATCGGCAGGATCACCAGGTTGGTCAACAAAAAGAGCGTCAGGGCAACGATCCCGCCTGCAACGAGCCGTCGTCCAAATCCCGCCCCGCGGCTGAGGCGTCCGGCCCAACCGCCGCCGGCCGCCCCGACTGCAACGATGCCGAGCAGCACCGCGACAAACAGGCTTTTCTTCGCCAGGCTTCCGTAATTCTCGGTCGCCGCCCCGAAAAACTCGAGCGGTGTCAGGCGTGCGATCGCGGCGACGATGATCTCCGGGAGAGCCGGCACATTGCCGCCGTTCAAGCGCCAGAGCAGTTGGACCGCCAGCATCCCCAGCGCGGCCAGGAGGCCCGCCTCGCTCGCGGCCGCTTGGGACCGGCTAAATGCCCGTGTCCCGAAGGTCCGCCCGGGGTCGCGCTGGCGTCCTTGCAGGGAACCGGGTCCGCTGTCCCGTGTACCCGCGAACGCATCTGTCATCTCAGCCATCCGCGTACCTCTTTCAGCTGTGCGCCCGATTCCGCGTCATTCACGCCTCGTTCCGGCCTCTGACCAAGGGAATGACGGCAGGGTTAACCGGTGCCTACTACAGATTACGCCACTCTTACCTGTTGCGGATCATCCTGAGATACATTGGCGAACGTTTTCCCGCCGCCCGTTGCCGTCATCAGATGGAATGGCCCGTGCGACTACTGGAGGTGACGACGGGCCGATGACCGCCGGGAAGGACCAGACGCCAGGACGATGCGGATGCCGTGGATGAGAGCGAAAGCACAAGAACCGGATGTACCCGATCCTCGTGCACCCGCTCGGGCGGATCAGATTGCGGCCCTGATCGCCGAACTGCGCCGCGACGGTATCCACGATGAGCGCGTGTTGGATGCGATCGTGGCCGTTCCGCGTGAGCGGTTCGTGCCGGACCATCTGCGCGAGTTCGCCTGGGCAAACGTTGCCCTGCCGATCGACGCCGGCCAGACAATCTCCCAACCGTACATCGTTGCCGCGATGACCTCGGCGCTGCGGCTGCGCCCTGATGACAGGGTATTGGAGATCGGCACCGGCTCTGGCTACCAGGCGGCAATCCTGGCCTATCTTGCGGCCGAAGTCTGCTCGATCGAGCGCCACGCCGAGCTGGCCGAGATCGCCCGGGCGACCCTTCGCGACCTCGGCATCGTGAACGTCGAGATTCTGGTCGGCGATGGGACCCGCGGCTGGCCGGATGCTCCCCCATTCGACCGGATGATCGTCACCGCCGCTGGTCCCGATCTTCCCGCCCCGCTGCTCGCCCAGCTTAGCCCGGATGGCGGCCGTCTGGTCGTGCCCGTCGGCCCACATGACGGCGATCAACGGCTCCTGCTCGTGACCAGCGATCACGGCGCTCTGCGCCGCGACGACCTTGGCCCCGTCCGGTTCGTCCCGCTGATCGGCCAGGAGGGCTGGCACCCGGCAGAGCGCAGACCGTCTCCGCCGAACGACCCTCCCAAAACGAGCGAGTGACATGACCCTCGGGCGGGATCAATGTGCCGCTAGGGCGTCCACTCCGCCCGCTCTACTTCAAACCACTCCAGATCATGACCGTACGCCGGGCGCAGCCCAAGGTGGCGCATTCCCGCCTTGAGAAGCACCTTGTGGGATGGGACGTTCGCCGGATAGGCGACGCCGACGAGCTTGCCCAGGCCAAGCACCTTGAATCCATAATCGATGGTGCCGATCGCCACCTCGGTCGCATACCCCTTCCCCCAGGCGTCCCGGCGCAGGGTATAGGCGATCTCGATGTCGGGTCCTTCCTCCAACGTTACCAGCCCCGCCCCGCCGATAACATCGCCACCCTCCTTTAACTCCATCGCCCAGATGCCATAGCCCGGATTGTCGGCATAGCGGGCGATCATGGCCGGCATCCGGTCGCGCCGGTACTCCAGTGACGGATCGGGCTCGCCGGTCGATCCCAGAAAGCGGGTAACCTCGGGATCACCGTAGATCGCGAACACCGCCTCCGCCTCGTCGACCTTCCACTCCCGCAGAATGAGACGCTCCGTCTCAAAGATCGCGCCCATACTCCCTGCTCCCTTCCAATTCCCTGATGCACATGCCGGGTAGCGCGGGATCGTGCCACGCTCATGGGGCTGGATCAATCCTTGCATTGGCTGCCTGGTTGGATCCGGGCGCCGCATGGTGCCAAGCGCCCCGCGGCGTCACGATGGAGCACTACATGGAGCCCAAGACCGAGACCGAACAGCGACTCGCCCGTATCGAGGACCCGACCGCGCCTCCTACGGCGGCCGAGACCGACACCGGCTCGAACGTGTCCCCCGAAGACTCAGTCGATCCCAACGTGGGCGCATCGCTCTTTGGCGTCTTTTACCCCAAGCACTTTATCGTCTCGGTCTTTGCCGAAGCCGCGGCGGCGGAGTCGGCGGCGGCCGGACTCCGGCAGTCGGGCTTTGATGAGGACGCGGTGAGAACATGGGCTGGAGCTGAGGTGGCCGCCAACCACGATAAGTACGTCGCGGAGCGGGGCCTCCTCCAGAAAGTCGGCTCGCTCTTCCCCTCGGAGGAGCACGACGTGCTCAACGACTACATCGAGCAGGCCCGCGCCGGCGGCACCTTCTTATCCGTCTACGCACCCGAGGAGGGCCAGCGCCAGACCGCCGCCCCGATCATCGCCGAGGCGGGCGGGGCACTCATGCGCTACTACGGCGACAACACGATCACCAATCTCACGCTCGACGACCGCTCGAACCATTAGCAGTTGGCCGTCAGTGGATGGTCCAGTGGCTATCCCCGGGATCCGATCGCTTGGAAGACCGCCGACCATCGGGGGCGCAAATCCTCACCGTCGTTCTCGTAGAGCGGAAGGAAACCAAACGCCAGGTAACGCTTGATGGCGGGGAGGCGGTGATCGTCCGTCTCCAGCAGCGCCTCCCGATCTTCGTTCTCGACGAAATCGCGCAGCACCCGTTCCATCAAAACCGTGCCAAGCCCCTTGCGCAGGTGATCCGGGTGTGTCGCGACCCAGTGCACGACACCGGTGCCAGGGTATTTTTCCGGTATGTATCGGCTGGACGTCGTCGCCACAGCCTTGCCCTGCCAGAAGACGGCATAGATCGCGCGGACATCCGGGGCTTCTGTGAGCCGCTCCCGCACCTGCTCAGGCGACCAGTCGAGTTCCCGATCGAAGGCGAGATTCAGAGTTTCACCCAGACCCTCAATATCGTCATCTGGGCCAAACCGCCGCACCTCGTATCCCGCGGGCATCGGCCCTGTACTCGGGATGTTCTCCAGGTTCGGCCGGAACATGAGAAGTTGCTTCACGTAGATCCTCCACAATCGACCTGAATGCTACCAATGGATGAGGGATAGGACCGCCCGATTTTGGGCATCGACAAGGAAGCTCCGGGCGGCGGCGAACATGCTACCCTGCCCGGCGATGAACGACTCCATCACTTGGTCGGCCGCCATCGCTCGCGCCCGTCGCGTGCTTGCGGCGGATTATGCCTGCGATCCTCAGGCGTTTGTCGAGGACGGTCTGACATTCTCCATGCCCGCCGTGCGCGCCGGCCGTCGCCGGTTCCCAATCCCGGTGCGGCCACTGGCGATTGGAACGTTTGGCCGGGGCGTGGTCGTCTTGTGTGGCGACGATCGTCAGGAACCCCTACGCGCGATGCTGAAGGACGCCGCCCGAGACGATATTTTCGCCGCCGGCGTGGTTGCCAGGCTCGTGAACTTTGTGGGGCAGGACGGCCAGGTCATCCACGGCCCCCACCCGACCTTCCTCTGTAGCTCCGATCGCCTGATGCCGGCCGCTCCTCCAAGTGGCGTCGCTATCGACATTCTCCTGGAAGACAGCATCGGGTCGATCCCCCAGCAAGCGGACTTTCCCCATGCCCTCTCCTCCACAGAACGACCGGGCCGCCCAACCGTGGCCGCCGCCATCGCCATCGCTGGCGAGGGCATTGTCGGGGTCGCGGCGGTGCGCGCCGATAGCGAAGACCTCTGGCAGATCGCCGTCGATGTCCTGCCTGAGGCACAGGGATCGGGTGTCGGCAAGACGATCGTAGCTGCAGTTGCTGGCTGGATCCTTGATCAGGGCCGCGTTCCGTACTATGCCGCCGCCGCCGGAAACATTCGGTCCCAGGCCCTGGCCGTCTCCGTAGGATTCCGCCCCGCCTGGACCGAGATGTACGCGACGGATGCCTGATGCTTGGCCCATCGAATAATCGGTTGCAGTTCCATTCCCCGTATTGCATGCTGCGTTCGAAACCAGTTCCTCTCGGGAGTAAAAGGAGCGCGCCATGGCCGTCTCCGCGGAGACCTATCGCCGAATCGTCGCGGAAGATTCAAACGGAACGTGGGAGCTTGTCGACGGTCGTCTTCGGGTGAAGCCGGGTATGACGTTTCAGCACCACGACACGTGCGCCTTGCTTGGTCGCGACCTGCTCAACCAGCTCGATCTAGCACAGTTCCGAGTCCATATTGGCGGAGCACGCCTCGAGCGGAACGAGCGGAACTACTTTGTCCCGGACGTCGCCGTTATCCCGGCCGAACTCTTCGTCCCGCTCCAATCACGCCCGCAGGCGCTCGACTTCTATGACCAACCGTTGCCACTCGTCGTCGAAGTCTGGTCGCCATCGACCGGCACCTTCGACGTCGACGAGAAGATCCCGCAGTACAAGGCCCGAGGCGACCGCGAAATCTGGAGAATCCACCCTTATGAGAAGACGCTGACGATCTGGCGCCAGCAGCCCGATGGTTCCTACGCCGAATCGTTCCACAGGAATGAAGCAGTCTCTCCCGCGTTTCTGCCAAACGTCGTGATCGAGCTGTCTTCGCTCTTCATCTGAGGATCTGAGTCTGGGAGTATCGTCGTGGCAATTCGCCCGCTCGCGCCGGAACTCATCCTCTTCAACACCATCATTCACACCATGGATCTCGACCACCCTGCCGCGACTGCCATTGCCGTCAAAGACGGCCGCTTTGCCGCTGTTGGATCGGACGTTGAAATCCGCGCCCTGGCCGGCTCCGGCACGGAGATCGAGGATCTCAATGGCGCCACCGTCATTCCCGGCCTGATCGACGCCCACAATCACCTCCTCGCCACCGGCCGCGTCCTCGGTCAGGTCCAGCTCTACGATTGCCGCTCGATCCCCGAGATCACCGAGCGGATCGCCGCCCGGGCGCGCGTGACCCCGCCCGGCGCCTGGATCATCGGCCGGGGCTGGGACGAAAGCCTGCTCGCGGAGCGGCGCCACCCAACCAGACACGACCTCGATGCTGGTCGCGCCCGACCATCCCGTGTTGATCCACCGGGTCTGGAACCGCCTCGTCGCCAACTCCCGCGCTCTCCAGGCCGCCGCGATCTCCCGGGAAACCCCTGATCCGCCTGCCTATGAGGAGTACGGCGGGTCGTTCGAGCGCGACGAGCACGGCGAGCCCTCTGGCCTCTTCCACGCCCGCGCCCAGAGCCTGATGCTCGATGCGGTCCCCGAACCGGCCGAGGAGGACGAGGTCGCCGCCATCGCCGCCGCCTGCAGGGCGTACAACGCCCTTGGGCTGACCGGCGTCGCCGAGCCCGGCCTCTACCCGCGCGAGATTCGCGCCTTCCACCGCGCCGCCCAGGAGCGTGTGCTCACCGTTCGGACCGAGATGCTGCTCGCCGCTTGGGGATTTGGTAAGCGCTCCGAGGACATCGCCGACGCTGGCGACCAAATCGAGCGCCGCCTGGCCTCGGCTGGCGTCATGGGCGGCTTCGGCGACGATCTGCTCCGCCTTGAAGGCGTCAAGATGATGCCCGACGGCGGCATCAGCGATCGCACCGCCAAGATGCACGAACCCTACGAAGGCGAGCCGGACAACACCGGTGCCTGGGTGATCGAGCCGGAGCGTCTCACCGCCCTGATCCGCTGGGTCCACGACCTCGGCTGGTCGATGGACACCCACACCTGCGGCAGCTTGGCCCAGGAAGTCGTCGTCCGCGCCTACGCCGCCGCCCAGGAGGCCGCGCCGCGTCCCTCACTGCGGCACAGGGTCCACCACGCCTACCTGCCCACCCCCGAGACCCTCGAATTGATGGCCAGGCACCAGATCCCGGCGCTCGTCTCCTCCCCCTTCCTCACCAACCTGGGCGAGGGCTTCGTCAACGCCCTCGGCGAAGCCCGCGCCGCCCGGATGATGCCGATGCGCACCTACCTCAACGCCGGCATCCCCCTCGCCGGCTCATCCGACAGCCCGATCACCGACTTCAACCCCTGGACCGGCATCCACGCCGCCGTTGTGCGCGAGACCGTCACCGGCCGCCCCCTCGGCCCCTCCGAACGCCTCACCCCCCTCGAAGCCCTCCGCTCTTACACCCTCGGCGGCGCCTACGCCACCGGCCAGGAGACCCGCCGCGGCTCCATCACCCCCGGCAAGCTGGCCGACCTTGTCGTCCTTCCCCAGGACCCGCTCACGATCCCCAGCGCCGACCTCAAAGACGTGCGCCCCGTCGCCACGATGCTTGGTGGGGAGTGGGTGTTTGGCCTGCGCTAGTGCTGCGCATCGGTGAGAAACAATCCAACACGATGTTCCTGTTGCCGTTGTACCATCACGTCATATTCCATCCCGGTCAGGAGCACCAGCATGGCCCTCCGCCGTCCACACCAAACCCGATCAGTCGAATCCGCCGACGATCCAGAGGTCTCCGCGCTCGACGACGAACCAATCATCTCCATCCCGGACCGCGACGATCCCACGCGCTGGCGCCACTTCTACACTGAAGAGGACGCGGACGCATATACCGGCCGAGAGGGGATCGAGCGTGCTTTAGCGGCCGCCGGCGCCTGGAGCGACCTCGATTACGATGAAATGCTTGACGCCTTGGATCGCATTCGCCACGCGAGCGTCCCCACCCCACCCATAGAATTCGATTGGGACGAAGATGAATGAGGCGCTATCTCTTCGACACGACTCCGCTAGCTGCGTATCTTCGTGGACGACCGGAAGCCGTACGCTTGCTCTCGCCTTGGATTGCCCGCGGTGAGGCAGCGACCAGCATTATTGTCTACGGGGAAGTGATTGAGTACTTCTTGAGCTTTCCGACGTTCCGCGACCACAAGAGCGCGCTCAACGACGTGCTCGAAGGGGTGCACATGCATCGGCTAACTGTGCCAATCCTCGATCGCTATGCAGGAATCCGGCGGCAGTTGCGCCCCCCATACGGTCCAGGCACAATCGGAGACATGGACACCCTCATCGCCGCCACCGCACTGGAGCGCAATCTCACTTTGGTTACGGCGGACTCCGATTTCCTTCGCGTCCCCGGTCTCAAGATCCAGATGATGGACCTTCATCGTCGTCCCTGACCGATCCAGTTACACTAACCAATCCCTCCGCTTCGCAAACTCTTTGAGCGCCTCAACCTGCGGCTTGCTCTCGACCGCATGGGGGCAGACCTCGCGGACGGTCTGGATCGCCTCGTCCGGGGTCGTGCCGCCCCGGATCAGGTAGGCGGCCAGCACGGTGCCGGTGCGGCCCATCCCCGCCCGGCAGTGGACCGCCACGCCGATTCCCTCGGAGCGGTGCCGATCGATGAAGGCCAGGGACTCGCGCAGTTGGTCGGGACTCGGCGCCTGGAAGTCAGGCACAGGCAGGTGCAGGCTGCTCAGACCGCTGCGGCCCATCGCCTCGACCTCCAGCGATGTCTCCGTTAGCGAGAGCAAGGCGCCGATCCCCTGGGCCCGCAACGATGCCAGGTCGGCGTCGATGTCGCCGTCGTCAAAGGAGCGCGGCCCATCCCAGCGCAGGCCTGGCCGCGCGCATCCCGCCAGTGTGCCCGAAACCAACCAGTAGAACCCATACATCCGTTCATCCCTGCCACGCCAATGCCGTTCATACTCGCGATGCTAAGGCACAATCGGATCAGCGCCATCCGCCTCATCGGCGGGACGACACCTAGCCGATCGCGCAGGGTGGACATGATGCGTACGCGCTACCCCGCCTTCCGGCGACAAGATTGCGTACACTGAACAGGTCACCTGGACGAAGCTGACTGGGTTGCCTGCCTTCCCCTCCCGTAACTCGAAGGAGCATCAGGCTACGTGCTCGATACTGTTACAGCGTTGGTGTCGATTATCCTTTTCGACCTGATCCTCTCTGGCGACAACGCCGTGGTGATCGGGATGGCCGCGCGGCGGCTTTCGCCCGAAAACCGGCGCAAGGCCATCGTCTGGGGCGGCGCTGGCGCCGTCGGCCTCCGGATCATGTTCACGGCGATGGCCGCCCTCCTCCTGGATATTCCCTACATCCAGGCCGTCGGCGGTGTCCTGCTGCTCTACGTCGCGTACAAACTCCTGAAGCCGCACGACGAGTACGCCAACATCCATGAAGCCGGATCGCTGCGGGAGGCGATCCAGACGATCGTGCTCGCCGATGTCGTCATGAGCCTCGACAACATCCTCGCGGTCGGTGCCGCGTCGGACGGCCATCTGGGGCTTCTGATCTTCGGCCTGCTGCTGTCGATTCCGATCCTGCTCCTGGGGAGTGGATTGGTCGCCCGAATGCTGACCAACTTCCCGATCCTGGTCTACGTCGGCGCCGCGATCCTCATCTGGACGGCGGTCGAGATGCTGCTTGAAGACCCGATCGTCCATGACAACATTCGAGAGTTCGAGACGATCGAGGTGCTCGCAATCGCCGCCGGCGTGACGGGGCTCATGATTGCCGCCGGCGTACGCGCCCAGCGTACGCTGGCACGCTCCTCCCGGAACGGCAGCCGCAACCCCGTTGCGGATCACGGCTAGGCCGGTTCAGCGGCGCCCGGGTACCACCAATGGGCCCCAAATTGGGGACCAATCGTGCCTTTTGTAGCAATTACTACCAATATTGACCAGAGGTCAAGATCCAGAAAACCAAATCTGGGCGAACCGCGTAGATAGGGTTGAGAGCGTCGCCCCAAGCACAAAACCGATGCTCTCTCCCAAGCCAGTGGAGCGCCGCACACGCTCCACCCCTCCCCTTCCCCGCACGAACCCGGCCCATCATTGGCCGGGTTCGTGTTTTTTCGCCCGATTGCTTCGGCCCCTAGGACAGGTAGCGCCCCGGTGCCTACGGTGTCCAGGGCACCCGGTGCGCCCAGATCGATTCCGGGTAGTCGCGGAGCAGTCGCGCCCAGATCCGGTCACGGGCATCGTCATCGTGATCGCCCATGTTGTAGGCGGCGATGGCGTGCCAGAAGATCAGTTCCGGGGTGAGCGGGCCGTCATTCCGGCGAGCGAGGGCACCGGCCAGGATGCGCTCCGCCACGTCCGGCTTCGCCCAGCGCAGACGGACGTGCGCTTCACCAAGGTCGAGCACATCGAGTAGATCGTCCGGCGGCACGGCGTTGACGTTGCGGTAGTGGATCACCTCGCGGTGATCGGTGATCAGCAGCGTCGGCAGCCAGATCACCGTGAGTTCGCGGACATGTGAGTCGCGGTGATCGAGTTTGAGCCCGATAAACCGAGCCGCCATGGCCTCGCGTACGGCCGGGTCTGGATACGTCACGGTATCCAGGAGTTCACAGCCTATTCAGTGCTCTTTTTCGACATCGATCAGGACGGGCTTCCGCTCAGACTGCGCTCGCGCGAAGGCGGCGTCCCAGTCGTGCTCCCAGGTGATCGGCGGCGCGTCCATCGTTGATCAATCTCCGGCAGGCCCACCCAATTGGGCTATTCGCCCACAGCGAACGTGGGGCGCGCAGTATATACTCGGACTTCCCACCAAGGCAGAGGGCCGGGCTCGTTGTTGAGCCAGCATGTACACGCAATTGGTAGTCGCCCTCGCGACAGCCGGCGGAACTCGGGCGCGCAGAGTCGGATCACCGGACAATCGACAAATGTGACCTGAGCCTTCTTCGTCCTGGACCGAGGACACGTATCCAAACGCGGTCTGTGCCCTACTGCACACTATCGACCGGATCATGAGAAGAGGAGTTTGCGAATGTCGGGTTCCATTCAGCGGCGTTTTAGCGACCTGCGGCAGGCCTTCCAGACGGAGAGCATCGACCGCCGAAAGTTCCTCCAGGTAGCGGGCGCCGCCGCTGTGGCGAGCGGGCTCAGCCACAACGCAGCCTTTGCCGCTCCTGGCCAGTCAACGATCCGGCGCGTCAGTGGCGCTCAGGCCTCGAACAACGTCCTCGTCTATGGCAGCGGCCAGGACATCAGCAACCTCGATCCCCACATCGGCCATGACTACTCCATCGCCGCCGGCCAGCGCTGCGTCTACGACAGCCTCCTCCGCTACGAAGGAAACCCCGCCGCCCTCAAGCCGCTGCTCGCCACCGAGGCCACGCCGAACGAGGACGCCACCGTCTGGACGATCAAGCTTGACCCCGCCGCCAAGTTTAACGATGACGGCGCTGCCGTCGACGCCACCGCGGTCCAGTACAACTTCAATCGCATGCTGCGCAAGAACCTCGGCGTGGCCTGGATGTTCACCGGGATCATGGACGAGAACTCGGCCCAGGTCGTCGACGCCACCACCCTGACGGTCACGCTCCTCAAGCCGTTTGCCCCGTTCGATGCGGTCCTGCCCTGGCTCTTCGTCGCGAATCCGGCCACCGTCCAGGCCAACGACAGCGGCGGCGATGAGGGCGAAGCCTGGCTGAAGGAGAACGCGGCCGGCAGCGGCCCCTACACCATCAAGCGGTGGGAGATCGGCAGCGTCTACGAGTTCGAGCGCAACCCGAACTACTGGTACACCGGCTTCCCGAACCTGGTCGACAGCTTCGTCTGGCGGATCATCCGCGAGTCCTCGACCAAGCGGATCGCGATGGAGGCCGGCGAGGTCCAGTACGGCGACTTCTTCACCTCCGAGGATGTCGAGGCGCTCCGTACCGACGACCGCTTCTTCGTCAACGACATCCCCTCCCTGACGCCCTTCGCCATCAAGCTCAACAATCAGGTCGGCCCCACCGCAGACATCAACGTCCGCAAGGCCCTCTCCCTCTCCTTCGACTACGAGGCTGCCCTTGAGGTCGTCTCCGGTCGCGGGACCGTCATGGAGGGTCCGCTGGCGTCGAACCTGACCCCCTGGCATAAGGAAGGCCTGCCTGTCCTGCGCTACGACATCGAGGCCGCCAAGGCCGCTCTGGCCGAGAGCCAGTTCGCCGACGGCTTCGAGATGGAGTACGTCTACGTCACCGGCTTCGCGATCGAGGAGCAGTTCGGCCTGATCTTCCTCGAAGGCGCCGCCGAACTTGGCATCACGGTCAACATGGTCCCGCTGGTCTGGCCGGATATGGTCAGCCGCGCCTCCCTGCAGGACACCGCCCCCGCCTCGATGGCCGTCTACTCCGGCACCGACTACGTCGACCCAGATAACTTCCTCTGGCAGGCATACCACTCCAGCCAGGCGGGATTCTGGGCTGCAGCGTCGCATTACATCAATCCCGAATTGGACAAGTGGCTCGAAGACGCCCGCGGCCTCACTGATGAGGCTGCCCGCAAGGCCCTCTACGATCAGGCGCAGCAGAAGCTCGTGGAAGATGTCGTCGAGATCTGGGTCTACACCGAGGTCGCCAACGACGCCTGGGTCAAGGAGCTCGGACCGGACACCTTCTACCCGGTCATGGGCGGTGACATCCGCACCCTCTCCTACAAGTAGGTCATTGGGGATGGGCGAAAGGTGATGGCAACGATCCGCCGTCATCCTTTCCCCATCCCCTATTGCCCATCACCTATCACCCCAGGGAGCTATGTTCCGGTTCGCCGTTCGCCGCCTGCTGCTGATCATCCCGACCTTGATCGGGGTCTCGATCTTGACTTTCGCGCTCTCGCGCGTGGTCCCGGGCGACCCTGCCCGGTTGGCGGCCGGTGCCCAGGCAACGCCGGAGATGTACGAGCAGATCCGGGAGGAGTTCGGGCTCAATAAGTCCATCCCGGAACAGTACTGGGACTACGTCACCGACCTCCTCCAGGGCGACTGGGGTCGCTCGATCCTCTCGCGCCGCCCCGTCGCCGACGACCTCCAGACGTATTGGCCCGCCACCCTCGAGCTTGTGATCGTCTCGATGATCATCGCCACCGTGATCGGTGTGCCCCTTGGGCATCATTGCCGCCGTCCGCGCCGATCGGCTGGCCGACCAGGCCTCCCGGCTGATCTCCTTGCTGGGCGTCAGCGTGCCCGCATTCTGGCTTGCGATCTTGCTCCAGCTCTTCTTTGGGCTCCGCCTCGGTTGGCTGCCCGTCAGCGGTCGCCTCGATGCGTTGCTCCCTGCCCCAGAGCACATTACCGGTCTCTACCTGATCGATAGCGCCCTCACTGGCAACGGCGAGGTCCTCCGCGACGCCTCACGCCGGATCCTGCTTCCGGCCCTGACGCTGAGCTTCCCTGCCCTGGCGACCATTGCCCGCTTCACCCGCGCCAGCCTCCTCGAAGTCCTCGGCCAGGACTACGTCCGGACTGCGCGGGCCAAGGGGCTGGTCGAGAACCGGGTCATCCTCCGCCACGCCCTGCGCAATGCCATGATCCCGACCCTGACCATGATTGGCCTCTCCTTCGGCTGGTCGATGGGCGGCTCCGTCCTGGTCGAAACTGTCTACGACTGGCCCGGCATCGGCCTCTACGCCACCAAGTCCGCCCTGACCCTCGACTTCATGCCGATCATGGGCATCGCCCTGCTGTACGGCTTCGTCTTCTCGCTGATCAACATCGCCGTCGATCTCACCTATGCCGTCCTGGACCCAAGAATCAGCCATGCATAGGCGGGACCGAGGGGACGGCACTCGGCATTCGGCGTTCGGCATTCGGAATACGCGTAATCCACGTCATCAAGGCGAAGTCCGATGACGACGCGAGAGATTGGTCTGCCGAACGCCGAACGCCGAACGGCGAGCGCCGGATGGTTCCGGCTCACTGATGGCCAGCGCCGGGCTATCCGGCGCTTCCGCCAGAGCCCGCTCTCCATCGCCGGCCTGGCGATCATCGTCGTTTTGGTGCTGATGGCTTTGATCGGCCCGTTCTTTGTCCCATACCCCAAGGATGCAACTGGCGCCGTTCACGTCCGTGAAAAGCTGCAAGGACCCTCTTGGGACCACATTCTGGGCACGGACAGTGTCGGGCGGGATGTCTTCACCCGCGTCGTCGTCGGTGCGCGGACGTCGCTCCTGGCCGGCGTGGTCGTCATCGGCCTCGCGCTCTCGATCGGCATCGTTCTCGGCTCAATTGCTGGCTACTATGGCGGCCGCATCAGTGACGTCATCATGCGCGTCACCGACATCTTCCTGACCATCCCCGACCTGATTCTGGCGATGGCGTTTGCCGCCGCCCTCGGACCGGGCCTTTTCAACGTGATGGTCGCGATCTCCCTTGTCTGGTGGCCAGGCTATTGCCGGTTGACGCGGGCGAATGTCATCTCCCTCCGGGATGCGCAGTTCGCTGAGGCTGCCCGCTCCCTCGGTGCTGGCAACACCCGCGTGCTCTTCCGCCATGTCCTCCCGAACGCCTTCCCGACCATCCTGGTCAAGGCATCGATGGACATCGGCTTTGCCGTGCTCACCACTGCCGCGCTCGGTTTCATCGGTCTCGGCACCCTCCCACCCGATCCCGACTGGGGCGTGATGGTCGCCGATGGTCGCCGATACCTGCGCGAAGCCTGGTGGTTCTCCACCTTCCCCGGCGTCGCCATCCTCCTCACCGTCCTCGCCTTCAACCTCCTCGGCGACGGCCTTCGCGACACCCTCGATCCCCGGTCACGCCAGCGCAATTAAGGATGGCTCGGCGTTCAGAATGGAGCCTGAGCCACTCAAGCAACCGGTCATCCCGAGCTTATCGAGGGATCTCGATGGAGACGGCGATTCGACGGTGCTGCCGTCTGCGCGAACGCGATACCGCTTTCTCCAAGGCCAGGGCTTCGTCTTGGTGGGGTGCTCTTCGAGATCCCTCGACAAGCTCGGGATGACAGCCAACAGGGTTGGCGCTAGGCGATACGATTTCCCTGACGCCAGACGCCGAACCTCCTACCACACAAACCGCGAGAGAATGACATAAAGCAGCGCCAGGATAACTAGCAGCACAATTGGGGCAACGACATTCCGTAGGAATGCCCGCCGGCGAGCTGCCCGCGACAGCGTCTCCGCCCAGTCCCGGCGCTCCGCCACGAACCGCGCCATCGCCCGATCATCGCCCAGGACCATCGCACCCTTCGCCCGGTTGCACTCCCGGCAGGAGGTCACCAGGTTGCCCATCTGATCTCCGCCGCCGCGCGCCACCGGGAAAACGTGGTCGAGCTCCAGGCGCACGCCTCGACCCCGCCTGCCGCAGTACCGGCAGGTTTCCATGTCACGGCGATAGATCCGTTGGCGGAGGCCGCTGGGGATCGGCGCTCGCCGGGGACCACGGGAGCGGCGCCGGCGCCGCCGGTTCCTCCAGGAGATCAGCCAGGCGGCGAGTACGAGCGTGAGTGCCCCAGCCCCGCCCGCGATCCAACGCCAATCGTCCATCCACCACCCGACGCCGCACGCCGCGAGCGCTAGCAGCACGATCGTTCCCAGAGCCCGTCGTCGCGTCATCTCCCCCCCTTGTTCGGCGGATCAGGATACGCGCTTGGGCTCAGGTCGGGTGGTTGCTCGACGGCGAAAACCCGATAGGGTAGGGTGTGCAGTCGAACATTTCCGGGCTGACAGCGACCATGCCGGCCGGGGCGGAACATTGGGACTCGCAATGCTCGTCGATGCCCTTGACCGTCGCTTCGCCGGTCCCGCCCTCAGTCCCGGAGTGACTTCGTAGGTTCAGCGCCAGGTTTTAACCTGGCGTACTCCCCGCTGACGATGGAGTGCGTGTATGACCGAACCGACGCCCCAGATGACTGTCCGCGAGCGCTACTTGGCCGCCGTCGCGGGCGAGCCCATCGACCGGCCCCCGATCAGCCTCTGGCGCCAGTTCCCCAACGTGGACCAGACCGCGCGCGAGCTGGCCCACGCCACCCTCCTCTGGCAGGAGGCATTCGGATTCGATTTCGTCAAGTTCATGCCGCCAGCCGAGTACCCGATCATCGACTGGGGCGGCAAGAGTGCCTACGACGGCAACCCCAACGGCACCCGCACCATCACCCACGCCCCGATCGAGTCGGTCGATGACTGGATCACCATCAAGCCACTCTACGTCCAGCGCAGCTTCAACGGGATCGTGCTGTCCGGGTTACGTGGCGTTCGCGCCGATCTCGGCCCGGTCATCCCTCTGCTCCACACCATCCACAGCCCTCTTACCGTGGCGATGAAGCTCTCCAACAACCGCGTCATCGAGCACCTACGCGCCAACCCGGACGCCGTCCACACGGCCCTCTCGGTCATCACCCAGGTGACGAAGGATATGGTTAACGCCGCCTTCGCCGGCGGCGCCGATGGCATCTTCTACGCCACCCGCGCCGCCGACTTCGATTTCTTGGATGAGGTCGAAGCGCGCGAGTTCGGGCTGCACTATGACCAGGAGGTCCTGGACGCCGTCGATAGGCGGGGCAACGTGTTGCTCCACGTCCATGGCAACGCCCCCATGTTCGATCTCGCCCTCCACTACCCGGTCCAGATCCTGAACTGGCACGACCGGCGTGCCGCGCCAAACCTTGGTGATGGCCAGCGTCTGTCGGGCAAGTGCGTCGCTGGCGGGATCGACGAGACGACGATCGAGACGTCCACACCAGATGAGGTCGCCGCCCAGGTACGCGACGCCGTCGCCCAGACCGGAGGCCGCCACATGTTCGTCAGCGCCGGCTGCATCATCCCGCCGACGACCCCCCCGAGAACACCCAGGCCGCGGTTGACGCTGCCCGCTCGGCCGTCGTCAACTAGGAACGGTTCAGACGTGAGACGTGAGACGTGAGACGTGAGAATAGAGACGGCAAGAGTGGCGAGGCGGCGACACGGCACGGTGGCGTGACAACGTTTGACTCACGTCTCACGTCTCGCGTCTCGCGCCTCACCGCCTGAGGAGTACAAGGGAATGTCGTTATTCGATCATGAGGCGGTTGAGCGGTTGGCGATCGGCGCCGGGATCCTGGGAACAGGCGGCGGCGGCAATCCGTATCTGGGGAAAATCCACGCTCAGAAACACGTCGCTCAGGGAGCCCAGATCAAGCTCGTCAGCCTCGCGGATGTCCCGGACGACGCTCATGTTGTCTCCGTTGGTGGCATGGGCTCTCCTACGGTCGGGATCGAGCGCCTGCCCCGCGGCGACGAGTGTTTGCTTGCCGTGCGGGCGCTCGAGCGTCACCTTGGAGTGCGCTGCACGCATCTGATCGCGGCCGAGATCGGCGGCTCAAATGCGATGGCGCCGCTCACCGTGGCGGCGCTGGCGGGTCTGCCGGTCATCGACGCCGACGGGATGGGCCGCGCTTTCCCCGAACTGCAGATGGACACCTACATGATCTATGGCCTCCCGCCGACTCCCGCTGCCTTCGCCGACCCCTTCGGGCAAACGATGGTTCTCGAAGGGATTCGGGACCCACATACGCTTGAACGGTATGCTCGGGCGGTCACCATCCAGATGGGCGGTGCATCGGGCGGGGCAAATGTCTTTTCCGGTGCAGACGCCAAGCGCACCGCGATCCCCGGAACGTACTCCCTCGCCATCGCCATGGGCGGCGCCGTCCTCGATGCCCGCAGGAGTTCGACCGATCCGATCGATGCCGCGCTGTCCGTCTCTGGCGGTGTGCGACTCTTCACCGGCAAGATCGTCGATGTCGCCCGGCGGATGGAGGGCGGGTTCGCCCGGGGCGTGCTCAGACTGAGCGGCACCGGAGTCGACAGCGGCCAGGAACTCCGCCTCGACTTCCAGAACGAGAATCTCATTGCCCGCACAGTCGACGGCCGCGTCCTCGCTGTCGTCCCGGACCTGATCTGCGTCGTCGATGCCGACACGGCCGAGCCGATCACGACCGAAGTCGTCCGCTACGGCCTCCGCGTCGCGGTGCTGGGTATTCCCGCCCCTGCCCTGATGAAGACTCCAGAGGCCCTGGCGGTCGTCGGTCCGGCGGCATTCGGCTACGCCGATGTGCCGTATCTACCGATCTCCGGCGCATACGGCGCAGGTTAGGCCGCTGGTTGATGGGCTGGTCCCAATCGGAGTACCGGAACGCTGTGGACCGAAGTCGCGAGCCGGCCTGAGCCGGCTTCCGCCCCAGAAGTAGCCCGGGGCCGTTAGCCCCGGGCGGCCTCGGCACGGCGTCTCCCCTCCCGCCCACGCCGCCGAAAAGCGCCGTTCAAACCTGCAACTTCCATCAACCTGGCGTACTTCCCTGGCGCGTGTACCAGGCGCTGGCCGCCCCGCGCAACGAAACTTCCAGCTTCGCCAGGATGCTGGCGACGTGTCGCATCACCGTGCGGTGGCTGATGTAGAGCGCCTCGCCGATTTGCCGGTCGGACATCCCCTTGGCCATCAGGCGAATGACCTCATGCTCCCGCGGCGAGAGGACGCCAAATGCCCCCAAGCCCCGGTGCTCCGCTTCCACCGGTGCCGGTGGCAAGCATAGCAAGGAGCTCGGTCGCCTCGTTCGGCGCACTACCGAGCGTGAGCAACCGGCCCTCAGCCTGTGCCGAAGCCCAGCCCGTGGAGTCTAGAGCCGCACGGGATTCGTTCATCGCCCGATCGTACAACGCCCGCTCCGGTACTTCGATCGCGTACCGGATTGCATGTGCCTGATGCTGTGATGCAGCCAGAATCCTGGTTGCCGCGATCCACTGGGCGGCGGCAGCCGCCAGTACCCCGCACGCGAATAGCACGTCGAGCAGCACCTCCTTCGTGCCAATCTCCCCGGCGCGCGCGATGTTCTCTGTCAGGATGGCCGTCGCGACGCCCACCTCGCCAAGATCGCTCGCAACCAGTGAGAGCGGAATCAGCACGTAGGCGATCCCGAAGGTGTCGTCGTTGGCGCGGTAGTCCGCCAGCGCCAGGTCGAGCAGGCGTTTGGCCTCTTCCAACTCTCCCTGCCACAGCCTGACGACTCCAAGGTTGTAGCGAGCCAGGGTCAGCCAGCCATCGCCATCGCCGTTCTCGAAGAGGTCGACCGCCTCCGCTATGTGCGCCGCCGCCGCGACAAGACTGCCCCGGCCTCGTTCAAGCGTCCCGAGGAGGAGAACGGAGGCCGCGATGCCCGAACGATCTCCAAGTTCACGGTAGAGGCCGAGGCTCTGGTCCGCCAGATCGAACGCCCGATCGCGGTCATCCTGGGTCCGGGCCAGCGACGCTGCCCCGAAACTTGCCAGAGCACGGGCGGTTGCCGGGCTCTCTGCCGCCCCGGGCAACGCCGGATACCCTGCCGGCGACTCCGACGGCGACGCCCTGACCGATGCCGAGGAGATCGAGATCTATGGCACCGACCCGAACGCGTCCGACACCGACGGTGACGGCGCCTCCGACTACGACGAAGTCTGGGCCGGCAACGATCCGCTCGTTTCTGGCATATCCCCGGCCGGAGAGGAAGGGGCCACTTCAGCCGCTTCCCGAGCCCAGCGCCGTCCACGAGTGGCAAGGCGGCGGTAACCCAGCTCCCCAACACCGGCGCGGGCCTCGATACCGAGGATTCCGCCTCGATGACCGGCATCCTCGGAGTCCTTGCTGCCGCTGCAATGGCCTTTGGCGGACTTGTGGCGAATCGTCGCCGCGCCTAGGTCCCTTGCTCCGTCCAACCGACGGAAACGACCGCGAGTCCCGTAAAACGAGGCCCACGCCGACAAGTTCGGCGTGGGCCTCGCGCGTTGCCATCGACCGCCGCTCCGGGCCACGAGATGCTTAAGCATGCGTAGAGGTGTGATGTAGTCGATCGCCACGGATGGTTAAAGAAACTAGGTAATCGAACTGCATGGTCTCACCGATTATCCCCAGACTTTCAGGGAATAACCTATGAATCGTAGCCGAGGAGTGGTCCACCGATCGGCCCCAGAGCGCCGGATTGCGGCGATGGCCTTTTACATCAGAGTCAGCATCCTAGGAGTCACTCCCATGTCCCCCTCCCCTTCCACTGGCATCGCGTCCCGCCTCTCGGCGCGCCGGGCCGGCGCATCTCTCCTGGGCGTTGCTGCCCTGGCTCTCGTGGCCTTCGCCCCACACGCGGCCGCTGCCGACGATAGCGGAACCTTCGCGGTTAGCGCGCTCGTCTGCGCGACCGAAGCAGCCGCCGACACGCCTGAGAACTGCGACCCAGTTCCGGTCGGTGACGTCCACATCGTCTCCGAAGACAGCACGCTCGTTCTCACCGCGGCCGACGCGACCGTCCATGGCGCCACCACCGTCTGGGGCGAATCCGGCGACCTGCCGCTCGGCCTCTACTTCATCGACTTCGCCGGCCTAGAGATCCCCGACGGGTATCAGATCTGGAACGGGGTCGCGGCGATGGGCGACACCGGCGGCTCCGAGTTCGGCTTGTATGCCAACCTCTCCGACGCGCAGCCCAACGCCCAGTTCGACTTCGTCCTGACTCCGGCCGAGACCGACAGCGACGGCGACGGCGCCAGCGATAACGCCGAAATCGAAGCTGGTTCCGACCCCTTCGATCCGGCCAGCTTCCCCTATGTCCAGGCCGGCCCGGAACTCGGTTCCGACTTCGACAGCGACGGTGACGGCCTCACCGATAAGGACGAAGTCGAGATCTACGGCACGGACCCGAACTCGACCGATACCGATGGCGAAGGATTCTCCGACTACGATGAGGTCTGGGCGGGCGTCGACCCGCTCAACGAGAATGTCTACCCGGGTAGCGGCCCCGACTACGGCCCGGAGCTCGGTTCCGACTTCGACTCCGACGGTGACGGTCTGACCGACCAGGAAGAGGTCGAGCTGTACGGCACCGACCCGAACTCCGCGGACACCGACGGCGACGGCGCCCCCGACAGCGACGAAGTCGCCTTCGGCTCCAACCCCTTCGACCCGGCCGATTTCCCCGCCGTGCAGGCCGGTCCTGAGGTCGGTGTCGACAGCGACGGCGACGGCGCCGAGGACATCATCGAGGCCGCCTACGGCTCCGACCCGAACGACCCCAACGACCACCCCCGCCCGACCTCGGCCGAAGGCACCTCGCCGGCCGTGACCCAGGCGACCGTGACCCAGCTTCCGAACACCGGCACCGGTGGCGGCAGCGCGGACGGCTCCTTCGCCTCGATCATCGCCGCCACCCTCGGCGCCGCGGCCCTTGCCATCTTCGGCGCGGTCGCCAGTCGCCGCCGCGCCTAGTACCCACCGTTCTTCACAATCACAGCTGGGCCGCTCCGGAAACGGAGCGGCCCAGTCCGTTTTCTACGCCATTTGGCAATTGGCATTTGGTGTTCGGTGTTCGAGTGTTGCGGCTTCGCCGCGGTATTTCCCTGTCATTCCGAGCCTGCCGAGGAATCTCGAAGGGCGCGTAGCACAGATGTAGCCCCGACCGTCGAGAAGACGGCGGCGCACTCTCGGAGACGGCAGCACCATCATCGCGCCGTCTCCATCAAGATCCCTCGGCAAGCTCGGGATGACGGGGTAGGCCGGGACAGTCGCGGCATCCTGGTCCCGAACGCCGAACGCCGAACGCCGAACGCCGGTCGCCGACCGCCAAGCCCCACGAGTACCAGGACCATCAGCACGGGCAAAATGCTCCAATTCGGCCAATTTCGCGAATCCTCGTCATTGGTTCCTGCGCCGCTCTGTGCGCATCCGCCAAAATACGGCCTATGCATGTCCGTACTTGACAAGCCCCGCCGTCGCTGGCTATAAGCCTTTCACCGCGCCGAGGCATATCATGGGTCGCACTGTCACCGCTGAGACCCACACGGTCGGGATCTCACTCGGGCAAGACCCGTGACCCGGGCGGATTGGCATCTCGTTCGAGCAACCGAACGGTCAACTATCTGGATAGTTCGGTAGGTCAGAGATTCCACCCAGCCCGCCGCCTGCTGGCGCGAGGGGCAGGGACCAGAAAGGAGGGGGCGTCCGCGCCAGTCGGACCGGCGCCAGCGTCGAGAAGCGTGGTTCGGAGAACATGGAACCAGATCCCCAGCGTGGCTTCACCGCAGTTGAACCGCACGCGTTGCTCGGAGCAGAGCAAGGAGAACCCATGACGCACCGCAATCCTTTGACCACTTCCATGAATCGCCGCCGCCTGTTGGAGATGGGCGCCGCCGCCGGCCTCGGCGCCGCCGCCCTCCGCCGCTTCGATGCCTTCGCCCAGGAGGCCAACGAGCAGACCGGCGTCGACCCCGCCACCTGGAACGCGGAGACCATCCGCGCCAAGGCCGGCACGCTCACCGTCGACACGGCCGCCGACGTCCATGCCCTCGTCCCCGCGGAATACGAAGGCGAGCTCGACTACTGGTACGTCGGCCCCAACGAGGCCTCCGCCGAGGTCGACAAGACCATCGACGCCGAGTTCTGGGAGACCTGGAAGACCCTCTACCCCGGCATCGAACTCGAGGTCGGCGACAACGTCCAGAATCTGAACTACAACGACATGCTCGACAAGGTCCGCACCGCCGCCATCGGCCAGGCCGGACCCGATGTCGCCAAGATGCCCATCCTCTGGGGCGTCGAGTTCGCCGCTAAGGAGCAGCTCCAGGAGATCACCCTGGAGGAGTTCGGCTTCACCGCCGAGAACTTCTGGCCGGGCGCCCTCAAGTCCGTCACCTGGAACGGCAAACTCTACGGCGTCCCCACCAATAACGAGACGATGGCCTTTATCTGGAATAAGGCCCAGTTCGCCGCCGCCGGGCTCGACCCCGAGGTCACCGCCCGCGACCTGGGACGAGGTTGTCGCCTTCTCCAAGCAGATCAAGGACGTCACCGGCAAAGCCGGCTACGGCCTGGTCGCCAAGCAGAATGCCGGCAACACCCCCTTCCGGGCGATGCCGCTCCTCTGGGCCTATGGCTCAGGCGCCCTCGATGAGGCCGAGGATGCCCCGACCTACGAGAAGGTTCTTATCAATAATGAAGGCGGCGTCGCCGCCCTTCAGGTTCTCTACGATATGTATGTCCGTGACGCCTCCACCCCGGCCTCGGCCCTGACCAACACCCAGACCGAAAACGGCGACCTCTTCATCGCCGAGCAGGTCGCGATGGTCATCAGCCACCCGAGCGAATACGCCGTGATGAAGGACAAGGCGGCCAAGGCCACCGGCGCCGACAAGGAGATCGCCGACAAGGTCGTCGCCAACATGGGCTACACCCTCATCCCCGAGGGTCCGGTGCGCCGCGCCGTCGTCTTCGGCGGCTCCAACATCCACATCCTCAGCGATGACGCCGTCGGCCGCACCGTCGACCGAGATGCCGCCCGCGCCCTCATCGCCACCCTTTGCGGCCCCGAGTGGTCGGTGAAGTACGCCTGGACCGGCTCTAACCCCGGCAACCTGCGCGGCTTCGAGACCACCCAGATGAAGCAGCGCCTCGACGAGATCCAGTTCCTCGACGTGACGACCTCGATGCTGCCCTATGGCATCCCCTTCCCGGTGATCCCCGAGGCGACCGAGATCATGAACATCATCGTTCCCGACATGATCCAGAACGCCCTCACCGAAAATATGTCCGTCAAGGAAGCGGCCGACGACGCCGCCTCCAAGATCCAGGCCCTGCTGGACGATCGGTAAGAGAAGGGGGGACAAGGCTTAAGCCTTGTCCCCCTTTCAACGGGAAGGAGTACGGATGTGTTCTTTGTCGTTAGCCGTTGCGTTGGTCGCTGCGCTCGTGGGGATGCTCGGCGGCACACTCGTTGGGACCGCACAGGAGGCAACGCCGGCCGCGAAGCCAATCATCGTCCCCGCCCCGAACCAGTGCATCGTGGCGCCGCGTGAGGCTGCCGCTCTCGCGCAGTTCGCCGCCACCCCGGCGGCGGCCGAAACCGCGTCGCCAGCGGCGGGGATGCCCGAGGGCGCGCCGTCCGACCGGTCGGTCCGCGCCGCCGTGCTCGATACTGTCCGCCAGGCGCTGGCCTGCACGAACGCCGGCAATCACCTGGCCCTCTACGCCCTCTATACCGACGCTTACATCATGGCCAACCTGCCGACCGCCGATGAACTGGCGGCGTTGGAGGCCGATCCGGTCCCGCTCACGGGTGATCTGGCCGCCCTGCTCGCGATCGGCGACGTCATCAACCTGATGGATGGCCGAGTGTCGATAACCGTCGACATCATCGACCCAACGGCGGAGACGCCCGGCCCGGTCCGCGTCACCTTCATCATGGTCGAGCAAGACGGCCGCTACCTGATCGACGACGCGGTCTCCGAACCAATCGACGGGTCGGAGGCCACCCCGGTGGCGTAACGCGAGAAGGCGGGGAAATGCCCTCACCCCCCAACCCCCTCTCCCGTGCGCGGGAGAGGGGGGGTCTGCCCTTTAGGGGGAGGGGGCCCGGGCCGGGGTGAGGGCCGTCCGCACCCCCTCCTGCCGCGTTTCGAGGAGAACCACGATGGCCGTTTCCGACTTCCCCGCCTCCGGGCGGGCACCGGCGCCTCCCCGGGCGCCAGTCCGAAAACGTGGCACCCTGGCTGAGATGCGGCGGCGCTGGGCCGACTATCTCTACGTGGCGCCGGCCCTGGCGGTGATGGCGTTCGTCATCGCCTTCCCGCTTGGCTACACCGTGTACGTCTCCTTCTTCAAAACCACCGCTCGCAACACCCGCGGCCTCTTCCCCGCCCTCAATTCCTACACTGGGCTGGACAACTACCGCGACATTCTCACCGACCGCAACTTCTGGGACATCACCCGCAATACCATCTACTGGACCGTTGGCTCGACCGGCCTCTCCTTCGTGCTCGGTTTCGGCGCCGCGCTCATCGTCCAGCGCGAGTTCCTCGGCCGCGGCGTCATCCGCGGCATCCTCCTCATCCCCTACGTCATCTCAGCGGTCACCGCCGCCTACCTGTGGCGCTGGATCTACCACAGTGACTACGGTCTCCTCAGCGGCGTCCTCATCGACTGGGGCCTCATCGACCGGCCCATCATCCTCCTCGATGACATCCAGCGGGTGATGCCCGCCGTGATCGTCGCCAACGTCTGGAAAGAGTTCCCGTTCGTGATGATCATGCTCCTCGCCGGCCTCCAGACCGTCCCGGAGCAGCTCATGCGCGCCGCCCGCGTCGACGGCGCCAACGCCTGGCACCGCTTCTGGCACGTCACAGTCCCTCATCTGCGCGGCGTGATCCTGATCACCACACTGCTGCTCTTCGTCGTCAATCTCAATTCGTTCACCCTGGTCTACGTGATGACCGGCGGCGGCCCGGTGGATGCCTCCCAGCTCTGGATTACTGAGATCTACAGCATCGCCTTCCAGTCCTATCGCTTCGGTTATGCCTCTGCCTTCTCGGTCATCCTCTTCGTCGTGATGCTCTCCTTTGGCTTCTTCTATGTCCGCACCCTCACCGGCGGGTCCAAGCGGCGGAGGGCCACATGACAAGCGCCAGCAGCAGCGCCAGCCAGTCCCGCAACGCCGGCCACCCCGAGCGATCCGGCATCTCCGAGGCAGTCGTCGTCAATCGACCCACCACACAACCCGTTGCTCCCGAGGCGGCGGTTCGCTCGGAGCGCCCCGCCCGAGTGGTCGCGAAGAAACGACGGCGACGCAAGATGGGTGTCGGCGACGTGGTCTCGTGGGTCTTCATGGCCACCCTGCTCCTCTTCACGGCGATTCCCCTCGCCTGGATGGTCTCGACCTCGTTCAAGGGCCAGTTCGCCGCCTTGCAGCAGCCGCCCCACTGGATCCCCAGCGACCCCAACATCGACCAGTACCGCACCCTCCTCGACCCCAGCGGCGAAATCGGGTCGAAGTTCATGCACTACTTGCTCAATAGCCTCTGGGTCAGCACCGCGACCACCGTCCTCGGCGTCGCCGTAGCTGTCCCCGCCGCCTACGCCTTCTCCCGCTTCTCCTTCCCCGGCCGCGACATGCTCTTCTTCTCCGTCCTGGTGCGGAACATGTTCCCCGTGGTGGTCTTCCTGACTCCCCTCTTCGTCCTGATGCGCAAGGTGAACCTTGTCAACAGCCATTGGGCCCTGATCATCACCTACCTGACCTTCGGTCTCCCCCTCTCGATCTGGCTCCTGAAGGGCTTCTTCGACAACATCCCGGTCGAACTGGAGCAGGCCGCCGGATCGAGGCGCCTCCCGCTTCCAGGCCTTCCGCCTGATCGTGATGCCCCTCTCCTCTCCCGGCATCATCGCCACCGCCATCTACGCCTTCATCCAGGCCTGGAACGAATATGTCTACGCCCTCACCTTCCTCAACCAGGACCGCCTGCTCACCCTCCCCGTCGGCCTGCAACGCTTCTTCACCGAGTACTCCACCAACTGGCCCGGCCTGATGGCCGCCGCCCTGATCATGAGCGTCCCCGTCGTCGTCCTCTTCCTCGTCCTCCAGAAATACTTCGTCCGCGCCCTGACGGAGGGAGCGGTGAAGACATGAGACGTGAGACGTTGAGCGCGAGAATGAGCGCCTTCGTGCTCACGTTCACGTCTCACGTCTCACGACTGTGAGCGGAACGAACTAATGGCCCAGATCACCCTCCGAGACGTCTATAAAACCTACGGCGACGTCGTCGCCGTCGACCACGTCTCCCTGGTCGCAGAGGATGGTGAGTTCGTCGCCCTCGTCGGCCCGTCCGGCTGGGCAAAACCACCACCCTCAACCTCGTTGCCGGCCTGATCGAGATCACCGACGGCGAGATCTATATCGGCGACAAGCAGATCAACGACCTCGATCCCAAAGACCGGGATCTGGCGATGGTCTTCCAGAACTACACCCTCTACCCCAACAAGAAGCGTCTTCGAGAACCTCGCCTTCCCGCTCAAGATGCGCGATGCCTACAAGGGCGACGAGTCAAGACTCGCGTCAACAAGACCGCCGAACTCCTCCAGCTTGGCCATCTGCTCGAACGCCGCCCGAAGGAGCTCTCCGGCGGTGGGCCGCAGCGCGTTGCCCTCGGCCGCGCCCTGGTGCGCAACCCAAAGGCCTTCCTGATGGACGAGCCGCTCTCCAACCTGGACGCGAAACTGCGTGTCCAGATGCGGGCCGAGCTCAAGCGCTTCCACCAGGAACTCCAGGCGACCGTCCTCTACGTCACTCACGACCAGATGGAAGCCGTCACCATGGCCGACAAGATGGCCGTCATGTACGACGGCATCGTCCAGCAGTACGGTCCCGCCGGACGAGATCTACGCCCACCCCGTCAACCTGTTCGTGGCCGGCTTCGTCGGCAGCCCGCCGATGAACCTGATCCGCGGGAAGCTCACCCACCTGAACGGATCCACCGCCGTCGAAGGCGACGGCGGCTGGCGCTACATCCTCTCCGACGCGAACGCCCGTCGCGCCGCGGCCTCCACCGGCGACATCGTCGTCGGGTGCGTCACAGTCGGGTGAGCATCGCCGGGAGGAACGCCCCGGCCTCCTTCCCGCCAAGATCTACACCGTCGAGCCCACCGGCGACATCACCTCCCTCCATCTCCGCCTCGGCGACCAGATCATCATCGCCGGCGCCGACGCCGCCTTCCGCGGCGACCCGGACGAGCCCCTCTGGCTCGACTTCGACCCCACCGCCATCCACCTCTTCGACGCCGCCACCGAGCTCGCCCTGCCCGAACTGGAGCCTTCCGCCCCTGCGCCCTCCGCGAAGCCCTGCTCAACGGCGCGTCACCCTTCCCTCAGTAACGAGAACGGGCCGGGGCAACATCGCCCCGGCCCGTTCAGTCTTACTTGGAACTTGGAACTTGGAACTTGGAACGCGGCACTCGGCACTCGGCACTACGGAATACTGCTGAATGACTCGCAGTTGCTCTCGTTCGTTACCGGAGCCGCCGTTGCAGGAATCGGTGTCGCCCTGGCCGTCGAAGAGGTCGTCGCCGGAGCCGCCGGACAGCGTGTCGTTGCCCGCGCCACCCAGGACCTGATCGTTGCCAGAGCCACCATCGGCGCTATCGACCGCCTCATCTCCCCAGAGGCGATCGTTGCCCGAGCCGCCGTCGATCCATGACTTCCGCCGGTCCCGCCCGGGCCGTAGATTCCCGGATTGAGGAGGACCGTGTCGTCGCCAGTGTTCAACATGCCGTCCGGACCCGGGTTGACATCACCACGGTCGCCGATCAGATCGTCGTTGCCGGAGCCACCGCTAATCGAATCGGAGCCGCCGCGCCCGCAGACGACATCGTTGCCGCTGCCGGCATTGATCACGTCGTCGCCGGCCGAACCGATGATCACGTCATTGCCGCCCGTCCCGTTGATCGTGCCGGCGCCGACGATCACGTTGTACATCCCGGAATTGATCGCGTTGACGCAGATCGGCTCATGCACCGCCAGCGCCGCCCGCTGACCGAACATCACCCCGGCGATCAAGGCAATGATCGCCACCGCGCCCACACGTCCGTACTTC
>CAWKIA010000032.1:0-296616 GCA_963849635.1 uncultured Chloroflexia bacterium | reverse complement strand
CGAGAACCCTGGCTTCTGCCTCTAGCCCGAGCCGAAGGCCCATGATCAGGAGAGGAACCGTGAGATCACCGGTGGCGTCCTCAGCACCGTCGTCGTGGGGACGACGGACGACGCCGTGGCGCTGGCCGCGGCGTCATTGCGGTAGCGCGCAATGGGCTTTCTCGTGTTCACCTGTACAGGTATCTCGGCCCCCTGTTCGCAGCTTTCGCCCGTCCTGTGGCAAATGGTGAAGCCCTGAGCGCCTCCAGGACGATTCCCTCCCCCGCGGTCGGGGCGCCCGGCGGTGGCTCCGGCCGCAACCGCCCCGTCATCTAACGGCTGCCGTGGTCGCCATGCGCGATGCGTAAGCCCACTCCGCTGCCGCCCCGACCGCGAGGGACGCCCTAGCACCAAACTCGACGTATTTCTCTACCTGCCCACCCGCTCCGTCTTCCCCCCGGCCGCGGAGCGGATGGGCTTTTTGTCCTGGCATCGACGTCGCTGTCATTGCTTTCGCCCCTCTGCGCACCAACGTCCCAACATCAGCCCGGTGACTTCACCTCGCCGATGGCATCACGGCCGGCGAGGTTGTGAGCCCGGGCGGCAGGTCGGGTGGCGACTCGGGATCAATTCGGGCCGAGTCAATCTGGGCCTGGGTTAGGTTGTGCGCGCGCGTCAGGTCCGCGCCTGTCAGGTCGGCGGCCATCATCGGGTGAGCAGGTCCACCACCCCCAGCACCACGATCAGCACGGCAGCCACCGTGGCCACGACGGTGAACACTTGCAGCCGGGTGTTGAGGCGATCCAGCGTCTGCCGTTGGCGCTCGGCGGCCCGCCGCTGGAGCTCGTAGTCCAGGTAGTCGCCGGGTTCCATCACGGGGTGCTCGGTAGTGCCGGTACATGGCCACCTAGGCGTCGTGCCGCTCCACCAGTTCGGCGTCGGGTATGGAGCGGAGTTCACCCAGTGTCAGCGCCGCCGCCCGCCCAATCGTGCCGCTCCTGGCGGTACTCATACTCCTGGGCCTCGTCCAATGCACCGTGCCTTTCGGGGTGTCACGCACACCCCCAGTGTTCACTCGGGTAAATCACCCAGTGCCCGGCGATGTACGCCTCCTGGTCCGTAACTGCCGGGACAAAGGACGGGCCACCATGTCTGCTCACTGCCACTGGCGAGTGATACCTCAACTGGTGGCCCGGTCACGGTCAGACGGCTGCCAGCCTCAACTGTCGCGACGATCCGGGCACCTTCGGAGGGCCGGACTTTTAGCGCCGCATCCCATGACAAGGTGACGCGGATTGTTTCCGACAGCCCGCCAGCCTGTGCTGTGCTAAACGCTTCCCGGCACGCCACCCGCCGCCGCCGTGCGGATCATTTCCGGCTTGCCACCTGCCTGCGCGGTGCTGGTCAAGGTCCCTGTTCAGGGGAAATCGCAAGGTACGCCTCTTGGTCGGTTGTTCGGCACAAGGACTGGCCACCACCACTGGCGGCGCCCCGGTATCGTCCACTACGTTCATCAGCGGTCCGTTCACGGTAAGACGCGTACCGGCCCCCACGGTCGCGATGGCCCGCGCACTGGCGGACGGCTGAGCCATTAAAGGACCAGCAGTCAGCTCGGACCACAGTGATCGTTTGCGGCGGGAGCACTAGCCCTGCGAGGGGAGTACGGTTGGCGTCTCCAGCACGCGACCCGACCGAGTGGCGGGATCATCATCCTGATCCTCACGGATACCGAAGTAGATCGCCACGACGCCTACCGCGATCAACACGACGGCCAAGTAATGCCATCGAGGGGTTCTTGCATGCTGATAAGCGCTAGAGGGTATCGTGAGATCAGGTTCGAAGGAAGTGGCCCTGGCCGAAGCACGTTCGGCAATCTCATCGTTCGAGCGGGCTTCCCGCCATTCCGCCTCCTGCCGCTGCGCTGCACTGACAAGAGCGCCGTGGTGCCCAGCTTCCCACCGCTCCGCCTCTTGTCTCGCTGCCGCCTGCCTCTCCTCTTCTCCGCCTCTTCGCCTCATCAGCGGCCACCTCTAGCTGTGCCTCGCGTCTGCCGCGTACTGCCGTGCCGCCTCTCGCTGTACCGCGTCCTGCCGTGCCGCCTCAAGCTGTGCCAGCACCTGAGCAAAGTCCGGCGAGCGCGGCGCCGCTGATCAGCTCGATGTCGAGGTCGCGGGCGTCCCGGATCGCGGGCGCGGTAAAGGTCGAGGTGGTCACAAAAATGGCCCGCTGGGAGCGGTGCATGCGCCTGGACCCGCTGAAGGACTGGATGGCGGGTAATCCTGCCTTCTTGGTGTACCGCTTGCGCTGGACGGCGACCTGCATTCCGTCACTGTCGGTGCACTTGATGTCCACGCCGCGATCACCGGCGCCGCCGAACACGCGCACGTTGGTCAAGCCCTGGTTGCCCAGGTACTTGGCCGATGTCCTGCTGGAACTTGCGGGCCGGTCAGGGCCATCATGTACTCGTCGACGGCGATCACGCGGGGCCTTTTGATGCTTTTGGTGGTTACGGTAGCCATATCATAGCCGACCATCAGCACAGCGGGCTGAACCCAAGGAGGTGCCCGGCCCGCTGTTGGGTGCTGTGTTGCGTTTTGACCTCGTCGGCGGCCAGCACCATGTCCTCCTGTGCCAGCGTACCACCGCGGCCTCCAGGAGGCCGGTACCACTGGCCGAGATCGTGCCGAGAACGCTCACGACTTGGTCGTCTGGCGCGGCTCGGCATTGGCGGCGCTCATCGGCCCACCTCACGGAGACGCCGTCGCTGCGCCGGATGTCATGACGAGGTGTGCTACTGCGCGGAGCCAAGCGAAGCGCGGCAGAGATCGTTGCATTGTTCCACGGTGGGGATGTTCGCCACAGTCCACCTGTACCATGCGGCCATCCAGTTGGGGCACAATCAATCAGGCGCCCTGAACTCAGAAGGCGTACCGAAACTGTTGTTGCCGAGGACGAATTCGAGCGCGGCGTTGCAGCAGACGGAACCAACGAGCCCGATGCTCGCCGAAGCCATATACGCAGGTCGCATCGGGGCAGCACGACGCCGTGACGAAACCCGCCTTCGTGTAGCTGTTCGTGCTCGCGCAGTGCGCCACCCATCGGGGCACCCGCACGTGCAGTGGCGTTTCCGGCCGCCGCCCGGTGACGCTGTCGCGGACGTCGCAGATCTCCCCGGTGATCTCATAGGGATACGCAGGGTTTGTGGTCGGTCGCCGTGCACGCGGTCGGGCACCGCGGACAGCCCAGGGTGCCGCCGCACCCGTCGTTGACCTTGCCGCACTCATCGTCGGCACAGCTTCGTCTTGCAGGGTGGTGTCGCCGTGACGAAGGTGGGCATCGAGCGCTGATTCGCTGACGGTAACCGGACCCCCGTTGTGGCAGACCGTTACCTTGTGGCGCTGGCCGTGGCCCCATGCGTCGAGCGCTTGATCCCGACGGCCGCGGCCGTGAGCGCCGCGACCACCTTCCCGGCGGGTGCGGCGCGGGCCGAGCGCGCGGGTCAGGCGGTCAAAGCGGTCGGCATCCACGGGCAACTCCTTCACTGACGGCGACGCTTCCGCGCGGCCCGGCACACGTCATCCCGCCGACGGCCGGCGGAATTGGGGGAGCAATCGGGCGCGGCTCCTTCCAGAGCATGGCAACGTTCTCCCGTGCGTCCGACGGCACGCCGCCGTCGGGAAGCGTCGGCCCGAAGCGTCGGGATCGGCACCTGGGATCGGCCAACCGGTACTTTTGGATGTCCCTAGTATAGCCCTATGGGGCACCCGTCCAAGCCCGTCTACGCCAGCCGCGGATGGAGAGCGTGGACAGGGTTCGCGGCTTCTCGCGGCGATCGGGCAGGGTGCCGGTTGCCGACCTTATCGATCCAGGCCGTGACGCTGGCGGCCCTGCGCACCGTGGCGCCCGTTTCGCCACCAATGGGACGACTGCGCTCGGCGCCGATCGACACATGCGCCGGACATGGATGGGGTAGAAGTCATTTGACGCGTTGTCCGGAAACCCCGTCCTGCCCATTGGCGCCATTTGCTGCCGCGGAGCAGGAGGGATTGCGCAGGATTGGCGATGCCGGCTGTTGTCCATTTCATTCTTGAGATGGGGAATCTGCAATAATCCGCATTTAGATGCGGAGAAAATTGAATCGCCCAAAGGAACAGTAGACGGAGGGACTCAACGATGATGCGGACGTTGGTCGCTGTTTCTCAGATGATATTCGTATTTGCCGTTATGACCCAGGGACCCAGTGTATCGGCGCAATCGCTAAGCGGCGGTGACTTCGTTCTGGAGTTGCCAACACGCATCCGCATGGACACTTGTCTTCGAGCCACTTTTAATAGTCCGCAGAGTCGCGGAGGGGGCCGAAATGAAGGTCACCGGGTGGCTCGCCGTCATTGCGAACCTCCTCGCCCACGGGTGGGGGCTTCGTCTTCCTGGGAGCTGGCCGGGTGATCGGCGATGCCGTCGTCATCGTCTCGGACAACAGCACGCTCTATGTCCTCATTGCCTTGGAGGTCATCGCGGGCATCTTCACCCTGGCGCTGGCGGTTCAGCTTCTCGCCTGAAAACAGGAGCACCGAATCGAACGCAGTTCTCGGCCAGTGACAAAATCACCGAAGTCACCCGGGCCATTCTCCATTCGGATGGGGCACCCAGCGGATCGGCGCATCTGCCCCAGATGTGGACTATCGAACAGGAAGTTTCGGGTGACGTGCACATCCTGCGGGGCGCTGTTGCCTAAAAACCCCTGACCAGGGGGTTGCCGATATGGAACGACCTCGTCAGCAAAGCGGTCGAGACATCATCGAAAAAGCAACCGACGCGAACGGGAGGAATCTACGGTGAACCCGCTGCGCTGGCGAGCGACGATTTGGGGCGCTCTGGATCGTCACCGCCCTTGCGAGCGTCTGGTTTGCCCTTCGCTGCCGTGGTGGGCATCTCGGTGATTCTGACGAGGCCGACGTACCCGACTGCCCGGTCTGCGGAGAGACGAAGCGGATGGGAGTTCTCGTGTGCACGAGATGCGGATACGACTTCGCGACCGAAACTGTGCCGACTGCCGATTCATGACCAGGAAGTTGCCGCCTCTCCTGCCGCTCAAGGGGCATGGCAGCGCCTCCCGCGTCCTGGGGCAAATGACGGCGCCCTGAGCGCCTCCAGGGCGTCCCCTCCCGGCGGTCGATAATGGCTTTCGACCATGCGCCGCGTCCATGATCTTCCTGCAGGAGGCTACCGTTGGATCCGATCGCAATCGAGGCGCTGCGCCTGTTCATCGAGCGCAAAGGCTGGAGCCGGACGACTTCGCCAGGGCGCTCAACGCATCACAATCGACCGTGTCCTCCTGGCTGACCGGGGCCAAGAAGCCGCGGAGGTTCTACCAGAAACAGTTGTGGGCGCTGATGGCGAACCCCGCCGGCGCCGACACGGCGCGTGAGCGGAACTGATGCACGCCATCGTGGACGCGTTGCCGGAGAGCGTGGTCCCGCTGGTGGCGGCGATGCTGGTTGGCGCCGCCGGACACTACGGGATCGTTACCGGCTACGAACGGACCATTCCCTCGCCCGCGGTCGAGCGCCAGGGCGGTGGCTCCGGCCGCGGCCGTACCCGTCATCTAACGGCTGCCGTGGTCGCCATGCGCGGGGCGGGCATACGCCCCGCCCTTGCCCCGCCGCCCGGTCGTCACGCCGGCCCGCTAAGAGGTCGCGGGTCGCCGGCCCCGCCTGGGCCAGCGCCTGGGTGAACGCCTGCGCCTCGCTCAACGCCGGGTCGGCCAGTTGCAGCAGGCGGGCGTCCCGGCGAATGATCAAGTCGGCGAACCGCTTGCCGGCCTCGTCGTCGCGGGTTCGGCTCGCGGCGCCGCGGCGATCCGCCGCTCTTCGGCGAGCCGTTACGCAACGCGGGGTCGATGTCCAGGATCTCGGTGAACGCCTGTTCCTTGGTCCGACCCGTCTCCCTGGCACGCTGCTGTGCCAATGCGGTGATCTGGTCGTAGGCGCTCACGGTGGCCTCCAGACGCGCCAAGCGCACGCCTTTGTCGTTCACGGCAAATTGTTGCTTCTTGTCCATGGCTTTCTGCTGCTCCTCTAGGCGGTCCTGACGTAATCGTTTCGGTACACGACAGTGATCATCAATTCAGCGTGGACCCCTCTCCGTTGCCGTCCCGCATCTCTCCGTCATCGTCCTTCGCCGTACGCAGGCGCCGGCGGCATCGCGGAACACCTCGGCTCGTCGATATCCTGATAGACCACGACGATGCCGCTGTATCCTTTAGTCGCATCGCTTCCTCAATCCGATCGAGACGCGAACGTGTCGACATGTGCATGAGTATCCCTCCCTACCCGATATCGCTGAGCATCAATTCGACCTCGCGGCGCACACATTCAGCGGGACCTCGAGTTCGCCAGCGACGAGCGCGATGGCCCCGTCTACGGTGCGGACCCCGGCGGCCTCACATGTGCACCGGAAATCGTCCATCTCAACCTTGACCCGCTCCGTCGAGACGCCGAGTTCTCGGGCTATGCGGTCAATGAGTGGCTAGATGTCGAGTCGATCAATGTCAGGAACTCCGACCGCGCGCTCCAGCCGATCAAGTCGGCGCCGCGCCGATGTGCTCATCTCTTCATCCTCCTCAGACCGAATCGAGGTCAACGCCATGCAATTCCACGACGAGTCGATATGGAACTCGGCGACCGCAGGCCGGGCACGTCTCCGGCCGGCTTACTGCGCCCTGTTCATCTTTGATGACGGTGTGATCCCAGCGACGGCATGTGGCACAGCCGACGACGCGGACCATGGTCTCGAGTCGTTCGATGCGGCCTCCGAAGTTGTGTGTCATGCCAGGTTCCTCCCACCGAGCCCGGAGGCCCGCTCTAGCGCCGCGAGGCGTTCTTCGATCTCGCCAGCGCCGGAGACGGCCACCACGGCCCGCGCGGCGGTGGACAATGCAGTCAAAATGTTCGGCTCCATCTCGCCGGCCTTGGTCTGCTCCATGCCCTCCAGGAGCATCGCCTTGACCCCGGCCAGGTCCTTCATGTCGCCAGAAAGCTTCTTCCGAGCACGCGCCGAATTGCTGCGGCTAGCGCCACCCTTGGCACTCCAGGACCGGCGATCATCGGCGAGTTCCGGGTGATGCCACCGGCAGAAGCCGTCTCGCCAAACCTGCGCCGAGCACGGCTTGCCTGCTAGGTTGGTGGCTTGGCAGCGAGGCGGGTGATCGGTAGGCATCGGCTAACTACTCCTGGCTTTCTGTCGAGTGGCGAGGGGTTGAGCGGTGCGCTCCGTGGTCATACGGCTAGCTCCCGGGATTGGGCGATCAGACAGGGACGGCCGGCAACATGACGGTCACACGGACCGAGCACCGGGCAGGCGAACCGCGATGCCGATGCAGCCGATCGGCGGGGCGTGGGTGCCGACGACGTTCGGACCAATTTCATCATGCTCTTGTTGGCCCGTTAGCTCACTGACGAAACTGACAGAAGGGCTTCCGTCAGTTTCGTCAGTGCCATCGCCGTACGATTTGGCGGGTATCAGCCAGCGCGAAGTGAACCTAGGCATCGCTGTCTACCTCCCGCAGGTCGGAGTGCAATCGGATGACTTGGCCAGAGCGGCCGCCGGTAGAGACGGGCTCAACCCGCACCCACCCAAGGTCGGCAAGGACCGACAGTCCCGCGGCCACCGCGTCAGGAGTCGAGAGCCCGGTCCACTGATTTCGGTACATCTCGCGCACCGCCTGCCCGTCGATCACCGCCCCGGCCTCGATCTTGTCCGCCAGCGCGTGGGCCGCCGAGGCGCCGCGTTCCAGTTCCACGGCGTAGAGCTTCCGGGCGTGGGCCTCCAGGAACTCGCACCAGGCGGCGGCCAGCCGCCGCTTCCTTCGCCGACGGCTCCGCGCGTACACTCCGGTGTGCCGGCGGCGACATCGATCAGGTGGAAGATGAGCGCCAGCTCGGGCATCAGCGATCGGTACTTGGCCAGGTGCGAGGCAAAGGCGGGGGCGTGGTCGAGTTCGTCCGAGCGCAGCCGGTGCTCCAACTCGTCGCGCCACTCGTCGCGACGGCCTGCGCCGCCGGGGTGAACGTCAGGTACGGGATGTCGGCGTCGGTGGCGGCGCCGCACCGCGACGGCGTCATCGCGTCGAGGGCCGCGTAGATCGCCGTACGCCTGATCCCGGGCGGCGGCGTCGGGCCACCGCTCCGGCTTCTTCCACGGCGGCAGGCGGTCCGGCCAGACGGTGAGCTGCAGCCGCTGGAGCAGCCCGTCGTCCCCGGCGCCGCCGTCGACCGCCGAGGCGATCAGGGGCCGCAGCTTGCCGGGCTGGATGCCGCCGAAGACCGACAGCGTCAGGGCGGGGATGTGGATCGTGCCCCGGCCGATGCGGTCGGTGGTGAACGACCCGGTCCCGTTCCACGCCTCGAGGAAGAACTCGCGGTCCCCCTCCCGGCCGGCCTTGTCCAGGTTCCGCATCCACCCGGACAGTTCGTCGCGCAGGATCAGCAGCCCGCGCGGGTTGTCCCGCAGCAGTTCGCCCAGCTTCTCGACGGTGGCGTCGTGGGTGAGGTAGCGGCGCTCTTTGGGCGTCGCCGCCCGGAGTTCCTCCCGCTTGGCTCGCAACTCGGCCTCCAGGTCGGCCAGGTCGCGCCCCTTCTTGGCCGCCTCCCGCATCCGGGCCTTGATCGCCTCGATCTCTGCCGCGATCCGCTCGCGGGTGACGGCGGCGTCCTCCTCGGCCTCCTTGAACGCCTCAATGGCGGTCGCGACGAGCCTGCCGAGCGGGCGGAACCCCTCCTTGACGGCGGCGCTCTTCATCCAGCCGGGCCGGGCGATGATCGCCCCCCAGAAGTTCGGCACGGTGACGAAGTCGTCGAACCGCCCGGGCCGGATGCCCAGGTTCCGGCCGACGACCGCCCCGGCGGCGGCGACCGCCGGCGCGGCGACCATCTCGACCGGGAAGCTTCGCCAGGTCGGCCAGATCGACGACCCACGCACGGAGCGGCCGGGCACCATCGCCACGGGGAGCGTCGGGACGGGCGGCGTTTCGGGCGGCAATGGCTGCGGCGCTCGCCAAGATTCATGCGGTTTCGCCGTCCTTGTGCCGGTGCCAGAGGTGACAAAAGCGCTTTTGTCACTTTTGGCACCCGCATGTTCCGTCGTTATTTGCCCGCACCGCTCCCGGCAGGCTCCGGGATCCGGAGCGCCGTCTTCGCGTCGTGCCAGGTCTTGCCCTGACAGCGGTTGTGATGGCAGACGTACAGGAGCATCCCGTCGGGACGCTCGATGACGCAGGCGCCGTCGGTGTGGTCATCACTGGTGAGGCACCGGTCGAGCTCGAAGATCGTCGAGCCGCCCCGCTGCTTCTCGGTGAAGCCAACGCCGCTGTCCCCAGCACATCGCGGATATCCCACGACCGGGCTCCGGCCGATGAGCCAATGGTCCCGCTTGACGGTGGTTGCTGCTTCTGCTCTGGACCTGGGGCGAGGGCGGCCAAGGCGCGAAGCTGGTCGGATGACACCGGGGTCGCCTCCCGATTGATGCGCCCCCCGGCCCGCCGGTGCGGCCGGCCGGGGACGTGGTCGCCTTTGGCCGCGATCGTGCCGGGGATCTTCATCAGGCGGCTGGGGTTGTAGGTGGTCGTATCGACCTTGGCGCCGGCGTCGGAGAAGAGGGCATGGAGGGCGGCGAGGCACGACCGCACGAGGTCTTCGGTCTCCTCGGTCATCCGGCTCGTCGAATCGGAAGAGGATGCGTGCCGCCGTTGCCGGAGGACCCGACGTAGAGCGGTTCGCCGAAGCCCAGAGTCTCCGTCAGGAACGCGAGGATGTCGTCGCGCTTGGCCAGCGCACGTCGGCGCTCCTCGCGCGAGGCGCTGATCCCGGACGGCGTCTTCGCAGCGTAGACCGGGTCGACGTCGATCAAGAGGTGGCGGCACGCGATGATCTGCTCGTCCGTGGTGGTCGTGGGCTTGCGCGTCTTTGAGCCGGTTGTGCGCGCGGGCGATCAGGTCCGGGATCGTCGGGTTGATGGTCACGTACACCGCGTCCGCGTCGTCGCCGGCGATGCCGCCGCGCCGCCTGGGCGAACGAGGCCGGGTTGTCGAAGTAGCCGCTCGCGACGCCAGAGACCGGCGGGACCGCCCCGCTTGGGTCGGGGATCCGCATCTCGTGGACGGTGCCGGGTCGGGGGCGAGGGCAGAGAAGAAGGCGGCGATCGCGTCGGGGTCGGGGGTCGGTGGGGCTGATGGTGCCGGTTTGGTGGTCGTCGCTGTGCGACCATCTTGACGACGGAAGGGGAGGCGCCCATCTACCGCCCTCCCAACCAACAATCAGCACATCCTCAACGACGACGCCGCGCTCATCGATGAGGCGTCATCCGACCATTCGTCGGATCGATCAACGGCTCGATGCGCCCGACCAGGCGGCGGCTCGGATGCAGAGCCCGGGGTTGAGGTTGGTGACCAGCACCCAGTCGTCCTGTCCGGCGGGGACATCCCGGCCGCGGCAAGACGACTGGGCGGCCCGTATTCGCCGGGGACGTGGGCCTGAGGTATGCGGGCTCGCCGGGATGGTCGAGAAAGAACTGGCGGTCGCGGTCGTTGACCTTGTCCACGATCGTGCCGAAGGGCTCGCGCATGGTCGTCGGACCACGACGGCGGGTTTTGCGGAAGGGTTGGCGTTCTGTGGGATAATGCCGGTGCATCTCAATCTGCTCCAGCGGATGCCGCGCCGGGTTGCTCCCCGTAGGCGCGGCATTTCCGCGTCTATGGGGTTGCGTCCAGGTCGGTCGGTTCGGGGGAGGGACCAGGTCCCTCGGGGTGCCGGGCGGCGATTCTGCGCAAGAGGGAGTAAGCCGAAGCGAGGCCGTGCTCGACCTCATCGCCGGACAGTGGAGCCGGCCCTCGGCGGACCGCCGGGCCAGTTCCTTGAAGTGTTCGCTCCGGGCTTCGGGAGTGGGGAACCGGTCGAGGAACTTAGCGCGACCATTCGAGGTCTGCCGCTGCCGAGGGGAAAGACTCGCGTCGGACATAAGAAAACGACCCTCCGCCGCAGCTCCTTGGTAGGAGTCATGCGGTGCGCCGTTTCAATCTCGACCACAAATTCTCATATTCAACTGACCGAAGCTTACCAAGATCTACCCGATAGCGTCAAGCGATATTGGCGGGACTCGCGTTCTGGATCAAGCGGGACAATCTCACCGTCCCTGATGGCATGCCGCTGTCCTGGCGTGCTGGGTATCCGTCGGATGGCCTTCCACTCGTCGATGGGTGGAGTCGGGCGGCCTTGCGTGGCCGACTCCACGATTGTCTGGAGATCTTCCGCCAGCCCGGCCTGATCAGGGTCACTCCTAAGCGCTCCGCGAGATCGGCAAGGAATGCCATGCGGTCCCTCGGCGTACCACCCCGAGGCGTCCGGCGTCAAGGACATTCTTCCGCGAGCAGCCCTTTTTGGGACAGACGACTACGATGGGGAGTTCATGGACCATGAGGGGCCCTTGCCTTATCTCCTTCGAGACGCCCGCCGCCCGGATTGCTTGCCGCGCCTGGTTGGGGATAGATAGACGCGCCGAAACCGAAGACCGGAGTATCCCGCCTTCTGTGCCCGGTCCGTGTGGTTGTTCAATCGCCAGAGTCCCGACTCATCGGATACCCATCCGAAGGCCATCACGAGATGGTACGCAATCCAGTCGTCGTACCAGACCTCGGATCGACGAAAAGCGAGCTCCCCGTCACATGCCAGCAAGCCGCAAAGGACGCGCGCGCGATCGTGCGCCAGGCGTGCCCAGACGTGCCCTGGTGGCAGTTCGAAGGCTGGCGTATCGTTGTCCATGCGTGCGGCCCTCCATCGGTCGTTCGCCCTGCCCCGGCCTGCACCATCCGGCGCGGGGCTCCTCTGTAGTCTACGCGGCCAGCAGGCTCAACCTCGGCCCGGCCGTCCAACTTGTGAATACCACAACCCGCTTGTTGCACTGGTCGGTCCAGTAGTTCGCCGCCGTGATGTCTCCCCCGATCCCGGAGAACCACGGCTGGCAGGGTAGGCACTGCGCCGCGCCCCAGCTGTAGCAGAAGCCGTCGTGCGACTCGGTGGAGTAGGTGTAGCGGATGTCGTCCTCCGAATTGGCAACGCAATTGATCGGGTAGTCCGGGCAGTCGTCGATGAAGAGGTGAGCGGCGCCGAAGGTCGGCGCCAGCGCCGCCAGGTCGGTTGGCGCCTCTTGGAAGCCCACCTCAAGCGTTCGCTCCCAGTTCTCCAGCACCGCCGCTTCGTAGGTCGCGGTATGGCTCGCTTCGTCGTAGGCCGGACTAAACAGCTCCAGCACCGCGAACGCTGTCTCCCCCGATGCGGTCTCCAGCACCAAGGCGGCGTTGGGCGGGTTGTCGGCCGGGAATCCCAGGCCCTCCAGAAACTGGGGGGTCGGGCTGGCGCCGACGATCCGGTCGGGCCGGTCGGAGAAGTAGATGGTCTGCCCGAGGCCCTGCTCCAGGGTGACGTTGTAGCGGCCCTCCTCGCCCTCCTTGGCGGCAATGCTCCCCGACTGGAACGATTGGAGGAAGAGCATGGTCGGGCCGTGCTCGCCATCTGGGGCAACCGGCTCCGTGGCCGGCGTGGCCTCCTAGGCGGAGACGGCGGTCACGCCGGCGGCTACCAGTCCGGCGGCGGCGAGGCCCGCGCCGCTCTGGGTCAGGGCTTGCCGGCGGGAAAGGCGGCGGTTTGCGAAAAGCATTGCGACTTTGTCGATTCGAGACGTATCCATGGGTCTCCTCTGTCCATCGTGGCCGACGTGCGGCCGCGTGCCGTGGCGAGGACCGGCGCCGCAATGTCCCCGTCGAAGGCCCGTCGCCAGTTGGCGTGGTCCGTCACCCAGTGGAGGGCGATCGCAGCCAGGACGCGCTCATCTCTCGGGGTTCGCATCGGGTCGTCGTCCAGGCGATGACTCGATGGTAGGCCCGCATACGGAGGTGATCCATACGTACCGGTACGCGTTCAGGTACGTGTTTCGGAGTCGAACTAGTACGTGCCCGGCCTTCACCATTTCGAGCAACGTTCCTTGCCGAATGGCGCCGCCCCGTGGTGACAGTCATCCAGGTCAAAGCCGTCTCGTCTCGTCACTCGCCAGGGAGAGGCAAGGGTGAGGTCGGGTCGGTCGCGGCCATGACCTTCTCCTCAACGACGTCGCCATACCGAGGAAGACTGACACCGCCCCGGCAGCGCTGGTACGATCCACAACCGCGGGCAACCAACCGGCGCCACCAACTACGGCGCCCAGACCCAGTGCCATCAGGAGGCCGCATGCGCATCCATCTCATTGCCAACCCGGCGGTCGAAGCCACCGCCGGCGACAGCACTGGCCCCATGGGCCACAGGACCGGAGGGTTTGCCCAGGCGTCCGACGCCTATCTGGCCGCAGGGATCGTCGCCGACTTTGCGGCTTCTGGAGCCGACGTTACCGGGACGAGCCGGCCGGAGCTGGCCGCGGACCAGATCAGCGGCGATCGCATCCAGGATCTCGGCCGCCACGGCGCCCTGATTGCGGAGGCGGTCGCCAGCGCGATCGAGGCCGGAGAGGCCCCACTCCTGGCCGGAGGGACTTGCAGCCACTTGATCGGGATGATGGCCGGGTTGCAGCGCGGTCTCGAACCCGAGGCCCGGATCGGCCTGGTCTGGTTCGACGCCCACGGCGACTTCAATACCCCGCGGACGTCCCACTCCGGCATGCTGGGCGGGATGCCGGTGGCGGTCACAGCCGGCCTGTGCCACTCCATCTGGCGCGAGGGGGCGGGCATGATCGCGCCGTTGCCGACGGATAGGATCGTGATGGTCGATGTGCGCAACCTTGACCCAGAGGAGGAGGCGCTCGTCAAGGCGACCGATATCACGATCGCCCAACTCCGCCCGGAGATCCCCGGCTCGCGGGTCGAGGAGGCGGTCGGTGCGCTCGCCGAGAAGGTCGATCACATCTACCTGCACATCGACGCCGACGTACTGGATCGCTCGCTCCAGCCCAACCATCCAACCGCCGAGCCGGACGGCCCCGATCTGGAGACGACGGTGGCCGGTATCCGGGCGGTCTTTGCGACGGGCAAGGTCCGGGCACTGGCTGTCGTCTCAGTCGATCCCACCGGGCCTGTTGGGCCGACATCGCTGGAATCTGGTCTGGCACTGCTGCGCGAGAGCGTCGCCGCCTGGACGGCATAGTCCGGTGATCGACGAGGTGGGAGAGGCGAAGCGGGGCGAGCGGCCTGCCCCAGCGGTAGCGCTGGGCGAGCGGCTGGTCTCGTTCAAGCGGTTCTACCGGTGGCTCAATCTGACCCTGGTGCAACAGGCCCTGTGGCCGCTCCTGGTGCTACTCACCGCGGCCCGGGGCGACTCGCCCGAGGGCACGCCGATGCCCTGGTACCTGGCGAGAATAGGAGCGCCCGCCCTGGCGGCGGCGCTGGCATTCGTCTATCTGCGCCAGAGCGCCGCCCAGTCAGGCTCCAGGCGCCGCACACGACCGCGTCCTCGCGCCCGAGGGTCGGGCGACTGCGGCCGGGGGGATGGTCGGGTCCCAAATGCGCCTGTTGGCACTGGGCCTGCCGGCAATGCTGGCGGTGGCCCGCCTGATCGCGACGCCGAGCGACGCGACCGTGAAGCTCCTGTTGTTTGGCGCGGCGCAGGTGGTTGCATTCCACTTGATCCACTTTGGGGTCGTGGCCCGCTCGTACCCGGTGCCCGATCAGGGCCGGGCGGCGGGGGTCGTGCTGTTCGGGTTCTCCTGGGCGATCTCCACGGCGTTGCTCACCGGAGTGGGATCGGGGGATGGCTCGATGGCGCTGGCGTTTGCGGGGGGATTGCTGATTGGCTGGATGGTGGGAGCGGCCTGCCTGGCGGTTCGGGAGGGTCTGGGGGGGTTCTGGCCCGCGGTGGCGCTGCATTGGTTCGTGGTTTATCTGATATTTGGCTTTACGGGGTAGGTGTCGTATTTTCACATGTTGTTTGCAATTTCGATTGCAGGTATGCACTGTTCCTACGACTCTTTCTAGTTTATTGACCTTATTGTGCGACTCAATACGTGAATCTCGTAACCTCGTGCTGTGTAAACGCTTTCGCATTGGTCGAATATATTGTTTCGACGGCGACCACGTTCCCCTCTCGCCCGGGGCTCACGGCCCCGGGCTAAACCAGACAGCCTCTCCGAGGCTAACGGATGGCGAGGGGCGTGCTGGTCGAAGGCTGCTACCATCCGTGTCTAAGGACACAGGTTAGAGAGTGTTTTGTTGAGGGGTTTGTGAAGGAGCGGCCGTGGGTGCAACCGAGTGGGTCTTGCTGATCGTTGTGGTGATCTTGATTCCGCTGGCCATCGCCGTGGCGGTCACGCTCTGGAGCCTGGAGCAGGCACGGCAGCGCAATCGCGGGAACCGGCCAGGGAAGGTGCGGCGGGTGGCAGGACCCGCTGAAGCGACTGCCACTGGCGCGGACACATCGATGTCACATCATCCGGGCCACGTGGATCGTCAGTCCGACGGCGACGGCCGCCAGGATCACGGCTCACAAGGCAACGAACGCGGCGCTGACGGCGATCATGGGACGGATTCTGGCTGGGGCACGCCAGAGGCGACTTCCGATCGGGGATCGGAGTCCAGTTCCGGTAGAGACTCAGGCGGCCGGGGTGGCGGTGACTCCGGTGGGAGCAGCAGTAGCGCGTAACGGCGGTGCTTGTGGCGTTCGCGTTCGAAACGATGCAGGTAGAGGCTGAATGTTCCACGTGAAACATTCGCGGGCGGAATCCAGTCCAAAAGGATGATCCCGGACGATTTGGTCGTCGCACGACAGATGCGTGTGCTAGGCTGCGAGGCTGGCTGAAGCAGCTGTTCAGTACAGGGCCGGCACGACAATCTCGGCCCGGCGGCATGATTGTTTATTGAGGAGGGGTGCGTGGCAGCGGTCGAGCAGACACTCGTGATCGTCAAGCCGGATGGGGTGCAGCGCGGACTCGCGGGCGAGATCATCGCCCGATTGGAGCGCCGTGGCCTCAAGATCGTGGCGCTCAAGTTCGCTCAGGTGACTGATGAACAGGCTGCCCGCCACTACGCGGAGCACGAAGGCAAGGGCTTTTACCCGGGGTTGATCTCGTTCATCACCTCGGGACCCTCGGTGCTGTTGGTCCTGGAGGGGCCACGAGCGATCGATATCACCCGCCACGCGATGGGCGGCGCGACCGATCCACTCACCGCCGGGCAAGGGTCGATCCGGGGCGATTTCGGCCTCGAGATCGGGAGAAACCTCGTTCATGGCTCGGCCAATCCCGCCGACGCCGCCCGTGAGATCCCCAACTTCTTCGCCGCCGACGAGGTCGTCTCGTATGAGCGGGCGTTGGATCGGTGGATCATCGAATAGCTGGTTCTCGTCTCCAGCTTCGATGTTTCACGTGAAACAAGGGGGCGGCCAATTGGCCGCCCCCTTGTTTCAACTCTCCCTGATGACGATCAAGTGAGTCAGCTCTCTGTCACCACCAGATAGAGGGAGAGCACCAGATCCGCGTCGTCGACGTCACTATCGCCGGAGAGGCCCGCGAGAATGGCGAACTCGTCTGTATCGTAGACAAGGACCCTGCGCCGCAGGGGAAACTCCACCTCCTGGTCGAAGGTGCGTTCGTTCCGCCGATCGTCAGATAGCGTCATCTCGAGCGAGACAAAGGCTGAACCGGGTGCATCGCACATCACATCGGCCGGACAGCGATCGTCCCGCCCGACGGCGACGAATCGGACGGCGATGCCCTCCTCAAACTCGACCTCGTCACCAACTGCCAACTTTGCCCCAACAGCCTCAACGCTCTCCACGGCGACCGACCCCTGCGCGGCCCACGCCGACGATCGTCGTCTCCCCGGCGAGGCCACCGCCGCCAACGCTCCGATCAGCCCTCCTGTGCCCGCTATCCACTGGCGCCGGTTCATTGCGCATCTCCTCTGCGACTGGGAAGACCCTCCACCAGGCGTCTGCACGCCGCCTATGATGTCCTGCCAACGCCGCGGGCGGGGAAATGGTTCCCATCCCTCGGATGCCGCAGGTATGGGAAAGGGCCGCGCCATTGCGCGGCCCCTCACTGATCAGAGGATGCGGTTTCCGAACTTCCCGTTCCTAATTTGGCTTGCCAAAGCGCCGTTCTACGAATCGGAGATATGAATCAGGCCCGGCTGGAAGTTGTAATAGGTCATCAATTCCGCGATCAGGTTGCGCAGAGCCTGATCGGAGACACCGGGGTCAAGCGGGCGGCGATCGTGGAACGGAACACCGGATTCCTTCTGACGACCGGCGCTGGAGCGCTGGTCGGTGCGCGGTGAGCGCCGGTAGACCTCGGCAAACAGGTCCTGGCCGTCCGATGTGATGTAGACAGCGTACGAAGGATCGATCTCCAGCCCGATCACCCCTTGCTCAGGGGTATCGACCACCAACGGGTAACCGGACGGCACGCGGGAGCGATAGTTCTCGGCGGTGACCCGGAGCATCGGTAGCATCCGGTCACGGACCTGGGTGAGCAAAGCTACGGACACAACTAATGCTCCTGTGCTGGGAAGGGTCGAAACAACGCGGAGATTATGGGGTGAGAAGGGCGGGCTGTCCATGCGAATGGTTACAGTGCGTCATATGAGGACGCCAGGTTGAAACCTGGCGCTAAACCTACGAAACCCCTCCGGGGTTGATCGCGTTCTCGAACACGTCCGCCCGCCCCGACCCAGTCCCGGAGGGACTTTGTAGGTTCAGCCCAAGATTTCAACCCGGGGCACCCGCCCCACGAGCGTCCTGTACACGACGTTTCCCGTGGAACCCGCGGCTATCGCGCAACTCCGTTCGTGCTCAGGTGACGCTCGTGGGAATCGCGCTGACCCTCCTCGGCGAGCAGGCTGGCGCGGGGCGTGATCTGGCCGGCGTACTTGGCGTTGCGCTTGAGGCGGTAGGGGACCTCGACCGGAGAACTCACCTGCTCGAACGAGAAGGAGCAGATCCGCATCCCGGGGTAGAGCGCGACCGGCATCCGGCCCAGGTTGCTCAGCTCCATCGTCGCGGTGCCGACCCAACCCGGCTCGAAGACGGCCGCGGTCGAGTGCACGGTGATGCCCAGGCGGGCAATGCTGGAACGACCCTCCAGGCGGCCGAGCAGATCATCCGGCAATTCGAGACTCTCGATCGTGGAGGCGAGGGCAAAGTCGCCGGGCTGCATGATGAAGCGCTCGTCTTCGGCAACCTCGATGGTACGCATCGCATCGCCGATCGACTGGGGCTGGCGCGGGTCGATAAAGCTGTGGCGGCTGTGCTCGAAGACCATGAACGTGCCGCCGAGGCGGAAGTCGATTGAAACCGATCCGAGCTGCGTGGCCAGATCGGGGGCGGGGATGATCTTGATCCGACCCTCACCCAGCGCCAGTTTGATGTCGCGATCCGCGAGGATCATTCCCGCCTCCCCTGTGGTTCGGTCGCATAACGATCCGCAAATTCCGGGCCCGGATCGCGCAACCGGCGACGCACCCGGACCGGGCCTACGAACCATACCCAAACGGCACACGTCCCAGAATGGGCGCGCGCAACACTGTACGTACACTACTCCGTTCGTGCCGCCGCGTCAACGCCGGGCGCAGTCGCGCGAAAAGACAGCGGCCGATTACCACTGCCGCTGGCCAACGCCCGTGGTAGACTCCGGACCGAACGGACACCGGTTCTGGGTACCCGGCCGCGCGAGCGATGCCGCTGGCGTGGGCTGGCCAGCAACACGCGACCGCCGCCGGCTTTCTCGCTTCCGTGCCCAATCGGCACGGTTCGTCACCCCGGCGACGAGCGACCGGTGACCGGACACCCGAAACCTATCCGCACGCGGGCGAGCCAGCCACTTGCCGCCGTTAACCATCGCCCCAGCAGGCGATCCAGGAACGATGACGCGCAGCGACAACTATCTCCAGATCGCCCGCCGCCGTGCGGGTCTCCAGGGGTCCGCATCGCCGCTGGCCAGCCGCAATCGCAGGGCGGCCACCGGCAGAGATATCGACATGCCCGGCGTTGCCACCATCACCGGGCGTGGACGCTCGGTCCCCAAGAGCGAGGCGACACCCCCGCTCCGACTCGGATTGGCCAGTCCAACCGGTCAGGCCGCAACGTCCTACCTGACCCAACAGGCGCAGGCGCTGCCCCGGCCGTATTTGCCGGGTTGGGGGCGGTGGGCCGGTCAGACCGCGGGCCTAGTGACCGGACGCCGGAAGGCGTCCTCTCCTCAGGATGGCGGCCCGGCCGGGATCAGGCCCGGGGTCGCCGCTGAAACCCTTCAGGCCCACCCCCTGGCAATTGCGTCCGGCCCACCAGTTCTGGCGCTGCCGGCCCTGCCGGACCATGTCGTTGGGGACGAGTTCGAAGAGGTCAAGGGCGCGTCCACGCTGCCAGGGGAACTGGAGCGGGTACGACGACGGCAGCGCTCTCCCCTGGGCCGGCTGCACCGGCGGTGGCAGGCGCGCCGGCACAGAAGGGCGTGGACGGCGGCTCTGGTTGGAATTCCGCTTACCCTGCTGACCGTGCTCGGCCTGACCATCGGTCCGGTTGTGCTCGAAGGAACCAGGGCGTACCAGAAGGTCTTCGTCGATCCGCTCCCCCGCGACTCCGAGCCGCTCTTTGCGGTTGAGAACGACCAAGGCACGCCAACGCTGCAAGGATCGAACGGCGAGGAGGTCGCCAGTGCAGCCGACACGGATTGGAATGGCACCGAACCGCTGTTGATGCTGCTCATTGGAGTCGATCAGCAGACGGAATTCGAAAGCCGATCGGACACGATGATCCTGGTCTGGGTAGACCCTGTGAAGAAACAGGCGGCGATGCTGCCGCTACCCCGCGATCTGAAGGTGATCGTGCCCGGGTTCGGCATCCACAAGATCAACGCCGCCTACGCGATCGGCGAGGCCCAGGATGTCGAGGGGGGCGGTCCGGCCCTGACCGTGCAGACGATCGAGGCCAATTTTGGCCTCACGATCAACCATTTCGCCCAGGTCAACTTCGATGGGTTCGTCTCGGTGGTCGATATCCTCGGCGGCATCACCCTGGATGTGCCCTACCCGATCAAGGATAACGAGTACCCGGCGGAGGACCTGAAATACACCCGGGTCTACTTCCCGGCCGGCTGGCAGCACATGGACGGCGAGCGGACGCTGCAGTACGCCCGCACCCGCCACGCCGACAACGATGCCCAGCGCTCGATCCGCCAGCAGCAGGTCTTGATGGCCCTGCGCCAGCAGGCGGACATCGGGGACCTGATCCCACAGGCGGCAGAACTGCTGGCGGCCCTCGGCAATTCCGTCCGGACCGATCTTGAACTCGATCAAGCGATCGGTCTGGCGCGGCTCGCAAGCGAGATCCCGATAGAGTCAATCGACCAATACACCCTACTCAACTCGGTCACAGAGGAGGACCCGGAGGGGATCTACTATCTGGTGCCCAATTGGGATGCGGTCGGGGAGGTTCTCTCTCAGTTCACGAGGAGTACGGTGCTGCCCCCGGCGGCGGCCCTGGACTTCGTCGACTACGACATCACCATCCGGGTCGAGAACGGCACCCTCAATTCCGGGCTGGCGGCCCGGGTCGCCGATGTCCTCAAGGCAAACGGCTTCACGGACGTTACCTACGCGCAGAACGAGAGCGCAGGCCTGAATCCGGTCTCGACCTTTGTCGACACCACTGGGAACGTCACCACCGCGGTCTCGGTCGCGGCGCTGATTGGCCTGAGCCCGGAGATCATCGACGAGCAATACGCCGGCCCGGCAGTGGAATCGGAGACAAGCTCGCCCCCGGCGGTGGACGATCCGAGCCTCGTGGGGCTCACGGATTCCTCCGGGGCCTCGGGCGAATCTGCCGACGCGGGAGGGGTCTGGGTCGAGCCGACGCCGGAGGTGGCCATCACGCGCATGCCACGCAATACCCAGTCGACCGGCACGATCGTGATCGTGCTCGGAGACGATGCCCCCGACCCGGCGTGGTACGTCGACACGGCGGGCGGGTAAGAAGTATCTGGGCGTTGACCGGGGCTACGTTGTGTTTGCAAAGCCGATGCTGTGGATGGGATCGGCCCGTGCTCAGCCCTGGAAGCGCTTCGTCTGGCATAGCCCGAGGTTTCAAACCTGGGTCCGGACGCCCCGGCGTTTGGATGGACCGAGGCAGACTGGTCGCGATAGCCGAAATGGGCTAGGAGCGGGCAACGGGAAGTAGGACCTTGCCCGGTGCGGGCGCGACGTAGATACGGTAGGGTTTCAACAGAATATGCCAACCGGCCATGGCGCCGCCGCTGCCGCCTGTCGACCGCGATTCGCAGGCCCATCGCACCCGTGGCCGTAGATCCGGCCTCCTCGTCTGGGAGCGCCCGAAGCATGGTCTTGTTCGCCCCTGTTCGCCGGTTCCTCATCCCATTCCGGATGATCGCCGTGCTCTGTCTGGTGCTGGGACTGATTGCGGGGCTTGAGTCAGCGCGCGCCCAGGATGCGCCGGGCTCTGCCGGTCAAGGTCCGATTCCGGGAACGACCCTGGCGCCGGGGTTGGCCGGATTCGATCTGGCGACGCAGGGCGAGGACTCGACGACGGCCGCCTCGCCCGAGGCGACGCCCTCCCCCGAGCAGATCGCGGCGATCACCCTGATATCGGTGGACTTCGACCGCACCCCGCTGGTAGGTGCCTGTTTCGCGGTCGAAGGGCGCGACATTGCCAATACCTACTGCACCGCCGCAGATGCGACGGGCAGGGCGGCGGTGAGCTTCGCGGTGTGGGCCGATACCACCTACACGATTACTGAGAGCTCGGCGCCACCGGGGTATAAGACCGCGCCGGCGGCCGAGGTGTCGATTGGCTGGCTGCAGACCGGCGAGATCACGGTCGTGCACGCGGCCACCGGCTCCGATGACACCAGCCGGATGGAGCGCCCGGTCATCATCCCGGCCGCAACCCCGGTGCCAACCGAGGCCGCCACCGAAACGCCGACCGTGGCGCCGACCGCTACCCAGGAACCGGCGACGGAAACCCCGATCCCGCCGACGGAGACACCCATCCCACCGACAGAAACCCCAGTTCCACCAACGGAGACGCCGGTCCCACCGACTGCGACGCCGGTCCCTCCCACGGATACCCCTGTACCCGCAACGGAGACGCCTGTCCCGACCAGCACCCCGGAGACGCCGACCGAAACACCCGTCCCGACGGCGACCGCCGATGAACCGCCAACGGCAACCCCGGTACCGACCGAACCGCCGCTGCCCACCGAGACGCTGGTCCCTCCCACGGAACCTCCGGCGCCCACGGCGACCCCCACAACGGCGCCGGAACCGACGGCGTCGCCGACCGATACTCCGGAGCCAACCGCAACCGAGACTCCCGCTCCGACAAGCACCCCGGAACCGACCGAAACACCGGTGCCAACGGACACGCCGGTGCCTCCGACCGAGACGCCCGTGCCGCCAACGGAGACACCAGCGCCCACTGAGACGCCGGTCCGCCAACGGAGACGCCCGCGCCAACCGCTACGCCGGAGCCGCCTCCAACCGACACGCCGGTGCCAACCGACACGCCAGAGCCGACTAACACGCCTGCGCCCACGTCTCAGTCGCAAGCGGTGAATGCGACGTCCGGAACGATCCAGCTGGAGACAGTCGATGACGAGGGCAACCCCGTTGCCGGAGCGTGCTATGAACTCATCCTGGTGGATCGGACGGAGCAGATCGATTGTGGCATCGCCATCGGCGGGGACCCCGTCGATGTCATCTTCTCGGACCTACCGGCCGGTTCCTACGAGATCGTGCCAGTCGGGGTGCCGGTCGGGTACGGACTCTCGGCCCCCCAGGTGGTGACGGTCGAGGCTGGCCAGTCGCAGACCTTGACCGTGACGGCCCCGCTGGCCGATCCCATCGTGGCCGGTCCGGACTCGGCCACGATCGTCCTGGTCGCGCTTGATATAGCGACCGGAGAGCTGGCGGTCGGCTCGTGCTTCCAGTTCGTTCCGGTCGACGACAGCGTCGAGCCGGTCGTCAGTTGCGTTGGGCCGGGGGCAGGCGACGCGGAGGCCGGGCCGCTGACCTTCGTCCTCCCGGCCCCCAACGCCTACGTCCTCACCGCGGTCAAGCTACCGCCGAACGCCGTCCTGGACCCTGCCAGCTACGAGATCGCGGTGACCCCAGGTCAGACGTTTACCTGGGTTAGCCGCATTGTCCTGGGCTCGTCCTAAAAGGGGATGGCCGCATGTTGGGGCCGCCCGGGGCTGACGGCCCCAAGGTTGACCCAGGCTGAACCTGACATCTCCGACTCCGGCGACTCGGCCCCCACGAAGGGATGCGCCGTCTCCAGTGCCAGCCCGATAGACACCATACTCCGGACACCGAATGCCGGACGCCGAACGCCTCCGTCTCAACCGGCCGCCACCGCGCTGCCCGCCGCCGCCTTCCGTTCGATCCCGCGTAGTTCCCGGCTGAAGCGCATCCCCAGGCTGATCGCGACGTAGACCGTGGCGATCGAGAGCAGGCTTGTCCGCATCCCCACCAGATCGAGCAGGACGCCGCCCGCCAGGAGGCCCAGCGGGATTGCCATATAGGCCAGGGCCTGCAACGCCCCGAAGACGCGGCCGCGCATCTCCGCCGGGACCCGCTCCTGGGCCACCGTCATGATGATCGGGTTGATCGGCCCGGACGCCAATCCGATGATCCCCATCAAGGCCATCCCCAGCCACAGGGGCGGGGCGGCGGCCAGCCCGAACATCGGCAGCCCGACAACCAGGAACCCCGTGACGAAGATCGGCCACCGGGGCAGGCGATAGCCGATCGCCCCGTAGACCACTGCCCCCACGACCGACCCCGCCCCCAGCGCGCCAAAGAGCAGCCCCAGGGCGCTCGCCTCGCCGTAGGCGTCCTCGGCGAAGACCGGCAACATGATCCCCCAGACCGGCGCCTCGACCAGATTCAGCACCGAGACCAGGGCGACCAGCCGCCACAACACCGGATCGCGCCGCACGAAGGCGATCCCGGCCCGCACATCGGCCAGGTAGCCGCCCGGCGCGGACTGCTCGGATTCACTCGTGGGATTGGCTTCGACTGGGCGCATCATCCGGCTCGCCAGACGCAGGATCAGCGCGGCCGAGACGAGGAACGTGACCGCGTCGACCCAGAGCACATTCGCCGCACCCATCAACCCGATCAGCGCACCGGAGAGCACCGGGCCGATCATCGACGATCCTCGCTGGATGGTCTGATAGGCCGAGTTCGCCCGTTCCAGCGGCATTCCCGCCTCGCCCGCGAAGTCAGGCAGGAGGCTCTGGCGGGCAGTGTTTCCCGGCGCGTCCAAGAGCGCCCCGAGGAAGACGAGCGCCAGCAGCGCCCACAGGTTGAGACCGGTGGTCAGATACATGAGCGGGATCAGGGCGACTGCACCCGCGCTGAGCAGGTCGGAGATGATGCTGGTACGGGCGTGGCCCAGCCTGTCCACTACCGCACCGCCGAAAAGGCCGCCAGGACGATCGGGACGAAGGTGAAGACTCCCACCAACCCGACCTCGACCGCGCTGCCGCCGCTGGTCAGCACGAACCAGGGGATTGCCAGACCCGTGATCTGATTGCCGATCATCGAGACGGCATTGGCGGAGAAGAGGGTGTAGAGCGGCAGCCGCCGGCCGGTCTGGACCGGCGCGGTCTGGATGAGCGTGGCCATCAGACCGTTCCCACGCCGGTGGCCACGCGCCGCGGCTTCCGGGTCGCGTCGAGCGTGCCGAGGGCCGGGGCCAGCCAGATGAGGAGCGGCACGATGCCGTTCAGGGCAGCCATAGCGACCAGGGCCTCGCGCAACCCCGTTACCTGCAGGAGCACGCCGTAGGCCAACAGCCCGACCGAACGGGCGACGTAGCCCAGGGATAGACCGGCGCCCAGAACACGGCCGCGCAGCTCCTCCGGCACCCGCTCGTGCATGATCGTCATCGTGATCGGGTTGGTCGGTTCGAGGAAGATCGCATTGATCACGACCGCCACCACGATCACCTCGAGCGACGGCATCGCCACCAGTACCCAGAGGGTCAGAACCCGGACGGTGAACCCGACCAGAATCGTGGGCCGCCGGGGCAAGCGCTCGCCCCAGACAAAGAAGAGCGCGTTCCCGATCAGCGATCCGGCCGCCAGCGCTCCGAAGATCACGCCCAGGTCGATGGCGCTCCCGTACACCCGATCGGCGTAGACCGGAAAGACGACGCTCCAGAGCGGCTCCGCCAGCAGGCCGCCGAGGGCACCAACCAGGATGAGGACGGAGATAACCCCATCGTTGCGAATGAACCCGAACCCCTCCCGCACCTCGCCCAGGTATCTCGTCACCTGAGCTCTGGCTCCGCGCCCGGCCAGGCTCGCCGCCAGGTCGCTCGGAGCGCAGGGCACGATCCGGGCCGGGATCCCAGCCGCGATCAGTCCGGCCGAGAGCAGGAAGGTTGCCGCGTCGATCCAGAGCACGGGGGTCGGTCCCAGGGCGGCGATTAGGACGCCGGCCAGCAGGGGGCCGATCAACCCCGCCGACCGGTTGACCATCATCGCGCCGGTGTTGGCTCGCTCCAGGCTGACCGCGCCCAGCTCAGCCACCGTCGCGTACAGGTTGCGTCGCGCCGTCCACCCGGGGATATCGAGCAGTGCCCCGAGAAAGACCAGGACAAGGATGTTCCAGTAGGCCAACCCGATCGTGTGGTGCAGGGTCGGGATCATCGCGACCGTGACCGCGCTGGCCAGATCGCCGATGATGCTGGTCCGCTTCGGCCCCAGGCGGTCAACCACTGCCCCGCCCAGAACACCGGCGACGACGACCGCGACTGCCTCCGTTGCGGCGGTGACTCCCGTCAGGGCAGCGCTGCCGGTGGTAGCCAGGACGTACCACGGGATCGCCACCCAGGTGAGCATGTTGCCGGCCTGGGAGATGAGGTCGGCGCCGAGGAGCGCCGCCAGCGGTCGTCGCGACCGCCCGGGCTGGTTCACTGATCCATCTGTGCGCTGGGCCTGGGCGGCGATCGTCATCCTGACGGTCCTTTCGTAGGTGACGGCCTCTACCCGGCCGCAAACCGGCACGGCGAAGCCCAGGTACGCCGCCAAGGGGAGGCGCACCGCAGTCCGGGTCCGCGTTTAAGAGGAATGGGGAGGACGAGAACAGGGAAGCCAGACCAGGACGAAAAGTTCCCGGTCAACCCTGCTCGCATTTGGGAGCTATGCTCCCTTTGATCAATAATCTACACCCGAAGGTGCTATTTGTCAATTGTCAGTTCAATAAAATCAATTTCGACCTTGATTCCATTTCAAGCGAAGTACGGATTGCCCATCCATGGCCCGTCAATCGTGATTTGCCACCCGAGCGCACTGCGTTGGAGGGCGCTCCCCGGCAATCCATCGTTGATGCCCTACGAGAGGTTGTCGCTTCGGGTCATGACTGGTCGCTTTCTACTGATTGGGGTGGATCAGGATACTCTTGGGCAATGACTGCCGCGATTTTGGGGCCAAGCAGAGGAGCGTTCCTGGTCGCCGCATTCCACGCGATCAAGGGGTCGATTGCGAAGTACGCATGAATCGCAAAGTTTCGGAAGGCAACGACGTCTCTCCATTCGACATCTGGATACCGCTCTCGAATGGGCATACTGAGATGCGCTGCCGCCTCGCCAATGATCTCTAGGCGGCGAATGACCGCGTCGCGAAACATCTCATCGGCGAGGAACTCATCGAAGCTCCGTCCCTCGACATAGGCGTAGATGAGCGCGACAGATTGCATCATGTCCCGCAGGTAGAGTTCCTCACTCCTGGCCATAAATGACCATCGACGAGTCAAGCACGTCCTGACGAATCACCGGGTTAAGCCCACGTTTGGAGACAAGATCGACACGGCGACCGATGACGGCCGCCAGCTTTCGTTGCAAAGCGGCGAGTTCCAGGAAGCCGATGCCTGCATCTGGATCAAAGAGGACCAGAAGGTCCAGATCGCTGTCCTCGCGGAAATCGTTCCGGAGCGCCGACCCGAAGATTGACAGTTCCAGCACATGATATTCGCGGCAGAGCGCCGCGATGGCTTCCATTGGCAAGTCGACGGTGAGGGTTGCCATCGCGGGTCTCCTGATCCAAGAGCAGTCCGGCCAGCGAGCTACGAATACATCCTCACCTAGAGTACGCCAATCCGTCAGGCCGACGGCGGCTTCACGCGAGGTGTGGATTGCCCGCCCGAGGCGGCAGCGCGCCCGCGAGGGCCGGTTCCATCCGCTCCGCCAGGCGAAGGAGATCGACCTCGGCGTAGGGTCGGCCGACGAGCTGGACCCCGATCGGGAGCCCGTCCGCCGTCGCTCCACCGGGAATCGAGATCGCCGGCTGTCCTGTCAGGTTGAAGGGGCCGGTGAACCACAGACCCATCATCATCTCCTCGTCGGAGATGGTCTTGGGTTCCTCGTGTGATTCGCGGGACTTGATCAAGTAGGACGGCTCGGCCGAAACAGGCAGGAGCAGGAAATCAATCTCGGCGAAGAGTGCGCGATAGGCCGCGATGATCGCCGCCCGTACCCTGGTCGCCCGGAGGAAGACCGTCGCCGGAATGAACGCGCCAATTTCCAGGCGCTCCCGGGTACCAGGCGCGTATTTCTCCGGCTGGGAACGCAGCCAGGGCAGGTGGTAGGAGCTTGCCTCGGCGTAGATGATTGCCTCCAGGGCGCGGCAGGTCTGCAGCGGGTGAGGCAAGGCCACCTCACGGACCGCGAGCCCGAGCTCGCGGGCGACCGCCGCCGCGTTGTCGACCGCCCGGCGGACATCAGGCGTCACGCCATCGCCAGTCTCCGGCCCGACCACCCCGACGACCCATGAGCGCTCATCGCCCTCCGCCACCGCTGCCCCGTAGCCGCCCTCCCCGGACGAATTGCCGACCAGGGCATCGAGCAGAATGGCGGCATCGCGCACGGTCCTGGTCATCGGACCCATATGGTCCATCGACCAGGAGAGGGGCAGGACGCCGTCGCGGCTGACCAGATCGTAGGTCGGCTTCAGCCCGACGATGCCGCAGTAGGCGGCAGGATCGCGGATCGATCCGCCGGTATCTGACCCGACCGAGCCGTACCCCAACCCGGCCGCGACCGCCGCCGCCGAGCCACTACTCGACCCCGAGGTGGCGTAGGGCAAGTTCCAGGGGTTGTGCGTCGGTCCGAAGGATGGGTGCACCTCGCCGTAGGCGAACTCCAGCATATTGGTCTTGCCGACACTGACAGCCCCCGCTGCCCGCAGATGCCTTACCAGGGCGGCATCCCGCTCCGGCACGAATTCCGCCAGCACATCGGACGACCCGGTCGTCCGCACACCCTTCGTGAAAAGAAGATCCTTCAACGAAATCGGCACCCCGTGCAGCGGCCCGATTCGCTCCCCCCGCCCAATGGCCTCATCCGCCGCCTGAGCCCCGGCCAGAGCCGCCTCCGCCGTGACGGTCACGAAGGCGTTGAGGTCGGGATCGAGCCTCTCGATCCGCTCCAACACCGCCGTCGTCGTCTCGACCGACGAGACCTCCCGCCGCCCGATGAGTTCCCCGATCTCGCCCAGGGACCGTCCGCACAACTCAGCGCTCACCGGTCACCTCGTTCTTCGAACGTTTAGTCGTCACGCCCCAGGCATCGGCGGTATCCGGCTCCAGTTCCCACGCCTCCAACGCTTCCATCTTGGCTAGCTCCGCCAGCAGAGATTCCAGCTTCGGGGCAATCACCGCCCAGCGTTCTGGGGTGAGGGTGAGGCCGCCCATAGGAATCGGCAATGACGAATTAGCTTCCGCCTCACTCATCGCGTTGTCCCCTCACCGCCCGGGGCTAAAACCTTTATACCCAAATCTCTCCCTACAGTTTCGGTGTTTGTCCCCGCCTACGACAGGAGCCTCGCCCGTGCTGGATCCCGAACCTTCCTGACGGAGGTGTACGTGGCCGTTGACACCCTCGCAAGGCCCAGCTACTTTCCCTCTCCGCCCCGGACCCACCCCGCTTGTGCCCGAGCGAGGTGGGGACTTTGACATCTATGGCCAGTCGACTCGGTTCTGCTCCGAGACTGCCTTCTGCGGTCACCTGTGGCATCCGCTGCACCCGTTCTCCCGGCGTTGGCCAGCCGCCCCCAGTTCTACCGGGCCATCCGGACGGACCATCCACCTCGCAGCCGGTTGCCTCGCTCTCGGGCGGGCGTGGCCGGTCGCCGACGACCCGACATGTGAGGTGAGCGACGTCACCGGGGTGCTGACCCGCAACGCCAAGCGGCGCGGGCAGGGGCTGGCTGTGGGGGCAGGCCGACAGCGGCTACTGCACCCGGGTCGGGTGGTACGAGGGCGTCCACTCCTGGTGGCTAACACGCCGACCGGGTAGACCCCGGGCTGAGCCAGATAAGCCCCGTGAACGGGGCTGCTACAGAGTTTCGAGATCTTCGAAGGATGGCCATAGGTCACGAGCGGCGTGGCGCTGGCGTTGGTTCTCAATATATGTCACTACGTCCGGGAGATTCTTCTCGGTGAACGAGAATACGCCGTACTCGGCTTGCCACGCGAATGCGGCGTCGTCCGGACTCGTCAAGGCATTGACCGCATGGGTCGAGGCGCCCTTAAGCCGACCTACAAACTGCGAGAGGGCGATGCCCGGCGGCACCGACGCGGCAACGTGAATGTGGTCCGGCATCATCCCGACGGCGTGGAGCTTCGCATTCTCGACGCGACTTGTTGTCTGGATCGAATGGCGTATCACTGGCTCGATCGCCTCATCGATCAACGGCGCCCGACCCTTGGTCGCCCACACAATGTGGTAGAACAACCGCCACTTTGGCACCCCACGACCTCCCCAGCCCCGACGTTGCAGCCCCGTTCACGGGGCTTATCCAGCTCAGCCCGGCGGCTTTAGCCCCGGGCGAAGCCAGAACGGCGTCACGTTGTCCCAAGAGTGCGTACCCTACCAAATCAATTGACCGAACATCGCCCTTCCCCGATGCTGTGCAGCACGCGAGATTTGGCGGGCGAGAACGAACGAGATACTGGGAAGGCACCCCCCGTGACCGTCGACCGAACACACGACCTGGAGCCAGGCATCTTCGAGTTGATCTTCGCTCGAGATACGCTCGAAGCGTCCCTGGATGCCGTCGCCGCCCTCGGGGTCGGCTGGATCCAGTTCGACTTCTCCTCGGCTGGGCTGCCGGCTCTGCCGGAGTCGATCTCGCCCGAGGACATCGCCCGGATCAGGGACGCCTGCGCCGCCCGGGGCATCCGGATCGCTGCCGTGGCCGGCACTTACAACATGATCGACCCCGATCTCGACGCCAGGGCCCGCGGCGCCGCGGGCCTCAAGTCGGTGATTGCCGCCGCCCGTGACCTCGGCGCGCCGCTGGTCACGCTCTGCACCGGCACCCGCAACACCGAGTCGATGTGGCGTGCCCACCCCGACAACCGGACGCCGGCAGCCTGGGCCGAACTCAAAGCCGAATTGGCCCCACTCCTCGCGGTCGCTGCCGAGCACGGCATCCTGCTCGGCGTCGAGCCAGAGCCAGCCAATGTGGCCGGCAGTGCCCCGCTCGCCCGTAACCTGTTGGACGAGATGGCCCACCCCAACCTCAAAATCATCCTCGACCCGGCCAACGCTATTGCCGCCGATCTCACCCGATCACCCCAGACCGTGCTGGAAGAGGCCTTCGCCCTCCTTGGCCCTGACGTTGCCTCCGCCCACGCCAAGGATCTCAGCGCCGACGGGCGGTTCTGCACCGCCGGCACCGGCGTCGTCCCCTGGGACCGCTTTGTCGCGCTCTGCCGCGAGGCCGGCTACACCGGTCCCCTCATCCTCCACACCCTGACCGAACCCGAAGCTCCCGGAGCAGTCGCCTTCCTCCGTGAGCGCATCGCCGCGACGTGATCTTGGCGTGACCAGGCAATGTCCGGCCGGAATGCCCCGGCGTCACGCACCGTCCCCACCATCCAGATACAATCCCGCCACCGCTCGCGCCGTCTCCCCCATTCGCCTAATCACCTCGGGCGGCGAGATCACCTCCAGGTCCGGCCCAAACCGGAGGAGGTCCAGCGTCGCGTGGTGGGCCGACTCGAAAGCCAGCGTCATCGTCCGCCAGCCGTCGGCGTCCGGCGGACCGGGCGGCATCCCCGATTTCTCCAACGTAACTGTCTGCAGCACCTGCGGCAAGAACGGCATCACCCACGGCGCGACTCGCACGACCACATCCAGCTTGTAGACCCGCTCCGCGAACTCCGCCAGCCACTCCCGCCAATACCCCGCCAGATCAAACCCCTCCGGCCGCCTCCCCTGCCCAGGCAACGGCTCCAACGTCAGAATCCTTGAAACCCGATACGTCCGCACCCCCCGCTCTTCCGTCCTTCCCGCCTTTCCGCCTTCCCGTCTTCCCGCCTCTGCCGTCGGCCACGCCACCAGATACCAGGTGCCACTCTTCAGCACCAACCCCAGCGGATCGAGATCGCGGTCGACCTCCTCGCCCCAGCGGCGGTAGCGCACCCGCAGTGGGGTGGCGTTCCAGACCGCGTCCGCCACCGTTTCCAGGTAGGGCGATGGTTCCGCCTGGTGGAACCAGCCTGGGGCATCCAGGTGAAACCGCTCCCGGATCCTCCCCGCCCGGCCGGCGCTCTCCGGCGGCAGCGCCGCCAGCAGCTTCAACTCCGCCGCGGCCAGGACGCTGCCCAGCCCCAGTTCTGCCGCAACATCGGGCACACCGGTCAGGAAGAGCGATTCGGCCTCGTCACCGCTCAGGCCGGTCAGGCGGGTGCGGTAGCCGTCCAGCAACGCAAACCCGCCCGCCGGTCCCCGCTCGGCGAAGACCGGCACCCCGGCGGCGCCCAGCGATTCGATGTCACGGTAGACCGTACGCACCGAGACCTCCAGCTCCCGGGCAAGCTCCGGCGCGGTCATCCGGCCACGGGTCTGGAGCAGCATCAGCAGTGAGAGGAGGCGACTTGCACGCATGCCCTCAGTCTGCCACAGATCCTGACAGAAATTGTCAGGTATGGGTGAGAGAGTGGACGGAGGGGGACAAGGCCTAAGCCTTGAGGGGGAGAGGGGGAGAATCTCGCGATTGCTGGCGCAGGTTTGCTTGAGGACAGAGGAGTTTCGTTCCAATGACAGCCAATAACGCCGGTTCGACCGGTAACGACGCCAAGGAGCGATTGCTCACTCTCCTTCAGGCGGAGCGGAATCGGTGGGAGGCGCTGATCGCCGAGGTCGGCCCAGAACGGCTGACGCTGGCGGGCGTCTGCGGCGACCAATCCGTTAAGGATCTGCTCGGGCACCTGACCGCCTACACCCGCCGCTGGGGAGCGGAGCTGCGCGGAGTCGCCACCGGGATTCAGCCCACCGTCCGCGACCTGTTCGATGTCGACGCCCTGCCGGACGACGCCCCGACCTGGGACATGGATGGCCAGAACGCCGCCATCCGCGCCCTCTACGCTCCGCTCTCGACCGAGGTCGTCCTGGCCAAGTGGCGCGCCGCCCACGATCTCCTCCGCGACAGTATCGCGGCCCTGACCGAATCCCAGGTCGCCACCCCCGGCGCCATCCCCGCCATCGGCAACCACACCCTCGCCGACGGCATCGCCGGCGACACGTTCGCCCACCACGCCCACCACGCCGCCGAAGTCCGCACGTGGCTGGACAACGGGGAGTAGGCGTCAGGCGTTAGGCGTCAGGCATCAGACGTCGGGCGTCTTGGGGGTCGATGACGCCCCGCCCCACCCTGTCATCCCGAGCTTGTCGAGGGATCTCGATGGGAGGGTGGTAACGGAAAGGCCCCGGCGTCTGCACGAACGCATCGCCATGCTCTCGTACGCGGGGGCGCCATCGTCGCGACCCGTCCCCTCGAGATCCCTCGACAGGTGTTCAGACCGGGGAGAGGGGTAACGGGTGTACGGGGAGAGGGGTAACACCTGATGCGGCATGCTCGGGCCGAAAGGAGGGCCGGAGGATGCCGTGGCAGGAGCAGTCGGTGATGACGTTGCGCCAGGAGGTCGTGGAACTGGCCGGACGGGAGGACGCCAACGTGCGGGAGTTGTGCCGGCGCTATGAGATCAGCGCCAAGACGGGCTACAAGTGGCTCGACCGCTGGGCGGCGGCTGGGGCGGCGGGGCTGGCCGATCGGTCGCGGCGTCCGCTGCGGTCGCCGGCGCGGACACCGGCTGCCCTGGAGGAGCGGGTGGTGGCGGTGCGGCGGGCGCATCCGACTTGGGGTGGGCGCAAGATCCACCACTGCCTGCAGCAGCAGGGGGTGGCGACGTCCCGGCGCCGAGCACGATCACCGCGATCCTGCGCCGCCACGACCTCCTGGCCGCGGCCGCCGACACCCCGCACCCGTGGCAGCGCTTCGAGCACGCCGCGCCCAACGACCTGTGGCAACTCGATTTCCTGGGCCACCGCCCCGTCGAGGACGGTCAGCGGGTGCACCCGCTGACCGTCCTCGACGACCATTCCCGCTTCCTGCTCGCCCTTGTCGCCTGCTCCTGCGAGCAGCAAGAGGTGGTCCAGGCGCACCTGACCGCCTGCTTCCGCCGCTAGGGGTTGCCCCGGGCGATCCTGACCGACAACGGCCCGCCCTGGGGCACCAGCGGCGGCGGCGGCCTCACCGCCTTGGCGGCCTGGCTGCTGCGCCTGGGAATCTCCCCGCACCACGGGCGCGCCTACCACCCCCAGACCCAGGGCAAGGTCGAGCGCATGCACGGCACGATCGCCGCCGACGTCTTCGCCCATCGTTCCCTCCCTGATCTGGCTGCTTGCCAGCCCGCCTTCGACGCCTTCCGCCAGGTCTATAACCATGACCGCCCGCATGAGGCCCTCGCCTACGCCGTGCCCGCCAGCCGCTACGCCGCCAGTTCCCGGGCCTTTCCCGAGCCGCTGCCGCCGATCGCCTACGGGCCGGATGATCAGGTCCGCCTGGTGCGGGACCAGGGGGCGATCAGCTTCCGCGGTCGGAGCTGGTTCGTCAGTCGCGGCCTGATCGGGCTGCCGGTGGCGGTGCGGCCGACCACCACCGATGACCTCTTCCAGGTCGTCTTTTGTCGGCGTGAGGTCGCCACCCTCGACCTCGCCGCCCCAGACGCGGTGTAACCTATGTCCCCGCACACCTGTTACCCCTCTCTCCGGTCCGCACAGACAGCTCGGGATGACACCGTAGTAGTGATCGGCTTTCTTCCTGACGCCTGACGCCTGGCGCCTAAGGAGCACCCACCAATGACAACCACCATCACATCAAGCTTCGAGGTCACCGGCTGGGACGAGACTGCCTACGACGAGCCGGCCGAAGGATCGAAGCTCAGCCGAATCACCGTCACCAAGCGGTTCACCGGCCCTCTCGATGCCACCAGCACCGCCCAGCTTCTCACCGCTGTCGCCCCGGACGACCCCAACCAGGCCGGTTACATCGGCTCAGAGCGGGTCACCGGCACACTCGACGGTCGCACTGGCACGTTCGTTATCCAGCACGGCGGGGTTGCCGGCGGCGCCGAGATTCGGCAGTTCGGCTGGGTCGTCCCCGGCTCCGCCACCGGCGATTTGCGCGGCCTCACAGGCAGCGTCCACTTTCAGCACGACGAGCACGGCGCGATCTTTACGATGGAGTACGAACTACCATAGACGGCAGGTGCGGCAAGACGGCAAGGCGTCCCGCCTCCGCCCCCAGTCCCGAAGGTACTTCCGTCAGGTAGCCCGGGACTTTGAGCCCTCTAACTGCGGGCGGCCCCGGCTACGATGGATCGATCAACCTCGGCTGCCGACGGGACGGCAAGGGATCCTCCCGGGCAAGAGGTGAGGGCATCTCGGTGGCAACAGACAGCGACAGACTCGATCTCCAGCGCATCCGATCCTGGACCTATGACCGGCAGCGCCTCGATGGCTCGGCCGCGGATATTGAGCAAGCCCTACGAGACGTCACTGCCGTCTACAGTACCCAGCCGACCGCCCCCCTCGCCCTACTCGCCCGCTGCCGGACGATGGCCCGTGACGACCTGGGCAACCTCGACACCGCCCGCTCCGTCGTCCGCTTCGCCGGCATGCGCGGCACCATCTTCCTGATGCCCCGCGATATCGCCCCCTTTATCGTCGGGGCGACCGCCGTCCCGATCGAGAAGCAGGGCCGCCGCCTCACCTACGCCGGCGTCGACCTTGACAGCTACGCCCGCCTCAAAGCACGAATACTGGAAATCGCGAAGGAGCCGGTCACTCCGGACGACCTCAAACGAGTGCTCGGCGACGATCTCCCACCCGACGTTAAACTGATGTCGATCGTTCGCCTCCTCGCCCTCGAGGGGCTGGTGCTGCGCCTCACCCTGGACGGCAGCCTGCGCACCTCCGACATGCGCTACGTCGCGACCGAGTCCTGGTTGGGCGCACTCATCCAGCCAGCCAACCCGGCGGATGGCTTGGCCGCTCTGGCGAAGTCATACCTCGATGGCTACGGCCCCGCCCGCGTTGAGGACTTCGCCTGGTGGGTCGGGGTCTCCAAACGCCGGGCCGTTGATGCCCTGAAAACCGTTGAGACCGTCGAAATCGGCGATGGCCTCTTGCTGCCCGCGGATGATGAGGCTGCCTTCTTCGCCACGGAGCCGCTCGACCCAGACGCTATCGCCATCCTTCCCAAGTGGGACGCCTACACCATGGGCCACGCTCCGGACGGCCGCGCCCGCTTCGTGGCGGAAGCCCACCGGCCCCTGGCCTACAGCCAGGGCGGGGGAGGCACCCTACCCGGCGACGGCTTCCCCCTCATCCTGCGCGGTGGCGTCGCCGTCGCCCGCTGGAACCACAAACTCGCCGGGCAAGCCCTCCAGGTGACCGTCATGCCTTTTGCCCCCCGCCTCCTGCCGAAGCGACTCCTTGATGGCGCCTTCGACTCAATCGCTCGCCTGCTAGACGCGCCAGGTCTCGACGTCATCTGGGAGGCGAGCCGCTAGTACCGCGTGCAAGCTCAATGGCCCGCCATTGAAGTGTTGGAAGGACGACGTCACGAAGGTGCCCCGACCTCCCCGGTCATCCCGAGCTTGTCGAGGGATCTAGCGGGAGATGGCGTAGCCGTGTTGCCCCGGCCTGCGAGAGAACTATGCCGTTTTCTCGAAAGCCGCGGCTTATTCGTAACCGCCCGCCCTTCGAGATTCCTCGACAGGCTCGGAATGACCGGCAGGGTCGGGGCGGCAGCGCTCCTTGGTCCGAGCGGACACTTGACTTTGCACGAGGTACTACGGTGGATCGAGGGCGAGCGCGGCATCGAGCAGGAAGTGCTCCCGCTGCGATAGCGCCATGCGCCGGACATCGACAACCGGAAGAGGTTCGGTCCCCATCACGTACTCATCGGCGAGGACTGCCGATTCGTCGTAATCCACCGCCCACGCCGCGTAGACAATCTGGCAGAAATCCGGATACGGATAGGCATAGTCAGGCGGGCGCGGATTGAGATGGTGGTAGTGCATGAAGCCGATCACGGTCGGCCGCTCGATCGACCACCCCGTCTCCTCGCGCACCTCGCGCCGGAGCGTCGCCTCAAGTTCTTCGGCCGCTTCGCGCCGGCCGCCGGGGAGGATGTGGCGCGAGTCGCGATCCTGCTGCACCAGGATCGAATCGTCCCGGCGGACAATCGCCCGCACCGACGTGACGAGCGGCAGCGGTGGCAGATCCGTCCCCAGGTAGACCGCCACGTCGAACCGGAGCGGACCTCCCCAAAGCAGCTGTTCGGTGATCCGAGGCGTCCGTCCTGCCAGAAACGCGGCCAGACGTTCGTCGATGTCGCTTACTGGGTCCATTCACTCATCCCCGTACCTGCGCCCGCATCCAGTTCGGGAACGATCCCCGTAGCCAATCTAGCATCCTGTCCGCTCCCCCGTTGCCAGCGGCGATGCCCGCCAGCAACTCGACTACATGCCACGCCTTCGCCAGGGCGATCTCGCGGGCAAAGGCGGCGACCTCCAGCGACTCCAAGGGCGAGTCACCAGCCTTTGTCCGCGCGGCAGCATAGCCACCGGCTACCGCCAGGAAATCCTCCGCCGTGCCCAAGCCAGGAACGAGCGCGGCAAGGTCGAGGACCGGCGTTCCCCAGCAGAAGCGTTCCCAGTCAAACAGGACGAGAGAACCATCGCGTCGGATTCCCCAGTTTGCGGGATTGGGATCGCCTGAGAGCGGGCACGCGGGGACAAAGAGCGGCGCGGCGTTCGCCTGCATTCCGGCCAACTCGACGGCAACGTCGCTGAGGCTGCCACCCCCCGGGGCTCCAAGCGCCTCCATTGCCAGCGCGGATGTCTCCGGCGGCCAGGCCGGGCGGAAGGCATCGGCGGACCATAGCGGCGGAAGGAGATTACCCGCCGAATGGATCCGGGCAAGAGCGGTGAGCACCTCCGGATCCGGTCCCCACCGCTCGCGCGGGAGCGGCGTGGGGATCTCCTCGATGATCAGCCAGCTTTCTCCCGCGGCCGTTCCAGCCCAGAGCAGATCCGGCACCCCAGCCCCCCGAGCGGCCAATACAGGCGCAATGACCTCGTAGAACTCGGTCTCAGCCGCCTTGGCCCCACCCTTGACGACCGCCGATCCCCGCTCCCCCTGTACCCGGAGCACCCGGCTGCCGCTCATCCCCCCAAGCTGTTCGGGTGTCTCGATTCGCCCCAGCAGCCGCGCGACCTCCGACTCGACCACGGCGGGGAGGAGCGGGGACGCTGACATGGAATCCGTAGTTGAACGCACCGGCAACGACCTATCTCCCGACCATCAGTGTGGCCTTTGTGCCCGTCGAATTGAGCCTCCGGTCACTGTAGCCGAATTGCCTCCTGATCCGGATATTCCGCGCCCAGGAACCAGCCGTCACCCCGATACAACCCGCCGTCTCTCTCATAATGTATCGCCGTACCACGGTTTGCTCCCTTCTCTCGGAAAGTTGCGCCGGTTGGACGAATGCGCCCGATGCGCTGTCGCCGGTGTATCAGCGAGCGCGTCCCAGCCGCGACTGCCCTCGTCCCGAGTTCACCGATACAACCTCCTGGTTTGGCCGGGAACCGCCCTGGCCACTCGCTTCTGCTCTTGACACATCTATAGTTTAGTTATAAACTTACATCCAGATCTCAACCAGGGAGGCCCCATGACCGCCACCTTCGCCGCACCGACCAACGAGCAGGCCCGCACTGCCGCCCCGCCTCAGGAGAATCCACCCTCGACCAAACTCGCCGTCATTGCCTGGATGCGCCTCGCCCGCGTATTCAAGGAGATCGACCGACGCACCGCCGACCACCTGCGGCTTTACGATCTCTCCGTAGCCCAATTCGATGTCATCGCCCAGGTAGGCGCTCATGAGGGTATCAACCAGCAGAAGCTGGCCGACGTCTTGCTGGTCACCAAGGGAAACGTCACCCAGTTGTTAGACAAGATGGAGGCGCGCGGACTCATCGAGCGCCGTCCCGCCCGCACCGGCCGCGGCAACCACCTCTACCTGACCCCAGCCGCCTGGGAACTCAATCGCCGCGTCGTCCCCGCCCAGGAAGCCCTCATCGCCGCCTGTTGGGCCGCCCTCGATCCCGCCGAGATCCGCACTATCGACCGCTCTCTTCGCTCCCTGAGCCGTTCGCTCGAATCGTTACCGTCGTTCGACCCAACCGTTCTCTCCACTACCGCGCAGTCCAATGAGGAGGACCCAGCCCGTGGCTGAACCGATCGTCTCCCCCGCCTCGTCATCCACCTCTGCCCCGTTCGTCACCGAGGGCTTCCACCATGTGACCATGGTCGCGAAGGACGCCCAGCGCACCCTGCACTTCTACCGCGACATCCTCGGGTTCGGCCTGGTCAAGAGGACCGTCAACTTCGACGTGCCCGACACCTACCACCTCTACTTCGGCGACGCCACCGGCGCCCCCGGCACCCTGTTGACCTTCTTCGAGTGGCCCCAAGCTCCGCGCGGCGCCTGGGGCGTCGGTGGGGTGCACCATGTCGCCATGGGCGTGGCCGACGCCGAGCAGCAACTCAAATGGAAGCGCTGGCTCAACGACCACGGCGTCCCCGTCTCCGGCCCCTACGAGCGTGGCTACTTCAAGAGCATCTACTTCGCTGATCCCGACGGCCAGATCCTCGAGATCGCCACCGACGGCCCCGGCTTCGCCATCGACGAGCCCGCCGACTCCCTCGGCAGCTCGCTGCTCCAGCCCAAGGTCAGCCAGCTTCCTCAGGGCCGCAACGAGGGCGACATCGCCCTCATGACCCACCCGGAACCCGTCAGCCACATCGACCCCGCCATGGCCCTGCACGGCATCCACCACGTTACCGGCCACACCGACGACCTCAGCGCCGCCGGCGACTTCTACGAGCAGGCCCTCGGCCTTCGCCTGGTCAAGCGCTCCGTCAACCAGGACGACCCCGACACCCTCCACTACTTCTGGGCCAACTACGACGGCCAGACCGTCAAGGAACACTCGGACATGACCCTCTTCGGCTGGCCCGCCAACGCCCGCCGCTCGCGCGAGGGCGTCGGCCAGACCCACCACGTCGCCTACCGGGCCAAGGACGAGGAGCAGCAACTCGCCTGGCGCGAGCACCTGCTCGGCCTCGGCCTCCAGGTCTCCCCGGTGATGGACCGCAACTACTTCCGCAGCATCTACTTCCGCTCCCCGGACGGCCTCCTCGTCGAGATCGCCACCGACCCGCCCGGCTTCTCCGTCGACGAGGACCCCTCCACCCTGGGCCAGTCCCTCAAACTCCCCGCCTGGCTCGAACCCCGCCGCGACGAGGTCGAGAAGGGCCTCAAGCCGCTGACGTAAGGCGCCAGGCATCAGGCGTCAGGCGTCAGGCGTCACTAGGAAAACAATGTCACCTGAAGCAATCCCATAACCTGTCATCCCGAGCTTGTCGAGGGATCTCGAAGGGAACGGTGATCAAAGGTGCAACGTGGTCGGAGAAGACGATGCCATGCTCTTGCACGCCGCGGCGACATCGTCCGCCCTTTCCCTCTAGATCCCTCGACAAGCTCGGGATGACAGGCAGCGTGTGCGGTTCAGGCAACCATCGACTTCCCGACGCCTGAGCGCCTGACGCCTGACGCCTCTCCGAAAGGACCCACCATGCTCGACTACGACCTCAGCGTCCCCGCCAACGCCACCGACGGCGCCCCGGTGATCGTGCTGCTCCATGGCCGCGGCAGCAATAAGGGCGACCTGATGGGCCTCCGCCCCGGGTTGCCGCCGGATGCCATCGTCGTCACGCCCCAGGCCCCGTTCCCCGGCGCGCAGTGGGGCTACGGCGGCGGCTGGGCCTGGTATCAATTCCTGGGTGGTACCATCCCGGAGCCCGAAACCTTCCTCGCCGGTCAGGCGGAACTGGAAAACTTCCTGACGAACCTGCCGCAGATCCTGCCGGTCCGTCCCGGTCCGATCGTGATCGGCGGCTTCTCCCAGGGCGCCACCAGCAGCCTGGCCTACGCCCTGCGCCACCCAGGGACCTTCGCAGGGGTCCTGGTATTCAGCGGCTTCCTGGCAGATCATCCCAGCGTCGCCGCCACGCCGGAGAGGGTCGCCGGCACTCGCTTCTTCTGGGGCCATGGCCTCAGCGACCCGATGATCTCCCACGCCTTCGGCGAGCAGGGCCGCGCCGCCCTTCGCGCCGCCGGCGCCGATCTGACCACCGGCGACTACTCCATCGGCCACTGGATCGAACCCGGCGAACTCGCCGACGCCTCAACCTGGCTGAGCGACGTCTTCTCCAGTGTTGCCGCGAAGTAACCGGCACCATTGAACGGGCGAAGCTGGCCGGACGGGCCGCGCCCGTCCGGCTCTGGCACATCGAGTACGCACAGGCGGGCCGGGGGTAATGCCCTGGCCCGTGCGGTTTTCGATGATCCGGTGAGATGTTCGCGCCCCGACAGGACGGATTTCATGCCTGACCAGTCGCCGCATCCGCCGGTTCCGAAGCTCGACGCGATTGGTTTGGTGCGACGGCTCAATGCGATCCCCGGCATCCAGCTGGACTTCGTCGGCGCTGCTCGCGGAGGCGAGGTCGGTGCAGCCTTCGTGCGCTGGCCCGACGGGCGAGAGGGCGTCCTCACCCGCGGCCCGGAAGACCTGGCGGCGCTGGCTCGGACCGAGGAGCTCCTGGAACTGGCGAGGGCTCAAGCCATCCCCTGTCCCCGCTACGATTTCGTCCGAGACCTGCCCGGTGAAGGCGTCGTCGTCGTCCAGGAGCGATTGCCCGGCGGACCGCCACGCCGGATCGACGATCGCCTGATCGCCGCGATGCTCACACTCAACGACCGGTTCGCCGGGCTGCTCATCTCCCGGCCAGACGTACCCCCGCTCGATCTCTACCTCACCCAGAGCGGTCCCGGCTTCTGCCTGCACGAATCGCTCGAACGCTACGACGCCCGGACCCGCCGCCTGCTGGGCTGGATCAGGGAAGTCGGCCGCCACCCGTCAGCGGTGATGACCGGGTCCGATCTGGTCCACACCGATTTCCATTTCGGGAACGTGCTGGTGGACGATGCGGGCGCGATAACCGGTGTGGTGGATTGGGGCGATGTAGGCCGTGGCGACCGGCGGTTTGGCCTGGTCACGCTGGCGTTCGATCTTGGCTGGGGCATGCGGTTCAGCCCCGCCTACGAGGCGGTGACCCCTGCCGGCGTGGCGGCCGTCTGGGCCCGCCTCGATGCCATGGACGCCGGTGCCCTGCGCGCATTCTGGGCGCACATGAGCCTGCGCATGGTGGACTGGGCCATCCGGCACCAGACGGCCGAATCGGTCGACCACTATCTCGCCTTCGCGTCATCCCGGATCGGGCCGTCGCTGACATCCTGACGCCACCAGCCGGTTCGGGTTGTGTTTCGGCGCCAATGGCCCTACCCGCCACCCCCGAACCGGCTCTGGACGCACCGCCATCGGCACGGCAAGGTAAGGTCCGATCTTGCCTCATCCATCGGAGGTTCCCGCGATGTCGATACCGACAGCCCCTACCAGCGCCCTCGACCTGACCACCCTCGGCAACGTCCCCCAGGCCTACCGGCACGAGTGGCGCGTCTCCACCCCGCAGTCACCCATCGTGATCCCGGGCAACCCCGGCGGGATCTTCAAGTGGTATCACGTTCACCGCGACGGGGTGCCGGTGCCCGAGGATCTGGACGCCCTGGCCCGGAAGACGATCACGGAGGCCGCGACCACCGGGACAATGGGATCTCTCCTATGGCCTCAACATCGCCCAGATCCACGTCAGCACCACCCATGCCTTCCTGATCCCGGGCGTCTGGCGCGGCCACCAGGAGCTGTGGCAGCGTCCTTACTGGTTTGACCTCTCACAGAGCAGCCAGTTCACCCGGGTCGACATGACCGGCGAAGATGCCCCCGCCGCCTGCGTCTGGGAACTCGGCGTCATCGGCCACGAACGGATGGCCTGGCACCGCTACCTCTTCTCCGCCCGCGATGCCGCCGCCAAACACGCCTGGCTCACCGACACCTACACCGGCCCCGTCTAACCGTTGCTCGCCCCAGCCCTCGGTAAAGAAACCCCGGACCCTCCGGCAGATCCTCCAGCCGGACCGTCCGTCCCGTCCCGTCCGTCCCGATCTCGAAGATCACCCCAAGCTTGGAGCCGGCGGCTCCGGGAACGGCACGTAGGTGAAGGTGTCCCGGCTCCAGTGGGTCAGCGGGCGTACCTCCGGTCCTGGCCCGATGTGCAGTTCGAGGCCCTCTCCCGCTTCGGCGATCTCGATCTCGCCGAAGTAGTCGTTCCGGTAGGTGCCTGTGTAGGCATCGTTCGGCAGCGCGGGCGCCGGGTTCGGCCAGGGGCGTACTGTAGCTCGCGCCTGCCGCGGCGAACGAGTCGTACATCCCCTGGAACGGCGCGTCCCAGAAGGCCATCCAGTCCTGGGTGATGCTGCCGTGGTACACCAGGTCGAAGAAGCTGGCGCGATCCCTTCCGGGGCCCCGGAGGAGAAGCAGTTCGCCAGGACGACGATCCCCAGCGACGCCGCCGGGAAGAGTTGCACGGTCGTGCGGGCGCCCTGGGAGAAGGCCCCGGCGTGGTCATAGACCGTGCGCCCGTTCGTGTCCGTGCTTATCACCCAGCCTAACCCGTAGAACTGGAGCGTGCCGTACTGCGGGTCGTTGCCGATTAGATGTGCGGCGTCAGGATCTCGGCGATCGCGTCCGCCGGGATGATCTCCGTCCCACCCGACCGTCCCTTCGCCCAGGATGAGCCGGACCCACTCGCCCATGTCCCTGGGCGGAGGTGCTCACCCCGCCCGCTGGTGACTGCGGATCGGCGTCACGGGTGAACCGGGCGCCCCAGGAGTTCGGAGTGCCGTTCTCATCCAGCACGTGGATCAGCGCCTTGTTGGTCGCCGCGTTGAAATCGTCGTTCCGCGAGCTGGACGAGCCCATCCCCAGCGGCCCGAAGAGCTGGCTGGCGGTCACCTCTTCCCAGGCCATCCCGGCGCCAGTCGCCGCCGCCTCTCCCCCCAGCGTCATGCCGAAGTTCGAGTAGGCGTAGGTGCTCCGCGGGCTGCTGGCCAGATCGAGATAGCGCAGGCGGTGCAGGATCTCCGGCCGCTGGAATCCGTAAGCCTCCAGGTCGTCGCCGGCGCTGCCCGGCAGGCCGGTGCGGTGGCAGAAGCAATCGCGGATCGTGATCTCGTTCGTGGCCCAGACGTCGGAGAAGCGGAAATCGGGCAGGTGGTCGATCACCTTGTCGTCCCATGAGACCAGCCCCTTCCCCACCAACCCCGCGATGGCCGTCGCCGAGATCGGCTTGGAGAGCGAGGCGATCTGAAAGACCGTGTCGGCATCGACCGGCTCGCCCGTGGCCGTATCCCGCACGCCAAAACCGCTCGCGTAGACGACCTCGCCCTCGTGGACGACCGCCAGGGAGATCCCTGGCACCCGGCCACTGTCGACCGTCTCCTGGATCAGGGTTTCCAGTTCCGCGATCGCGGCGGTGACGCTCGCTCGCTCGTCCCGCGCCTCTCGCTCGCCGGTGTGGCCTCCTGAGCGTATGCATGGCGAACGCCTCGGCCCGCCAGCCCTGTCACCCCGGCGGACCCGGCGGCGATGGCCCCGGTCCGGAGCAGATCTCGCCTGGATTGGCGGGCGAACGTGGCGCGGCGTCGGGTCGTGTGCAGATCGGTGCCGGTCAAAGCCATCCGTGTCCCCTTTGCGCGAATCTCTCCCGGAACGTGCCGCCGTGTGCCCTGGGCAGGGTGGACGGTCGCGTTCCCCCGTCCGTTCTTGCCTTGAGGTACGCCTGCCTGCACGCAGTATGGCTATCTTGCATGGGCAAGTCATCCGGGAACCTACGGTATTCGCCTCCAATGAGTACGGATTTGCCCCGGCGGGCAAATCCGTACTGCGCCCAGCTGTCTCAGAAAGCGATAGCCGCTACTTCTTCCAGGAGTCAGATCGAGGGAACGATGGTGCTCACACCCCATCCCAAGACGTCATGCTTCATCGACACCCACCTCACGCGGGTTAGCCTACGGATACCGATAATCCAGGAGTACCAGCCTGCTCCCGGGCCGCCACGACCTCGTGCATATGACGTTCGGCCCAGGCCGAGACCGCCGAGAGCGGTTCGATCAGGGTGGCGCCCAGCGGGGTAAGGCGATACTCCACCATCGGTGGCACAACCGGGTGGACCGTACGCTCCACCAACCCGTCGCGCTCCAGCGAGCGTAGGGTCTGGGTCAGCATCTTCTGCGAGATGCCCTCGACCGTGCGCTGCACTTCTCCGTAGCGCTGGACCCCGTCCGCCAGCGCCTTGATCACCAGCATCGTCCATTTGTCGGCAACCAGGTCCAGCGCCTGACGCGACGGGCACCCGGCGAGGAGCACGTTGCCGGGTCGTACCGTCTCACTCACCCGATCCTCCCCTGAAGACCAACCCTGCCCAATCCACCACGCACCTCGCGGTGCGTCTGGCACCTTCTGGTGCCTACTGTACACCCGCCCCGCCCGTCACTAGAGTTGGATCAGGCCAGTCGGCGCCAATTCCCGCCCGTCGTATCCGACCGCCCGTCCGAGAGGATCCCAGCCAATGCCCGCAGCGTTCTCCCCAACACCCATGCGCTTCGGACTCTTCGCCGTCAACATGGGCGCCTGCCTCGACCCGGCCGCCGCGATCCGGATTGCGGTCCTGGCCGAGGAACTCGGGTTCGATTCCCTCTGGGCGGGAGAGCACGTCGTCCTGCCCGATCCCCGGGTGCCGCCCTCGCCCATGGACCCAGACGACCCGATCCTCGACCCCATCGTGGCCCTCACCTTCCTTGCCGCCCACACGCACCGGGTGCTGCTGGGGACGGGCATCATCATCCTGCCGCAGCGCAACCCGCTGGTCCTGGCGAAAGAACTGGCGAGCCTGGACGTACTCTCGGGAGGACGCCTCCTCTTCGGGGCCGGGGTGGGCTACCTGGAGCCGGAGTTCCGGGCGCTCGGCGTGCCCTTCGCGGACCGCGGCCCCCGCACCGACGATGCCCTGGCGGCGATGCGGGCAATCTGGCGAGGCGAAACCTCCTACGCCGGTCGCTTCACCTCGTTCGCCGGGGTTCGCGCAGAGCCCCGGCCGTCTTCCCGCCCGGGCGGGCGCCTCATCCCGCTCGTGATCGGCGGCCACTCCCCGGGGGCGTACCGCCGCGCGGTCGAGCAGGCGGAAGGGTGGTACGGCTTCGGCCTCGACGTCGACGCGACCGCCCATTGCCTGGCCGGCCTACGCGCCGCCGCGGCACAGTCAACCCGCCCGCCCGAGCTGGGCGAACTGGAGATCAGCGTCACCCCCAGCGGCCCCCTCACCCGCGAGACCGTTGCCGCCTTCGCCGCCCTCGGCGTCCATCGCCTGATCGTTCGGCCGCGATACGACCTGAACGAGGCAGACCTGACCCGGTTCGTCCACCAAATCGGCGAGGAGTTGATCTCCACCTCCTGACTGCCACACGCCCGGCGCCCGGTCGGCGCAGCCTTTTCTGCCCACCATTGCCGAAATCGACCAGCGCACGATGCAACTGCTGGCGCCCAACCGTCAGCGTTGGCGTCGTCGCGCAGTCGGTGCGCCAGCGCCAATCTCCTCGATCGCTCAGGAGACCACAACGGGCTAGGCACCATCGGGTCACATTCCCGTGTTTGGCTGGCGCTGACAGACCTGCGTTTTTAGTCGGCGAGTGCTACCGCCACGATGAGGACTTCGTCGCCGCTGGTGATGCGCGTGGTGTGCCCCTTGCCAGTCGTGTCTTCCAAGAGCAGGACGCTGCCGGCTGGGAAGCGGCGGACCGCGCCGTCGCTCGTGGTGACCTCGTACTCGCCTTTGAGGTTGCATAACAGCTGGCGCCGCGGCGAAGGGTGGGGGGTCTGGCCGCCCCAATCCACGGGACAGCAGAGGAAGCTGCATCCCGTCGCCGGGAAGAGCGCGGCGAAATGGAGGGGTGGCGCCGGTGGCGCGAAGTCGATCGCCTCCAGCGCGACCTCGACCTCGGCGAAGTGTGATTCGCCCTCTTCGTCCGCGAACAGCCGCACGTAGTGCGCTCGGTACATCGGCGCTCCAATTCGTTCTCTTGGGAACGCGGCCGGTGTCCCGGACGCGCCGGTTCGGTTAGCCCGGGCGGTTGCCGCCACGCATCGTCAGCGTGCCACCGCCGTCGATGACCAGCACCTGGCCGGTGACCCAGCGCGCCTCATCACTGGCGAGGTAGACGGCGCCCCAGGCGACGTCCCAGGCGGTCCCCTCGTCCTGAATGAGCCCGGACCGGCGGCGCTCCTCGCGCAGCTCCGGGCTCAGGACCCCCGCGACCAGCGGCGTCCAGACCTGGCCCGGGGCGATGGCGTTGACGCGGATGCGCTTCTCCCCCAATTGCCCCGCAAGCGAGATCGTCAGCCCGACGATCGCCGCCTTCGTCGTCTGGTAGGCGGTCATCGGACCGTAGGTGCGCAGCGCGGCAATCGACGTGACGTTGATGATTGCCCCGCCACCTGCGGCCTCCAGGTGCGGCAACGCCGCTTGAGTGGTCAGCACCATGCTCGTCACGTTCACCGCCACCATGCGGTCCCACTCGTCCTCGGTCACCTCGCGGATGCCCTGGAGCGAGATGATGCCGACGTTGTTGTGGAGGATGTCGAGCCGGCCGTACCGCTCTATCGCGACAGCGGCCATCCGCGCGCAGTCGTCCCGTTGGGTCACGTCGACCGCGCAGGCGGAGGCTACCCCGCCCTCCGCCGTGATGATGGCGACTGTCTCGTCGGCACGCTCGACCACCGAATCGACGCACAACACCCGGGCACCTTCGCGGGCAAAGAGGACGGCAACCGCCTTGCCGTTGCCCATCCCTGGTCCGCTGGAGCCCGCGCCCGTGACGATGGCGACCTTGCCCGCCAAGCGACCTGCCATAGCGCCCTCCGGGGTATGAGTTGTTGGCACGAGAGGTGACACCACTATACGCCAGTTCACTCTCTGGCCACCAAGATGGGCAGTACGCGGGAATCATGACATTGATTCCAGGTCGTCCAAACCAAATCCAAGGACGGCATACTTCCAACATCTGGCGTCTCACGTCGCACGGCTCACATCTCGGAACTCGTCCATGGACAACGCCACCATCGCCGCCGTTGCCACCGCCGCCGGAGAAGGCGGCATCGGCGTCATTCGCATCTGCGGGAGAGGACGCCGCGCTCATCGCCGGGCGCGTCTTCCGCCGTGGGCGCGATGGCAATGCCGCCGGACCTCTCCCGCCTCCCCTCCCATCGCATCCTCTACGGCCGGGTCGTCGATCCCCACACCGGCGAGCCGGTCGACGAAGCCCTCCTCGCCTGGATGCGCGGCCCCAACACCTACACGATGGAGGACACCGTCGAGCTCTCCTGCCACGGCGGACCTGTCCCCGTGCGCGAGACCCTCCGGGCCGTCCTCGCCGCCGGCGCCCGCCCGGCCGAGCCGGGCGAGTTCACCCTGCGCGCCTTCCTCAACGGCCGCCTCGACCTCACCCAGGCCGAAGCCGTCCTCAACGTCGTCGCCGCCCGCACCAACGAAGGCCTTCGCCTGGCAGTCGCCGACCTCGCCGGCGAACTCGCCGGCCGGATCGCACCCGCCCGCGACGCCCTCGTCTCCCTCCTCGCCTACCTCGACGCCGCCGCCGACTTCCCCGACGACGAGATCCCCGTCGCCGACGTCGGCGACGGCCTGGCCACCGCCGAAGAAGCCCTCACCGAGACCGTCGCCGGCGCCCGCGCCGGCCGCCTCTACCGCGACGGCGCCCAGATCGCCCTCGTCGGCCGCCCCAACGCCGGCAAATCCTCCCTGATGAACGCCCTGCTCCGGGCAGACCGCGCCATCGTCACCCCGATCGCCGGCACCACCCGCGACGTCGTCTCCGAAGAGGTCACCATCGACGGCATTCCCGCCACCCTGCTCGACACCGCCGGCATCGCCGAGACCGCCGACCCGGTCGAGCTGCTCGGGATCGCCCGCGCCCGCCGCGCCCTCGCCGCCGCCGGGGCCGTCGTCCTCGTCCTCGATGGCAGTCTTCCCCCTGGCCCCGACGACCTCGTCGTCGCCCGCGCTGTCGCCGACAGCGCCCCCGAAGGCTTAGGCACTCTGCCCGTCGTCGTCGCGATCACCAAGCGCGACCTGCCGGAGCGCGCCGATCAGACGGACGCACTCGCGCTCCTCCCTGGCGTCCCCGCCGTCGAACTCTCCTCCGTCACCGGCACCGGTATCCCAGAACTCGAGGGCGCCCTCTCTGCCCTACTCCGCGGCGAATCCGCCGGCAACTCCCGCCCAGCCCTGATCACCGCCCGCCAATCCGCCGCCCTCGACCGCGCACTGGAACACATCCGCGCCGCCCGCGACGCCTACGAACTGGACACGCCCATCGACCTCCTCGCCGTCGACGTCCGCGCCGCCCTTCACGCCGTCGGCGAAGTCACCGGCGAAGAGGTCGACGAGGCGGTCCTCACCGAGATCTTCAGCCGCTTCTGCATTGGGAAGTAAGGTCAACAAGCGTCGGTTCCTCTCAGATCTATTCGTTGAATGACACAACCTGCGAGGACAGTCCGGTGTTGTCTGCCCGGCCTCGATCCCGCCTCGTTGCCCTCTGGTGGGTAGCGTCCGTACGCAGGTATTGAGCCGGAATATGCCTCCAGCACGTACCGATATGGTGTCGATCCCATCGCCGGATCTGACTCCCTTGAGTAGTGCCCTCTTCAAAATAGAGTAGTCCGCCCCCGCAGATAGAGTAGCGCCACGGATAGCCCCGGTCCCACCGACGCCGTAGGATGGGGGTGTCGTCCACCAATCGCGACTGCCGCCAGTTCCGGCGGCGCACACGTGCGCCGCGCGCAGGCCTCAATCGGCACCCGTTCGAGTCGGAGGACGAGCCGACTCGCGGTGCCACGGCCGGACATCTCCAGACGGAATGGAACCTATCTTATGGATCCACGACGATTCGACGCCCTGTCCCGGTCGCTCGCCTCCTCAACGAGCCGGCGTGGACTCATCGCCAGTCTGAGCGGCCTCGGCGCGCTCCTCGTCGGCACCCGTTTGGCCTCCGCCCAGAACGGGTGCCCCCCTGGACAGAGCCCGAACATGAAGGGCGACTGCTCCTGCCCGGCCGGCACCGACCCCTGCCCTGATGGTTGCTTCGACAAGAAGCGCGACCTGAACAACTGCGGGAAATGTGGCCGGTCCTGCGCAGGAGGCGAGTGCCGCAAAGGCGAGTGCCGCTGCCCAGATGGTCGCCGTCCAAGTGCCGACTATGGCTGCTTCGACCCGCCTCTGAACACCAACCCCGATCCCGACTGCAACATCGTCAATGGGTGTGGCGACTCCACCCCTTGCTCCAGCGGATGCTCCTGCGGGACCACCATCGAACTCGGCGGCGTTTGCCAGGGGGCGGGGATATGCCCGTCAGAATCGTGCGCGTCGAGCGCCGAGTGTGGCGAGGGCTTCTACTGCATCATCAACACCTGCTGCGGGCACCCGTTCTGCGCGCCCCGGTGCACACCCGTCTGACGAAGGGGGACAGGGCTTGCGCCCTGAGGGGACGAGGCTTGCGCCTCGTGGGGGACAGCCCTGCGGGCTGAGGGGGGAGAGGAGAACGACGGGACCTTCCGTACGTTCTCCCCCTCTCCCCCCTCAAAGCGCTAGCTTTGTCCCCATCAGGGGGCGTCAGCCCTGTCCCTCCCTTACCGCCGAGCCGCCTGACTTCCCTTCCCTGCCCTCTGCCCCGCCCCAAATGACTTATCCACCCGCTCGAAGTGGTTGATCACCCCGTCCGCCGCGTAGCGGTCCGCGCACATCACATCGAATTGGTGCACCCCCGACTCGATCGTCGAGTACCGCCCCGGGGTGAACGCCCGCGAGCGCGTCCCCGCCTGCTGCAGCTCGCAGACCTCCCAGTCCTGCCGGTTGGTCAGGTCCCAGAACTCGATCGCGTCGCTCGGGTCGAAGTCCGGCTTCGCCATCGCCTCGGCCGAGAAGTACCACTCGCAGGTCACTAACGTCCGCCCCGCCGATTGTGGCCAGATCATGTGGGCCATCAGGTAGTCCGGGTGCAGACTCAGAAGCAGGTGGGGCCAGACCACGAAGTAGTTGACCCGCTTCAGGTCCCCTTCCTCGATCCCTGGCACCAACGCCCCGGCGTGGATCGCCCCGTCCATCGAGAGCGTCTCGTAGTCGCCGATGACCTCCATCCAGGAGCCGTTCCACGGCCCCGTCGAGTCCATCCACCCGCCCAGGTTGTAGGGCGTGATCTTGTTCAGCTGCGGATGCACACCCGGGCAGTGGTAGCACTCGGAGTAGTTCTCGACCAGCGCCTTCCAGTTCGCCGCCACGTCGTAGTCGATCCGCCTGGCCCGCTTCAGCTCGGCCAACCCAAACCGGGCGAAGAAGGCAGGCATATCGCCGAGCGCCTCCTCCAGCGGCGGCGCACTCCCATCGAGATTCAAGAAGATGAACCCCTGCCAGGTCGCCAGGCGGCAGGGCACCAGACCCCACTCCGCCGAGTCGAAGTTCTCCAGCCGGTCCGTGTAGCGTGGCGTGCGCAGCGTCCCTTCCAGATCGTAGATCCAGGCGTGATAGGGGCATTGGAAGCGCACGACCTCGCCGCAGGGCTCGGTCACAATCGTCGCGCCCCGGTGGCGGCAGACGTTGAAGAAGGCGCGCAGCTCACCGTCCGTTCCCCGGACCACGATCAGGTTCTCGCCGTTGATCGCGCAGAGGAAATAGCCCCCCGGGCCGGCCGCGTCTTCCTCCCGCCCGACGCACAGCCAGGCCGGCTCATACCAGTTCGACTGCTCGTACTCGAAGATCTCAGGGTCGTGGAAGACCCGGGGCGGCAGCAGGTGCGCCTGCTCCAGGGGCACCCGGGTGGCCCCAACCTCCCGCGCCGCGACCGGCGAGGGCTTGCTGCCAGCACCGGACCTTGCTGAGCGCTGCGCCTGAACCGTCACGGAATCGGCCATACGAGACTCCTTCGGGGCTCTTCGGTAAGGCAAAAACCTGTGCCGGAATGGCGACGGATAGGGCGGACGGTTGGGTTGCGAGAGGATAGCATAGGAATCGATGTCCCTTGCTCAAACCACTTCAGGTGAGCGGACATACCTTCTGCAAGAAATAAATGGCACGCTGATTCCAGGTGGCCCCCGCGGGCGGCTGTCCGTACCCGAACGTGCACGTTGCCCCGCGAGCGGTTATGGTTGACTGCAAGGCCGTTGACAGGACGGCAGGTAATGGTAGGGTTGGGGCGTACGGATGCCCGTCCGGCGGGCTGGTCGCTCCAGCTACGCGCCGTCATATCCGCCCCGACCGGCGTGCCGGGCCACCCCCTGCCCGGAACGCCACGATCCGGAATCAGCCGGGTTGGCCTTGATTGGCCAGATCCGGAGATCTGGTAGGTTGGATGCGACGTTCGGCACGGTCCCAGGGAGGTTCTGCGATGCAGGAGACGAGCACGTCCGGGGAGCAAGCATACCCAGGTCAGGGCCAATCGGCTCAGGCGCCGGCACGGCGGGGAGGCTGGGTAGGCCGGGCAGAGCGGGCCACGAGTTCGCGGCGACGGGGACGGCCATACCAACTGGCCGCGCTTGCCGTCGTGTTGACGATGGTGCTCGGAATCGCCGGCCTGGGCCAGCGCGGCGGCGCCGCTCAGGAGGAGTCGACCGAGGGTCGCTCCCCCAACGCCCAGGTGATCGCCCAGGGACTCGCCTTCTTCGACGCCGACGCCGAGTACGTCTGGCGCGTGCGTGAGATCGCCCCGCCGCCGGAGGAAGAAGCCGCCTCCGCTGCCGCCGTCGCCTACTCGTTCTTGCTCCAGCGCACTGGCGCGACCGTCGTCCGCAACGACGTCTCCCAGCGGCGCGGCCGTATCGAGCCGGGCGAGGCCTACTACCTCTCCGCCAACGACCCCTACACCCGCTTCGCCATTGGTGACGATCCCTCCAGTCTTTGGATGATCGAGCTCGTCGACGCAAACGTCGACCCGGAAGAGCTCGAAGGCGAGGTGGTCTACGACGGAGGCGCCATGAACGGCGTTCCCGGCGGCACCTATGACATGGAGTTGGTCCGCAACATCCTCCAGCCCGGGGAGGCGGCCGAGATTCCCGAACACTCCGGCCCCGCCCTCGTTCTTAGCTCCTTCGGCGAGGTCCAGGCGACCACCGCCTCGGGCCAGGGCAACGTCCTCGACACCGGTGAGGGGCAGCTCTCGGTCGGCCCGCTCGTCCTCCGCAACAACGGCGAGCGCCCGGTCGTCTACCTCGTCGCCTACCTCGGCGACCGTGTCCTCGACCCCGGCGAAACCCCGGAATCCTCGGAGGATGAGGCAGCCGACACGGACGCCACCCCGGAGGCCGAGGGCACCCCTGTCGCGGAGTCCGGCGGCCCCGATGACGACGACGACGGCGACGGCCTCACCAACGCCGAAGAAGTAGAGCGCCAAACCGATCCCGCCAACCCCGACTCCGACGGCGACGGCCTCACCGACGGCGAAGAGGTCAACGACCTCGAGACCGACCCGACCAACCCTGACACCGATGGCGACGACTTGGAGGACGGCGACGAGATCACCCAAGGGACCGACCCCTCCCTCCTCGACTCCGACAACGACGGCTATCCCGACGGTGAAGAAGTCCTCCAACACAACACCGACCCGAACGACGGGGAAAGCCACCCGTAACCCGATCTCCCCAATTCAGCACAGACAAATGTGGCCCGGAGCGATCTGCTCCGGGCCACATTTGTCTGTGTAAGCGATTGGCGCAAACCTTGTCGAGGCGCGCTCTACGCGCCGTCCTCCGGCTGGACGAACTCGAAGTCCAGCTCGATTTTGACCTCATCCCCCAGTGCCAGCTTGTTCGCTCCGATCATCATCAACCCGAACTCGATCCCGAACTCGGAGCGCCGGATCGACCCGGTGGCGGTGAAACCCGCGTGGTTCCGGCCCGTCCCCGAAAACAACTCGGTCCCATTGAACTCGACATCAAGCGCCACCGGCCGGGTCCGCCCGTTCAGCGTCAGATCCCCCCGCAGGGTCCACTCCTCGTTCGCCCCCTCGATGCCCGTCGACACGAAGCGCATCTCCGGGTGGTCCTCGACCGAGAAGAAGTCGGTCGAGCGCAGGTGGGCGTCACGGTCGCTGTTGTTGGTGTTGATCGAGGCCAGATCGATCGTTGCCTCGACCCGCGTCTCGGCGATCGTCTCACCTATCACGACTGTCGCCTCGAACCGATCGAACCGGCCCCGCACCTTGGCAAGCCCCAGGTGCCGGATCGAGAACAGCACGGCGGAGTGGGTCAGGTCGGGCCGCCATACGCCGGTGCGCAGGCCCAATTCGCGGGAGACGGCAAGGGTTGAACTGGTCGTGGACATTAAAACACTCCTACCGGCGCAATACTTCCGCCTGTATACTCGGTACCTGTTTGATACCTCCTTTCCGAGGATAGGGGATCGTCCATGTGGATGGAAGACGGCACAGCAAAGTCACTCAGGGACATGTGTGATACCGACACGTCCAAAGAGGTGCGCCAGATTCTCGACCTCATCGGTGACAAATGGTCGCTGCTGGTCATCGTCCTTCTGGAGCGCGGCACCCGCCGCTTCATGGAGCTACGCCGCGATATCGGCCCGATCAGCCAGCGGATGCTGACCCGCACCCTGCGCCAACTGGAGCAGAACGGCCTGGTCGAGCGCACCGTCTACCCGACGGTCCCGCCACGCGTCGACTACACCCTCACCCCCCTCGGCCAAACTCTCCTCGACGCCACCCAGCCCCTGGTTCGATGGGCCATCGCCCACCGCGGCGAAGTCTTCGCCGCCCGCAAGCGATACGATGGCGAGGTGGTGGAGCAGTTGCCGGAGAACACGGAACCACGGATGGCCGGCGCGGCCTGAACGCGCCAGTGGGATTCCGGGACCGGCATCCGCTTCCAGCGGCGATGTGCAGGCTTTCATCGCTGAGCAGTGAAAATCAAGCTGGCGAACCAGCCTGTGGGATGGTGACGATCTAGGCCATGCTGCCCGGCTTTGAGAGACGGTAGCCCGAGCGGTCAAGCTATCCTCGACCCTGTAGTCGTCATGCCGGAATATGGGTCGGCACTGGCATTCGAGTGGCGTGCGTTGTGCATAATCCGACTGCACGAATCACCCGCCCGGGCACTGCGGAAGGGGTATCACTCGGTTGCAACCGTCAAGATCGAGTCCTCGGCGCCACGCTGAATCGGCAGTCGGCAGCGCCGGAGACTCCGCGACCTTGACTGCGGCCACAGCGGTTTTGAGCGGAACAAGCGACAAGGGCCGTTGGACCCGTCTGTTGCCGTTCCTCGGACCGGCGTTCATCGCATGCGTGGCGTACGTCGATCCAGGCAACTTCGCCACCAACATCCAGGGCGGCGCCCAGTTCGGCTACATGCTCGTCTGGGTCATCATCGTCTCCAATCTGATGGCGATGTTGATCCAGGCGCTCTCCGCCAAGCTCGGCATTGCCACCGGCCGGAACCTGCCAGAAACCATTCGCGCCCAATTTCCCCGGCGAGTGACGTGGGTCCTTTGGGGCATCGCGGAGGTGGTCGCCATGGCAACCGACCTGGCGGAGTTTCTGGGTGCGGCTGTCGGCATGAATCTCCTCTTCGATATCCCACTCCTGGCGGCAGGTCTGGTGACCGGGGTCGCGACGTTTGCGATCCTGGCGCTTCAGCGATACGGGTTCCGGCCCCTCGAAGCCGTGATTGGTGTCTTCGTTGCGGTGATCGGTCTGTGCTACCTGATCGAAACCGTGTTGGGGCGGCCCGATTTCGAGGCGGCGGCGAACGCCGTCGTGAAACCGCGATTCGCTGGGTCGGAGAGCGTGTTACTCGCCACTGGAATCCTGGGGGCCACGGTGATGCCCCACGTGATCTACCTCCACTCGGCGCTAACCCAGGACCGGGTGGTTGTCAGCAATGCATCGCAAGCGCGGCGACTCTTCCGGTTCGAGCTCATCGATATCTTTATTGCCATGGGGATAGCCGGGCTGGTGAATGCCGCCATGTTGATGATGGCGGCTGCGACGTTTTGGAGTCGCGGCCGGGACATAACGGAGGCCGACGACATTATCCTGGAGGCCCACCGGACGCTGACCCCGCTGCTCGGAGGATCCGCCAGCACCATCTTCGCGATCTCGTTGCTTGCTTCGGGGCTTGCGTCGTCCGCGGTGGGGACGATGGCGGGGCAAGTCATTATGCAGGGCTTCCTGGAGCGCAAGATTCCCATCTGGATCCGGCGGCTCGTGACGATGCTCCCCGCCTTGATCGTGATCGCGTTGGGCGTGGACGCCACCCGCACCCTGGTGATTAGCCAGGTGGTGCTCTCGTTCGGTATCCCCTTCGCCCTCATCCCGCTTGTGATGTTTACAAGCCGGCGCGATCTGATGGGGGAGTTGGTCAACCGCCGACCGACAACGGTGGTCGCCACGGTGGTCGTCGCCGTGATCGTGAGCCTCAACATCTTTCTGTTGTTCCAGACGTTCTTCGGGGATTAGGTTGCGCTGGCCAAGTCACCGCGATGGGTCGGATCGGTACGTTCCCAGCCCCGGCACGGGCATAAGGCGCTCTTCGAAATGGTTGTCGCGCATCCGCTGTCGCCCGGGACTCGAAGTCCCGGGCTGAGTGACGGAAGTCCCTGCGGGACTGACTACAAAGACCGACGGGGTCCCTGATCATTCAAGGACCCCGTCGCTTGGGATCGATACACCTATATGTTCAGCTTGGGTTCGATGGCGCCTTACGATGCGAGAGCAGCCTTCGCGGGAGCGACGACTGATTTCGCGGATGTCTGCTTCCAGAACGTGAATGCCAATCCGCCGCTGATGATCACCAGACCGAAGGGATCGATGACTCCCGGGAAGCCCGGCAGGCCGGTGATCGTCACGAATCCCACCGGTACCAAGGCGAACAGCGCGGCGACGATTCCGATCCACAGCGGCAGGTGACGTTCACGAAGGGCGAGCCAGGCGATCGCGCCGGTGGCCATCGCCACCCCCCACCAGGAGATGAAGGCGCTGAAGTCGTCGAACATGAAGAAGGTGAGCAGGCTCTCCTTGGGGAAGGTCCCTTCGTCCATGCCATTTGGCAGGTAGACGGCCAGGGCACCCTTGAAGCCGTAGGCCAGCATCATCGCCCCGGCGCTGGCGGTCAGGGCCAGATGGAGGGCGCCGGCTGCGAGGCTGTTCGGGGCAACGCTGGTTGCCCATCGCCGCATTCCGGCCGCAAAGACCAGTAGGCAGAAGACGCCCGCCAGGCCGCTGACGATCCCGACGTGGTATGGCCCGCGCTCCAGCGCATCGATGACGCCCGCGCCGCTCAGAACCTCTTCCTTACTCGGAGCCTGCATCGAAAAGAGATGGCCGATTGCTCCAAGGATGCCTGCGGCAGCGCCCCACAGGGGCCAGCGCCAGTCACCCAGGGCCGAGCCCGTCTCTATATCAGATTCTCTGGCACCGCTTGTTCCATTCCGCCGCTCGAACATCGGCAACTCCTCACGCCGCGTTCCGGGTTAGTCCCGGTATGGTGGGCCCCGGCACATGCCTGGACACATTCGTATGCGTCATCGGTGAATCGGTTGCCGTAGAGTTGGTGGCCCGGCTCTGCGCAATGAGACTGCTGGGTTGGCTGGGTTAGAGATAGCCACGACTCAGGCGCCGGACGAAGATCCCGAGGAAGCCAAGCGCGCCCAGGCCGATCACCCCAAAGACCCCGCCGATGCCTCCGAAGAGGTAGACCTGGGTCGTGTCCGATCCCTGGATCAGAACGGCATCCTGCGGCTTATTCGGGTCGTAGTAGACAGTCGTTTCGGCGTCGACCGGGTACCGAACTACAAGGTTATTGGCCCAAGAGAAGTTGCCGGCGCGATCGTCGGCGCGGATGTCGTCCCCCTCGTAGCGAACGCCATCAACCGTGTATTCGTAGTGAACAATCGGGGTGTAGGTCGTCTCGGTGTGCCTCCGGCCATTCCGGCGCTCGGTTCTGGTGTGCTCATCGATGGTGGACGAGAGGACGCGACCGCTGGTCGCGGACCAGCTTTCGGTCTCTTTCCCGTCGCGGTAGTTGTCGAATCCGACGAAGCCCATAACACCGCCGACGATCGTAAACACGATCCCGAGCACGAGGAGGCCGGCGATCGATCCCCCTTGTTTGTTGAATCTGAACTGCAACATGGCGACGATGACCTCTCGTGGAAATTGCGTTGGCGTGTGCTGCCGGTCGATCTGTTCTGGCATCAGGATGCAACCCCGGTCTTCCCGGAAACTTCCTGCCCGGAACTCGCCCGCCCAAACCCGGTAGCCATGCACCGCTCCGCCACGGCAAATGGGCGTATCGGCGGCGCAATACCCCGTCAGCGGGTAAAATCGACCGGCATCGACCCGTGCACCCGAACACTGAGCGCCGTTCCTACACCAGTGAGGACTATGATCAGGCTCTTCCGGCTCGCCCTCATCGCCGCCGCCGCGTCCTATGCCCTGATCGTCCTCAGCGGCGTCAGCCGGATCACCGACAGCCGGCTCGATGCTCCCTGGGTCGTGGAGACGCTGCATCGGGTCGGAGCCCTCATCACGGTCGCGACCGTCCTCGCGGTCGCCATCGGGGCCACGCTAGTGGCCGGTGTCAGCCGCCGTACCCGGACCACGTCCTGGGTCGCGGTCGGCCTGGTCGCAATTCAGATTGGCCTCGGAGCTATCGCCGAAGGGCGAGATTTCCCGGCAGGAGTTGCCACAGCCTCCCTCGCCGCCGCCCTACTCTGCGCCGCCGCGACGATGCTGACCGCCTACTTCGTCGCCCTCGACCGGGGCGGGCCGCTCTGGCTGACCCAGGCCGGCGCCCTCCGCGTCAGCGGCCCGGACCACCGGGACCGCGGCTTCCTCGGCATCGCCCAGCTCGCCGCCGCCGTTGTCCTCGTCCTGATCCTCTCCGGAGCCGCGACCTCCTCGTCTGGAGCGACCCTGGCCTGCACCGCCTGGCCTCTCTGCCAGGAAGGCCGCGTTCTCCCTGACAGCGCCGATAGCGGCACGTGGCTGAACCTTTCCCATCGGGGCGTTGCCCTGATCGGCATGGTCACGGTCGGCCTGATCGCCGTCGCCGCCGTCCGCCGGGGCGCCTCTCCCTTCGTGCAGGGGTTGGCATTCGCCGCCTGCGCCGTCATCCTGCTCCAGAGCCTCGTCGGTGCCCTCTACGTCACGACAGACCTCGACTCCCCCTGGCTCGGCGGCGTCCATCTCGGCCTTGCCGCCCTCCTCTGGGCCATGACCGTCTCAATCGTGATCGTCACCCGCCGCGCATTTGAGGCGGGAAGGCGGGAAGGCGGGGAGACGGGAAGGATCACGGCTGGAGGCCGGGATGCAAGGAAGGCGGCCTGGATTTGGGGCGGTGCGATACCGAGGCTGGCGGTGAGCCGATTTGCGGAGTTGGATGCGCCGGCTGATCGCTCGCCGGCGTCCGACCTGCGCGTGAGCGGGAGCGGTGCCGCCGCCCTCTTCCCGCCTATGCCCTATCCGACTCTCTTCGTCGTCACGCTGGCGGACCTGCGCCGCTGGTGGGCGGCGGTCCCCGGCTACGTCGCCCTGACGAAGCCGAACATCCTCTCCCTGCTGCTCTTCACCACCGCCGCGGCGATGCCGGTCGCCGCCAACGGCGTCCCCGACCTCTGGCTCGTCCTCGCCACCCTGCTTGGCGGTACCCTGGCGGCCGGCGGCGCCAACGCCCTCAACTGCTACATCGACCGCGATATCGACGCGATCATGCCACGGACAAAACACCGCGGCACCGCCTCCGGCGCGATCTCCCCCGACAGCGCCCTCCTCTTCGGATTGACCCTCACCGTCCTGGCCGTGGTCGAACTCGCCTGGCTGGTCAACCCGCTCGCAGCCGGTCTCTCCCTCGCTGGCAACCTCTTCTACGTCCTGGTCTACACCAAGTGGCTCAAGCGGACGACCCCCCAGAACATCGTCATCGGTGGGGCCGCCGGAGCGGTGCCGCCCCTCGTCGGTTGGGCCGCCGTCACCAACGACCTCTCGGTGATGGCCTGGATGCTCTTCCTGATCATCTTCTGCTGGACCCCGCCCCACTTCTGGGCCCTGGCCCTCCTCAAGCAGGGCGAATACGGCCGGGTCCACGTCCCGATGCTGCCGGTTGTCAAAGGCGAGGCCGAAACCCGCAAGCAGATCCTCATCTACTCGGTCATCCTCGCGGCCGTCTGCCTCGCCCTCGTCCCCCTTGGCCTGAGCTGGGTTTACGGAATCATCGCCGTCGCTCTCAACGCCCTCTTCCTCGGCACCGCCATCCGCCTCTACCGCACCCCGAGCAAAAAACTCGCCCGCAGCCTCTTCTTCCAATCGCTCTGGTACCTCGCCGCCCTCTTCTCCGCCATGGTCGCGGATCGGCTCCTCCTCGGGTAGGATCACGCCGAAGGTGTCCGGCATCGCGCTCCGGCGTCCGGCGTCCGGCGAGACGATGTCGCCCCGACCCTCCTTGTCATCCCGAGCTTGTCGAGGGATCTAGAGGGATGGCGCGACGATGGTGCCGCCGTCTCCAAGAGCACGGTGCCGTTTTCTCGAACGCCGGTGCTTCCTAGGGGCACGACGCCCTTCGAGATCCCTCGACAAGCTCGGGATGACAGCCTACAGGGTTGGCTAGTGGCGAACTGGTGTCCCGGACGCCAGACGCCAGAAGGAGACCACCACTATGTCCACCACTACCCGCACTCGCGACGCCATCGTGACCCAGGACCAGCGCGCCACGACGACCGAAGTCCGGGACGACGGCCCGCCCCGCGATCTCCTCATGGCCCACCGCGGCATGGTCGCCGCCGCCAACCACTTCGCCGCCCAGGCCGGCGTCGAGATCCTGCGCCGAGGCGGCAACGCAGTCGATGCCGCCATCGCCGCCGCCGCCGTCATGACGACGGTCGAGCCCTGGAATGGCCACCTCGGCGGCGACACCTTCATGCTCATCAGCCGCCCGAACCGCGAGGGCGGCAACGAGGTGATCGCGCTCAATGGCAGCGGCGCCGCCCCGCTCGCCGCCACCGCCGAGGGACTACCGCGCCGCCGGCGGCTTCCCCGAGAAGGGGCTGCGCACCTCGACCGTCCCCGGCACCCCCAGCGCCTGGGCCTATGCCGCCGATCGCTTCGGCACCCTTCCCCTCGGCGAGCTCCTCGAAGCAGGCGCCTGGTACGCCGAGCACGGCGTTCCCGTAACCGCCAGTCTCCACGCCAGTCTCAAGAAGCAGGCCCCCGTCTACGCCAAGAATCCGGACGCCGCCGCCGTCTTCCTTCCCAACGGCGAGATCCCGCCCATCGGCGGCATCCTCCGCCAGCCCGGCCTCGCCCGTTCCCTCAACCGGATCGCCGATGGCGGCCGCGACGCCTTCTACGGCGGCGAATTGGCAACCCAGATGGTGGCGGCATCAACCACGTACGGCGGCCTCTTCGCCCTCGAAGACTTTGCCAATCACAAGACCGACGAGATCGCCCCCCTCGCGATCGACTACCGAGGCTACACCGTCCACGAACAGCCGCCCGTCTCCCAGGGCATCATCGTCCTGCTGGCCCTCAACATCCTCGAGAACGTCGACCTCGCCTCCTTCGGCCAGGGCAGCGCCCAGCACATCCACTACATGGTCGAGGCCCTCAAGCTGGCCGTCGCCGATAAGGACCGCTACATCGGCGATCCCGCCTTCGTCGAGATGCCCCTGGAAAAACTCCTCTCCAAGGAGCACGCCGCCGAGCAGGCCGCCAAGATCGATCCGCGCCGCGCCATGCCCGCTTCCCTGCCCCAGCAGCGCCAGCCTGACACCACCTACCTCTGCGCCGCCGACGCCTCCGGCACGACCGTTTCCTACATCCACAGCCTCTTCACCGGCTCCGGCGTCATCCTGGGCGAGACGGGTGTCCTGATGAACAGCCGCCTCCTCGGCTTCAATCTGGAGGACGGCCACCCCAATTGCCTCGCCCCCGGCAAGCGCCCGGTCCACACCCTCAACCCCTGGCTGGTCCAAAAGGACGGCCAGCCCGTCTTCGTCGGCGGTACGCCCGGCGCCCAGTGGCAGGTCCAGACGAATCTGCAGATCCTGACCAACCTGCTCGACTTCGGCCTGGACGTCCAACGCGCCCAGGAAACGCCACGCTTCACCATCGGCCACCAGCTCGCCGTCGAAGACCCCACCATCACCCTTGAATCCCGCGCCCACCCCGACGTCGTCGCCGAACTCCAGTCCTACGGCCACCCGGTCACCCTCGGCGCCCCCTGGTCCGCCGGCTCCTCCGTCCAGCTCATCGCCCGCAACCCCGCTACCGGTCTCCTCCACGGCTCCACCGAAGTCCGTCGCCCAGGCTGCACCGTCGCCGGGTACTAGTGGAAGGCAATTCCGAACCGGACGACGCCCGATCGCGCAACCGGCCGCCGATCCTCGCCCGGCGGCCGGCAGATCGGCATTACTTCAACCGGATAGGTCAGAATCGCATCCGAAGGATGTCAACACGGTCATCTTGCCCCAGGTGGATGTGGCGGCGCGATGTTGTCGCGATCAACCGAGGCGAGGCCATCCGGCAGGGTGATCGCTATACTGTTAACGGGCGCGTCTACGGGCTGGAATCGTCTGGGACCCTGGCTTCCCGATCAGGGGAGACGGATTTGTCCAGCTCAACCGGGGGGCGTATCGCGGCCCTCGGCGTCTACCGGACATTCGGCTTTACGGACCGGGCCGAGCAGATCCTCGCGAGGATGCACAATGTCGGGTCCGAAGAACGTTCTGCGGCACGCCCGGTCGTCCGTAGCGCCATGCAGCAAGGGTTCAGACCGATGATGTGGAACCATCTCTCTGTCGATCGGATCGTGCCGGAAGTGGACGTCCAGCGGGCCTGGGCGGAGGTCTTTGCGTTGCCAGTCGAGGCGGTCGCCGTCACGCCGGATTGGGGCGAGGACGATCGTTGGGCTCGGCCGGAAGTACGGGTCGCGGTCGCCCGGTTCGAGGAGCCGGACCACGAGTTCCCGATGATCCTCTCCGTGGTTCTCCGGGACGATCCGCTCGAGGCCGCGGTCACCGGAGATGCCCGGACGCTGGACGCGATCCAGCGTTTTTGCATGACCCTTAATTGCCGAGCGATCACCGCTGTGTCGGCTGACGACGAGACATCCTGGACTCTAATCACCCCCACCGAACGGTGGCGCATCCGCGGCTTCGAGCCCGCCCAGGCCGGCGAACACCTCGCTAATGCCACCTTCGAGCCCCTCGCCGTCGTCGCCGCCTGAGCAGAACTCGCATCTCGCTTCATCGTCCGGTGGCGGCGGGGCGAACGGGACGAGGTGAAGAGAAGTATCACGAGCGCCGCCCGACTTGACGGCCGTCGCAGCAACCGCCGATCATGAACCCTCTTTCAACCTGCCGTCGCGACAGGACGAGCCCGTGGCCAACACGACGCCCGATCCTCACCATACCGTGCCCTCAGCACCGATCCGCGATCGGGGCCGATTTGGCGCGCCGCTTCCGGCTCCGCTCACTCCCCTCGTTGGGCGCACCGCCGACGTCGATGCCGTCGCGGCACTGATTGCGCGTGGAACGCGGCTGATCACCCTGATCGGTCCCGGCGGAGTCGGCAAGACGAGCCTTGCCCTTGCTGTCGCCTCGAACATGGACAGCGCGTTCCCCAGTGGGCGCTGCCTGGTTACGCTCCAGGCAATCCTCGATCCGGCGCTCGTGATCCCGACGATCATTCAGTCGCTTGAACCACGTGCGGTCGTCACCGAATCGCCGGTCGACCAACTGGCGGACATCATCGCCGAGCGCCGCATGTTGCTCGTTCTCGACAACCTGGAGCAGGTGGTGGACGCCGGCCCATCGCTCTCCCGCCTCCTGCCTTCCTGCCCGAATCTAACCATCCTGGCGACCAGCCGGGTCGTGCTCCGCCTCTCCGGCGAACACGTCGTCCCCGTTGCGCCGCTCCCTATCCCAAACGCGAACGCAACCAACGACCCCACGCACATCGCCACGTACGGCGCGATCGAGCTCTTTGTCCAAAGGGCGAGTGCCGCCGATCCAGGCTTCCCTCTACCGCCGCAAACGCGCAAGTCATCTCCGACATCGTCCGTCGCCTGGATGGTCTGCCTCTGGCGATTGAGTTGGCCGCCGACCGGGTCCGCTCCCTGCCGCCCGAGGTCATCCTGGCGCGCCTGGATGACCGGCTGCGGTTGCTGACCGGGGCGCCAGGGACCTCCACGACCGGCAACGCACGATGCGCGACACCATCGCCTGGAGTTACGACCTGCTGCCGCCTCACGACAAGGCGCTGTTCCGCCGCCTGGGCGTATTCGTCGGAGGGTTCCCCCTGACGGCAGTTGAGACGGTCACGGGACCGACGGACGGGACCGCCGATCCCGTCGATGGCGTAACGGCGTTGGTGGACGCGAGTCTCCTGCGCCGGCTCGACCATCCGGGCGCGCCACGCTACGCGATGCTCGAAACGGTCAGGGCTTTCGCGCGGGAACAACTCGATGCCAGCGGCGAGCTGGATAAGACAAGCCGCGCCCACGCCGAGTGGTGCATCAAGCTCGCCGAGGTCACCACCATGGGCCTGTGGGGAGATGCCCCGGCCGACGCCCTCGAACGGCTGCCCGCGGAACACGACAACATCCGGGCCGCCCTCGGCTGGGCGATCGATAACGGCGAAACAGAGATCGCCTTGCGCCTTGTCTCAGCCTGTGCACGCTTCTGGCATATGTTCGGGCATTTCCGCGAGGGGCGTCGCTGGGCATCTCGCGCGCTCAGCCTGCCAGGAGCCGCTTCGCCCGTCTATCGGGGCTGGGCTATCATCGTCCTGGCCTCGTTGTCCAACAGGCTCGGCGATTCACACGAGGCGTTTCTCCTGGCGAGCGAAGGCCTGGCGATAGCCGAGGCCGCGGGCGACCAGGTAGGGAAAGGCCGAGCGCTAACCGTCCTGAGCTATCATGCCGTCGAGTCGGGCGATTACACCCTGGCGGAAACCTATGCCGAAGAAGTCCTCGAGATCACGCGCGCGATAGGCGATCCCCGCTGGGAACAGCAGGCCCTCGACCATCTGGGGCTTCTTGCCTATATGCAGGGCGACCACGCTCGGGCAACGGCCCTGTACCAGGCCGCGCTCCCGATTGCCCGAGCGCTCGACGACCGAGTCCTTGGAATGCAACTGACCTCGCATCTGGCCGCTGCACTCGCCCTGACGGGCGAGATGCGCCGTGCGGCAGAACTCTGGCGCGAGGTGCTTGTTTACGCTAGAGAATTCGGTTTCCCCGAAGAACTGGCGATAACGCTGACTGATATCGCCGAAGAGGCGGCCCACGCCGGCCGAGCGGAAGCAGCCGCACGTCTGCTTGGGGCCAGCGATGCCCTTCGCGCCGCAATGGGCATTCCAGTGCCCCGCTCCGACCTGAATAGCTTGGCGGACCCGGTCTCCCTCGTTCGCGAGCGGATGGACGAGGCGACATTCGTTGCCTATAGGGAGGCGGGAGCGTCTCTTCCCCTCGACGATGCGGTGGCCGAAGCCGATAGCATTCTGGCCGGCATCATCGATGCTCCAGCGGTCGAGATCTCGGCGAAGCCATCGCTCCCCGGTTCCCTCACACCCCGGGAGGTGGACGTCGTCCGGCTACTCGCCGCGGGCAAGTCCAACCGCGAGATCGCCGACGCCCTCTTCGTCAGCCACACCACCGCCGTCACCCACGTCCGCCACATCCTTGCCAAGCTCGGCCTCGACTCCCGCGCCGCCGTCGCCGCCTGGGCCGTCCGCCACGGCCTCGCCTGAGCGCCGCTTAGCCGGCGGCGCCGGCCAGGATCGATAGACCCCCGCCCATCGTCATTAATGACGATGGGCGGCCGTTCGCGCCGCTCACCGAATCCTCCTCCCTGACGATGCCCATCTCCACCAACAGGCGCAGTATGGAACTGATCCGGTGGCACGTTGCCGGTAAGTCCGCTCTGTGGAGGGCGGTCGTCCGCATGTATTAGCAGATGGAGGAGAGACCCATGCGTGCTTCTCGACCCGTTCGCGCGGTCTTACTGCTCGGACTCGCCGCTGGTGCGCTGCTGGTCGGCGGTGCCCGCCTGCTCACCGGCGTCGCCCAGGAGGCGACCCCAACCCACAGCATGGCGGACATGCCCGCCGGTTCCGTGGGCCTGAAGTCCGTGGTCCTGGCCCGGGTCGCGCCGGCCGCCGCGTCCGGCCAGGAGTTGCAGCTGGTCCGCGTCGAGGTCGCCCCCGGCGCCACCGTCGCCCCGCACACCCACCCCGGCACCATCGTCCTCTGCCTGGAGTCCGGCTCCCCCGTCTTCGGGGTGGTCGAAGGCACGGTGACGCTGACCCACGCCGCCACGGCCGCTACCCCGGAGGCGGCGGAGCCCCTCGCCGCCGGCACCGAGACTCAGCTGCTACCGGGCGACTGCCTGACCTTCGACGCGACCCAGACGGTCCACACCCTGCGCAACCCCGCCGGGCCGGCGGTGATCTGGCAAGCGCACCTCTACGCCCTCGGCGAGCCAGCAACCACCTTCCTGGCGACGCCGACCCCGTAAGCGGGGACGGCCCAGGGGAAACGACCGACGCCGCAGATCACGGGCGGGCCGGGACCTCCCCGGCCCGCTGTGCTGTTCATGGTGAGGACAGTCGGACCGCCCGCCCGTGGGATATGGGTGACGACAAAGAGCGCTGAAGATCCACGACGGAGACGTTGAAGATGACAACTTGGCCGCTGCACTCGCCCCAGCGGGCGGAGGACGCGGCGTGCGGCCGAACTCTGGCGCGATGCCCTCTTCATCGGCCAAAGCACCGCCATCACCCACGTCCGCCACGTCCTCCGCAAGCTGGAACTCGACTCGCGCGCGGCCGTCGCCGCCTGGGCTGTGCGTCACGGGCTCGCCTAGCCATCCAGGATCGCTGACCCAAGGCGACATGCCTGCCCGTCCCCATTAATGGGGAGGAACGGATGGCCAGGCCGTCGGTGCGAAATCCCCACGAATGGGGACGCGCCGTAGCCCCCCTGCTCCCACAATTCTCTGAAACCAGACACCTCTTCCACTACCCTCAGGCCCGATCGTCGGTCAGTGCCTGCCGGCCGTGCCGGCAGGCGCCGGTGTGCCGTGCTGAGCAGCCGGGACACGCCATCAGACCGACGCCGTCCCGCAAGACGGGTGAAACCCACGCAACGTCTGGTTCCAGGAGATGCGCCATGCCCCGATTCTTCTTCCCCACGCTGATTGCGCTCTCGGCGGTGACCGGAATGGTTCTCGCCGTGGCCGCGGTCGTCATCCGACCTGTGGATTCCGCTCAGATCGACGCGGCGAACCGGGTGGACAGCGGCGAGGTCGCGGTTCGGGCCGCCGTCGAGCGGTTCTATGCCGCCGTCAATGCCGGTATCGAAACCGGGGACACCGGATCGCTCGGGTCCGCCATCTCCTTGGACTATGCCGAGGGCGCCCTCACCGGCCACACGACATCCGCCGGCGACGAGATCATCGGCCTGGTCCGCACGCTTCACGAAATCGTGCCGACGTTGCGGCTTCGGGTGACGTCCCTCATTGTCGAAGGGAACTCCGCCGCGGCGACGGTGCACATGGAGGGCGCCGGGACATCCAAGCTGCTTGGACTCCGGCTGGTCAATCCCGTGTTCTGGGGATCGAGCGATCTTTTCCGCGTCTCCGGAGATCTGGTGACGGAGCGCCGCTTCGCCGTCGGTGATCGGCTCCAGGTCGACGCGCTCACGCAGCATTCGGTCCTCGGGGAATCGGCGGCGGCGAGGCGCGTCCTGTCCGCCCAGCAGGTCGTGCTCTCGCCAGGGGACGTCTGGTCGAGTGAACCAGTCAGGGGTGTCCGCGTGCTGCGAATCACCTCTGGCGCGCTGACCGTCGCGCTCGAGAGCGAATCCAGCAACCCCGCGGCGGACATGTCGGTCACCCCTTCGCCCGGGCAACCGGTGGTGGCGGGCGATTCGATCCTGCAGGACGGCTTGGTGTCGATCACGGTCAGCAACCAGAGTGGTGCATCGGCCGCCTTTGTCGAGCTTGCCGTGGCGCGTCGATCACCCTCCCACCCGGATCTCGGTTTCACGCCCAGTTCCGAAGACGAAGTTCCCGAAGGAGACGTGCCAGATCCCGCACATGAAGCGGGAGTAGAGATCTCCGCTGGACCGGTGACGGTCGCCAGTGGCCGGATCACGCTGGAACCAAGAGCCCGCCTGGCGTGGGAACCGGGAGATGAGACCGTCGTCCTCACGGCCACGTCCGGAACGATCGTCTTGCAACCAGGGACGCCGAACGCGCGAACCCAGCAGAACGACGTCAGCGGCTACGTCCGAACTATTGTCGCCGGGGATGTGGCTCCCATTGTTCCCGAGACCGGCGCCACGATCGACAACCTGGGCGACACCCCGGTTGAGATCGTGGTCTTCACGTTCCTCGCCGCGCCCGATCCCAACGCGACCGGACTATTCGAGCCCAGTACGTCGCCCACGGCTGACGACTGATCCATCTGCCCCTATTCCTCCGGAAACGGCAGCGCGATCTGATCCTTTGGCGGCCTCGTCGCCCCCTCCGCAAACCGGGCGAGGCGGATCTCGTCACTGGGAAGCTCCTCCACCGCGCCGGTGACGATCAGCTCGGCCATCGCCTCACCCAGGCCGGGGCCGCACATCATCCCGTGGCCGCCCGCCGCCAGTAGATAGCAGCCGGGTACGCCCGGCGCCTCGTCGATCACCGGCAGGTGGTCCGGCGTGTAGTCGATCGAGGCGGCCCAGACGCGTGAGATCGGCTGTTCCGCCAGGGCCGGGAATGCCCCTTCCCAGACCGGGCGCATTTGCTCGTGAAACGCCCAGTCGAATCCCATCTGGTAGCGGCCGCTTGTGTCCGCCCGCTCGGCCGGATTGCTCACCCCGACCACCGCTCCCTGTTCCTCCGGCCGGATGTAGTAGCCGTCCCCAACCACGAAGACCATCGGGAAGGGCGTCTCCTGACCCTCCGCCAGCGTCGCGTAGGAGATCACCTGGTGCCGGGTCGCGGAGACCGGCAACGTCACCCCAACCATCTCGGCCAGGTGCCTGGCCCCGCGCGGACCGCCCGCGTCGACCACCCGCTCCGCCTCAACCACGCCCCGGACCGTCTCCAGCCGGAACCCGGCCCCGCCCGGCTCGATCCCCAGCACCTCGGTATGCTCCTGGATCTCGACTCCAGCCCGGATCGCCGCTAGCGTGATGTTGCGGGCCACCAACGGTGGATGGACATACCCATCGGTTGCGCAGTACGTCGCGCCCGCAAACCGCTCCCAGGCAAATCCCGAGAAGCGGCCGGGGCCATCTGCCGGATCGATCCACTCCGTCGCCAGTCCGTGAGCCGCGTGGAGCGCCATGTGGCGCCGGTAGCTGGCCGCATCCGCGGCGGTCGTCGCCACGACGAAGTAGCCGGTCTCGACGAAGCCGCTGTCCAGGCCAATCTCCCCGCCGATCTGGAGGTAGAGCTCGCGGGAGCGACGGCCGAGCACGATCGCGGTCGCCGTCCCGCCCTGCTGGCGGATCATCCCCGCCGAGCGGCTTGTCGCCCCCCACCCGGCCCACCCCCGCTCCAGCACCACCACCCGCCGGACCCCCTGCCTGGCCAGCGAATACGCCGTCCACAGCCCCAGGTTGCCTCCACCGACAACGGCGACATCGTACCCGGTCACGCGGCCGCTCTCCGCCATCCCCATCCCTCCCGCTGGCCGCCATCTGGCGGGGTACGTGTGCTCACTGCCTCCGAGATGCCGCCATTGTCGCGCACCATCTCCCCCGGGCACCGCCCTACGAGATACGATACGTTGTCTCAACTCATCCGCCGGTTCAGTCCAGGGGAGGTTCGGGCGTGACACTCAACGATGCGCAGCAGGAGATCCGGGCAAACGTTGGGGCCGCGCTCTCCCGGCCCCATGCGAGCAACCAGGAAGCGGTCGCCGCCCTTGGTCTACATCCGGGGCTGCGGATACTGGACGCCGGCTGCGGTCCCGGCCTCCACCTAGGACTGTTCCGCGATGCGGTCGCCCCCGGCGGGACGGTGACCGGAATTGACCTCGACGCCGATTCGGTCGCGGTCGCCGCCGACCTCTGGGCCGCCGAGATCGCCGCCGGCTCGATCCGGGTCGAAGCGGGCGATGTGACCGCCCTGCCGTTCGCCGCTGACAGCTTCGACCTGGCCTGGACCTCCTTCGTGCTCCACCATGTCCCCGATCCCGAAGCCGCCCTGCGCGAGTTGGTCCGCGTCGTGGCCCCAGGTGGCCGGATCGCGGCCCATGACGCCGACGTCGGCATCTCCTTCCCGGCCGCCCCCTGGCCGCCGGAACTAGAAAATCGTCTTCGCGCTGCCGTCTTCCGCGCCGCCCGCGACGGATACGGCGGCACGCTGCCCTACCATTACGACCCCTTCTTCGCTCGCCACCTGCCCGGTCTCCTCCGCGCCGCCGGGCTCCGCGACGTCACCCTCCGCGCCATCCCGGCGGTGCAACTCGGCCCGCTCCCGTCTGACGAGGCGACCGAACTGCGGTCATGGTTCCGGGAGTGGTTCGATGGCCGCCTTCGCCCCTACCTCGCCCCTCGCGACCATGTCGCCCTCCACGCCCTGTTCGACCCTGACAATCCGGCTGACCTGCTCGCTGACCCCGGATTTTTCCTCTCGCGAACCTGGCTCCTGGCGACTGGCACCGTCACCAGCGACTGACACCCTATGTCCCGGCGTCATGCGGATGGGCTCACGATGGAACCAGGAGGCAATTGCGGATGTAGGATGGGTAACGATCCGACCGAATTGCACAGGGAGGTGCAGCGATGGTTCGGCTAGGTACCCTGCTCGCGTTCGTTCTCGCGCTTGTGCTCGCCGGAGGTGTCGCCACGCTGGGGGGCGCTCAGTCGGGCACACGGTCGCTAGCTCCAGCGGTTGCGCCCGGCGGACCGACCCAGATGCTCGTCTCCGAGGGTGGGCGCACCGAGTCCTCCCGCCTGCTCCCCGTCGATCCGCTCACCCTCGCCGATATCCCTTCCGCCGAAGTGGTCACGCTTGACGGCCCCGGCGGGACCACTGCCGTCTCCGCCGACGGATCGACCGCGGTGACCCTGCTGTTCGACCGCACCGCTATCAACCCGTACCCGCCCGAGGTGACCGTCGCGGTGCGGGATTTCGCCGCCGGGGCGGACTCGATCACCTATGAGCTTCCGCTGATCCTCAACGGGCCGTCGGTGCGCCTGAGCCGTGATGGGACCCGCATGGTGCTCATGGCGATGCCCGATGACGTGGAAATGATTCCGCCGGGGGCCGGTGGACCACCCTCCTGGCACGTCGTCGAGACGGTGACCGGCCGGACCCTGGCCACCGTGCCTGGCGATCCCAAGGGAGTATGGCCCTCCGGAACCTGGATCGATCCGGACGCCACCAGGCTCTACCGTCTGCTACTAGATATTGGTCTGGACAACACCGGCCCGGCCCCGGCGGTGGTCGTCGCCCACGACCTAACCACGGGCACTGAGATCGGCCAGATCGAAGTCCCCGTGGTGCTCGGCGGCATGTGGGACGCCGGCAAGACGGTCCCCATCCCCGGATCCACCACCACGATGCCGGTGAGCGGCATCCTGACTCCAGGTGGCACCCTCTCACCCGATGGGAGTCGTCTCGCCCTGGTCCATGCCGATGGCGACGCGGTGACGTTGATCGATACAGCCCGCCTCGTGGTCGAGCGAACGGTGTCAATCCGGAAGGAGGCAGGGATCGGCGCCCGCCTGGCGTCCTGGCTGCCCCTTGCGTCCCAGAGCGCCGCGGCCAAGGTACCGCCGATTGGCGCGATAGTGCGGGCCGCCTTCGCCGCGGACGGCCGGCACCTCTACGCCTGGGGATCGGAGACGGAGATGGATGACGAAGGCATCGTCACCATGCTGAACCTGCCGCTGCGCCTCATCGACACAGAGGGCGGCATCCTGGTCGCGGAAACGGAGACGGGGTTGTCCTCCAACGTCTACCCCGCCGCAGACGGCTCTGCCATCTACACACTCTCGACGGGCGAGCCGGACGATGGCGGAAACCCGCCGGTGCTCCTACGCCGCCTGGACCCCGTCACCCTCGCGCTTGAGGCGGAGCGCACCTTCCCTGGGGGCCCGCGCGTCATCCTCCGCCCATCGCTCCCCAGCGGGAGTGATGGCTAACCCAAGTAGCCGACCATGACCGACACATCCATCGGCCTCGCCGGGGCGCAGTGCCCCGACCCACCCCCGTCATCCTGAGTGGAGCGAAGGATCTTGGCCGTTTACGGCCTTTGCGCCGACCCCGACGCTACGCGGTGGATGCGTCGCTCGGAGTCATCCAACGAGCCCGGAGGCGCTAATCGCCAAGATCCTTCGCCGGTGACGAGGTGAGGCGGGCCGGCGCAGATGTCAGCCGATGACCTCATCCGCGAGCATCAGTTCCAGCAGGAGTATTCCTCGCTGCCGTACAGGTCGCAGTTGCCTTTGCAGTAATCCGGGAACTGGGAATTACACAGCGCCCTCCAGGAATCCTTGTCGCCGCCGCACGGGGCGCAGCACACTTTGCCCCAGTCGTAGCAGAACCCCGTCGAGATGGTTTGCGCGAGGCTCAGGTCTTGGTTTGGGTCGTGGCAGACGACCATTCCATCGGGGCAGTCGTCGATGAAAAGTGAGGCCGAGCCGAACGAGCGCCGGCACGTCCTCTGCTCCCTTCGGCTCCTCCTGGAAGGTCGTCCCCAACTCCTGGTAGTCGGCGAGAAGTTTTGCCTCGTAGCTCGCCGTGTGCGTGGCCTCGTCGTAGGCGGGGGCGGTCAGTTCCACGACGACCACGTCGGTCTCCCCGGGAGACGTCTCCACGACCAGCGCCGCGTTCGGCGGGTTGTCCTCCCCGAACGGAAACTGGGTGAGGAACGTCGCCGTCGACGCGGCGCCGACGATCCGCTCCGGCCGGTCAGAGAAGTAGACGGTGTGCCCCAGCCCTTGCTCCAAAGTGAGCGCGAAGGTGTCGCTACTGCCCTCCTTTGGTACGAGAGTGCCGGCCTGGAAGCTCTGCACGAACAGGAAGGTCGGGTCGTCCTCGCCCTTTTCCCCAGAAGGGGCTGGGGTGGCGTCCTGGGCTGCCGCGGCGCTCAGGCCGGCGGCGGCCAGCCCCGCCGCGGCGAGCCCGACGCCGCCCTGGCGCATCGCGGCGCGACGCGAAATCCGGCGATCGGCGAAGAGTCGAGCGACACGATCGAAGTGGGATGCGTCCATCCGCGTTCTCCCTTCTAAGGCCATCCTGCTCATGAGCGACGATCCCACGGCACCCCCGATCACGCGCGCCGACGCACCATCCGGTCTCGGGCGGCGACCCTGCGCGCGGCAGTTGGGGCGCTGAGGACGGGATCCAGCTTAGGACTGGTCCCGGGCTCCGTCTATACGCGGCGGTACCCAATCGCGCCGGCGCCTGTACCCAAAACCTGAGGACCACGTACCCAACAGCCAGTCGCGGGCGACGGCGAGCGAGCCGCGGCGCGAGGGACGCCCGGCACGCCGCCCGCGAGGCCGAGACGGGCACCTCCCCATCGCGTCCCCGTGCGCTCGTTACCCCACCGGCGCACACCTTGACAGCCCGGCCGCCTCACACCCGGTGCTTCCGCAGAGCTCGATGTCGTCAACGCATTGGCCGTTGCACTTGTCCGGGTAGGTGCTGTTGCACGTGCCGCTGTAGCTGCCGCACGGCTCGCAGGTCCACCGCCCCCAGTTCCAGCAATTGCCGTAGTTGATATCGCCGACCCGGTGGCAGTCCCCGTCCTGGCCCGTGGACCAGCAGGTTTCTAAGCCGTCGGGGCAGTCGTCGATGAAGAGGTGGGCGCTGCCGAACGACGCCGCCAGGGCCGCCAGGTTCGCCGTCGCCTCCTGGAACTGCATCCCCGCCTCGCGCTCATAGTCCTCGAGCACGGTGGCGTCGTACGTCGCGGTGAAGCTGGACTCGTCGTAGCTCGGGTTGGTCAGTTCCACCACGGCGATGTCGACGCCGCCGTCCCCGGTCTCCACCACCAGGGCGGCGTTCGGGGGGTTGTCCGGGCCGAAGCCCAGACCATCGAGAAACTTCGGGGTCGGGGCGGCGCCGACGATGCGCTCGGGCCGGTCGGAGAAGTAGATGGTCTGGCCCAGGCCGTGCTCCAGCGTCAGGGTGAAGGTGCCGTCCTCGCCCGCCTTCGGGGCGATGTGCCGCCCTCGAAGGACTGGACGAACAGATACGGGATCTTCTCGCCGTCCCGGTGGAGGCGGCCGGCGTCGCCTCCTGTGTGTGGGGTTTGGAGGACTTCCGTTGGGCGAAAAGCTTGGCGATGGCGTCGAAGCGCCGGGTTGACATGGAATGTCTCCTTCGCCAAGCGGTCTAGGGTGAATCAGGCGGCCACGATGGCGGCGGCGAAGCGCTGGGCCACCAGGGCCCGCACCATCGTCGCCCCCCGCGCCACCTCGGCGGCCACCCGCCCGTTCCCGTCGATCAGCACCGCCGCCGGCGTCCCCCGCACGCCAAACAGCCGCTTCAGCCCCCCCTCGTCGTCCAGGATCATCGGGGCGCTGAGGCCCGCCTCCCGGTTGAGCCCGGCCGGACCGGCACTGACCACCACCAGCCGCGCCCCGTTCGCCTCGGCGTCCCACTCCCGCATCGCCGGGAGCAGTTCCCGGCAGTGGCTGCAGCCGGGGCTCCAGAAGAGCAGCACCGTCGGCTCGGCCCGCCGCGCGCCCAATTCGATCACGTTGCCGTCGAGGTCGGGCCGGCGCAGCTCGCCCACCTTCTGGCCGACGCGCACCGTCTCGACCGGCTTTCGCCTCCTGGGGTGGCACGACCAGCCCGAGGGCGGAGGCGACCAACTGGCGCACGCGGTGGGCGCCGGTGGTCGAGTCCGTCATGCGGCCGTCGGGGGCGATCAGGATGGCCCCCGGGATCATCGGCAGCCCGAGGAGATCCGCGATCTCGTGCTCCTGCTGGAGCAGCACCGTGCCCAGCCCGTACTCGCGGGCGAGCAGCCGGTTCTGGTTCGGGTCGCCGCCGCTGATGGTGGCGACGGTCAGGCGGTCGCCGTAGACGCGCGCCCAGCCGCCGATGTCGGCGAGCAACTCGTAGCAGGGGCCGCACTTGGGGTCGGTGAAGTTGAGCAAGATCGGCTTGCCGGCCGCCAGCAGGTCGCGCAGAGACGACGATCCGCCCATCCAGGTCGGGCAGCGCGAAGTCCTGGGCCATGCGGACCGGCTCCGACGTCGCCGCTGCGGAGGGTGAGGCGGGCACGGTCGGCGCGGTCGGCACGGCGTGCTTCGCCGCCAAGCGACGTGCCGCGGCCTCGACCCGGTCGGCGATCCGGTCCTGCGACCGGCGCAGGCTGAGCAGCAGCCACCCGGAGGCAAGCACCGCGGTGAGGGCGACGGTGCTGACGGCGAATGCGACGATCATCGGATCCTCCCGGAGGTACGTGGCGAGTGTCGGCCTAACGAGCGGAGATCGAAGGCGGCCTGGTCACGGAACCTGCACTGGGGCGTGCTCTAACCCCGACGCCTACGACCACGGCGAGCAAACGAGAATGGCGCCGGTATAGTCGGCGGTGCAATTGCCGAATGTGGAACCGGTGCAGCCGCTCATCGCGGTGTTGCACTTCTGTGTCCAGTAATTGATCGTCGAACAGCGATCGGGCTGGGTGTGACCGTACGGCTCGCAGGGCATGCAGACCGCGATAGTTGTAGCAAAAGCCCATCGGACCGAAGTCGCCTTTGTAGTTCCCATTGCCATCGATTGCACGTCGACGTAGCCGTCGGCGCAGTCGTCGATGAAGAGGTGCGTCGGGCCGAAGCTCGCCGGGAGGTCCGATAGATCAGCTGGCGCCTCCTGGAGGCCCAACTCGGTCGTGTCCTCCCAGTTCTCGAGGACCTTGACGTCGTAGATCACGCGCCGGCCCCGTCGGGTCGATCAACGGGTTGGACAGCTCGACCACGGCGATGTCGGTCCCGCCATTCCCGTCGTCCACCACCAGCGCGGCGTTGGGCGGGTTGTCGGCGGGGAAGCCCAGGCCCTGGAGGAATTGGTGACGTGGGCACGGCGCCGACGTCGCGGCTGGGGCGGTCGGCGAAGTACAGCGTTTGGCCCAGCCCATGTTCCAGGGTCATGGTGTATGTGCCGTCCTGCGCCGCCTTCGGGGCGATGGAGCCACCTTCAAACGACTGGACGAAGAGATACGGGATCTTCTCGCCGTCCGTGGTGGCGGCTGGCGTCGCCTCCTGAGCGATGACACCGACGGCCACCGCTTTGCGCCGGGCGAAGAGCTTGGAAATCGTGTCGAAGCGCGAGGTGGCCATGGGCGGACTCCTTCGTCGAGGAGGTGATCAGGAGGTCGGGTAGTTAGCGTTCGCAGAAGCCGCCGGTCCAGCACGACACCTTCGGGTTGCCCCTCTGCCGCCCTGACCACCAGGGCGGCGTTGGGCGGGTCGTCGTCCGGGGAACTCAGCTCCTGCAATTAATTGAGCGCCGCCGCGAGTCGGGGGCCCGTGCCCGCCGCTCAGGCGGGCCTGGCGCTGCGGCGCTTCTCACGACCCGACCTAGCACCCACTTGTCCAAAACGGGTAGGCGTTGGGACGGCATTTGCCGCCGGCGCACTGGGCGAAGGACGCGGAGCATGCGTTCTGCCAGTGGCGGAACGACATGCAGGTGTCGGACTTGACGTGGTAGCCGGGTTCGCAGGGCTCGCAGCGGAGGAAGTTGTAGCAGAAGCCCTGGACGCCAAATGTGCCGACGTACTCCACGTACCCGGTCCCGCTCGTCTCCGCCGGGAGGTAGCAGGCGATCTCCTCGTTGGCGCAGTCGTCGATGAAGAGGTGGGCGGCGCCGAAGCGGTCCCCGAACGCCGCCAGGTCGGCCGGCGTCTGGTGGAAGCCCACCTCCAGCGATTCCTCCCACTCCTCCAGCACGGCCACCTCGTAGGTGGCCGTGCGCGTCTCCGCGTCGTAGGCCGGGCTGAAGAGCTCCACCACCGCGATCTCGGTCTGCCCGTCCGTCGGTCTCGACCACCAGGGCGGCGTTGGGCGGGTTGTCTTCGGAAAAGCCGAGGCCTTCAAGGAACTGGGACGTGGGGGACGCCCCGACGACGCGCTCGGGGCGGTCGGAGAAGTAGATCGTGTGGCCGAGCCCCTGCTCCAGGGTCAGGGTGTAGCGGCCCGCGGCGCCCTCCTTGGGGGCGACGCTGCCCGACTGGAAGGCCTGGAGGAAGAGGTACATGATCTTCTCGCCGCCGTCCGCCGCGGCCGGGGTGGCGTCCTGGGCCTGGGCCGGCGCGGTGAGGCCGGCGGCGGCCAGGGCGCTGGCGGCCAGGCCGGTCCCGGCCTGGGCCAGTACCTGGCGCCGGGACCGGCGGCCGGCGAAGAGTCGGGTGATCGCGTCGAAGCGGTTAGCCTCCATGGCAAAATCTCCTTTCGTCCGCGGGTGTGCGGACGGCGGTTGGCACGAACGGGGAGCGGTCAGTCGCGTATCTGGTGGGGTTCCGAGAACGATTTTTAGCTTAGGGGCGGTATCCAGGTCCGTCTAGCCGACAACGTACCCAGTTTCGCGGGGCGTCGTACCCATTTGCGTGGGCACACGTACCCATCCCACGCGACGCAGGCGACAACACGCGCGACGGTGCGTCAGGCGCCGGTGTCAGGAACAGTGCTGGCGGCGTCATCTGCGCTGGGCGCTGGAAGCAACCCGGCGGCCCGGGCCGCCTGGACCGCGTCGGTCCGGGTGTGCACGCCAAGCGTGGTGAACAGACCGGCCACGTGACGCTCGACGGTTCGCACGCTGAGGAAGAGAGTTTCGGCGATTTCCGGGTTGCTCAGGCCGGCGGCCAACAACGGCAAGAGTTCCGCCTCTCGCATCGTCAAGCTGATCGACGAGCCGGGATCCGGGAGCGCGAATGCCAGCGCCTCGGCCTCCGCCTGCCTTTGCGTCAGCGAGTGCCCCGCCGCGTAGGCGGCGTCAAACGCCGCCTCTCCCAACGCCTGTCGCGCAATGTCAATCTTGGCCAGGTGCGCGGCAATGAAGGCCGGCTCGACTTGCCAACCGACTTGATCGCGCTGCTTGTCCGCCGCACCGTAGAGCCGAGCGGCCGCCTCTGGGCGGTCGGCTGCCGCGGCGACATCGGCGATTCTATCCAAGGCGGTGACGCTCCATAAATCGGACCTGGGCATGGCGAGGGCTTCTCTCACGCTGGCCAAGGACCGTGGCAGGTCGCCCAGATTGTAGGCGAGCACGGCGTCCCAGTTGAGCACGGCCTCAATCCCGCCTGTGAAGTCAATGTTTCGGTAGATAGCCAACGCCTCCCGACAGTAGGTGGCTGCGCGTGCGAAGTCCGCGTGAGGACCGATGCCCTCCAGCACCGAGAGGTGGTGGAGGGTCGCCGCGATCTGCCGAGGCGTGCCCAGTGTCCGGAATTCGGCGAGTGCATCGAGCAGGAGCCTCCGGGCGCGGCCGATGTCCGGGGTGTTGGTAAGGAAGGCCCCGAGGATGCGGGACGCGTCGGCCGTGCCAAACACATCGCCGTGCTCGCGGGCGAGTGCCAGCGCACCTTCGATCAGGGAGATCGCCTCGGCAAGGTCGTCGACGCCGACCACCGAAGCGAGACGGAGGAGGGTCCGCACTCGGGCTTCTGGAGATCCCCCTGGTAATTCTAAGGCCCGGCGCAACCACGGCATCTGCTCGCGTGCGGTGATGCCGGAGTGCGGTTGAGAATCGACCAACGTCTGGGCTAACCGCAACGCCAGATCGGCGGCCCCCTCATCGATCGCTCGGCCCACCGCCGCCCGCAGGTTTCCTGCCTCTGACCGCATGATCTCGTGCACGTCGCTGGTCCCACCGCCCACGATGGTCCGTTCCATCTGGATCGCCAGCGCTTGGAAGTACTCGGCGTGCCGGCGCCACACGTCCGTCTCGTTGTTCTCTTCCAGGCGCTCCAGGGCGAACTCTCGCACCATCTCCAGCATCGTCAGGCGCGGGTACCCGGCGGTGACATCGTCGGGAGAATCGACCACTCGGACCAGGCTCTGCTGAACCAACGACTCGATTGCTCCCACCACATCCAGCGCCGGGAAGGATCCGCACACGGCTTCGGCCGCCTCCAACGTGCAGCCCCCAACGAAGGTGCCAAGGCACCGGAAGACTGCCTGCTCGTCGGGGGTGAGGAGGTCATAGGACCAGGCGATCGCGTTCCGCATCGTCCGCAGTCGCTCGGGCAAGTCACGTGGTCCGTGCGCCAGCTGCGGCAGGCGGGGATCCAGCCGCGCCAGCAGTGCGGCCGGGCGAAAAAGCTGTCCGCGCGCAGCCGCCAGCTCGATCGCCAGCGGCAGCCCATCCAGCCGGCGGCAGATCTCCGCCACGTCGTTGGCGTTCGCGTCGGTGAGGGCAAATCCCGGCTGCACGTCCCTCATCCGCTCCACGAAGAGGCGCACCGCATCCGAACCGAGGGTACGAGCATCGGTCGCGTCCCTGCTCGCCTGCTCGCTCCCTCGTCGCGTCCCTGGGAGCGACAGCGACAGCACCGGCACGGCTCGCTCGCCGGAGACGTGGAGGAGGGTGCGGCTGGTCACCAACACCTTGAGCGACGCGCAGCTCCGGAGAAGATCAGTCACCTTTGGCCCGGCCGCGACGACCTGCTCGAAGTTGTCGAGCACCAGGAGCACTTCGCGGTCGCGCAAGACGTCCTCAACCGCCGCCTCGGCCACCTGGTCGTCACGGGGGCGGATGCTGAGTGCCTGAACAATGGCCGGGACCACGTGGTCAGCGTCGCGGACGGGCGAGAGGTCGACGAATGCGGCCCCGTCGGTAAAATCGTCCGCCACTGCCGCCGCCGCCGCCAGGGCAAGACGGGTCTTGCCAACCCCGCCGGGTCCCGTTAGGGTCGCCAGCCGGACTGTCGGATCGGTCAGGAGTTCGGCGAGCGCCGCAACATCCCGCTCACGCCCAACCAACGTGGAGACGGGAACGGGGAGGCGTCCGACGAACTCCCGGCCGATCGTCGGTCGAAGCGGGATTGGTCTGGTGCGAGCCGTGAGCGAACTGGGCTCTGTCGACATGACCTTTGCCTGGCCGAATCGTGGACGACTCTGCGATTTTGGCGATTCCGCCGCGTCGCGTCAACCTCACGATTCGCCTTCTAGAGCCCCACTTGAACACAGATTGAGCATCTTGGTGGCGGCGGCAACCGTTGCTAGCGATCGCACCCTCCCTGGCGAACCGGCGCCCGTCCTACCCCATGGCTCCATCACGGTTCCGCGAGATGACGTCCTCAACCGTCCACTGTCCGCTTGACCAACCCCCGGCGGCTCGCATGACGCCGTTCGTCGGACGTTGCCGCGTCTCAGAGCCCCCCGAGGGTGCTCCCCTTTCCGCCACGCAGTTGCCCTGGCAGTTATGGGGGTAGGTTTGGTTGCACTGGTCGTTCCAGTAGTCCCAGGTGGCGCTGTACCATGGGGGATTGTGCCCGTCGGGGGTGCACGGCTCGCACAGGGCGTAGTTCCAGCAATAGCCTTGCGACGGGAACTGAGCCGGCTTCGTCACCGATCACGCCACGATTAGGCAAGCAAACGATGGTGTCGTCTGCACAGTCGTCGATGAAGAGGTGGGCGGCTCCGAAGCTCGGCGCCACCGCCGCCAGATCAGCCGGCGCCTCGGCTGAAACCAAGGTCGGTCGAGTCCTCCCAGTTCTCCAAGCACCTTCACGTCGTAGGTCACGCCCGGCCCGGTCGGGTCGTAGAGTCGGGTTGTACAGCTCCACCACGGCGATGTCGGTCTCCCCCGGCGCGGTCTCGACCACCAGGGCGGCGTTCGGCGGGTTGGTCGGCGGCGAAGCCCAGCCCCTCCAGGAACTGAGCGGTCGGCGTGGCGCCGACGTCGCGCAGGCGGCCGGTCGGAGAAGTAGATCGTCTGGCCGAGGCCGTGAGCCAAGGTCAGCGGTGTAAGTGCCGTCCTCGCCCTCCTTCGGTGCGATGGTGCCGGACTCGAAGGACTGGACGAAGAGGTAAGGGACCTTCTGGGCGTCGCCGGCCGCGGGGTTGGCGTCCGGGGTCGCGTCCTGGGCGCGGGCTGGGGCGGTCACGGCCGGCGGCCAGGGCGGCGGCCGCGAGCCCGGCGCCGGCGTGGGCGATGGCTTGGCGGCGCGAGAGGCGGCGCGCGGCAAACCGGCGCGCGATCGTATCGAACACCTGGGAATCCATGGTGGTATCTCCGTTCGACTGCTAATGCGCGGACGATTACAGGCAAGCGCTTTGTGAGATATCAGGGGGCAGTCAGTTCACCGCCCACTCGACGCCGTCGAACTGCGAACCCTCCCTCGAACCCGCGACCACCCCCTTCCTCAATTGGACAGCACGATGCGCCGACCGATCAACTGGCCGTGGAGAGCGTTCATTCGCGTATCTGTGTTGGGGTTCCGGGAACGATTCTTAGCTTAGGGGCGGTACCCAGGTACGTCTAGCCGACAACATACCCAGTTTCGCGGGGCTCCCCACCCAATTGCGTGGGCGCACGTACCCAATGCACGCGCTGCAGGAGAGCAAGACGAGCAGCCTCGCGTCAGGCTCCGGTAGCGGAGTCCGTATCGGCGGCGGCCTCTGCAGCGGTCGCCGGGAGCACGCCGGCGGTGCGGGCCGCCTCGACCGCGTCGGCCCGGGAATGGACGTCGAGAGTTGCGAAGAGACCGGCCATGTGCCGCTCGACGGTGCGCACACTCAGATAGAGCGCCTCGGCGATCTCGCGGTTGGTCAGGCCGGCGGCAATGAGCGGCAGGAGTTCCGCCTCCCGCGGCGTCAAGCTGATCGGGACTGTAGGGAGGCGGACAGTATCCGGCCCAACTCAGCATCTTTGATCTCGGCCCAGACGTCGTTCAGGGCAAGCCCGCCGCCCGCCCTCCAGGCAGCGTCGAACTGCTCGGGAGCGAGGCGGGCGCGGGCCAGCGCTGTCGACTGCTCGAACTGTTGGTACTTTTCCATCTGCTGACGGCCCGCGCGTTCCCGCAGCGCGTCGGCGGCGCCGAGCCAGCGGGCGGCGAGCTCCGGCTGCCCCGCGTCGAGGGCGGCGCGGCTGAACGCCGCTAGCCCGACCCCCATCTGCTGCGGATCGTCCATCTCGCGCGCTGCCTGGAACGCCTCGCCCCAGGCAACGAGCGCACCGGCCGCATCGCCTTTCTGGTGGCGCACCCAGCCGAGCGTGCTCGACGCTAAGCCCATCGCGAAGCGCTCTCCGAAGGGGGCCACGACCGCGAGCGCTTCGCGCGCGAGCGCTTCGGCTCGTTCGAGGTCTCCCCCGCGCAGTGCACTCACAGCAAGAGCGTCCTTCAAGAGGCCCACCTGGAACGGCAACGGCGCCGGTTCTTTGCGCGCGACGGCAAGGCCCTCTTCGTAGTAGCGTCACCGCCATGTCGATGTCGCCCGTGATCTCGGCGACCCAGCCGAGCGCGTAGAGCGCATAGGCGTGGACCGAGTGGCGGCCGACCGCGGACGCGGTCTCGACCGCCTCCCTGGCCAGCGCCTCGGCCAGGCCGAGTTCGCCGCGGGCCAGCCGGAAGTAGCTTGCCGCCCGCAGGACGCTCGACCGCTCCGCTGGCGGGACGGTCAGAGTGAGAGCACGGTCTACCCAGTCCAGCCCCTCCTGGATGTGGCCACGCGCCCACCAGAAGATGAACGCGTGCTGGCACAGGCGGCAAAACGCGACCGCCCCGGCCGGCCCTTGCTCCCACAGCCACGACAGCGCGCCACGCAGGTTGGCGTGCTCGACCTCGAGGCGATCGAGCGAACTCGCCTGGTCGGTCAGGGCCTTCGAGACGTTGAGGCGCTCGACGAGGTCGGCGTAGTACGCCGCGTGCTCCTGCCGCGTCGGTGATTCGTCGCCGCTCTCCTGCAACTGCCTCAGCGCGTACTCGCGGACGGTCTCCAGCATGGTTACGCGGGGCTGGCCGGGCGGCGCCTCGGCGGCCTGGACCAGACTCTGGCCGACCAGGGACGCCACAGCGGTGAGTGGGTCCGGCACGCTATCGGCGGCGCAGACCGTATCCACAGCATCGAGTGGCGCACCGCCGGCGAATGCGCCGAGCCGGCGGAAGACGACTTGCTCCTCCGGCGTGAGGAGGTCGTGGGACCAGGCGATGGCGTCGCGCATGGTCTGGTGGCGAGCGGGCAGGTCGCGTGGCCCGCCGGTAAGCTGCGGCAGCCGAGGCTCCAACCGCGCCAGGAGCGCCGCCGGTGGGAACAGCCGGCCTCGTACCGCCGCCAACTCGATCGCGAGTGGAAGCCCATCCAGCCGCCGGCAGACCTCGGCGACGGCCTCCGCATTAGCCGCCGTCAGCGCGAACTCCGGCCGGACCTGGCGCGTGCGCTCCACGAAGAGGCGAACGGCCCCCGATTCTAAGACGGGGAGACGGGGAGACGGGGAGACGGGAAGGACGACGGTTTCTCCCTCCCTTCTTTCGTCTTCCCGTCTTCCCGTCTCCGCTGGCAGCAACAGCGGCGACACCGGCACCGCGCGCTCACCGCTGACGTGGAGGAGTGCGCGACTGGTTACCAGTGCCGTCAGCCGCGGACACGCCTTGAGCAACTCGGCCAATCGCGGGCCGGCCGTCACTACCTGCTCGAAGTTATCGAGCACCAGCAGCAGGTTCTGGTCGTGCAAGAAGGCTTGCAGGGCCGCCTCGGCCGGCTGGTCTCCCCGGGGGCGGAGGCCGAAGGCGTGAGCAATTTCCGGGACGACGAGCGCGGGGTCGCGGATAGCGGCGAGTTCGACGAAGGCGACTCCGCCGGCGAAGTCGTCCTCCACCTCGGCCGCCACCGCGAGCCCCAGGCGCGTCTTGCCGACCCCGCCCGGCCCGGTCAGAGTGACCAGGCGGACGGCCGGATCAAGCACCAGCGCGGTGACGGCTGCGATGTCGCGCTCTCGTCCGACGAGCGTCGACAGGGGAACGGGTAGGCGTCCGGCTCGGCCAGGGCGCGCGAGCAACGGGATCGGCGTAGGGCGGGCCTGGAACGGGGCGAGTTCGGTCGACATGGCCACTACCTCAGCCGGATTGCAGACGACATAACCATTCTTGCGACATCGTCACTCCTCGTCAACCTCGCAATTCGTCTGCCCCTGAACGGCCCTCGCTCCCCAACCCCAATCCTGGGAGAGGGGTGGCCCACAGGACCGGCCCAGGATTGGGGTGAGGGCCGCATCGAGCATGCCCGGTCCTCTTCATTTCGTACGCCAGATGTTTCCTGCGCTTACGAAAAGTTATACACTGTACCGCTGCCAGTTGGGCCGGCCATCCGATGAGAGGACCCGGTCAACCAGGGTTCGTTTCCCGGACGGAACGCCCCGTCGACTGCCGAATTTTTGGTTTCCATCGGAAAGGATTGTGATGTCGCGTCTCGTCCGATTCCGTTTCCTGGCGGTGCTCGGGCTCCTCTCAAGCCTGACGCTCTCCGCCGCGCTCGCCAGGCACCGCCCAATTGATCGCCCTCCGCATCGGCGGCGCGAGCGAGGGCGGCGTTGCCACGCACAACGTTAAGATCGATGATCCGGAGGTCTTCTCTGGCGACCTCACCACCGGCCAGACCGTCGAGATGACGGTCAGCCTGCCGGCGAGGACGTACTCGTACTACTGCGCCATTCCCGGCCACCGGGACGCGGGCATGTTTGGCCAGTTGACGGTCCAGTAGGGTCGTTGCGGCCAGTTGAGTCCGATGGGCGCTCCGTAGAGGCGCGCCCGAGGGCGCCGGTGATTCGGCCGTTGCAGGCACAAAGCGGTGGGCTGCCAACGGTCGATCACGGCCCAGGGATCCGTAGGGGAGATGCATGCATCGCCCGGTGTCTGACCCCGACGGGCCATTTCTCACCCCGATGCGACGGGGGTGGTTCTGGGCGAGGCATGCCTCGCCTCTATACGGGTAGCTCCGGCGAGTCACCGATGACGCACCTCGCTCGGCATCCGAAGGAGAGGGTGTGAAATCCACGACATTGGCCGAACGGCAACTCGATACCCAGCATGAACTTCCCCCAGCGCGCGCGGCCGCGCCGCACGACGCTGGCGAGCACACCTATCTCAGTCACCAGCAGATCGTCGTCGTCCTGATCGGGCTGATGGCCGGCATGTTCCTGGCGGCGCTGGATCAGAGCATCGTCGGCACCGCCCTGCCCCGGATCGTCAGCGATCTGGGGGGCCTCAACCACCTCTCCTGGGTGGTCACCGCCTACCTGCTCACCGCGACCGCCACCACCCCCCTCTGGGGCAAGATCTCCGACCTCTACGGGCGGCGCCCGATCTTCCAGAGCGCGATCATCATCTTCCTGATCGGCTCTGTGCTCTGTGGCCTGGCGCAGAACATGCCTCAGTTGATCGCCTTCCGTGCGATTCAGGGCATCGGCGGGGGAGGGCTGATGGCGATCGCCTTCAGCGTCATCGGCGACATCATCCCGCCCCGCGAGCGGGGTCGCTATCAGGGCTACTTCGGGGCCGTCTTCGGCCTCTCCAGCGTAGCCGGTCCCCTGCTCGGCGGCTGGTTCACCGACGGTCCGGGCTGGCGCTGGATCTTCTACATCAACCTGCCGGTCGGCGCCGCCGCGCTGATCATCACCACGTTGGCTTTGAAGATCCCGACGGTGCGCCGGGAGCATTCGATCGACTACCTCGGCGCCGCGACGATCGTGGCCGCGGTCTCTTCGCTGCTGCTCTACCTCAACTGGGCCGGCGAGGAATACAGCTGGGGAGATCCTCGGTCGCTCGCCCTGGTGGCCGCCTCGATTGTCCTATCGGCCCTCTTCGTCCTGATTGAATTGCGCGCCCGCGAGCCGATCATCCCGATGGGTCTCTTCCTCAATCCCGTCTTCCGGATCGGCGATACGTTTGTCTTCCTGGCCGGAGTCGCGATGTTCGGGGCGATCATCTTCCTGCCGCTCTACCTCCAGGCCGTGATGGGGTTTTCTCCGACCGAATCCGGCCTCGGGCTGCTACCAATGATCGTCGGCCTCTTTACCGCCTCGATTGGCGCGGGGCAAATGGTCACGCGGACCGGTAAGTACAAGATCTACCCGATCGCCGGTTCCGCCCTGATGATCGTCGGCCTTACTTCTCCTCTCCCTGCTGGAAGTCGATACGCCCTACTGGCGATTGGGCTGCTTTGCCTTCGTCTTTGGAGCCGGGCTCGGCTTGACGATGCAGACCATCGTTGTCGCCGTCCAGAACGCGGTCCCCTTCCGGGACATGGGTACGGCGACCAGCTCGACGACCTTCTTCCGCTCGCTGGGCGGCGCGATCGGGGCGGCGATCTTTGGCGCGGTTCTCGGTAGCCGGTTGAGCCATCATCTGGCCGAGCGCTTCGCCGATGCGCCAGGAGCGGGCTCCCCGTCGGCAATCAACACGAACGATGTTCAGGCGATCCAGGATCTGGTCGACCCGCAGCGCACCCTGGTCTTGACGGCCTACACCGACGCGATCGTCGATGTCTTCCTCTTTGCCATCCCCTTCGTCGTCCTGGCCTTGATCGTGGCCCTCTTCCTTAAAGAGGTCCCACTGCGCACTGGCCGCGCACCTGCTGAGTCGAGCGCATCGTTCGAGTTGTGATCCAGATCCTTTCCGCCCGGGCGATGCGTTGGCGACACCCGTGTCGACGACTCCCGGAGCCTGATTCGGCGGCGCACGTTGCGCCGCGACGAGCCTTTCTTCCACGGGTCGTTGCCACCAGAGGTCATGTTCCACATGCGGGTATCCGGGCGGCCGCGTTGCGCGGCCGCCCGGCACTGTTCCTACGGAGTTGCGCTCGGCCCCTCCGTCAATCATCATGACCCTCCAACGACTTCATCTCATCCGCCGTCGTGCCGCTATCTACCCGCTCCCCTCCTCCATCTCACCGCCACGCTCGACCCGATCCCGAACGCCGGACGCCGGATCCCCCAGGAAGGTGCGCGATGTTCTGCACCGCCTGCTCCACCGCGAACCCTCGATCCGCGACCACCTGCGGAGGGTGCGGTGCGGCGCTTGAGGGCGGCAGAATCCGCGGGAATTCGGCGGCAGAGCCGCGAGATGGCTCACGCAGGCGTGGGTGGTGGCGATTGCTCGGCCGGGCGGGCACGCTCAATTTCGTTCTCGTAATCCTGCTCCCTCTGGCCGGGACCGCCATCTCCGGCGAGTATCTCTGGGCGGAGCGCGGGGAGCGGATCGCGGCCTATGACCGCGGGGTGGCCCTCTTGCGCGCCGGAGACCCGGAGTCGGCCCTGATGGCCCTGGCGGACGCCGGCGGCCACGCCGATGCCGAAACCCTCCGCTCCGGCACGGAGGCGACCCTGGCCCCGGTTCAGCCACTCTACCTGGCCGGGTTGGACGCCATCGCGCGGGGAGATACCCGGGCCGCGATCGCGGCGCTCATCCCGGTCGTCGTCGCCTTTCCGTCTTTCCGGGATGCCGCCGTTCTCCTCGATCAGGCCCGGGTAACGGAGGCTACCGGCTTGCGAGCGGCGGTCGATGCGGCCAGCGACGCGGGTGATTGGCTGGCGGCGGAGCGCGGCCTGGCGGAGATGGTGGCCAATGACCCCGGCGATGCTACCCTGGCAGCCGAACTCGCGATGATCCGGCGCGATCATGCCCCCATCCTATTCGGCTGGAACGGCCGCCTACTGACGGTCGGGCCGGACGGGCGCAATCAGAAGATCGTGCTCGACGATGTGCCGGTCGCCTGGCCGGTGTGGAGCCCGGACCGCACGCAGATCGCATTCATCTCTCCGGAGGGGGATGGGGGGACGCTGACCATGTTCGTCGTCAACACCGACGGGACTGGGATGCGCCGGCTGGGTGACTCCTTACGGCCCTACGAGCCGCCGGTCTGGAGTCCGGACGGAAAGAAGATTGCCTACCTGAGTACGGTCGGTCAGCAGGATCCGGAAGGGGTGGTGGTCACCACGATCGATCCGAACTTCGCCGCCTACTTCGGATCCTCCCTCTATTTCGACTTGCAGGCTGGATCGGAGGACGCGACGCCAGCATCAGATGCTGGTCAGACCACTCAGACCGATCAGACCACGATTGGCTCCGACTCGGCGCACCCATGGGAATGGGTTCCTCCTCCCTCCCAGCCCGCCGAGCCTGTTGTCGGCGGGCCGACACTGCACGTCGTCGATGTCGCCACGGGCCAGGTCCAGGCGCCGCTCCAGGGCAGGGTGATGGCGTCTACTTCGCCGACCTGGTCCCCAGGAAGCGACCGGATTGCCTTCGTCAGCCGGCCGTCGGAAGATCTGGAACAGCGGTTGAGTGGGTTGCCCGCGGGCGAGGTCTACGTTGTCGATCTCGGCACGGGAGCGTTGGCCGCCCCGGCGCCCTCTCAGGTGCCCAATCCGTGGCGAGTGGCATGGTCGCCAGCTCGTGGCGCGGAGACGCTGATCGTCTGGTCGCGCGGTCCCGGGGACGCCTACGATGCCGGCCCATCCCCGCTCACCCTGGTCGATGCCCGCACGGGCAAGCTATCCAGCCTCAATCCCGGCCTGGAGAAGGTGACGATGCCGGTCTGGTCACCGGACGGGAGCCGGGTCGCCTACATCGAGAACGACCTCACACTCCGGGTCCGCAGCCTGCCGGGTATCCCTGGCATCGTGTCCCGCACTGGGGACCTGACGAGCGACATGGTGGCAAACTCCGACTGGTCAGTGCTCCTGACCGATGCCCCGGCGGAGTTCCTTACCTGGGCTCCAGACGGCAACGCGCTCCTCCTGGCCGGCGGAGGGCGCCCTTCGCAGATCGTGTCCCTGACCGGTGAGCGTGCCGGCACCGCCGAGCCCTTCCTCCTCGTCTATGACACCAACCGGAGGCAGGGCTCCCCACCCCAATGGTCGCCCCTGACCCCAGCGCCGGATCCTCGTCCGGCCAGCATCGGTGGCACCGCCTGGGACGGGTGAGGATTGGGAACTCGATCTCAGGGCTCGTGCTACGCTGAAAATAGTTGGATTTGCGTTTTCGGAGACACGCCATGGCAACCTTAACGATCAACGTCAATCCCGAGACCCTTGAGCGGGCCGAGAAGAAGGCCGCCGAGCAGGGGACATCGGTGGATCAAGTCGTGGGGACCTATCTGGTCAGCGTACGCCGCGAGCAGCGTCAGTGTCGAGCAGAATGGGGTCCTTCATTACGGTGCCAACAGCGGCGACGATGACGAAGCGCGCCGTGAACGGATCGCGGCATTCGATCGACTCTTTGAGATGGCTCGGAACTCGCGCGCGGGCAGTGGACCCGAAGGGCGGACACTGGACCCGTGAGGAGATCTACGAAGACGCGATCATGCGCCGCAAATGACGACGTTCCTCGACACGAACGTCCTGGTCTACGGCTTTGATCATCGCGAACCGGCAAAGCGAGCCATCTCCGAAGGAATCGTCAGGGCTGGCGCAAAGACGGGCGACACTCGTCATTAGTACCCAAGTGCTACAAGAATTCTATTGGACCGTTTCGCGAAGAGTTCGTTCCTCATCTTGAGCCAGAAATCGTGGACCAAGCGATGAGCGACTTCACTCTTTTGCGCATCGTGCAAGTCGACGTTCCCATGATCCTGGCGGCGATCATTCGCGTTCGGGCCGCGAGCATCTCCTTCTGGGACGCGCTCATCGTCGAGGCTGCACTCACGGCGGGCGCCTGCAACCTTGCTCACCGAGGACCTGCAACATGGACAGGTCTTCGATGGGGTGTTGCGAGTAGAGAACCCGTTTCAGTAGCGCAGCAGTTTAGATCCCCGGAGTTACGCGAACAGGTCCGCCAGTGGCAGGCGAAAGCCGGGGAGCACGTCGCCGCCGTCGAGGGTGTCGGAGACGGTGAGGATGCGACCGACGCGATCTGGCCCGTACACGACGACGACTTTCCGATTTGGATCGAGCGTGATCACCAACCGGACGCCCGCATCCAGGTACATCAACACCTTGGAGAGGACGCGGCTTGCGGTGTCCGACGGGGAGATGACTTCGACGACGAGGTCCGGGGCGAGTTCAAGGAATCCCTCCCACGTGTCTTCTGGCGGGAGACGGTCGGCCCGCACGAATGCGATGTCCGGCGCGAGGATCGTATCCGGGTCGCGGGCGATGAGAAACCCGGTCTCCGCGGCGAAGACCGTGCCCAGGCCGTGCTCGGACGCGTGCGCATCCATCCGTCCACCGAGCCGCATGGCGTATTTTCCGTGCTTGGCGGCGGCAGGAGACATCTCGATCAGTTCCCCCGCGATGATCTCGTGACGAAGATCATCCTCCGGTAAGGCGAGGAGTTCGTCAGCGGTCCACAAGCCGGTTCGTTCGATGGGTGGTGCGGTCAAGGCCATGGCTGGAGCCCTTTAGGCGACGGTGCCGATCTCACGCGATGTCGTTGAGGATAGCGTAGCAGGCGACTCCGAGACAGATTCATCTTAGGCGCAGCCAGCTAGAACGCTAACTCCAACAGGTTGCCAACGATGGAGTCCGGCATGTAGGCGTCTTCCCAGGGATCGAAGATGGCCACCGGGTTGCGCCGGAGCCAGACAACCCGCATGCCCGGCGGCCTTGGCGCCGATTGCGTCCCAGGCATTGGCAGTGACCAGCCACGTCTGCTCCGGTCTTTCGGCCCCCGCGCTCGACCAGATATGAATACACGTCAGGATTGGGCTTGAAGGTGTGGAGGTCGTCGACGCTGACGACGCCATCGAGCAGGGGCAGCACGTTGCGTGGTCGAGGACCGCGCGAACACTCGCCTCCGGCCCGTTCGAGAAGGCGAGTAGGCGATGACCTGCCTCGCGGACTCGCCTCAGCCCCGGCACGGTATCGGGGAACGCCGGCAACGTGCGGTACGCGTCCAGGAGGGCCCGTGCCGTCTCCTCACCGGGGTCTATGCCATACGAAACCAGCGTAAATCGCAGTGCCTGGGCGGTGCACTGGTCGAAGTCGACGTAGCGCTCCGGCCCCATCAGGCCGCGCCGGAAGGAGTATTCGACCTGGGTGCGTCGCCAGAGGGCGGCTGCCTCCCCGGCCCGATCGACGCCGACGATGGCGGCGAGGTGGTTGTGCATGGCGAGAGGGTCGACGAGGGTGCCGTAGACGTCGAAGGCGATGGTGAGAGGCGGAGGAAGGACCTTGTCCATCAACGGAGCGCTTCCCACTCGTCCGCATCAACCGTGCGACCGAGGATCACGGCGACTTCGTCGAGCATGAATCGGAGTTGCGGGACTGAATACTCATCGTTCGATGGGATCGCGAGGCGATGCTGTTCGAACGTCATGAACTGATGGCGAGTACCAGCAACTGGCCCCATGAAACCCAGACTCCGGAGGCGGCGAATGAAGTCCCGTCGTTTGCACGGGATCCACCGGCTCATGGCATGGCGTCCGCTGAACCATTCAGGTCGATCCCACCAAGCACCGGCAACGTGTGGCCGGAACGCAGGCCAACCAACAGCCAATCCTCGAGGGTTGAGCGGAGTTCGGCCTCGCACCGACGCAGTGAGTCGCCAAACGCAACCGCGCCCGGACATGCCGGAATGCGGCCAGCAAAGGTTCCGTCATCGAGCTTATCGTAGACCGCCTGATCGAGCGCCTCGTCAACGTACCCAGTCAGGACGAACTGCACCGCCATTGGCGTGATCCTCGTTCGGCGTGGAATCGCAGCATCCTGCGACACGCATCTGCGCTTCTCGGAGAAGTGTAGTTCGTGGCATCAAGGGCTGGACTGTCTCCATATCATCCCACTCCCTCTGTCACCCCCGGATGATCCACCAACGACGGCACAATCACCTCCTGCGAAAACGTGCCTGTCGCCGCATCCATATCCCTCAGCTGAGGCCGCCGGTGGCCCGCCGGCGTGAAGATCGAGGTCGCGCCGATCGCCATCCCGATTACGCCGATGCCGACCAGGCTGGCGCCCGCCCCGGCTCGTTCCGCAATCGCGGTCAGGACCGCCGCGCCGATCGGGCCGGGGACGCTGAAGGCGATCCAGAAGGCCGCCGTGACCCGGCCGAGCAGGTGATCCGGCGTCAGTTCCTGGCGCAGGGTCATCGTCGTGGTACCCCGGGTGGTATCGGCGAAGGAGTAGACCATCGCGATCAGAACGATCACCAGCACCGCGCCGCTCAGGCCGATCAGGAGCGTCGTGATGCCCTGGATGACGAAGGCAACGGCGAAGACCGGCCCAAAGCCCCAACGATGGCGGATGCGCGTCGCCAGAATTCCGGCCACGATTGCGCCGATGCTGGCCAGCCCGAAGACGATCCCGACCGTCTGGTCGCGCTGCCCCAGATCCTCCTTCACGTGGTAGATGATCAGGTCCAGCGTGCCTGTGGACAGGAACGCATACGCCCCCATCAGCAGCGTCAGCGAGCGGAAGACCGGCTCCACGTACAGAAACCGAAATCCAGCCAGCCAGCTTTGGGCCATGCCGCGGCGACTGGGGAAGCGGCCTGCTCGCTGGGCTACGTCGTCCGCGCGGGCCGCCGCCGCTCGCCGGAGGCGGACGAAGCCGAGCGAGACGATGGAGACGATATACGTCGAGGCCGTAATGAGCAGCGCCCCCGCCCCGAATGTGCCGAAAAGGATCCCGGCCAGCATCGGGCCGAGCACGAATGAGAGGGCGAAGGTCGTCTGCAACTTGCCGTTCGCGTCCAGAATCTGGTCGCGGTCGACCAGGTTGGCCACGGCCGTGACGTAGGCCACCCCGAAGACCATCCCGAACCCCGCCCCGACGAAGGCCAGGGCATAGAGCGCCCACAGCGGCTCCGGCAGGGTCCACCAGAAGACCGGGATCAGGATGAAGCAGGCCAGGCGGCCGAGATGGCAGTAGATCATCAGGCGGCGACGGTCGAACCGATCGACAAGTGGGCCGGCAGCCAGCCCGGCGGCCAGTGCGCCGAGGCCATGGACCGCCGTGATCTGGCCCATCCGGGCGACCGAATCCGTCGCCTCCAGCACGAGCAGGGGCAGGGCGATCAAGGCAATGGCATCGCCGAGGACGGAGAAGGTCTGCCCCGCCCAGAAGATGAGGAAGTTGCGGTCGTGGATCAGGGAGTGGGACTGCCCAGGGCGCATGTCCGCGCTGGCCGAGGCGCGCATCGGGCGGAACAGGCCAGACAAGCCCGGGAGGCGGAGGGGACGGCGGTGCACGGGAGGATGCCTCGGCGCTAAGTGGCAAGCTGACCAGTTGGCCAGTTGGACAACGGCGAGCGGATCGACGCAGCATCTGTCAGCCGTCCCTGCCTGACAGGTGGATCGGGTACTTCCCGGCCGCCCCACTGATGGAGCCGCGCTGGGCGTCGATCCCGTTGCATCCGTTGGCACCCAGGATACCCGAGACGCGCCCGGATCGCTGGCCGGCGCGTCCCGGTGGTGCATCTGGTTACAAGCTGCCCGCGTAGGCGCGACATCCCGCCCAGATTGCCCGGCATGGCGGGGAAACCGTCGTCCGGTATTCCGGAGCGTTGAAGCTAGATCTGGGAGAAAAGGCGTCCTGATCCGGTTTTCGTGGCACCGACCATGCAGGGCTGCCCCGGCCCCCATGGCTGGAGGGTTCATCTATTGGTCGTTCTGGCTCATCCCGTGGGTTGACTGAACGACCGGAGTACTGCGCCGGCCGGACCGGGGGGATGGTCGGCAAACACCCTGTAGGAGGGAAACGCATGCGGCTGAAAGTGATCGCGATTCTGGCGCTTCTGGCGCTGATCGGCGCCGCCGGGTTGGGCGGCAGCCGGGCGCTGGCATCGGTGAATGGTCCCGAGCAAGGGGATCCTGCATCGATCATCAACTTCGACGGCGATGAACTCGCCACCATCACCGTGACCGACATCCAGGACCCGTTCGAGGAGTACAGCGAGTTCTCGGAGCCGGAAGAAGGCACCCGGTTCGTCATGGCCCAGATCGAGATCGAGAACACCGGCGAGCGTCCGTTCGAGTTCTCGGAGTACGACGTCTACGTCCGTGACACGCTCGGCCGCACCTACGGCAGCACCTTCATTTCGCCGGAGGAAGGTTTCGAGGAAGACAACCCGCCCCTCGAAGGCTCGAACATGGGCTCCGGCGACACCATCAGTGGCGCGCTCTACTTTGTGGTGTTCGAGGACGCCGAGCTGAGCGACATCCTCTATCAGAGCACCGCCAATGACACCAGCGTGCTCGTCTCCATCGCCGACCTGAACGAGAGCGAGGCGTCGTCGTCCGGCGGGGGCGATGACGAAGACGCCGACACCGGCGATGAGGACGCCACCCCGGACGAGAGATGCCGCGGCGGACGACGACAGCTCCTCGGCCGACGACGAGGACTCGTCCGACAACACCGGCACGGATGGCGGCAGCGACGATTCTGATGACGAGGATGCGCCCGCCGACGATGACGCCGAGTCCACCCCGGAGAGCTAACCTCACCGAGGTCATGGCCGGCCAGTTGAGCGCGGATCAACCCGCGTAGGCAGCGTCCCGGTATCGAGCAGAAGAGGGTGGCCTGAGTGGCCACCCTCTTCTTTATGCACCGATTGGCTTGTGCGTGCCGTGTTCCGCCCGTATCCTCCCTGGTCTTGGGGGAGACGATGTCGCCGCACGGCGGCGCAGTACGAGTGGTCGCGGCATCGCCGCGACAGGAGGAACGCATGCGGCGCGCGATGCTGATCATTGCCGTGATGATGGCGCTCGTCGGCTTGGCTGGAAACGGCAAGGTGGTCGCCCAAGAGGGAGGCTTTGGCGCTAACCCGATTGGCGAACCTGTCCCGATCTACAACGTCGACGGCGACGAGGTCGCCCAGGTCACGGTCGATGAGGTGATCGACCCGTTCGAGGACTACGAGGACTTTGGCGCCCCGGCCGAGGGCGAGCGCTTCGTGTTGGCCGCGATCACCGTCGAGAACACGGGTGAGCGCCCGTACGAGTTCGCCCAGTTCGACTTCTACCTGCTCGACTCCTTCGGGCGGGCCGCCTTCGCGAACTTCGTCTCGCGGACGGCCGACTCGATCGTCGAGTACCCAGATCTTGAGTCGTCGAACATGAATCCGGGCGAGACGGTCTCCGGCGCGGTCCTCTACGTCGTCGCCGACGATGCCGAGTTGACGCAGCTTTACTACTCCTTCTTTGGGGATATCCCGCAGCTCTATGCCTTGGCCGACCTCTCGGGCGGGACCGGCGGCTCCAGCGCCGGTGATGAGGACGATCAAGCCGAAGAAACGCCGGATGCCACCGACGAGGAGGAGAGCGACAACACGGACGCGGACGACACCGACGACGAAACTCCAGTGGCTGACGACGAGGACGATGCTGACGATGACTCTGCGGATGATGCCGCCATCGAGCCCACCGAAGAGCATTGTGACTGGGCAACTGACACGCTCGACCGCCTGAACGCGCTCCAGCCCGTCGGCGCCGAACTCCAGAACATGGGCGACGATGTCGACATCGAGCGCCTGCGCGAGATCGCCGATCAGCTCGCGGATGAGGCCGACGCCCAGCGCGAAAGCGACCCGCCGGCGGCGGCCGAGGAGGCCAGCGACCAGATTGCCGACGCGCTCGACACCTACGCCGACGCGCTCGACGTCGTCGCGGACGCGGTCGAAGAAGACGAGGTCGTCGATACGGCCGCGCTCCTGGCCGACATCCAGGACGCCAACGCCCTGATTGAAGAGGCTAGCGCCGTAACCGCTCCCCTCATCGAGGCGTGCGACGCCGCGTAGCAGGCGGAAAATCCGTCCATCCAACGGCGGCCCACCGTAATGCGACGGCCCCTCCCGATTTGGGAGGGGCCGTCGCGTGTTACCGATCTGAAATGCCGGAACAGCCGGGTCCTATGCTCGGCGTACTCGTGAGGTGTCACAGCCGGGGCTGCCATCTTGTCTCTAGGGGTGTAGGTATTCCTCGATGACAGGAGAACGACTATGACCAGCAACACCCGGGTCCCCAAGGCCGAGATCACCGGCATCTACGGGAGCCTGCTGAAGAAGATGTCCCGCAAGATGCTTGGCGAGGTACCGGACGGGGCCGCGGTGATGTGGCACTACCCGACCGTGCTCAAGGACATGATGGGATTCGGCCGCAAGACCGAGAAGTGGGACCGGCTCGACCGGAACCTGGCGACGTTCGCGGCGATGGCCGCGGCCGGCGCGGTCGGCTGTAGCTTCTGCCTGGATCTCGGCTACTTCATGGCCCACAACCGGGGCCTCGACGAGGCCAAGGCACGGGAGGTGCCGCGCTGGCGGGAGTCTGAGGTCTTCACTCCCGTGGAGCGACGCGTGATGGAGTACGCCGAGGCGATGAGCCAGACCCCACCGGCCGTCACCGACGAGATGTCGGCCGCACTGCTCAAGGACCTGGGAGCGGCGGCGCTGGTGGAGTTGACCGCCAGGGTCGGGTTCATGAACTGCTCCGCCCGGGGCAACATCGCGCTCGGTATCCATTCTCAGGAGTTCGCGGCGGCCTGCGGCCTGCCTCCGCTCGCAACTCCGTCGGCGGTCGCCGTCTCCTCGGCATGAGCGACGACCCGTTCGTCACCCACCGCAGCCTGCCGTTCGATGTCGCATACCAAATGCTCAGTTCGGCCGACGCCGAGGACGTGGTGCAGATATTCCTCGCTGTAGGAGTTTATGATGGACCTCGCTCTGTGGATCGTGGCTGGACTGCTGGCCGCCGCCTACCTGGCCGGCGGCACTGCCAAACTGATCGTGTCCACGGAGAAATGGGCCACCTTCCCGGCGGCGGATGGGCCGAGACTTCAGCGCCGGCACGTTCAGAGCCATCGGAGCCCTTGAGATCCTGGCCGCGGTGGGTCTGGTCCTGCCCGCCGCGCTCGACATCGCGCCGGTCCTGGTGCCGCTGGCTGCGGTCGGTTTAGTGTTGATCATGGCTGGCGCGACGATCACGCGCATCCGCCGCCACGAGGTCAAGTTCATGCTGGGGGACCTGGTCTATCTCGCCCTGGCGGGCTTCGTGGCGTGGGGTCGCTTCGGCCCCGAGTCCTTCACCGGCTGACCGGATGCGGTGTCTTCAGTGCTGGCGACAGGGGGCCACAACGGTATGACCGATCGCGAGCGACTGCTTGATGAGCTGCGGCCGGGCGCGTTCGCGATCGCCTACCGGATGCTCGGCAGCCTGTCCGAGGCCGAGGATGTAGTGCAGGAAGCGCTGCTGCGGGTGCATCAGACGCTTGATTCCGGCGAGCAGATCGCTTCGCCGCGCGCGTTCGTCGCCACCGTGACCACCCGGCTGGCGATCAACGAGTTGCGCTCCGCGCGCGTCCGCCGTGAATGCTATGTCGGCGAGTGGCTGCCAGAGCCGATCATCACCGACGGCCACAATGATCCCGCCTGGCTCGCTGAGACCGCCGAATCGCTGTCGCTGGCGTTGCTGGTGCTGCTGGAGAGCCTCACGCCCGAGCAGCGAGCCGCGCTGCTGCTGCACGATGTCTTCGACTACGGGTACCCGGAGATCGCGGCGATCGTCGGCAAGAGCGAGGACAACGTGCGCCAGCTCGCCACCCGCGCCAGACGCCACGTCAAGCAGGGCCGGCCCCGCTTCCAATCGACCCGCGAGCAGCGCGACGAACTGGCGCGACAGTTCTTCGTGGCCACCGAGCAAGGCGATCTCGCCGGGCTTGAGGCGCTGCTCGCCCACGACGTGGTCCTGACCGGCGACGGCGGCGGCAAGGTTCCGGCGCTCGCACGGTCAATGCGCGGGCGCGACCGCGTGGCGCGCACGCTGCTCCACGGTCTCCGCGCCCTTGCCCGTGTTCCGGGCGTGTCGTTGCGTCCCGTCGAGATCAACGGCGGCCCGGGAGCGCTCTTTCTCGACGAGCAGCAGCGGCTGATCGGCGTCATGGCGCTGGATATCACCGGAGATCAGATCACAAGCATCAGCTCGATCGTCAACCCCGACAAGCTGACCCACCTGGGGCCAATCGCCGATGTCAGCGCGCTCCTGCGGTCGATGAGATGATCGGTTCCGCGAACGCACCGGCAGGCTGATCCGGTGCCGCTGCCTCTCCAGCGCTCCCGATTCAAGCGCCAGCATCGAACCTGCCCTATAGCCCCTCGCGTTCCCGCAGGTCGGAGAGGAGGGCGAGAGCGGTGTCAACCCTGGCCCGGTTCTCGGCCTCGTTGAGCCAGCGGGAGACGCCGGAGGGGTGGGGCAGCGGCACGACCACGAACCGGTGGCCCGCTCGCTCCGCCGCCTGGGCCGTTCCGACCAGATCGACGAGCGGGGCAGGGCGCAGGAACGCGACGGCGGCGAGCCGCCCCAACGCGAGCACGACCCTGGGCCGGACGAGTCCGATCTCCCGGTCCAGGTGGTGCCGGCAGAGAGCAATCTCGGCGGCCGAGGGCGCGCGGTCGCCTTTGCCGCTGGGACTCGTTCCCGGAAAGCACTTGGTTAGACTGGTGCGGTAGATTCTGCGATCGAGCGCCTCGGGCGGAAAGCCCGCCTGCTCCAGCCAGCGGCGCAGTGTGATCCCGAAGGACCCCGAAAATGGAAGCGGGTGCTCGTGAGCGTGGGCGCCTGGCGCCTGGCCGATCGCCATCAGGCGGTCGCGGGCACCGCCCCGGACGATCGGGTGAGCCTCGGGGATGTATCCGGCCTCGACGCAGCGATTGCAGGCAAGGATCTCACGGTGGAGCGTCGCCAGCTGGGCCAATCGGGACATGTTCAGGTTCGTCCCTCTAGTTCGGGGCGGCGCCGAACGGCGTCGTTGCGGCGGCTATCATCGGAGCAGCACGTCGCAAGGATACGCACCGGCAAACACTGAGGACAGGCAATGGAGCAAGGTTTGGCCGTTGAGGAGCGTCACGCCGCGGATATCCCCGCCGTGACCGCGGCGGAGATGGCGGCCGTCGACCGGGCGATGGTCGCGGAACTGGGCCTGGACATCCTCCAGGTGATGGAGGTTGCCGGGCTGGCTGTCGCGCAATTCGCCCGCGCCCGATTTCTGGGCGATAGCCCGCACGGTCGCTCAGTTCTGATCCTGGCCGGGGGCGGGGGCAACGGCGGCGATGGGATGGTCGCGGCCAGGTACCTGCACGGCTGGGGCGCAGACGTGCGGGTGCTGCTCGATCGCGCCCCGGACCGGCTAGGCCCGACCGCTGCCCATCAGGCCGCCATCCTGGGCAAGATCGGCGTGACGGTTGGCAGCCCGGGCGGGCCGAGATGGCCGGTGGAGCCTCCCGCGAAGGCGGATCTGCTCATCGATGCCCTGTTCGGGTTCACGCTCGCGCGGACTCCCGATGGGCCGTCGGCTCGCCTGATCCACCTGGCCAACGCCGCCCCCGGTCCGATCCTGGCGGTCGACCTGCCCTCCGGCCTCGACGCCACGGGCGGGACCGCCTTCACCCCGGCGGTGCGCGCCACCGCGACCCTGACGCTTGCCCTGCCCAAGACCGGCCTCCTCGCCCCCGGCACCGCGCCGCTCCTTGGCGAGCTCTACCTGGCCGATATCGGCATCCCCCTCGAAGCCTATCGCCGGGCGGGGGTTGATGAAGCGCGAATCGCCGCGTCCGCGACACTCTTCGATCGGGCGGCTATCATCAGGATCATTGGGGAAGCGGATGCGGTGACTGTTACTCCCGCTGGGGCGCACGGCCCGGCGGAACGGGATGGAGAGGACGAGGCGTGATCAGACGTATCCTGGCCAGCAGCCGCTTTGTGATCGCAGTCGCCGTCCTCGGCTCATTCCTCGCCGCGGTGGCGTTGATCATCTACGGCTTCTTCACTGTCTTGGAGATCGTCTGGGACATGCTCGAAGAGCATGATGTCAGTACGGGCGAAGCAAAGGTCCACGCGGTCGACTTCATCGAACTCATCGATCTCATCTTGCTGGGCACCGTGCTCTACATCGTCGCCCTGGGCCTCTACGAACTCTTCGTCGACCAGCACCTGCCGATGCCGGACTGGCTGCATATCACCACGCTGGATGATCTGAAAGAGAAACTGATCGGCGTGATCATCGTCCTCCTGGGAGTGACGTTCCTCGGCCATGTGGTTGGGGAGACGATCCACGGCGTCGATATCCTCTACCTCGGACTGGCAATTGCCGCTGTGATCGTGGCGTTGACGCTCCAGCGCTGGCTAGAGCGTCAGTCGAAAGAGAAAGAATAGGCGGGTAAGCGGAATGCCAGGATGACGGGGAATGGACTGGAGCGGACCACCATCAACCTGTATGGGACCGGTGGCGTGCCTTTGGTCGCCTGGCGGTGGCATGATCCCGCCAACGCGCGGAAGGCGACCGTGGTCCTGGTCCATGGCTACGCCGAGCACCTGGGCCGGTACGAGCACGTCATCGCGGCCCTGTGCGGGGGTGGGTATAGCGTCGTCGGCATGGACGATCGCGGGCATGGCCACAGTGGCGGCCGCCGGGCGGCGGTCCGCGACTTCGACGCCTTCGTCGACGATCTCGACCTCCTGATCGACACGAAGGAGCACGGTAACGGCCCGGTCTACCTCCTGGGGCACTCCATGGGCGGGCTGATCGCCACCCGCTGCGCCTTGCGCCGGACCGACCTCGCCGGACTGGTCGTGAGCGGCGCGGCCTACAAAGTCTGGGCCCTCTCAGGGTGGCAGCGGCGGGCAAGCGCCCTGTTTGCGCGGCTGCTGCCCAACTTGCCGCTGTTGCCGGCCAGCCAGCCGGGCATCCTCTCCCGCGACCCCGAGGTGGACCGCCGCTTCTCCGCCGATCCGCTCACGTATCACGGCAGGGTCCGGGTGGGCATGGCCTACGGCATGTTCGCGGCCGGTGAGGACACGCGGGCCCGAGCATCCGGCCTGACCATGCCACTGCTGGTGATGCACGGCACCGACGACAAACTGACCGACCCGGCCGGCTCGATCGCCGTCTACGGTGCGGCCACCAGCGCCGACAAAACCCTCAAACTCCTGCCGGGCCTGCGCCACGAGATCTTCAATGAGCCCGAGGGCCCGGAGGTGATCGCCGACGTGATTGCTTGGCTGGACGCCCGGGCGAGCGGCGCGACCACGCCAGCCGCCTGAGGTTCGCGATATGCCTGCCAGATTCGTCTTGCCGCGCTTCTCCAGCGCTAGTCTCTCCGCAGCGATCTCCTACGTGCCGGGTGCCCGGTACTGGACCTGTCCGGCCTTGCGCAGGGCCTCCAGCGTGTCCTCGACGGTCATGAGGACGGTCGTCTCGATCGAGCTCAGTGCCCCGCCACTGCCAATCGCGAGGGCAACCGCGGCCATCGACACGTTGTCGGGGGCCTCCCAGAGGTTGTAGCCATCATGCGCGCCGAAGGCGTACCAGAATCCGTGGAGTTTCCCGCCGACCGACTCGATGTACTTCTGGGCGGCCGCGCGGCGATCCTCCGGGTTACCAATCAGTCTGGCCCAGGTTTCCGGCGTGTAGCTGAACTTCGTCAGATAGAGCGCCATCGTCTCTCCCTTTCGCTCACCGACCCACGCTGGTCGCTGTTGGCCGCGAAGTATGCCCCGTCCCGGCCCGCTGCGCACGTGTGGTGATTGCGGGAGAGGGGCTACGCTCGCCCGCCCGTAATCCTGGCAAGACCTACCCCAGCAGCGCATCGAGCGAGGCGGTATGCGGCTCCGCCCACGCTCGAAGTGTCTGCTCTCCCCCTCTCATGTGCTCCATCCCCGGGCGTTGGATGTACTCCCAGATGATCAGCCGGTCGCGGAGCATGTAGACCGGGAACCGTTCCTCGAATCCCGGGCGCGGAGGGCGCAGACCCAGGTACGTGTGGAGGAACGTTCGCGCGAGTTCCCTGTCCTCGTCGAGGTACGAGGCGGTCTGGCGCGACAGATCCATCTCGCCGTCACCGAAGGCGGCCTCCATCAGGTCGAACACGCCGCTGACGCGCCACCCCTCAGGCGTGCGACTCATCACCGTGTTGCCCTCTTTGTAGTCGCGCAGCACGATGCTGGATTGGAAAGGCTCATCGAGGGCGGCACGCGCCGCACCGAGCAGGCCGTCGATCCAAGCTTCGTCGTCGTCCGTTGTGCGATCCGAGTGCCCCCGGGCCAGCGCGAGCCAGCCCCGGACCTCCGCGGCCACCCAGTCGGTCCAGCTCTGCTGGAACGGGACGACGGAGTCCGCGGCGAGGTCGTAGTTCCCCGGGTGCGCCCAGGTCAGCTCATGGACCAGCGCGAGGTTCTCCGCCATCGCGCGCGCCATGCTGAGCCGATCGGCGGGCGAGAGCTCCGCCAGCGTGGCATCGTTCAGTTGCAGCCCTGGCAGGCGGGGCATGACAGCGTAGCTCCAGCCGAAGATGTCGGCGGCGGCTCGATCAGGTACGGCCAGGGGGCGGGGGCTGACGTGTGCTCATGCAGCAACCGGGCGAAGAAGCGCTCGGCCGGGAACTGCCAGTCGTAGTGGGGAGCGCCCCGCAGGACGTACTCACCGGTCGTACTCGTGACGAACACGTTCTGTCCGAAGAGTCCGCCGGCAACCGGCGCGGCACGAACAAACTCCCCCAGTCCAAGCCGCTCCAGCGCTGCCTGGAACTGCTCGTCGCCGATCACGCCGAGGCGCTGGGAATACTCCTTTGGCCCTTATTGGCGTCACTGTATGCCCCGCGCTTGATTCCATGCCCCGACGGCGATGAACCGGAGCCGCACGTTATAGCGACAGTCCAGTCCGCTGATCGCCGCGCGAGAGATCACCAGGCGATGAAGCCGGTATCGCGATTGAAGACCAGGTCGAACCACATGTTCGGGCGCTCCGTCTCCAGTTCGACCGTGACAACCGGGGCGTCCTCGACCGCCGTGACGGTCCACCCGCTGAAGAGTTCCGACCAGGGTTGCTGGGTGGCGCTCGACTGTCCGGTTTCGAGGCGCTCTTCGATAACGGGGACTGCCGCTTCGGCATCGTCCTCCGTAGGCCATCAGCAGGGTGAAGCAGGCCCGGGAGATGGGGATCTCGCCGGTGGTGCCGATCAGGGCGAGGAGTATTGGCGGCATGCCCGCCTGCTCGGCGATCTGCGTCGCGATCCGGTCGGCGGTGCGGTCCAGCGCAGACTGCCCCGAGCCTCGTCGTCGTCACCCTCAAGGATAGTGGTCGGGTCGATTGTTCCGGCGAGCGAGGTGCCGAGGAGCAGCATTGCCGAGTCCAGCGGGGTCGTCTGGGCGTCTAGCAGAGTCTGGACGAGGTCATTGCTGGCCAGGGAGTCTCGGTCTCCCGCCGCCGTCTCGACCATCTGGGTGGCCACATCGAGGGTGCGGGCGGTGATCAGGGCGCCGTCCGGCATCAGGGCGACGTTGTTCATGCCGCCGAGCGTCAGCCGGCCCGCCTCGCTGGAGACATCGACATCGCCTTCGGGCGAGCGCGACCAGGCGTCGGCCGCGCCGTCGATCTCGATCGTCTCGTAGTCCGCTGCCAGGAGCGCGTCGTTGATGGCATCCCGGTCGAACCGGCCGAGGTAGACCTGGGCGTTGTCGGGCGGCTGACCGTATTCGAGCGTCTGGTCGACCTGGAAGGCGTCCCAGCCGAAGGCGGCGAGCCATTCCGGCGAAAAGGCGTTGAGGATCGACGAGGTGTAGAGCAACCCGTTGATGGCCCGGCCCCAATCGCCGAAGGCGGGGTTGTCGTCCCGGCTGGTGGGGAGGTCGACCCCGGCGGACTCGGTCCGGGCGGCGATATCGGCCACGGTCGCCAGGATCGGGATGTCTCCGGCGTTTTCGAGCAGATCAGCCGGGGCGAAGCGCAGCATGGCGAGGGCCTGGGAGCCGTCGCTCTCCGGCGTGGATTCCTGGGCACGGATGGGTCCAGTTACGGCCAGTGCGCCGGCCATCGCGGCGGCGCCGAAGATCAGATCGCGTCGATGCACAGTGCGTCCCTTTCTTTGTTCGTGATGAGGAGAAGTTGAACCCGGTCGGGCTACAGAGATCGATCAGGGGAAGGGTGCACCACCCGGTGGGAACCGTCTACCTGGTTCTGGCATGTGCGCCGGTGAGTGTCCGGAAGAGAGCGAGCCGGAGAATCAGAGCGTCATTGGGCGAAGAGCCTGCTGGAGGATTGGATCGTTGCTTCGGCTTCCGCAACGATCTGGCGGATGATCTCCGCGACCGGAAGGACGTCGGTGATCGCTCCAGCGGACTGACCGGCGGTGGCGAGGAAGTCGATCCGGCGGCCGGCCTCGACAGCGGTGGTCATCTCGGCCTGGAGACGGTCGCGCTGATGCTCTGCCTCGGTGAGGCGGGAGTTCCATTCGTCGAGGAAGGGTGTCCGCAACGAGCGAAGGACCGTGCCAAAGCCGGCGGTACCGGGGATTGGGCTGACGGCGTTCAGGGCCTCGGCCTTGATGGCGTCTTCGGAGCGAGCGGCGAGGACCGCCTGCTGCCAGTTCTCCTCGATCGGCGCCTCCAGCGAGGCGAGGAAGCGAGTGCCGAGGCTGACGCCGGCGGCGCCCAGGACGAGGGCGGCGGCGAGCCCCCGGCCGTCGAAGATTCCGCCAGCGGCGACGACAGGGATAGGAGCGACGGCGTCGACGACCTGGGGCACGAGCGGCATGGTGCCGACGACCCCGGAGAATCCGCCGGCCTCGCCCCCCTGAGCAACGACGATGTCGACACCCCGCTCCGCGGCCAGAACGGCCTGGGCGACGGTGGTTACCTGGAGCATGACCAGCGAGCCGGCATCGTGGGCCCGGCATACGAGATCGCCGGGATCGCCGAGGGCGAAGGAGATGACTGCCGGGCGCAGGGCCAGGGTGGCGGCAAAGGCCTCCTCATCCAGGGATTGGGGGACGTGGTTGACGGCGAAGGGGCGGTCGGTGAGATCGCGGATGGCGTTCAGGTCGGCCAGGACGGCGGCGGTGGGCCGGCTCAGGGTGGCGATGCTGCCGAGACCGCCGGCGTTGGAGGCGGCGGCAGCGAAGGCGGCGGAGGTCGCGGATCCCATGGGGGCGAGGATGATCGGGTGATCGATATTGAGGAGATCGCAGAGGGAGGTGCGGAGCATGGGATCACCTTTCGCGTAGTGAGCGAATCGTCGGCCCTATAACTGATCGTGACCGTTGAACCGGCCATCCGGGAACGTCGACCGCCGGATGACGCCCTACCGAGGATCCCCGACGAGGCCGCCGGAGAGGAGCAGGCGCGTCTGGAAGGTCTGGGCGGAGCGGTAGGCGGCGGCGACGCTGGTGCCGGTGTGGATCCGCTGGATTGCCTCGCCGAGCAGGGCGGCGATCGAGAGGATCGTCAGTTTGGGGAAGCGCTTCTCCTCCGGGACGGCGATGCTGTTGCTCACCACCAACTCCTGGAGGGGACTCTCCTGGAGGCGGCGGACGGCGGGGCCGGAGAGGACGGCATGCGTCGCGGCGGCATAGACCTCGGTGGCGCCGTTCTGGAGGCAGACGTTGACGGCCTGGGTGAGCGAGCCGGCGGTGTCGATCTCGTCGTCGACGATCACGACCGGGCAGCCCTCCACCGAGCCGATCAGATTGAGAATCTCGCTGTGGTCCTGGTTCCCAACCCGGCGCTTCTCGATGATCGCCAACGACGCGTTGAGGATCTCGGCGAAGTTGCGGGCCCGCTTGGTGCTGCCCAGATCGGGCGAGACGACGACCGGCCGTGGCAGCCGCTTCTCGACAAAGTATTGGGCGAGCAGGTATTGGGCGGTGAGCTCATCCACCGGGACATCGAAAAACCCCTGGATCTGGCCGGCGTGAAGATCGAGGGCGAGCACGCGGTCCGCGCCGGCGACGGTGATCAGGTCGGCCACGAGGCGGGCAGTGATCGGCACCCGGGGTTGGTCCTTCTTATCGGTGCGGCCGTAGCCGTAGTAGGGGATGACTGCTGTTATGCGGCCGGCGGAGGATCGTTTCAGGGTGTCGATCATGATCAACAGCTCCATGACGGAGTCGTTGACCGGGTAGGCGATCGACTGGACGACGAAGACATCGTTCTGGCGGACGCTCTCGCCGATGCGGACGAAGGTATTGTCGTTGGAGAATTTGAAGACCTCGGCTCGGCCAGGGGGAATGCCGATGTAGTCGCAGATTTCGGTCGTCAGGGCCGGATTGGCGTTGCCGCCGAAAACGGTCAACTGATCGAAGAGCTTGCCCACCCGCCGTCTCCTCCTGAGATCCACGATGCCGTGACCGTAGGTCATAACTATCGCACGGAACGTGGCGTGAGACGTGAGACAGGAGAAGCGTGCGTAAGCTGGAGACGGTACCTGGTCACGTGTCGAGGGATCGAATAGACGGAGGCACAATGGACACCGATATTGAATCGACGGCGATCCCACGAACGCCATGTGTCTTCTGCGAGATTGTGGCCGGGCGCGCTCCAGCAAGCATCGTTCATGAAGATGACCGGTCGCTTGTCGCTGCCACGATCGGGCCGGTCAACCCCGGCCACCTCCTCGTCATGCCCAAGCAGCACGCACCGTATCTGGACGACCTGGAAGACGATGTGGTTGCCCATCTCTTCACGGTGGCTAAGCGAGCCGCTACGGCTATTCGTCGCTCTGGACTCCGGTGTGAGGGCATCAACCTGTTCCTGGCGGACGGCGAGGCGGCCTTCCAGACGGTATTCCATCTGCACATCCACGTTTTCCCGAGGTTCCAGGGAGATGCGTTCAAGATCGAGGCGGACTGGTCGGACAAGCCGCCACGGGAAGAACTCGATCGGGTCGCGGCCGAGATCCGACAGCAGTACCGGCATCTAGACGAGGTGGCCCATGATTCTCATCGTTGAGGGCGCCGATCTGGTTGGCAAGTCGACGCTGATCGATCGGTTCCGGCAGGAGCACCTCTGGCCCGTCGCCAAGATCCGCTGGGCGCGTGTGGGCGACGACAAAGCCGAAACGATCGGGGTGGCCACGGCTACCGTCGAATTGCTGCGCACCACCGCGCGCGATGTGATCCTCGATCGGTGCTACTTCTCCAGGTGGGCGTATGGCGAGGACCGGGGCTACCTTCCGAACCTGATCGCCGGCTTCGACCGGGTCAGCAGCGCCGTTCCCTCAAGGTTGGTGTTGCTCACAGCGACGGACGACGAGGTGCGACGCCGGCATGCCCAGTCGCCGGACCATTACCACTCGATCGAGACGATCGTGCGGGCAAACCAGCGCTACCCATCGCTTTTGCCGCTGCTCCCAGCCAGCCTGCCGGCACTCCACATCGACACCACGGACACCACCCCCGACGAGTGCGCCAGATTGGTCCACCAGTTCATGAACGAGTGATTCCGTTTTCAAGGTCTATGAGCGCCTTGGCCGTGCTACGGACGGTCGTCTGTCCTAGGAGCGGCAAACACTCGGAAGAGATGGTCAGGATGAGGACCGAGTGCTACGGCAGGGTGATAGCATGGATTGAGAGGCGACGTCGCACTCCCTTGAGTAGGATCAGGACGAGGGGCCATGGCAACAACCATAACGCGCTACACGGCCGAAGACCTGTGGCGGATGCCGGGCGACGAGCCGTGGGAGATCTGGAATGGGGAGCTACGGAAGGTGCCGAGCGCGGGCGGGATGGCGAGCGGACTTGCGCACTGGATCGGTGCGCTCATCTCGATATTCGTGCGACCCCGTGGACTTGGCTGGGTGACCGGCGCGGATGGCTCGTACATCCTCTCTCGAGATCCGGATACCGTTGTCGTGCCGGATGTGGCGTTTATTGCCTGGGATCGCCTCCCCGGGCGCCGCGTTCCTGATGGCTACATCCCCGTGCCGCCTGACCTGGCGGTCGAGGTCATCTCGCCAACGGACCGGCCGGGCGATATTGCCCGGAAACAGGAGATCTACCGCCGCGCTGGCGTGCCGCTCGTCTGGTGGGTCGATCCCGCTCGGCGCACGGTTTCGGTCTACCTGGATGGAAAACTAGCCGAAGAGCTTGGCGAAGGCGACGAACTCGACGGTGGGGAGATCCTTCTGGGGTTCCGGCTGAGTGTGGCCGAGATTTTTCGGTGGAGTAAGACCAGAGTCGTAGCCGGTTTGCCAAGCGTACTGCGCGCATCAGCCGTGCACGGTATCAACTCTCCTTGGTGCGGCCACGTTTGCGGCGGGCCGTGCTGGAGCCGTGGTTGGGGAGGGGGGGAGGCAGGGTTTCCTGGGAGAGGGTGTCGAGGGCGGCGCGGGCGGCTTGCTGTTCGGCGTCGCGTTTGCTGGGGCCCTGTCCGGTGCCGAGGACGCGGTCGTTCAGTGCAGCCTCGATGGTGAAGATGCGGGCGTGGTCCGGGCCTTCGATCTGGAGGACGCGGTAGGAGGGGGAGCGGCGGAAGCGCTCTTGCAAGATCTCCTGGAGGACGCCCTTCGGGTTGGTCTCCGGCGGGGAGGTGTCCTCCTGGATGCCCTGGGCCAGGAAGGGGCGCACGAAGCGGCGCGCTTCCCGGCGGCCGCGGTCGAGGAAGATCGCGCCGACCACTGCCTCGAAGGCCCCGGCCAGCATCCTGTCGCGGGCACCCTCGGTCACCCGTTCTCCCTGGCCGAGGAAGAGGTAGTCCCCCAAGTCGATCTGGCGGGCCCAGCGGACGAGCGTCTCCGCCCGGACCAGGGTGACGCGCATTCGGGTGAGTGCTCCCTCGTCGGCGTCCGGGTAGCGGTGATAGAGGTCCTCGGCGGCGACGGCGCCCAGGATGGCATCTCCCAGGAACTCCAGGCGCTCGTTCGATTGCAGGGTCGCCGGGATCAGGCCGGCCGAGGCCCAGTGGTGGAGCACGGACCGGTGGGTTAGGGCGGTGCGGAGGATGCCGAGGTCTTTGAACCGTACCCCGATCGCGGCCGCGAACCGAGCGGGGCGGTCGTCATCTGGGTCGGCAAGCGGGTCAGACGGCAAGACGGCAAGCTGGGCCGTATTCGGTTCGTCGTGATCGATCGCGTCACTCACACCGTTCATCCATTGAGCTTCGTCATCTTCTATCGTCCCTAGCCGTCTTGCCGCCTTGCCGCCTTGCCGCCTCGATTTCAGCGGAGGGCCTCGTCCAGATCGACTCCTGCCGCACTGGCCACGGTTCGGAGGGCGTCCCAATCGATCGAGAGGCGATAGACGTAGTGGTTCTCGGTCGTGGTCTCCGCATGGGAGGTGGCGAGGTTGGTGCGGACCAACGCATGGATCAAGGCCGTGGCTATCTGGTCTTGCTCAGGGTCGCGGTCGTCCAGGGCGAGAGCGGGTTCACCGGCGGCTCGGGAGGCACGGGCTCGCCGGAGACCGGCGGAGAATGGGCCGCGTAGCTCCCGGGCGCGCTCGATCTCGCGGGTGGCGGCTTCGCGCTTCTCCGTTTCGAGGAGATCGCCGGGTTCGGCCGCGGACGCGTCGAGGTCGATCGTGCGCTGATCGTCCGGGACGAGGTAGTGACGCGCGATATGGTCGAGGAGTTGGTTGAGCCCGTCCGCCACGCGAATGATCCTCTATTGCTGGGCGTATCTGGCATCTACCTGACGCATCTTGCCCCTATTCCGGCAAGTATACGGTGGCCGCGCCGCTGGGCACTTCAACGAGGCAGCCCGAAATACGCAACATATGAGTTGCATATCTGGCGTCTCCCATGTATCCTGGATAGGCAACTAGCGTGTTGCATATAATCTCAGGACAAAGGAGCCAAGATGTCAGCAACAATGAACCGGTACGAGCGAGAAGAGTTCCTGGCGGCGCCGCTGACTCGCGTCTGGGCGGCGATATCGGAGCCGGCGAAGTTGAAAGAATGGTTTGCCGAGCCGACGTACTCAATGACGCCGGGTGGCGAAGGCGCCCTCCGGTTCAAGTTCGAGGACGGCTCCGAGGGCGCCCCGCCGGTCCAGGTCGTCGCTGTCGAGCCGCCGAATCGGTTTGCCTTCCGCTGGCGCTCCCACTCCGCTGATCCGGCCAAGTCGGTGGCGGAGCAGGCGAATACGCTCGTGGAGATCACTCTGGTGGAAGAGGCCGACGGCACCCGGATTCGGGTCATCGAGTCGGGGTTCGAGGCTCTGCCGGACGAGGTGCGAGATACCGCATTGCGCGAAAATGCCCAGGGGTGGCCCGAGGTGATCGGCAACCTCGCTACGTACGTGACCCGCGCCTAATCTGGAGAGATCGCTTTGTCGACAGGCCGTGACGATCCGAATGGTGAAGAACTCGGTGGCCGGGCTGCCCATTTGGGCCACTCGGGATCGTCGCGGCTGTCGGCTGAGCGTGGCGCTGAGCCGGTCTTCCTGGCCCTCGCAGATCCTACCCGGCGGCGGATGCTGGAGCGGCTGGCGGATGGCCCGGCCACGATCACCGCTCTGCATGCCGGGCTGCCGATCACGCGGCAGGCGGCGAGTAAGCACCTGCGGGTGCTGGCCGAGGCCGGACTGGTGACTGACCAGAAAATGGGTCGAGAACGGCACTACTCCCTGGCGCCTGGCGCTCTTACCGCGGCCACCGGCTGGCTGGCCGGGATCGAGGACCGCTGGAACCGCCGGATCGCCGCGCTGAAGCGGCTGGTCGAGGAGTGAGGGCTGCGCCCAGACGCCAGCCCCCGAAAACCACGATAGGAACCCAACCCATGGCCACAAACGAGCACCAGATAGCCATGCCCCCCGCGACACCGGACGGCACGGCCAGCGTCGACGCGCAAGTTGTCGGCGAGATCCGGCACAGCGTCTTCGTGCGGGCGGAACCGGAGCGGGTCTACGACGCGATGACCACGGCCGAGGGGCTGGGCGGGTGGTTCACCAACGGGACCGTGTCGGATCCGCGGCCAGGTGGGGAGATGACCTGGCGCTGGCAGGATTGGGGGCCACACCAATACACCGGGGCGTCGACCGTGCCGGTCTACGCGGCTGATCGGCCGAGGAGGATCGTCTTCGGGTGGGATGGGGAAGGCGGGGCGGATGGGGAGACCCAGCCTTACCTGACAACGGTCGAGATCGACTTCGTCCCGGACCGTGACGGGACGACCGTCCATCTGCGCGATTACGGCTATCGGGACACGCCCGCCGGGCGCAGAGCCAACATCGACTGCGCGATCGGGTGGGGTGAGGCGCTCGCGCTGATGAAGGTCTACGTGGAGCACGGTATCGGAAAGGATTCGATCGCGTTCGCGCAAGCCGTCGGTGCCCGGATAGCCGGCGTAGGGGGGCGGAGAATCGTGCCTAGTTGCCAGGCCTGAACGATCGCGTGAGGAACGTGGGCGCGATGCATCGCGCCCCTATGGGGTGTTGCCACGAAGCAGGTGTTCGATGGCGGACAGGCGGGCCAGGATTTCGGCCTGGGCGCGCTCGTTCGGGGTGGGGTGGCGGGGGCGGACCGTGACTGTGCCGTTGACCTCCAGGGTGGCGGTTTCGACTTCCTCCATGCGGTCGATGCCCTGCAGGCGGCAGAGGGCAGCCAGCTCTTCCGGCGTGATGCCCTGCTTGCGCATGTTGTTGGGCAGGAGATTGCCGTCGGCGATCAGGGGGGTGGGATTGCCGCCGATCAGCCGGGCAAGGGCGGGGACGTTGTAGGAGATCCGGGAGAGCAGCTTGTCCAGGAAGATCAGGACGACGGCGCCGATGATGCCGCCGGTCAGCGAATACTCGTTGCCGATGATCGCGTTCTGGACGGTGTTGGAAAGCAGGAGCAGGACGACCAGATCGAGAGTGGAGAGCTGCCCGAGTTCCCGCTTACCGCCGATCCGGAGCAGGATCAGGAGGACAAGGTAGATCACCACCGTCCGCAGCAACTTGGACCAAATGGGCTCGCCCGGATCGAACAGGACGGTCATGATCGATTCCGGCGGCGGGACCATGTTCATTGCTTATCCCCTAAAGCGGGTAACGACCAGGTTCCCTTTTCGATAGGCGAACGGTGGAGATGGTACTCGCGGGCGCACCCGGTGGCCTGGCCTGGCCCTGGTTGACTCGTCTGGCCTGGCGGCGCATGATGGCCGCGCTCGATCGAAAACCCATCCGCCAGGGCTTACTGCGATGTCCCTCTCACCGCCAGTTGGCTCGTCGTTCTCCCTTCGGCTTCCGCGCACTCCCCTCATTGGGCGGGCGGCGGAGTTGGCCGCCGCGCGCGCATTGCTGCTCGATGAAGCCGTCCCGCTCCTGACCCTGATCGGACCCGGCGGGGTTGGCAAGACCCGCCTCACTCTGGAGATCGCCCATCAGTTGACCGCGTCCTTCGCGGGTGGATCGGTCTTTGTCGATCTCTCATCGATCCGTGACCCCGCCCTGGTCCTGCCGACGCTTGCGCAGGCGCTCGACGTTCGAGAGACGGGTGAGCAGCCCTCTCGATCCGGCTTGCCGCCACTCTGAAGACCGACCAACGGCTGTTGGTGCTGGACAACTTCGAGCAGGTGCTCGACGCCGCCCCCGAAATCTCGGCCCTCCTGGAGGCTTGCCCTGCCCTCCAGGTGCTGGTGACGAGTCGCGCCCCCCTTGATGTCCGTGGCGAGCATCTCCTCCCGGTGGAGCCACTGGCGGTGCCGGTGGCTGGTGTCGATCAGGCCGAATATGTCAGCGAGATTGCCGCCGTCGCATCGGTCGCCCTGTTTGTCCAGCGGGTCAGAGCGGCCGACCCTGGCTTTGTCCTGACCGGAGGGCATGCAGTCGCGATCGCCGAGATTTGCCGTCGCCTGGATGGGCTGCCGCTGGCGATCGAACTGGCGGCCGCCAAGATCCGTCTGTTTCCGCCGGAGGCGCTTCTTCCCGACTCGATCGTCGATTGCCGCTCCTGACCGGCGGCCCGCGAGATAGTCCAGCCCGGCTCCGGACCATGCGCGACGCCATCGCCTGGAGTTACGACCTCCTGGAGCCTGCGCAGCGAACGATCTTTCGGCAGCTTGCCGTTTTCGCCGGTGGGTTCACGCTCGATGCCGCCGGGTCCGTCGTTGGGAATCCAGGTGACTCGGGCGATGACCTGCTGGCCGGTATCGAGGCGCTTGCTTACCAGAGCCTGGTACACCGATTGGACAGCAAGGGTCCCAGGAATTCGGGGGCCGAGCCTCGCTTCGGCATGTACGAGACTGTCCGCGAATTCGCATCAGAGTTGCTGGAGGCGAGTGGCGAAGCGGACGTGATCCGGGAGCGGCATGCCGCCTGGTGCCTGACGTTGGTGACGCAATGGGACCCGCTTGGCCCGGAGGCGTGGCACGGTGACTGGATCGAGCGGGCGGACGCTGAACTCCCGAACGCACGTGCTGCTCTGGGCTGGCTTGTGGGATCCGGTCAGGCGGAATCGGCGCTCCGCATGGCCAGCGGGCTCCACCACCCCTGGTGGACCCGAAGCCGGCTAAGCGAGGCCGTCGACTGGTTCGAGCGTGTCCTCGCTAGTGGCGCCGGGACGTCGAGGTCGCGGGCGCTCGCGCTGGTTTCGTTCACAGGGGGCTGGTAAGTGGGTTGAGTGCCAGGGGCGGAGGCCGCAGTCAGTCCTTGCGCGCGTAGCGGGGCGTGCGGCGGAGGACCAGCCCGTCCGGCGGCGGGCGCAGATGGGTGGCGGGGATGGTGGGCGTGACGATTTGGGTCCGGCGGGAGGGCGTGAAGCCCAAGCGGCGGCCATCGGCGACGAAGGCGGCGACCGGGTCGAGACCGCGGCGGCGTACTGGGGCAGGTAGCGGACCAGGAGCGGCAGCGAGACCGCGAAGGTGTCGACCCCCGCCCGCGCCGCCACCTCGCCCCGCAGCGCCTGCACACCTGGCGACGGCGAGCACCGCCCAGACCTGGCGCCGACGACGGCGGCTTGCCGACCAGAGCAACTGGAGGCCGAGGTGGGTCTTGACCAGGTTGACAGCCATTTCGTATCCCAGCGGCGGCGTAGAGCCGCGCGACCTCGGCAGAGGGAGCAGGTGGGGATCCAGGACGTTAGTGATGTAGCGGTGGAGCGCTTGGCCATGCCGGAACTGGACGAGACGCACCGCATGTTTGGTACGGTCGGAGCGGTGCTTGCCGAGCCAGACCAGGCATCCAGCGTCTCCCCGTCGTGGTAGAAGGCGTGGATCGTCTCGTAGCTGGTCTTGGCGCGCAGGCGGCGACTGACCACTGCCCGGCGTCGGTCAGGTCGTCGAACCAGGCGAAGGCGAAGTAGCCCAGGTCGCAGAGGATGAGGCTCTCAGCGGCAGGTGGCGGCCAGGTCGCGGCGGCCACCTTCTCATTCTGGCGGGCCTCGGGCCGGGCCGGATTTCCCGCCAGAGCTGCGGCGGACGTCGAAGAGGCCGGCCAGCTTGCCCGGCAGCAGCCGGTCGTCGCCGGGGGGCAGCCCGCGCAGGCCGGCAGCGTGCGCGCCACCCGGTCGAGGGTCGTCTCGTCGACGGCGACGACCTCGGCGGCGAAGGGGACCAACGTGCGGTCGGCCGGGCCGGCGGGCGGGCCAGCAGCAGCGCGGTCAGGTCGGCGAAGAGCCCGGCCATCGCCGACTCGCCCTCGCGCTCCAGCCGCCGGTAGACCGCGTCGTCGGAGACGGGACGGTCGGGAAGTGCCAGAGGCCGGCGGCGCTCAGCAGGCGCCACACCTCCAGTTGGCTGGAGAGACCGCGCAGGACGCAGACGAGCAGGCCGCTCCACAGCAGCAGCCCCGGCAGGATCGGCGGCCGACCGCGGTGACGGCCCGCCGCGGTCGGGTCCGGGACCAGGCGGCGACCAAATCGGCAAGCAGCGCCTCGACGCGATCGACCAGAACCGCGTCAGGTGGCGGCGATCGACGGGCACGGGCAGGCGAGGGGGCGACCATCGGCGGGGACCTCCGGGGCGGTCAGCGCACGGCCCAGGCGCCGCACCGCCGCAGCTTACCCAAGATTCAGGTGGGCCTCCGGGGACGACTCGGGCGCCGAGGTGGCGCTGCGCGAAAGCCGCCGGCTAGCCGAGGCCCACGGCGACGACGATATCGCTGCCTACGCGTGCTACTACTTTGGCGAGATCGCGGAATATACCCAACAGTACGACGAGGCGATCGTCCGCTACGAAGATGGGGCCGTCATCGCCCGCCGGCAATCCAATCGGTTTATAACCGGACTGGTCCTGCAAAATTTGGGTGGGTCCTTCTATCACGTCGGTGACTTCGATCGATGCGTGGCAGCTTTCCGAGGAGTCTTTGGAACTGTTGCGGGCGGCGGGTTCTCCGCGCCATGTCGCGATCACACTGACGACGCTCGCCTGGGTCCGCATCGAGCGCGGCGATCCGGCTGGTGCGGCACAGTTTTCGCGGAAACGTTGAGCACCGCCATCGACCTCGCGGACGCCTGGTGGTTGGGGAACGGTCTGGCAGGGTTCGCCGGGGTGGCGTTGGCCCGAGGCGATCCGTACCGCGCTGGCCACCTCCTCGGAGCCGCCGACGCTCAGCTTGCGCTGACCGGGCGGCGCGTGTTGCCATTCGACTTCCAGTTCGATCAGACGATGGAGACGTCAGCCTGGCCCTCGGCGAGGCCGAGTTCGACCAAGCGCTGGCGGTGGGGCGCTCACTGTCCCTGGACGCTGCGTTGGCGGTGGCGCACGGTCGCCCCGTCGAGCTGTCCGGGTCCGCGTCGACGCCTTCGAGCGGGGTGGTGGTGCCGCTCGCCGGTCGAGATGGGACGCGATCCGAGGGCGAACGCCGCGACTTTGGCCTGACCCGCCGAGAGCAGGAGTGCTCGCGCTCCTGGCTCAGCGCTTGACCGACCCCGAGATCGCAGCGAAGCTGTCGATCGGTTAGCGCACAGTCGGGACCCACGTCGAGCGCATCCTGACTAAGCTCGGCGTCGCCAACCGCCGCGAGGCCGCCGAGCTCGCCGCCCGCGAGGACTTGTAGTCCAGACCTCATCTAACTGGAGTCCGCGCTCCGTACTTTCTACGGATCGCCTTGCGTTCTCGATGTTCCCAAGAATCCGGATTCTCTTCGGATGCGCTCAACGCAGTGGCGGCCCATGCTCGATCTGCGTCCGGATAGCCGGATCTCGCGGGCGCCTCTCCTCGGCGATGAATCTGGGAATCGGATCGCGCCAGTAAAGGAGCCCCATGATGATCACCCCAGCCGAAATTGCCTCCGCCAGGTGCGTCACCGTGACTTGCTCGAGACTGCCGCCCGCGACCGCCGTGTTGCCTTGGCTGCCCGGTCCAGGTCCACCGGCGAGCCGTCGCGGATGGTCGCGTCCATTTGACTCCCGCCTCCGCCATCGATCACGTCGCTCGTTCGCTCAGCTGAGCACCAGCTCAGTCCAGGATACCGCAATGGAGCGGCAGCACGGATAGGCAATACACCGCTGGGTGTTCGTCGACGGACCGCCAACCCAATGGAAAAGCAGAGCAACGATTCGTCTGGGACTCTTTGATGTTGTCATCTGCGGGGGATCGACATGAGGCCGGCAAGCGTTTTGACGTCATTGTTGTGGGTGGTGGCATCGCCGGTTCGATCCTGGCCGGGGTCTTGGCGAGATCCGGGCTGGGCGTACTCGTTCTCGAAAAGGAGGAACGGTTTCGCGACCGGGTCAGAGGCGAGGCCACCTGGCCCTATGGGGTTGCCGATGCGCGCCGGCTCGGCGTGGAGCACCTCCTAAAGGAGGCTGGCGGCATCGAGTTGACCGGGATGCGGCGCTACGAAGGGCGTCAAGCGGCGGAGACGTTTGCCTGGGAGAGCGACTCGATCGATGGCGCGCCGGAGCGAGGCTTCTCGCATGTTCGTCTCCAGGAGGCCGCATTTGCCTGGGCGGCGGAGCAAGGGGCAACGATGGTCCGGTCTGCCAAGGCGGTCGCCTTTGCGCGGAATGGCGTGTCTTCGGTCACTGTCGCTCAGGGTGATTGCCAGTCTGAGTTCGCCGCCCGGCTGGTTGTCGGTGCGGATGGCAAGCACTCGAAGGTGCGTCACTGGACTGGCGGCGAGACGGTCGCCGATCCCGAGCATCACCGGTTCGGCGGCGTGCTTTTGACCGGTGTGCGGACGGACGATCGCGACACCGACAATTTCATGTCGATGCCGAACGTCGCTGTCAACTGGTTTGCCGTCGCGCCTGACACGACACGTCTGTACTTGCGGATGCCGGCTGGGGCGTTGCGCGCGTCCGGTGCCGACCGGTCGCTTGCCGCGCTCCTCTCGGTGGCGGCGGAACACATGCCCGAAGGCGCCCTCGCCGATGTCCAACAGGCCGGACCGATCGGATTCTTCGCCAACAACGATATTTGGGCGAGCCGGGTCGCGAGCGAGGGTGTGGTCTTGATTGGCGACGCCGCGGGCGCTCCCGATCCAACTCAGGGCCATGGCACGGCGTTGCTCTTCCACGATGTCAGGGTCTTGAGCGAGCTGCTACTGGACGGGCGCGATTGGGGCGCCGCCATCGCGGAGTTCGCGACTCGACGATGTGGTTACTACGCGGCGGTGCGCGCCTACGATCGATGGCACGCCGTCCTCGGCGCCGAGGAGGGTGACATGGCCGACCGCCTGCGCGATGGTCACAAGCGGGCGAAGGACCAAGATCCCACCCTGGGAGGGTTTGCCTTGATCGCGGCGCGTGGCCCCGACGGCCTGGTGGCCGACGAAGGCGCTCGCCGAAGGTACTTCGGAGAAGACCTCGTCTGACGGATTTAAGAGTCGTGCTTCAGCCAGCCGGATGAAGCTAAGCGCCCGGTGACGATGTCCTCGAAGCTTCGCTCTGTCGTGTCTATCGGCGATCCGCTATTCGCCTGCCGGAAGAGGCAGCACGAATGTCGCGATCCGCTGGAAGCGGCGACGAACCTCAGGATCCTGCTCCTTTGGTCCGTGGATGTCTGTGTGCGCCCGATTGTCTGGCACGTCAGCGTGGCCAGAAATGGGACTGTGCTGGATCGACTGGTCGGGGATCGTCCGGATCTGCCCGGCATTCATCGCGATGACGGCATTCTCGTGCGGCCGACGCGCACGAGCCCGGGTATCGTGGGGTGTCGCGTACCGGTCCCAGTCCGTGGACATTCCTCCGGAGTCGTCGGGCCGGTTCCTAAAGCAGCCGCTCTGGAGCGAACCATCGGGTTTGATGTACTGCCGGTGGATGCGCATGTAGAGTGTTGCGTCGTCGGGAATCTCCTCGGCAGACCAGGATGTCACGCCGACGCCAACCACAGCATCAGCCAGGAATTGTCGTCCGCGAGGTCGAGGCTGCCCTTGACGACGTGGCCGAAGTTGCCGTCGTCCCCGTAAAACTTCGCCGGGGCATGCTCGTCGACGGGGATATCGAGCAACAACTCGCGCGGTCCCGGCCGCCAGTCGAGGGCGATGCTCCCGTAGGATCCCGGTCCGATATCCGGCGCGGGGATGGCGAGGCCGCGGTCGTTCCAGAGTTGGACGGCGTTGGAGAGTAGGAAGCCGACCGCGCGGAGCCAGACCCGCTCGTCATATCCGGGGCTGCCCTCGTCGTCCCAATCATCCGGCCACGCGAGGATGCGCCGGGAGTGGACGATCGCGTCGGCGAGCGAGGCAAGCGGTTCCGGCAGCGTGGCCGCGATCTCATCGCGGCTGGCGGCGAGGAACGGGGTGGGATCGATGCGAACGGGGGTGTTGAGCGCCATTGGCCGTGCCTTGTCGGGAAACCGGGATGCGGGATGCGAACGCCTGTCCTGTCGATTGTACGCCAGGGATTTTGCTTGGCCCCTAGCTGATCTCGTAGCTCTTGACGATGCAGCGGCTTGGCGCGCTCCAGGTCAGCGTCATCGTCGATCACGATTTCAAGATCGCCGGTGCCGAAATGTCCGATGGCCGCACGTCGCCGGGTGAATCCTTGCTCCAGCTGCACGTCTTCCGGATTGACTTTGACGTAGACCACCACCCGTCTTGAGTTGCGGGTGAACCTCCACACAGGCGAAATTCTTGATACGCCGGAACGCGATGTAGAGCATGAGTTCGCCCTCCTGCACGTCGTCGCCGAGCGCCATGATCATCGCTCTGAGTGATTCGTATCGATCCCGACATCCTGGGGCGCCTGTTCGATCCTGTCGGAGACGGTCTTTCCGGAGGTCTTTTTGCCCCCACCTCCCGTGCTTCCGGTTTCGACTCCGGGAGCCGTCTCGGCGGTCGCTCCGGCCGTGGCGTTGACCAATTCGAGCAGGAGAAAGTCGTCGCCGTAGCGGCGGTAACGGATCAGCTCGATGTTGCGCGGAATCTGCTGGATGGCGTGCTCGTCGTACTTCGTGAAGTCGCCGGCGATGCAGAGTAGTCGCGACGCCGACCACTCGATCGCGTCGGCGACCTCCGCTCCCAAGCTTCTTCAATACGAGCCACTCGAAATCCGCTTGGTGGTCCATCAGCCAGTTCAGGTAGAACAGGCCCTGGTTGATGACGTTCTCGTTCAGTGCCCGCTTGTACTCGATGATGACCGGGCATTGTTCTCGTCGATGCCGAGCGTGTCGATGCGCCCGCCGTGGGCCTTCCCGGTGCTGTGCTCCGTTGCAAGAAACCGCACCCCCAGGAACGTATCTAGGTGACCTTCGATCAGTGTCTGGAGCAGACTTCTCGACGGCAACGGACGTGCCGGTCAACTCCTGGACAAGGTTGCCGGTGGCGCGAAACAACTTGATGTCGCTCACCCGGCATCCTCCCCGCGCACGTCGATCTTCCCCGTCACCGCTGCCGCGAGTGATGCTGTTCGGTATTCGCTCCGCGCTGCGAAGCGTTCATTGTCGTCACGTATCACTGAACGACTATACGGCCAATAGACAGAATGAGACAGCTATACCCGGAAAACCCGCCCCGGTCCCTCTTCCCGCCTGCCCGCCTGCCCGCCTGCCCGTCTCTTTTGCATCCAGAGGCCGCTGCGGCCGCGGCCGTAGTAGTTGTGGGCGACGCCGACCTGGCGGTAGCCGGCCTGGACGTAGAGGGCGCGGGCGGCGGTGTTGGCTTCTTCGACCATGAGGACGAGATCGCCTTCGGGGAAGACGTCTTCCAGGGCGGCCAGCAGGCTGCGGCCGACGCCCCGCCGCCGGGCGGCCGGATCGACCGCCAGGTTGATCACGCGGACTTCCCGCCGGGTTCGGTCGCCGATGATGCAGCCGACGACGGACGGGGGCGGTGGGGGCAGGGTGGACGCCGCCGAGGTCAGCGATGCTCTGGCCACGAGGAAGCGAACGTGGGGCAAGGCCCAGAGGAGCAGGAGCGTGCCCAGCCCGTAGGCCAGCCGGGGACGGAATGAGTGGGATTGGACCCGGGCCACGGCCCGGAGGTCGCGGAAGCGGGCAGGACTGATCGTGACCGCGCCGACCGGCGCGGCCGAGTTGACCCGGGCATTGTCCGCCATTGCCCAACCGTCGGCCATCACCGATCGGCTTTCCCGAATGCGTTGACTGCCACCGGGAATCCGCCTCCCTGATGCTCGCGGCCCACCGGACGCGGAGATGGTACCGCGATACGCGGGCCAGCGATGTGGTCTTGGTAGCCAGGTGGTACCGGCTATGGTGTGCGACTCGGGGATCTACATAGTCCACGTAGACGGATAGCCGTCCGGATTTACGCAGATTCACGGAACCGCAACGTAGCGCTCTCCGCGACGATCGGTGCAGGACGAACTTCGCATCCTCACTCAACCGATGTCGTATGGAAAGGGCTGATCCGTGACTCCGCTATCCATGTCCCGAACGCTTGTCGATTGTTCCGCTCGCTTGCGCGCCTCGTTCGCTCCGCGGGGAGCGCTGGATCCTCCGCGCCGCCGTCGCCGTGAGCGAGGGCCGCTCACCGGGTTCGGCCGCCTCGTGCTTGGCCTATCCGTCATGACGGCCCTATTGGGGGCTCTGGTCGTGCGATCCGTCGCTGCGGCCGATGCCCCGCAGGGGAAAGGCGTCGCGGTCGTCGCCCAGGGCCTGGCGGCGATGCCGTCGCAGCAACTGGTCTGGCGCGTGATCCGTGATAGCGCCCTGAACGGCACCGAGGCGCTGGTGCTCGAGCGGGCCCTGGGCTTCGCGATCACGGAGCAAGGGCCGATCGTGATCGAGGATGCCAACGCCGGCGCTGTCTCCCAGGTCGGCCCGGGCGAGGCCGCGTTCATCCCCGAGGGGGCACAGCAGCGCCACATCGGCTTTGGTGAAGGACCGTCTTCCTATGTACGGATCGGCCTGGTCGATCCGGCCGAGGCGGAATTCACCGCCGGTGGCGACCTGCTGGCGGTCTCTGAAGTCTTTGCCGCGCCGGGCGGCCTGCGCGATGTCGAACTCTCCTACGCCGAGATGGAAGAGGGAGACGACGTCGAGATCGCGATTGCGGCCGGTCCGGTCGCGGTCGTCGTCCTGAATGGCTCGGTCGATGCCGCCGGCATCGAGATCATCGCGGGCGACGCGGCGACGCTTGACGCTGGCGGCAGCCTGGAGTTGATCGGCCTCGAGGACGAGACGATGGTATATGTGGCCGCGATCGGGCCGGAGATCGTGCTTGGCGGCGGTCCCGAGTATGTTGACAGCGGTGACGGCACCGTTGGCCTCGACATCTTCGAAGCCGGCTGCCTCAACGATGTCCAGGGTGGGCTCGCCGCCCACCAGGAGCAGTGCAACCTTCCCCTGACCAGCCACACGGTCGTCGTTTCGACCGACGCCGGCGAGGTCAGCACCGATACCTTCGCGCTGGATGGCGATCCGCGGATGCTTGCTCAGTTCACCGGCCTGCCGGCTGGGGCTTTTGCCTCGATCTACGGTGCGGATCCGGACAATTTCCAGTTCCGGACGATGTTCTGCGGCGATATCGCCACGGGTGAGTTCATCCAGCCGCAGAACTCGGCCGTGCAACTGCCGAACGCGGGCGGAGCGACCTGCTTCGTCTTCTACAAGATCATCTCCTACGGCGACGGCGGCATCCCCGCCCCGGACGCCAACCCGAACCCGAACGACACCGCAGGCAGCGGCGTGGTCGATCTCTTCGAGGTCGGTTGCGAGAATGTCCAGCCCGGCCTGAGCTTCCAGGACCTGCGGGCGGCCTGCGCCACTCAGCTCCCGGCGCGCCAGGTCTGGCTCGGCACCTCGGCGGGTGAGTCGATCGCGACGACGGCCCCGATGGGCGGCGGCCTGGCGGACATGCGCGCCACCTTCGACCCCGTGCGGGCGGGAAGCATCTCCCTCTTCGTCGGTGGCCATGAAGGTGACGGCTGGATCCTGTTCGCGACCTACTGCGGCAACCCTTCGGGGAGCGGCGTGGTCCCGATCCAGAACCCTGGCTATCTCCTCGCTGACGGTGAGTACCTCGCCTGCTTCTCCTTCTTCCGACCCAGTTAGGCGAACCTGCGGGCCTCGTTTCAAGGCTAGCCCACCGAAATCTTTAGAAACACATGACCGCTCCGCCCGCGATCTCGCGGGCGGAGCGGTCCTGTGAGGAGAGATCGTACGAGTGACAGTCGTGGGAGGTCAGAGCGTATGGCGTTCGAGAGTGGCGCGAACGTCGCGCGGGGCGAAACTGGGCAGGCAGGAGGTCGTATTAGTGTCTGTGTTCGGGTTTGGGGCTAGGTGGAGAGGGGTCTCTCCGGCGGGATCGGCGGGGCATCCGAGCCGCCAGGGCAAGAGCCGACGCGGTGGCGAGCAAGAGTCCAACGACTCTTGCTGCATCAGTCGAGCCGGCGCTTGCCAGGTCCGCGGCCGTGTTTCCGCTGCCGGTGTTGGGGAGTTTGGTTATTGGTTCCGGGTTCGGCTTGTCCCCGCAGTTGTAGACGGTGACGACGGTCTCGCGGCCTTCCGCGACGACGAGGGAGCCATCCTGGTCGGTGTGGTTACTCTTGACTCGGCACCACTCGGCGCCGACCTCTTCGAGCTTCCAGGCGCCGGCCGGGACCGCGACGGTCTTCGCGCCGTTACCGCCGGTAGTCAGGGCGATCGCCTCGCCACCGCCGAGCGGCCGCAGCCGGAACAGCTGGCCACCGCCGTAGCGGGCGCACGTCGTCTCGGAGACGATCTGGCCGTCGCACCAGTACTTGATCACCGTGACCGTGCCCGGGTCGTCGTAGTCGTTGACCGGGATGTTGAACCAGACGCAGAGGATGGCCTGGCCCTCGCTGAGGCCGAACTCGATCCGGGCGTCGCCGGAGACCGAGACGGGGTCGAAGACCGGAGCCTGCGTCGCGGGCGGTACGTAGGTGTCGCAGAAGACCACCGGTGTGCCGTAGCCGTCCGGAACCTCCTCGGTGAGGAAGTAGCGGTCGGGCTCGCGGTCGTCCCAGATGACCGCGCCGTCGGCGCCGGTCGCCTTGGAGCCGGGGTTGCCGGTGCGGTCGCCGTCGAGCTTGAAGGAGACGCCCGCGGCCGGCTCGTTGCAGCGCTCGTCGTACCAATCGAACCCGCCCAGGTCGTAGTCGGTCCCGGCGGGGCAGTCGTACTTGACGACCGTGACCGAGCCGTCGGCAACCGGGATGTTGAACCAGTTGCAGACGACCTCGTACCCCTCGCCCAGGTCGGACGGGATCGCGAAGTCGGCGTTGCGCCCGGCGACCTCGACCGGGAAGGGGTCATAGCCGCTGCCGAGGGCGGAGCCACAGAAGACGACCGGCGTGCCGTAGCCTTCCCAGCCGCCTTCGGTGACCGTCACCTCTCCGTCGGGAACGTTCTTCCAGACAGCGCCGGGGATACCGGTGGCACCGGTGGTCCTGGTCTCGGTCGTGTCACTGACGTGGCTGTAGAGGTCGAACGTGACCCCGTCGTCCTCGTAGAGCTCGCAAGGGTTGGGGGTCGCCATGAAGAAGTCGAGGTCTTCGGCGTAGTAGTCGACCTCGTCGGCCTCTGGGCAGAACCACTTCTGGATGTAGACGTCGGTGCCATCGTCCGGGATGTTGAACCAGGCGCAGTACATCGTCACGCCAGACCCCAGCCGCACGGCGACCGACATGTCCTCGAGCGTCATACCGCGCGTAGTCAGGTACGTCTTCCGGCCGCCCCGGACCGCAGTACACGATCGGCGAGCCGTAGCCCTCCAACTCGTGCTCGGTGATGGTCAGATCGCCGGAAGGCAACGGGCTCCAGATTGCGGCACCGGTCTTGATCTCGTTGGGCGACCTGGTTTCAGTTTTGCCCGTACCGGCGTGGTAGAGGTCGAAGGTCACCTCGTCGCCCTTGTAGGGCTCGCACTTCTTGGTTAGATCGCCTGGGTCGGCGGGAATCGGCCCGCCGGCAACCTCCTCTGGGCAGAAGTACTTGTAGATGATGACCGAGCTGTCGGCCTCGGGGATGTTGTACCAGTCGCACTGGACAGTCCCGCCGGCCGGGATGTCGAGGCTAATGCTGGAGCCGTCGACCGGAACGGGCTGGCTGCTCGCGCCGCACAAGACGTACGGTCGGCCATAGCCGGCCCGGGCGTGCTCGGTCACGGTCGCGCTGCCTGCTGGCACCTGCTCCCAGGTGGCGGTGCCATGGGGCGTTTGGCTGGTGGGGCCGCTGGGATTGGGGTCGGTGTACTTCGTCACGGTCTCGCCGCTGGCGTGGCTGAAGAGATCGAAGCCGACCCCGCCCGCTTCGAGGTTCGAACAGCGGTCGAGGTCGGACTCGCTGGGCGAGTACCAATCGACGGCGCTGTCCGCCGGGCAGAACCACTTGGTTACGTAGAGCGTGCCGTATGCCGGCACGTGGAACCAGTCGCAGGCGATGGTCTCGTTGGCGCTGAGCGCGAAGGTGTAGGAGCCGTCGCTGACGGCGACCGGACCCGGTGCCGGCGGCGCGCCGCCGGATGGGCCGGCACCGCAGAAGGCGAGCGGCTCGCCGTAACCGGTCGGCACCGATGCGGTGATGGCGTACTCGCCGGCGGGCAGCCCGGTGGCGAAGTAGTCGCCCTCCTCGCTGGCCAGCAACGCCCCGGCGGAGTAGACATTGAGGGCGGCGTCGTACGCGGGCTGACAGTTGGAGTAAAGCTGCAGGAGGTCGCCGCCGTAGTCCTCGTCGCACGTCCACATCGTGACGCCGATGCCGCTGGTCTTGGGATCTTCCGGGGTCGTGGTCGGCTCGGCGATGGGCGTCTCCTCGACGGCGGGCGTCTCTTCGGAGACGGGGGTCTCCTCGGGGATGACCTCGCCGCCATCGCCGCCGCCGTCGGGGATGGGGGTGTCGGCCTCCTCGGTCGCGACCGGCACGTCCTGGGCGGCAACCGTCGGGGAGCCGGCCAGTGGGACGAGCAGGGTGGCCAACAGGATGATGGCCAGCGCCACGCCGAGGACCCGAGCGGGCCCCCCGGTGGATCTGGATGGGGGTGGATGGTAGCTACGAACGCTCAATTGGTGCTCCTGGTAGTTACTTGCCTCCTGGAACGGAGGGATGGATTCGTGATCCACATCTAAGGTCGGTGATGAGATTCGTCGCGGGGCACGGTTGTCCCGCGTGCCGTTACGGGTGGCTCTCGGGATCGAGGGGCCAGGTGCGATGCGTGTAGATCTCGGCGCCATCGCTGTAGCCGTCGCCGTCGGTGTCGGGATTCTTGGGTTTCGTTCCGAGGAAGAGTTCTTCGGCTTCATTGAGGCCATCGTGGTCTGTGTCGGGATCATTGGGGTTGGTGTCGTAGTAGTAGACCTCGTCACCATCGCCGTAGCCGTCACCGTCGGTGTCGTAGACCAGGGGGTTCGTGAAGTACTGGATGACTTCCTGGCCGTCGGCGATGTCGTCTCCATCGGTGTCGGCGACTCGCGGGTTGGTGCCGCCCAGGACTTCGTCGTAGTCGTGGTAGTCGTCGTGGTCGGTGTCGTCGTCCAGGGGATTGGTGAGGAACTCGTTCGCCTCGGGCCCGTCCTCGAGTCCATCGGCGTCGGTGTCCTTGGTGATGGGGCTGGTGCCGACGCGGATGACCTCGTCGCCGTCGTAGAGGCCGTCCTGTTCGGTATCGCGGACGGTGGGGTTGGTGAGATAGGTGTGGTACTCGTCCCCGTCGGTGAGAAGATCGTAGTCGGTGTCGGGGTCGTGCCGGTCAGTGTGGAGGGCGTCCTCGCGCTCATTGACGAGACCGTCGCCGTCGGGGTCGTCATCGGGTCCTTCGCCGTCCGACGTCGGAGATGCGGACGGGGACGAAGAGGGATCTTTCGACGTGTCCGACGAAGGGGAAGGTGATGGCGAGGCCGAGGGCGTCGGGGAGGCGGAGGGGCGTGGCGATGACTGGGGGCTCGGCGAGGGGCGTGGACTGGACGACGGCCGTGGGGTTGGCGTCGCGCCGCCCGCATCCGCCGACTCCGCATCGACTTCGGCGCCGAACACGGCCGCGACGAAGTGTGCTGGGTCCTCCGCCGTGTCGGTCACGACGAGGTCGCCGGACACCAGGGCGGTCTCGCCCGCCGCGACGGCCTGGGGCTCGTCGTCGGCGACCGCAAGTACGAGCGAACCTTCGGTCACCAGCACCAGGGTCGGCGCGGTGCCGGCGGCGAGCGCGGCGGACTCGCCCTCGGCGAGGACGTCGCCAATCAACTCGATGTAGCGGGTGCCGCCGGGGGAGGGGAATGCCTCGTTGGCGGCGATCGCCGCGCCCAGGTCATCCCCCCCGGCGCGACCGAGGGTGAGGAGGGCCAAGCTCGCGGGGTCGCTGCCCACGGCCTGGACGGTCAGGTCAGTATCCGGGCGCACCGCCTGGGCTTCGCCGCTGGCCAGGATCGTCCGGGAGCCGGCGGCGGTGCGGACCACGGCCGCGCCCTCGGCCCCAAGGACGAAGCCGGGCACGCCGTCGGTGGGGAGGCCGGCCGGTTGCTCCTCGGCCACGATCGTCGTCACCGACCAGGCGAGATTGCCTTCCGGGAGGTCGAGGACCGCCTGGGCGATCACCTGAGCGTGACCGGTGGCCGGGTCGGCATTCGGCGCCGCCGTGATCTGCTGAGCGTCGCCGCGGGTGACGATGCCTGCGAGGGCAACTGTTGCGGCGAGGGCGGCGACAGTCAGCGCTTGGCGCAGTCTCGGGAGGCCCAGCCGTTGGCGGGTTGGATCAGCGTGTTCAGAAGAGACGGTCGATAGTTGGGGTGCCATGGTGGGTTGAGTCCCTTCGGACGGGGTTGACCTGGCCGTAGTGACGATGTCGCGATGTGCGGCCGTCGTGTCAGTCCTAGGTTGTGTTTCGTGGTTCGAGTCGATGCCGGAGCGGGGCCGGCCGCCGGATGGGCGGCGCGGTCCCGCTGATGCTGAATCCTGTCGTGAGGGAGCTCTCAGGCGACGGTCTGGGCGTGGATTACGGCGCTGCCGGGGATGAGACACGTCGATTGACATGGTTACCCCGCGTGCCGTTACGGATGGCTCTCCGGGTCGAGGGGCCAGGTGCGGTGCTCGTAGATTTCGGCGCCATCGGTGTAACCGTCGCCGTCGGAATCTGGGTTGCGGGGATCGGTTGTGAGGAAAAGTTCCTCGGCATCGTTGAGACCGTCGTCGTCGGTGTCGGCCTTCTTGGGGTCGGTGTTGTAGACGCTGATCTCTTCGCCGTCGCCGTAGTTGTCGCCGTCGGTGTCGTAGGCCACCGGGTTGGTGAGGGTGAGCCTGAGCTCATCCCAATCCCCAATTCCGTCGGCGTCGGTATCCGCGAGACGTGGATTGGTCGGGAGGGTCATGACCTCCTCGTAGTCACTCAGGCCGTCGTCGTCGGTGTCGGCGGCAAGGGCGTTGGTGAACAACTCATTCACCTCCCTGCCGTCATTGAGACCTTCGCCGTCGGTGTCGTGTTTTATCGGGTCAGAGCCGACCCGGATGACCTCGTCGCCGTCGTACAGGCCATCGGCGTCGGTGTCCCGGCTCTTGGGGTTGGAAAGATATGTGTGGTACTCCTCCCCGTCGGTGAGGAGGTCGTAGTCAGTGTCGGGGTCGTGCCGGTCCGTGCCGAGTGCGTCCTCGCGCTCGTTGACGAGGCCATCGTTGTCGGGGTCATCGTCGGGGCCCTCGCCGTCTGGGGTCGGAGATGGGGATGGCGAAGGTGACGGCGAGGCAGAGGGCTTCGGGGAAGCGGAGGGACGTGGCGAAGGGCGTGGGCTCGGTGAGGGGCGCGGGATCGGGTTCTTCGCGTCGGGCGTCGCGGGAGATGAGTCCGGATCCGAATCGGGCTCCTCGCCGAGATCGGCGCCGATGACGGCGGCGACGAAGCGCGTCGGCTCTTCGGTCTCCCCGGTGGCGACCAGGTCACTGGGGACCAGCGCCGTCTCGCCCGCCTGCACCACCCAGGTCTCGTCATCGTCACCGACGATCGCGAGGGAACCCTCGGTCACCAGCACGAAGATCGGGGCGGCGGCGGCGGGAATCTCGACCGTTTCGTTCTCGACGAGGATGTCGCCGACGAGTTCGATGTCGCGACTGCCGCCGGGGGAGGCGAAGACCTCGCCAGTCTGGCTCGCGTTGCCCGGGCCGGTTGGCTCAGCGGGCGAGAGGGTGAGGAGCGAAAGGCTGCCCTGGTCGTCCCCCGCGGCCTGCACGGTCAGGTTGTCGCCCGGGCGCACGGCCAGGGCTTCACCCCCGGCCAGCTGCGTCCGAGCATTGGCGCCGGCGCGGATGACGACGTCGCCGTCGGTGCCGAGCGCGAACCCGGAGATACCGTTGGCGGCAAGATCGGACTGTTGCGCTTCGGCCTCGATTGTCGACACAGACCACGTGAGAGGACCGTTGGAGAGGTCGAAGATGGCCTGGGCGATGACCTGGGCGTGGCCGGTGGAGGAGGCGGCGCTTTGCGCCGCAGAGATCTGCCGCACGTCGCCGCGGGTGGCGATGCCGGTGAGGGTGAAGGCGGCGGCGAGGGCGATGCCGGTCAGGGCGTGGCGCCGCCGTGGGCGGTTAGATTGTGGACGTACAGTGTCGAGGTGTTCAGGAGGGATGGTCGAAAATCTGGGGGCCATGGTGGGTTGAATTCCTTTGGGTGTGGTGGACCTGGCCGAGGTGATGACGGTGCGATGTGCAGCCGGCGCACCAGGGCTAGATTGGGCTTCATGGATCGCATCGACCCAGGAGGCGGGGCCGGTCGCCAGGTGGGCGGCCGGCCCCGTTGAACGTGAGTTCCCGTCGTGGGACGTGGACTACGCCGCGGTCGGAACGGTGAACCAGAGGCAGGCGACCTGCTGACCCGCGCCGAGCGCGATCTCCAGCGGCGCACCCGACTCGGTACTGTAGAGGGGGTAGGCCGTCGAGGTGGTCAGGCCGTGGCAGGCGAGGACGAAACCTGAGGCGGCATCGTCGGCCTGGGTGTCATCGATCTGGTAGTCGCCGGCGGCGAGGCCGTCCCAGGCGATGCCGCCTGGAAGCGCGTTGCCGGTCTGCTCACTGGCTCCGGAGATCGTGAACGCGACATCGTCGGTGGCCACGGCGCATTCGATCCACGGGTTGGCGTCCTGCGCGGCGACTCGAAGCCCACCGGGCAGTCCCACTCGTAGACGGTGATCGAGCCGGTGTTGTCGGCGGTCGAGGGGGCGTCCTGGTCCTTGTCCTCGGACTGATCCTCGTCCTCGACCTGGTCCTCAGTCTGATCCTGATCCTCGTCCTCGGACTGGTCCTCGGTCCCGTCGAGATCAAGGGCCGCGGCGCTGGGGATCCCGAACCAGCGGCAGATGATCGACTCGCCTGCGGCGATGTCGAATGCGATCCGCCCCTCCTCGGTGACTTCGTAGGCGGCGTAGTTCGGAACCAGCCCGTCGAGGGCCATGAAGGTGTCGCAGAAGACGGCCGGGGCGCCATGGCGGGCGGCTACTCCCTGCTCGTACAGGAAGTACCGGTCAGCCTCGCGATCGGACCAGGCGGCGGAGCCGTCGGCGCCGGTGGTCTGCTCGCCCGGGTTGCCGGAGCTATCGCCGTCGAGCTTGAAGGTCGCACCCTCGCGGGTCGCCGTGCAGGACTCCTCGTAGGCCGCGAAGCTCTCACGCTCCCCGGTTGCCTTCGGGCAGTCGTAGGCGACGACCGTGACGGTCCCGGTCTTCTCGTCCGTGACGTCACCGTCTCGTCGCCGTCTTCGTCACCCGTGCCGCTGCCGTCTTCGGAGGCCGGGATGGCATACCAGTCGCACTGCAACGAGTACTCATCGGGGATTTCGTAGGAGAAGCGCGGGCCCGTGGTCTCGACTTTCACGTAGTTGGTCTCGAGGACCAGGGCGGCCGGGTTGAACGCGGTGCAGTAGACGATCGGCGTGCCGTAGCCGGGGACTTCGGACCCGGTCAGGGTCACGTTGCCGCCTTCGATGCCTTGCCACATGGCGGCGCCTTCGCCCGCATCGCCGGCCATTCGTGTTTCGGACTCGCCGGTGCCCTCGTGGGAAAGGGTGAACTGCAGCTCGGTGAAGTCGTACGTGATGCAGGCGTCGTGCAGCTCGTCGAGCCCGACGGTGTACGGATCGATCTCGGAGTCGATGAAGTTGCCGCAGGCGTAGGCCTGGACCGCGACGGTGCCATTGATGTTGCCATCCGGCAGCTCATCCTGGGCCGACGGATCGTCTGGGACGAGGAACCAGTCGCAGGCGGAGCCGACGTTCTTCTTGACCTCGATCGTGGCGTTCCAGTTCTCGATGGGGGCCTCGAAGATGCTCGTGTCGCCGACGTTGTGGTAGCAGAACATCCGCGGCGTGTACCCCGACCGAGGATCGGTGGAGAGGGTCTGCCCACCGGCCGCGAGCGTCGTCCACGTGACCGTGCCGCTCGATGGACTGGTGTACTGGGTCATGCTGAAGGCATTGGCGTGGCTGTAGATCTTCATCGGCACCGGCTGCTCCTTGTAGAGGGAGCAGATGGTGGCCAGCTCGTTGATGCCGGCCGTGTCGTAGTCGAACGGGAAGGGGATCGCATCCTCCGGCGGGCAGATGGAGTAGCCGACCGTCAGCGAACCGTAGCCGTAGACCCGCGGGGTGTAAAACCACTGGCATTCGACCACCTCGCCGGCGCCCAGGACGAACTCGTAGTAGCCGTCGTAGGTTACTGTCTCGGCCGTAGGCGTACGACGGGGTGGGGGAGGGGCCGCGGCTGCAGAAGACGGTCGGTGCCCGATAGTCGTTCGGCGTGAACGAGCGGATGGTGTACTGGCCGGCGCCGATGTTGTTGACGTCGAGGAAGTAGGTGCCGGTCTGCTGCGTGCCCTGGCCGGCGTTGTCGACTCCGTAGACATCGAACTCGTGCCCTGTGATGTACTTGCAGTTGGCGTCGAGTTTCGCGAAGTCGTCGTCGTAGGGCTCGGAACAGGTTCGGATGAGGACGATGATCCGGGACGTGTTCGGATCCTCCCTGGAGGCTGTTGATGCCGGCGTCGGGCGTCTCCTCGACGACCGGCGTCTCCTCGGCGATCGGCGTCTTTCCTCGACCACCGGGGTCCTCTTCGACCACCGGGGTCTCTTCGACGACGGGCGGCTCCTCGACGGTGCCCTCGTCACCGGTGCCGCCCGCGCCCTCCTGGTGCGAGACCTGGCTGGGGCTGGACGGGGCATTGCCTGCCGCGAGCGCGCCCTGGGTAGAGGTGGCTAAGGTGCCGATCAAGGAGGCGAACAGGGCGACGGCCATCATCAGGCCGAGCGCCCGGATAGGGCTGGGACGGCCAATTCCGCCGCTGGGCCGGGGTACTCGTGGGTGTTGGGTACGGAAGCTCACTGGGTGCTCCTGGTAACTGTTGGGCCGGTGAACCTGTCCATGCTCAAGCCGAGGCTGATCCGCGTGTTCAGAAGTGTGGCTCGGACGTTGGGGGGCCATGATGGATTGGATTCCTTTGCGTGTCGTGGACGCCGGCCGGGTTGTTGATGGTGCGGTGTGCGGCCGGTGTCTCTGTGATTGATCGTGCTGTGTGGATCGCATGGACCCCAGGGGCGGGGCCGGCCTCCGGTAGGGAGGCGCGGCCCCGCTGATCTCAGTATTTCGTCGTGAGATTGGTCCTCGGCGACGGTTGGGGACGTGGATTACGCCGCGGCCGGGACGGTGAACCAGAGGCAGGCGACCTGCTGGCCCGCGCCTAGGGCGATCTCCAGCGGCGCACCCGACTCGGTGCTGTAGAGCGGGTAGGCCGTGGAGGTGGTCAGACCGTGGCAGGCGAGGACGAAACCAGAGGCGTCGTCGTCGGCCTGGGTGTCGTCGATCTGGTAGTTGCCAGCGGCGAGGCCATCCCAGGCGATGCCGCCCGGAAGCGCGTTGCCGGTCTGCTCGCTGGCTCCAGAGATCGTGAACGCGACATCGTCGGTGGCCACGGCGCACTCGATCCACGGGTTGGCGTCCTGCGCGGCGACATCGAAGCCCACCGGGCAGCTCCACTCGTAGATGGTGATCGAGCCGGCCTCGCCGGTGGTCGTGGGCGTCGTCGTTGCTCTCCTCGTTGCTGTCGTCCTGGCTCTCGTCCTGGACCTCGTCCTGGATCTCGTCCCGATCCTCGTCGGCTGGTCTCGCCGGTGCCATGAGTCCCGGGGATGCCGAACCAGGAGCAGCTGATGGATTCACCCTCGGCCAGGTCGAACTCGATCCGTCCCTCGGCGGAGACGGAGTAGGCGGCGTAGTCAGGGACCAGGCCGTCGAGGGCGATGTAGGTGTCGCAGAAGATGGCCGGGGCGCCGTAGCCGGCGGGCACGTCCTGCTCGTAGAGGTAGAAGTGGTCGGCCTCGCGGCCGGACCAGGCGGCGGCGCCGTCGGCGCCGGAGGTCTGCTCGCCGGGGTTGCCGGAGCGATCGCCGTCGAGCTTGAAGATCGCACCCTCGCGGGTCGCGGTGCAGGCCGCCGCGTAGCCATCGATGCTGTCCTGAGCGGCAGTGTCCTTCGGGCAAGCGTAGGCGACGACGGTGACGGAGCCGGTCGCGCCGTCCGTGATCGTCGTCCTCCTCGGCGTCCTCGTCATCGTCCTCTTCGGTGATCCGCATCGTTCGCCGTCGTCCACGATCGGCGTCGTCGCTGTCCTCGACGTCGGTGACCGTGCCGCCCCCGGTGGCCGGGATGGCGAACCAGTCGCAGCTTCACCGAGTAGTCGTCGAGGAGCTCGTAGGTGAACCGCATGTTCGTCATCGTCGACCGCCACGTAGTTGCTCTCGAAGACCAGGGCGGCGGGGTTGTAGGACGAGCAGTAGGCGATAACCTCGCCGTAGCCAGCGATGTCATGCCCGGTGACGGTGAGGTTGCCACCGATGACCTCGGTCCAATAGCGCCGCACCGTCGCCTGTAGCACCCGTCAACTGGGTCTCGGTCTCGCCGGTCCCGGCGTGGGAGAGGTCGAAGCTCACCTGATCACCGTCGTACGGGGAGCAGGCCGCGACAAGGTCATCGCGACTCGCGCTGGACGGGATCGAAGTCAGCCGCGACGTTATCGCAGTGGTAGGAGCTGATCGCGACGGTGCCGTTGATGAGCGGCGCGTCCGGCAGTCATCCGGGATGAGGAACCAGTCGCAGGCGGAGCCGACGTTCTTCTTGACCTCAATCGTGGCGTTCCAGTTCTCGATGCGGGCCTCGAAGATGCCCGTGTCGCCGACGGAGTGGTAGCAGAACATCCGCGGCGTGTACCCCGACCGTGGATCGGTGGAGAGGGTCTGCCCGCCGGCCGCGAGCGTCGTCCACGTGACCGTGCCGCTCGATGGGCTGGTGTACTGGGTCATGCTAAAGGCATTGGCATGGCTGTAGATCTTCATCGGCACCGGCTGCTCCTTGTAGAGGGAGCAGATGGTGGCCAGCTCGTTGATGCCGGCCGTGTCGTAGTCGAACGGGAAGGGGATCGCGTCTTCCGGCGGGCAGATGGAGTAGCCGACCGTCAGCGAACCGTAGCCGTAGACCTGCGGGGTGTAGAACCAGTGGCAGGCGATCCGCTCACCGGGAGCCAGGGTGGGCTCGAGGTAGCCGTCGTAGGTGACGGTCTCCACCATGGGCCCCTGCGGGTTCGGGTAGGTGCCGCGGCTGCAGAAGACGGTCGGCGAGCGGTAGCCGTTCGGCGTGAAGGAGCGGATGGTGTACTGGCCACCGCCGAGGCCGCTGACGTCGAGGTAGTTGATGCCGGTCTGCTGCGTGCCCTTGCCGGCGTTGTCGACGCCGTAGACATCGAACGTGTGCCCCGGGACGCCCTTGCAGTTGGCGTCGAGTTGCGCGAAGTCGTCGTTGTAGGGTTCGGAACAGCCCCGGATGAAGACGATGATCCGGGAAAGGTACGGATCCTCCCCCTGGAGGCTGGCGATGCCGGCGTCGGGCGTCGGCTCGACGACGGGCGTCTCCTCGGTCACCGGGGTCGATCCTCGACGACCGGCGTCTCCTCGACCACCGGGGTTTCTTCGACGACGGGCGGATCCTCTACGGTCCCCTCGTCACCGGTGCCGCCTTCGCCCTCCTGGAAGGTGGCTTGCTCCGGGCTGGCCGGTGAATTGCCCGCCGCGAGCGCCTGAAGTGGCGTTCCGGCCAGCGACGTGAACACGGACGCGAAGAGGGCGACGGCCAGCATCAGGCCGAGTGCCCGGGCGGGATTGTGGCGGACGACGAAGCCGCCGGGGCTAGGTGCACGTCGAGGTTGGATACGGACGTTCACTTGGTACTCCTGGTGGTTGATTGACCGGTGAATCCGTCCAGTCGCATGCGGTGGCTGAGCCGCGTCGCGCGGTTCAGCCTGGACAGGGTTGATTGAAGGGCGGGTCACCGGCACGCATCGGTTCAGAGCTGCCGCGGCCATGGATGGAAGCCGGATCGCGGCGCGCATTCGGGCGACGCTCGCCCGAACAATGTCCTATCCTGACTCCGTGCCGGTCGACCCACATCCGAGGAATCCCGTAATCGGGATATCTACGTGACCGGAACGGCATGGGGTAAATTGCTCATACCCGTACGCACGTGTGATGAGCACCGGGATAGTCGATCGGGCATTTTGCTTGGGATGGTTGCGTCCCTTGGCGATCCGTCACGTCTGATCTGCGGACGGACCGCCCGGAGGGGAGGGATCACGATTGTCGGTCTACCAGCGCACTTATATGGCCGGTGGCGACATGTCTGACCCCAACGCGGGCGTGATGCCCGCGCCGCAGACCATCGGGGAGCAGATCCCCCCGGTCGCGGGGCAACAGGGGCTGCCCGGTGGCCGGCCGCAGCAACTGCTGAGGGCGCAGCGCATGTTGGGGCCGCAATCCGCACTCGTGTTGCAGTAGCCGTAGGTGCCGCAGCTGAACTGCGGACCGCAGAAGTTCACCCCCTCAGGGGTGGGGCGGCAGAAGCAGTCGGGACCGCTGCAGACATCAAAGTAGGACGCGCAGGCAAGGTCTTTGATGGTGCAAATCGACGGAGCTGGGGTGGTCGACGTTGTCGTGGATGTCGTGGTCGTCGGCGCGCTCGTGGTGGTCGTGGTTGTCGTCGTCGGCGCCGGGGTGGTTGTCGGTGGCGGAGTGGTTGTGGGGGGTGGTGAGGTGACGACGCCGGTGCATCCGCCTGGTGGGCGGCAGCGGGAGTTGCCATTGGCGTAGATGCAGCAGACGCAGCCATCCGTGCAGACTGGCGGGGTTTGCCGCGCAGAACGTGTTGCCGCACTGGGTTTGCGATACCTGCGCGTTGGCCCGCTCGACGGAGTGGGCACCGACGAGCACCGCTCCTACGGCGGCAAGCGTGCCGAGGAGGCCGCGTCTGGTGTTGGGGGCGACGAGGGACCTGGTGAGAGCGTCAAAACGGCGCGAGTCCACGCGAACCTCCGTACATCGATGTTGGGTGGGGTGATGGGTTGGTGGAGCCGTCCCGACCCGCGAGCTTCGGGTCGGGACGGTTGATCTGGAAATCCGGTGGAGTTCCCTGCTAGCGGCGGGTGGCGACGACCTCGAGGTATTCGCTCGGGGCCACGAAGTCGCCATCGCTGGAGCGGTTGTATTGGGCCATCAGGTCGAGCAGCTCACTCTCTAGCCGGGCCTGTCCCAGGGGATCGAGGGCGTCAAAGGCCTTCTGCACTGGGCCGTAGTAGGTGCGGAAGAACTGCAGGCTGTGCTCGGGCGAGCGGTAGCGGAAGGTGAAGTGGCGCTTGGTCACGGTCAGCGAGGTGATCGCGTCGCCGAAGAGCTCGCGGACCCGCGCCTCGGTGCCCCAGAGGATTGGAGATTTGAGGCCAGCCGGGGGAGGAACGTTGCGGCCGATGGTCTTGAACATGCCGCCGATGTAGCCATCGGGCGTCCAGTTGGCCATGCCGATCGTGCCGCCGGGGCGGCAGACCCGGAGCAGTTCCTGGGCGGTCTGGTCCTGGTCGGGGGCGAACATGGCGCCCAGGGTGGAGAGGACGACATCGAAGGAGGCATCAGCGAACTCGAGCGCCTCGGCGTCGCCCTCGCGGAAGTCGACGGGGAGGCCCTCGGCCTCGGCCCGCGACCGAGCCCGTTCGATCAGAGCGGGGACGTAGTCGATGCCGACCACGTCGGCGAAGTGGCGGGCGGCGGCGAGGGCGGCGTTGCCGCTGCCGGTGGCGATGTCGAGGACGCGCTGGCCGGCGCGGAGGTCGACGGCCTCGCAGAGATTCTCGGCGATGATTTGAAGGGTGGCGCCGACTTCCGAGTAATCGCCGGCGGACCAGGTCTTCTGCTGGCGAGACTTGATGGCGGCGAGGTCGAGGTAACGGATGGGCTGGCGATGGTGGCGGTGGCGGACATAGGTAGGTGTTCCTTCCGAGAGGACGGGTCGAGACGCGGCGGGGCACGGTCGCCCCGCCGGTAGGGACTGCTGCCGGATTTGAAGGGAGACGAGGCACGGATACGTACAGGATCGCGGCAGGCGTTCGGGCGACGTCTTCCCGAACGCTTTCAATCCTGTACCGGCGCCGGCCGGCCAACATCCGAATAATTCGCCAATCCAGATCACCACCTGGCCAGGACGGCATGGGGTAAATTGCGCATACCCGTACGAGGGTGCGATGAGCACTCGCGATGCGTCGATACCTTCACGGTCAGGGACCAGCGCGACCGTCGTCGCGGGAGCGCGGTTCTGGATATCGAGGTCAGGCCATGCTCCGGTTGCTTGCCGATGAGCCCGAATCGCGTGAGCCGACGGCACCCGACGGGGGAGTTCCGGCGTTCCCGGCAGCGCCGCTGCCGTCCCCACTGACGACCCTGGTCGGGCGGGCGCAGGAAGTCGCGGAGATCCAGGCGTTGCTGCGGCGACCCGGCGTGCGGCTGCTGACCCTGACCGGACCGGGAGGCGTGGGCAAGACCCGGCTGGCGATCCGGGCGGCAGAGGGGCTCAACGCCCACTTTACCGGCGGGATCGCATTCGTGGGCCTGGCCGCGATCCGTGAGCCCGCACTGGTCGTCCCGACGATCGCCCACGCACTTGGGCTGGCCGACACCGCTACGGGCGCCCTGGTCACCTGCCTGCACGATTCCCTCAGCGATGCGCGGATCTTGTTGCTCCTCGATAACCTGGAGCAGGTCATTGCGGCGGGGCCATCGCTGGCCGCGCTGCTCTCCAGCTGTCCCGGCCTGACCATCCTGGCAACCAGCAGGGAGGTGCTGCGCCTGTCGGGTGAGCATGAGTACCGGGTGCCTCCCCTGGACGCTGACGCCGTGGATCTCTTCGTCGCGCGGTCCGGGGGCGCGCGGCCCACCCTGGTGGACAGCGAAGATGGCCGGAAGACGGTGGCCGCGATCTGCGCCCGGCTGGACGGCCTGCCGCTGGCGATCGAGCTGGCCGCGGCCCGGCTGAGGCACCTCTCCCCTGAAGCGCTGTTGGGTCGCATCGACGACAGGTTCAGCCTTGCTTACGGGAGGCGCGCGCGATCTGCCGGACCGCCAGCGGACGCTCCGCGATGCGATCGCCTGGTCCTGCCAGCTCTTGAGCGATGCCGAGCGAGCGCTTTTCCGCCGGCTGGCCGTCTTTTCCGGTGGGTTCACGTTCGACGCCGCCGAGGCCGTCGCCGGGACGGGAGACGGGAAGCGACGCTTCTTCGTCCTACCCGCCTACCCGTCTACCCGCCTTCCCGTCTCCGTCGCTTGACGTCTTTGATGGCGTTGGCTCGCTCCTCGACAAGAGCTTGCTTACCCGGAGCGACGAGGCGGACGGCGAGTCGCGGTACGGGATGCTCGAGACGATCCGTGACTACGGGCTGGAACTCCTGGCGGAGAGCGGGGAGGCCAGCGAGATTCATCGCCGCCATGCCGCCTGGTGTTTGGATCTGGCGGAGCGGTCCGTGGCCGAGATCACCGGCCCAGATCATGTGCGCTGGCTACGGCGGCTCGATCAAGAGCAACCCAACCTGCGGCAATCACTGGCATTCGCGGTAGAGCAAAACGACTCCCGCCTCGGAGACCGACTTGTGGCGGCACTCTGGCGCTTCTGGGACGCACAAGGCTACGTCGAGGAAGGCGGGGCATGGGTTGAACGCTTGCTTAGCCTCGGGCAAGGGGAGGAGTCTGTTCCCCGGGCGGCAGCGCTCGGGGCAGGCGCCATGGTGAAGTTCCGCCAGGGCAATTACCCCAGGGCCGTGGAGCTGGCGGAAGAGGGGCTCGCGCTCGCCCGCCGCATGGGGGACGCGGGCGCGACCTTCCATGCGGTCAACGCCCTGGGCAACATCGCCTTTGCGCGGGGCGATCAAGTCGGCGCCGTTGCGTGGTTTGAGGAAGCAGTCAGGTTAGGGCGCGCCACTGGCAACGACGACCGGCTCCTCAATGGTCTGACGAACGTCTCCATGGTGCAATCGGTGATGGGCGATCTCGATCCATCGCAGGCGACCGCGGACGAGGCATTGGAGCTGAGCCGGAGACGGCAGCGCCGGTATTGGGAGGCGATCGCTCTCGCCCGTCAGGGGCAGGTCGCGCGTCATCGTGGTGATCTGGATACGGCCTCCTCTCTGTATGAGGAAGCCCTGGCGTTGCTGGCAGAGGGCAATGCCAGGGCGGTGGCGGGGCTCCTTTGGGATGCCTCCGACGTCGCCCGTGAGCAGGGGGATCTGACGCGGGCGGCCGCGTACCTGCAGGCCAGCCTGGCGCGGAGATGGGCCTGGATGCAGCGGCGCGGCGTCATCGAGTGCATCGCGGCGATCGCCGAGCTCGCAATCGCAACCGAGCGCCATGAGCTCGGGCTGCGCCTCTTTGGAGCGGCGGAGACCATGCGCCTCGATCTTGGCATCCTCGATTCCTGGCATTTCCAGCCGCGTCGAGCCGCTGCCCAGGCAGTAGCCCAGAAGTCGCTGGGCAAGACAGCAAGCACGGCAGCCTTCTCGGCCGGGCAAGAGATGCCGCTGGCGCAGGCGATCGATCTGGCGACGGCAGTCGCTGAGGAGATCCAGGCTGGCCCGGAGGCGCCGGCGGACGTGGGTGCGCCGCACGGGTTGACCGCACGCGAGCTGGAGGTCCTCCGTCTGACCGCAAGCGGCCGGTCTGACAAGGAGATCGGCGCGTTGCTCTACATCAGCCCCCGGACGGTCAGCCGGCACCTCCAGTCCATCTACAGCAAGCTCGGCGTCAACAGCCGCACGGCGGCCTCCGCCTTCGCCCACCGCCTTGGGCTTGACTAGCGCACCCGTTGCCCCGAGACATCGCCAGCTTGACGGTGCTTGCCGACTGTTCAGCCCCCAATCGCGCTCGCGATCAGTTCATCAGCCAGCACCTGCCCCTCCGCAATAGCCTCCTCTAGTGCCAGCGATTGACCGGCCTTCCATGCCGCAGCGAACGATGCCTCGCCGAGAGCCTCCCGCGCCAGCCCCAGGTAGCGCTCGTGCTCGGCGCGCTCGTTAGGCGGGAGGGGGACACCGGCGGCGTCCCGCATTGCGGCGGCGGCCCCAAACAGCCGGACAGCCGCGTCTGGTCGCCGCAGTTCAGCCGCGAGCCCCGCCAGACCGTCGAGCGTCGCCGCCGTGTTCCACCGGTCCTTGAGGTCCGCCCACAGCCCGAGGCCCTCGCGGTAGTACGCCACGGCGGCCGCGTGTTCACCCAGGTCTCGTGCGACTTCTCCCAGGTTGCTGAGGTAGATGGCAACACTCTGGATGTCACCGGCCTCTCGTTGGAGCGCCAGCGCCTCTTCATACAAGGCACCGCGCCCGCGCGAAGTCGCCCCGATCGTCGGCGGTGACCCCCAGGTTGTTGAGGGCCGTGGCGATGGCAGACGTGTCGTCCAATTCCCGAAAGCGTGCCAGCGCGTCGTTCTGCAGCATGTCGGCGCGCTCATGGTCCCCTTGGAGAAAGGCCACGATGCCGAGCCGGTTCAGGACGTGGGCGGTGCCGCGCCGGCTGCCCTCGGTGTCAATCCCGCGGAGGATCTCCAACGCCTGCTCCTGGAGTTCCCCGGCGCCCTCCAGGTCGCTCTGCGCCTGGGCGAGGCTGCCGGCGTTGCTCAGCGCTTGCGCCCGAGTCCCTGGCCGCACACCATCCATCGGCAGCGCCATCCCGCGTTCCAGCCACTGCCGGCCCTCACTCAGGTAGCCGCGAATGTCCCACAGCTTCTCCAGGGAGACGCCCAATTCCAGCACCATCTGCGTCTCACGGCGGTCGATCGACCACTCCAGCGCAGCGCGCAGGTTGCCAAGCTCGGCGTCGATGCGGTCTAGCCACCTCGCCTGGTCGGCCCCCCAGGATCTCCGGTGCGGTCTCTTGGAGAAACGCATGGTAGTGCTCGGCGTGGGCACGGCGGACCGTCTCTTCCTCCCCCTGCGCCGCAAGTTGTTCCAGTGCGAACTCTCGAATCGTCTCCAACATCGTGAGGCGCTGCTCGCCGTCCCCGCTCGGCTCCTGCCGCAGCAGGCTCTTGTCGACCAACGAGGAGACCCCCTCGAACACATCCACCGCTGCATCCCCCTCGCCCGCGCAGACGGCCTCCACTGCCTCGAGGGTGGAGCCGCCGACGAAAACGGCAAGTCGCCGGAAGAGGGCTTGCTCGTCGGGGGCGCAAAAGGTCGTGGCTCCAGGCGATCGCGCCACGCAGCGTCTGCTGCCGCGCCGGCAGATCCCGCGGCCCGCCGGTCAGGACCTTCAGACGTTGTCCGAGGCGGGCAAGCAGGGCATCGGGACCGAGAATTTTGCTGCGGGCGGCGGCCAGCTCGATGGCGAGCGGCAGACCGTCTAGGCGGTGGCAGATCTCCGCGACCGCTGGGGCGTTCTCGTTGGTGACGGCGAAGTCCGGCCTGACGGCAACGGCCCGTTCGACAAAGAGGCGCACCGCCTCGTACTGACTGAGTTGTTCGGCGGGCAGCGGCGACCGCAGATCGGGCAGCGCCAGCGGGGGGACCGGGAACTCCCGCTCGGCTCGAAGGCGCAGGGCCGCCCTGCTCGTAACCAGGATCTTGAGCCCAGGGCAACCGGCCAGCAGTTCGGCCACGTCGGATGCCGCCGCCGTGACCTGTTCGAAGTTATCGAGTACCAGCAGCAGTTCCTGCTCGCGCAGGTCTGCGGTGAGGGATTCCAGCAGCCGCTGGCCGCCAGCCTCCGGCACGCCGAGGGTCGAAGCGATGGTCGAGACCACCAGGGCCGAGTCGCTGATCGCCGCCAGCGGCACGAAGAACGCTACCGTGGGCGAAGTCGTCGACCAGCTCGGCCGCCAGCTGCAATCCCAGCCGGGTCTTGCCAGTCCCTCCCGGTCCGGTCAAGGTCAACAAGCGCACGTCGCGTCGGGTGAGCAGCTCGCGCGCGGCCGCGATCTCGCGTTCACGGCCAATCAGGGGCGTCGGCTGCACTGGCAGGTTGTGGGGACGGCGGTCCAGGTCGCCAGTGGCGGGAAGTCGGCGGCGAGGCCCGGACCGGCCAGCTGGAAGACGCGCTCGGGGCGAAAAAGGTCCTTGAGCCGGCGCTCCCCCAGGTCTCGCAGGTACACCTCGTCCGGCAGGTGATCGCGCGCCAACTCGAAGACGGCCTGCGAGAGCAGCACCTGGCCACCGTGCCCGGCGTCCAGCAGCCTCCCCAGACGATTGAGCGCCGGCGAACGGTAGTCGCCGTGCTCGTCGGGGTCGACCGCGCCGGCGTGCAGGGCCATTCGCGCTCGCAGCGGCTCGGTCAGGCCAAACGCTCCCCACTCCTCACTGGTTAGCTGGCGCTGGGCCGAGTTCGCCGCCGCCACCGCCGCCGGGGCGGCGGCGAACGCGATCTGGAAAGCATCCCCGACGACTTTGTAGACGACACCCCCGTGCCGTCCAGCCACCTCTCGCAGGATGCCGTCGTGGCGCGCTTGAGCGTGGTGCATCGCCTGCGGGCGGTTCTCCCACAAGCGGGTGCTGCCCTCGAGATCGGAGAACAGGAATGTGACGGTACCCATCGGCAGGTCCGGCGACGGCACGGCGTGCCTCCTTCCGACGTCCCACAGAGCAGTTGCCCGGCGCGAGCTGAACCGACACCGGGAGCATACCAGCCGGACAGCCCAGCAACGCTAGCTCTGCACTTCTATGCGCTTCACGTATTTGCCGAGCGCTTCCAATACCAACGCCGTGGTCAAGGCAGGGGAACCATCGTAGTTCGGCTGGAAGCCGGCCCAGGCGGCCCAACCGGGCCACCCGCCATCAGGTTGCTGCAACCGCAGCAAGGAGACGAGGTATGGGGCGATTTCGACCGCAGCGCACCCGAGGTTGAGCAGGGTCACGGCGCGGCAGGCCAGATTCAGGGCCGACGGTTCCGCGTCGGGTGGCGGCAGTCTGGTTGACAGATAGTTTCGCAGAGCGGGCATTGCCGGAGCCAAGCCATTGGCGCCGCCGTCGGAATAGGCACGGCCAATCGCGTAGGCCAGGAAGTGGGGCGAAACGACGTAGAAGCTTTGGCCAACGTAGGCCTCGCTCTCGACGATTCCACGAAGGTACGCCTCCGCGCCGGGCAAGGCGACGCCGAGCAGGCCGCAGCAGAACAGGACGTTCGCATTAACGAGCGGGTCGACCTCGCGTGCGAACGGTGCCGCATACGGATCGTCAGGGTCGTCGTTCGTGCCGATCCAGGTGAAGTAGGGGCCGCCCGCCTCGGCTGCGTTCGCACGGACGACGTGCCAGAGGAGGGGATAGAACGCGCGCGGCGGTCGCCGGCCTACGGCCACCAGGGCGGCGGCGGCGCAACAGGTGCAATCGAGATCGGCGGGCAGGCGCCATTCGCCCCGGCCTTCGTAGTTCCAAGTCCCGTTCTCCTCCTCCTCGGCCTCGAGGAAATCGGCTGCCCGTTGCCGGATGCGGTTCGCCACGTGCTCGGCGGAGATGAAGCCCAGAGAATGGGCGACGAAGGCGGGTACGTAGACCGACTTCGGGTAGGGGCACGCGTCGACAAGATCGACGTGTGGGCCGGTGTAGGTCGTGAATCCACCTGACGGAAGCTGGGTCCGGCTCAGGTAGTCCACCCCGGAGCGGATGGCATGCGCGACGGCGGGGCTGGACGGCGAAACATCCATGGTGGGGACACCCTTCCAACACCGGCGACGGCCAGACCGGTCGCCGGCGTCCCCCGTAAAGCTATAGCCTTTGTGCGATGCTCACGCTATGATAGCCCGAACCACTCCAAACACGGCCCTCTCGCCTCTAGCAACGAAGGAGTTGCTCCAATGGCCGACGATCCCCTTGCCACTCTTGTCCAGCGCGCGATGACCGACCCCGGTTCGTCGACCGCGCCCGCGCCGACCTGGAGGGGACGCTCGCCGCCGAGGGCATCAGCCTTGGCCCCGAGGAGTTGGCCGCGGCCCGCGCGTTCCAATCCGAGGTCGCCGGCCTCTCGGCCGGCGAGGTCGTCGGCGCGCCTTGGCCTCCGCCAGCGACGAGCAGGGCATCATCTTAGCGGCGGCGTGAGTCGTCCCGGTGACGGACCGCTGACCACGACCGGCGTTGGCACTGGTTGGCGGCGTTCGTCGAACGTCGCGTCGGTCTCGGAAACCCAGCGTGTCCCTGCTGGGGCTGGTGGTGGCCGAAGGGCGGGATCAAGCCGCCTCGCGGCGAGCGTGGCCTGCCCGCCGCCGAGTTGCCCTTGCTCGTCCACGCGGCGGCGGGCGGACAGGGCACACCTCTGGCGCTTGCCGGGTGCGGCCTGTGCGTTTACCTCGGCGCCGATGTCCTCGATAACGTCGTCGACCGCGAACTCTCGGCGCGCTGGGCGGAGTACGGGCCGAGCCAGGCGCTGATCGCTGCCGTGACCTTTCTGACGCCGCTCGCCGCGGCTGCGCTGGACGAGTTCGACGCGCCGCCGGAGACGCGACGGGCGCTGCAGGGCGCCTTGCTCGACGGTCTGCTGGCGATGAGCGCCGGCCAGGTCGAAGATCTTGCCTTCGAAGGGCGCGCCGACGTCACGATCGCCGAAAGCGACGCGATGGTGCTGCGCAAGTCGGGCGCCGAATGGGCCTTCTTTGCCCAAGCTGGCGCGCTCCTGGCCGGCGCCCCTCCGGAGGTCTGCGAGGCGTACGCTACCTTTGGCCGAGAGATCGGTGCGACCAGCCAGATCCTGAGCGACTGCGCCGATCTCGCCGGCAGTGATGGGTTCAGCCGTGACCTCGCCACGGGCAAGCGCACCCTGCCGGTCGTCTTCGCCCTCGCCACATTGCCGGGCCCCGACCGCGCCGTCCTCCTCGATCACCTGGTCGCCGCTCCGCATGATCCTGCCCGGCAAGCGGCGGCCCGGCACATGTTGGGGGCGGCCGGGGCGTTCCACTACGGCGCGCTGGTCGCCGAGAAGCATCGTCGGCGAGCCCTGGCCGCTCTGGGCGAGGCCTCGCCATCGGGACCGGCGGGTCAGGCGTTGCTCGACTTCGCCGAGATCTCGGCGCTCGAACGAACCACCTCGGACGGTACATTTTCGGCACGATTGGCGGCGGGGAACGGATAGCGTGCTCGCGGGCCTGCGTACCCTCTGCCGAGAAACGATGGCCAAGGTCTGGCCCACTCCGCGTGGCCGCGGCGCGTCGCAATGATGGCGACGACGCGTGCCCAAGACGGTCTGCGCGCGCCGGACGACTGGTTCGCCCTCGGTGAGGCGATCTATCGGGAGATCGTCGCTCTCCTCGGGCGCTACGGCGTCGGCGTCGATCCGGCGCTCCGCTTTGAGCGGAGCGAGGCCCCTACGCCCTCGTATCGGCCATCCACCCGGACTATCCGCTTCGGTATTCCCGATCCCGCCACGCCCAAGGGTCGGCTCTACTGGTACTTCATCCAGCACCTGGTCGGCGCTCCTGATATGGCCGCGGTTCAACGATCGATGGAACTGCCGCTGCCCTGGGCGATGGCGCACGAGGTTGCCCACCACCTCCGCCACCACTACAGCGCGCCCACCGACAACGACTTCGTGGAGGAGCAGGTCGCCAACTCCATCGCGATCGCCCTTGTCGAAGCCCACCCCGTCTATCGCCGCGACGTTCCCGACCTGCGACGCTGGGCGATCACCGTGTCCGAGCAGACCCGTGCCCTTTCGCCGGAGACGCTCGCGTACCTGCCGGGTGTCCGCCTGGAGATCGGCGAGGTCCTTGTGGCTCAGGGGATCCTCGACGGCGCGACGTGGGAAGAAACCACGCGCATTGCCGTCGAGACTGGCGTCCCGGTCGAGGACCTGCTCCTGCGCCTGAGGGCCGTGTCGCCGGCAAAGCTCGAGCGCGCGCGGGCGGAGCAACGCCGGGCCGAGTCCTACTTCAACCGGCGCTACATGGCTAACCTGAGCGAGTACTGGCTCTTTGGAACCGACTGGCTTGCCACGTACCTGGCGCGGGAAGGACGCCCGTCGCTGGGCGAGGAACTCGGCCGGCATGTGTTGACCGAAGACTGGGCAGCCAGTCGCTCGGAGGCAACGCGCCTGCTGCTGGAACAGGCACTTCGCGGCGCGGATATCCACGTGGCCGCCGCCGCCGCTCACGCGCTCGGAGAGGTGGCGGGCACCATGGCCATCCCGGTCCTGGTCGAATCGCTCGACATCCCCCAGCCGACCGTCCAACTGGCCATTCTGCAGGCCCTCTGCGTACAGCCCGATGGGCCGGCGGCCGGCGCAATGCGCGCCAAGACGCTCCTGGAGGGTCCCGCCGGCGTCAGGGGGGCGGCCGCGCGGCTCCTTCGCCTGGCGGGCGGCCGCCTCGACCTGTCGGATCCCGATCCCGACCAGCAGGCCGAGCAGGCGTTAGCATCCCTTCTCCGCGATCCGTCTAACGCCTACGCGCAATTCGAACGGCTCATGGCGGGCGATGAGGTGTCGACGCTGGCGGCGCTTGAAGCGTTGCGCGAGTCGGGACCGGGACCGTTGACCGGATCGGTCATGGCACAACTTGAGGCATCGAGCGCTCGGATTCGGGTGGCCGCCACGCGGGTGCTGGGAGGAAGCCCGGAAGCCGCACCGGCACTCGTCCAGCGACTGGATGATGTCGATGTCACTGTCCGCCTTGCCGCTCGGGACGCATTGCTCGCGCTTGATCCGGCAGCCTGGTCCACACTCCTCCATGTCGCCGCCTCCGCATCGGACCGCGTTCGCGTCGAGGCATTTTGCCTGGCAGTCGAGATCGGGGCGCCGGGATCGGCATCTCACCTGAAGGAGTTGGGAAACGAGCTGCATCGGCGTGCCCGGCGTCTGGCCCGGCTTGAGGCTCGACTCCTCGCCCACTCCAGTCTTGCCCTACTCGCGCAGGCCCTCGGCGAAGCGCGCGCCCGTCTTGCTCGTTTGACCGTGCGGGCGTTCCTTTGGCTGGCCGATCCGGCGGGATGGGCCCCTGTTGAGCGGGCGCTCGGGAGCACGGTCCCGGCGCACCGCGCGGCGGGGCACCGGCTGGTTCGCAACGGGCTGGGCCGTCGCGGCTCCGCCCTCGCGAAGTTGCTCGATCCGCCGTCCCCATATGCCGCTACAGAGGACGTCGTTCGCCCATTGCGTGCGGCCCTGAGAGCGGAGCCGGCGATGGCACGGGCGGTGGCAACCTACCTGGCCCGTCGCCTAATGGACCCGGGAGAGGCCACCAAGATCGTTCGGACCATGGCCCGTGACCCCGACCTGTTCGTGCGGGCAGAGGCCGAGCGGGCCGCGGAGCGCCTCACCCAACCCCTGGGAGCGTCGATGCTGACGACCATCGAAAAACTGATGTTCTTGCGGGCGGTCCCGACCTTCGCGGCGGTGGATCTGGACACCCTCCGTGCCGCGGCCGAGGCCACGGTCGCCCAGCGATTCGATGTAGGTGAACCGATCGTCGTCGAGGGCGAGCCAGGCGAGCACCTCTATGTCCTGACGGAGGGGCGGGCGGCGGTGTCGGCCGGCGGGCGCGAACTGCACGATCTCGGTCCCCGCCAGTTCTTCGGTGAAATGGCGCTGTTCGACGGCGGGACGCGCTCGGCGACGGTGACGGCGACCGAGGAAACGACGGTGCTGCGGCTGGGCCGCGACGACTTTGTCCGGCTCGGCCAACGCAACCCCGAGGTCCTCCTCGGGGTGATCGGGGTCCTGAGCGGGCGGTTGCGCAACGTCCTTGCCACGGACCCAGGGCGCGTCACCGCCGAGAATCGTTCGCTGAGTGCTGCCGACGACTCTCAGAGCGGCTGGCCCTAAACGGTGGATGGGGCCAAGATTTTCAATTCGATTTCTCTGAGGAATGCGCCTCCCGGGATGGCCCCCCAGATGGAAATGACACCAGTACCCCCTAGAAAGCCTAGTAGCGTGCGCCTCATGCAGTACCCGGCGCCGACTCTATGCGAGACTGCCTATTTGCCCGTAATGGCGGCGATCTCGGCGGCTCGACTGGTTGATTGCACGACACGGTGACGGTCAATGGCGTTGCCGGATAGATGGACGTTTCTTCCTTCGCCGATAATTCGATGACGCAGGGGGCACACTTTGTGCAAGATCGGGCGGGTACACGGTCGGTCGGATTGCTTCCCGATGGGATCGGTTCGAACCGAACATCCAGCGTGGCGCAACCCGGCGCGATCCCCAGCGCCGGAGATTGGTCCATGCCATGAGTCGTGACGGCGCTCCCGCCCCGAATCCACCACCCAGGAGGCATGCCTTCGCTCAGGTCACTCTGCTCTCCTGCCGGGAAGGACTCAGGGCCGCCGTCCGGTTGCTCTCCCTGATCGATCCCGATCGTGCCGGCGCGTCCAGTTCGGCCGACGGGTCCGAGGCGAATGTCGAGAATCTCGCGATCCTGCGGGATTTCCAGGCCGCCGAGCAGGCCTACGACGACCTGGTCACCAACATCAGCCATGACGTCAAGACCTCGTTGACGGTCATTCGCGGCCATGCCCAGATGATGGCCCGCGCCGTCCTCCGGGGCGATTCGATCGACCGTGATGCCCTGCTGGCGACGTTGAAGACGATCGATACCAGCGCCCTGCGGATCAGCAACGAGCTCGATAACCGGATCAGGGGCGATCGATCCGATCCTGGCTAGTCCGACTCAGTCGAGGACGGCGCCCAGTTCGGTGGCGGTCACGACGCCCGAGCCACCGTCCGGATGATCGGCGGTCCTGGGTCGGTGGAGAGCAGGGCAATTGCGCCCATGAGGAGTGCCGCTCCGATCCACCCGATCGGGCCGAGGCGTTCGGAGAACAACAACCAGGCCAGCACGGAGGCCACCAGCGGCTCCAGCAGGGTGACGACGCTGGCGGTCGAGGCGGGGACGTCTTTGAGCGCGCTCTGGAACAGCCAGTAGGCGAGGATCGAAGGCACCAGGGCCAGGTAGAGCAGCACCAACCAGCTCTGCAAGGGGATATCCAGGGTAATGTCGGCCCGCAGGCCGACGGGGGTGAAGGCCACCGCGCCGACACAGAAGGCGATGGCCAGGGGGCGGAGGGGCGGTTGGCGGCCCGCCAGCGAGCGGCTGAAGAGAAAGTGAGCGGCGATCATCGCCGCCGAGGCCAACGCCAACCCGACCCCGATGACCAGGGCGCGGCCTTCACTGCCGGTAGCGCCCCAGCCGACAAGCATCACCGTTCCAATCACGGCCGTGAGGAGAGCCACCAGGGCCCGCCCGCTCAGACGCTCCCCTTGAAAGAGGGCGGAGTAGGCGGCGATCAGGACGGGTGGCACGCAGAGGGAGACCAGGGTCGCAATGGCCACCCCGATCCGGTCAACGGACGCCAGATAGGCGTACTGGTAGACGATCAGGACGATCCCGAGGCCGGCCATCAGAGCCAGGTCGGCCCGGTTGGTGTCCAGGACTTTGCGCCGCAAGACCACCCAGGCCACGGCGAAGCAGGCCGGGGCCGCGATGACGGTGCGGAGCCAGGTCACGGCGGCGGCGTCGAGGGTGGTGTCTTCGTAGAGCAGCTTGGCCGCGATCCCGATCGTGCCCCAGATCACCCCGGTGCCGATCAGCAGACCGATTCCTCGCCGCCGCGCGCTGGCCACGTCGCTCCCTGATTGTCCCCGGCGGTTGTCGGAGGTCTTTGGACCGGCCTCGTCAATCCGCGGCGACCGTGCTCCAGGTGAGCGCTTCCGAGACGACCGTCATACCGGTGCGCTCGATGTCGACGAAGTTGGCGAGATCGGCCAGGGCCGCTTCCCCCTGCGGGGAACTAAGGGCGGCCTGAAAAGACGCTGGGCTGTCGAAGTAGAGCTCGGCGATGCCATAGGGCAGGGCGCCAGCCTCCGGCCCGTGATTCTCGACGTACTGGCGCAGTCCTGGCAAGGCCATTGCCAGCGGGCGGTGGACCTCCCGCCAGTAGCGCCCAAACTCCTCCCAGGCGAGATCGTCACGTTTGTGCAGCAGCACGAGCACCTTGGTCATCGTCGTCTCCTTTGCCCACGGACCCGGCGTCTCTGCGCCGGCATCCGGGCCTGCTCCTGTCCTGAAACCGTCTCGGCTACCAACTTCCTGGCACTGCACGCCACAAAAATGGGTAATGGGCAGAACCCAGGTACTGGTTACATGGGGGAAGAAACGGTGTATAGTACTTTTCGGCTAGTACCAATGGCGGATGCTCCTGAAGCGTCCGAACACCAACGGGAGGGCGCTAAGGCGCCCGGGATTGGGGGTTGGATCGTACGATGATTGACGTCGACAGGAACGTATCAAGTCGCATTCCTACCGCGCTGCATGCCTCTGGGAGAGCCTATTCGCCGCCTGCCTGGATGGCGGTTGGTTTGCGCGGCCTCGCCCGGATGACGGACGAGGAACGCGAGATCGCCGTGGACAATATCGAGGCGCTCGTCCAGACAGCTTACGGCAACGGCCCCACCGCGGCGATGCGCGACCCCGGCGCCCGCGACCGCGCCCGCGACGTGCTGATCCGCCTGGGTTGGGCGGAGCCGGCCATCTTCGCGCGCGTCTCGCCCGACGATCTCATCTCCCGGATGCGGAGCGCGATTGCCGCCGCCGCCTGGACCCCCGCTAGGCGGCAAGGCGGCAAGACGGCCAGGCGGCTAGTCCGCGGCGGGGCTGCACGGCAGCGGTCGGCCGGCGCGCAGGCGCCTCGGCACCTCGTCCGGCGGGAGCGGCGGCGCCAGGTAGTAGCCCTGGCCCTGGGAGCAGCCCAACGACCGCATCGTCTTCAGTTGGGCGGCAGTTTCGATGCCTTCGGCCGTGACCGTCTGACCGAGATCAGTGGCCAGGGCGACAATCGAGCGGACGATGGCGGCGTCGCGCGGGTCGTCCCCGGCAGAGGCGGCGAAGGCGCGATCCAGCTTCAGGGCGTCGACCGTCAGGGCGCGCAGGGCGCCAAACCCGGCGAAGCCCGTGCCGAATCCATCGACGGCGACCCGGACGCCCGCGCGGCGGAGCTCCGCCAGCGTGAATGCGGCCCCGCTCAGATCGCCCAGGGCCGCACCTTCCGCCAGCTCCAATTGCACGCAGGCCGGAGGCACACCCGTCTCCGCCAGGACCGCCGCGACCTCTGCCGCCAGACCTGGATGGCGCGCCTGCCTGCCCGAGAGGTTGATCGAGACGAACGGCAGCCGGTTGCTCGGCGGGGTGGCGTCGGTCACGCGGTGAGTCCCGATCAGGGCGGATGTCTCGCGCGTCAGGTCCGAATGCCATTGGGCCAGGCGGCGGCAGGACTCGCGCAGCACCCACCGGCCGATATCGAGGATGAAGCCAGTCTCCTCCGCCAGCGTCAGAAACTCTGCCGGATAGAGCAACCCGACGCCAGGGCGCTCCCACCGTACCAGGGCCTCGAAGCCGACGACTGTGTCGGTGGCCAGGTCGATCTCCGGTTGGAAGGCGAGGCGCAACTCGTTGCGGGCGGCGGCGTAGCGCAGGTCGGCGGCCAGGGTCCGGCCGTCCCACTCTTCGACGGCGGTGGTAACGACGAACCCCGGCTGTATCCGGCGAATCACTGAGGATGGCCCCAGCAGGTCGACCAGGTCCGCCGGGGCTCCATTGATCTGCTCGTAGATGGCGAAGGTCGCTTTGCCCGCTGCCTTGGCGGCGCGGAGGGCGGAATCGGCGGCGCGGACCACGGCGTCGGGGTCGTCCTGCCCCGCCACGCCGAGGGCGATCCCGACGCTGGCGGAGACTCGGGCCCGTCCTTCGTCGAGCTGAAACGGCTCGGTCAGGGCGTAGACGACCGCGTTGGCCAGGGTGGAGGCGTCTGACCCGTCGACCGGGGGCACCAGCACGGCGGCGAACTCGTCGCCGCCCAGGCGCGCGGCCGTATCGCCCGGGCGGAGGACGCCACGGAGGCGTTCCCCGACCGCGATCAGGAGTTGATCGCCGGCCTCGTGCCCCAGGCGGTCGTTGACCTCCTTGAAGCCATCGAGGTCGAGATAGAGGACAGCAGCGGCGGGGACGCCGTCCGGGCGATGGCGGTCCGGGTCCAGGGCCTCGGTAAGGCGCTGGTAGAAGAGGGTTCGGTTTGGCAATTGGGTCAGGGGATCGTGTGTCGCCTGGTGGGCGAGCTGATCCTGCAAGCGCCGCCGGTCGGTGATCTCCATGACCACACCGGCGACGCGGCGGGCCCGGCCGGTGTCGTCCCGCTCCAGCACCCGGCCCTGATCGGCCAGCCAGCGGACGATCCCCTCGCGGCCAACCACCCGGAACTCGACGGCGTAATCAGCCCCGGTTTCGATGGTGCGCCGGGCGGCGGCGGCCACGCGCTTGCGGTCGTCGGGATGGACGTTGGCGATTTGGCTTGGGTAGAGGTCGGCGGTGGGGCTGTCATGGATGCCGGGCCGCAGGCCGGTGATCGCGCCCAGGGTGCCGGTGAGGCTGACGCGGTTGGTGGGGATATCCCACTCCCAGGTCGCCATCCGCGCCGCCCAGAGCGCCAGGCGCAGGCGCTCCTCGCTCTCGCGCAGGCGGACAACCGGATCGAGCAGTCGGGTTACGGACGGCGGGACGGTCTCGATCACTGAGAACCCCAAGGCGGCAACGCAAGGTTGGTGAGCACACTCGTGGTCGGCCGGCATTGGCCGCGGAACCGGGCAAGCATTGAGACGCACCGCCAGTCCGTAAAGTCTAGGTTCCCGGTGCCGTTAATACGGTACTCTGACTCGTAGTCTTGTCTGGCTAGCACCGACCAGACATTGTGGCCCCGGACTTTTGGCTGATTGGCCTAACCCGGCTTCCCGCCGAATGGCCCAAACGTAGGAAGAGTGTCACCGTGACCAAACTCAGCGGCCACGGTGCAATTTTCGAATATATGCAGAGGACGAGGTGACAGGCGGTCAAGGCCGATGATTCTTCGGTATGCGACATGGCCACCGAGAAACCCGCTGTATTGTCACAATTCACGCAGGCACTAACGTATCCTGATTGGGGTACCGTTTGCACCCCATGCGCCGAAGAATCCTTGATTTCATGGGGAAAGTGACTCCAGGAGTTCTCCTTCAAGCGTAGGACCCTCCTAGACCTTGTGCTACCTTTCTCCCATAGATTCTGAACCCATCCTACCGTATCCTCATAACAGAAGTCGCCCCGGTTACCGGTTTACGTTTTGGAGGCGCACTGCCTGTGCCGCATTCGAAATCAATTGCGTTCTGTACAGATTGTCAGCGGCCGATATCGGCCGGGGCGACGCGATGCTCTCGTTGCGCGGGTGCAGCCAGCCGTGGAGTTGCGCGGGGGACGGTTGCGCCGCCAAGACCGCAGCCCCAAGCCGAGACCCGGCGGGAGCGCTGGCGGGCCCTGACGGATGCCGAGCAGGTGGCGATCCGGACCGCGGCGCCGGCCCAGACCGACGTTGCCCTGGCCTGGCGCTATGGCGTCAGCGTGGCTGAGATTACCCGGATTCGTGGGTCCGACGCATCTTCGGTATCTCCCACCGCTTCGGCCGCCGCTTCCGATCCGGGCCGGCATAGCGCGTAATCGGCGTCCGGCGTCCGGCGTCCGGCGTCTCGGCGTCCGGAGTGTCACCCGAGCCATCCCTGTTCCCCGTCATCCCGAGCTTGTCGAGGGATCTAGAGGGGAACGGCGTTCCGACGACGCTGCTTCCTTCGAAAGAACCGTGCCGTATTCTCTGAGGCCGGGGCATCGACAGTACTCGGTCTGCATCGAGATCCCTCGGCAAGCTCGGGATGACAGGTGGTGCCGGGGCGACAACGCGTCGCCTATTGCCGAACGCCCATCACCGGACACCGAATACTCAATTGCGAACGCCGGATGCCGGACGCCGGACGCCGATTCCCACCCTACCTCCCCAGCACCACTCGCAATGTCTTCAACTCGTGTGGTCCCAGTTCGAATTCGATCCGGCCGTCGCGCACGTCCATCCGGCCGATGGTGCCTTCGATGGGGGTGAGGGACCAGGCGGTGAGGAGTTCGTGGTGAGGGAAGGCGAGGGAGACGGGGGTGCGGCGACCGGCGCTTTCCCAGATCCTCAACACCAGGCCGTCCGCCCGTTCGGCGCGTTTGAGGCCGGTGAGGATGGCGGTGGGGCTTTGCAGGTCGATGAGGCTGAGGGAGGATTCCTTCCAGTGGCCTGGTTGATGAGCCGGAAGGGCGTGGGCCTGGAGGGGAAGCACCTGCTCCTCGCCAAAGCGGGTGGCCGCGAGCGGATCGAACGCGCCGGCGTAAGGGCGAATGGCGAAGCGGGCCGCGACCGTCGCGCCCTGGCCGAAGGGATCGCCGCCACTGGGGGGCAGGACGCGGCCTGATCCCAGTTTGAAGGCCAGCGTGCCCTCGGCAACCTCCAGGCGGCGCAGGAAGTGCTGAAGGTGGATGCCGCCGTACTCGACCAGAGGGAGATCCCCCGAGTTGATCGTGACGCCGCTACCGTTGGCGGAGAGGTCGATCCAGTCCTGGACGGCAAAGGCATCCAGGCTGCTGCCGGAGAGTGTCTCGGTCTGGGGGTCGACGATGGCGTACTGGGCAGCGTGGCGGACCTGGGGCTTGGGGAGAGCGAAGGGGAAAAGGACGTAGACCATCTCGTTGTCGGGAGGGCGCTGGAGCCAGGTGAGGCGATTGCGGATCTCTAGCCAATCCTCGTGCAGGCGGATGTCTACGGTGCGCTCGTAGATACCGGCGTAGACGGACCGGGCTGTCGCGCGGATGTCGGTACCTGATTCTTCGACGACGATCGGGCTGGATTCGACCGGGTCGCTGGCGATCTCGGCGCCATTGACCGGAATCCCTTCGTAGAGGTTGGTTGCAGCGTTGAAGTCTCCGCCTGGCTCGGGGCCGTGCGGCTCGGGCAGGTAGCGAACCAGGGCGTTCAGCCGCTGGTTGCTCGATCCCCCGGCCAGATCGGTCTCAGAGCGGCTGTCCGTCAGGGAGGTGATCGTGCCGTTCGCGTTGAGGACGACCGAGAGGGGTCCGCGCTCCAGGCGAGCCTCTGACTCGACCTCGCGCCGGCTGGCGATAGCGGGGCCGTCGGAGGAAAGAGCGCCACCTTGGGTGAAGCGGTAGCGCCGGTAGCCAATGGCAGGGATGTCCGCTCCGTTGAACCGGACGGTGACTGTCTCACCACTGCCGGTGACTTCGAACGGGACTGAGAGACCGGCGGCATCGACGACAACGGTGTCATCAGCGATCCAGGTCGCCGGGACATCGGCTTCGGCGGGGCCGCCCCGGGTGCGCCCAAGTGGGTTCCAGACGACGATCTCGTTGGTCTCGCCGCCGGCCAGCACGCCGGTCGCGGCCGAGATTGCCCGGGAGAGTCCGGACCGGGCCGGAGCGGTGGCCTGTTGGAAGATCTCGAAACCCTGTTCGATTGCGGCGAGGGCTTCGGCGTCGGAGCGCGGTCGCCAGATGCCTTTGGGGCCGCTGTGCTCGTCGAAGAGGAGGGAGGCGTCGTAGGCGGCGGCGATCTCCTCCCCAGGGTAGATGAAGGCCTCGTCGAGCAGATCGGCGGCGACGGCCAGCCGCTCCCAGGCGTCGAGGGTGCCGTGGTTGCGGCGGCTCTCGGCGGCCTCCTTCGGGTAGTGCATCGAAGTTTGCGACCAGGAACTCTGCCATTCGCCGCGCACGGTCTCGACCCGGTCCATCCAGCCGGCTTCGACCTCGCGGAAGAACTCGGAGGGGGTGGCCAGGCGGAGGCGGGGGGAGACGTACTTGCGGTTCCAGTCGCGGGCGATAGTGGCGGGCAGGAGGCGGAGGGGGCGATTGTCGCTGCCGGTCTGGATCTGGAGGATGTCGAGGGCGTAACCATCCGCCTGGAGTTGGTCGAGTTTGGCCGGGAGCTTGGTTTCGACCTCATCGAGGCCGGTCCAAAAGCCGTGGCGGGCGCCTTCGATGTAGGCCCAGTAGGGATCGTCGGTGTACCAGACCATGATCCGCTTGCCGGCGGGGCCTTCCCAGACGAAGGGCCGCTTCAGGTCGGTGATGGCGTGGAACGGGGCCAGGAAGTTGTTGGGAGCGATGCCGAGGTAGCGCACCCCGGCGGCGGCCATTGGGTCTATCAGGGACCAGGCGCAGCCGGGCACGTCGCAGATCATGGCAGAGGTGATTGGGATGTCGAGCGTCTCCCGTAGCTCCTGGGCCAGGTAGAGGGAGCGGACGAGCTGTTCGCGGCTGAGGAGGTCGAAGTAGGAGTGGATGTAGAGGGCTTCGACTTCGACGACGCCCTCGTGGACCGCCCGCACCAGCCGCTCGCGGTCGCCCGGCCGGTACTTCAGGTAGTTCTGGATCTGCCAGGCCGATTCTACGGTCCAGCGGTATCGCGATTCCCAGGGCCAGTCTGCCGTGGCCTCGGTGAACTCCAGGGCTCGTTCGAGGTTCTTGTCGTGGACACGGACGACATCGGCGGCGGTGTGGGTGAAGCCGATATCAGTGTGGGAATGGTTGACGAGGAAGATCTGCCAGCGGCGCACAGGGCCGCAGGGGATCTCTCGGGCGCTGGTCTGATCGCCGAGGACGAGTTCGACCAGGGCGGTCGTCTCGGTTGTTGCTTCGGGCAGTTGGATTTCGTGGGTCGAATCTCCTGATGGGAGTTCGAGCGGGAATGACCACTCGGCGCCGTCGCGGCGGATCGTCAGGGTGCCGGTTGCGGCGTTTGGGAGATCGGTGACGCTGAGGTGGCAGATTTGGGTTGGACCGCTGTCACCTGAGATGAGGAGGGGAGTGAAGGTAAGGGTGCGGTTGGGTGCGAGGGTGTGGGTTGGCATTTGGTGCTCCGTATCTAAGGTGTCCGGCTTCGTGTCTTGTCCTGCCGCCGCGTCTCCCCACCCCGACGTCATCCTGAGCCTGCGAAGGATCTTGGCGCGTCAGCGCCTTCCGTGCTCGTTCCAATCCGCTCCGTGGCGGTCGGCCACAAAGGCCGCGCGGCGGCCAAGATCCTTCGCAGGCTCAGTAGTGTGACCAGCGCTATTTGTCCGGCTGGGGGATGGGGTCGAGCGGGACTCCTTGCGACGGCGAGTTGTTCCGGGCCCCGACCCCGCCCCCCGACTGACATTTACCCCTGGACGCACTACTCAGGATGACGAGTCGTGGTGGGCAACGCTCACCCTAGACGCCGGACGCCAGTCGTCATTACCCCTTGATCGCCCCCGTCAATACGCCGCGGGTGAAGTACTTCTGGAGGAAGGGGTAGACGATCAGAATCGGGATGGTCGCGATCACGACCACCGCCATCTCGACCGTCTTGGGCGGTGGCGGGGGGCGGTTCGGGTCGATGACGGAGGCCTGGTTGAGGGCCGTCCCTTCGAGGACGATCTGCTGGAGGAGAACCTGGACGGTCCACTTTTCGGGGCTGCTGATATAGAGGATGACGTTGAAGAAGGAGTTCCACAGGCCGACCGCGTAGAAGAGCGCGACGACCGCCAGGACCGCCTTGGAGAGCGGCAGGACGATGGTGAGGAGGACGCGCAGGTCGGAGGCGCCGTCGATTCGGGCCGAGTCCAGCAATTCCTGGGGCAGGTTCATAAAGAATTGGCGCAGGATGATCAGGTTGAAGGCTCCGATCAGCCCGGGCAGGACCAGGGAGGGGTACTGGTCGAGCAGGTGCAGCTCCTTGATCAGCAAGAAGCTGGGGATGAGCCCCGGGGAGAAGAGCATCGCCCCGAGCACCAGGATGAGGACGAAGCGCGAGCCGGGGACGCTCGGACGGGAGAGCCCATAGGCCATCGAGGTCGTAGCGATGAGCTGGGCGGCGGTGCCGAAGATCGTCAGCAGGGCGCTGACCCGCAACGCCCGCAGGACGGTACCGTCGTCGAAGACCACCCGGTAGGCATCCAGCGTCGGGTTGGCGGGGAAGAGGATCAGGCCGCTGGTGAGCACATCCTCGTAGGAGGAGAAGGAGGTGGCGATGACGTTGACGAACGGGAAGAGCATCACCAGGACGATAAACGCGAGCACGATCGACTTGGCGATCACCATCAGCGGATGGGGATCTTCCATCCACGGCGCCTGCTTCTTGGGCTTGGGGAGCCAGCGGCGTTTGGGCCGGCGGGTCGCCACGTTGGGATAGTCGCGCCGGAGGGCGTCCGGCTGGACTGGCCGAGTTGTCGCCATCTAGAAGATCCCTTCCTCGCCGAAGCGCTTCGCCATCCAGTTTGCCGTCACGATCAGGATGGCGGCGACGACGCCGCGGACGAGGCCGACGGCGGCGGCAAAGCCCCAGTCGCCGCTCTGGATGCCCCGGAAATAGATAAAGGTGTCCAACACCTCGGCCGCGCCGGGGCCGACCGCGTTGCGCTGCAGGTAGTACTGCTCGAAGCCAACTGAGAGGGCGAATGCCAGCCGCAGGATCAGGAGCAGGACGATCACCGAGCTGATGCCCGGCAAGGTGACATCCCGCAGGCGGCGCCAGCCGTTGGCGCCGTCCATGACCGCCGCCTCGTAGAGCTGGACATCGATCTTGGTCAGGGCGGCCAGGAAGAGGATCGTCCCCCAGCCGCACTCCTTCCAGATCGTCTGGAGGACGACCAGCGGCTTGAAGAAATCCGGGTTGCTCATGATGTTGATGGTGTCCATGCCGTTCTCGCGCAGGACACCGTTGATGAATCCCACCCCGCCGAAGACTTGTTGCCAGAGGGAGATGACGATTACCCAGGAGAGGAAGTGGGGCAGGTAGACGATCGATTGGACCGCCCGCTTCGTCTTGTCGCTGACCATGCTGTTGAGCAGCAAGGCCAGCCCGAGGGGAGCGGGGAAGGCGAAGAACAGCTGAAGGGCTTCGATCTTGAGCGTATTCGTCAGGGCGAGTTTGAAATCAGGGTCATCGAAGATCGCGCGAAAGTTGTCCAACCCGACCCACGGGCTTTTCTCAAATCCCAGAAACGGCGAGTAGTCCTTAAAGGCAATCAGGTTCCCGACGAGCGGGATATAGATGAAGACGATGTAATAGAGGACACCCGGCAGAATGAAGGCGTACATCCAGCGATCGCGCCAGATGCGGCGACTGAGCGGTTGCCCGCCCTTGTGGCGGCGACCGAATCGCGACGGTCGCCCGGGGGGACGAAGGGCCGCCGGGGGCATAGCGCACATAGAACAGAACTCCCTGAACGAGAGCGGAATCGAGTTCCCAGGGAGGCATGCCCGTTGTAGCGGCGATGCCCGAACCGGTCCGCGGCCGGAGCCGCGCCGACACGATCGTGCGTCGGGCAGTCCGGCGTGTCTGCCCCTACGACGGGCGGCGCCGCGTCATATCCCGGCCCCGCCCAGCGTGCGCTACCCGATTGCGTCTAGCCGTGGGCGGCCGCGTACGCCTCCTCGAACTCCTGTGCGAATCTGCTCGCCACCACGGCTCGCCCAGTCCTCAATCCACTGGTCGAGCGCGCTCATGTCGGCGCGTCCGGTCGCGATTTCGATCTTGCGGTCGGAGAAGAGCTGGGTCAGCACGCTGGCCTCTGCCTTGGCTGTCGGTGAGTAGAGCCCGATCGTGGCCGGGGTGATGCCGATCCGCACCTGCTCGGCCATCAGGCTCTGGACGTAGGTGATCTCCTCCTGGTTCGGGCTGTAGAGGACGTTGAGGCCGCCGAGCGAGAGGTTGAAGTGTTCCTCCGTCCCCTGCTGCGTCAGCGTGCGGGAGCCGTCGTCGTTGACGGTGTGATGGATGCCCTCGAGGCCGAAGTTGAGGAAGATGTACTCCTCGCTGCCGAACGGTGCGCCGAAGTAGTTGGTGACCCCCAGCAACTCCTCGATCCGAGCGTCGTCTCCGGTCAGGGAGGCAGGCAGTGCCCACGAGCCGAAGAATCCGCGGATCTTGTAGGCGACGCCCTCGCCGCCGTCGTGTCCCGGCGGGATCAGGCCCATCACCCGGGCATCCGGGTTGATCTTGGCCGCCTCTCTGCGGATGAGCGGCAGCAGGATAAAGGCGTTCGGGCCGGAGCCGACCGTGCCGGCGATGAGTTGCTCGCGGACTTCGTTGCTCGTCTGGGTCAGGGAATCCGGGTGGCAGACTCCTGCGGCCCAGACCTGGCGCTCGAACTCCAGCGCCTGGCGGAACTCGGGCGTCTCGATCATGTTGGTGAAGGAGCCGTCCGAGTTGACAGTCCAGTCGTAGCCCTCGGCGACGTTGGCCTGGGCCGGGACGTGGTACATGCCGTTGATGAACCGCTGCGAGACGGCATCGAGGCGCTCGAACGCCGTGCCGAAGGTGTCCTGCGAGCCGGAGCCGTCCAGGTCGCCGTCGGTGAAGCGCTGGAGCATCTCGAGGAATTCGGCGGCATTGGTCGGGACGGCGAGACCGGAGGCATCGAGCCAGTCCGACCGGTACCAGAGCGCGTTGGCGTTGAGGGAGGTCGGGTTCGGCACGCCCCAGAGCACGCCGTTGATCTTGGAGTTCGTCCAGGAGTGCTCGGGGAAGAGGGCGAGGTTCGGAAATGCCGACTTTGCGTCCCCATCGAGGTATTGGGTGACGTCGGCGAAGGCGCCCTGGATCATGAACTCTTCAAGCTGCGGGTAAAGCAGGGGCAGGAGGTAGAGGAGATCGGGGAAGTCGCCGCCGGCGGCCATGGTCGCCATCCGCTCGGGATAGCCGGCGCCGGGCACCAGCGTGATATCCAGGCTGGCGCCGATGCGCTTCTCGAGTTCCTGCCAGAAGGCGTTGTCGTCGTGCCCTTTGACCTGGGCCTCGGAGAGAAAGGTGATCTTGATCGTGCCGCCCTTGCCCGGAGGGGCCGTGACGGTCGTGTAGGGATCGGGGTAGCGCCAGTAGGCGTCCGGTACGCCCGGGATCGGCGACGGCGACATGCCAGTGTCGGCCGCCGGGCTGGCCGCCGGCGCTCCGGGCGTGGCGTCCTGGGCGCCAACCGACCGGATGGAAAGGGCGCCCGCCGCCGCGGCCGCCCCACCGATGCGGAGGATGTCGCGCCGGTTGACGTGGGTGGAAAGCGGGTTGCCGTCAAGGTCTTTGAGCATGGTGACAACCTCCTTGTGGTAGTGATGGTGGATCGATGGATTTACGCCCGACCAGCGCCCCTTCCCTGCGGCGGGGAAGGGGGGCCCCTAACCTTCTGGAACGGATCTCACCCCCGCCCCCCTTCTCCCTAGCCCACTGCGGTGGAGAGGGGTGTCCGGCGACATCGCCTCCGATCCGTGACAGACCGGCCGGAGATCGCGGGATCGCTCCCCCTTCCCCCTGCCGCAGCGGGGGGAAGGGGCAGGGGGGTTAGGGGGCTCTGGGGCGACTATCGACCGCTGACCGCCGACCTAGCCCTGGGCCGCCGCGTAGGCCGCTTCGTATTCGGCGCGGATCTCATCGCCGCCGCGACTCTTCCACTCCTCGATCCAGTCGGCCAGCGATTCCATCGAGTCCTGGCCGGTGCCGATCGCGATCTTGCGGTCGGTGTAGAGCTGGCCCAGTTCGCCGGCTTTCTCGGCGGAGGCGGGCGAGTAGAGGTTGACGGTCGGGGAGAAGAGGCCCTGCTGGGTCTGCTGGGCCATCAGGTCCTGGATGTACTTGATCTCGTCCCGGATCGGGCTGTAGAGGACGTTCAGTCCGCCCAGGCCGGGCTTGAAGACCTCATTCGTGCCGGCCTCGGTCAGGATGCGGTTGCCGTCGTCGGCGACCTCGTGGTGTACCCCTTCGATGCCGTAGTTGAGGAAGGTGTACTCCTCGCTGCCGAACGGCGCCCCGAAGTAGTCGGTGATCCGGATCAACTCTTCGACGCGGGCGTCGTCCCCGCCCTTCGGCGCCGGGATGGCGTACTCCCCGAACCAGCCCGAGATGTTGTAGGCCACGCCCTGGCCGCCGTCGTGGCCCGGCGGCTTAAGGCCCAAGATCTCGGCGTTCGGGTTGATCTTGGCCGCTTCGGTCCGGATCAGATTGAGGAGAATGAAGGCGTTCGGGCCGGACCCCGTCGTGCCGGCCATCAGCTGCTCGCGGATCTCGTTGCTGGTTTGGGTCAGCGAATCCGGGTGGCAGGCGCCGGTGTCCCAGACGCGGCGCTGGAACTCGAGGGCCGCCGCGAACTCCGGCGTCTCGATCGCGTGGGTGAAGGTGCCGTCCGGGTTGACGATCCAGCCGTCGCCCTCCGCCCCGACCCGGAACATGCTGTGGATGAAGCGCTGGGAGATGGCGTCGAGGCGCTCGAACGAGGTCCCGTAGGTGCCGGCCTGGCCGTCGCCGTCCGGGTCGTTCTCGGCGAAGGCGGTGACCATCTGCCAGGAACTCTTCGGCGTTCGTCGGGGGCGCCCATGCCGACGGCGTTCAGCCAGTCGCCCCGGTACCAGAGGGCGTTCGGCTGGAGCGAGGTCGGGCTGGGGACGCCGTAGAGGGCGCCATTGAGCTTGGCGTTCTCGTAGGAGTAGGAGGGAGCCGCGGCCAGGTTCGGGAAGGCGGAGCGGGCGTCACCGTCCAGGAAGGGGGTGAGGTCGGTGAAGGCGCCCTGGATCTTGAACTCGGAGATCTGGGGGTAGAGGAGCCCCAGGAGGAAGACCATGTCCGGGAACTCGCCGCCCGCGATCATGGTCGCCATCCGCTCGGCGTAGGCGGCCCCCGGGATGAAGGTCATGTCCAGGGTGACGCCGAGCCGGTTCTCCAACTCTTGCCAGTACTGGTTCTCGCCGCGCTCTTTGATCCGGAGGTCGGTGAGGTACGCGATGCTGACCTCGCTGCCGGACCCGGGCGTCTGGGTGACGGTGGTGTAGGGATCTGGGTAGCGGTACCAGGCGTCAGGCACGCCCTCGATTGGGGAGGGGAAGAAGCCCTGATCGGCCGCGGGCTGACGCCGGGAGTGCATCCTGGGCGCCAACGCCGCGGAGGCAGAGCGCACCCGCCGCGGCGGCGGCCCCCGCCGATGCGGAGGGCATCACGTCGAGAGAGCTGCGGCGAACGTCGATTCTCGCGGTCCCGGATGTCGTCCATGGTGCCCCCTATCGTCATCGAAGGGCCCCGGGCCTGCCCGGTGGCGCCACTGCGCGTCGTTACGCGGCGATAGAGGAGTGTGTCCGGTGTTGCAGTTCCGGGCCGACGTGTCTCTGATCTGAACGCCGGGGCGGAGACCCGCGGGGTTGAAACCCCGGGTATGCCAGACGAAGCCCTTCCAGGGCTAAGAACATGGTTGGCGTCTCTACGGCTGGCCCGGCGATCCCGGTCGTCCCGCGACAGCATCGTTTCCTCCTTCCTGTTGCGGCGTTTCGAGGTTCGCCGGACATAGGCCATTTACGGTTTGTCCCCGATGTGGCCGGCGCCCAGGATCGAGACGGTCATGGGCGCGGCACTGACCCCGGTGCCTGGCCGCGGCCTCGGTTTCGTTCGCCGGGGCGCGGTGTGTTGAGCCAGCTGACCTTGCGGGCGTGGGAGGCCATGGCCAGCTTGGCCGTCATGAGGTCTTTGGCGTTGATGATGTGCTCCGTCATCAGGGCCTTGGCGCGCTCCGCGTCGCCCTGCTGGATGGCGCCGTAGATGGCGACGTGTTCGCGGTGGTCCTGCTCGCGCTGGTCGGCGAGGGTGAGCATCACCGACTGCTCCGAGGAGTAGAGATCGATCAGCATCTCCATGACCTGCATCAGGACGACGTTGCCGGAGCAGTGGGCGATGCCGGCGTGGAAGGCCATGTTGACCCGGCGGAGCTGGGTGTCGTCGGTCCCCAGGTAGCCCTCGGCCTGGCGGAGAAGATCGCCGAGATGGGCCGTCGCTTCACCTCGGGGCGATTGGGCGGCCTGCTCGGCCAGGTAGGGCTCGATGAGGAGGCGGGATTGGAGGAGATCGAGGATGACCTGGCTGTCGATGGCGTCCGAGTCCGGGTGGACCATCATCATCTTGGGCTGGCCGGAGCGGACGAAGATGCCGGCGCCGTGGCGGATTTCGAGGGTGCCGAGAGCTTCCATGCGGCGGATGGCCTCGCGCACCGTAGGGACAGCCACGCCGCAGGTCTCGGCGAGCTCTTTCACGGTAGGCAGGCGGTCGCCCGGTCCGAGGCCGTTCTCCCGCACGATCCGGGCGATCTCCTGGGAGACGACGACGGTCAGATTGGAGCGATTGGGCAGGACGCCTTGGGCCAAAGCCATTCCCTCGATCAACCGCTGGGGCGACGGTCGGATAGAGGGGGGCGAACCGCGTTGTGCACGAAACGATGCGCGGTTATTGGTCTGTACACCTAGTGATCTGATCACCTAATATATCGGCGGGGCATGTGGTCGTCAACTTGGGCGCGGCTCGACAACTCGTCCGGCACGACACCGGTGGGGCGTGTTTCGGCCATACGCGGCAGTCCGGATCGCGGAATGTCTCGCCCGGCTGGCCGCTCTACCGCGACCCGTCACGCGCCGACCCATGCACGAAGCCCAGGAGCCTGGCAATGACCCTCGGCAGCCCGGAGGCACGGTCCACACCGGAGGAGGCGGCGGCGGCGCAGTCGGCTGTGGCGGGCGCCAATGCTGTTGTCGATACCGCGTTCTGGGATCTGTTTACGCCGAAGGCCGTTGACAGAGGTGGGCACACCTCCTCGCCGCCCCTCGTTAGAGGGACTCAAAGTCCCGGGCTACCTGACGGAAGTCCCTCCGGGACTAGGTCCGGCTGGTTCGGCTGGTCTGGCGGGGACAGCACCTGCTCGGTGCCGCTGCCGGACGGGCGGACGGTCTGGCTCTTCTCCGACACCTTCCTGGGGCCGGTCAACCAGGACGGCACCCGGCCCGCGACCCAGCCGCTGATCCACAACTCGCTCGTGGTCCAGGACGGCGACACCCTTACTACCCTGCACGGTGGCTCGCCCTCCGCGCCGCGGGCCTTCTTCACCCCGACCGATGGCTCCTCCTGGTACTGGCTCTCCGGAGGAATGGTCGAAGGGGATGTCCTCTACGTCTTCCTGCTCAAGTTTCTCCGGCACGGCTCGCAGTACTGGGACTGGGACTGGACCGGTACTGACCTCGCCAGGCTCCGCCTGCCGTCACTCGAAGTGGAGTCGATCCGCCAGGTTCCCGTGCGCAACGGGATCCGCTACGGCGCCGCGCTCCTTCAGACGCCGGAATTCACCTACATCTACGGCGTCGAGGACCGGCACTACGAGAAGTTCGCCCACCTGGCCCGTGTGCCAAGGGGTGCTCTCGAGGGCCGATGGGTCTTCTTCGACGGCGAGGGGTGGTCGGACCAGCCGGGGCGCTCAGCCCGGATCATGACCGGGAACGTCGGGACGGAGTTCAGCGTGATCCCCGTCCGCGGCGGTTACCTCTTGATCACCATCGACACGACCCTGACGGTGGGGGAATGGCGCGATATCGTCGCCTTCTTCGCGACAACGCCCGAGGGGCCGTGGGTGCGCGACCGGCTGCTCTACCGGGCGACCGAGCCGGACCGGCGCACCATCTTCGTCTACAACGCCCACGCCCATCCCCAGTTCACCAAGAGCAGCGAACTGCTCATCTCCTACGACGTCAACAGCAACCGGGTCGAGGATGTCTACGCGGACGCGACCCTGCTCCGGGCCAGGTTTGTCCGGGTGGATTTGCCGGAGTTTCTGTGCCGAGTGCCGAGTCTGAGTACCGAGTGCCGAGAACGTTTTTCTCGCACTCGGTACTCGAGACTCGGACTTGGACTCTCGGTCTTCGAAAGGAGTGTTCTTGTGCCCTGGCAGATGACCCTCGCCGATGCGCTCTCGTACAAGCCGAACCGGCTGTGGACGCTGGTTCAGCAGGTGGGCGTCACGGCGGCGGTCTGCACCCTTCCGGATTCGCCGGATATGCCCCCGCCGTGGGACTACATGCAGCTGATGTCGATCAAGCAGCGGTTTCGCGACCACGGGCTGGATCTGCAGGTGGTCGAGTCGGCGCCGTACAGCCTGATCGAGTCGATCAAGGTCGGAGGGCCGGACCGCGACGAGAAGATCGACCGCTTCTGCGAGTTGATCGACAACATGGGCCGGGTCGGCATCCCCGTGATGTGCCACAACTTCATGGCGGTCCATGGGCCCGCTGCGGACCTCGTTCACCGACCCCGGGCCGGGGGGAGCCCTGCTCATGGGCTACGACCACGCCCTGATGAAGGACGCCCCGCCGACGCCCCACGGCCGGGTCACGGCCGAGCAGATCTGGGAGAACATGGAGATCTTCCTGCGCAAGGTGGTGCCGGTGGCGGAGAAGGCGGGGGTGAAGCTGGCGGTCCATCCGGACGATCCGCCCTTCTCGCCGATCCGGGATGTCGATCGCATCCTGATCAACATCGAGGCCTTCCAGCGGGTGATCGACATGGTGCCGAGCCCGAACAACGGCATCACCTTCTGCCAGGGCAGTTTTCCAGCATGAACGTCGATATCCCGGCGGCGATCCGCCACTTCGGGGGGCAGAAGCAGATCCACTTCGTCCACTTCCGCGACACCGAAGGGACGCCGGACAACTTCGTCGAGACCTTCCACGACAACGGCCCGACCGACATGGTTGAGGCGATCCGGGCCTACCGCGATGTCGGCTACACCGGCCCGATGCGGGTCGACCACGTGCCGACGATGGCCGGCGAGGAGAACGTCCAGCCGGCTACGAGGAGATGGGCCGGCTCTACGCGATCGGGTACACGAAGGGGCTGATGGAGGCGGTGGACAAGCTGGCCTAGACGAGGGGGACACGGCTGACGCTGACGCCGCTGTGGGGGACAAAGCTATCGCTTTGAGGGGGAGAGGGGATGTGCTTGGGATTGGGGCGATGTCGTTGCGTCTGGACTGGCGGCCGGCGCATGCCATGCGCCCCTACAACGATCGTACCCGGCCCGCTCCCCCTCCCTCAGCCCGTCAGGGCTGTCCCCCACACGGCGTCAGCCGTGTCCCCCTCAAAGCGATAGCTTTGTCCCCCTCGTTTCGACACGTCATTGCAGGAGGAAACGTGAAAGAGAACCAGATTCGGACGTTGGATATCACCGACCTGGAGCGGATCGAGCGGTACAAGCGGGCGGGGTATGGCGGGAGCGTCTCCGATGCGATGTGGCATCTGGGGGTGACGAATACGGTCTTCTCGCAGAAGTTCGTCGCGCTGCGGCAGGGGATGCAGCTTGTCGGGCGAGCGTTGCCGATCAAGCTGCACTCGGTCGTGGAGCGCCACATCTCCGATGAGGAGCGGGCGGCGCAGGAGGCGAAGTGGGAGGCCGAGGGCGGCCACCCGCAGAAACGGATGATGCGGGCGGTGGCGGAAGGCGAACCTGGCTCGATCCTCTGCTTCGACTGTGGCGGCGACAACCAGCCGGCCCACTTCGGCGAGATGAGCTGCCAGCTTGCCTATGCCCACGGCTGCCGGGGGATGCTGCTGGCGGGCAACTGCCGCGATACCCAGTACGTCCTGAAGATGCCGGACTTCCCGATGTTCTCCTTCGGGACGCGGCCAAATGCCTTCGGTGGCTGGATCGTGACTGAGGTCGGCGAACCGGTCTACCTGCCAGGCCATACCCACCATTACGTGGCGGTGACCGGGGGAGACTTCATCTTCGGCGATAACGACGGGGTGCAGCTCATCCCGGCCCATCTGGTTGATGAGGTGCTGCTCCGCGTCGAGGAGACGTTTGCCAAGGAGAACGAGGAGCGCGAGGCCCTGGCGGCCGGGATGCCGATCGACGAGGTCTACCGGATCTTCGGCGTTCTGTAGGGCGTCCAGACCAATGTAGGGTTTGGAGAAGGCGCGTAGATCTGTAGGGGCGCATGGCATGCGCCCGGTCGCCCAGCCCCGGCGTGGGTCTAGTGGGGCCGGGTTGGCAGAAACGTGGCATTGCGGTCGGGTATAGGGCGCATGCCATGCGCCCCTACAGGTGGTTTGTGATGGGAGACGTCGCCCAGGGCGGTGGAGGAACATAGATGAAGGTCCTGGTTACCGGCGGTAGCGGGCGCCTGGGCAGGGCGACGATCGCGGAGTTGGTCGCGCATGGGCACGAGGCGATCAATGCCGATCAGGCGCCGCCGTCGGGGGATGCTCAGGGCGCGCCGGTCCGGTTCATCAAGACCGATCTGACCGATGTCGGGGAGGTCGTGGGGGCATTGCACGGCTGCGATGCCGTGATCCACCTCGGTGCGATCCCGTCGCCGTATGGGCATGCGGACGAGGTCGTGTTCCGCAATAACACGCAATCGACGTTTGCCGTGCTGCACTCTGCCTCCTTGCTGGGGATCAAGCGGGCGGCGATCGCGTCGAGCGTTTCGGCGTACGGCATGGCCTGGACGAACAAGCCGTTCGGCCCGCTGTATGCGCCCCTGGACGAGGATCATCCCTTCCTTGTCCATGATCCCTATGGTCTCTCCAAGGAGGTCGATGAGCGCACGGCGGCGATGATCCACCGGCGGACGGGGATGACGATCGCCTGCCTGCGGTTTCACTGGATCGCGCTGCCGGAGGAGTTGGCGGGGGCGAGCCCAGAGGGTGCCGTCGATCCCTCTGGGCACAAGTACAACCTCTGGGGCTACGTCGACGTACGCGATGCGGCGGCCGCTTGCCGTCTCGCGGTGGAGGCTGATTTCACTGGCTCGGAGGCGTTCAACATCGTCGCCGGCGATACCCTGTGTGGACCGCCGACCGAAGAGTTAATCGCCCGTTATCTGCCCGAGACGGAACTCCGGTCGCCTATCCTCGGCAACGGCGGCGGCTTTGCTATCGAGAAGGCCGCGCGAGTCCTGGGGTGGCGCCCGAAGCACTCCTGGCGAGACAATCTCACGTGATCCAGTACCACGTCTGAAGGTCTGAAGGACAGCGTGACCGGCAGCAGAGGCACCAGGAAAATTCCTGGTGCCTCTCACTATAGATAGGGATAGACCCCATACCGTGACCTACGTCATTCTGGGCGGAGGGACGCGGGGAAATCGGCAAGGTTACCGATGCTGGGCTCCGGCGATCCCGATACCTTGGGATCAGCGAAACGATCGTGTTTCGGCCAGCCAGGAGCAATCTCGTGACGATCTCCCTCCTCCCACCTGCCACGGACCAGCGTGCCGCGCCGCTCGATATGCATCCCGAGGAGTTCCGCGCGCTTGGGCACGCGCTCGTTGACCGGATCGCCGGGTTCCTGACGGAATTGCCGGATCGTTCTGTTGCCCCTGGAGAAACGCCGTCCCAGGTCCGGGCTGCGCTCGGGGACGCCACGTTGCCGGAAGATGGCAGCGCCCCTGCCGTGCTGATTGACGAGGCGTTCGAGCTGCTGCGAGACCACTCGCTCTTCAACGGGCACCCGCGGTTCTGGGGGTACATCACCTCGTCGGCGGCGCCAATCGGGGCTCTGGGCGATCTGCTGGCGGCGGCGATCAACCCCAATGTGGGCGGATTTGGGCTGGGGCCGATGGGGACCGAGATCGAGGCCCAGACCGTTCGCTGGATCGCCGAGCTGCTCGGGTATCCGGTGGATTGCGGCGGGCTGCTCGTTAGCGGCGGCAATATGGCCAACATCGTCGGGTTCTTGGCCGCCCGGCATGCGAAGGCGCCAGGGGTACGGGTCGCTGGTGTGGCGAGCGCCCGGCCGCTACGGGCCTATGCTTCGGCCGAGACCCACACCTGGGTGCAGAAGGCGGCCGACCTCGCGGGATTGGGGACTGATTCCATCCGTTGGATTTCGACTGACGGCGACCAGCGGATGGACGTCGACGCGTTGGAGCGGGCCATCGAGGCGGACCTCACCGCCGGGGATCAGCCGTTCCTTGTCGTGGGAACGGCCGGATCGGTGAGCACCGGCGCGGTTGATCCCCTGCCGGCAATGGCCGATCTGTGCCGCCGCCGTGACCTTTGGTTCCACATCGATGGGGCCTACGGCGGATTTGCCGTGGCCGCGCCGGGGACACCGGACGACCTCCGCGGTCTGCGCGAGGCCGACTCGATCGCGATCGACCCGCACAAGTGGCTCTACGCGCCGCTTGAAGCGGGCTGTGTGCTGGTGCGGGATCGGGAGGCGCTGCGCGACACCTTCAGCTACCACCCGCCCTACTATCACTTCGACAACCCGGCCGATGAGCCGATCAACTACTACGAATACGGCCCGCAGAACTCGCGCGGCTTCCGGGCCTTGAAGGTCTGGTTGGCGTTGCGCCAGGCGGGGCGCAGCGGCTACGCCCGGATGATCGGCGAGGACATCGCGTTGGCCGCCGAGCTGTTTCGCCACATCGAGGAACATCCCAGCTTCGAGGCGCGGACGCTGGGCTTGAGCATCGCCACCTTCCGCTACATCCCGGCCGATCTGTGCACTGACGCGGCGGCGCATGCCGAGTACCTGAACAGGCTGAATACGGCGCTCCTTACCCGGATCCAGGGGAGCGGCGAGGCATTCATCTCCAACGCCGTCATCGATGGCGTCTTCTATCTTCGGGCCTGCATCGTCAACTTCCGGACGACGTCCGCCGATATCGCGGCGCTGCCGGAGATCGTGGCGCGGCTAGGGGCTGAGGTAGATGGGAGGATGAGGCGGGGAGACGAGTAAGCGGAGAGGCGATGCCGTCCCGACACACTGTCATCCCGAGCTTGTCGAGGGATCTTGATTGAGACAGCGTCCCACTTGCACCACCGAGTGCGCGAACGCGATGCCGTTTTCTCGGAGGGCGGACCTGTTTCGATGCCACGCGCCCTTCGAGATCCCTCGACAAGCTCGGGATGACAGGTTACTTGGCTGAGATCCCGGGACGTCGTTGTTGGTCGGTCCTTCCCGTCTTCCCGTCTCGTGTCGCTACGCTACCGGCTTCGCTGTCCCCTGGTAGAGCTGGTCGTCGCGGACGGTGACCTCGTAGGTGAGGGGTGTGCCGGTGAGGGCGGCGATGGCGTCGGTGCAGGCGGTGGTGAAGCAGCGGCGGTGGCAGTAGTAGGTGTTGCCGGCCATGTGGGGGGTGGGGATGACGTAGGGGCTGGTGCGGAAGGAGGCGTCGGCGGGGGGTGGCTCCGGGGCGAAGACGTCGATGGCGGCTCGGATTTCGCCGGCTTCGGCGCGGCGCCAGAGGGGTTCCTGCTCGACCACGGCCATGCGGGTGACCAGGATGAAGATAGAGCCCTTCGGCAGGGCGTCGATCACCGCCTGGTTGATGATCCCCTCGGTGGCGGGGGTTGGCGGGATGCCGACGACGAAGATCTCGCTGCCGGCCGCCAGGTCAACCAGCGAGTTTGCCCGGGCAACATTGGCGGCTGTCAGGACCTCGTCGGGGACGAAGGGGTCGTGGGTGGTGACGGCGCATTGGAATCCGGAGATCAGCTCGGCGTAGCGCTTGTTGATGCTGCCGAAACCGGCCAGGCCGACCTTGCGGCCGGTCAGGTCGCCGTAGACGAAGCCGAACTGGTCCCAGGTGCCCTCGGGCGACCATGTCCCCTCGCGCACCAGTTGGACCGCCGCCGGGATGTCGCGCAGCACGGTCAGGGTCATCGCGACCGCGAACTCGGCCACGGTCGGGGTCATCGAGCGGGAGGTGTCGATCAGGGCGACGCCGCGCTGCTGGGCATCGCGCGGGTCGATCCAGTGGGCAAAGCGCATGTCGAAGGTGCCGGCAATGGCCTTGAGCTTCGTCGCCCGTTCCCACCGTGCGGGGGTGAAGGCGGGCATCTCCCGCAGCCAGGGGGCGACGACGATCATGTCGGCCTGGGGCAATGCCTCATCGAACGCCGTCTCCCGATCCACCGTGGAGACCGCGGGCGAGAAATCGACGTGGATGATGTTGCCGACGGCCTCCAGGGGCGATCCGGCGGGATCGGCAAAGCGCCAGCGATTTCCTCCGGTGATGAGCATTGCCGTCAGATCGGCGGCTTGGGGCATGATTGGGGGTCTCCTGGTAATTTGGTCGAACAGATCGATCGGGCAACAATGGTTAGATTCGTCGGGGCGGACCAATATGTCCGCCCGATGGACACCCGCCGGATACCGCATTGGGAACCAAGGTTTCGACCCCGGAACGCCGGGGGTTGAGGCCGGGCGGACACATCGGTCCGCCCCTACAAGATGAACATGGCCGGCCCATCCAAACTCCGTGTCCTCGACATCATGATCCCATAGGTTTTCGGAACGATGCCTGTTTGAATGCCTCCACGGTGCCGGTAATGGCGGTTTCGACGGGGAGGCGTTCCATCGAGGAGGCGCCGACGAAGCCGACGGCGTCGGAGTTGGCGAGGACGTAAGCGGAGTCCTCTGGGGTGGCGATCGGGCCGCCGTGGCAGAGGAGGATCGCGGCCTTGTTCACTGCCCAGGCGGCTTCGCCGATGGCCTGGACAGCGGCGGGGGCATCTTCCAGTCCCATGGCGTCACCCCGGTCGAGGCCGATCGAGCCACCGACAGTCAGGCCCATGTGGGCGATGATGCAGTCGGCGCCAGCCTCTGCCATCGCACGGGATTCGTCCGGGTTGAAGACGTAGACGGCGGTGAAGAAGCCCATCTCGCGGGCGGTGCGGATCATGTCGACTTCCCGTCCGAAGCCCATGTTGGTCGCTTCCAGCTCCATCCGGAAGCGGCCGTCGATCAGGCCGACGGTCGGGAAGTTGTTGATCCCAGAGAAGCCGAGGGCATCGAGCTGGCGGAGGAGGACCGGCATCTGGCGGAGGGGGTCGGTGCCCATCACCCCGGCGATGACAGGAACCTCCTTCACCACGGGGAGGACCTCGCGCTCGCCCATCTCCTGCACGATCTGATTGGCGTCGCCGTAGGCGAGGACACCGGCCAGGCTGCCGTGGCCGGCCATGCGGAAGCGGCCGGAGTTGTAGATGATGATCAGGTCGGCGCCGCCGGCCTCGGCGAATTTGGCGGAGATGCCCGTGCCGGCTCCGGCCCCGATGACCGGCCGGCCGGCGTCGATCTCGGCCTGGAGGCGGGCCAGTACCTCTGCTCGGGTGTAGCGCATGGGATGGAGTCCTCCTTGGATGCTTGGCGTCTGGCGTCTGGCGTCTGGCGTCTGGCATCAGAGCGCAACCCTTGTGCGACCGGCAAACCTGTCATCCCGAGCATGTCGAGGGATCTAGAGGGACACGGCGTTTCGATGGTGCCGCCGCCTCAGAGAGCACGATGCCATTTTCTTGAAAGCCGAGGTTTCCTCGTTGCCACGCGCCCTTCGAGATTCCTCGACAAGCTCGGAATGACAGGGTGGCGGGTGCGACGGTGATTCTCCTGGACGCCGAACGCAGGCTGTCGTGCGGGTCAGGCGCGGTTATTCAGCATCTCCAGCAATAGCGCGCTGGCGCGGTCGGCGAATTCGGGGTCGTTGATGTTGGCGTCCAGGTCGATGACGGCGATGTCCGGGCGGACGCCGGAGCGGATGGCGGCGTAGAGGGCTTCGTCCGCCTCGGGCCACCAGAACTCTCCCCCGGGGCTGTCGAGCTGGCTGACGCCTTTGAGTGGGAGAAGGATTGCCACTGGACCTTTTGCGGCGTTGGCCTTCTCGGCGATGATCCGGCCCAGCTCGGCGTTCTCCTCGGGGGTGGTCCGCATCAGGGTGACGTTGGGGTTCCAGTGGTAGAGCTTGCGGTTGCGGTATTTCTCCGGGACGGTGTCCGGGCCGCCGAAGTTGGCCATGTCCAGGCAGCCTGGGGCGATCACCTGGGGGATGCCGGCGGCACCGGCCGCGTCGAGGCGGCTCGGACCGGCACTGAACATGCCGCCGGTGATCTCGTCCGCCCACTCGGTGGTGGTCAGGTCGAGCGAGCCCTGGATGAAGCCGTCTGCGATCAGGCTCTCCATCGTCTGGCCGCCGGAGCCGGTGGCGTGGAAGACGAGGACCTCATAACCCGCGTCTTCCAATGAAGCGCGGGCGCGATCGACGCAGGCGGTCGTGTTGCCGAACATCGAGGCGGCCAGCAAGGGGCGCTCCGGCACCACCGGCGCCTCGGCGGTCACCATCCCGGCGATAGCGGCGGCGGCGTTCGTGAGGATCTTGGAGGAGAGGCTGTTGATCCCGGCGATATCGACGACGGAATAGAGCATGGCGATGTCTTTGGAACCGACGTAGGCGCGGGTGTCGCCGGAGGCGACTGTCGAGACGATCAGCTTGGGCACGCCCACCGGCAGAGCCTGCATCGCCCGGCTGGCCATGGTCGTGCCGGCCGAGCCGCCGAGCCCGATGATGCCGTCCAGCTTGCCTTCGGCATAGAGGCGGGCGGCTATTGCCTCCGCGCCGCGGGCCATTGCCGCCATTGCCCGGCCTTTGTCGCCGGTGCGGACGAGTTCGGCATGGTCGTCGCCCCCGGCCGCCGCGACCTCGGCCCGGCTGACCTGGGCCGGAATGGTGGGCTCACCGAGCACCCCGACATCGACGATCAGCGTGTCGACGCCCCGGGCCGCGATCACGTCCCGGATCAGCGCGGCCTCGGCGCCCTTCGTGTCGAGGGCGGCGATGATGACGGCTGTTTTTGGCATGGTGGACTCCTGTTTTGGGAAACAGCATGTCTGCAAAGGCGATGCCCCACAGGGCTCTCCCGATCGAACTCGGGCCTGCCGCCTCACCCCCGCCGCATGGCCCACGTCGGGATCTGGCTGCCGGGCACCACCCCGGTCCCCACGACGCGGAAGCCGAGGCGCTCGTAGAACGGCACGTTCCGCTCGTCCGCCGTGTCGAGGTAGCAGGGAACGTCAGCAGGTATCACCCGATCGAGCGTGTAGCGCATCAGGATCGACCCCGCCCCCCTCCCTTGATGCTCCGGGGCGACCGCCAGGAAGGGCAGGTACCAGTGCGGCCGGTCCATCGCCCTCTCGTGCGCCGTGTCGAAGTGGCGGGTGAGGGCCGCGAACCGCTCCGCCTCTCCCTCGTCCATCAGGGCCCTGGCCGCCTGCATCCCGACCTCCGCGAGATCCTCCTCCGTTGGCTCTTCCGAATCGGGGGGCAGCCACAGAGCGACCGCCTGCAGCGGCGCTCCGTACGCCACGGCCACGCCGTGGCGTACCACGAGGCGCGTCATCGCCGCGAAGGAGAGCGGCCCTCGCAGCGCCCGCCGGGCAGGGTCCGGGGTTACGAAGGCTGCAAGGTCCGAGGGAAAGAGCGCCGCTGCGATGAGGTCCCCGGCCGCCTCGGCGTGCTCCACAGAAAGTCGATACGGCTCCATCCTCGCTTCCTACCCCCCAATGGTGATGCTCTGCACCGAATGCCCGTCAAGCGTAGAGCCGCTAGACCGGCGCAACAAGGCGCGCCGCGTTTGCAGAGCCGCCCTACCCCCCGGCCCTTCCCCCGGTTGCGACAAGGAGGAAGGGGGAGCAGGCCGCGGGACTCGGGGCTGGTTTTAGGCATTGGCCTCAGCGGCGTCTGCATCGATAGCCTGTTGGAGCATTTCCTGGACCTTCACCGGTTGGCCGGTGCGGCTGCTCTCGATGGCGGCAAAGATCAGGGCGATGGATTGGAGGTTGTCCTCGACGTTGGTGGCCATCTCCGGGCCGCCGTCCAGCCAGTCGATGAACTGCTCGGTCAGCCAGCGGTGGGCCCAGTGGGGGCGCTCGGCCAGTGGCACTTCAGCGCCGGAGCTTTCGAGGATATTTGTCTGGCGGGTCTCGTCGTTGTGGTCGAGGCGCTTGACCTCGCGGTGGTCGAGGATCAAAGTGGCATCGCGGTTTTCGGCCCGGAAGTACTCGTGGCTCCAGCCGTTGAGGCCGACCGCGTTGGTTTTGGCGCCCTCGTAGAAGGCGCGGGTACCGTTCTCGAAGTGCATGACGACGAGTCCCTGGGAGTCCCCCTCAAACTCGCCCCAGGACGGGTTCCATGTCTGGGCGTAGAGGGTGTCGCATTTGGCCCCGGCGAAGTCGGCCAGGATATCGAGGTGGTGGACGGAGCCTTCGATCATGAGGGCGTCGGGGATCTTGTGACGGAAGTGGCCCCAGGCGCCGAAGGCGCGGTTGTCGCAGGTGAAGCGGCAAATCAGGTAGTCGAGGGGGCCGAACTCGCCGGAGCGCAGCGCCTCGCGGAAGGTCGTCTTGTCCTGGTCGAAGCGGTGGCTCATGGTGACGCCCATCTTCTTGCCGGCCTGGCGGACCTTGCGGGCGATCCGGACGGAGGCCTCCAGGGAGTCGGCGATGGGTTTTTCGGAGAGGATATCGAGGTTGTGGGCCAGGGCGGCGTCGACCACCGTCTCGTGGGCGGCCGGGGGGACGACGATGGTGAGGAAGTCGGCCGGGTTTTCGTCCAGGGCCTTGTTGAGGTCGGTGTAGCACTTCTCGGCCGGGAGACCGAGGCCTTCCTGGGCGTGGACGAAGTGGTCGGGGATGATATCGACCGCCGCGACGACCTCAATCTGGCCGCTTTTGACAAACGGAGGCAGGATGTTCCGGCACCAGCCGGCGCCCATGCCGCCGGTCCCGACCTGAATCATGCGGTAGACCATGGTGTTCTCCGTCTCCCCTTCCTGAATCCCAGCTTCCAGCTTCCAGCTAGCTAAACGCGATCGGCCCGCGGCTCTGCGGGGCCGTGGGTGTGTTCCCAGAGATGTCCCCGCCGTTTCTGGCCCTCCAGCGTCGTCTCGAAGAAGACAGCGCGGACGGGCTCGGTGACGATCGGGAGGTCGTGGTGGTGGCCCATGCCGATGGCCAGGCAATCGCCGGGGCCGACCTCGTAGTGCTTCCTTTCGGAGACGGCCACGCCCCGGCCTTCGAAGAAGATCCAGTACTCGTCGCAGTCGTGGAAGTGGCGAGTCGAAGTTGGTCTTCTTCGGGTAGGAGACCGGATCGCCGACATCTTTGGGATCGTCCGACGCTCGCCCGCCGAAGATGCCGGAGCCACCCAATTCGTCGCCCCAGTCGCCGCACATGCGAATGAGGGTGGTTGGGGCGGTCACATCGCCCACCGCGAACACGCCATCTCCGGTCAGATCCAGATTGGCTCCCTCGGTCGCCTCGTGTGTCTCCGATCCGGCCCGGACGCTGCACGCGCCACGGCCGACGATCAGTTTCTCCTTTTCCCCGAGCGCTCGTAGGTATGCGACTCGCCCGGCTGGAGCGTGACGATATCGAACGACCGCATCTCGCACCAGGCCGGAGCCTGCCCGGCGCCGCTTCGAAAGACCGGCATGCATCCCCTCCACGTCGCGGACCGGCGTTCCGGCCGCGGGTTACCCATCCTCGGGAGATCGTTCCTGCGTGCGCGTACCGAAAACGCTGCCAGTCAGGATATCGCCGCTTACCGATATGTGCGCGGTGCGATTGAAGACGGGAAGGGAGAGGGGGAGGCGGGAAGACGGGAAGGCGGGTAGTGGCAGAAGGAAGAGAGACGAGGCGTTGGAAAGGATGGCTGATTAGCGCCAGATATGGCGGTAGATATCGCCGGGGAAATGTAGCAGGCGCGTGCAAGTGCGATCTATAAGGGTATCGGTTGCGCGTTCGATAGTGGGGGCGATGCCGGTCGCGGCCGTCAGGCAGGCGAGAAACGTGACCAGCCCCTTGACCTCCGGCCGCCAACGGGCCTGCATGATGACCGCCAGGACGGGCGGCAGGACGAAACCGACGATCGTCGACCAGAGCACAAACGATTCGCTCATGAGTGGCATCCCTCGCCGGTCTACCCGACCTGACGCTCAGGCCTGGCGTTGGTGGCCGGTTGGTCTCGCAGAATCGCTGCTTCGCGGCCAGGGGCGGTCCAGATCGTGAAGCCATTGGCAAAGCGGAAGTAGCGGCGGTCGCCGTGCGCCTCGACGGCAATCAACGTGGGCCAGCAGCCGGTCTCGCGGCCGTGCGCTATCCACAGGCGGCTGACCGGGCCGGTCGGGTCGAAGGTGTAGGCCCGGCCGCCGGCGACGACCGTGCCGAACCAGGACCGGGCGAGCGCCTCGTCCAGTCCCGGCAGGATCGGACGGGCGGGAGCGGGGGCGGTCTGGAGCTGGTAGGCCCGTAGCCGGGCCTGGACCCGGTCGATGAGCTCGTCGGTGCGAGCTCGGACCACCGGCCCGGGGCAATCCTTCGGGCCGAACTCGCCGTGCCAATAGATCGCCTGGAGACCGTCGCGGTTTTGGGGCCAGATGTGCCAGGGGATCATCGCCCGGTCGATCCGCCAGGCGATGAGTTCGACCACGGCCTCCATCAGGGCGGAGGTTACGGGGCTGTCGTAGGTGAGGCCTTCGAGTTCGATGCTCTCCAGGTCGCGGTTGACCGCGGCGGCCCCGTAGCGGGCGAGAAAGGCGACGGCGTCGCCTTCTGGGTTAGCGACCGGCCCGTTGGCATGGGGTGAGCGCTCGTTGTCGCCGTTCCAGCGAAGGACGGTGCCGTCCAGCCCGACACCCCAGTCGGTCAGGGCGTTCCAGCCGTGCCCGCCGTCATCGAAGCGGGCGTCGAAGGTGCGGAAATAGTCGCCGGTGGTCACGATCGGGCCGCCGAGGGTGCGATGCAGGCAGACGCCGCGCACAATCCGCGGCCCCAGCGCCGCCCACCCGGCCGGCTTGTCGATGTAGTCGTCACGCAGCCGCGCTGGCGGCGGCACCCGGCCGAAGACCAGCCCGGTTGCGGTGGGGGCGAGTTTGGGAACAGACATGGGGGTCCTTTCGAGGACGGAAGACGGGAAGACGGGGAGGAGGGAAGGAGAGATCGGCGTTCGGTGTTCGGGAAGAGATAGGGAACTAGGGTGCGGTAGGGTGACTCGGTAGCTGGAGACCGAACGTCGGACGCCGAACGCCGAATGCAGGAGGGAAGTTGTGGAAGGGTATCGATTCGATCGATTTTCGCGAGGGATCGCCCGCCGGTTTTCGCGTCGGCGGGCGATTGGGGGACTCGGTGTGTCCGGGGCTGCCGGGGTGATGGGGATCGCCCGCCGAACGGGGAACGTCGCGGTGGCGCGGGCGGCGCAGGATGACGATGTCTGCGTCCTGGACTTCCGGGCGGCCGTCCGCCTCGGGCCGAGTCAGGGAGAGCGACGCGGCGGCGAGTGGGTGGGGGAACTGCGCTTCACGCTCGATTCGGATGGCGAGGTCTCGGGTGGGAGCCTTCTCCTGGAGGGCGACGACGATGGCGATGCCCTTCCCGTTACCGGCCAGGCTACTGGATCGGCCGTGACCTTCCGGATCGAGGTCGACGCGGACGAGGCGTCTGCCCTAGTCGCTGTCGGCGCAGGTGAGCGAGACGTCGCCCGCTGCCGCGGCACCTTCTCCGGGCTCCTCGCCGGACCGCTCCCCGGCGACATCGGTGACTGGTCCGCCGCCCCGCCCGACCCCGACGCCGCCGACGAGCCGGACGAGCCCGTCGAGCAGATCTGCGACCAGAACGATATGCTCGACTGTGAGATCGGCTGCGAGGAGGGGGATCTCCTGACCTACGACTGCTCGTGCGTCACGACCGGCAGCGCCGTGTGTGATGTTTCTCGTCCCGAGCCGCAAGTTCTGACGGACGACTGCGAGTGCGTCTGCCTGCAATGATTGAGGCGGGGCGGGAAGGAACGGACATGGGGCTGTAGGGGCGCATGGCATGCGCCCAGTTACCGGCTGAGGCGATCCAATGCTGGCTCGATAGCGCGGGACTTTGGCACGGCCGGACGCTGGACAACCGCGGTACGCCGACTTCGCCAAGAGGTCGCATGCCATGCGCCCCTACAATCGTCCTTGCTGACTCGAATCTCACGTCTCCACCAGCACGAGCGAGATCACCGATTCGCCCCACCGGGCGGCATCGGATGGTTTGGGGATCTCCTCGGAGATGCCGATGATGCGGGCCTGATAGGTGGCGGCGGTGGCGTCGAAGTCGAGATCGCGGAAGGCGACGGTCTGGCCGGCCTGCCAGGCGGTCCACAGATCGGCGGCGAGCTCGCGGCCGGTGCTGGACACGATCTGGCCATCGCGCCCGACGGTGCCGTCGCGGGCATGGACCTTGAAACGCCATTTGCGGCGGCGGGCCGGGGAATCGAGCAGTTCGTACTCGGCCCAGATGCCGGTCAACACCGGAGCCCAGTCGTCCACGCCGCTCCATTGCACCCGGATCTGGAGGAAGGTGCCCACGGCCGAGCCGCTGCCGAGCTCACCGGCGAGGTCGAGGGTCCGGGCGGTCGGGTCGGTCGGGGTGGCGGTCGCGACGGTGGTGAAGGTCGCGCCTCCGTCGACCGAGCCGGCCAGCGTGAGTGTCACCGGATCGGTGCTGGCCTGGTTTCCCCGGCTTTCCGGAACCGCGAAGGTCGCACCGAGTTTGCGCCATGCTTTCGGCTTGTCGCGGTCGCCCGCGTCGAGCAGGGACGAGAGGTAGGTGCCGCTGGCGGCATAGGTGTGGAGCGTATCGGAGCGCCAGACCAGGCGGAAGAGATCGTAGGTGACGGAGGCGGAGCCGTCGCGGAAGACGGCCAGGTCGAGATTCCCGGCGCCGCCGGTGTGCATTGGCCAGACGCGCTTCTGATTGGCCGAGCGGAGGAGGAGCCACCAGCCGGAGCCATCGAAGGCCCAGAGTTCGCTCATTCCGGTGCGTACCGTGCAGGCAACGACGAGGAGGTTCCCGGCGACGGTCGCCCCGTGGCAGGTAAGCCCTTCGACTCCTGCCGCCCGCCAGCCCTGGCGTGGCTCCGACGGCTCGTAAAAGACGACCTGATTGCCGAGCCAGGTGTAGAGCCGGCCGCCGTAGGAGAGCAGGAAGATGAAATCGTCGTCGGCATTCCAGACGCCGTGAGTGAAGAAGGGCTGCGGGTCCTGCGTCCAGGTGTTAGTGGTGGGGTCGGCCTCTCCACCGAGGAGCCAGATGCTGCTCCGGGTGGCAATCGCGACTTTGCCCTCATGCAGGCCCATATTGACGACCGGCGCGTCCAGGTGGCGGGTATCCGGTGTGGCGCCGGTGGTGAGCTTCAAGATCTCCTCATTGCCGGGTGTGGGATCACCGTAAACCAGCTGGCGGGCGTAGCCGATCCCAACCCTGGCCGTCAGTCCGGCGCTGAAGGTGGTCAATGGGCCACCAGGGGTGGCAAAGCGCTGGACGTCAAGGCCGGTGCCGCAGCAGAGCAGAAGATCGCCCCGGTAGTAGACGATCCGGGTGATCGTCTTGCCGGCGCCGACATCCGCGACCTGGGTGAAATCGCCCCAGGAGCCGGCATTCAGGGCAACGGAGCGATAGAGAAAGCGGCCAACCGCCAGGTAGGCGTGGTTCCCGGCGACCAGATGGGGGGCGCGAATGGTGGTGACCGTGGCGATGACGGCGTCGGCGTGGGTCGTGGCGAAGGGCCAGGGCTCGACACCCTGACCGGCGTAGGCAGGGCCGATGCCAGGAGCGTCCCAACTTCGGTCCCGCTCCAACTGGTACGCCCGCCGTTGCCCGCCAAAGAAGTCGTGGACGGCCACCCGCCCGGTGCGGCCCTCGGCAAGACCGTCCTGTGTGCGGCTATAGGTACCCGGCGCGACCATGTACCCCGCGCCGGCGATGATCACGTCGGTGGTTGCGGACATTGTGTTCTCCAGAGACGTGAGACGTGAGAGGAGAGCCGAGAGCCGAGAAGCAACCGTCATCCTGAGCCTGCGAAGGATCTTGGCGCGTCACAGCGCCTTCGTGCTCGTTCCAGACCACAACGCTTCGGTCGGCCACAAAGGCCGTAAACGGCCAAGATCCTTCGCAGGCTCAGTAGTCCGTCCAGAGGTAAGTGTCAGGTTGGGGATGGGGTTGGGTCCGGGAACAACCCGCCACCGCAGGGAGGTCTCCGCTTGACCCCATCTTCCCGCCGGACAAATAACGCTAGTCACACTACTCAGGATGACGACTCTTTTCACGATTCACGACTCATGTCTCACCACTCATTCGGGGATGAGCGTCCGTGCGCCCGCGCCGAAGATCCGGCCGAGGGCGATCAGGTGGGGTAGGGTGGGGCGGCGCTGGCCGGATTCCCAACGGGAGACGGTGGAGTGGGAGACGCCGACCGCCCGGGCCAGGCCGGTGACTGAGTGGCCGCGCAGGTGGCGCCAGCGGCGGATTTCGCCGCCGATGCGGAGGGCGACCGGGTCGAAGCCACCTTCGGGATGCGGGCCACGGCGGCCGGGATCGCGGAATGGGCCGATGCGAGCGGACGGCGCTATGTCGCCCCGCGCCTCGTAGTCGAAGATCACCCGGTTGCCTCCCGTTTCCACGTCGCATCTGCCCCTTGGCTCGATTGGGTTGTCGCGCCGCTCGCGTCTGTTATCTCCGCCATGCCTTCGCAGAGAGTGGCCGCCGCGCGCAGGCTTTCGCGCAAGGCGCGAAGGTCGGCTTCTGGAGGCCCGGTTCCGCCCGGCCAACCGGAGGGTGGGCCGAAGGCGGGCAACAGTGAGCGGCTTTCGACCTCGTTGCCGGCGCGGCGGAGGTAGGCGGAAACGCGGTTGAGGGCCTCGATTTCGACGGGGCCGGGGGGAGAGAACGGGTATCCGCGGCTGCGGGCAACCAGCCTGGGAACGGGAGAACCGGTTGAAACAGGCAGCGTGGGGCGACGAATCTGCATCCGGGAGCCTCCAAGATGGATCGCGATCTAAAGGATCATTTGTTCTATTGATGGCGAGACGATTGTGGTGCTACGCCGGCGACCACCGGAGTTCCCAGTCCGTCGTCTCCCGGGTGCGCCACTCGGTGAAGGCTGGCAGCCGGGCACAGCGGCAACTCGGGTGCAGGGGAGGAACAGGACCAGTTCCGTCCGGCCAGACGAGGCCGTCGAGCGGGGCGCATTCCGGGCAAGTGCGCTCGTCGGCAGCGGTGGTCCAGCGGGTCCACACGACCGGCGTGACGGTGCGCGTCAAGACCGCGACCCAATTCCAGAGGCCGCGCCCGATCTCGTCGAGGATGTCATCGAGCCCCGGCTGCGGGCGGGTTATCGGCGCGGGCCGGGATGACGGCAGTTCGCCGGTATGGCCGCCGCCCAGGTCGCCGGGATTGAAGCCGATCGGCATGGGGCACCTCCACGATGAGTCGGCAAGGCGGCGAGACGGCAAGGCGGCCAGGACGAAGACTTCTTGCCGTCTCCTTGCCGTCTCGCCGCCTTGCCGCCTTACGTCAGCCAGCCGCCGGTTGCGGTCCGGCGACGGCGGTCGAGCAGCGTCCAGGCGGCGGTCTCCGCCCGATCGATCTCCCGGGCCAGAGCGGGGTTGGTGGTGATGCCCCGCTTGGCCTCTTCGACCATCCGTCGGCGTAGGAGGAGGCCGATGGCCAGCTCGGCCACTGCCTCCTCGTCGCCGGGGAGGAGATCGAGGGTCGCATCGTCTCCGGCCGGGGCCATCCGGGATCCGAGGTGCTCGATCCGCCACTCGCCACCACGGGCGGGACGCTCAAGCAGGAGGGTGCCATCCCAGACACGCCAGCCCTGGGCTACCCCGCCGAGCAGTGTGGCTTGGGCCGGCCCGCCGGTGTCCGGGCCGTCCGGAACCGGGCGCGACCGGGGAACGATCTCGCCGCGTTCGTCCAGGACACGGACGATCCGGGCCGGGTCGATCCCGTCCGGATCGTCCGGCGGGATGGGGAGCGGGTGGCTCGTGGCCCCGGCGGCCAGACCGAAGGTCAGCGTGCGCTGGCCTGGCGCCCGGGCGCCGTAGCGGAGCAAGGCGGCGGCGATGGCGTCGTTGATCGTCTGGTCGTCCCAGAGCGTCCCGGTGCCGAGGTCTTCCAGGCGAGTCCTGATCTGGGCTCGCATCTGTATGCGGGTGGGCATGAGCGTCCCTTCTGGGCGGGCCGATCGCCGCCGGTGATGGGTGATGGGTGGTGGGGTGCGGAGTCGCTACATCGCCGCCGGCAGCGTTCGATGCTCTTCGATCACGCGGGCGAGTTCGCCCTCGGGGTCTTCGCCGCCGAGGGAGGCGACTGCCGTGCGCCGGCTCTGGATGCCGCTGCCGACTAGGGCGACGGCGTTGCGCACGGCGCCCTCCCGGTCGCTGGGGAGCACACTCGGCCACAGCGCCTGCGAGCGGCGCAATCCGCCCAGGTCCTCGCCGCCGAAGCGCTCCAGCAGGTCGAGGATCCTGGCGTTGCGTGCCCGGTAGAGGGCATCCCAGCCGCGCCGCTTGCGCCCGACCTGCTGGATCAACGGCTGGATTTCGACTTCCAGGGCCGCGCCGGAGAGGTCGCGGCCGGCATCGCCGAAGGCGGTGCGGGGTGTTTCGCTCAGGTCGTGGATGGCGCGGTAGAGGAGGTCGATGTATTTGATGTGGAGGTCCACCCCGCCGCCGCCGAGCAAGTCGAGCAGGTAGGCTTTGGCGCCCTCTGGCAATTCCCACTTCGCTCCCGGCCCGACCGCGATCCCCTCCGAGCTATCGACGTTCTCCAGGACCGCGATCGGCGCTCCTGACAGCTCGAGCACACGCGCGATCACGCTGAGGCGAGCGTTCAACTCGCGGCAGACGTCGTACAGGTCGCTCAGGTCGGAGTTTCCCCAGAGGGCGGAGGCGCGGGGATCGTTGGGGAGGAGGACGTACGGCAGCCAGCCATACGGATTGGCCTCGTCCCGGACCGGCTGGCCGGCGACCGTCGTCCGCCACCGGGTGGCGGTCCACGTTTCGACGACCGGGTAGGCACGGTCCGGATCGAGGGAGATGCCCGCCTGCCACCCAGCGCCACCGAAGAGACGGTGAGCCGCCGCGCCGGTGAGCCCGTAGCACTGGGACACCTCTTCGATCCGGCGCGGGTTGTCCGGCGCGGCGTGAACGACCAGCCCGGCGGGATCGACTGCCGCGACTACGGGCGACCGCTCGGCCGCGTCCCAGGTGACTTTCAGGGCGGCATCGCCGAGGATGGCGCTCTCGATCGCCAGCTCGACGTCCAGCCGGGCAAGATCGAGATCGGCGGCGGCCTGGGCCAGCGCCCGTTCCGCCCGGGAAGCGGCTTCGGCCACCTCCGGCGCCGGCGCGGGCACAGAAAAGGTGACCGGGGCCGAGAAGACGTAGCTGGCGATCTTGCGGACCAGCGCCCGGGCATAGTTGACGGTGAGGCGGATCTCGCCCCGGCGCCGCCTGCCCAGCCACTGCGCCCCGTCATAGAACGCCCGCGCCTCGGCATACCGGGCAAACCGTTCGCGGTCCGCCGCCGAGACCATCCCCGGCGGCCAAACAGGACCGGAATCGGCAAGGCCGGGCGGCGCGGCGCCGTCCGGCGAGATGATGTGCATGGTGTGACTCCTTGGAGTTACCCCCTAACCCCCCAGCCCCCTTCCCCCCGCTGCGGCAAGGGGAAGGGGGAGGAGCGCCGGGCGAACATCCAGCCGCCACGCTGCCCCTCCCCGCCGTCATCCTGAGCTTGCGAAGGATCTTGGCGCGTGAGCGCCTTCGTCCTCGTTGGAGTACGCGAGGCATCTATGGCCCCACACAGCATCGGGGTCGGCGACAAAGGCCGCGCGGCGGCCAAGATCCTTCGCAAGCTCAGGATGACGAGCGTATGGGGGATGCCGCGTCCTCCCCCTTCCCCTTGCCGCAGCGGGGGGAAGGGGGCTGGGGGGTTAGGGGGCAATCCCTACGGCAACACCCCCCGAACCCGCGCGACGCCGAGTTCCGAAAACACCGCCAGGCCGACGTACCACTTGATTCGGGTGCGGGTCGCGTCCTTCGTTTCCAGCTCGCCGATCGGCTCGACGTCGATGCCGCCGTGCTCCAGCCCCATGATTCCGGTGCCCTGGCCGAACTTGACGGCGTAGACGCTGGAGGTGGTCGGGCCGGAAGAGCCCTGGACCTGGGTATCACTGACGAAGTCGTCGACGATCAGAGGGATACCGTCGTAGAAGAGGGCTCGCTGCCCAAAGGCATCGACGTCGGTCTCGAGCAGGTTGCCGCTGGAGCGGCGCAGGCTGGAGAGCTTCCTTCGGGTTCGCTTCGAGAGGAAGAGGGCGTCCGGCTTGCCGGGCTTGACTAGGTCGATCAGTTGGTCCATCAGGTCGAGTGTCAGGACACCTCCGTTCGTGCCGGCGGAGAGTGATTGCCCGGCCGGGATCGCCTTGGTCAGCCCGTCGAATGCCTTGGCGTCGACAGCGGTATCGCCGTTGAAGAACGCATCGCTGAAGGCGTGGCCGACGGCCTTGGCCCGGCTGGCGACCGTCTCCGCCTCGATGTCGTTCGGATCTGCGTAGGTTGCCTGGAGGTAGTTGTCGACGTCGGCGTCGCCGCCCAGGATCTTGAGGGCGGCGGTGACGCTGGTGAAGGTCGGGGTCGCTTCGCTCCAGGTGTCGCCCACATCGTAGAAAGCGGCTGGCGGCATCGTCGCCTCGCGGTTGTACGTCACGGCGGTCCCGGTGACGTCCATGAAGGGCAGCACCTGAAGCAGCGCGCTCTCCTTCACGACGGTCTCGATCACGCCGCGCAAGAGGAGATCCTGCGTCAGCTTCGCAGCTTCCAACTTGGTCATGGCCATGGTGCGGGGCTCCTTTGGAGGGGGACAAAGCTAAAGCTTTGAGGGGGACAGCCCTGACGGGCTGTGGGGGACACGGCTTGCGCCGTGAGGGGGAGAAAGGGGTGTCAGTTGGGAAGAAATGTGGCTACCAGACGCCCCTCTCCTCTGCGGAGGAGAGGGGGTAGTGGGTGAGGTCCTAGGTCGTTCTCGCCGCCAGCCCCCGCCGGATCTTCTCGGTCGACGGCAGCCGGTCCGGATCGACGGCCAGCGCCGGTGCCGCTCCCGCGGGAACAGAGGGGACGGCTGGGACCGTTGGGATCGCCGGCGCCGGCTCACCGGCTGCCGTCTGGGCCGTGTCGAGGACGCGGCGGTATGCCTCCCGGGCTGGTTCGACGCTGGCGAGCAGGGCGGAGATCGAATTGCCCGCAATCAGCTCGGAAACCGTGTCCGGGTGGGCGCGCAGGACCAGGTCGCGGACGGCGGTGAGGTCGTCGCCGCCGGAATCGGGGGTGTCGTCGTTCATGGAAATTCCTCCTCAAACCTGCCGAGAAGATCGAACATGCCGCGGGCAAGCCGCGGTCGCCAATCGATGCGATCAAGCACGGCGGTCAGGGCCGCGCTCATGATCAGGTCGTCGTGACCACGGCTGGCGGGGACGCTCCAGCGGAGCGGCTTCCCCGGGCCGGGCGGCGTGTCGTAGACGGTGTTGGCCAGTTGCCGCCAGTAGGTTCGGGTCACCTCCGTGCCGTCATCGGCGTACTCCTTGAGGCGGCCGCTATCGATCAGGCTGAGGAAATCCCAGCCAAGGGCGCTCTTGCTTGCCGCCGAGAAGATGAAGGGCACCACCTTGATCGGAGGGGAACCTCCCCGCCGTGCGCCAAGCTCCGCGGCCAGAAAAGCGGCCAACCCGGCCCCGATCCCCGTGGCATCGACTACGACGGCGCTCGCCTGCCAGACGTTCCGGGCCAGATCCACGATCTGATCGTGCAGGGCGACGTGCTTGATCCCCGTCCAGGCGTGGCGGTCGACGACCCGATAGACGGGTCGGGGGGACAGCCCTGCGGGGCTGAGGGGGACAAAGCTGTCGCTTTGAGGGGGAGAGGGGGAGAGTAAGTTTCCGTCTCCCCCTCTCCCCCTCAGCCCGTTAGGGCTGTCCCCCTCAAGGCGCCAGCCTTGTCCCCCTCCGTCGATCTCGACCACCGTCAGGGCCGTCGCATCGCGGCGGCTGGTTGCCTGAAAGGTTGCGGCGCTCGCGGTGGTTTCCTCTTCCCCGGCGACGTCCAGCAGGAGGGCGTAGCGCTTGCCGGGTTCGGCCGAGTGGCGGCGAGGGTGATTGCCGCGCAGTTGGGCCAGGCGAGCGGGCGGAAAGAGACCGCCCTCGCCATCCAGCTCCAGCAACCGGTACTCAGTGCGGATGAAGGGGTGCTCCGGGCCGAACTGGGCGATCCGGGCGCGAACCCTGTCGCCGTAGGCCGGAAGCTCCTGGGCGACCGTTTCCCAGTCGACCCGCCAGACGCGGCGGACGCCGTCGGTTTGCTCCGCCTCTTCCAGATGGCGGATCTGGCGGGCCAGGAGCGTGCCCCGGTCCCAGATTGTGCCAAGAAACACTGTTGTGGCATTGGTGTTCGATGCCATCGGGTCGAAGACGGCGTCCCAGATCTCCTGCTGGATATCCTGGGCCTCGTTCGCGACCAGGAGGAGATCGGCGGTCTGGCCCCGGGCGCCTGAACCGGGCGCGGCAGAGAGAAACCGGGCGGTGGCGCGGCCGAGGGTGACCGCGTAGCCGTCGCGCAGGCCGCAATCGACGGCGGAGTCGACGAATGTTCTGGTTACCCGGTTGTGGCCGGGATCGAGCCGGGCCAGGAGGCGGTCGCGCGAGAGGGCCGCCTGGGGATGAAAGGTCGGCGCGGCGATCACGGCGGTGCCGCCGCGCAGGGCGGACCGGGTGAGCAGGTAGGCCAGCACCTGAGCAAGCAGTTCGTCCTTGCCCGCCTGCCGCGAGAAGACGATCGCGAACTGGCGGCCATCGTGAGCGAGCACGCTCTGGGCGATGGCCCGGGCCGGTTCCACCTGGTACGCCCGCAGGCGATACCCGGGCATCGCGATCCGGGAGTATGTATCGATGTCGGCGATAGCCCGGCGAATCTCGGCCCCATTGGCATGGTTGGCCGGCCCGGCAATCTGAGTGAATGACGGACATATCAGGGGAATCACCTCCAGAGACGTGAGACGTGAGACGTGAGACGTGAGGAAGAGCGGCAAGAGCGGCGAGACGGCGAGACGGCAGTTTTTCCAGCCGTCTTGCCGTCTCACTCTCACGTCTCACGTCTCACGTCTCACGTCTCGTTATCCCAGCCCCGCCATCCGCAGGATGATGTTGACCAGCACCGCCCCGCAGACCATCACCATCAGGTTGTTGATCCGCCCCTTGATCTCCGCGACATCGCGCTGGGTGGCCTCGATCATCTGGCGGGTGACGATCTCGTAGGCGGAGATAGGAGAGAGGTCGATGGGCCGGCGCGGCTCGCTCGGAGTGCTCGGAGCGGCCGGCGTCCCCTGATCGGCGGCGTAGTCGTGGGGGTGAGGTGTGGCGGAGCTCAGGCGGCACTCCGGAGAATCGAGAAGGCCGATGTGTTCGAGGTGCTCGACGTGCAGGGCGCTCACGGTCTGGTTCTCTCCTGGTCTGCCTCCGCGTCCAGCTCCGTCAGCAAAGCGACCAGGGCCGCGTTGGCCTGGTTGCTTACCGACTGAGGAGTAGGCGCGGCGTGCAGGTGATGGGCGCGGACGAGTTGGGCGACGGCGGCGGTCAGGCGGGCGGCATCGGTGGCGATCCGCCCCGCGGCCTGTGCCGGCGTCGCGGCGAAGGCGTCGCCGGCACCCTCATCCGGTACGCCGAGGTTGGAGACAGCACGCATCAGCAGGGAGACGGTCTCCTCCAACAGTTCGTCGAGGCGGCCGCCAACGCCTGTGCGCTCCACGGGGTACGATGTGCCAGGCACAACGCTCATGATCTGGTCGGTGGACGACATCGGGAAGTGCACGGTGCGCTCCCTTCACGCCGGGTCCCCGGCGATAGGCGTCTGGATCAAATAGAACAAGTGTTCTATTTCTACTTAGAAGGACATCCAAAAGCGGGCCGGACCAACCGCACGGGAGCCGACATTAGTCCTGGCCTATTAGTCCTGTGAGGGCTGTTTCGCAGGCAGTGCCCCGCCTCGTGCCCCTCCCGCGATGTCTCGGGGCGTGTGCTGGTCTCACCCCAGTACCTGCTTCCCAGGCCTCGTTATCACATCCGGGGCATAGAGGTGGAGCTTGCCCGATGGCGACAATAACGGTACGCCCGGCCACGCCAGACGACGCGACGGACCTGGCGCGCATGCTGGACCTGTTCGACCGCATGGGGGCCACGCCCGCGCAAGTCGCCGCGCGGATGCTGGCCTGCCAGAGCGTATTGACGACCTTTCTCGGCGAACTGGACGGGCAGCCGGTCGGCTTTGCGTGTCTGCGAGTCGTGCCGCACCTACAGGGCGACGAGCCGTACGCCGAGCTGACCGATATCTACGTGGACGCACCGGTTCGCCGCCGCGGCGTGGCCCGCGCGCTGATCGCCGAGGTTGAGGCGGCGGCGCGGACTGCCGGCGCGAGTGAGGTCGTGCTCATCACCGGCTTCGACAACGAGGGCGCGCAGGCAGCGTACCGCGCGAGCGGCTACGCCAATTGGGCGCTGGCGATGCAGAAGCGCTTCCCGGACGAATGACGAACGGGGAACGGGAGTGCTTCCCGTATGGGTAGCCCTAGGTCGTGACGAGGTCTGCCGCTTCCCGTGCCGACAAGCAGCGCCGGGGCCGAAACGCGTCTCCTTGGACAGGGTCAAGCAGGTTTTATCCGGCGTCGTGAGCCTTTCAACACCGTCCGGGCAGGCGTCGTCGTTCCCAGCCCTGGGTGTCAACCCAGGGTCCCGCGGCCGAGCGGGCTGATGGAGGTTGCGGAATTGATCGCGGGTTTTTGGGAGCGGTGCTGGGACGGGACATGCCATTTCCGCTGCCGCCCGGGCCTCACGGCCCAAGGTTGGTCCGGGCAAAAAATCACAGCCTCTCCGAGGCTAGTAGCACGTCGTATTAGCCCCGGGAGGGGCTGTCGGGTTCAGCCCGGGCCGTGAGCCCCGGGCGACAAGGTGCGCGGCGACGCCTAGGGCCACCGACGCTCCCAAAAACCCGCGATCAATCCCGCTCATCCTGACTGGTCAGACCACTCAGTCCACTCAAGGCATTCCCGCGAAGCGGCCATTTACAGCAGTTAACCCCGATTTCTTGTCAGCGGCCCGGTGGCCCACTACCATCCAGCCACCAACGCGGAGGATCCGCCCGCTAACCGGCCACCTCGGAAGAGCCGGCGCAATGGCGTGATTTGCAATCCTGGAGGACGATCGGCATGAGAACACGGATCTTGACCGGCGTCGTGGTCCTGACCCTGATCGCAATCGGGTTGGGCCGCGGCATGCGGTCCCTCGCTCAGGAGGGGGAAGACGGCCCGCCCGCGGTCGGCAGCCCCGTCGCCATCATCGGGGTCGAGGGCACCGAGGTCGCCCAGATCACCGTCACCGAGGTTGAAGATCCATACGAGGACTTCGATCCCGGCTCGCCCCCGGACACGTCGTACCACTACGTCCTGGTTCACCTCGAAGTCGAGAACACCGGCGTCCGCCCATACCTGGCGAATGCGTACGGCGTTTCGCTTCAGGATGCCGACGGCTTCCTCTATCTGCAGTCCTACCTCTTCCGCACTGAAGAGCAGATCGCGGACGATCCCGATTTCCCCAATGAGGAGATCGCGCCGGGCGATACCGCCAGCGGCGTGGTCGCCTTTCAGGTGCTGGATAGCGCCGACATGGTCCGGGTCGTCTACCAGCCGGCCTACGATCGCCTCTTCTTCCTCGCCGATCTCACCCAGGAAGGGGCGCCTCCCCCGATCGACGACGAGGAGGACGCCGCCACCCCGGCCAGTGAAGACGCCGATAGCGCCGGTGAGGTGGAGCCGGCGGATGATACCGCTGACTCCGGCGACTCCAGCGATGATGCCGACGCCGATTCGGATTCCGACGTGGACGGCGCGGACAGTGATGCCGACGCCGACGCAGACGACTCCGATACGGACGTCGATGACTCCACCGGCGACGACGGCGATGATGCCGCCTCCGTCGATGTCTCCGCGGACGACTGCGACGATATCCAGGACTGGCTCGATTCCGTCACCCCGGAGCTCGACGTCCTCTCCGAAACCCTGGATGATGTCGCCGCGGAAGATCCGATTACCGTCGACACCCTGGAAGATGCCGCCGCCGATCTCCAGGAGGCCGCCGATAACCTGCGCGACTCCGACCCGCCCGAACTGATGCAGGAATCGACGGACCTGCTGGCCGATGCCCTCGATGGCTACGCTGACCTCTACCTCGAGGCGGCCGAGGCGGGCGACGACATCAGCGTCGAGGACTTCTTCACCAGCCTTGACACCTCTGAACCCGATGCACTCCTCGACGAGGTCGGCACCGCCTCCGATTCGATCCTCGAAGCGTGCGGCATCGACGTCTAGATTCCGCTCACCTCATCCGGCGCGGACGCGCCAGGAGGCACATCATGGTCCAGCATGTGGCGCAGCGAAGCCATCCGCAGGGGCGGACGGCATGGATCGGCCGGAGTCTTCTCGTCGTCTTGCTGGTCGTGGCTATGGTCGCGATCCTGCGCGGGCCCGCCCGCGCCCAGGACGACGGCGGGTCCCCATCCGTCGGCACCGCCGTCCCCTTCGTCGGGCTGGAGGGCGGCACGCTGGCGGAGATCACCGTCGAGGCGATCGAAGACCCATTTCAGGATTACGACCCGAACACACCCCCGCAACGAGCCTTCCATTTCGTCGTCCTGACCATCTCCGTCGAGAACACGGGCAACCGGCCCTTCCCGTTCGACCCGAACGCCGTGGCGATCCAGGACGGCGAGGGCTTTCTCGCCCGCCCGATCTACCTGCCCCGCACCGAAGCGTCGATGGCGGCCCTACCGGACTATGTGCCCGGTGAGATTGCGCCGGGTGACACCTCCAGCGGGGCGCTTGCCTTCCAGGTGCTGAACGGCGCCGGCATACAAAACGTCGTCTACCTGCCCGCCTCCGACCGTCTGGTGCTTTTGGCCGACCTGTCGAGTGGTACTGGCGCGACGCCCGCCACCGATGAATCCGAGGACACGGACACCGGCGCCGATGCGACCCCCGCGGCTTCCACCGTTGACGAGACGGCTGACGAGAGCGCGGACACCGCCGGGTCGTCCGGAGAGATCGACTGCGACCTGGCCGCCACTTGGGCGACCGGCACCGGGGAACGCCTCGACGCGATCGGCCTCCTGGTCGCGGAACTGGAGACCTTCGACCGGGAGACGGCCGATCCGGTTCGCCTGGCGGAGATGGCGGACGAGTTCCAGGATTTGTCCGATGCCCAGACCGCGGAGTCGGCGCCACCGGAGCTGCAGGAGGCGAGCGACATGTTTGCTGATGCCTTCCAGACCTTCGCCGATCTCTTCGACGACGCCTCGGTGGCGGCCGAGAACGGCGAACTTGATTCAGCGGCCGACGATATCAACTCGGCGGGCGCCGACGCTAACGCCGTGATGGCCGACGCCGGGGAACTGGCCCAGACCGAACTGGCCGCCTGCGGCCTCTCCTAGCAAACCTCCGGAAGTCGTGTACAAGCCGCACAGGCCCCACCGGGATCTCCCGGTGGGGCCTGTCGCGTCGGTGGGCCAACGCGGATGGGGACCAGGGAGCATGCCATTCGCCCGGTCTGCCCCTACGGCGGGAGGCGCCGTTTCCAGATCCGTTCTCCGAATCCAGGCCCCTGTCTGACATTCGCAGGAGACTGCCGTTAAATCATCGCAGGGCAATATGCGAACACTTGTCCTGTACGTTCATGTGCGGTATGCTATGTGTGCCAGACCGTCACCTGTTCGGCGCACGCTTGCCGAGCCCGGCGGACCGCGACCCGGAGGAAGCCATGGCCGACGCGTTGTCCTGGAATGAGCGCCTCGATAGCTCGCCGACCGAGATCCGGCCCGTGCGCGAAGGCCGATTTAAAGGCCTTACGGCGAGCGACCTCATGCTTTATCCCAACGGCCGTGACGTCGACACCGTGGTCCGGACCATTCCCGCCGGTCACACCCGCACCCTGAAAGAACTGCGGGCGGAATTATCTGCTGCCCACGGCGCCGCGATCACCTGCCCCGTCACGACGGCGAAAAGTTTGCTGGTTGCCGCCGAAGCCGCCCGCGAGGCGTACGACGGTGGGGCGGCGTTGGCTGACATCGCTCCCGTGTGGCGAATTCTGGATGAGACGTCGTCCATCCTGCGGCGGGTGTCATTCGACCCTTCGTTCCTCCTTGCCCAACGCGCCCGCGAGGCATCTGCCACGGCGGACGAGTCGTGAGCAGGTCGCTTGTCTTCAGGAGGTAGCCCCGTGTGCCGCAACATCAAGCCGCTGTTCAACTTCGAGCCACCCGCCACCGGGGACGAGGTCCGGGCCGCGGCCGTGCAATTCGTGCGTAAGATCAGTGGCTTCACCGCCCCATCCCGGGCCAACGAGGCCGCGTTCAACGCTGCGATCGATGAGATCGCGGCAGTTTCCGCCCGGCTGCTGGCCGCGCTCGAACCGGGCATCACCTTCCCGAAAAACCGCGAAGAGGAGGCGGCCAAGGCCAGGGCGCGCAACGCCCACCGGTTCGGTGAACCGGTGGGGGCATCCGGGCAGATCGGCGACTAGGCTTACGGACGGTGGACGAGCGGCGGAGCGGCCGGTGCGGCCGGCGACGTTAGACACACGGAGGAGTACGATCCCACGATGACGACGACTGCGATGGTCCCGGAAACCTCCCGTCCCCGCCAGCCCCGCAGACTCGCCACCCGCATCCAACGCCGACACGAGGGCCCGACACCCATGACCGCAACCGACGCTCAACGTCCCGCCCCTCCCGACGACGCGCGCATGCGCCTCCTCCTGGACGACATCTACCGGGAGGAGTCGCGGCGCGTCTTCGCCACGCTCGTCCGCCTGATCGGCGACTTCGACCTGGCGGAGGATGCCCTGCATGACGCCTTTACCGCCGCCATGCGCCAGTGGCCCCAGGAGGGCGTGCCGGCGAACCCGCGCGCCTGGCTGGTCTCGGCGGGCCGGTTCAAGGCGATCGACACGATCCGGCGCCGGGCTCAGGTTCGATGCCTCCCTCGGCATCCTGGCCCAGGAGGTCGACGCCGGGGTCGAGGACTTCGTCGCCGGCAACGACGAGGATATAGAGGACGACCGCCTGCGCCTGGTCTTCACCTGCTGCCACCCCGCCCTGGCCCCGGAGGCCCGGGTCGCCCTCACCCTGCGCGAAGTCTGCGGTCTCACCACCGAGGAGATCGCCCGCGCTTTCCTGACCGCCCCCTCAACCCTGGCCCAGCGGATCGTGCGGGCCAAGGCGAAGATCCGCGACGCCAACATCCCCTACCAGGTGCCCGCCCGGGCGGAACTGACGGAACGGCTGGAGACGGTTCTCCAGGTGATCTATCTCGTCTTCAACGAGGGTTATTCGGCGTCGGCCGGCGAGGAAGTCACCCGGGCTGATCTCTCCGGCGAGGCGATCCGGCTGGCCCGGCTGCTGGTGGAACTGTTGCCGGAGCCGGAGCCCGTCGGCCTGTTGGCCTTGATGCTGCTGCACGAATCGCGGCGGGCGTCCCGCTCGACCGCGGAGGGCGATCTGATCCTGCTCGAGGACCAGGATCGGAGCCGCTGGAACGTCGACCTGATCGCGGAGGGCACCCGCCTGACCGAGCGGGTGCTGGAGTCGGGCCGGTTTGGGCCGTACACGATTCAGGCGGCAATCGCGGCGGTCCATGCCGAGGCCGCCGCGCCGGAACAAACCGATTGGGCCCAGATCGTCAGCCTGTACGACGTCCTTCTCCAGAACACTCCCTCGCCGGTGGTGGAGCTGAACCGGGCGGTGGCGGTAGCGATGCGCGACGGACCGGCGGCAGGCCTGGCTCTGATCGACGAGATCCTCGCCGGCGGCGAGTTGGAGAACTACCACCTGGCCCACGCCGCCCGGGCCGATTTCTACCGCCGTCTGGGTCAGACGGCGGAGGCCCGGACCGCCTATGAGCTCGCCCTCTCCTTAACACGACAGGAGCCGGAGCGGCGTTTTCTTGAGGGGCGACTGGCGGAAATTGAAACGGGCCACCGCTGAAGCCAATGGCGACCCGTGCTACACTGATCCCGTGTTCCACGAGGAGGGATCATGGCGAACCTGACCATAACGGTCGACCCCGAGACGCTGAAGCGGGCGCGGATCAAGGCCTTGGAAGAGGGAACATCCGTCAATGCGCTTCTGCGGGAATACCTGGATTCCTACGCCGGAGGTGCGGACGACCGCGAGCGCCAGATGCGGGCAATGGAGCATGCACTTGCAGTCGCCAGGCGTGCCGGCGTGCGTAGCGGTGGCATTACGTGGCGTCGCGAAGACCTGTACGACCGCGATGTGGGCAAGTCGTGACACGATCGTTCGTCGACACGAATATCCTCGTCTACCGGCTCGATGACACCGAACCGAGCAAACAGGCCATAGCTGAGGCGCTGGTGCAGGACTTGATCGCCTCACACGAGATCGTCATCAGCACCCAGATCTTGCAAGAGCTATTCGTGACACTTACTCGAAAACTCTCCGCGAATATCCATGCTCCGGATGCCAAGGAGATCGTACGCGCCCACGTCGAGCTGCCGGTCGTCCAGGTCGACGTGACGCTGATCCTGAGGGCTATGGATCGGGTCGAGGCAGCGAGCATCTCATTCTGGGATGCGCTTGTGGTCGAGACCGCTCTCGTCGCCAGCGCAACTCGGCTGCTGACCGAGGATCTGCAGCATGGGCAGGTCTTCGACGGGCGACTGCGGGTCGAGAACCCGTTCCGCCCGGGATAAATCGGGCGCTACCATCTGACCCATTCTGCCTGGGCCGACTTCTTCCGCCGCCTCGCCCAGACGGACAAGTCCCGCGCCGCCCACGAACTCGCCTTCTCTATTAACACGCCGGGAGCCGCAGCGGCATTTTCTTGAAGGGCGACTGGCGGAGCTGTAGGGCACGGTTGTCGATTTGCGCGAACCCCGAACGACTAGGTGATGACGGAGGGAGACCTCACCCCCTACCCCCTCTCCACTGCGGTGGAGAGGGGCGGCCGGCAGCGCCGTCTCCCCCTTCCCCCTGCCGCAGCAGGGGGAAGGGGGCTGGGGGGTTAGGGGGCGTTCCCCCGGCATCCGATCATCACCACGAAAGGAGAAAACCACGTGACCGATACCGCTACCCCGCCCGCCAGCGCTCCGGTTGAGACCGGCTACGCCCCGGTGAATGACCTCCAGATGTACTACGAGGTCCACAACCCCGGGGCGGAGGGGACGCCCATCCTGCTCCTGCATGGCTCATTCATGATGTCCTCCGCCGACTTCGGGCCGCTCCTGCCCGGGCTGGCCGCCACCCGGCGGGTGATCGTCCCCACCCTCCAGGCCCACGGCCGCACCGGCGACATCGACCGGCCGCTCACCTATGAAGGCCTAGCCGACGACTGCGCCGCGCTGCTCGGGCACCTCGGCATCAACCAGGCCGACGTCATCGGGTACAGCCTGGGAGGTGCAACGGCTATTCAAGTGGCCATTCGCCACCCCGAGGTCGTGCGCACGCTGGTGCCGATGTCCGCGGGATACCGGTACGACGGCACCCAGCCGGAGCTGGTGGCTATGCTGCCGAACCTGTCGGCGGAGATGTTCGCCGGCTCCCCCTTCGAGACGACCTACAACGAGATCGCCCCCAACCCGGCGGACTTCCCCAACCTGGTCGAAAAGATCAAAGTGCTTAACCAAGACAAGTTCACCTGGGACGAGGACGTCAAGCAGATTGCCGCGCCGACCATGATCGTCATCGGCGACTCCGACGACGCCAAGGTCGAGCATTCCGTCGCGATGTACCGCCTGATGGGTGGTGGCGCGATGGGCGACATGGCCGGAATCTCCAAGGTCCGGCTCGCCATCCTGCCCGCCACGACCCACTTCATCCCGTTCGGCATCGGCATGCTCGACCGGCACGAGTGGCTCCTGCCCCTCCTTTCCTCGTTCCACGCCGCCCCAGACCCGATCCCGGCCCCGACGTTCTAGCTGTCAGGCAACCGGCGTCCGGCATCCGGCGTCCGAGGGGTGTCGATGCCGTCCCGCCCCCCTGTCATCCCGAGCTTGCCGAGGGATCTCGATGGAGACGGCGTTCTGATGGTGCTGCCGTCTCCGAGAGAACCGTGCCGTCTTCTCGAAGGCCGGGGCTTCGTCGTTCCTTGGTCCCCTTCGAGATTCCTCGACAAGCTCGGGATGACTGGCTGCCGATTGGCTCGGGCGACGTCGCTGATAACTGACGCCTGACGCCTGACTGCTGACCGCTTTGGAAAGCGTTCTTTCTGGTCAAGGCCTGACGCGGTTCAGGCCAAACCGTGGCCGGGTTGTCTACAGACATCGGCCGAGGGGTTTCTCAGATGTTTCGCCGAACTTTTCTGACCCGTGTTGCGGTCACCGCGGCGGCCGTGGCGGCTCCCTTGCGGGCAAAAGCCCAAACCGATTCGGGGAGCACCCCGATTGCGACAGGAGAAGGAACCGTGACCGACGCCGCGACTCCCGCTACCAGCCAACCCACCTCCACCGGGTACGCCCCGGCGAACGGCCTCCAGATGTACTACGAAATCCACGGCGAGCCGACGGACGCTCCGCCTGTCTTGCTGCTGCATGGGGCGTATATGACAACCGGGACGTTCGGCCCCTTCCTGCCCGGTCTGGCGGCGGGCCGCCAGGTGATCGTCACCGATCTCCAGGGCCACGGCCGGACCGGCGATATCGACCGACCGATCACCTACGAGGCGATGGCCGATGACTGCGCCGCCCTGCTGAATCATCTGGGGATCGCGCAGGTCGACGCGGTCGGCTACAGCATGGGCGGCGCGACCGCCATCCAGCTCGCCATTCGCCACCCGGAGTTGATCCGCACCCTGGTGCCGATCTCGGCCGGGTACCGCTACGACGGCATGCAGCCCGAGCTGATCGCGATGCTGCCCAACATGACGGTCGATGTCTTCGCTGGGAGCCCGATCGAGGCGGCCTACAAGGAGGTCGCGCCGAACCCGGACTACTTCACGACCTTCGTCCGCAAGCTGATCGAGCTCGATTCGACGACGTTCGCCTGGGACGCCGACATCCCCAAGATCAGCGCGCCGACGCTGATCGTGATGGGAGACTCCGACGCGTCCACGCTGGAACACACCGTGGCGATGTACCGCCTGCTCGGGGGCGGGGCGATGGGCGACATGGCTGGGATCTCCAAGGTCCGGCTGGCGGTCATGCCGGGGACAACCCACTTCATCCCGCCGGGCATCGGCATGCTCGACCGGTACGAATGGCTGCTAGCCATGATTCCGGCCTTCCTCGACGCGCCGGATCCGATCCCGGCGCCGACGTTCTAAGACGAGAGAGGTGAGTCATGGGTCGTGAGTTGAGAGACGGCAAAGCGGCCAGAAACGCTCCGCTCTCAGCTCTCGGCTCTCGTTTCTTCAACCACGGCGAAGTAACTGAAGGGAGCGCATTCGTGACCGCTAATACCCAGATCAAGGAGACCGGCTACGCCCCGGTGAACGGCCTCAAGATGTACTACGAGGTCCACGGTACGGGCGATGCCGTTCCGCTCGTGCTCATCCACGGCGCTTTCATGTTGGCCGAGACAATGGGACCGCTGGTGACGGCGCTGGCGGACAATCGCCGGGTAATCGTGCCGGAGATGCAGGGACATGGGCGGACCAACGACGCTGACCGTCCGCTCACCCACCAACAGATGGCCGACGACACGGCGGGGCTGCTGCGCCACTTAGGCATCGAGCGCGCCGATGTCGCGGGGTACAGCCTCGGGGGAGGGGTCGCCTGGCAGGTGGCGATCCGCCATCCGGAACTGGTCCGCAAGCTCGTGCCGATCTCGGTCGTGACCGACACGGTGAAGGGGGCGGTGCCGGAGTATCCGAGGCAATGAAGTTTCTCTCGCCCGAAGCGTTCGCGGGATCGCCCTGGAAGGAACTCTACGATCGGGTTGCGCCGGACCCGACCGCTTTCCCCGCTCTGGTGGAAAAGGTCAAAGTTTCGGCCGCGACTCCCTACACCTGGCCAGCAGAAGAGATTCGCGCAATCCCGGCCCCGACGTTGCTGATCTTCGGGGATGCGGAGGGTTATCACATCTCCCACGCCGCAGACCTTTTCGGTCTCCGCGGTGGTGGAGTGGGGTTACCGCTCTTCGAGCCGGAAGGACCAGCTCGCCTCGCTGTCCTGCCCGGGACCACCCACCTCGGCATGCTGGAACGAGTGGACTGGCTCAAAGCGATGATCACCGAGTTCCTGGACGCCCCGATGCCGGAGACCGCCTAGCCAGCCTGGCGGCCGATCGGTTTGAAGCGAGGAGGTAACGATCGTGACAACGGCAGCAACAGTGCCGGTTCAGAAGCCGGACGAGGCGATTCCGCACCAGTTCTACGAGGCGAATGGCATTCCGGTGCATTACGTCGAATACGGCACCGGCATCCCCGTCGTGGCGTTGCACGGCTGGATGAGTCGATCACCACTACATGACCGCGGTGATGGAGCCGGTCTTTGCGGACCGTCCTGGCAGACCTGGATATCGCCGGATCTATGTCGACTCGCCTGGGATGGGGCGCACTCCCGCCCCGGAGCAGATCGCCTCGACCGCGGACATGCTGGAGGTGATCTTGGCCTTCATCGACGGGGTGATCGGGGCCGAGCCGTTCCTGATCGCCGGGCATTCGCACGGCGGATATCTGGCCCGGGCGGTCGCTAATCGGCGACCGGAGCAGGTGAGGGGTCTGGCGGTCATCAACCCCATGGGGCACAAAGGCAGTCAAGATGGCGGGGCGCAGTTGCCCGCCCACGTCGTGCTCCACCGTTCCGGCGACCTCGACGGACTTCTGGAGCCGGCCCTGGAGGCCGAGTACGGCGGCTACCTGGTGATCCAGACGCCGGAGACCCTGCGGCTCTTCGCCGAGCGGGAGGGACACGGGATCGCCAGCGCCGACGAGGCCGCATTGGCGCGGATCTACAAGAACTTCTTCCTGCCCGAGCCGCCGGAGACCGGCGAACCCTTCACTCAGCCCACCCTGATCCTCACCGGCCGGCAGGACTCGTTCACCGGCTACGCCCAGGGTTGGGAATGGCTACCGCACTACCCGCGCGCGTCCTACGTGGTTTTAGACAGCGCCGGTCACGGCCTGCCCCACGAGCAGGTCGGGCTGACAACCGCGCTGCTGGACGAATGGCTGGACCGGGTGGCCCGGGACGCGGTGTAGTGACGGGGACGCGAAATGACATCCACGACCGAACGACAGGAGAGTGACCTTCCCAAGATCGGCCAGCCAGCGACGCGTGCACTGGCTCACATCGGCTACGTCCGTCTCGATCAGGTGGCGACGATGAGCGAACGCGAGCTCCTCAATCTCCACGGCGTCGGCCCCAAGGCTGTCCGTATCCTGCGCGAGGCCCTGGCGGAGCGGGGGATGTCGTTTGCGCCGGATCCCACGAAGCCTGAAGCCATGAGTATGGCTCTCAGTGCGCTGAAGAACCGCAAAGTTTCGGGTTGACCCCGATGCCTCGACACGTAGGGGCGGACCGGTGTGTCCGCCCGACCGCCGACCACCGGATTCCCTGTTGGGAACGCCGTTTCCTACCTGAGTCGGCGCGGTTGGATACCGGGCGGACACGCCGGTCCGCCCCTACTTAGAGTTGCAAGGCTCCGAAACTGGACCTACAGTGGCCCGCTCCCGGTTAGGCAACCGCTTGCACACTGTTTTCTCGTAAACCAGTATGTCCACGGGAAGATTCCACCATTGACCGTCAGATGACGGGAGACAGCTCGACCCTCTCAGGCGTCGATCCATCGCTGCTCCCCTCTATGAAAAGAACATATGTTCTGGTATGATTGGCACGACGGCGCTACCCATCCGGCCGAATGCATCGGGCCACGAAGGTGCCCTCTTCCCTCGCTTGACCCCAATTCACGTGAGGCACTTGCGCCCCGATCCGAACAGTAGTACTGTGTACGTACACCCTTCCATGGCGCCTGATTGACGTTCGGAGTCACCCGATCAGAGGAGCATGCGATGAGCGGAGTGCGAGTTCTTGTTGGCACGAAGAAAGGCGCGTTCATCCTGACGGCGGATGGCAAGCGCGACAAGTGGGAGATCAGCGAGCCCCAGTTCGGGGGCTGGGAGATGTATCACCTCCACGGCTCCCCCGTTGATCCGAACCGGATCTACGCCTCCCAGACGAGCGGCTGGTTCGGCCAGACGATGCAGCGCTCCGACGACGGCGGCAAGACCTGGGAGCCGATCGGCAACGAGTTCGCCTACAAGGGCGATCCCGGCACCCACCAGTGGTACGACGGCACCCAGCACCCCTGGGCCTTTGCCCGGGTCTGGCACCTGGAGCCCTCCCTCTCCGACGCCGACACGGTCTACGCCGGGGTCGAGGACGCGGCCCTGTTCAAGTCGACCGACGCCGGCAAGACCTGGGAGGAGTTGGACGCGCTCCGCCACACCAAGGGCCATCTCTGGCAGCCCGGCGCCGGCGGCCTCTGCCTCCACACGATCATCCTCGACCCCAACAACCCGGATCGCATCTACGTCGCCATCTCGGCGGCGGGTGCCTTCCGCACCGACGACGGCGGCCAGACCTGGCGCCGATCAACAACGGCCTGAAGTCCCAATGGGAGCTCCCCGACCCGGACGCCGACGTTGGCCACTGCGTCCACAACCTCGCCATGCATCCCTCGCGGCCGAATACTGTCTTCATGCAGAAGCATTGGGACGTGATGCGGACCGACGACGCCGGCGAGAACTGGTACGAGGTCAGCGGCAACCTGCCCAGTGACTTCGGCTTCCCGATCTCCGTCCACGCCCACGAGCCAGAGACCGTCTACGTCGTCCCGATCAAGAGCGACTCGGAGCACTTCCCACCGGAAGGCAAGCTACGCGTCTACCGCTCCCGCACCGGCGGCAACGAGTGGGAGGCCCTGACCAAGGGGCTGCCCCAGCAGGATTGCTACGTCAACATCCTCCGCGACGCGATGGCGGTCGACTCGCTCGACTCCTGCGGCATCTACTTCGGCACGACCGGTGGCCAGGTCTACGGTTCGAAGGACGCGGGCGACACCTGGGAGCCGATCGTTCGTGATCTGCCGGCCGTCCTGAGCGTCGAGGTGCAGACCCTGCCATGATCCGCGTGATTCTGCCGGCCCACCTGCGAAATCTGGCGCGGACCGGCCGCGAAGTCGAAGTCCAGATCGAGGGTCCCGTAACCCAGCGCGCGATCCTCGATGCCATCGAGACGACCTACCCGATGCTGCGCGGCACCATCCGCGACACGACGACCAAGCACCGCCGCCCACTCGTGCGCTTCTTCGCCTGCCAGGAGGACCTCTCGCACGACTCCCCAGACGACCCACTTCCGGCCGCCGTGGTCAATGGCGCGGAGCCATTCATGATCATCGGGGCAATGGCGGGAGGATAGACGGAGGGGGACAGCGTTGCGGCGCTGTGGGGGACAAAGCTAAAGCTTTGAGAGGGACACGGCTATCGCCGTGAGGGGGAGAGGGGGAGACGAAAACGTTCCCCTCCCCCCTTCTCTCCCCCTCAGCCCGCAGGGCTGTGCCCCCTCGTTAAAACACACCGATGGCCAGGTGCGTTATACCTGGAGACGACGTTCGAAGACGCCTTCTCCATCGCGATGGAGAGGGGGTAGGGGGTGAGGTCAAATCCCATGAAGTACATGATGTTGATCTACGGCAGCGAGGGTGCCCTGACTCAACCGGAGCGCGAGGCATGCTACGGCGAGTCGACCCAACTTGCGCACTCCCTCAAGATGAAGGGGTACTACCTGGGCGCCTCCCCCCTGCAGGGCGTCTCCACGGCAACCAGCGTCCGCGTCCGCGATGGCAAGCGGTTTGTGACCGACGGGCCCTTCGCTGAGACCCGGGAGCAGCTTGGCGGCTACTACCTGATCGAGGCCCCGGATATCGAGACGGCGGTCGACATCGCCGGCCAGATCCCCGGGGCCAAATTCGGTACCGTCGAGATCCGCCCGATCGTCGTCCTGGAAAATCTCCGGAGGTGCCGTCCGAGGCGGACGCTGCGGCCAAGCCCGAATTGGTGGGCGCCAGCTCCTAACTCAGGTTCCTGCGCAAAGGCCGGGTCCGCGGCGTACCGCGGACCCGGCCTTTGCCTGTTTTCGGGTTACATGGACCGAACCGGCGCGGTCAGGCCGGCGGACTTCTCTCGCCGCACGGCGCCTGGGGAGACGCCGATGATGCGTTTGAACGCCCGGCTAAAGGCGGCCTCCGACCCGTAGCCGAGGCGCAGGGCGAGTTCGCCCAGGGTGACGCCCTCCTCACGCAGGGAGGTGGCGGCGACCTGCATCCGCCATCGAGCGACATAGTGCATCGGGGTCTCCCCGACCAGATCGGTGAAGCGCGCGGCGAAGGCCGAGCGCGACATCGCAACCTCGTGCGCCAGGCGGGCGACCGACCAGGGGTGGGCGGGATCACGGTGGATCAGGGCGATTGACCGGCCGATCTGCGGGTCACGTAGTGCCCCCAGCCAGCCGGTCTGGGCGGAGGGGTCTTGCTCGATCCAGGCCCGGATCGCCTGGATGACCAGAACGTCGGCGAGGCGGGTGATCACCGTCTCCCCTCCAGGGCGCAGCGCCCGGGCCTCGGCGGCCATGAAGCGGACAGTGCTCTGGATCCAGTCCGTCTGGAGGGCGTTGCCGGCCTCGACGGCGATCAGGCGGGGCAGCACCTCGACCAGATGGTGGGCAGCGGGGTGATCGAACTGGATCGTGCCGCACAGCATCGACGTCGCCGCCCCGCCCCCGTCGATCCGGATGATCTCGTAGCGCTCACTCAACTCCTGGCGGGGCAGGTCCCAGAGATCAACTGCCGGCAGTCCCGGCTCGCTGACCAGACGATGCCCGTCGCCGTGGGGGACGAGGGCCAGATCGCCCGGCTGGAGGAGACGCGGCCCGGCGCCATCCACCTCGAGCCAGGGGCGCCCCCCGGTCACGATATGGAACATCAGGGCGTTGGGGAAGGCCGGCAACCCGAGTCCCCACGGCGCGGTGAAAGCGCAGCTCGAGTAGAACGAACTGCTCATGCGCAGGACGTGCAACGCCTCTCCCAACGGGTCGACGTGATCCTGGAAATCGCCTAGTTCCGGCCTGGTCGCCATTCCCGCAGTCTATGGCTCGCTCCTTTGCCCGTCCAGCATGGCTAACCCCGCGTGGACGAACGATCACTCGACCGCGACGACCCGTCAGCCGCAATGGCTCGAATCCATCCGGCGGTTGGAGGGGCGATCGCCAAGCGCGGAGGCGGGTGTCCACGATAAAAAAACAGCGATGCCGAACGTTGTAACGGCAGCGGCGACCGGACGATCCGCGTTCGGGGATGAGCAACTCGACACTTGGAGATCGGGGCAACGGGGCGCACGGCATGCACCCCGAGCGGTACCTCATTGCCATCTGATGGTCGATTGTCCAATGAATCTGGACGATCGATCATAAATTACTATACAAAATGAGATTGTTCATCCGAACATTGCACCTCAAGATGGATGCATGGCCGGCACACGAGACACGGCCACCACCTTGAAATCCAGGAGGACATAATGATCACTGTCATGGGCGCGAGCGGCAACACCGGAGGCCAGATCGCCGCGGCACTGCTCGCTTCGGGGCAATCCGTGCGCGTGCTCGGCCGCAACCGGAGCGCGCTCGCCGCACTGGAGCAAAGCGGGGCCGAGGTATTGACCGGCGACACGAGCGATCCGACCTTCCTCACCAGGGCGTTCACGGGCGCCGATGCGGCCTACACCCTGCTCCCGACTGACCGGCGCGCGTCCGACTACCGCGCCAGCCAGCGTAAGGAGGGCGAGGCGATCGCCACGGCGGTCCGAGCCAGCGGAGTGACCCACGTCGTTGCCCTCAGCGCGGTGGGGGCCGACCTGCCCGCCGGCAACGGCGTGATCGCCGGGCTGCACGAGCAGGAAGAGCGGCTCAAGAAAATCGCCGGCGTCAACCTGCTCCTCCTCCGCCCGGTGTCGTTCTTCGAGAACTTCTACGATCAGATTCCGGTGATCAAGTTCGATGGCATCGTGGCCGACTCGGTCGTCCCGGAGCTCCCCATCCCGATGATCGCGACCCAGGACGTGGCCACCGCCGCTGTCCCCGCTCTGGCCGCTCACGACTGGCACGGCGTGATCGTGCGGGAGATGCTTGGCCCGCGCGATATCTCCTACCGGGAGGCGGTCACCATTCTGGGTGAGCGGATCGGCAGGCCGGACCTCCCCTATGTCCAGCTCGACTACCCGGAGATGGCCGGGGCGCTGGAGGGGGCAGGGTTGTCGGCCAGCTTTGCTGGTACCTACGTCGAGATGACCCGGGCTTTCAACGAGCAGACCGTCCGGCCGCTCGCCGGCCGCACCGACGCGAACACGACCGCGACCGGTATCGAAGAGTTCGCGGCCGCGTTTGCCCGCGCCTACGAGGCGGCATGAGCGCGCCGGGAGGTGCGCCCAGGGCGCGACCTGAGACAGAAGATCGAGTTGCCGGTCTTGTGCTCGGGGCGGCGCTGGTCGCGATGGGACTGATCGCCGGGCTCTTCTACGCGTACTCCTGCTCGGTGATGCCGAGATTGGCCGATGTCGACGACCGAACATTCATCGATTCAATGCAGCGCATCAACGACGCGATCCAGAACCCGGTCTTCTTTCTGAGCTTCATGGGCGCGATCGTGATCACGCCCGTGGCCGCCGTGCTGGAATGGCGCTCTGGTCGCCGGGGCGCGGCGACGTGGGCGGCAATCGCGCTGGCCTGCTACGGTATTACCTTCATCGTGACCGTCGCGTTCAACATCCCGCTCAACGACGATCTCGCCAACGTGGGCGATCCCACCGCGATCACCGATCTGGCCCGGTTGGCCGAGATCCGGGACGACTTCGAGGATCCATGGGTCGCCTGGAACAACGTCCGCACGGTTTCCTCCACGGTCGCGCTGGCCTGCCTCGGGCGAGCACTAGTCCTGCACGGCTGGGCAGAGCGGTCCACGACGCGCTAGCCTTCGGTGAGGCAAAACGACGTAAACCCAGGAACGGCGGCTCTCTGTGGGTCCGCCGTTCCTGCCTTCAAACACGGATTTGCTCGATGGATTTCCCTGGCCCTCCGCGTGGCCACCCACTACCCGTGCACCAACGGCCGCAGCGCATCGGCCAGGCGGCGCATGCCGGCCTGGATGGCCGCTTCGTCGGGGGAGGCAAAGCCGAGGACCAGGCCGCCTCGCTCGATCGGCTCGATCGCGCAGCGGGAGAGCGGCAGGACGGTGACGTCGTGAGCGGCGGCCCGGCGGGCGGCCTCGCGGTCATCGACGCCTGGCGGCAACATCCCCAGGGTGTTCATGCCGCTGGTAGGCATCTGGACATCGAGCAGGCCATGAAGCTCGCGCCGGGCCGCGGCCACCAGGGTGGTGGCCCGCTGGGCGTAGAGGGTGCGCATCCGCCGGATGTGGCGGGCGAAGTGGCCCTCGGCGATGAAGTCGGTCAGGGCGAGCTGCTCCAGCGTCGGGGCGGTGACGTCGATCGCCAGGCGAACCGCGATGAAGGTCCGGATCAGCTCCGGCGGCACCACCAGGTAGCCGAGGCGCAGGGCCGGAAAGAGGATCTTGGAGAAGGTGCCGATATAGATCACCGGACCATCCGGGCGCAGGCTCTGCAGGGCAGCGAGGGGCCGTCCGGCGTACCGGAACTCACCGTCGTAGTCGTCCTCCACCACCCAGGCCCCGGCCCGGGTCGCCCAGTCGAGCAACTGGTGGCGCCGGGGCAGGCTCATCGACGAGCCCAGCGGGTAGTGGTGGCCGGGTGTGACGATCACCATGCGGGCCTCCGGCTCGCGCGCTTCCCCGGCAGAGACGTCGAGGCCATTGGCATCGACCGGAACAGGGACGATATCGGCGCCGGCCGCCATCAGTGCCGCCCTGGCGCCGACATAGCCGGGATCTTCGACCCAGGCGGATTCTCCGGGGTCCAGCAGCGTCCGGACCGCCAGATCCAGCCCGCTCTGCGCACCGCCGACGACGATGACCTGCTCCGCCGTGCACTGAACCCCGCGCGATGCCCCCAGGTAGGCGGCAATCGCGACCCGCAGGGGTGGATACCCGGCGGGGCTGCCGTACGCCAGCAGGCTCGTCGCCGGGTCGCGCAGGTGGCGGGCAACGAGCCGGGCCCAGATCTCGATCGGGAACTCGTCTAGGGCCGGGGTCCCGGTCTGGAATGGTTTGGTCCAGCCGCCCATCCGCGCCGCCGCGATCGCAATGGACGGCGACTCCGCCAGGAGTTCGCCCAGGCGGGACGGGCCGGGATTGGGCGACACACGCCGGGGCGGCCGCCGGGGTCGGGCCGACCGCGCCAGGCGAGAAGGGGCGCCCGGTTCTCCGCCCGAGGACGGCACGTTGAGGAGAGATTCGGGCAGGACCCGGGTGACGGTCGCTCCGGATCCCGTCTTGACGTCGATGTAGCCCTCGGTCTGGAGCTGGTCGTAGACCCGGATCACCGTGTTGCGCGAGACGCCCAACTCCACGGCCAGCGTACGGGTCGCGGGCAAGCGAAACCCGCCGACCAGTTGGCCGGAGAGAATGGAGGAGCGCAGCCGGTCATAGAGCTGGCGCGTCAGCGGGATTTCCCCGCCGCGATCCAGTTCGACCCCGGTCATGGGAATAGCGGTGGGCACGCGGGGCATAAGGTCTCCCGGGAGTGGTAAGGCGGAAGGCGGGAAGGAAGGCCAACCCACCGAATTGGACCCATCCAGTTTGGCGTATCTGGGTCTGTGCGTCACGGCGGGGCTCGGATATGCTCGATGGCGGGCTCGAGCCGATGCTTGCGGCCCGTGGCCCGGCGATTGCTGTTCGTCCAATAGGGGTGCCGCAAACGATCTTCCCGGCCCACCAATGTGGTCTGCACACCCCCAATCGGTGTCTCTCAGACACATTTGTCGATTTTGGTCTCCGTGAAACGACTACCTGACGCGACCCCGAACCGTGACCGGTTCGAGGGGTCAGTGGTTCGGTGGATCGGAGGCCGCCATGAAGTATCTGTGTCTGGTCTATCACGACGAAAGGAGTCCCGACGCCCTGCCTGATACCTTCATCGAAGAGGTCCTGGAATACCAGGAAACCCTGCATCAGGGGGGCTACCACATCGCGGCGTCGCCGCTGCAACCGGTCGCGACCGCGACCACGATCCGGGTCCGCAACGGCGCCGTCACCATCATCGACGGCCCCGCGACCTCGGCCCCGGAGCAAGTGAGCGGCTTCTACTTGATCAACGCCCGCGACCTGAACGACGCCATCCGGGTGGCGGCACGGATGCCCCCGGCCCGCTACGGCAGCGTCGAAGTACGGCCGCTCAAGGAGATCTGCCCATCAGGGTGTCGATCCGCCGCGGCGCGAGCCGATGACTAAGAGCGTCTGACAAGACCGGTGATGGAGACGATGCTCTTAGGTTCTTCTTAGACAGATCGGACACGGTAGTGTCCGCGAGGGCGTGCCGCTCTCAATCGAACGAGTGGCTCATCACCCCGTTAGCATGACAGGCGGGTATTCGCCCGCGCTGGTGGAAGGTTGTCGCCCAAGCAGGCGACCCATGTGTGGAGTACCCACAGGAGAATCGACATGCGCAAGATCGTTGCCGGGTTGTTCATCTCGCTCGACGGTGTCTACGAGGCGCCGGATCAGTGGCACTTCCCCTACTTCAACGACGAGATGGGCGCCGCGGTCGGGGGCCAGATGCAGAACTCGGACACCATGCTCCTGGGCCGGGTGACCTACGAGGAGTTCGCCGGCTACTGGCCGGACCATGCCGACGATCCCGAGATCGGGGCGTTCATGAATGACACCCCGAAGCTGGTCGTCTCCAACTCCCTGACCTCGCTTGACTGGAAGAACTCCACCCTGGTGACCGGCGATGTCGCTGGCCAGTTGACGGCGATCAAGGCGCAGCCGGGCAAGAACATCGGTGTCACGGGCAGCGGCACGCTGGTCCGCTCCCTGATCGAAGACGGCGTGCTGGACGAGCTTCACCTCCTGGTCCACCCGATCGCGGTCGGCAAGGGGAAGAATCTCTGGTCTGACCTGAAGGGAACGGTCCCGCTTGAACTGGTTAGCTCGGAGAAGTTCAGCACCGGAGTCCTCTACAACATCTACCGGCCGGCACCCGCGCAGGCCGAGTCCACCGAGAGCTAGCACCGGGTTCGGTCTCGATGGCCGTCTGAGCAACGCGGCACTCCGCGTTGCTCAGACGAATTCAGCGCCGGGCGATTCTTGGACGTGGTGGGCAGAGAAAGGATCCGACCGTGGGATTGGTCAACGCCGATGGCTTGATGACGCGAACTGGGCGCGATGACGTGTCCAGTCAGCGCCATGCCCTCGACATTGCGGAGGCCCAGACCCGATGAGATTCCTGCTCACCTCCGCCGGCGTCACAAATGGGAGCATCCGCGCGGCCCTGACCGATCTGCTGGGCAAGTCGATCGGCGAAAGCTCCGCGATCTGCATTCCGACGGCGAGTTACGGCCTGCCCGGTGGGCCGGGCAGTGCCTGGCGGACGCTACGCGCATTCGAATCGCTGGGCTGGCAGGAGTTCGGTGTCCTGGAATTGACAACCCTGTCGACGTCGCCAGAGTCGCTCTGGTTGCCGGCCCTGCAGCGGGCCGACTGCGTGATCGTGGGCGGCGGCCACGCCGGTTACCTCTCCTACTGGATGCAGGCAACAGGCATGGCCGAGCGACTTACCGGACTCCTCTGGGACAGGCCGAGCACGGTCTATCTCGGAGCTGGGGCCGGCAGCATGATTGTTACGCGCGGCCTGCGGTCCGACGGCAGCGAGGATGCCGCCACGGCCGCTGCCGTCAGCGACCAGACGTTGGAACTCCTTGACTTTGTCGTGCAGCCACATATGAGTGGTCGCTCCGGCACGCATCCAACAAGCGAGCGGTTCGCGACCGCGATGTCGGCCCTCGACGTCCCGCTCTACGCGATCGACGATGAGTCGGCGGTCGTGGTCCGAGAGGGGATTGTCCGGGTGGTGTCCGAGGGCGAGTGGGCGATCTTCGCGCCTCAGGGGCAGGAGGAGCACGCCTCTTCCTCCGTCTAGTGGCGTGACTCACCTGAAAGGCCCCGGCGCGTTTGTAGGGGCGAGGCATGCCTCGCCCAACCCCCACCCCGGAGCTTCGAGGCGGCACACGGGCCAGATCGCGCCCCGGCTAGTGGGCGAGGCATACCTCGCCCCTACGTAGGACGACTCGGCGAATCACCTTAGACAGTCCACACCGGCAATCCGTTGATTGCGAGAGGAGAACCGCCTTGACTACCCAGCAAACGCCGGAAACCACATTGGATTCACGTTACAGTTCCCCGGACGCCACCGCGCTCCCCTGGTCAGCGGCCGACGACCTCTTGGAGACGGCCGAACTTTTCTGGATCACAACGGTTCGCCCGGACGGACGCCCGCACGTGACGACCCTTCTGGCCGTCTGGATGGAGGGAGCGCTCTACTTCAGCACCGGCGAACGGGAGCGCAAGGCGAAGAATCTTGCCGAGAACACCAACGTCATCCTCACAACCGGCTGCAACACCTTTGCCGGCCTGGACGTGGTCCTCGAAGGTAAAGCCGCCCGGCAGCGAGACAATGCCACGCTTGAGCGGCTGGCCGACAAGTACGTGGCCAAGTACGGTGAGGAGTGGCGATTCAACGTGCGAGACGGCGACTTCTATCATCGCTGGGACCCGGACGGGGACAAGCATGGCCCGGCGATGGTCTTCGAAGTGAAGCCCAAGACCGTCTTCGGCTTTGGCAAAGGTGAACCGTTCAGCCAGACCCGCTGGCGGTTCTAACCTCCGCCCGCCGAGGGGATCACAGTTAAACCAACACGGGACATGGAGATCTTCATGACGAATGGCGGATTCTCGCCGGCCCGGATTGCCCGCCTGCCAGAGGTAGTCGCCGGGCATGTCGAGCGGGGCGAGGCGCCCGGGGTTGTGGCGGCGGTGGAGCGTCACGGCGACCTCCAGGTGGCCGTCTCGGGCAGATTGGCGATCGACGGCCCGCCGATCCAGCGCGACTCAATGTTCCGGATCTACTCGATGACCAAGCCGATCATGGCCGTGGCTACCCTCTCCCTGATGGAAGAGTGCCGCCTGCGCCTGGACGATCCCGTGGATGACTTCCTGCCAGAGCTCGCCAACCGGCGAGTCCTGAAGCAATGGGATGGGCCGCTCGACGAAACGGTCCCGGCCGAGCGAGCCGATTACCCTGCGCGATCTGCTCACTTTTCGCCTGGGTATCGGCCAGTTGGTCGCCAATCCGGACGAGATCCCGGTGCTGAAGGCGATCAAGGAGTTGGACATTGGCCACGGCGCGCCCGGCACCTCCAACCCGCCCGCGCCGGACGAATGGCTCCGCCGCCTGGGCACCTTGCCCCTGATGCACCAACCTGGCGAACGCTGGGTCTACAACACCGCCTCCGACGTGCTCGGCGTCCTGGTTGCCCGGGCAGCCGGCAAGCCACTGGCGACAGTACTGAAAGAGCGCATCTTCGATCCTTTAGGGATGGTCGACACCGCCTTCTATTTGCCGCCGGAAAAGCAGGACCGCGCCGCCACCGTCTACTGGGCCGATTACGAGACGGGCGATCTGAACGTCTACGACGATCCGAAGACAGGATTTTGGAGCGCGCCGCCGGTCTTCCCGTCCGGCGCTGGGGGCCTGGTCTCGACCGTGGATGACTACCTGGCCTTCGCCCGGATGCTGCTCCACGGCGGCGTCCATGGCAAGGAGCGGATCATCTCCCGCCTCGCCGTCGAGCTGATGACGACCGATCACCTCACGGCGGACCAGCGCTCAACCGCCGGTCCGATCCTGGGCGGAGCCGGCTGGGGCTTTGGTGTCGGGATCACCCTCGCCCACGACAACCTGTGGGCCAAACCCGGCACCTACGGCTGGACCGGCGGCCTGGAGACCGCCTGGTTCAATGACCCCCAGGAGGAGGTCATCACCGTCGTTCTCACCCAGACCATGCGCCCCGGCAGCTGGTTCTCCAAGATCTGGCGGGACGTGTGGACGACGGCGTACGCGGCGATCGAGTAGGACGGAGACGGGAAGGCGGGAAGGAACCGACGCCGCCTCTCCCCCTTCCCCCCGCTGCGGCAGGGGGAAGGGGGTTGGGGGGTTAGGGGGCTAACTCCCGGTCTCATGTGATAACACCGGTCGCTGGCGTGCGTTGGACGGGCAGGAGGTATTGGAGATGGCGCAGGAATCCGGGGAAGTGGTCGCCGGGAAGCGGATAGAGACGATCGATGCCTACATCGAGGATTGCCCGGAGGCGGTCCGACGGACCCTCCACCTGCTGCGCCAGACCATCAAGGAGGCGGCACCGGAGAGCGTGGAGACGATCTCCTACAAGATGCCCACGTTCAAGTTGGACGGCCAGCCGCTGGTCTATTTCGGCGCTTGGAAGAAGCACATCGCCCTCTACCCCGTCACCGATGACCTGGAAGCGGCCATTCCCGAACTGGCGCGATTCAAGACGGGCAAGGGGACGGTGCAGCTTCCGCTCGACCAACCCCTCCCCATTTCCTTGATCCGGGAGATCGTCGCCTGCCGGTTGAAGGAGGTTCGGGGAGAGTCGGGGTAGCTACGTTCACGCCCCGGGGGTCCCGGGGCATTCCACCGGGACGGAAGAAGAGCCATGAGCGCCGGGGGCTAGCCTTGGGCGGCCTGGGCGCCGTAGTCCGGAATCTGCTGAACGGCCCACGAGTTGCCGTCCGGGTCGTTGAAGAAGACGAACCGGCCCCAGGGAAAGTCCTGGACTTCGCTGGCGTCGACGCCACGGGAGACGAGTTCGGCCCGGGCGGCGTCAGCGTCGGCGACGACGATCTGGACGCCCTTGACGGAGCCGGGAGGCGCGTCAGAAAGGCCGGTACCGATTGAGATCGAGCAGGCGGAGCCCGGCGGGGTCAACTGCACGAAGCGAACACCGCCGCCGATGTCGTGGTCGTGATCGGCATTGAACCCGATCTGGTCGACGTAGAACGCCTTGGCGCGGTCGACGTCCGAGACGGGAATATTGATCAGCTCGATCTTCCAGTCCATCTGCTAACTCCTTGGCTGCCGGAGCACTAGCCAGGGCTGGCCGGGCCATCCGCCCCAGTCGTGCTCACCACGGCGGGGCCGATGATTCCGGCTCCCGCATGGTCATTAAACGCGCAATGACGGCGTTTGTCGGCGGTAGGTGGCCTGGTCAAACGGCTCCTCACAATCCAGCTAAACTGACGCTCCCCGCCCTAGCCCGAATTCCCGCGTGCATGGTGTCGATTCGGGTGGTGTTCGTTCGACCATGAAGTGAACCGCGAGCAACGCGGCCGGTGTGGCCACGTCAACAGATGAATGAACAAGGAGACGTTGAGATGCGCGTCATTGTCATGGTGAAGGCCGACGAGGATTCCGAGAAGGGGATCATGCCAAGCGAGCAACTGCTGACCGAGATGACCGCCTACAACGAAGAGCTGGTCAAGGCCGGGATCATGAAGGGCGGGGATGGGCTCAAACCCTCTTCTACGGGAAAGCGGGTGCGCTTCGCCGGCACGAACCGTACGGTGATCGACGGGCCGTTCGCGGAGACGAAGGAGTTGATCGCCGGTTACTGGGTCTGGGAGGTCTCTTCGATGGACGAGGCTGTTGAGTGGGTGAAGCGCTGCCCGAACCCGATGATGGGAGAGAGCGAGATCGAAATCCGCCCGTTCTTCGAGGCCGAGGATTTCGGCGAGGCCTACACGCCCGAGCTCCAGGAACGGGAGGCCCGAATGCGAGCCGAAGTCGGGGATCAGCAGGCGTAGGACCGGTCTTCGGCGTTCGGCGTTCGGCGTTCGGAGAGGACCTCACCCCCTACCCCTCTCCACTGCGGTGGAGAGGGGCCGTTGGCTACGACGCGGTCTCCCCCTTCCCCCTGCCGCAGCGGGGGGAAGGGGGCTGGGGGGTTAGGGGGCAATTCGCCGAACGCCTAACGCCGAACGCCGATTTCTCCATTTATCCAAGGAGCCCTGCCCATGACCCAGAACACCCACTACGCGGAGCAGAGCGCAGTGACCGATCCCGGGGCGATGGCGGATCGGATCGCGGGAGCCGGAACCGACCTGGCGGCGCTCCGGCGAATGGTCAGTGGCCTGGTCGTCCATTACCGCGACCCGGCCCTACCGGGTTACGGCATCCCAGATGAGCGCCTGGCTGAGATCAATACCCGGTACGCGGAGCGGATGCTGGGCCGCCTCGGAGAACTGGATGCCGCGCCACTCGGGACGGAGCGGCCCCACGTCAACCGGCTGGTGGGCTGCTGTCGCGACTTCACCGTGTTGTACCTGATGCTCCTCCGGGCAGCGGGCATCCCCGCCCGGTCCAGAGTCGGTTTCGCCGGCTACTTCGCCCCCGGCTGGTGGATCGACCACGTCGTGGCCGAGGTCTGGGATGCCGGCGAAGGACGCTGGCGCCTGGTGGACGCCCAGATTGGCGATACCTTCTCGCTTCCGGGCGGAGGCGAACCGATATCGTCCCTGGATGTGCCCCGCGACGTCTTTCTGACCGGACCGGCGGCCTGGAAAGCCGCTCGCGCGGGCGAGCAGGACCCTGAGCGCTTCGCCGTCGCGCCCGACATCGAGATCCCGTTCCTGCGGAGCTGGTTTTACCTGCGCCACAACCTGATCCACGACCTGGCCACACTGGACAAGCGCGAAATGCTCCTCTGGGACACCTGGGGTCTGCTCGTGCCGGAGCCATCCTCCTCGGAGGAATTGGACCTTGCTCGACCGGATCGCCGCCGTGACCGGAACGCCCGATCCCAGCCCCGATGACCTGGCCGCGCTCTACGCCGCCGAACCGAGGTTGCGGGTGCCACCCGTCGTGCTGAGCATCAACCCGCTCGATGGCGCCTTCCGCGAGGTGAGCGTGCGGGTCTAGGCCCGGGCTCGTCATCCATTAGGGAAGACCGGGCGTGGCTGGGGCGATATCGATAAGGCTCCGCAGGGCGCGAATCTCCTCGTCCACCCGCTCGCGGGTAATCGGGCTTGCCACGGCGTCGAGCGCGCCGTTACCCAGAGCCTCGACCAGCCGGTGTCGGAGCCGGTCGATCTCGGCCTGCTCCGCCGCCGAGGGCGTGAGCCCGGCGGCAGCCCGCACCGCGGCGCCAGCGGTTGCCAGGAAAGCGGCGGTATGGTGGGCTGCGAGGGCCGCCGCGAGCTGGGCCAGGGCGTCGAACGCCCACGACTGGCCCCAGCGAAAGTCCAGTCTTCTGGCTGTCTCCAGGGCACTCTCCAGCTCACACAGGGCCCGCTTCTGCTCTCCCCGCTGGATCAGAACCGGGGCCAGCCGTGTGCGGGCCCAGACTATAGCACTGTCGTCATCGAGGGCTTCCCACAGGGCGATGCTCTCTTCGTTGAGGCGGGTGGCGGTGTCGAGGTCGTTTCGCTGGAAGGCCACCAGGGCCAGGACGCTGGTGGCGTCCGCGATGCTCTGCCGGTTGGCCAGCGATCGGCTGATCGCCAGGACCTCCCCGGCGAACCGCTGGGCCTCCTCCAGATCGCCGCGCTGGAGTGCTAGGTAGCCCAGGTTCGCCACCGCGTCCGCCTCGCGTTTGCGATCCCCAACGCGCCGCGCAATCTCCCGGCTTTCTAGGCTCACCCGCAGGGAGAGGACCTCATCGCCATCCCGGGCCAGGAGGCCGACCCCGTTCAGCGCGTCGGCGCGGAGCACCGGGAACTCCGCGCTGCGCGGCAGGGCGAGCACGCCAAGCGTTTGATCGCAACCCTCCCCGATCCGTCCCCTGATGAACCAGTACATCTGCAACGCGATGACGAGCCGCAGGCCGAGTTCGGCGTCGCCGCGCTCCCGGGCATGGTCAAGCGCGGCGCGCAGGTTGCCCTCCTCCCGCTCTAGCCGGTTGAACCAGATGGCCTGATCGCTCGATTCGAGATGGGGCCGGGCCCGTTCGGCGAGGGCCAGGAACCAGGCGCTGTGGCCGAGGTGGATCGACTCGTGGTCCTCGCTCTCCGTCAGCCGCTCCACCGCGAATTCGCGAATCGTCTCCAGCATGCCGAAACGGACACCGTCCGACTGGTTAGGCTGGTCGCGCTGCTGCACGAGGCTCTTGTCGACGAGAGAGGAGAGCCCGTCGAGGACGGCGATACCGAGCGCGCCGTCCGGATCGCAAATCGCTTCGGCGGCGTCCAGGGACCAGCCGCCAACGAAGGTAGCCATGCGGTGGAAGAGCCGCTGCTCCGGGGCGCTGAGGAGGTTATAGCTCCAGGCGATCGTGCGGCGGACCGTCTGCTGGCGCTCCGGTTGGTCGCGGCGTCCGCCGACGAGCAGGGCGAGCGGGCGGTCCAGGCGGGTGAGCATCGTCTCCGGCGTCAGGACCTTGACGCGGGCGGCGGCGAGCTCGATCGCCAGGGGAAGGCCGTCCAGACGACGGCAGATCTCCGCGACGACCGGCCCGTTCTCGTTCGTCAGATGGAAGCCGGGCTTGACTCCCTGCGCGCGCTGAACAAAGAGGGTCACGGCTGGAACGGCGGCGATCTCCAGCGTAGGCGCCACCAGACCGGCGTCGGGAACGGACAGGGGCGGCACCGGGAACTCCCGCTCACCGCTCAGCCGGAGGCTGGTGCGGCTGGTGACCAGGATCGTGAGCCGGGGAGCCCGTTCGAGGAGGACGCGGACGAGGGGAGCGCCGTCCGCCACCTGCTCGAAGTTGTCGAGCACCAGGAGGAGGCGTTGGTCGCGCAGGTGGGCCGCGACGGCCTCGATCGCCGGGTGGCCCGACTGCTCCGAAATGTCGAGCGTCTGGGCGATGACCGAGCCCACCAGTTCCGGGTCGCGGACCGGAGCGAGGTTCACGAACACGATGCCATCTGGAAATGCCTGGCGCTGGTCGGCCGCGACGGCGCAGGCCAGACGGGTCTTACCGATCCCGCCCGGCCCGGTGAGCGTCATCAGTCTGGCTGTTGCCAGGGTGTGCCCCAGCTCGACGCGCTCCGCGTCCCGGCCCACAAGCGGGTCGAGGGCCAGGGGAAGGTTGTCCGGGGGCAGGTGCGTCGCCGGGACGGGCGCCGGAGCGGCTTGGGCCTGGTAGTGCTCAGAGCGGATCGCCTGGGCGAGTTCGATGGTCGCCGACTCCGGCGCGGCGTCGAGCTCGCGCCGCAAGGCGTCTGCCAGGCGATCGAAGTGGGCCAGGGCCAGCTCGCGCCGGCCCTGATCGGCATTGAGGCGCATCAGGGCGACGGTCGCCTCCTCGTGGATGGGGTCGATCCCGAGGAGGTTCGCAAAGGCCTCGATCGCGTCCTGGATCTCGCCGCGCTCGCGGTGCAGGTGGCCAAGATGCGCCAGGGCAGCGATGCGCGCCGCCCGGATGTCGGTGCGACGGGGTTCGGTCCAGTCCTCGTAGAGGTCGTCGACCAGAAGGTCGCCCGGGGCCAGGGCGAGCGCCGCGTGGAAGAGGGCGGGATCGCCGGCTTGCCGCCAGGCGGCGGCCAGCGCGGTCTCGAAGGCCGCTACATCGATCCAAATATCCTTGGGGTCCCCGAGCACAAGGGCATCACCGTCGCGGATAAGGAAGACATCCGGCGGGGCGCCGGCGGTGGCCAGGGCCAGGCGCGCGCGATGGGTGTTCTGGTTGAGGTTGTTTCTTTGGGCGCCGGGATCGAGGTCCGGCCATATAGCGTCTGCTACCTGCTCGTGATGGAGCCGGTGGTCTGGGGCGAGGGCGAGCAGCTTGACGAGGTCCGCCGCGCGCCGGCTCCGCCAGGCTCTCCGGGAGACGGGTTGGTCTGCGACCAGGACGCGAAAGGCGCCCAGGAGGTGAACCCGGAGGGCGGGATCCGTCGCCATGGCCACCCCCATGACCGTATCGACCGATTGCGTGGCGACACAGTACGCCCTGGCGCGGGGAGAGACAAGCGTCGATTACCGGCGATTACCACGTTGGCCCTGGCAAGGCGTGCGGCTGGTAATGGCCTGGTAATCGAGGGTGCCTAGAGTGACGTCGTCCAAGGGAAATCCGGCGGTCAGCAATGCCCCGGGCAATCGGCACAAGGAGGACGACGATGATCGCGATGGCTCACCGGGATCTCGCGATGACGGAGCATCGCAGCCGCGTCGAGCGGGCGAACGCCATGGGGTGGCTCGTGCAGTCGGCGCGGGAGGCGGTCGCGGCGGCCGGTAGTACCCGCCGCGCGGCGGTTGCCCGGGCGGTAACCGGGGTCGCGGTGGGACTGGCCGGGGTGGCCGGCGTGCTGGTGGCGATGGTCGTCCGGTAGGGCGATCCGGCGGTGAGGCGGACGGACAGACGTTCATCGGAATAGGTGAAAAGGAGCGGTCAGCGATGGTTCTCCAGGACGTGAAAGCAGTCGGGGAGTCGGTGGATGCGGACGCGGTGCAGGCGTTGCGGGGGCAGCTCCGAGGAAGCCTGCTCCTGCCCGGCGCCGATGGCTACGACGCGGCGCGGTCGGTCTGGAACGCGATGATCGACCGGCGGCCAGCATTGATCGTCCGTTGCGAGGGGGCCGGCGATGTGCGTGCAGCGGTCTCCTTCGCGCGGGAGCAGGCGATGCCTCTCTCGATCAAGGGCGGCGGGCACAACGTTGCCGGCCTGGCAGTCTGCGACGGCGGCGTGATGATCGACCTCTCTCAGATGAAGGGAATCGCCATCGACACCGGGGCGGCGTCGGCCCAGGCAGAGCCGGGGCTGCTCTGGGAGGAGTTCGACGCGGCGACCCAGGCGGTAGGACTGGCGACGGTCGGTGGCGTCGTGGGCACCACCGGTATCGCGGGACTGACCCTCGGTGGCGGCCAGGGGTGGCTTACGGGTAAGTACGGACTCTCCCTGGACAACCTCGTCTCGGTCGATGTCGTCACAGCCGGCGGCGATCTGGTCCGGGCCAGTGCCGAGGAGAACCCGGATCTCTTCTGGGCAATGCGCGGCGCCGGGGCCAATTTCGGGGTCGCAACGTCCTTCACCTACCGGCTCCATCCGGTGACGACGGTGCTGGGCGGGATGGTTATCCACCCGCTCGATCGTGCCCGGGATGTCCTCCGGTTCTACCGCGACTTCGCCGCTTCGCAGCCGGACGAGTTGACGACCTACGCTGCTCTGCTGACCGGTCCGGACGGGAGCGCGGTGGTGGCGCTCGTCCCGTGCTACGTCGGGCCGATCGCTGAGGGCGAGCATCTGCTGGCGCCGTTGCGCGGCTTTGGCCGGCCGGTCGCCGACACGATCGGACCGATCCCGTACCAGACGATGCAGGGCCTGCTGGGGCCAGCCTTCCCGCACGGACGGATGAACTACTGGAAGTCGGGGCTGACCGCCCGCATCAACGACGCGGCGATCGATGCGCTGGTCGAGTTCGCGGGCCGGGCGCCGTCGCCGAACACCGCGATCGCGATCGGCGAATGCCACGGGGCGTACGCCCGGATCGGCCAGACGGAGACCGCCTATGGGCACCGCGACCTCCAGTTCGATATCGTCGCCCTCTCCAGTTGGACCAACCCCGCGGAAAACGAGCGCAACATCGTCTGGACACGGAGTCTTTACGCCGCGTTGGAACCGGAACTGGGCAGCGGCATCTATGTCAACGACCTGGGCAACGACGACGGCATGGAGCGGGTACGGCGGGCCTACGGAGAGAACTACGAGCGGCTGGCCGCTCTCAAGCGCCGCTTCGACCCAGACAACGTCTTCCGGATGAACCAGAACATCCCGCCGGCCGGGTAGCTAGCAATAGCGGCTGGCCGGTAATTTAGATCCTTCGTTGCCTCCATCCGCTTTGACTCGATTGGAGCATCTTATGCCTGCTACCACCCCCGAAATGCTGCATCATCTCTGGGCCGACGGGGTCAACCGCGGCGACCTCGATGCGCTCGATACCCTGTACGAACCGGAGGCCGCGTTCGTGTCCGCGCCCGGAACCGTCGTTACCGGCCCCTCCGCCATTCGCGAAGCCAACGCCGCGCTCGTTGCCTTGAATCCAAGGGCGACGCTAGAACATCTGACCACGGTTCGTTCCGGCGACATGGCGCTCCTGATCTCACGGTGGAGCCTGGACGGCACCGGACCCGACGGTGAGCCGGTCCACGTCGCCTCCCAGACGTCGGACGTCGCCCGTCGCCAGGCTGATGGCACCTGGCGCTTTGTGATTGACAACCCCTGGGGCGACGGAATCGCCAGCGCCTGAGGTCCTTTCGAGAACACCGTAGAACGTCACCGCTCCATCGTGCGGCAGTCCTTACGCCAGGGAGGCCGCTCGGTTACGCAACCGAACGGCCTCCCTAGCGTGGAACGTGATGAAAACCGGACGCCGGACGCCGGACGCCGGGTGGTGATCGTCAGGAGACGAAGGCTTCACAGATCCCGGACTCGTTGCACCAAGAGCCGGCGCCGCAGCACGTCCCGAAGCAGCAGGCGCCCGTTTGGGCGACCGGGTCGCAGTAGTAATTCGAGGGCATGTACGACCAGTCGGTGTGGCTGGCGCTGGGGGCGCACTGCAGGCAGGAGTTCGCTGGGTTGCGGTCCCCCTGGTAGTAGAGGATGCCGCCGATGACGCAGACGGCATCGCAGTATTCCGCGCAAGCGTCCAAGGTGACGTTGGGGCAGATGCCCAACTCGCAGCAGACCCCCCGGTCACAGAACCGGTCCCCGTTCGGGCCGCACGAGCCAAGAGTCTTCGGGGACCAGGCGGAGGTGCTGACCGAGATGTTGCACGACTCGCACTCGTTCGCCGGGTTGCGTGCGTCCGGCTCGTAGAAGGCGCCGTCGATCGTGCAGCCGCACGGGTCGAGCCCGGCGCAGGGGTCGCCCCCGCCGCAGAACTCGATGTCGCACCGCCCACCGACATCGGTGGGGAGGCAGCAGCCGCGGTCGGTGCAGCAGGCGCCGGCGCAGCAGGCGCGGTCGCCGTTCGGGCCGCAGATCTCGTTGTCCGCCCGGCTTGTCCAGGCGGACGGGTTGACGTCCGGGTCGCAGATCTGGCACTCCTGTGCCGGGTTGGTCTCCCCCGCGGCGTAGACGAGGCCGTCGATGGTGCAGCCGGGCTCGCAGGATCCTTCCCCGAGGTTCGCCAGGCCGTTTCCGGGGCCGCAGCACTCCTCGCAGAGGCCGGCGAGGGAGCAGCACTTGTCCGGCGGGCAGCACTCGCCGTTGCAGCAGACGCCGATCCAGGTCGTCGCCGCAGGGCGGGTTGCCCGGCGAGGGTGTCCAGCCGCTGGGGTTGGCGAGCGGCGTCGCAGGTCAGGCAGGGGTTGCCGGTTGATACCTGCCGGGTAGTTGACCTCCGTCGATCTGGCAGCCGCCGCAGCCGGTCTCGGGGTTGCAGGTGAGTCCGGCGGCGCAGCACTCGCCCCGGCAGCAGACCTGCTCCGGGCCGCACTCGAGTGCCGTCCACCAGCGGCTTGGCAGGACACACTCGCCGCCCTGGCAGCTTCCGACGAAGGTGCTGAGTGCAGGGGTTCCCGGTGTCGACCGGAGCGCACGACTTCCCCTCCGGACGTCGCTCCAGGCATTCCAGGCTTCGTTGGCCGGTGCGAGGCAGCGCTGGCAGATGTGGTCGGGGTTGTGCGTCCAGTAGTCGACCACCTGTCCGCCGATCCAGCACTTGACCGGCGCGCAGTACTGCCGTCGGCACGGGGTGTAGATGCCGCAGAGCTCGTCGTTGTCGCACGGTTTCCCCAGGCGCTCGAAGCCGCGCGGCCTGCGGAGGAGCCGGTCCTGGGCCGGCGACGCCTTCCGCCCCGGCCAGAGGGCGACGTGACGGCCCCGCCGGCGAGGGCGCGGAGGGCGCCGCGACGGGAGATGGCCAGGGTGCGGGCGAGGGAATCGAAACGTGATCCGTCCATACAGTCCTCCGGTCTCCTGCGGGCTCCAGGGTTGCGCGCCGGGGCCAAGGCCGAGGCCAGCCGGCGGTGGAGCTGCTGACCCTACGGTGCGCCGTGGGAGGACGGCGGGCATCCGTAAAGCTGCCGAGATTGACGGAGGGGGTATTGCCTAGAAAAGGGGGGATCGGGCGCTAAGGGCGGTTACGACGTCCTCGGGGCGGGCGGGACGAGGACGCGGAAATGCTGCAGGTTCCAGCCGGGGCGGGAGGTGGTCTCCTCGCCGAGCCATTCGGCCCCCATGGCGCGGTAGAAGGGGGCGGCGTTCGGGTCGGCGTAGAGGGTCATCTCGGTGACGCCGAGGGCGCGGGCGGTGGCGAGGGCGTGATTCCAGAGGAGTTTGCCGCGGCCGGTGCCGATCGCGTCCGGCTCGAGGAAGAGCTTGTCGAACTGCAGGTCCGGAACCTGGCCGGTGAGGGCGTAGTAGCCGAGGACGCGGCCGTCCTCTTCCAGGACGTACGTGACCGCCCCGGCCAGAAACTCCCGCGTGACCGCGATCGCCTGCGGCTCCCAATCGAGAAACTCCGGCTCGTATCCCCAGTAGAGGCTGGAGCGGCCGGTGAGGGCGTGGAGCAGATCGGCCTCGTCGAGCCGGGCGGGTCGGATGACCTGTGTGCTGATTGGCTGGGTCATGGGTTGGTCCTAGTGGGGCCGGGGGGTTAGGGGGTAAATCTCCTAGCCCGCCACACCATACGCCCCACCCGCGGAAAGTCAATCCCGCCTCACGTTTCGGCCGGCGACCGCGGTGCCGAGGAGGATGAGGGTGCCGCCGGCGAGTTGGGCAGTGGTCAGGGACTCGCCGAGGAGGACGACGGCCAGGGCGAAGCCGACGAGCGGCTTCAGATTGCCGAAGGCCGCCCCGCGGGCAGCTTCAACGCGGGCGAGGCCGTAGCCGCAGAGGACGAAGGCCAGGGCAGAGCAGCCTGCTCCCAGATAGAAGACGAGAAGGGCATCGCGCAGGGTGACCGCGCCGATCCCGACGGTCACCAGCTCGTAGAGTCCGCCGGGCAGGAGGAGGAGCAGACCGTACCCGGTGCTGCCGGTGACGACCGCGAGGGCGTTATCTCCCATGAAGACGCGGCGGCCGAGGACGGCGTAGGCGGCGAAGCTGACGGCGCTGGCCAGGGGCAAGAGATTGCCGAGGGCCGCGGCGGAGGTCATGCCGGATCCCTGGAAGACGAGCGTCGAGATCCCGGCGAGGGAGACCAGCAGTCCGGCGAGGCGGCACCCGCCCAGGCGTTCGCCCAGGAAGAGCGCCGCCAGCAGCCCGGTCAGGACGGGGATTGCGCCGTTGAGCAGGGCGGACGTGCCGGCACTCGCCGTGCCCAATCCCAGGTTCTGGGTGGCGCAAAAGACCGTCACGCCCATCAGGCCGAGGAGGGCCGGGGCCCGGCCGGAGGCGGGTTTTCCCCCGGTTCTGGCGAGGAGTGCCCGGAGCACCGCCCACCCGACCCCGACGCGCAGGCAGGCGAGTGTCAGGGGTGGCAGGTGGGTGAGGGCGGCCTCGCTGGCGACGACAGAGCCACCCCAGACGAGGTTGGCCGCGATCAGGGCGGTGATGGCGCCGGCCGGGAGGGCGAGCCGCGCGGGGCGGGTAGCCATCGGCGCATGGGGCGGCGGCCGGACGGGCGAGTATCGGGACGTGAGCGACATCGTGGGACGCATGGAACCGGCTCCGGGATGCGAATCGCCGTCGGGACGGTGGCCGCCGCCACGGCCATGCGTCGAGTCTGCCGCCGGGAGTTGTCGCGGTCCACGAACATGCCTCACAGCTTTGCTCACAGATCGTGCCTCCCATTGGTTAGCGCGATCGCGGCGCCCGGCGTCGACCGTCAGAAATCAAGGTCGGGATCGCAGACAAAGCCTTCATTCGTATTGCAGCCCACACCGGCGGGGCAGCAGGTCCCGTTGCAACACACCTGTTCCTGGGTGTCGGCGCAGAAGTAGTTCGGAGCCACGAGCGTCCAGGACGTGTGGCTGGTGTGAGCGGCGCATTGCTCGCAGCCGTTCGCCGGGTTGCGGTCGCCGTTGTAGTAGAGGATGTCGCCGATCACGCAGACGTCGTCGCAGTAATCGCCGCAGACGTCCAGGGCGAGGTCGGGGCAGATGCCGAGGTCGCAGCACACCCCGCCAGCGCAAAACCGATCTCCGTTGGGGCCGCAGCCGCCGAACCCGCCGGACGACCAGGACGTTGTGCTGACGGCCACGGCGCAGATCTGGCATTCGTTGTCGGGATTCACCGCGCCGTCGGCGTAGGGGACGCTGTCGATCGTGCAGCCCTCGGGCGCACACGTCCCGTCCTGGCGATTCCCGTTGCCAGCCCCGCAGCACGTCTCCCCGAGCGGGAGGCAGTCGCCGGCACAGCACTCCTGGTTCAGATTGGGGCCACACGGGAACTTGTCCGGAGCGCCCGTCCAGAACGAGAAGTTGCTGAACGGATCGCACATCAGGCACAAGCCGTCCGGGTGACCATCCTCGTCAAAGTACGGAACACGGTCGATCATGCAGTGAGGGCCGCAATGCTCGCACGTCAGCCCCAACGAGTCGCAACACTGGTTCTCGGCGCAGCAGACGCCGCGGCAACAGGTTCGTCTGGGTCCACATAGTTCGCCATTCGGCTCGATGATTGGCACACATTCGCCGTAGGCAGTGCAGTGGTTGTCCCCGTCCCCCGTGCGGCATTCGGGATCGCCGGTCACTTCAATGGTCACCGTGGAACATCTCATCCCTCGCGGGCGATTGCGCCATGCGTCCGGTATCGCCGGGTCGGGCTCGGGGAGGCAATACTGGCACTGGTTGCCCGGTTTTGGCCCGACTTCCCACTCCTGGCCGTCGATGTCGCACTGACCGCCGAGCAGATACCCTCGATGCAGGGAACCAACCGGCCGCAATCCTCACTCGAGGCGCACGGTCCCCACCGGTTCCAGAAGGGTCGCCGCCGCGCCGCGTCCTCCCGATCCGCCTGGGCCAGGACGGAGCTGGCCGCTCCCCGCCCCAACCCGGAGGCAAACCCGGCGACGGCCGCGCCACAGAGCAGTCTGAGGGCGCGGCGGCGGGTGGCGCCGATCGCCAGCGTGCGGGACAGGTCATCGAATCGCGATCCGTCCATACGGTCCTCCGATTTCCGAGTTCGCGAGCCAGGAGGTGGCTCTGGCCATCCGATGTTCTGGTCAACTGCATTGCGGTCGGCGCGGCCCTCATGAACTGCTGTCGGCATCGCAGACGAAGCCCTCGTTGGTGTTGCAGAACTCGCCCGAGTTGCAGCACGTCCCTGCGCAGCAGGCGCCGGTCTGGGCGTCCGGATCGCAGTAGTAGTTCGGGGCCACGAGCGTCCAGGCCGTGTGGTCGGTGTGGCTGGCGCATACCTCACAGCCGTTGGCGGGATTACGGTCGCCGTTGTAGTAGAGGGTGCCGCCGATGGCGCAGACGGCGTCGCAGTAGTCTCCGCAGGTGTTCGTGGCGAGGTCGGGGCAAATACCCAGGTCGCAGCAGACCCCGCCGCTGCAGAACTGGTCCTGGCTAGGGCCGCACATGGCGATGCTCACGGGGGACCACGCCGTGGTGCTGTTGCCCGGGTCGCAGATTTGGCACACGTTGTCCGGCTTAGGGGCGCCGTATGCGTACGGGACGCCGTCGATCATGCAGCCCTCGGGAACACACGCCTCGCCGCCACAGGTGCCGTCCGCGAGGCAGCAGGTATCGGGCTCGCAACAGACGCCGTTGCAGCAGACCCGGTTGTCGTCCCGGCCGCAGGGCGCCTCGTTGGCGCGAGGCGACCAGGCCGTGGAGTCGCGGGCCGCATCGCAGAGCTCGCAGTAGTTGTTTGGGTTGCTCGTGAGGTCGGCGTAGGGGACGCTGTCGATCGTGCAGCCGGGCACGCATTGCCCGTCGACGCGGTTGCCATCTCCTGTTTCGCAGCACTCCTCGCAGAGACCGGCGGGGCTACAACACTGGCCGGGCGGGCAGCAATCGCCGTTGCAGCAGACTCGGTCCAGGTCGTCGCCGCAGGGCGGATTGCCGGGAGCGGGCGACCAATCGGAGGGGTTGGCGAGCGCGTCGCAAACCTGGCAGACGTTGTTGAGGTTTACGCCGGCCGGGTAGGGGGTACCGCCGATGTCGCAGCCGCCGCAGCCGGTCACGGGGTGACAGGGGAGCCCGGTGGCGCAGCAGTTGCCCTGGCAGCATGTCTGCCCCTCGCCGCACTCGGTGCCATCGGCGAGGGGTTCCGCGACACACTCGCCGGTTTGGCAGGTGCCGATGAAGGTACTGAGGCAGGGATTGTCGGAGTCTCCCGGCGGGCAAGTCGTCCCATCCGCGACATCGCTCCATCGACTCCAGTATTTTCCAGGCTGGCAAATGTGGCACGGGTTGCCCTGCTCCGTGGCGAGCCTGGCGACCACGGCCTCGCCGATCCAGCACTTGATCGCCTTGCACGTCCCCAGCGCGCACTGGGTGTGGATGCCGCAGGGTTGGCCGTTGTCGCAGGGTTTGCCAAGCCTCTCGAAACCAGGTGGCTTGCGCGCCGCCTGGGCCGCCGCTCCACCTCCGGCCGCGGCCCGGATGCCGGCGACCGCGCCGCCCAGGAGGAGCTTCAGCGCGCCGCGCCGCGAGACGCTGCCCGCCAGGGTGCGGGTCAGGTCGTCGAATCGTGATCCGTCCATGCGGTCCTCCGATCTTGGGGTCGCGGTCCGGGGGTGCCCTGTCCGCCCGGCGAGGTGCCGGTGGACCTACAGTGCGCTTCGGGGGTAAGGCGGGCATCCGTAGGGCTGCCTAGATGGAGCGGGTGGGAATTGCCTAGAGGGGCATCGGGGTTCATGCGCCGGGAATCGTGATGTAAGGCAGGGCGTGCCCTGGACCTTTCAGGTGGCCAGACTTGCCTGACCTGTCACGCGACTGGCGCCGCGACGGGACCGTCAGGAGCGGTCGTGGCGCTCCTAGACCCTGTCTGGGGCGGCGGGCCGAGGCGGCCATCAGAGGAAGGAGATGCAAACGCCCTCGTCGCTGCACCCGGTGCCCTCGCCGCAGCACGTCTCGAAGCAGCAGGCGCCGGTGCGGGCGACCGGGTCGCAGAAGTTGTTGGGGGGCACGTACGACCAGGACGTGTGGCTGATGGAGGGGCGCAGTGCTGGCAGGGGGTCGCCGGGTTGCGGTCGAGGCCGAAGTAGAGGACGCCGCCGATCACGCAAACGTCATCGCAGTAGTCCCCGCAGGTGTTCGTGGCGTAGTCGGGGCAGAATCCCAGGTCGCAGCAGACTCCGCCGGCGCAGTACCGGTACTGCTCCCCACCGCAGCCGCCGAACGCTTTCGGGGTCCAGGCGGACGTGCTGGCCGAGACGTTGCACGATTCGCACTCGTTGGCCGGGTTCAGGGCGCCGTTCTCGTAGAAGGCCCCGCCGATCGTGCAGCCGCAGGGGTCCATCCCCTCGCACGGGTCGATGAAGCCGCAGTACTCGACGCTGCACTGCCCGCCTCTGCCGGGGACGCAGCAGCCGCTGCCGGTGCAGCAGACGCCGTCGCAGCAGGCGTGGTCGCCGTTCGGGCCGCAGATCTCGTCGTTCGCGCGGGCGGTCCAGGCGGTGGGGTTCGCGTTCGGGTCGCAGACCTGGCATTCCTGGGCCGGGTTGACGGTCCCGGCGGGGTAGACGAGGCCGTCGATCGTGCAGCCCTCGGCGTCGGGTTCGCACGACCCGTCTCCGCGGTTGCCATCCTGGACGCTGCAATCCTCGACGCAGCTGAGCGTGACAGAATCGCAGGTCTCGCCGGGGGCGCAGCAGATGCCGACGCAGCAGACCCGGAACTGGCCGGCATCGCCGCAGGGCGTGGGGAATTCGAGCTTCGTCCAGCCATTCGGGTTGGCGACGATGTTGCACCTCTCGCAGGGGTTGTCCGGGTTGGGCTCGCCGTCGGGGACTTCCTCCGGGTCGCCGGACTCTTCGTCGAGGATCGTGCAGAACGGGTCGCACTTGTTCGAGCACTGGCCCTCCGCGTCGCAGCACTGGAGGACGTCGCAGCAGACGCCGGAGCAGCAGACCCGACCTTGGGCGGGGTTGGTGCCGCAGGAGGCTTTGTTTGGCAGGGTCGTCCACGCGGAGGTGTTCTGGTCCGGTTTACAGATCTGGCAACGATTGTCGATGTTGACCGTGTCGGCTTCGACGGGGGGAATGCCCTCGATCGTGCATTGGGGCTCGCACGGCTCCGGCTGACAGCTCCCGGCGCAGCAGAACTGGCTCCGATCGAGGCCGCACCGCATGTCGTCCGGGGCGGGCGACCAGTAGAACGGGTCGACGGTGGGAGCGCAGACCCAGCAGGACCCGTCCGGGTTGGGCGTGCCCTCGGCAGGGGTGTCGTTGCCGATCGTGCAGTGGGGGCCGCACTCCGCGCAGCTCCCGGACTCGCCGCAGCACTGGGTGGCGGTGCAGCAGATCCCGCCGCAGCAGACCTCGCCGGCCCCGCACAGTTCGCCGTTCGGGAGGGGATCACGCACGCAGACGCCGTCGAGGCATTGGCCGGCGCTGCTGCAGACAGGGATCCGCCGCGTCCCCCGATACCTCGCACGCCGTCCCGTCCCCCTTCGTCCCGCCCCACCCGGTCCAAGAGGCGGCGGTGGGGGAGCAGAACTCGCAGGGGTTGTCCGGGTTGGTGGTGTTCGCCGGGACGTGTCTGGTCCTGCCCGATGAGGCAGCTGTCCGGGACGCAGCGGCCGTCCGTGCATGGTGCGCGCGGGCCGCAGCGGTCGGGTGCGTTGCAGCGCTTGCCCGCCCGCCAGAAGGGGCCGTTCCGGGCGGCATCGGTCTCGACTTCCTGCCCCTGGGCGGCGGACCGCCCGACGCCGGCGGCGAGCCCAGCGGTGACAGCGCCGAGGAGCATCCTGAGGACGCCGCGGCGGGAGGTGGGGGTGGCCATCGCCCGGGCCAGGGAATCGAATCGCGATCCGTCCAAGCGGCTCCGATCTTCGATGCGACGTTCGCTGCTCGCGGGCCGGGGGGTGCCCTGGCCACCCGGCGGGGTGCCGGTGGACCTACGGTGCGCTTCGGGGGGGAGGATGACATCCGTAGGGCTGCCTAGATCGAGCAGGCGGAGAATGCCTAGCTGGGCGTCGAGGCTGAACCGCCGGCGATGCGGCCAGAGGTGGTCGCCCGAGCCTCGGTTCTCGGGCCGTGGACACAAGGAGGCGGGCGTCTAGCGCCCGCCTCAGATGCTTACCGAGTCCGTCCGGCGATCCGAAAATCGTGGTAATGAGGATGCTTAGTCATCCCGTCGGTCAAGGCGAACGGAATTGATCAGCCGGGTGATAGCAGCCGCCTAGGCCGCGAGGCTCCCCTGGAGGTGGCGGCGGCGATAGCGGGCCGGTGGCAGGTCGAAGCGGCGCTTGAAGGCGCGGTTGAAGGCCGACTCCGAGGCATATCCTGCGTCCAGAGCGACATCGAGGATGGTGCGATCCGTCGTCTCCAGCAGGCGGGCAGCGTGCTGCAACCGCCAGCGGGCGAGGTAGGTCTGCGGCGACTCCCCCAGATAGTGGTCGAACCGCTCGACCAGCACCGTGCGCGAGGTCCCGGCCTCCCGCGCCAGCTCGTCCAGCGTCCAGGGGCGGGCGGGGTCGCGGTGGATGGCGGCGAGGGCATCGCCGACGGCCGGATTGCGGGCGGCGGCCAGCCAGCCGGTCTGCTCCGACGGCAACCGATCGGCATATCGACAGAACGTCTCGAGGAAGAGGGCCTCGGTCAGCCGGTCGAGCACGGCGGAGCGGCCCGCTCGCCCGGCCGCGATCTCGTCCACCGCGTGCCGGAGCGAGCTCTCCAGCCAGCGCCCGGCCGGGTCCGCGCCGACATTCACCGTGAAGAGCGGCGGCAGCCCGGCCAGGAAGAGACGCTCCGCGTCGCGGTCGCACCCGAAGTAGCCGCAGATCATCCGGGTCACGGCCCCGCCGCCGCCGCCCCGCTCCACGTCGAGGGATCCGCTGAGGATCTTAGGCAGGAGCCTGGCGCCGTCGTCCAACCGCAGGATCGGGCCGTTCCACAGCTCGTGCGCGTCGCCGCGAGGCACCACCGCGATCTCCCCGGGGCCGAGCCGGACCGGCTCCTGACCGGCCTGCCCAGCGACCCGGATGCTTATCTCTCCTTCCGTCACCAGGTGGAAGAAGACCAGGTGGTCTGTGCCCGGCGCCAGGAGCGAGGCTACGCCGCGCGGCAGCGACGTGGCATAGCCCCAGGGTGCACTGAATTCGGCGTTGAAGAGCAGGGCTCCGGTCACGCGCACGCCACGGAGCGCCGTCGAGAGTGTGTCCATCAGTCCTCGGTTGCTGCAAAGTCTTCCGGCCGCTGAATCAAGCCGGCGATCCGCAGGGTCGGCAGACTATCGATCAAGGAGGCGCCGTCAAAAGCGTCGGCCGGCCTCCCGTCAACCGTCTGCATGCCCGAGAGGAGACACCGGCCACGATGATAGAACGCCTGGACACCGCCGAAGTCATACGCCGCTTCAACGACGCCTTCCTCCAGCACGATCCAGCGGCCTTGCCGCCGCTGGTGGCGGAAGAGTGCGTGATCGAGAACACGACCCCCGCCCCAAACGGTTCCCGTCACGTCGGCCGCGCCGCCTGCCTGGACGTCTGGCAGCCCCTAGCGGCCAATCAGGAGACCTCCTTCAACCTCGAGGAGGTCGAGGTCTACGGCGAGCGGGCCGTCATCTTCTGGCGGTTCCGCTGGGGGACGGACGAAGAGCATTCCGTCCGTGGCGTCAACCTGATGCGGGTCCGCGACGGCCAGATCGTCGAAGCCCGCGGCTACGTCAAGGGCGCATAGGCGGCTGAGGCGGGCGACGCCTGCCCGGCCATCCCACAACCACTTCCTGGAGGAATGATGAAACGTACCGCGACCGCAACCTGGGCCGGCACCCTTTCTCGGGGATCGGGCCAGCTCACCACGCAAAGCCGCGTTCTGACCGAGACGCCGATCTCCTTCTCGACCCGCTTCGGCAAAGAGGTGGGGGCCAACCCGGAGGAGTTGATCGCCGCCGCCCACGCAGGCTGTTACACGATGACCCTGACGTATCTCCTCGGCAACGCCGGACACCCCACCGGCGCGGATCGAGACCGAGGCCGAGGTGACCGTCGAGCGCGATGGCCCAGGCTGGACCGTCACGGGCATCCACCTCCGCGTCGCCGCCGAGGTCCCCGGCGCGTCCACCGACGCCGTGCATGAGGCGGCCCAGCAGGCCAAAGCCGGATGCCTCGTCTCCCGCCTCGTCAACGTCCCGATTACCCTCGACCTGATCGAGACCGCCCCGACAGCGATAGGAGGTCTTGCCCCGGTCGCCGCAGACTATCGGGCGGTCACCCGTTAGCAAGTAGCAATGAGCGTATAGCCAGCCGCCGTGTCCGCGGTGGACACGGCGGCTGGCTATTGCCCTGAACTCGTTTCGATTGCGTCGACCGGTTCCGCTCGTCATACTCCTTACTGAATTGACGGGCGCTCGTTCATGTCACTTGCAACACGGTCCAGAGCGCCGAAAGGGGTATCGATCATGATCACGACGCGCCCCCACCGAGGGCCAGTAACAAGCACCGAGGAAGAGCGCCTGACGCTCCAGGAAGCGGAGCGATTGCTGGGCGATCATCCGGGACAGATTGCTTTGTCCGACGAGCACGGGCACCGGATCGAGCTTCCGGAGACCGCTGCTCGGTTGGTGCGTCGCGTTGTCCAGGCACTTGCAACGGGGAACCCGGTCGAGGTCAACGTGCTGCCAAAAGCGCTTACGATCTCGCAGGCCGCCGAAATCCTCGACCTGCGACGTGAGGATGTCGTGCGATTGCTCGACGAAGGCGAAATCCTCTTCGTTGAGGACGAGAGCGGCCTCCAACGGATCCGCTTCGAAGCGGTCATGGCCTACAAGCCAAAGCGCGACGCGGAGCGCCGGGCGGCACTGGACGAGATCGCTCGCATTGGTCAGGAGATGGGGGGTACGCCCTGCCTCATCGTTCGCGCGAGGCTGTGTCGCCGGGTCGGAACGGCGCGCGTCGGCAAGAGATCGAAGACTAGAAGCGCAACCGGGTGAAGACGACCACATCTGATTCGTGCACGTTGAGGATCGAATGTGGTGTCTGACGACCTAATACGCCGATCTACGGCAGGCTTCTCGTTCGAAGCAGTCGTACTTGATGCCAACGTGCTCTACCCAGCACCGCTTCGCGACCTGTTGTTGCGCCTGGCGGAAGAGCGGCTATATCAGCCTCGATGGAGCGCCCAGATCCTCGACGAACTGCGCCGCAATCTTGTCGCCGATGGGCGGAGCAATGAGGTGCGCGTGCGGCGCATGCTGGCCCAGATGCAATACACCTTCCCGGACGCCATATTCGACCCTTCCCCGGCGACCATCGAACTCATGACGAATGCCGTCGAAGATCGTCACGTTCTCGCGACTGCGGTCGAGTCCGGAGCGGATCTGATCGTCACGAGCAACCTCAGAGATTTCCCCCGCAGCTGCCTTGGCCCCGTGGCGACTGACCGCTCGGTTACCAGACGATCTTCTTCTTGCGGTTTATGCCGCCGTTCCGGTTACGATATTGCGCGTTCTGGGTGAGCAGGCTGCAGCGCTGATTGATCCTCCCCTGGTGCTGGATGATGTGCTTGACGCCCTTGAACTCCACGTACCTCGATTTGTGGCGGCCATTCGCGAAACAGACGTCTGACCGTGAGGACGCCGCTGCTGGAGACAGAGGTAGGACCAGAGACGATCAGGGCTTCACGCATCATCCCCTGACCAGGAAGATCGAGAATTCCGCCATGCGGGCGCCGTAGAAAATCAGGGTCTGTTCATCCATCGGCCTAGCCAGTGGGACTGGGTTGGCCCTGCACTGGCGGGACGCTCTCGGTGGTAAGAGCCTCAAACGAAGGACGCGAAGAGGCGGGCGCCGGGCGCCCGCCTCAATGCTGAATTCCATCTGTGCGCCTGGTCGTCGTGTTGAAGTGAGAGCGGACTCATCGGCCGGCCGCAGGCTAGTCGGCGATGGCTGGTTCCACGTCTCCGACCGGCATCCCGAGCGGAGCCTGTGCCGCCGTTCGTGCGGGAGCGCTTTCCACCCGCAGGTCCGGCAGCCAGCCGAGCCAGCGCGGCAGGTACCAGTTGCGGTCGCCGAGGAGTGCCATCGCCGAGGGGACGAGGATCGAGCGGACGACGGTGGCGTCGAGGAGGATGGCGACGCCGAGGCCGAACCCGAGCTGCTGGATGAAGACCAGGCTGGCCGAGGCGAACCCAGCAAAGACGGCGACCATGATCAAGGCCGCGCCGGTGATGAGCTTGGCCGTCGATTGCAGCCCGACCGCAACCGACTCGGCGTTGTTGTGGGTCTGGTCGAAGTGCTCGCGGATGCGGCTGAGCAGGAAGACGTGGTAGTCCATCGAGAGGCCGAAGAGCATCGCGAACATGAAGAGCGGCAAGCCGGCCTCGATCACGTCGGTCTGCTGGAAGCCGAAGATTCCGGTCAGGTGCCCTTCCTGGAAGACCCAGACGATCAGCCCGTAGGCGGCCCCCACCGAGAGCAGGTTCATCACGATCGCCTTGGCCGCCACGGCGAGCGAGCGGAAGACCACCAGCAGGAGCAGGAAGCTTAAGCCCAGGACGAAGGCGAGGATGATCGGGGTGTAGGTGTCGAGCATCTCCAGAAAGTCGGCGTTGTTCGCGGAGAGCCCGGTCGTGAGGATCCGGCCCTCCGGCAGCGAGGCCGCGATGGGCGGGATGATCTCGTCGCGCAGTTGCCGGACGGCGTCGGTCGCGGCCTCCGCGTCGGGATCGAGGTTCATCGGGACGGTGATGAGCGTGACCTGATTGTCCGGGCTGACGGTCGTGGTCGCCGGCCCGTAGAGGGGAGCGCCGTCGGCAAGAGTCGCCCCGGCGAGTTGCTGGGTCAACGATGTCACTGCCGCCTGCACGGTGGAATCGTCGGCTGGAGCGTCGACCACGATTTCGACGGGCGAGATCCGCCCGGCGGAGAACTCGGCATCGAGGATGTTGTACGCCGCCTTCGATTCGAGCTCGTCCGGCAGCACCGACGCGAAGTTGAAGCCCTTGTTCAGGTGCAAATAGGGCGACGCGCAGAGGAGGAGGAAGCCGACGGCCAAGACGAGTCCAACGACGGGCTTGCCCATCACGATCCGGGTGATCCTCCCCCAGAAGCCGGCGTGGATCGCCTCGTGGTCCCAGGCGGCCTGCTTGGCGGCCGTCGCCGCGTCGTATTTGCGGCGGCGCGGCCAGTCGAGCTTGTCGCCGAGCAGGGCGATGACGGCCGGGATCAGGGTCAGGGTGGCGGAGATCGCGACCACGACGGCCAGGATCGCGCCGATGCTGAGCGAGCGGAAGTCGTTGGTCGGGGCGATGAACATCCCGGCCAGGGCCAGGACGACGGTCATCCCGGAGAAGAGGACGGCGCGGCTCGCGGTGCCGCCGGCGATTCCGATCGCGTCGAGTTTGGCCGCGCCCCGCCGCCGCTCCTCGCGGTAGCGCTCGACGACGAAGAGGGCGTAGTCGACGCCGACCGCCAGGCCGATCATCGGGATCATGGCGCTCGTGGCCAGCGTCTGCTCGCTGAATTGGCTGACGACGGCGGCCAAGCCGAAGGCGATCACGATCGCAATGACCGCCAGGACCAGTGGAAGGAAGGCAGCGACGAGGGCGCCGAAGAGGACGATGAGGATGAGGAAGGCGACGCCGATGCCGATGCTCTCGCCGCGGGAGATGTCCTCCTCGGCCAGGCTGTTGACCTCTTCGTTGAGGCTGCCGTCACCGACGGTGAGGATGGTGAAGTCGGGAGCGTCGACCTGCAGGGTGCGGACCAGGGCGAGGACGTCCGCGCCGTGCTTGATCGCGTCGTCGAGCGATCCGGCCAGCGTCACCGGGATGATGGTGGTCTTGCGGTCGGCGGAGACGAGACCGGCGGCCGCCGCCGGGTCCTGGGCGCTCAGCTCGTAGTAGTTGACTGCCTCGGCGACCAGATCCGTGTCCGCGCGGAGGGCGTCGGTGGCACGCTGCACGGTTGTCTGGAACGCGGGATCGTCGACCGTCGTGGTGGCAGACCGGACGATGACGGTTTCGGCGCCGCGCCGTTCCTCGCGGATGCCGTGCTCCTCAAGCAGGTCCCAGCCCTGCTGCGATTCCGGGTTGTTCAGGAGTCCGATGTCGGTCGTCGTGTCCGCCGGCCAGGCCGCCTGGACGACGACCGCGAGGACGAGGAGGGCGACCCAGGCGGCAACGGTCCGCCAGGGGCGTCGGGCGCTGATGCGGGCCAGGCCCGCCGTGGAGAGGTTCAGTCGCATCGTAGGTCTCCTTCACAATCGATGGGTGATGGCAGATTTGCCGCCGCCGCTATCAGGTATTTCGTGTGCTCCTGGTCTGTCCCGCGCCTCCACGTCGAACATGTCAGGACGTGTCGAGGTGCTCGTCGGCGATGCGATCCACCGACAGCAACGGCAGGCCGAGGTCGCGGATGCCCTTGAGCACACCGTGCAGGGCAGCCTGGTCGACGATCGGGCCGACCAGGACGGTTGTCCCGTCGTCCTCGCGCCGGAGTTCCAGTCCCCCGAACCAATCGGACCAGCGGTCGTCGAGGTGTCCGCGCACGCGAATCCGATAGATCTCGTCCATGAGGGCCCTCCTGCGCGACGGCTCGATCACCGTCCTAGGGACACTCTAGGGACGGCGGGAATCCTGCGGCTCAGCCAAAAGGTGAAGCTGGGGGTGAAGATTGAGGGTGAAGACCGGGGAAGGAGATGGGACGAGACGCGAGAACTCAATGCCCATGGGGATGCCTGGCCGGGAGACCGCGCGGGATGTGACGCACATCTCCCCTGAGCATGGCTGTCGTCCGTGGGTCGCGTCGGTGGCCGTTCGCCTACCGTTTGCTCCCGAGGCGACGCGTGACGGGCCTCGTCGGTGGGGGACGCCCGGGGCGCGGCGACCAGGGCGTGTTCCGGCGAGAATGGCCCGACACGCCGAGACGCGATACCAGAATATGGGAGGGCCGTGGCATGACCTTGCGCCTGGGGGTATTTGCGTTGCCCGAAGGTTACCTCGCCGACCCGGCGGGGCTGGCCCGCTTCGGCCGGGCGATCGAGGAGGCCGGGCTGGCCGCCTTCTGGATGGGCGAGCACCTTGTCTGGTACGACCACTACGAGTCGCCCTGGCCCTACAGCCCTGACGGCGGCTTCACCCCGGACCCCACGCGGGAGCACCTGGAGATCTTCGAGGCGCTGGCCTTTCTGTCCGGCGCCACCGAGCGCATCCGCCTCGGCACGGGGATCGCGATCGTCCCCCAGCGCAACCCCGTCTACACGGCCAAGTCCGTCATGACGGTCGACGTCCTCTCTGGGGACGCTTCGACTTCGGGGTCGGCGTGGGCTGGAACAAGGCCGAGTTCGACGCAACGATGACCCCGTGGCCTCGGCGCGGCGACCGCACCGACGACTACCTCGGCGCGATGGTGTCGCTGTGGACGGAAGACCCGTCGCACTACGACGGCGAGTTCTACACTCTGGCCCCGTGCCACCTGCACCCCAAGCCGGTGCAGCGCCCGCACCCGCCGATCCACGTCTCGGGCCACAGCCCGGGAGCGCTGCGACGCGCGGCGGCGCTCGGCCAAGGGTGGTACGGCTGGTACACCGATCCGAACGCCACATCCGCGATCGTGGCCGACCTGAAGGCGCGCCTGGAGGAACGTGGGCGGACGCTCGACGGCTTCCAGATCACGGTAACGCCGCCGCTAGAGATTGTGCTGGACGCCACGGCCATGCACGCCTACGCGGAAGCCGGCGTCGATCTCTTGTTGCCGGACATGGACTGGCCGCGGGGCGTCGACCTCGACGATGCGCTCGCCCCGATCCTGGCGGCGCTGCGGATCCTCGGAGAACCCTGAACGCAGAGCTAAGCGGTGGTCGACACTGCGACTGACGCCGCCATTGGCAGCCCGGCACCGGCGCGGCAAGAACGCGGTCATCCTTGCGCCGCCGCGCCGAGCGTCCACTTGGGTAGCAGTCTGCCCTACAGCAACTTCAGTTCGTTCGCCCGGACGATCGCTTCGGTGCGGTGAGTGACCTGGAGCTTGCCGTAGGCGTTTGCGATGTGGCGCTTGACGGTCGACAGGCCGACGAAGAGCTGGTTCGCGATCTCCTCGTTCCGCAGGCCCGCCGCGATCAGGCGCAGGACCTCGACCTCGCGTGCCGTCAGCGGCTCGGCAAGGACGGCCGCCGCCTGGGCTGGCAGGGAGGCAGTCGTCTCGAAACTCGACAGCAGTCGGTGCGCGTAGGCCGTGTTGACGCCACCGGCGACTGCCTGGCGGAGAAGGGTTTCGCATCGCCTCCCCTTCGCCCACGAAGAGCCGAACGTAGTCCTCCGGCTCGGCCAGGGTCAAGGTACGCCCAAGTGGCGGCAGGGCAGCGGGAACATCGCCCTCGCCTCGTGCGCAGCGCCTGGAGCATCAGGATCTCGATGACGCTGCCCGTCCGCTTACCCGCGTCCGCCGCCTCCAGCAGGCGATCCAGGAGGCTCATCGCCTCACGCAGGGTGCGGTCCACTCGGGCGCTCCGGAATTCGGCCAGGAGCGCCCTCGCCAGGGTAATGTGCGCGAACTCGTGCAGGTAGTTGAGGTCGTCCGAAACGTCCAGGCCCTGTTCCCGCGCCCAGCCGAGGGCTTCTTGTCCCCTCCCCTGGGCGATCCAGACCCGCGCCCTCAACGCCGCGATGGGACGAACGTTCGGGTAGAAGTCGCTCACGTAGCGGCGCTCCGCCTCGTCGAGCAGATCCAGCGCGCCCTCTAGATCGCCTTCAGCCTCACGGATACGGGCCATCGCCACGCGCCAGCGATACGGATTCTGAGGAAACCCGATGTGCTCGCCCAGCTCCTCGCTTAGCCGCAGGTGCTTCCTGGCGGCGTCCAGATCGTTCCGTTCCCGGAAGAGTTCGGCCATGCCCACGTGCATGTCGGCCGCGCCCCGAATGGTCGGGGCGCCTGGCACGTTCGCGAGCCGCAGCGTCCGCTCGAAGCTGGCCATCGCCTCGCGGAGCCGGCCCTGCGCGGTCCTGATGTCGGCCAGGGCGATGATGCCGCCGATGGTGTCGGTGATGTACCCAGCCCGCTGCAAGCTCGCCATGCCGTCGGCATACGAGCGATGCGCCTCCTCGAGATCCCCGATCGTCCAGGCGGCGAGCCCCAGGAGCGCAGACGCCGCGCCGCGCCCCATGAGGTCGTCCTCGCCGACGAGGTCGAGCGCCCGCCGGGCGTGGCGCACGCTCGCCGTCACATCGCCGAGCGCCAGGGCCAGACCGGCCCGGTGGATAGGGATCATCGCGGGCAGCTTCCGAAACGCATCCTCGTCGATGACGACCATCGGGGCCATATTGGCCTCTGGGAGTTCACCCTGATCGGTCGTCTCCAGCCAGCGCTCGGCGTCCCGCAGGCGGGCCTCCACCCCCTCGACTTCCCCACACTGCATCAAGACCCCGGCATACAGGTTGCTGAGCACGGGCCGGCAACGAAGCACCTCGTCAGGGAGCGACCGGAGCCAGCCGAGCAACGTCGCCTCCTGGCGATTCTCGACTCATGGCCGGCACGGCCCTCTCGACCAGATCGGCGGCGCGCGCGAAATCCCCGGCGGCCAGGGCGTGGCGGATGGCATCGACCGGCTGTCCCGTGCTGCTCGTACCACTCGCTGGCCCGCCGGTGGCGGACTGCGACGTGCTCGTGCTCCTCCTCCAGCGCGTGCGTCCGGAGCACGTCGGCGAAGAGGTGGTGATAGCGGTACCAGTGGCGCTTGTCGTCCAGCGGCACCACGAACAGGTTGCCCCGCTCCAGGGCATCGAGCAACGCAATGCCGTCGTTTCCGCCGGTGACCGCGTCGCACAGCGGACCGCTCAAGCGGTCGAGCATGGAGGTCTGGAGCAGAAAGGTCCGGACCCGCTCCGTCTGACGCCCCAGGACCTCCTCGACGAGATAGTCGACGATATAGCGATCGTCACCGGTGAAGGCCTGAATGAATCCGGGGATGTCGTCCCGGCCCCGCAATGAGAGGGCAGCCAGTTGCAGTCCGGCGATCCAGCCTTCGGTCCGCGTCTCCAGGGCCGCCACGTCACCATCCGAGAGGTCCAGCCCCATAGCCTCGTTGAAGAAGGCAGCGGCCTCCTCCACGGTGAACCGCAGTCCGGCAGCGCGCACCTCGGTCAGTTGGCCCCGGGCGCGTAACCGGGGCAGCGGGAGACGCGGATCCTCACGGGTGGTGATGACCAGGTGCAGTTGCGGCGGCAGGTGGTCGAGCAGAAAGGTGAGGGCGCGATCGATCGGCTCGGCATCGATCACGTGGTAGTCGTCCAGCACGAGGACGAGCGGGTGCGGCAGGGTTGCGATCTCGTTGACGAGGGCGGTCAGGATCGATTCGGCCGGTGGCGACTGCGAGGATTGGAGGAACATCGAGCAGCCCCTCCCCGATATCCGGCGCAACCGTGCGCAAGGCCGCGATCAGGTAGGCCAGAAATCGGGGGAGATCGCCGTCGGATTCGTCCAGGGACAGCCATGCGGTCGGCCGTCCGCTGGCGGCGATCCATTCGCTGACCAGCGTGGTCTTGCCGAACCCTGCCGGGGCGGAGACCAGGGTCAGCTTGCGGTTGCGATGCAGGCCCTCATCCAGCCGCTCGATCAGGAGCGGTCTGGGGACCACCCCGGGCCGGGGCGGGGGAACATAGAGCTTCGTGATCAGAACTGACGGCGTCATCGAATGATCCCGGACATCGAACAGACGGAGTATGACCACTGTACACGCAGGGAGGCACGAGAGGCAGGGAAGGGGGCGGACCGCGCCGATACGGTCGGGCCGCGTGAACGAGGCATCCTCAAGGCGGGCCTCACTCTGGTTCCCCAGCCCTCCCTTTCCCCACCGATACGTAATCCCGAATCCGTAACTCTTCGGATGTTCCTGCCCGCGATTCCTCCTATCATGGCCGCAGGAACGGATTCTAAAAATCGTAACGGGCGCTCCGAGGTCAGCCAACGCTGACTCGGCCGGAGTACCGTCCAGACTTCGGTCGTCACCGGTCAAGCTGCGCAATCAAGGCCGCATCGGCAGGCGATGCGGCCGACGATCGCGCCGGAGCTAGGTGACTTCGACGCCCCGCAACTGACCCGTCCTGGATCCATTCCCCGGCCTGTTGCCACTCCGCGCTCTCCCGCTCCGGCTGCTGGCGCGAACGCGGAACCGGTCAACACATCTCACCATTACGGCGATCTACGAGGATCTGGAATTTTTCCGTCTCCTGCTCGGGGAGGACTTCTATGGCCTGTTCCGACGGAAGGCCGATCTCCTTCTGGACGTGATCGGAGACATAGCCACAGGGACTGCGGTGGACTGGGTTCGGGTTGAAAGGATCTCAAACGAGTAGACGAGGAGATCAGGGCATCAGTCGATCTCACGTTCCGCCTGACGAGCATTCGCTGGTGACGTCTTGTCCCTGACTTTAGGACGACCAAGCGAGAGGTGATCAGACCTGGGAAGCGAGGTGATCAGACCTGGGAAGCCTCGCCGCCAGATCTGCTGACGATCTCGGTCGGCCGCAGTCCCGTACCAAGTTCTCCTTGATGATGCTCCTTTTGCTGAGCAACGGCGGCGACGAGCCGTGCTCCTGGCTCGAACTGACGGTTTCGTGATCCAATGACCGAGCCTCATCCACAACATGAGTAGTTCCTACCTACGCACCCAAATGTCCCGAAATGAGTGGATTCCACTGATGCCAGCAACGGCATCTGGTCCTAGGCTGCGCTCATCCCGAACCCAGCGGCGCCATTGATCGAGGCGACAGATCTTCTCTCCGGCCAATGTTGGCAGGTGAAGAACGACCTGGGCTCGGAACCGCGACACCGGTCGCACGACGCGACTGGCGATGCCCGCACCGGCGTCTGAGCCGGGCGAGGATCGGAGGAAACGGAAATGAAGGAACCGGCACGGATCCCACTCTGGCAACCTCCGCGTCGGCCCGCACCCCGCGGCGATCCGTGCAGCAGATGTCGGGACGGTCGAATGTGCGCTGTTTCACGGGTGCATCGACTGGCGTGGCGCAACCATGCCGCTGACCTCGGCCGTTGCGCGTTTCCGCGCTTTGGATACTAATATTCCGAAGTTTCCAGTCAACACAGAAAGATGGTTCGGGCGTATCGCCCCAAATGCCGCACGCATCTGGGCATTGCGCCGCGCCCATCTAACTTCCGGGCGGTCTGTACCCCGGGAAGGCATCTGCTGAGGTTGCGGAGGAATGGATATGCACCGGTTCCAGGTTCTCGGGCGGTTCATCGCCGTGCTGTTCGTCGTCGCTACGCTCACGGCAGGGATCTCCACGACGGCGGTCGGCGCCGCCCAGTCTGCAACGCCGACCGCCCCGGAGGACATCGCCCAACAGGCCGACGACGTCGATCCCGGGGGAGCGGAGACCGTTCCGTCGGCGGATCAGGACGCCGACGGTGTCCCGGACGAAACAGACAACTGCGCCGATACCGGCAACGGCGATCAGGTCGATGGTGACGGCGATGGCATCGGCGATGCCTGCGAGCCTGACGCCGATGGCGATGGTTTCGGCGACGACGTGGATTCCTGTCCGCTGATCGCAAACCAGGATCAGCAGGATTCGGACGGGGACGGCGTAGGGGATGCCTGCGATTCCACCCCGTCCCCCTCTCCGGATCCCACCTCGACGGACGATGGCTCGGGGAACACGCTACCCGACGAGGGGAGCGCCGTCACCGGCGAAGCGGAGGAAATGGGTAGGATCGCGATCCTCGCCGTTGACGATGCCGGGAGGGTGATGACGGGAGCCTGTTTCGAGCTGTATATCGATGTGGGCGGCACCCGAGGCGACTACGTCACCAGCGCGTGCGACTACGAAGACGGCTCCGACGGCACGACGACGTTCGCGGCGATCAACCCGGGGGCCTACGTCGTCGCGGAGAACCCCAATTCATTCCCGGAAGGGTACGTGGCGGCGCCCGACCAGGCGGTCGTGCTGGAGCCCGGCTCGGTGTTAGACCTGAGCGCGGTGCATCAACGGGTCGGATCCCTGGTCGTCCTCAAGGTCGGACCCGGAGGCGCATCGCTGCCCGGTGCCTGCTTCGACCTCTACCTCGACGCAGGCGGCGGCGCACTCGGCGATTACGTCACCCAGCGGTGCGACGAGTACGACGGGGCGGACGACGGCTCAACGATCTTCGAATCGGCCTACGGCGACCTCGTCCTTGTCGAGAGCCGCGTGCCCGCCGGCTATCTGGCAGCAACCAACCTTGCCGTCCACGTCGGTGCGGCCGAGGCCAAGACGGTGACCATCGAGGACCTTCTGGGGGGGCACGGTCGTCGCCCGCAGTCTCGACGGCAACGGCGCTGCCCTCTTCGACAGCGAGTCGGGTGCCTGTTTTCAATTGTGGACCGACGCGGGTGGCGGCACGCCGGCCACCTTCTACGGGGAACTCTGCGACACCTCCGACGGAGCAGGCGACGGCATCGTCTCGTTCTCCGGGCTGCCAACCGGCTCCTACCTGCTGATCAACACGCGGGCGCCCTCGGGCTACCTTACGGTGCCTAACCAAGCCGCGAGTGTCACCGCCGGGCAGACGACCGGTGTCGATGTCGTCTTCAGCCAGGGCGGCGTCCTCGTCGTAACCGTCCTCGGCTCGGGCGGCGCCCCGCTCCCCGGCGCCTGCTTTGCTGTCTACGCGAATGACGGCACTGGAACGGCCGGGGCACCGGTGGCAACCGCCTGCGACGGTGCGGACGGCTCCGATGACGGCAGCGTCACGCTGGTTGGCCTCGCTGGGTCCTACGTGCTCGTCCAGACTCAGACGCCAGCCGGATACCTTCGCGCGCCGGACCGGACGTTCAATGTCAAGGCAGGCAAGACCCACAAGCTCGTCGTTAAGCCGGACCTGGGCGGCGTGATCACCCTCCGCCTGGTCGATGAGGCAGGAAACCCCGTTCCCGGCTCCGGCTTCGACCTGTGGACCGACGCCGGCGGCGGTCAGCTGGGTTCCTACATGGGCGGTCAGTCGACGAGTACGACGGCGCCAACGATGGCGTCATGACCTTTACGGGGCTCGCGTCCGGTCCCTACATCCTGCGGGAGTTCTTCACACCCGCCGGCTACCTCACCGCGGATCTCACCCCCGTCCGCGTCAAGGCCGGCAAGACCGTCGACGTCACGGTTATCAACCGGCGCGGCGGGGATCTGGTCATCCGGACGGTCGACCAGACCGGCGCCCTGATCGTTGGAGCGTGCTACCGGCTTTTCCCCGAAGGACAAGAGACGCCGATCGCATTCTCCTGCGACCGCACGGACGGCCAGCAAGAGATCCTCGGCCTTCGGACCGGATCGTACGTCCTGCGCCAGTCGTCGATCCCGTTCGGGTTCGTCCTCAGCGACGACACGGTCGTCCAGGTCGTCGAGGGCGAGACCACGACGGTCGAGGTCACCAACGTCGAACTCGGCACGCTGGTGCTGCACGCGGTCGACGAAACCGGCCAAACCCTCACCGAGGCCTGCTACGACGTCACCACCCCAACCAGTTCGCGGGGCGAAAGCTGCGACATCGGCGACTTCGGTGACGACGCCGTGGACGGCTACGTCACCTACGAGCACATCGACCGCACGGCGCAGGTCGTCCCGGTGAGGGCGCCGGCCGGGCACATCCTCGCCGATCCCTTCTCCGTCGACGTCGCCCCGGGCGAGACCAGGACCGTCGACGTCGTCTTCGCCCTCGGTGGGTCGATCGAGGTCACGTCGGTGGACGCCTCCGGTCAGCCCCTGCCGGGGATCTGTTTCAACCTGTACGTCGATGCGGGCGGCGGGACGCTCGGCGACAACGTGGCCAGCAGGTGCGACGGGAACGACGGCGTGGCCGACGGGCTCACATCCCTCCTCGGCCTGGTCGGCGGGGAGTACGTCCTGGTCGAGAACTTCCCTCCCTTGGGATACCGACCCGTCGAGAACCGATCGGTGCACGTGGACCTGGGCGAGTCCGTCGTCCGTCGAACTGGTTCACCAGCCGATCAGCATCCTGGTCGTGACCAAGCTCGACGAGGCAGACCTGCCGCTGCCGGGCGCCTGTTTCAAGGCCTATCCCGACGCGGAGGAGATCTTCGAGTGGCAGATCGCCGAGTTCTGCGACGACGCCGACGGCGCGAACGACGGAACCATGCGCTACGTCGGACTAGAGCCGGGCCCGTACCTGCTCGAGGAGATCGTCACGCCGGTCGGCTACCTGCCGCTCGCCGCGCCGCTACCGTTCGTCCTGACCGAGGGCCAGACCACCACGGTCCCGGTGCGCAACGCGCTCGGCGGGATCGCCAGGGTGCTGCTGACCGGCCCAGATGCGGCGCCGCTGCCCGGTGCCTGTTTCTACCTGTACACGGACAACCCCGGCCCCAACGGCCCGTTCGTCGCCTCCCGGTGCGACGGCGACGACGGTGAGCCAGACGGCCAGGCGACGTTCGTGGGCCTGGAAACCGGCGGGCACCGCGTCCTGGCCCAGGCGCCAGAGGGCTACTACGTCCCGACCGAGGTCCCGTTCCAGGCCCAGGCGGGCGAGACCGTCGACGTCCCCATCGGGGCGCAGGAGGTGGGACGTTGGTCCTCCGCCGGACGGACCCCGACGGCGAGCCCGATCCTGGGGGGCTGCATCGTGATCTACGTCGATGAGGGCGGCGGGGCGCTCGGCCGGAACACCGGGACCATCTGCGACGGCATGTACGGTGGCCGCGACGGCTCGGCAACCGTACGCATTCCGCCCGGGTGCCTACGTGGCGGTCGACGAGTACCCGCCGGACGGCTACCTTCCCGGCCCGAACCAGACCTTCACGGCCACGTCCGGCGAAACCGTCGAGGTGACCGTCGTCTCCCGTCTTGGCGGTCGTCTCACGATCTACACCACGGACCAGACAGGGGACCCGGTCCCCGGTGGATGCTTCGCGGCCTACCAGGACACCGGGGACGAGACGCCCGGGGAGGTCGTGGACACCGGATGCGATTCCGGGATGGACGGGAGCGGCGTGGACGGCATCACCACCCTGGTCGGACTTGAGGGCGACCTCGTGATCGTCCACACCGTCGCTTCGGGCGGATACCTGCCGGCGTCCGTATTCGCCATCTCGATCGCGGCCGGCGAAGATCCAGGAGCACACGGTTGCCCTCATCCTAGGCGGGACGCTGCGGATCGAGGCCGTGGACGAGGCCGGGAACCCGGTCGTAGGCGGATGCTTCGATCTCTACCGCGACGCGGGGGACGGCACGCCCACCGGGGAGTTCCTCGGTTTCGGCTGCGACTCCTTCGACGAGGACGGGATCGACGGCACGACGGTCATCGTGGGCCTGGTCAGACGCCGATTCGTCGTCATCGACCTATTACGCCCGACGGGTACCTGCCCGCAGATCCAACGCCGGCGTCGGTATCAATCGGCGAATCCACGACCGTCCTGGTGATCTACGCCGCGTAAGCCAGCAGACAGGAGACATGGCGAGGGCGGAGCGGGAATCACCGCTCCGCCCTCGACGATTCAGCCAAACAACACACAGGACCTGGCGCGACCGTTCGAGTGCATGTCGACGACGGCGCTCGTCCTGGGTCAGGTCATAGACCCCCTCATCGGAGCGATGCGTCCTCCGGCGTTGCCAGCAATTCGCGCACACGCGGCATGACCTCGCGCCTGTAGAGCGCGATGCAGCGCATCATCGTCTTGTGCTTGTGGGGGAGGGCCACCCGCTCTGTACTTCATGTCGAAGCGGGCGACCCCGAGCGACCGCGCCGTCGCGGCAGGGTGGCGATCTCAATGACGAGGGAGGTCAGAATCGCTTCGGCGGGTGGCAACTGAGGGGATTGGAGGTCGTCGAGCAGCCCTTCCCCGATCTCCGGCGCAACCCTGCGCAAGGCCGCGATCAGGTAAGACAGAAATCGTGGAGGGTCGCGATCTGCTTCGTCCAGGGACATCCAGGCAGTCGGGCGTCCGCCGGTGGCAACCCATTCGCTGACCAGCGTGGTCTTGCCAAACCCTGCCGGGGCGGAGATGAGGGTCAGTTTGCGGTGCAGGCCCTCATCCAGTCGCGCGATCAGATGCGGCCTGGGGACCCCCCGGGCTGGAGGGGGCACATAGAGCTTCGTGACCAGGAGCGGCAGCGTCATCATCTGATCCCGGGCATCGACTAAGACGGAACATGGCTACTGTACACGCCAAGAAGCGGACGGGCCGTGCCGGAAAGAAGGGTTACAGATTAGTGTGAGACCGAAGAGATAACTGCCGCCAGTGCGAGCGCTTCGTCAAAGATGTGCTCGGTGGTGAGAGACCGACCGGCGGACTCTGCCGCATCGAATCTGGACGCGCCGAGCCGAGCGCGACACGCGGCAACGCGCTCCACCCGCGCCGCGTCGGGCGTCAGTCCGTGGAACTCGTAGAGCCGGTCCGCCGCGCCCAGGAGGCGCACACCGTCCTCCGCGTACCCTGCCGAGGCGGCGAGCCGTTCGAGCAGGTCGAGGACCACCGGCACCTGCTGTGGGTCCTGGTGTTCACGGGCCAGGGTCAGGCTCTCCGCGCACAGCGCCGCCGCGCGGCCGATGCGTCCCTCGCGAAGCGCGACCTGCGCTAATAGGAAGAGTGCATCGGCGGTCGCCCAGACAAATCCGAACCGGCGTTGATGCGCGAGCGCCTCCTCCGCCAGGTTGGCTGCCCGCGCGTTGTTTCCTTGCTTCAACGCGGCTTCGGCCAAGATGTTGAGGATACTGCTCTCAACTGGGGCTGCGCTCGGCTCGATGTCCTTGAGTTCTCGCAAGATGGCCAGCGCTACGCCGCAGAAGGACGTGACCTCCTCGACATCGCCAGCCACCTCTGCGTCCAGTGCCAGGCCGATGAAGACGTGCGCGGCGTCGATCCCGCCCCCAACTCCGATCGTGTCGACGATCTTACGGGCCTCCTCACCCCAAGATCTTCCGTGCTGCCCCATCCCTTGGCCACGAGCGAGACACGACGCTCCCGTGAGGACTCGCATGCGGTCGACCGTCGGCGCGCCGTCACCCCAGGACAGGGCTCGCTCAAGCCAAGTGCGCCCCTCCGCGCGGTGCCCTCGCACGAACCAGAAGGGCCAAAGTCGCCCAGCCAAACGAAGTCCCTCTTCCGTGCCACCGCGCTCGGCGGCCCACGCGAGGGCGGCGCGCAGATTGTCGTGGTCGGCATCGAGACTGTCGCCCCACGCGGTCTGTGCAGAGGTAAACCAGTACGGCGCCGCCCGCTCCGCAAGGTCGAGACACCAGGTCATGTGCAGATCATGCGCGGCGAAAGCCTCATTGCGTGCGATGAGCTGTTCATGGGCGTATTCTCTGACCGTCTCCAGCATTGCGTATCGGGGTTCGTCCGGGCTCTGCTCCGCCCGCCGTAGCAGGCTGTTCTCCATCAGCGCGGAGATGCCATCCAGCACGTCCTGCCCGAGATCCGAGGCGACCAGGGCTGCTGCGTCAAGTGCGAAGCCGCCAGGGAAGACCCCCAGACGGCGGAAGAGGGCCTGCTCTGGCGTGCTCAAAATGTCGTAGCTCCATGCGATTGCATCGCGCATGGTGCGGTGGCGATCAGGGGCGTCCCTCCGTCCACCGGTGAGCAGAGGTAGCCGTCGGGCCAACCGCGGCAGAAGCAACGACGGTGGGATAAGACGGCATCTGGCGGCGGCCAGTTCGATCGCCAGCGGCAGGCCATCGAGGCGGTGACAGACAGCCGCCACGGCCATGGAGTTTTCGGCGGTTAGGGCGAACGCCGGGTTGACCGCCCGTGCCCGCTCCACGAACAACCGGATCGCGGCGCTCAAAGCGATATCTTCTACCTGGAGCACGGGCTCAGTTTTGGGCAGCGCGAGTGGCAGCACCGGAACCTCGCACTCGCCGGCGAGACGCAATGGAGCCCGGCTGGTGGCAATGACCGTCAGTCGTGGGCAGCGCTCCAGGAGGTGGGTCACGAGCGGTGCCGACGCGAGCAGGTGCTCGAAGTTGTCCAGCACCAGCAATTGGTGGCGGGCGCGGAGCACGTCCGTGAGCCGGTCCTTCGTCGACCGGTCGCCACCATCCCGCACGCCGAGACTCTGGGCGATCTCATCGGCGACGAATGCTGGATCGCGGAGGCCGGCGAGCGGGACGAACGTGACCCCATCGGCAAATTTGACGGCGTGCTCCGCCGCGATCTGCAGCGCGAGCCGGGTCTTGCCGACCCCACCCGGGCCGTTCAGGGTTACCAGCCTGACACGGCCGTGCTGCAGCATGGCTCCAATTGCTGCTACCTCGTCCTCGCGGCCGATCAGCGGAGAGAATTGGGTCGGCAAACCGGGCGACGAGGCCGGCGCGGCCGATGCGAATCGGCCACGGCGCGGAACCGAGCCGGCCAGCGCGGCACGCTCGTCCTCTGTCAATCCGAGGGCGTCGGCGAGGGCACGAACAGTGGCCGGGTAGGGATGGCGATGCTCTCCTCGCTCAAGCGAGCCAACGGCGTTTGGCGTCAGCCCGGCACGCCCGGCCAACTCCTCTTGGGACAGACTGGCCACTTCGCGGGCGCGCCGCAGTCGCGCACCGAACGGCGCGTCTTGTTCACTCGCCCCGGTATCCGGTGACCTGGACATCGCAGCCCCGTCCACTTGTCGTGGCCCAACGCTCGCATCCTATCCCACCGCACGCTCCAGGAGTAAGTGGGTGGGAACTGGGTGGGAAGAACTGGTGGATCCGGCCCGCTCCGGACGGCATCGTAAAGGTCGGGGACGTGGGTCCCTGAGACCGGCGGTCATTGGCAGGAGACCGAAGCAATGAAAGGACAACGTATGTCCCGCATCTTGGCTACGCTGGGAATAGTTGCGATGACCGTGATCATGGTTGGGGTCGGGCGAACATCCCTGGCCACATCTGCCCAGGACGCAAGCGCATCTCTTGAGGGGCATCCATTGGTTGGCTCCTGGGTAGCCGTCACCCCCTTCGGCGCCGCAGCCGAAACCCTCGGGGCGGATGGGTCGTTCGTTGCTGGGTACTCGCCCACCGAGACCGGCCCGCTTGGTCCGGCATTCCTCAGTTCCGGGGTCGGCGTATGGGAGAGCACCGGCGAACTCAGCGGGCGCTTCACATCCGTCCAGGCGCTCACCGACGTGGCCGGGGTGTTCCTTGGCACGCTCACGATCGACGGGCACCTAGAGGTCAGCAACGACGGACAGACCTTCGTCGACGACTCACCGGAGACCACCTTGACCTACCGTGACGCGGAAGGCGCGGTCGTCCTGGCCGTATCCCCATACGCAGATGGCAGCGGCAGCATGGCGCCGGTGACGGGGACCAAGATGGCAGTCGGCGAACCTGGCATCCCGGCCGCGACGCCCTCGTCGTAGCGGGCACGGTTCCAGACCATTTTGGGGCACGCTCGCCGAAGGACGAACAAGCCATGCAGGAATTGGTCTACGCGATGCGCTTCACCGGTTGGGCACAGGCAGCCGGAGAGAATGGGGATGTCCTCACGACGACGACGACTGCTCCCAGTTCGATCCTGACCTGCACTGTTGGGACGGGCGGTCTGTCTGGCGTGTTCGAATTCAGCCGCCGGCGGTGAGGCGACGTTTGCGTCGGAGGTGACCTTCACGGGAGCGTCCGGCTTCCAGGAGGTAGGGGCGGCGACCTTCGGCGATGGGAACGTCCTGCGGTTCAGTACGGTTGGCAGCGGCTACCTCTCCAGGTCGGCCGATCCCGTCCGTAAGCACGGAGCCGTCGTCTGGCGGGTGGATGGCGGCCAGGGACAACTTGCTGGGGCAAGCGGATTGATCACCTCGAACTTCTTCGTCGGCGACGACCTACAGATAATCGACCGCCAACTCGGCGTCATCCTCCTGCCGTAACGCCCCCCGGTGTCCTTCGCGCGGATATTGCCCTGTGCGATCTCCGCCGCGATCCGACGCCCGATCAACCGGCTCTCGGTACAGGGTTTGCCCTGTACCGAGAGCCGGTTGCGTCAACGATGTTCGATTGACAGACCGGCCAATTGTTCGGCAGTAGGGATCCAGGATATGCAGCACCTTGAAGCGGCGTCATTCGTTGGGCTCGTCGCTAAGAGGTCCGAGCCAACAAGCGACGCGCAATGGACATCGAGGTCTTATCCAGTCACCTTTCGTCCCAAGCTGACGCATGGTCACGAAACGCGTATGACGCGACCCGTGACCGACTATCGGTGGACCAGCGAACAGTCGCTCGGTTATCCGGCCGGTGTGTAATTCGGCGCGGCGAGCAATTCGCGCACATGCGGCATGACCTCGCGCCTCTCGCAATCCGCGATGATGCCGAAGACCGAGCCGGTGGCTCACACGATCCAATTGATGAGCAGCGTGGCCAGGCCGAGGTAGATCAGGTTGCCCATCAGGTCCGACAGCATCGTGTCGAACACCCCGGCGATCGTCGCCGGGTCCTTCCCCAACTTGCTCAGGGTCATCGGCATGAGTACCCCGGTCGTCGAGGCCACGATGGCGAGATTGAGGAAGAGGGCGCAGCCGGCCACCAGCCCAAGGGCGGGGCTCCCCTTCCAGAACCAGGCGATAAAGAAGAGCGCTACACCGAAGATTCCACCCTTGATAGCGCCCACCCCCAATTCCTTGCCGAGGACGAGCAGCGTGTCATGCGGGGAGATCTCCCCCAGCGCCAGAGAGCGAATGACGATGGTCGCTGTCTGGATGCCGGCGTTGCCCGCCTGCCCGGCGATCACGGGCAGGAACACCGCCAGGACCGCGGCCCGCTCGATGGTGCCCTGGAACATGCTGATGATGACGGCAGAACCGAGCGACCACGCCATGTTGAACGCCAGCCAGGGGACGCGCCTGCGGGCCGACTCGAGCATCGGGCTGGTCGCCCGTTCTTCGACCCCGATTCCGGCCATGCGGTACATGTCTTCGGTCGCTTCGGCTTCGAGCACATCGGCGACGTCATCCTGGGTGATGATGCCGAGCAGCCGGTCTTCGCCGTCGACCACCGGCAGCGCGAGCAGGTTGTGGTCGGTCAGCAGCCGCGCCGCCGTCTCCTGGTCGGCGCCGGCCCGAATGCGGATCGGGTCCGTCACCATCAGGTCGCGCACGGGTGTGTCAGCGTCAGTCAGCACCAGCCGGTGCAGCGACAGCACGCCGAGCAGGTGCTCGCCGCCGTCGAGCACGTAGACGTAGTACATGGTCTCGGCCTCTTCCGAAACCCGCTGCAGCGCCGCGATCGCCTGGGACGGCGCGCAGATCCGGCGCGATGGCGACGAAGGCGGGCGTCATGATGCCGCCCGCGCTGTCAGGCGGGTAGGCGAGGAGGGCCAGGATCTCGGCGGCGTCGCCCGGCTCCATCTGGATCAGGATCTGCTCGGCGTCGGCGTCCGATAGCTCGTCGACGACGTCGGTCGCGTCGTCGGGCGCCATCGCTTCGAGCAGGCTGGCGGCTTCCGGCCGGGTAAGGGTGCGCAGGATCGCCGCGGCGTCCGCGGGGTCCAGCTCCGCGAGCAGCTCGGGGATCTCGGCGTCGGGCAGCCATTGCAGCAGGACCGCGACTTCCGCCGGGTCAAGCCGCGGAACGACGGCCGCCCATTCACCTGGGCTCACGCGCGTAGCGAACACCGCGAGGCCGTCGCGGTCGCGCGTGTCGATGCGCGCCCGGATTTCGATCAATACATCCTGGGTGGTCATGTGTGCCGCTCCTTCTCGACAGCCGACGCGCGCGAAGTTAGCCAGGCAGACCACAACGCCCGATGACGGCCGGCATGCCGGCGGTCGGGTCGTGGTGACGGTCTAGCTGTTCGCTCGCGATGGGCGTCGTTCGATAGAAAACCCTCTTTCCGTGGCGCGAGGTGCGTCGGAAAGAGGGCAGAAGCAGGGCACAAAGAAGCCCTTGCCGGGCGGCAAGGGCATGGCGCGTTCCTCCGCTACGGGAGCTACGACCGGGCCATCACTCGTCGCCGCCTTTTCCGACGCACCGTAGGTTCGTAACTACTCATACAGACCGTCCTACGAAGCGTCGGGCGCCCGCGTCGTGCGGGGCGCAGCCCGGCGGCGTGCCGAAGCACGAGAACTGTATGCATCACGCCGGGTTGCGTCAACGTGAAACGGCATCGGTACGACACCGGGGCCGCGTTGCATAAGCCCTGCTCTATCAGGCCGGCGTGAAATTCGGCGCGGCGAGAAGTTCGCGGACGCGTGGCATAACCTCGCGCCCGTAGAGGGCGATGCAGCGCATCATCGTCTCGTGGGGGAGGGCGCCCGCGCTGTACTTCATGTCGAAGCGGGCGGCCCCGAGCGCCTGGGCCGTCGTCGCGATCTTGCGCGCGACGGTCTCCGGCGAGCCGACGTAGAGCGAGCCGGTCTCGATCTCGCGGTCGTACTCGGCGCGGCTCATCGCCCCCCACCCCCGCTCGGCGCCGATGCGGTCGCGCATCTCGCGGTAGGGGAGCCAGAACTCTTCACGCGCATCCTCGTCCGTCTCGCCGATGTGGCCGGGCGAGTGCACCCCAATCGGGAGGGGATCGGAGCCGAGTTGGGCGAGGGCGCGGTGGTAGAGGTCCACGTACGGGACAAACCGGAGCGGATTGCCGCCGATAATGGCGAGCATGAGGCCGATCCGATAGCGGGCGGCGCGCACCACCGACTCCGGGCTTCCACCGACGCCGACCCACGTCGTCAGGCGACCGTGTTCCGTCGTCGGGAAGACGCGTCGCCCGGAGAGTGGTGCCCGCGTGCGGCCGCTCCAGGTCACGGAATCGCCGGTACTATCGGCGTCGAGCAACACGGAGAAGAGGTCCAGTTTCTCCTCGAACAGCAGCTCGTACTGGTCAAGCTCGTAGCCGAAGAGGGGGAACGACTCGGTGAACGAGCCACGTCCGAGGATCACCTCGGCCCGCCCGTTTGAGACCGCGTTGAGCGTCGAGAAGCGTTGGAAGACACGGACAGGGTCGTCGGAGCTGAGGACCGTCACGGCGGAGCCAAGCCGGATACGTTTCGTCTGTCCGGCGATAGCGGCCAGCACCATCTCCGGAGAGGAGATGGCGAAGTCGGCGCGGTGGTGCTCACCAAGGCCGATGAAGTCGACCCCGACCTCGTCGGCCAGGACCGCCTCGGCGACGACCTCGCGGATGACCTGCGCGTGGGGGAGCGGCTGGCCGTCGGCAGTGCGGCCCACGTCGCCGAAAGTATCGAGCCCGAGTTCGAGTTGGGTGTCCATATCGTGCGTGATTCCGCCATTCAATTGTTGTGTATGCGCGGCCAGTGTCCGCGCTCAGAGAAGATTCGCACGTCAGAGTGTCAGCGGTACCCGGTCCAGAGGTTCCTCCCAGGCAATAACAGTCTCTATGGCGCATCCCCGGTGGCCCGGTGTGACCGGATCTTGGCCAGGAGCCACGCTTCGTAGGCCTCGGGCGCGATTTGGAGAAGGAGATCGTCCACTTCCGGCAATGAGTCCGGGCGGAACCAAGCCGGGTCGAGCCAAAAACCGGGTAGTGTGGCGGAATGGAGCCGCCCCTCGTCATCGGGCGTAATTGGCTGGTAGCGCCCCTCGCTGTCCAAGTTGAGAAACGTGACCCCGTCCTGGCCGGGGCGGGCGTCGATCGTCAGGTACTCTCGCACCCCTGCCCGCTCGTACTCAGCCCGTTTTTCCCGCGTGTCCCGTCCGAGGCTCTCTTCCGAGACGATCTCGACGGCCAAGAGGGCCGGGCCGTCGACCCACTGGTGCTGGACCCGATCGAGGTCGCTTTTGGCGATGACGAAGAGGTCAGGCATCCGGCCGGAGGGCCGTTCTGGCAGCCGCAGGAGCACGCCATCCACGAACAGCCGCCCCAAATCCAGCATTCGGACGTAACGTCCCACGAGTTCGGTCAGGAACAACATGATCGCCGCGTGACGCGTGCTGTTCGACACGTAGGCGATCCCCTCACCGTCCACCCACTCAGATTGGCCCTCGTCCGGGGACCACGCGAGGAACTCCTCCCAGGTCATCGGGAACCACTGGCCGCGGGTCAGGGGCGGCAAGATCGCGTGCTGGACCATCGGGGCCTCCTCCCGGTTTGGCGGGGCCGTGTTTCACGGGCGCGTCCCCGAGCATGATACCGTCCAAATAGGCCGCGAATGCCTCCGCCGCTCACTGCTCCGGCATAACGCCCCGCAGCAATCGGGCAGTCCGTCACAGGGAGAGGGTATCGACGCGATCAACGTTATCGATGTCGCCCGCCTGCGTAGAGCCGCTGATGGCGTAGAGTGTGCCGTCGAAAATCGCCGCCGCGAGACCATGCCGGGCGACCGGCAACGGCGCGAGTTCGGACCACTTGTCGGTCGCGACGTCGTAGAGGTTGACCGCAACGAAGGACAAGGGCTGACCGCCGGTGAAACGCTCTCCGCCAAGGACGATGACGCGTTCACCGTCCGAGGCGACGCCCATCCCGGCCCGGGGAGCCGGGAGCACAGACCGCTTTTCCCAGCTATCGCTGACGGGATCATAGACCTCGGTTGCCTCCAGGAGGGCTGGATCTTCGTCGGAACCATTCCGGCCGCCGATCGTGACCAGCAGCCCATCAGCCGCCGCAACCGCCAGATGCTCGCGCGCCGTCGGCATGGGGGCGAGCAGTTCCCAGCTCACCGCGACTGGATCGTAGCGGGCCAGATCGGCGGTGGCCGGCCCCGAGAGATCGCCCGATGAGCCACCCACGACGTAGAGAAGGCCGTCGATGGCGGCCGCGCCCAACGCGCCGCGCGGCCCCAGGGGTAAGGGATCGAGCGTCTCCCAAGCGTCCGCACCAGGGTCGTACCGCCAGAAGGTCTCGGTGGCCGAGTGGGTGGATTCGGTATGGCCGCCGGCGAGGTAGATAGCGTCATCGAGCGTGGCCAAGCTCAGGTGATGACGGGGTTCTGGTAGATCGGCAAGTTGCTCCCACGCATTGGCCAGCGGATCGAATCGTTCGAACCGCGAGAGGGCGCCGAAGCCGCCGGCGACGTAGATGTTGCCGTCGAGCACGGTCGCCGCGTACTCGGAGCGAGCAGGGCGGAGCGGCGCTGCTGATCCCCACTGGTCGGCTTGCGCCTTGCTTCTTGCGCGGACGCCTGAGGCGGCACGATCCATCCGGCCGTCGCGACCAATGCCAGGCTGAGGGCGGATCGTCGGGAGAGCGAGGTGGTCAAGAACCTGTCCATATCTCCTTGCTTTCACAGGCAAGCACGTCGAGGTGGGTGCAGGGCACGCTCATCGGGGCAGTCCTCTCGGCGGGGTGCGTTCCAGAGCCGATCGGTCCCAGCCTGCCAGGGTTGTTGACGCCTCATAGGTGGACTTGAAGAAGTCCAGGATCATCTGCTCGGGTGCGGAGGAGGTTCTGACCGTGTCGTACGGCAGGATGAACTCGCTCAGATCGGGGTGGTAGATCGCGGCATCCGGCTGGATGAACGCCTCCCGACATCCCGGCGGCTCCGGGTAGGTGTAGGCGAAGAATGCCGGCTCGTGCAGCTTGCCGTTGCCCGGCCAGAACCCGGCAGCCGCCTGCTCCTGGTCAGCACCGAGGGCCATCCAGCGGGTCGGCCACTCCCGCTCCGGCGCTGGCCGGCCGGAGAAGCGGGTCTCGGCGAGATCAAACGAACCCCACCAGAAGAGTACAGGGCTGCTTTTGCCTACAAACGGCGTCCGATAAACCTGCAGAAGCCGGTCCACCTGGAGCAGGATGCGCCAGCAGCGGGTTACATAGTCCGGGTCATATGAGGCATGGACCTGATCCTCGTCAAAGGGAATGGTGTTCTCCACCTCGACCGGATTGGTGGTGATCCGCACCTCGATGCCGAGTTCCGCCAGGGCCGCCATGAACGCCTGGTAGAAGTCGGCAACCGAGCGGGGTCTCAGGTCCAGGGAGCGTGAGCCGCCATCGCTAACGTGGATATCGAGCCGGTGGTCGAGAAAGTCGAAGTCGACCTGGAAGACCCGGTGACCGAAGGGGATCGTCCCGGTGGTGAAGCCACGGGCGGTGACGGTGAAGGCAACCTGCCACCATTCGTTGAGGAAGGGCACGAGCGCCAGCTTCACCTTGCCCACCACCTGCGTCCACATGTGCAGCGTATCGAGCGTGTCCTTCCATTCGTCGTAGGGCAGAGCCAGCCAGGTCTCGCTGCTCGGTGTGGTGACGGTCACGGCCATCCCTCCTCTTGGCTACCCGATGGCACAATGCCGCTTGGTGCGGGCACTATCGCGCCAGCTCGATCGCGCGCTCCAGCGTTGCCTCGTCGTAGCCACCGTCATGCCGGCGGCTATTGATGTAGATGGTCGGGGTCCCGCCGACCCCGCTTCGGAGGCCGCCCTGGAAATCGTCCTCGACGCGATCGGCGTAGAGGTGCCCGGCTTCGAAGTGCCCGGGATCACCGTCCTCGAACGGGATCCCGAACTGGGTCGCGTAGGTGGCGAGGTGGTCTGGGTCAAGCGCGTCCTGGTGGGCGAAGAGGTGGTCATTGACCTCCCAGAACCTTCCCCGGTCGGCGGCAGCCTCGGCCAACTCCGCCGACGCCTGCGCATTCGGGTGGATCTCCCGGAGCGGGAAGTGGCGGTAGACCAGCCGGAACCGGTCGCCGATGCGCCGCTCCAAGGCCGCGATGGCATGGAGGGCGCGGCGAGTATAGGGGCACTGATAGTCACCGTAGACCACCACCGTCGCCAGCGCATCTGCCGGCCCCCGCACGTGGTCGTCAGGCCCGACCGGGACTGCCAGGTACGCCGTGCTGTCCTTGCTGAACCAATCCCAGATGTCGTTGCCGGTGGCCCGGTCCAGTCCGTAGCTCTCGACATGCTCGTCGAAGGAGCCTCGATCCTCATCATCGAACTGGCGCTGCAATTCGGCCATCTGGGTAGATGTCAACTCGTCGAGTACCAGGGGACGCTGTGTCGTTTGCCGTTCCATCTGCATGTTCCTTGCCGCCGGCTGCCCGCGCCCGATCCATCCCGGGTCGGCTCCGGTCGCGTTCTAGGTGACGGGGACGCCCCAGCGTTCTCGGTGGGCGATCTGATCGAGCGGTTTGCGATTCTTCTTGCCCTGCCCGATGGCGTCGGCCGGATAGCCGAGCGGCAGCACCGCCAGCACATCCAGCTCCGCCGGGATGCCAAGGAGCGTCCCGACACCCTCCATTTTGCCGAAACCACTCCAGTTGCCGCCGATCCCTTCGGACCAGGCCGCGAGAAGCATCGACTGGATCGCGCGGCTAGTGTCGGAGACGGCCCATGTCGTCCGATCGACCGCGACGACGATCGCCAGCGGGGCCTGGGCGATATACGGACCGGACGAAACCAGTGCCCCGATCTGACCGAGCACGGCTCGATCCTCGATCACCACGAAGTGCCACGGTTGCCGGTTCATCGCGCTCGCCGTCAGGCGCCCCGCCTCCAGCACCCGCCGGATCGCATCTTCCGGCACGGGCCGCTCCTGGTAGCGCCGCACCGCGAGGAGCGTCCGGATCGCGTCGAAGACATTCATGGCCGGGTCCTCCTAATGGCATCCATCCCTGACAGACCGTCTCCAGATCGATCGTGATCTTAGCGTTATCGCCGATCAGCCAACCGCCCCCGGCGAGGAGCACATTGAACTCGACTTAGCGTCCGAGGCGTCCGTGGCGCGGAGCACACTCATGTCGTTCGCTTCGAGGGCGGCGGTCTGGGTTACGCGGGCGTCGTCCGCGAGCGTCGCGAACCGGCGAGTGATGGACTGATCGAGATCGATGGAGAGTTCGGCGATCATGCGGGCTTCCTTCCGGGTGGCTCCGCTGCTATACTTGCAACTGCAAGTAAGATACACCCAGGAGCTTGCATATGCAAGAACCTTCGAATGCCGACGTCGCGGCCCTCCTCGACCAGTTCATGGCAGAGGCTGTCCCAGGCCGACGCGGCATGGACGCATGGTGGGCGTTCCTGCAGGCGCACGCCACGCTGATGCGCCGGCTCGCGACCGACCTGGCCCAGGAAACCGGGCTCACCTTGGGCGACTTTGACGTCCTTGCTCAGCTTGCGATGGCAGGCGGTGTGCTCCGGATGACCGAGCTCGCCGCCAGAGCATTCAGCTCACGGTCAAACATGACGCGCCGCATCGACCGACTGGTCGAGGAGGGGCTCGTCTGCCGCCAGGTGGACGACGCTGACGCCCGCAGCGTGGTGGTCGCGCTGACTGACGCCGGCGTCGCCCGCCTGGCCGAGACTGCTCCGGTCCACATGCGCGGCGTCGCTGAACTCTTCGTCGCGAAGCTCGATGACGAGGAACTCGCGATGCTCGAACGGGCGCTCTGCAAGGTCTGCCCCGACACCTCGTTCGGCTGAGCGGCACGATCCATCCGGGCACCACGCCCAGCGGTGCGCGAATGGCAATTCCCGACCAGTGGGCGGGCCGTCTGCTATCGGCGGCGAGCCCGTGGATCGAACGCGTCCCGCAGGCCGTCACCGACGAGGTTCATGGCGAGGATGGTGATCGCCAGGGCGATGCCGGGACCGGTGGCGATCCACCAGGCATCACGCAGGTAGGTGCGGCCCTCGGAGACCATCAGGCCCCACTCGGCCCGGGGTGGCTGCACCCCGAGGCCGAGGAAGGAGAGGGCAGCGCCGTTCAGGATCGAGTAGGCGACGCCGATCGTCGCCAGAACCAGGACCGGGGCGATGATGTTCGGCAGGATGTGGCGGAGGATCACCCGGGCTGGCGAGCACCCTATCACCCTGGATGCCTCGACGTAGGGCTCCTGCTTGACCGAGAGCACGGTGCCGCGCACCACCCGCGCGTAGACGGGAATCGTGCCGATCCCGACCGCCAGGATCACGTTACGCAGATCGGTCCCCAGCCCGGCCACGATCGCCAGGGCGAGCAGGATGCCCGGGAAGGCCAGCAGGACGTCGATCGCCCGCATGATGATGCCGTCAATCACCGACTCGAAATAGCCGGCGACCAGGCCCATCCCAGTGCCGCAGACGACGCTGATGAGCACCGCGAAGAGACCGATCTGGAGAGAGATGTGCGAGCCGTCGATCACCCGCGAGAGGATATCGCGGCCATACTGATCCGTCCCCAGCCAGTGATCCGCACTAGGACCCTTGAGCGATGCCACCGGGTCCACCGCAAGCGGATCGTAGGGTTCGACCCACCGGGCACCGAGCGTGCCGGCGATCAGCACCGCCAGGATCACCGCCCCGATCACCGCTCCCTTGCTGCGCGAGTAGATCCGCCAGAAGTTGCGAAGGCGTGAGACGTGAGACGTGAGACGTGAGACGTGAGTGGCCAAGACCGTCACGTCAACTTGCCGACTCGCCGTCTCGCCGTCCTGCCGTCTTGCCGTCTCAGTGCTCACGTCTCACGTCTCACGCCTTTAGCTGTACCGGATTCGCGGATTGAGGAAGCCGTAGAGAAGATCAACCAGCAGGTTGATCAGGACGTAGGCCGTGGCTACGAACAGGACGACGCCCTGGACCACCGTGTAGTCCTTGGCGACGATGGCCGTTACCGCCAGCCGCCCGATTCCCTGGCGCGAAAACACCGTCTCGACGATCACCGCGCCGCCGAGCAGCGTCCCGAACTGGAGCCCGACCAGCGTCACGGACGGGATCAACGCATTCTTCAGCGCGTGCCTCAGCGTTACCCGGATCTCGGAGAGGCCCTTGGCCCGGGCAACAGTGACGTACTCCTGTCCCAGCGCCTCGATCATCGACGAACGCACCAGCCGCGCGATCACCGCCGCTCCTCCCATGCCGAGGGTAAAGGCCGGCAAGATCAGCCGATCGAGCCCTTCGGAACCAGTCGCCGGAAGCCACTGCAGGCGGAAGGAAAAGAAGGAGATCAGGACCAGCCCCAGCCAGAAGCTTGGGGCGCAGATCCCGACCATCGCCACGCTCATCGCGATGCTGTCGACCCAGGAGTGCCGCCAGACGGCCGAGGCGATACCGAGGATGATCCCGAGCACGGTCGCGATTAGCATGCTGGCGACCGTCAGCTGCAGGGTGCTGCCGAGCTGGGCCTGGATCTCCTTCGTCACCGGCTGGCTATTGCGCAACGATGTCCCCAGGTCACCCTGGACCGCGTTGCCAAGGAACCGCCCGTACTGCACCAGCAGCGGGTCGTCCAACCCCAGGCTGGCCCGCAATCGAGCGATCTGCTCAGCCGACCCGCCCGTCGAGGACAGCATCAGCTGAGCCGGATCGCCCGGCAGCACGCGCATCAGGAAGAAGACGAGCGTCGCCACCCCCCAGATCACCGGCACCGCAATCAACAACCGCCGCTGGATGTATCTGAGCATAGGGCGTCCCTAACGTGAGTTTTCCAAGTTCCAAGTTCCAAGTTCCAAGTGACGTGCGCCTTTACTTGGAACTTGGAACTTGCGCCTTGGAACTCCGTCTAGTTGTCGAGCCAGACGTCGTAGAGCCAGGGGTACCAGCCGCGGGTGTCGACCTTGAAGTTCTTGACGTAGGAGCGCAGGGCGTAGATCGCGGCCAGGTCGTTGATCGGCACGACCAGGGCATTCTGCATCGTGATCTGCTGGATCTGGGCGTAGAGCGACTTGCGCTCCTCCTGGTCGACCGTCGCCGCCGCGTCGATGAGGAGCTGGTCGAGATTGGCGTCGCGGAAGCGGGTCCAGCCGTAGCCGTTCTCGATGTTCTTGGAGGCGAGGAGGATGGCGGCCACGTCCGGATCGGCCTGGATCCAGCCGATGTTGGCCAGATTCGCATCGCCCTTGGTCACGATCGGGATCAGGGCGTTGTAGTCCATCTGGTTGATCTCGACCTCGACCCCGATCTCTTTCCACTGCGCCTGGAGGAGGGGCGGGGTCTGGTCGGTCGGAGAGGTGTAGAGCGAGATCTTCAGCGGCTGACCGTCCTTGGCACGGAAGTCACCGTCCAGCACCCATCCTGCCTCTTCCAGGATCTGCTTCGCCTTCTCAGGGTCAAAGGGATAAAGCTCCGAGAGGCTGGGATCGAAGCCGAGGGTCGCGGCGTTGAGCGGACCGTAGGCGGGGACGTACTGGTCGAAGAAGAGGGTCTTGATGATCGTCGCCTTGTCGACGCCGTAGTTGAGGGCCTGGCGCACAGCAAGGTCGTTGGTCGGGGCCTTCTCGGTGTTGACCGCGAAAAGGTTGGGGATGCCAGGTACGGCCGAGTTCAGGACTTGATAGGTATCCGGGTCGTCCTTGAACGTGGCGACGTCCTTGGGCGCGACCGAGTCGATCCCATCTGTTTCTTCGCTCTCAAGGGTGCCGGTCCGGATCGCGTCGTCGATGACGATCTTGAAGATGATTTCGTCGAGGTAGCCGGGGCCGGTGTGACCGAAGATCGAGGGCGCCCAGTTGTAGTCCGGGTTTTTGACCAGGGTGACGTGGTCGTTCTCGACCCACTCCTTCAGCATGTAGGGGCCGGTGCCGACTAGGTTGTGGGCGAAGTCGACGCCGAACTTCTCGACCGCTGTCGGCGACACCGGCGAGCAGTAGGACTGGCTGACCGAATCGAGGAAGGGCGCATAGGCGGAACTGAACTCGGCCCGGACCGTGAACTCGTCCACGACCACCGCCTGGGTGAACGGCCCCATCTGGCCGAAGGCGGTCTTGGACTTCGTCTCCGGGTCCATGATCCGATCCCAGGAGAACTTCACCGCTTCCGCATTGAGCGGGGTGCCATCGTGGAATTTGACATCTTTGCGCAGGGAGAAGGTGAATGCCTTGCCGTCAGGGGAGACCTCCCACGACTCGGCCAGACCGGGAACGTAGGAGAGGTCCGGCGCCTGCCAGATGAGGGGATCGAAGACGTTGATGTTGATCTTGTTGGTTACCGCGTAGGTGGTGACTTCCGGATCGAGCGTGTCCCCGGCCTGGTTGAGGGCGTAGGTGAAGGTGCCGCCCGGCTTCGGGGTTTCGTCCTGGGCAGCGAGCAGAGTTGACACGGCCGGCGGCGCCCAGGAGGGCTGCGGCGAGGCCGGCATCACGCAGGAACTCGCGGCGTGAGATCTGGCCATCGCGGTAACGGGCAATTACCCGGTCGAGGATCGAGGACGGATCACGAGAATCGGTCATGAACGACACCCCCTCGTACCCGCAGTGCGGGTGCGCGTGCAATGCAATCGCAAATCGACGAGCGACGCCCTTGTCGCGAGACCCAATACCTCGAACTTCCTCACCTCCTTGCCTAGATCAGGCGTCAGGCGTCAGGCGTCAGGACGAAGCCGTTAGCCGCCGGCCATCAGATCACCTCTCACCTTCTGGCCTCCAACTCTCCTGACGCCTGGGGCCTGACGCCTGACGCCTGACGCCTCACGGCAGGTGAACCCCGAGCCCAAGCTCGACCGCCCTCAGGTGCTCACGCATCATCAGGGCGGCGCCTTCCGGGTCGTGCCGTTCGATCGCGGCCAGGATGCGGCCGTGCTCGGCGACGGATTGGGCGGCGTGAGCTGGATCGGCCTGCATTCGGTGGCGGGCCTGACTGAGGAACTCGGCATCGAGGGCTATCGCCTGTTCGAGGAGACGATTGTGGGCGGCGCGCATGATCGATTCGTGGAAGCGCCGATCCCAGGCGATGACCTGCTCTGGCGCCTCGGCAACTTGCATCCCAGCCAGAGCGTCGGAGATCTGCTCGATTTCGGCAGGAGTGGCTTTGACGGCGGCCAGCCGGGCGGCAGTCGTCTCGACCGCCATCCGCAGTTCGAAGAGTTCCTGGAGGGCGTATTGCTGCTCTTTGATCCAGGTGGTGTGGCTATCTGAGCGATCGGAGACGGCCCGGATGAAGGTGCCGCGGCCGTGCTTAATCTCGACGACGCCGCGGGCGGCCAGGGCCTGCAGTGCCTCGCGGATCGAGGTGCGGCTGACATCGAAGTCGGCCGCCAGCGCCTCAACCGAAGGGAGTTGGTCGCCCTCGCGCAGTACACCAGCGCTTATCTGGCGCTGGATCTCCTGAGCGACGCCATCGGGGATGGTGGCGCGGAGGTGGCGTGGGAAGAGTGACGGGTTGGACATCAGCTCCTCGGGTCATCCGATGTCTTAAGAGCATCGCCAGACTATCGCGCTAATGACCTGTCGTCAACAAGCATCTCGCACCGATATACGATTGATTCTTATGCCATTCGCCACACGTGAGATCCGGACCACGACAAACAACGGTGTCCGATGTTCACACCACAGAAGAGCGAACACCGAACACCGTTATCCTTTCCATCAGAACGACTCAATCGACCGCAGGCTTGATATTCTGATTCATCCGGAAGAGGTTGCCGGGGTCGTACGTGGCCTTCAGGGCCGCGAGACGGTCATAATTCTCTCCGTAGCCGGCGCGGACCAGGGCCTCTTTCTCTTCCCCAAACCCGGCGAAGTTCAGGTACAGGCTGCCGTCGGAGAAGCGCTGCATCGCCGCCCACTTCTCCCGGGACCAGGCCGTGCAGCGCTCGTTGTCAGCAGGATCGATCCAGGTGGTCTCGATCGTCATCAGGAAGGGCGCGTCGCGCTTGCCGAAAGCGGTCGCCGTCGCCGGCACCCGGCTCGGAGCCCCACCCAGCGCCCAGAGACTGATCGACGACTGATGGGTCGGGCGCTCCCGCCCGGCCTGAATGAAGGCATCGAGCGCGTCACCCTCCAGTCCGTTCAGGTAGAGCGACTTCCAGTAGTAGTTCCACCCCTTCGGGTAGGCCCAGTCGAAACCGTTCTGGAGGTCGGTGTACGGCGTGGTGTGGCTCAGATCGAGCAGCGGCGTTCCCAGCTCGCGCAGCGGCATCAGGGCCCGCTCGCCCTCCTCCGGCGAGCCGCAGTGGACCGCAACCGGGATGATGACCTGTCGATGATGCAGCTCGGCCGGAAAGGCATCCACCGCGGGAATACTCCACTGCAGCAGGATCGACGAAATCTCGTCTGGCGCGTTCCGCACGAAGTCGCGCCAGGCCGGCGCCACCCGCTCCGCGTCCTCTATGGGGTACGCCGGCGCGGCCAGGAAGAGCAGCGGGCCGACGGGATGGAGCTGGAACTCGAACGAGGTGATCACCCCGAAGTTGCTCCCGGCGCCGCGGATGGCCCAGAAGAGATCCGGATTGTCGGTCTCGCTGGCCGTCCGCACCTGGCCGTCCGCCGTGACGATCTCGACCGCGCGGATGTTGTCGACGCAGTAACCGAACTTGCGCCGTAGCCAGCCCCAGCCGCCGTGGAGCGAGAGTCCGCCGACCCCGGTGCTGGAGACGACGCCGCCCGGTGTGGCTAACCCGAACACCTGCGTCTCCCGGTCGACGTCACCCCAGGTGGCGCCACCTTGCACCCGCGCCGTCCGGGCTATGGGATCGACATGGACTCCCCGCATCTCGGAGAGATCGATCACGAGTCCCCCGTCGTTGACCGCCGTGCCGGCGACGTTGTGGCCGCCGCCTCGAATGGAAAGGATGAGATGGTTCTCCCGGGCGAAATTGACCGACTCGACGACATCGGCCGTGCCAGATGCTCGGACGATCAACGCCGGCTTGCGGTCGATGAGGCCGTTACGGACCATGCGGGCTTCATCGTACCCAGGGTCTCCGGAGTGCAGGACCATGCCCCGCACTCGGCCCATGAACTCGGTGACGGTTGCGTCGTCCAGCCCAGGCATGCCGGTGCTGGTCTGCTTCTCTAGTGCCATGACATGCTCCTCGGAATAAAGACGGCCAGACGGCAAGTACGACAAGAGCGACAAGGCGGCCAGTAGATCTTTCGTCCTTGCCGTCTGGCCGACTCGCCGCTCTTGCCGACTAAAGCGGTACCGTCTCCGGTTTGAGGGTGACGATCGCGCCGTCGGTCCATTCGGGGTCGGCCGTGAGGAGGGCGCGAAGCTCCTGGTACCAGGCGTCCTGCTCCGGGTCCTCGGCGTTCTTTCGGTAGCTTTCCTTGGACTGGAAGAGCGCGAGGACGAGTTGCTCGCCGGGGCGGTTATCGGGCGTGAGGGCGTATTCGGCGATGAAACCGTCGACCTTGGCGGCGTGGTCCCGGATCCAGCGCTCCCCGAGCTGAACCACGGCGCTCTCCTGACCGGGCTTGGGTTGGTAACGAACGAGAGTGCCGTACATAGTGAGCCTCCTGCGTCTGAGTCCTGAGCGGTCGCGGCCACCGTTGGCGATGCGATACCCAGATACTGACGGGCAGCAGGAACGGCGACGATCCGGGATATCCCGGAGACCGCTGGCAGGCTGGTACTGAGTTTTGGTGGGATCGGGTTCTACGTACCGTCGGGCTGAACGAGCAGACCCTGCTCGGACGCCCAGGCCGCGATCTGCGACCGGCTGACGAAACCGAGCTTCTGGAGCGCGTTGCGGACGTGCGACTCGACGGTGCGCTCGCCGACGTAGAGCTTGGCCGCAATCTCGCGGTTGGTGAGGCCGCGGGCGATCATCGCCGCGATTTCTCGCTCGCGCGGAGTCAGCGGCTCATCACCCGTGCGACGTCGCTGCCCGCGGAGCGGTTCCGGGAGTCGGTTGATTGCCATCGCCAGATAGCCGTCGCGGAGCGGACCAGCGGGGATCGCCGCGGCCATCTCCTCGATCAGGGCGCGTCCTGCCCTGGCTTCGGATTCTGCTCGGTCACGCTGGCCGGTGCGATAGAGGAGAGACGCCAATTCTGCCTGAAGGCGGGCGAGTGTAGGTCGAAGGCCCAGGGATTCGGCCGTACGTCTGGCCGCGTCCACCACGTCTATGGCCCGGTCAACCTGTCCGGCTTCTGCCAGGGCTTGTGCCTTCAACGCCGCGAATCTCGGCACATCTCCCTCATCCTCCAGGTGCGGCGTGGCGGCGTAGAGGCGATCCAGGGCATCCAGAGCCGCGGCGTTGGCATCGGCCGACGTCAACGCTAACTGCGCTTCGACCCAACTGCTCCAGAGCCGGCGCTGGGCCAGGGTTCGCATCGGCCGCTCCGGGAGGAAGGCGGCGTCCAGCACCGCCGCGGCACTGGTCAAGTCGCCAGCGGCGACGAGGGTGCTGGCGAGGCCGCTGCTGACCATGGTCAGCCAGAACGAGGAGCGGATCTCGTCGGAGATGGCCAGGGCGGCCTCGAAATGGGACCGCGCCTCGCCCCAGGCACCGAGATCGAGCAAGAGACAACCCAATCCCCAGCGGGCCTGTATCTGCCACTGGCGATGCTCGATCTCCTCGGCAATCGCCAGGCTCTCCTTCAGCAGGGCCACGGCTCGACCGAACTCGCCGGCGACCCCCAGAGTCTGGCCGAGGAGCGCCGTGGCGTAGGACTCGCCCGAGCGCCAGCCGATATCGCGCGCCAGGTCTCGGGCTTCCTCGACGGTCTTGATACCGTCCGGGATCGCGGCGCCACCCACCGCGATATCCAACTCGTAAAACGCGGGAACATTGGCCATGAGGAGGGGATCGATCAGCCGCTGCCGCTCGCCCTGGGCGCGGAAAAGCCGGACCGCCTCCTGCGGCATGGGTTCGGGCGGCGACCACATCACCGGCGAATCCCAATGTCATCACCAGGAGATCGTGGGTCGAGGCGATGCCCGGCTCATCGCCGAGGCGGGTGAAGATCGCCAGTGCCTCCTCGTGGCAGGCAATCCCCGGATTCGGCTCCTCGTGGTTGGCGTACCAATTGCCCATCCGGTTCAGGATATGGGCCCGTGCCGCCGGATCGCCGAGACGCTCGCTGAGCGGCAGCGCCTCGTCGAGGTAGCGGAATGTCTGATCGTAGTCCCGCTCGGCCCAGAGGGAGCCGAGGTCGAGCAGGACCTGCCAGGTTCCACGATCGTCGTTCGCCTCCCGCGCCAGCTCCAGGGCTGCCTCCAACCTGGCGCGTGCCTCGACAAAATCGCCAAGTAGGGCCGCGGCCAGACCTCGCCCGCGCATCGCCGCGAGTGGTGGCGGCTCGCCGGCGTGCTCGGCCGCCTGCAGGACCCGAGCGAACTGCTCGGCCGCCGCGGCCGGCGCCGCCAGGGCCAGAGCCCGCTCGCCCGCCCGCGTCCCGTACTCGACGACCTCGTCCCAGGCCCCGGCCGCAAGAAAATGGAAGGTCAAATCCTCCAGGTGGGCGTCGATCATGCCGGCGTAGAGCAGCTCGATCGCCTCGCCCGCCTGGGCGTGGAGCGCCCGCCGCTCCCGCGCCAGCAGTTCCGCCGCGACAGCCTCCCGGGTCAGGGCGTGCCGAAAGGCGAAGCGGTCCGGCGCGACCTCGACGATGAGCTGGCCGGCGATCAGCTCCTTAAGCTGGCCGATCAGTTCCGCCTCCGCCTCGCCGGTCAGGGCCTGGAGCAAGGCGAAGTCGAAGCGGCGGCCGGCGATTGCCGCCAGGGCCAGGACGCGCCGGGTGCGCGGGGACAGGTGCGCCGAGCGTTGCTGGACCGCATCGCGGACGCTGCGGGGAATGCGAAGCTCGTCCAGCGGTCGCCGTTCCCAGCCGCCTTCCGCCCGCACGATGTCGCCCCGCTCGACCAGGGCCCGCACGATCTCCTCGACGAAGAAGGGATTCCCCTCGGTCAGGGCGAAGATGGCATGGACGAAATCGCCCCGCACCGGGCGGCCGAGCCCGAAGATCGCCCGCAGCATGACGGCGACGTCGGCTTCGCTCAGCGGCCGCAGCAGCAACTCGGCCGCCAGCCGCCGCCGATCGAAGGCGGCCAGCACGTGACCGAGGTGGTCCGGGATCTCATCGCTGCGGTACGTCAAGAGGAGCAGGATCGGCCGCGCCGCGATCCGGCCGGCGAGGCCGTGGAGGAGATCGAGGCTGGCCGCGTCGCTCCAGTGCAGGTCCTCGACGACCACGAGCGCCGGCCGTTCGGCGGTCAGGTGGTTGAGATACTGGAGCAACCCATGCAGGAGGCGGTTGCGATCCGGCTCCCCCGTGACCTCGGTCGCCGCGGCGAGCTCCGGCACGAGTGCCGCCAGATCGGTCCCAGCCGTGGCGAGCTGAGCCGCCGCATCCTGAGTCGAGAGACCGCCGAGGTGGGTGCGGAGCAGGTCGGCGATCGGGGCGTACGGGAGCGCGTAATCGGGCTCGAAGCACTGCCCCTCGAAGGTACGGAAACCCGCCGCCTCGGCCTGAGCCTTCACGGCGGCCGTTAGCCGGGACTTGCCGATCCCTGCCTCTCCCGCCAGCAGCACCGTACGGCCCTGTCCGGCCGCCGCCTCCGCCAGCGCTCGCCCCAGCACCTCGAGCGCCGCCTCGCGCCCGATCAGCCCTGGCGAGACGATTGGCAGGTCGACGGCACTACTGGCCAATATGTTCTCCCTGAATCGTTCAGTCAAATGAAGATATAGGCAAGCACGTGGTTGCGTTCCCCCGAATTGATGGGGTTGGCCGAATCGCCGTGGCCATCCTGCCACCTTAAAGGGGCGCACCGCTGTGCGCCCGGTGGCCGATCACGACGCCGCAGTCGGGAGGCGGGCGCACAGCGGTGCGCCCCTAAAACCGTGTCCGGTGCGGTTGGATCAGTTTGGCAAATCCCCAACAAAGACGGGTATACGACCGACGGGCCGGTTCCCGGCTTCAGCTGTATGCGCCATCTGCCTAGATCCCCGAGAGGAAGACATCGACCATCACGTCGGGGGTGGGCGGGTTGCAGCCGTCGACCGGCTGGATGAACTCCGCGTTTGTCCGCGTGAGCTCCATGTAGCCGACCGCCAGCGAGAAGAAGATCTGGAAGGCGACCCGGGGAGAGACGCGTCCGTACTCACCGGCCGCGTGGGCCTCGTCGAAAACGCCCTGGAGAACCGCCATCGTCTGGCGGTGACAGGTCTCGAAGCGTTTCAGCGAGGTCGGTGAGAGGTTCTGCTTGACGTCGGCGATGAACTGCCCGACCGACGAGCCCTGCACCATCAGGAAGGTCTCAATAACCGCTATCAACTGGGTGCGAAACGTGGGAGCCGCCTTGACCCTGTCCGCGAGCTTCGCCGCCGTCCGCTCCATCTCGCGGCTGACGGCGGCGAGGAAGAGGTCTTCCTTGTTCTGGAAGTGGTAGTAGGGGGCGGCCCGGGTCATGCCGGCGGCCTCGGCGATTTCGTGGATGGCGACACCGTCGTAGCCGCGATCCGCGAAGAGGGCGAGGGCGGCGTCCATCAGCCGCTCGCGGCCATCGCTTTCGGCGCCCCGCCGCTTCATGACGATCATCGAGAAACCCCCACCGCAAAGACCGCATGAACTGGCGATGTCACGAATTGACTCAAGTTGGGTTCTATTGTGGCCCCCTCTTGACGACCGTGCATTGGGGCGAGTATAACATGACTGAACGATCATTCAGTAACAGCGGATCAATGGCGACCCTTAACTGAATGATCGCTCATTGAGCAACGCCGCTCCGCGTCGATCGATAGCACAGCAAACCGTACTCACGGTTTCATATCGGCCCCCATTTCCGCACAGACGGGGACTACGAGCAGCGCTCATGCAGCGTGGCGTGAGGCCTGGGGAACCGTGCGCCTTGCGATGTCGATCTCGGCGCGGAATCGGCCGATCGGTGGCTGACGCAGCAGCAACGCATCAGGGTCGCCGCCGCCAAGGACGGTTGACGACCGGCATTGGAGGGATTGTTCGAATGGCTTCAACGTTTGGCCTGGCGGGGCGCGTCAACGAGGGGAACGCGAAGTGGTGGGCACTCATCGCCGCCTGCTTCGGCCTCTTCATGGCGATCCTCGACAACCTCGTCGTCAACATCGCCTTGCCCACCCTCTCGGAGGAGATGGACGCGAGCGCCACCCAACTCCAGTGGGTCGTCTCGGCCTACATCCTCGTCTTCGCCTCCGTCCAGATCACGGCCGGCGGCCTCGGCGACCGCTTTGGCCGCAAGCGATGGTTCTTGATCGGTCTGGCGATCTTCACCGCCACCTCGTTCCTGGCGGCTTTCGCCCAGAACGTCGAGATGCTGATCGCGATGCGGGCCCTGCAGGGGCTCGGCGCCGCCTTCATCATGCCGCTATCGCTCTCACTGATCTCGGCCGCTTTCCCACCGGAGGAGCGCGGTAAGGCGATCGGCATCTGGAGCGCGATCTCGGTCTCCGGTCTCGCCCTGGGACCGGTGGTCGGCGGGGCGCTGATCGAGTACGCCTCCTGGGAGTGGATCTTCCTGATCAACGTCCCCATCGGCATCGCGGCGTTCTTCGTGACTCAGGCGGTCGTACAGGAGTCGACCGACACGTCAGGAACGGTCGCGACCGACATCCCCGGCACCGTCCTGATCACCAGCGCCATCGCCTCCATCACTTACGGCCTGATCGAGGCGGGAGAGCGAGGCTGGGGCGATAGCCTGATCCTGGGCGCCTTCGTCCTCTCGGCAATCCTGACCGCGGCCTTCATCTGGGTCGAGAACCGGACAGAGAAGCCGATGGTGCCGCTGCGCTTCTTCCGCTCCAGCACCTTCACCGGCGCCAACATCGACGCCTTCGCCATCGCCTTCCTGATGATCGGCGTCTTCTACTTCCTGACGCTCTACCAGCAGAACGTGCACGACATGTCGGCGGTCCGCACCGGTATGGCCGTGCTGCCGATGGTCGCGGCGATGATGATCTTCTCGCCGATCATGGGCAATCTCGTCAACCGGGTCGGCCCGCGGCGGATGATCTCGGCCGGCCTCTTCATCACCGGCCTCGGCGCCTACCTCCTGCTGTGGAGTGGGGTGGAGGCGAGCTATTGGGACATCGTCCCGGCCTTCATCGTGATGGGCTTCGGGATGTCCGGCATCTGGGCGCCGATGATGACCGCGGTCCTCAATAGCGTCGAGAGCGAGAAGAGCGGCGTCGCCTCCGCCATCAACGGGGCGATCCGCGAGATCGGCGCCGCCTTCAGCATCGCCTTCCTGGGCACGATGATGAACCGGACCTACCAGTCGACCTTCGACAGCGACTCCTCGATCCGGGCCCTGCGTAACGACCCGAATGCGACGGCTTATCGCCCGGTGGTCGACGCGGTCGGCGATGGCAACAACATGGCCGGCCACGTGGTTGAGAAGATCTCCGCCTTCGACTTCGTCCCGGCCGACGTCAAGGCCACGCTGATCAACGCCAGCTCCCGCGCCTTCGTCGACGGCATGGACGTGGCCATCTACATCGCCGCCTCCGTCGCCATTGCCAGCGCCGTCCTCTCCTACTTCCTGGTCAAAGACAGCACTTTCGCGACCGCCCCGGTGACGGAGACCGCCCCGGAGGTCGAGGAGGAGCTTGTCCCGATCGCGGCGGACTAACCAGGCGTCATCCCTTAGGTATCAGCGTTTCGCCGACCGCCGTGTCCACCATGGACACGGCGATCGGCTTTTCCGATTGCATCGACCGGTTACCCTCGTCATACTCATTGCAGAATTGCCGGGCGCCCGTTCATGCCACTATTGCGTTGCGGTTCAGCGGCCGCTAGGCTCATGGGCAGTGCCGTGGTCATCACGGCGGGAGGCCCAAGGTGACAGTGTCAATTGTCGGTCACGATCCAGTTGCGGCGTCTGAGGACGAGCGAACCTCGCTCCAGCACTTGGCCGATCTGCTCGCGCAAAGAGAGGGCCGTGCTGTCGATATCCTTCCTGCCGAAGGCGAGCCCGCTGAGTTGCCGCCTACCGCTGTCCGGCTTCTCCGCGAAATCGTTGAGATTTTGGCGAGGGGGGAGTCGGCCGTTATCGCATCTCTTGGCCCTGAGATTTCTCCAGGTCAGGCAGCCAACCTCCTTGCCCTTCCCGAGGATTATCTCGATCGGTTGCTCGACGAAGGAGCGATCCTTTCAACCGGTGTCGGCCTTGATCGGCGTGTCAAGCTGTCGGACCTGTTGGCATATCGGCAAGAGGAAGATGTTCGCCGTCGAGAGGCGATGACTGAGCTCATCAGGTTGACCGAAGAATTCGGGTTGTATGAATGGGAAGCCGATGAAGCGGCGACAAGGTCGAGTCGGAAGCGCACCAGAGAGTAGTCGCCGAAAATGTCGTCCCTCTCCGGTATCTCGGATTCTGATCGAGGCTCGATACGGAATGGTCGGCCTCAAGTCGCTTTGCTGGACACCTCTGTCCTTTTTCCACAAGCGCTCCGCGATACGCTCCTCGACCTGGCTTTGACACAGCTCTATGTCGTTCGTTGGAGTCCGACGATCCTCGACGAACTCAAACGCAATCTTGTCGAACATGACCGCTGCACTGAGGACCAAGCCGCTCGACTGGTTGCGTCCATGAACCGAGTTTTCCCAGGCGCGGCTGTAGCTGACTATGATTCACGCATTCCAGAGATGACAAATCACCCGAAGGATCGTCACGTCCTCGCCGCGGCGGTTCGAGCCAGAGCAGACGTGATCGTGACAATGAACTTGCGGCACTTTCGTTCCTCTGCTCTTGCTCCCTATCACCTGGCTGCCCAATCTCCAGATCAATTTCTAGTTTCGCTGGCCACTTCGAATCCTGGGCTGATCAGGACAACGCTCGCCGAACAAGCTGCCGGATATCAGTCGCCCGCCATCTCCTTCGAGCGGCTGCTGGACCGATTGGCGTTGCATGCTCCGACATTCGTTCAGCGTCTTCGCGAAATCTCCAAATAAAGCGGAGGTTGGTCGCGCCGTCGGGGATCAGGAGAGGCTGCCTGAAGCTCGACCGCCTCGTGAGCCTCGGCCGGGCGATGGGTTGTCCCATCGCCCGGCCGCTTTGGTCCTATGGTCGAGGCCACACGTGGGCGGCCTTCGTCGTTCTACGCGGGGCTATGCCCCCGGTGAGGCCTCAGGTGAGGCCATCGAGCCGGCATCGCCGCAGCCCGCTTCGGTCGCGCACATTCCCGGGCCACCCATCATGCCACCGCCCATCTGGCTCCCGCAGCAGACGAGTCCATCGTCGCATGGGTTCTGGGTGCCCGTTGAGCAGGGGCAGCCTTCCGCCGTGCACGAGACCGGCGCGCATTCATCCGATGGCTGGCAGGTGCCGCCACCGCCCGGAAGGCCCGACTGATCCGCACAGCACACGAGCCCGTCGTCGCAGGGGTTCTGGGTACCGGTCGAGCAGTGGCATCCTTCGGCGGTGCAGCCGCACACGTCGGCCTCACGGCAGGATCCTGGACCGCCGGGCGTTCCCGGGTCATGCGCGCAGCAGACCAGGTCGCCTCCGCACGGGTTCTGGGTGCCCGTCGAGCAGGGGCATCCTTCGCCGGCGCATGGCGGATTGTCCGGCGTTGGCGTCGGGGTCGGGCCGGTTGGATCGCACCCGACGGAGCTCGGGGTGCAGATTCCGGGTCCGCCGGGTAGGTCGCCGGTCGCGCAACAGAGCAGGGTGTTGTCGCCGCACGGATTCTGGGTGCCCGTCGAGCAGGGGCATCCGACCCCGGGGCGATCCGGATCCGTGCAGATCTGGGCGGTCGCGGTTGCGGTTGGCTCGGCGGGAGCGGCCGTCGCGGTTGGCGCAGCGGCCTCGGTCGGCTGCGCCGGCACAGGCGTCGGGCAGGTCCCCCCTACCGCTTCGGCATTGGCGCCGAAGACCACCACATCGCCTTTGATCGAATCCTCGGCGGCCGGAAGCAACGACGCCAGGTTCTGAGACACCCAGTCCGCCTCGGCCTGAGTGGCGGCATCGAGAGCGGCCTCGTCGCTGAAGACGGTGATCGTCACCACGTGTTCACCGGAGACCACCACGAGGTACTCGACGAATCCGGATTGCTGGCTCAGCTGGGGCAGGTAGCCGCTGTTCAGCGCATCGTCGAGGTCATCGGCCGCGCCGGAAATCTTGTACCTGCGGACCACCGCGTACTTTTCCTGCGTCTGTTGCCGGGCCGAGGCCGAGCGGAGACCGCTGGCGCCGAAGAGGCCGGCGGCCAGTCCGACGCCACCGGCCCGGACCGCGTTTCTACGAGACGTCCGCCCGGCGAGAAACCGGGTGAGTGAGTCGAAGCGGTTTGGTTGCACGATCCGATCCCTCCTCGATCAGGAAGTTGCTTCCGACTCCGATATTCGAAGTCGTGTGCTACTCGGCTGGCGCGTGCTCTCATAGCTACGATACCAGGGTCCGGCAATAGATCGAGGGTACTGGGAAACTGTCAGGCCAGTGGAGGTAGCTGGCTAGGCCTCCTGGTCCTCAGTCATGGCTCCCTGCGCCGATCGCAGACAGGTGCGGCACGTGATCGTGACGTTGCCGGCAGATCAGCCCATGACCGGGAGGATCGGAAACTCCGCGATACGGAGGTTGGTCGCGCCGTAGGGGATCAGGCGTAGCTCCTCCGGTGGCCCGTCCGCTTCTGGCGTGTCGACCGGGGGTGCAGCGGCCGCGTCGTGCATCAGCCCCCACCCCAGGAGACGGCGGCCGGCCACCGTCGCGGCGACCGGGGCGCCGACCGGCGAGAACGGCATCGATCCGACCGCCGTAGCCGCGAACTCGACCGATGCGTCCAGGTTGGCCGGATCGAGGGCGAGGGCGTAGTTCCAGGGCGTCGTCGGGTGGACCTCCCAGTCGGCGTGCGGGAGCTCACCGGCGATCTGGCGCCACTCCTCGCCGATCTCAAGACCGTAGAGCAGCGGCCCGCGCAGGATGGAGACCGCGCCGCTGGGGCGGGGTTCGATACGGGCGGCCATCGGCAGGCGGAGGACGAGTTCCGTGGTTGCTCCCCACTCGCGCTCGACCTTGAGGAACGTCCCCGCCGCCGCCGCCATTGCCCCGCCGTCCGGATCGCGTAGCTCGGCGCCCTCCGCCCAGGCCGGGATGCGCAGGTGGAGGGGAAAGCGGGTTTCCCCTTCGGCGCGGATGGAGAGGTGGATCTCCTCGTTAAATGGATAGTCCGTCGTCACCTCGATGCGCACCGGAGTATCACCAACCGCCGTCTCGACCACGCAGGGCGCCCAGGCGATTGCCGCCAGGCCGCCATCTTGAGAACGCATCCACAGGTGGGCGGCAAATTTGGGCCAGCCCTGGTGCATGTTGGCGGTGCAGCAGCCGAAGTGGGGCTCCAGGCCGTAGATGTTGGCGTCTGGCCCGTTGGAGGTGTAGATCCGGTCCTCCGCCACCCGGCAGACGACCTGATTGACCTGCTGGTCGTACTGGTGGGCCCACATGTCGGGCGAGAAGGTAGCGGGCAGGGCGTTGAAGGCAATCCGCTCCAGCCGGTCGGCGTGGGCAGGGTCGCCCAAGATCGAGAGAAGCACCTCCAGGCTGTACATGTACTCGACCACGGCGCAGAGCTCGGTCCCCTGCGCCGGACTCGTCCCCGCCAGATGCTCGTCGCCGGTGAAGACGCCCGTGACCTGGCCGTGGTAGCGGTCGAGAGTGTCGATCATCCGGTTCACTGCGGCGCGGTCGGCGGGATCGCCCGACTGGCGGTACCAGACGCCGGCCGCCTTGATCGCCATCGCGTTGTTGACGACGTGGGTCCGCAGGTCGCATTCCTCCGGCAAGCAACGCTCGCGCTGAGGGAAGCGGGCGAAGCGGGCGTTCCAATCAAAACCCTGCTCGTGGACCTTGGCGGCCAGTCCGTAGGAGCCACGGCTCCGGCGAGCGCTCGTACAGCCAGTGGATGCCTACGATCAGGTCGGCCCAGCGCATGTAGGCCCAGGAGCGCAGCGTCCGCTCGTCGAGCAGACCATCGAGGCGGCGCAGAAAGCGGGTCATGGCCGGGATGATGCGCTCGTCGCCCGTCGCCTCGTGCTGCTGGGCGAGCGCCTTGAGGACGATGAAGCGCGGCCAGGGGTCGTACGGGTAGCCGAGCTGCCGCCAGGACGTCACCCTCTCGGGGTTCAAGCGAGCGTCGAGGACAGGGCCGAACCAGCCGTCATCCTGCTGGCGGGCGAGGATCTCATCGACCCAGTGGCTCGCCTTCGCCTTGAGACGCTCGTCGCCGAGCAGGTGCGCCAGTGGGACGATGCCATCGAGCCAGTAGGGGCCACGCTCCCAACTGGCGGCATCCCCACCGATCCAGGCGCTACGGGCGACATCGGGCCAGAATTCGTCCAGATGCCCGGAGAGGCCATCCGCCTGGATGCGGAGCTGCCCGAGCAGCCAGCCTGCGGGCCGGACCTCACCGAGGGGAAGGGGCGTGAACCGCCGGGGGGCAAGGGAGGCCGATCGATCGGGTTGGGTCATGGTAGGGGAATCCTTCGAACGGTCACGTCACCGGCATGATCAACGTGTGGTCGTGCCGGCGCGACCACACGGCCGGGCGCGTCCGGCGCCGCGTCGGTAAGCGGCATCCTACCGTGCTTCGGGATCGGTCGTGCTTGATGGACCATGGGCAGGCGCAGACCTCGTCGATCGCCAGTGCTGCGCGCCCGACCGACTTTTCTTGGCGCGAGACGCACTGCCCGGCCTTAGACGCCCACGCGTTGGCCATGTCACACTGTGCTGACCACCGGGCACCTTCGCCCGGTCTTCCGGGCTCCCTAGCCCGGACCCCCACTGTGTGGCCGCCTTTTGGGGAGCGATCGCATCTCCGTTGACCCGAACGGGCCAACGAGATCGCTCGCCCGGAGGCCACAGTGACCACAACGCCACTCCCGTTCCACATCCTCGCCATCAACAACGAGCAGGCTGTTCTCGACCTCTTCCGCGACTTGCTCGAGGATGAAGGCTACCGCGTCACCACCCGCTTCTACGCCGACAAGGACATGGCCGCCATCACTGGCATCGGGGCGGACCTGATTATCCTCGACTACATGTGGCCGGATGAGGACGCCGGCTGGTCACTGCTGCAGATGCTGCGCATGGACCCACGCACCGCCGCGATCCCCATCGTCCTCTGCACCGGGGCGAAGCGGATGGTGGAGGAACTCGACGCCCATCTCCGGGAGATGGGCGTGCGGGTCGTGCTCAAGCCCTTCGTCCTTGAGGCGCTCCTTGTTGCCGTGGCCGACGGATTGGCCGAAGCGAACGGACCTGCGAGTGGATCGAACGGACGACAGGGTTAGGTCCGCGGCGGAGCGCGCCCGCCTGGTGCACGAACTCAACACCTCCCTGACCGTGCTCGCCGGACGGCTGCAGCTCTGGCGCCGCCGAGCGCGCCGCACAAACCAGGCGGTCGCCCCGCCAACGGCCGAGGACCTGGAGGTGATGGAGGAGGCACTGGCCCGCCTTACCGAGGCGGTGAACGCCGTCGACCAGGAGCTGGCACGCCTCGAGGTGACGAGGTAACCCGAGCAGACCTGGTCTGCCTCTTGTGATACGTCTGTGACGAGTAACGTAGCGTTCCGCTGGGCGTCGTCCTGGTACCCCAACAACTCAAGACTTCAAGACACCGATGGAGAATCTCCTGATCGGCATGGGCATCGTGCGTTCTCGCCACGGTAGAAGGCGGCATCCGATCGTGCTTCGGGATCGTTGGCACTCGGACCGATCGGCCGGGGCGCGCGGACGGCCCGGAGGATGATTCCTCCGGGCCGTCGGTAAGTCGGGTGCGCCCGTTCCGGCGATCTCGATCACTGCCAGGTGTTGGTTGTGGAGCTGGTGTCGCGGCAGATCGGCTTCCGTTGCGCGGAGCCTTGGCGCCCGCGAGGCGATACACCCGACCGGGATGCCGCGACAGGCGACGTGGCCGGGCGGACGCTGCCGCCCACCCGGCCAGTGCTCTGAGTGCGCACTCAGAGGCAAAACCCTTGTAGGCAGAATTCGCTAACGCAGTCGGAATTGCTATGGCACCTCCAGCCGGAGGTGCAACGGGGGCAGCTGTCGCCGCCGCAGTCTACGTCGGTCTCGTTGCCGTTGAAGATGCCATCGCTGCAGGTGATCGAAGGCGCCACGCCTTGCCTTCCCGTCGCAGACCGTGCCGCCGTTCTGGCTGCAGGGCTACCCGGCCATCTTCGGCTCGATGTGCGGCAAGCCGTCGGCCCCGCAAAACGCGATCTTGCACTCGTTGTCGGTGACCGGCGCGTCCACGCCTAACGGCTTGACGGTGACCTTGCCCCCCCCGTCGCAGACGTTGAGCAGGCAGTCCCTCGGTCTGTTGCGCTCATCTGCGTCAACGCGATAGTCGTCCGCGCTTACGCCCCCGCCCCGTCGTTCCGGCCACTCGGTTCCTGCCGGGGCAGTCGCACCGGTCACGCACTTGGCCTCCCTGATTCAATTTTCCCAGCGCCGTCGCAGACGATGCGCCGTTCTCGTTGCGGAGTTGCCGGCCTGGCTCGGCTCGACGTTCGGCAATCGTCGGTCCCGCAGAAGGCGAAGAAGCACTGTCCTGGGGAGGGCGGCACGTCGTTGACGTCATGGACGGGAATGATCCCGCCCGTCCCGTCGCAGACGTCGGTCACGCAGTCGCCCGGCTTCTGCTGGCTGATCGGTGTGAACTCCGGCTCGTAGGCAAACCCGCAGACGCCGGCATCGCAGGTGCGCTTCCGGCATTCGGTGTCCTGGCCGGGGCAGGTGGCGGCGGTGGTGCACTGGGGCGCGGTGCCTCCGGCACAGCGGCGGTTGGTGCAGGTACCGGAGCAGCACTGCTTGGCGTTCGTACAGGACGAGCCCTCGCCGTAACACTTGGAGGGCTTGGTGGCCGGAGGAGCCGCGCTCGCGCTGCCCGCGCCGCGAGGATGCCGCCCACGGCGGCGCCGAGGAGGCCGAGCACGCTGCGGCGGGAGCGCCGCCCCGCCAGGCTCTTGGTGAGATCGTCAAAGCGATTTCCGTCCATGGTCTCTCCTGGATCGCGCCGGGCCGAGCTCAATGAGCCCGGCCCGGTCAGAGTTGCTGGCGAACGCGGTCTCCTCCGCCCGGGGTGCTACCTGACGTCGAAGGTCACGTAGTAGCTGGGATCGGCCTCGCCGTTGACGGTGAAGGTCACGACCCAGGTGCCGGAGGCCAGGCCGGTCGTCTTGAAGTTGTAGATGTAGCCGCCCAGGTCGGCGGCGTAGCGGAAGTTCTGGTCCGGGTTGGCGTTGCCGCGTCCGGGACGACGTTGGTCACCGCGCTGAATCGGCCTGGTAGACGCTGGTGGCGTTGACGACGACGGCCGGGTCGGACAGGTTGGCGCCGGCGCCGTCGCAGAGCTGGAGCTTGAGCGGGACGGTGGAACCGGACTTGTGGGCCTTCGTCGCGTCGTGGAGCGGGCAGATGGCGTAGGCCGGTCGCATCGTCGTAGGTCACCTGGACGTTGAGATAGCTCGCCACGCCGTAGTCGCTGCCGCGGATGGCCAGCAGGTTGTTGCCGTCGGCGGCCAGCAGGGAGGCCGGCACCTGGGCCCAGATGGCACCCAGGTCGCAATTGCCGCTGAGAAAGTGCCGACGTAGGCCCCGTTGAAGTAGATGACGGCGTCGTTGTCGACCGTGCCAGAAATCACCACGTTGGAGGCGCCGGGGCTGAGGTAGACCGCCTTGCGGACCAGCAGGTCGGTGTTGACGTCCCAGGCGGTCTGGATCTCCCGTCGTAGTTGACGTTGCACGGGCCGATCCCGGGCGAGCCGAACGCGGCGGCGCCGATGGCCCAGCCGGAGGCGTCGTAGCCGGGCTGCTCGAAGCCGGCCCCGTCGCCCGGCGCCACTTGCAGGTATTGGTAGCCGCCCTCGCCGTAACCCACGGCGATGATGCCAGCGCCCTGCGCCGAGACCCCTGACGGTACGGCCGCCAGGGCGAGCAGGAAGACAACGGTGACGGCTGACGCCGTCCGTGCAAACCACGCAGCGATGCGGAGCATGGAACCTCCTTACAGTGTCGTCTCGACTCGTTCGGTTGTAATGCCTGGCATGCTGCCCAGTCTGAGGCGGACCGTTGTGGGCGGCATCGTCCGTATTGCTGATTTTCTGAGCGGCTTTCGGGGCAGGCCTACGTATTACGTATGCGTGGGTCGGACGTGGCGTGCCGCCGGGGAGCGTGTGGAACCGTTCCGGCCCCTGGCCGGGGCCGCGAGGCGTCCGGCGCACGCCCAACACCCCCAACAGGTTGGAGGGGTACTTAGAGCGCGACCGGCGGTCCTAGACGAGCAGGTGCTGCAGGGCGAAGGCGACTGCCCCGGAGCGGGAATCGACGTCCAGCTTGTCGAAGATGTGCTGGACATGGGTCTGGGCGGTGCGGGTCGAGATGAAGAGCGTTTCGGCGATCTCGCGGTTGGAGCGGCCCGCGACGAGCAGGCGCAGCACCTCGAGCTCGCGGCCGGTGAGGCCCGCTGGCCGGGCGGGCTGATCCGCCGTGTGTGACCGCTCCTCCACAGCCGCCACGATCCGGTCGGCCTCGGCTAACCAGTCCTCCAGGCCGAGGCCGCGCCCCGCGGCGTGGGCGGCGGCGAACCCCACCTCCCCGAGGGCCGCCCGTGCCCCCGCCCCCGCCCGCTCGTAGGCTGGACGGCGGAACGGCGGCAGCCCGGAGCCGGTGCGCTGGAGCTGCTCGTCGGCGGCGCCGAGCAGCCGCGCTGCCGCCTCGGGCAGCCCGACCTCGACCGCCAGCGCCGCCAGCCCGGGCAGGGGCGTGTGGAAGAGGGAGGCGTCGCCGGCCGCGGCGAAGCCGCGCAGGCAGGCCCGATAGCGCTCTGCAGCCTCGGGGAGATTCCCCTCGGCGGCCGCGAACAGCCCCAGGTACGCGTCCATGGCCGCCAGCCACGTGCGATCGCCTGCCGCCCGGAAGAGCGCCGCCGCCTCGTCCACCAGCGCTCGCGCCCGCGCAGGGTCGCCCTGCCCATACGCCACCATGCCGAGAAACATGAGAACCACGCCGACGGCGCCGGTCTCGTCGAACTCGCGCCAGTAGGCGAGCTCCTCCCCGAACAGCGCGGCGGCTGCGTCCCAGCGACCGTGGTGCTGCTCGACCAGCGCGAGCACATGCAGTGCCAGGATTCGGCCGCGGGGATCGCCAACGGCGTCACAGACGGCCAGCCCCTCCCGCCCGAGGGCAGCGGCCGCCGGCAGATCGCCCCCCCAGAGCGCCAGCTCGGCCGCCCAGCGCAGGGCGCCGCCCTTGGCCGCGGTCGGCTCCGGGCCGGCGAGGGCGAGCGCGCGGCCCAGCCGCCCCCGGCCTTCCCCGATGTGCCCCCGGCGGAACCAGTACGAGCCGCAGGCGGCAGCCAGCCGCAGGCACTCCTCAGCAGTCTCGGCGCGGCAGAGGAGCTCGAAGGCGGCGCGGAGGTTGTCGTGGTCGGCGGCCAGGCGGTCGAGCCAGGCGGCAGGATGGGGGCCGACGTGCACCGGTGCGAGGCGCTCGGCGAGGGCGAGGTAGTAGGCCGCGTGCCGCCGGCCGGCGTCCTCCGCCTCCCCGCTGGCCGTCAGTCGCTCAAGGCCATACTCCCGGATCGTCTCCAACATCCCGAAGCGAGGTTCGAGCGCGGAATCCGTCAAGGGACGAATCAAGCCCTTGTCCCCGAGCGAGATGATCTCATCGAGCAGATCGATCCCCGGGTTCGGCACGACCGCCGTCGCCGCCGCGAGCGTGAAACCGCCGGCGAAGATCGCGAGGGAGCGAAAGAGGCGTTGCTCCTGTGAAGAGAGGAGGTCGTCGCTCCAGGCGATGGTCCCGCGCATCGTCTGTTGCCGGGCTGGCCGGTCGCGCGACCCTCCGGTCAGCAGCGGCAACCGCTGTGCCAGGAGGTCCAGCAAGGTCGCCGGAGGCAGGGCACCGACGCGCGTGGCCGCGAGCTCGAGAGCCAGCGGAAGGCCATCGAGCCGATGGCAAATGGCAGCCACCTCCTGGACGTTGGCGTTGCTCAAGGCGAAGTGGGGCTGAACCGTCTGGGCGCGCTCGACGAAGAGGCGGACGGCGGCAGTCTCCGCGATGTGGTCCAGCGTGGCCGGCTCCCGCTCCGCCGGCAGCGCCAGCGGCGGGACCGGGTACGCATATTCGATCGACAGGCGCAGTCGCTCTCGGCTGGTTACCAGGACCGAGAGGGACGGGAAGGCCGTCGCCAGGTCGGCGACCACGGCGGCGGCATCCACCACCTGCTCGAAATTGTCGAGTACGAGGAGCATGTGGCGCGCCGCCAGGGACGCCTGCAGTTGGGCGAGGAGCGGCCGCCCACCGGCGGTGCGCACCCCCAGCTCCTGGGCGATGGCGGGGACGACCAGCGCCTGATCCCGCACCGCGGCGAGGGCCACGAAGACGGCACCGTGCGCGAACTCCGGCGCGAGATCGGCGGCGACCTGCATGGCGAGACGGGTCTTGCCCACACCTCCCGGGCCGGTCAGCGTCACCAGCCGGACTTCCCGGCGCCGCACCAGGTCACTGACCGCATCCACGTCCCGCTCGCGCCCGATCAGGGGCGTGGGCGACACCGGTAGCGTGGCGGGCAGCGGCCAGCGCTGATGCAGGAGGGCGATCCTCGGCTCTGGCGGATCATCGGACACGTTGGCAGCTGGCGCGATGGGCATGGATCGCCCCTATCCCATCTGTTGTGGTGTGTTTCCCGCTCGAAGCGTGCCGAACCGGCCGCCATCGTCCATCCGGGTCCCTCTGATTTCGACCACCGCGACGCGCCATCGCATCGCCAAAAGCGGGCGCAAAGACACAGGGAACCGACTAATGAGAGCGCAGCAAGTGCGGCCCGCTCCGCCCAAGCCAGCATCTGATTCGCGTACTATCGCGCGCGTACTATACATGCCCCGTCAGTCGCGGCGTCAACGACCCTTTCGGGCTAGGACTGTTCGTCCGCACGGACCAGTCATGAGGCGTATTACCGGCCTGGCGCCGGGCGATATGCCATCACGGCAGAGACGGCCCAGAAGGGATGACTTCACGTTTGGTGAGGCTCTCGTTCTCGCCCTGACGGTGTCCGCGCACGCTCCGCCGCGACTCGTCGAGCCGCCGCGAGCGCTTCTCGCGCCCAGGCGACGAACTCGTCGGGGTCGTCGAGGAGCCGCTCCGGCGCGCGCCAGAAGGCGAGATCGATGGTGCGGCCCTTCTTCTCATAGTTGAGGGGTGGAAAAGACTGCGGCTTCCTTGAAGAGCGCCCGATTGTGATCATCCACTCGGAAGTAGAGCGTATCCTCCGTCACCATCCCGAACATCAGCCCGTCGCAGAAGACGCCGGTCTTGCCGAACATGCGCCGCATCGTGACCCGACCAAGTGGAGCGAGTTGCTCGCGCAGGAACTCGGCAAAGGCGTCGCTGGCAACCATCCATCCTCCTCAGGCGACAATGGCGAAGGACCGATTCCTATCAACACGGATAGTGGACAGCCTCATATCTGGAGATCCACACACAAACGCGCTCACCGTGCATTTCGGGGAATTGACGCATTGCCCGCCCGGATGCTAGGGTGACGGTATGAACGGATTCACGCAGTGCATTCGCATTCGCCCAGCCTGAGCGGAACCCGACTCCGGTTCAGTGCCTGGGACCCTGCTCCGCCGGCCATCCCCGGCCGCGTGCGTGTGACTTCCACAGACCTCTAGCTCCGAGTTTGGTTTCCGCTCGATCAGCGCCCGCCTACTGTCTGGCGGGACGCCGTATCGGCGCGTGCCGAACCACCGGACGGAGGTCTTCAAATGTCCGCACGCCATCAGCGCAGCGTTGCGTATTCCCAGAACTTTCTCAAGAGCCACCGGCTGGTGCAACGGCTCGTTGACGACTCGACGATCTCCCCGGACGACCTCGTTCTCGAGATTGGCCCCGGTAAAGGGCTGATCACGTCTGTATTGGCAACCAGATGCCGGGGGGTGATCGCGGTTGAGAAGGACCCGGTGCTTGCATCGGCATTGAGCGATCGCCTCAAGGACGTGTCCAACGTCGTGCTCTTCGCCGGAGACTTTCTGACTTTTCCAAGCCCGCTCACGCCGTATAAGGTCTTTGCCAACATCCCCTTTAGAAGCACCTCGGCGATCGTCGCCAAGCTGGTGAGTGGCAGCTCGCCGCCAGCGGATGCCTACCTGGTCATGCAGTTGGAAGCCGCGTCGAAGTTCGTTGGACACCCACAAGAGTCGCTCGCGTCCGTCCTGCTCAAGCCCGATTTCGCGCCGTCGATCGTGCACCGCTTTCGCCACAGCGACTTCGAGCCTCGTCCAGGCGTCGATACCGTTCTCGTGCGGTTTGCGCAGCGACCGGCGCCGCTGGTTCCTCAAGGGGAAGTCCCGCTCTTTCGCGACTTCGTCGTGACACTCTTTACCGCCTGGCAGCCAACGGTGCGGGATGCCCTCGCGCATGGCGTTCACCGGCGTGTCGTTGCCCCCATTGAGCGCGAAGTCGGTGAATCCCTGGCGCGGAGACCAATCGACACGCCGTTTGAGCTGTGGCTCCGCCTCTTTCAGGTAGCGCAGCATCATTTCGGATTGGAGTTGGAGCGGATGGTGTCCGGCGCGGAGCAGCGCCTCAAGCACCAACAGTCCCAACTGGAGAAATCGCATCGAACGCGGAGCCGGACCGGTCGCGTATCCAGGTGACGGAAGGACCTGACTGCGCCTTTTCCCCAACAACTGCTTCTATTGTCTAGAGGTCCCAGAACTGGGTGACGCGGCCAACGAGCGTATCCCGGGGACCTGTCGGAATGACGTGAAGATTGCGGCGACGTGCTTCGGCTTCGAGCCACGCCGCATATAGCCAGTTCATCTCCGCGATGCGCGCCAGCTCAGCCGAGCGCTTGTCCGGCACCCCTCGCCCCCGGCCGATCATGTTGCGCAGGAGTTCCTCCTCGGAGGCGGGCGCAATGAATGCCGCCCTGAGGTGCCCGGTGGCCGCATAGGTACGCAACGTGGGCTGCTCCATAAGTGAAGGAAGGATGCCATCGCCCTCGATCACCGCGGGATCGTTCTGGACGATATGGTTCTCGATGACAACCGTGATCGCGTCGGTCATCGCCTCGCCGACGGCGATGAGGCCGTCCCGCAGCCGCTCGGCCGGCAGGCTCCAGACGTCGGGCGTCCGCTCGAAGAAGTAGAGCGCGTCGGTGGCTTGCGCGGTCGGCAGCCGAACCTGGCTCCGCTGGAGCGCCAGCCGGAGGTCGTCGACCTGCACCCAGGCGATGCCCAGCGTCGCCGCGAGCGCCTTCGCCAGCGTCGTCTTGCCGGTGCCAGACGCCCCACCGATGAGAAGGACCTTGCCGAGTCGATCGTGCGCATCGCTGCGCCGCGTGGATGTCGGATGCGGCTCGGGCACGGGGCGTGTCGCATTCATAGAAAATACTATAGCCACTCGGATGGGCAATCGTGGTGGCCGATCCCGTCTAGTCCACGCTCCCCGAAAGCGGGGTCCGTAAGACAACCATATAATGCCGGGTACAGACTCCCTCATGCTAATCAACATCGATGAAAGGGGGCGCCGTGACAGACAGCGGCATGGTCGATGTCGTCGTCGTGGGTGCGGGAGCAGCCGGCTGCGTCTTGGCAAGCCGGCTGACGGAGGACCCCGCGCGAACGGTCGCCCTCGTCGAGGCCGGCCCCGACTATGGTCCCGACTCAACCGCCTGGCCGGCGGACTTGCGGGACCCGACAAACATCTTCCCGGACTCGCACCCGTGGGGCTACCTCCACGCCGGTCGGACAGCCGATCGCCCCCTCCCCCTGCCCCGCGCTCGGGTCGTCGGCGGCAGCTCGACGATCAACGCCTGCGTCTGGGCGCGAGGCTCCGCCGCCGACTACGACGGTTGGGCGGCCCTGGGCAACCCCGGCTGGTCGTTCGCCGAGTTGCTGCCGTACTTCCGGCGGGCGGAGACGGACCCCGTTGGTGGCCCCTTCCACGGCGTCGACGGCCCGGTGCCGGTGTTCCGCGTGGCCGAGACGGACTTGAACCTGGTCGATCGGGCCTACATCGCCGCCGCGAACGCGTTGGGTTTCCCGTGGTTCGCCGACCTCAACGGCGATGCCGGGCAGCACCCGGGCGTCGGCCCAACCCCGAAAAACGTTGCGGACGGCGTGCGGATGCATGGGGCGTTCACCTATCTCGCGCCGGCCCGGCCGCCGCCCGAACCTCACCCTGATCCCCGATGCGCTCGTCGACCGCGTCCGCGTCGAGGACGGCCGGGCGACAGGCGTGCGCACGGCCGACGGGCGGGAGGTGCGGGGGCGGCAGGTCGTCCTGTGCGCCGGGGCCTACGGCTCGCCGGCCATCTTGCTCCGCTCCGGCATCGGGCCGGCGCGGGACCTGGGCGATCTCGGGATCCCCATCGTCGCCGATCGGCCGGGCGTCGGCGCGCACCTGCTGGACCACCCGAATCTCATCTTTGCGGACGGGGAAGACTTCGCCCCGTATGTCGTCAAACCGGAGTTCGCGCCGGCAGACCAGTCCGTCATCCCGCTGCTGATCAAGGCACGCAGCCGGCAAACCGCCGAAGATATCGACATCTATCTCATCTACGGTTGCCTCCACGACGAGGCGCGCGGGCGCTGGGTCGCCTTCTTCGGGGTCAATCTGGAGGTGGCCCAATCGACGGGCCGAGTCCGCCTGACCTCGTCCGACCCGGAGGCGACGCTGGAGATCGACCACCGCTATTTCGCCGTCCCGTCCGATCTTGAGGCCCTGTGCGACGGCACCGAATTAGATCGCGCGGCTGATCTCGACGCCGCCGCTCGCGACGGTGGTCGATCCTGTTCCCGGCAAAGCGCCTCGTCTGGCGCGAACGCGACGAACTCCGCGCCTGGGTTCGCGATCGGGTCGAGACATGCTTTCATCCGTCGGGCACCTGCCGGATGGGCCCTCCCGGCGACCCACAGGCGGTGGTCGATCACGCGGGGCGGGTCTATGGCGTGACCGGGCTGCGCGTCGCCGACGCCTCGGTCTTCCCGACCATCCCCCGCGCCAACATCCACTGCACGGTTATCGCGGTAGCCGAGAAGCTCGCCGACGCCATCCGGAGCGATCACCCCGCGTAGCAGGACGGCGCCGTGGCTGCCCGCCGGCGTCAACCATGTCTTGAAGGGTTTGACTCGGTGACGTGCTCGGCCGGTAGCCGGACGCTGCTCCGCTGAAGCGCCAGGCGGAGGTCGTCGACCTGCACCCAGGCGATGCCCAATGTCGATGCCAGCCCCTAGCCCGCGGCGTGCTCCTCCAGCCAGCGACGAGCCTCCGCGGCCGAGCGTAATCGGACGAGGCGGGGATCGTCTCCGAATCGTGCTGGCCACCGCCGCCGGTGCCGGACGTGCTGCCGGACTGTCCAGACGAAGAGCGACTCGCCGCTCATAAATGCGTCCCGCCATCGTTCTCGGTTGCCATTCCAGAGCTCGACATTTCCACGCACGCGCTGATTGCGTACGACGCCAGAGCCGGCGCAGCTTGACCCCGAGCGGCAGGTCGAGCCAGACGATCGTGTCCGCCGCGGAGACAACCAGCCTCACCGAGCTTGGAGTCGTAGTTGCCGTCGACCACCCAGCCATCGGGCATGGCCGCGAGCACTGCCTCGACACGGGTCCGAAACTCGTCCGGGGTCGCCGCGCTCCAGTTCGGTCCCCAGTGAAGGGCATCCAGCTCGATGTACGGGAGTCCGAGCCGGGACGCCAACTCGGCGGCGAAGGTCGACTTGCCGGCCCCAGAGGTGCCTTTGACGACGATGGTCCGCGGCATATGCTCGCTCCGGGCGGCGGCGGCGAGGGCGTTGTCGGTAAGTGACTGGTGACCATGTACGTTGTACCCGATCAGCGCCTTTCAGAGCTTCGCTGTTACCGCGGGAAGCGGGCTCCAATCGGGTATTCGATCAGGTCGAGGAGCGCGTCCGCGACCGCCGCCGGATCGACAAGCATGTGAAAGTGGCCGGCGGCGATCTCACGGTAGCGCCAGCCTGCCTCCCGCGCCTGCCGCGCCGGCACGTCGTAGGCCGGGCTGAATTGCAAGAAGGCGCTGGGCGCGTCCGGCCAGCCGGCGAAGACGGGAATCGGCTCCGTGAAGAACGCCAGTGGGCGTGGCCGCATCTCGGCGACCAACCGGCGTCGGACCCGCGCATCGGGAAGGATCGGGCCGAGGTGTTCTTCGGTCCACGTGGGGAAGCGCCCCCCGGCGGATAGGTGCTCCCGGAGACTGTGCGCGAAGCCCGGGTCCTCGGCCTCCATCAGTTCGAGCCGGCTCTTGCCGTCGACCGGGATGCCGGCGTCGACGAAGACATAAGCCGCGACCGGGTGCTCGATCCGCTGCCCGATGGCGGGCAGGAGGGGGCCGGCGCCACTGTGCCCGACCAGTGCGAGAGGCGCCTCAGAGGGGATCTGTGCCACCGCCCGGATGACGGCGTCGGCATGTTGGCGCCAGAACGGCAGCCCATTGTCCCCGTCGTCATCCAGATCCGGGACGAGCGCTTCGACCTCCCGGCGCCTGAGTGCCTCCGCGACAGCGGACCAGGTGGACGGGCCGACGAGCGGGCTGGGGATCAAGACGAGCACTGGCCCCAACGCGGCCTCCTTCGTGGGCCGAATGTCCGCGCCCGCGATCGTGCCTACAGCACCTGGTCGCGGGCGCGGTAGTCCTCGATCGGCCAGGCCTTCAGGCCGCCGGTGAAGACGCTCACGATCTTGCCATCCGCGTCACGCTCGTAGCGAAAGTGCTCGCCAACCGACCCGTGCGGCGAGCCGCCCATGATGCGCAGCGTGTTCTCGTCAACGATCGCCAGCTCGGCCGGCTGGACAACCGGCGACGGAGAGACAGGGCTGCTCGCGACGAGTTTACCCCCCAGAAGGAGAACGTCCGTTACGCCCCACAGCGCGGCGAAGCGACCGGTGAAGCTCGCGGGATCGATCTCACGGTCCGGCGCGTCGGGTGGGGTGATCGCCGCGCTGTTGACGAGTCCCGAGCTGAGTGCCAGCTTCGGCGAACCGTCACGCGCCTTGTCGAGGATTCTGAGGATGCCGGAGAGGAGTTCCTCTGCCGGCCCATCCGCGGCGTTCGTCAGCACGGAGATGGCGAGTCCCTCGTTCGGGTCCCACATCGTGCGGGTGATGTGTCCCGGATACCCGCCCGAGTGCCCGACCATGCGGTGCCCGTTGTAGTGCAAGATGTCCATGCCGTAGCCGTAACCGTCCTGGGGGGCATCGGGACTCAGGCCCGTCCAGACCGGCCGCTGCATCTCGTTCTTGGAGCGGTCGCTGATGAGGCGGTCGTCGCCGAAGAAGTGCGCCGAGGCGAACCGCACCATGTCCTCCGCCGTGGAATAGAAACCGGTCGCCGCCGCCATGGCATGCGTATCGACGTGGGGGATGACCTGGCGTTCCTCCCAGCTTGAGAGACCGCTGTGACCGCCCGCATACTCGGACAGACGGGCTTCATCCAACTCCGGACCGGTGTTCTTGAGACCGAGTTTTTCGACGATCGCGGTCTGCACGTACTCGTTGTACGAGGTCCCAGCCGCCTTGCCAATGATCAGGCCGAGCAACGAGAACCCGATGTTGGTGTACTTGAAGGTCACTTCCGGCTGGCGAACGGCGCCCTCGCGAATGGCGAGGCCCAGTAGCTCGTTTTCATCCGGGAACGGTCGGCTGTGCATCCAGTGGGTGGAATCAACGCCGTCGCGGATGATGCCCGCGGAGTGCGAGGCGAGCTCGCGCACGGTCACGTCCGCCAGCGGCGAACCGGCCTCCGCCAGTTGCGGGAGCCACGCTCCGGCGATGTCGTCCAGCCGCAACTTGCCGGCCTCGACGAGCTGCATCATCGCCGTCGCGGTGAAGGTCTTCGAGTGCGAAGCGACGCGGAAGAGATGCGCGGTCGTCAGCACTTCGCCCGTCCCGATATTCGAGACGCCGTACGCCTTGCTGAACTGGATCTTCCCGTCGAACCAGACCGCCACCTGCGCGCCGGGGGTACGGAGCTTCCAGACGCGGTACTCAAGCCACGAATCGACGTAAGCAAGCGCCTCCCGCAGGAGATCGACCACTGAACGAGGAGACTCGGACACAGGCTGGCTCCATGACATGAGAACTGAAAAGAACCGTGATCGCCGCCGCCCGCGAGCGCACACGACAAGGGGCGCAGCCTATCGGAGGGCGGGCAGCCGCGCAATACAGTCATCTTCGTGTCGCGGTCTCACTCTTCCGTTGGATTGAATCCTAGGGCACGCCTCCAGGGCTCGAGTTTCGCCACGGCCCCCTCGAGGTAGGCTCGCACCGCCTTGATGTCATCCACCTCCACCCGATAGGCAAGGTCGATCTGGATGCCCCAATACTCTTGGGCCGCCCACAGATACGGCGAGGCGGCGATATCCCGCTCGCCAATCGAACGCACGGTGCGATATCCGGCGATGAACGCGTCTTGGCGCGCTTGCATCGTGGGGTCGGTTGCCACCCAGCCCTGCAAGTCGATAGCGCGCCATCCTGGTCCCCCAGAGTCGAAGTCGTACCAGACCGTTTGGTCGTCGGGCGTCAGGTGAAAATTGTCAAACGTCAGGTCCCCGTGGCAGGGACCCCAATCGAGGCCTTCGCGCGCCAAGGCATCGATGGCATTGCCGAGTTGCTCGCCGAAGTGATCAAGGGACCGCTTCGCTTGGGTCGGGGCCTCAACCGATGCGATGCGCTCTCGCGTCTCGGTGATCAAACGGTGTGTATCGAACGGTCGTCGTTGGTGGGGAGAGGTGAAATCGTCCGCCGCCGCGTGGAGCGCCGCGGCGGCCCGACCTTCGCGGTCATACATGTCGAGCGTGAAGGGAGGATTCGGTTTCTCTCCGGGGGCGAACTCGAACAAGACAACCTGGCGGCGATGACCCGCAAGCTCGATGTGGGTCATGAATGAACCATTCGCAGCGATCACGGGCTCCGCAACTCGGATGCCCTTGCGGGCCAGGTGCCGCAGCAAGTCGATCTCGTAAAGCACCTCGGAGTCGTTCCGCCATCCCGGCGCATAGACCTTCAGGGCATACCGGGTTGGCCCATCGGTTACCCCGTAGACATCGTTCGTATAGGAACGCAGAACCGCTACGCTCGGAGGGGTCACGGTGAAGGAATAGTGGGCTGGCAACCAGGATTCAAGTAGAGCGATGGGCTCAGGTAGCATGTCCAGAGTTTCTCAGATCGAGCAAATCAATGCCTGTTTGGTGGCTCGACAGGGCGCTGGCACGTTGTAGAGCAGATCGTGGCCACTATCGAGCCCCTGTATCGCCGTCTTGAGCGGACTTCAACTGCATACACTCAACGAGCGCTCTGACTCGCGACCGAACGCCAGCGATCCGGCCGGATTGCCGGCGTTCGGTGCCGCGTGCGCTTAGACCAGAGAGCCCACCGCGGACCGGATCAAGTCGGCGATCTCAACCGCCCGCGAGATCATGATCGAGTGGGAAGCGTCGACCTCGATTGTCGTCGCCTCCATCCGGTTGGCGTAGAAGCGCTGCTGGTCCGGGTGGATCGCCTGGTCGGCGGTAGCGACCGCGAACCACGACGGCAGGGTCTTCCAGGCCGCCGGCCCGGACGGCGTCGCCAAGGCCGACCCGACGAACGGCCGCTGCGTCACCGCGAGGACGCGCGTCTGCTCCTCCGGTAGGTCGGCGGCAAACGCCGCCTGGTACGCCGCGGGATTGACGACGAAGTCGGCTTCGGCCTCGCTGGCCGCGATCGACGCCGGAAGGAGGGAGTCGAGGATCAGGGTTTTGGGGTAGTCGGCCGCCACGTCGAGCATCGCTTCGCCCTCGTCCGGTGCCATCGCGGCGACATAGACGAGTCCGGCCGCGTTCTCGACCTGGGCGCCGACGTTGGTGATCACTATTCCGCCGTACGAGTGCCCGACAAGCAGCACCGGACCTTCGATGGTCTTGACCACGCTGGTCACGTAGGCAGTGTCGGTCTCCACCCCGCGCAGCGGGTTAGCCGGAGCGAGCGTCGCGAACCCCTCGCCCTGCAGGCGATCGATCACACCGTTCCAGCACGAGGCATCGGCGAAGCCGCCGTGCACGAGGACGACAGTGGGGGTGGTGCCGGGGGTTGACTGGTTCACGGTGTCTCCTTGGTGACGTGCGTAAACGGACGTTCGGGACAGCGCCGCGGCGCCGAGCAGGGCGCCGGCGCCAGCCAGGCCGCCGAGTGCGGAGCGGCGCGTGAGGCGGCGACCGAGGGTACCGGACTCTGGGCCGGCGCGACGGGTGGTCATGGGTTCTTCGTCCTTTCTCCCCGCCGTTGGGGCGGGCTGGCTTGTTGGGAATGACTAGCGCGGGTGGTCGGTGGCGCGCAGCGCCGGTGGTCGGTCAGGCGGGCATGGCACCGCGCACCCTCGGTGTGCGCACCACCGAGTTCGCCGCAACCATCCCGTCTGACCGTCTAAGGGTCTGTGTGACCGTTCCCCTCGAACACTCACCACGATGCGGCTCGAGTTGGTGCCGCGGGGTCACGAGGAACTGCCTGACCGAACGGTAGATCGGCGGAAGACAACCAAGTAGTTCTACGCGTCGCGGTGAGTCCGGCCCAGGAAATGCCGTGGCTGAAGGCAAACACGGCGGCGGCGGTGCGGGAGTCGAGTCCCAGCTTCGCGAGAAGGTTGGTGACGTGGCCGCCGACGTGCGCGGGCTAAGGAAGAGCGCCGCGGCAATGTCACGGTCGCTCAGACCCTGCGCGAGCAGGCGCAGCACCTCGCGTTCGCGCACGGTGAGGCCGGCCGCCCCCGCCAGGTCGGGCGGAGCAGGAGCCACCGTCGTGCCACGGTCGGGATCGGCCGCCTGAAGCGCTTCGGTGATGGCCTCTTCCAGAGGCAGGGCCGCCCCCGCCCCCCAGGCTTCCGCGAACGCCTCCGGCGGGAGGGCGGCCCGTACCGCCGCCTCGACGCGCTCGTGCACGCGTCGTCCCCATCCCTGCACCGCGCCGATCTCCTCGCGCAGGGCCGCCGCCGTCGCGAGCAGGCGGGCCGCCCGCTCCGCCTGCCCCCGCGCCAAGACGACGTTCGCGATCCCGGTGATGGGCTCGGGCAGGTGGGGCCGCAGCTCGTGGACCCAGGCGTGATCCAGGCTTGTGCGGTAAGCGGCCAGCGCCCCCTCCTGGTCACCGCGAGCGAGCGCGAGGTCGCCCTGGCACCGGTCGAGGTAGCTTTGCAACCAGGGGGCACCGCCGAGCGCTTGGTTCCGCCGCCTCGCCTCGGCCAGATAGCTCGCCGCCGCCGCGACGTCGTTTCGGGCCAGGGCTACTTGGACGAGGTTGCCGCAGAGTGCCACCACCTCGGTAGGCAGTCCGGTCGACCACGGCTGCCTGTGGCCCTCGCCGACCACTGTCTCAATCTCCAGGTGCAGCGCCAGCGCCGCCTCCATCTGTCGGGCGGCCCCGTCGTAGTCGTCTCGTTCCAGGTCGCCGAAGCCCAGGAAGGCTAGCGCCACCGCCTCGACCTCCCGGTCGCCCGCCGCTCGGGCCACGGCCAGGGCCTCGGTCACGAGTGGCGCCGCTGCCTCGCGGTCGCCGTGTTGGCGCGCCAGCCAGCCCGCGCCGGTGAGCGCCATGGCGCGCGCCGGGGTGGGAGCTCGGTCGGCCCGCGCCAGGGCCCGTTCCAGGTGGCGTCGCCCCTCACGGTAGGCGCCGCGGACGTACCAGTGGAGGAACATGGCGGCGGCCAACCGCAAGCCGACGTCGGGGTCGCCGGCCCCGTCCAACCAGGCGAGCGCCGCCCGCACGTTGTCCAGCTCGGCGTCCAGGCGGGCCGCCACCCGGTCGAACTCCGGCGAAAACAGCCGCGCCATGGCCGCTTCGACCGCCGCCAGGACGTAGACGGCGTGCGCTCCGCGCACCGTGGCTTCCTCGCCGCTCGCCGCCAGCCGTTCCAGCCCGAACTCGCGGACCGTCTCCAGCATCCGGTAGCGCGGCTCCTCCGCCTCGTGGAAACCGAACGGTTGCACGATGCTCTGCTCGACCAGCGACGCGACACCGTCGAGCGCGTCGAGGTCCCCGGCGCCATCGCCGGCAACCGCTTTAGCCGCAGCCAGGTCGAAGCCGCCGGCGAAGACGGCCAGACGGCGGAAGAGGGCCTGCTCGTCCGGAGAGAGGAGGTCGTAGCTCCAGGCGATGGCGTCGCGCAGGCTGCGCAGCCGGACCGGCTGGTCGCGGGCGCCTCCAGTCAGGAGCGACAGGGAGTCCTCCAACCGCGCCAGCAGCGCCGCCGGGGAGAGGGCACGGACCCGGGCCGCCGCCAGCTCGATCGCCAGTGGCAGGCCGTCGAGCCGGGTGCAGATCGCCGCCACCGCCGCCTGGTTCGCCGCAGTCAGGGCGAAGGCGGGGCTGGCCGCCCGAGCACGGGTAACGAAGAGTTGGACGGCATCCGGCGCCGGCAAGGGATGGACCGGGACGTCGTGCTCATCCGACACGCGCAGCACCACCCGGCTGGTGGCGAGGACCTTCAGGTGCGGGCATTGTCGCAACAGGCCGGCGATCCCGGCCGCGGCCTCAACCACCTGCTCGAGGTTGTCGAGGACGAGCAACGACCGGCGCGCGCGTAGCTGTGCCACGAGTTGCTCGGCCGCCGTTCTGGTCCCCTCGTCCCCGAGACCGTATGCAGCAGCGATCGCCGGCAGGACCAGGCCAGGATCGCGGACCCCGGCGAGTTCGACGAAGCGAACGCCATCGGCGAAGTCCCCCGCGACTTCGGTCGCGACCTGGAGGGCGAGGCGGGTCTTGCCGACCCCGCCCGGTCCGGTCAGCGTGACGAGCGGGACGTCGTCGCGCCGCAGCAGGCCAACGACGGCCGCCGCGTCGTGCTCGCGCCCGATCAGGGGCGTGCGCGGGAGGGGAAGGGATACGGATCGAGCGGACGGCGTGACATCGGTCATGGCTACCCCGAGCGCGTCCGTGCGGAACGGATCTCCTGGCAGCCGGATGATATCCGTCCACGCCGCCGTTCCCCCTCGTAGCCCGGGCATTCGGTCGCCTTTGTACGCGACGATCCAGTCACATTGGCGCTGCGATTGCCAATCCAGACACCAATCGTGGATAGCAGGATCTCTCTACACCACATAGAACAGAACAGAATTTGCCGTCGCCCACGGGATCGAACGGCAAGAGGCCCTTGCCTATCGGTGGCACGCTATCGTCTCGAGAGCGCCGTCCTTCGTTGCATGGCGCCGCATTCCTCGGGTCACGCCAAACCGCGACGGATAGTCTCCAGCGGGACGTCTCGGGCGACGGCGGCCGCCACTGCGGCGAGCAAGGCGAGCGGCGCGACTTCCTGGGGGGAGCCGCCCATGCTTGGAGGCGCGGTCGCCGGCACCACGTCCGTTACGGTCTCGCCCGCAACCAGGGAGATCTGGTCCCCCGTTGGTGCCGGCCTCACGACAACCGCCTGTCCCCCCCGTTCGACGTGGGTGCATACGAGTCCGTTCCGCGAGTCGCGGCTGACGAGCACAACCGGGGCACGGCACGATCTAGCGAGCGCGGCGATCGAGGGGTCGTCGGCATTGAGGACCAGGGCGCCATCGGCGGCGACGACGCCGGTGAGGACTGATTCGACCGGCTGACCGAACGGCGTAGTCAAGCCAGAGAGCGCGGTCACCACCGCCACAGTGCAGTAGGGGAAACCGAGTCCATGCGCGACGATCTCCTGAGGGTTGACCTCCGTGAGGAGGATCTCGGTGGACGGGTGGTTGAGGAGGGTACGCACGCCGGTCGGATCGAGCACGTCCACGCCGCGGATGGGCCGGCCGTCGATGACGAGTGCAGCGGAGGACGCCAACCCCACCACTTCGCCGGCGGCCGTCAGGATGCTGGCCAAGTGGCGAGCGATGGTGGGCGAGGATTGGGGATCGCCGATAACGGCGAGAATCGGTGCCCGCACGGGCCGGCCGGGTGGGAAGAGCATGTCGATAATCACCGGACCGGCGTCGCGGGGTTGGCCTTCGCTCGGATTGAGTTCGTGCCTGAACCCGGCGCGTGCGTTGATCTCGAGGATGGCGCCGCTGGTCGCCCACATCGATTCGGAAATGTCGTGCGCGATGAGGTCGATGCTGGCGATGTCCAAACCGACCACATTGGTCGCCTGACGCAGGATGGCCGCGTTGTCGGGATGGACGGCGTCGGTCCGGTCGATTGCCAATCCTCCGAGAGGGACATTGCCAGTTGGCCTGAGCTGAACATGGCGCCCGGCCGGTGGAATCGCCTCAAGGTCGAGGTGCTGCCGCTCCAGGAGGTCCAGCGTCTTAGCGTCGACAACGATTTTCCTGAGCGGATCGGTCACGAGCGTGCCACGCCGGGGATCGGCGTTCTCGATCTCGATCAGACGGCGGATGGTGTGGCGGCCATCGCCGACGATATGGGCCGGGACGCGATAGCTCACCGAGATGACCTGGTCGTTGGCGACGAGCGCCCGGTACTCGTTGCCAACGACGTACTCCTCGACCAGCACCCTGCCCGACGGCGTTTTGGCGGCCGCCTGCGCGAAGGCGGTGCGGAGCGCATCCTCGTGGCGCACGTCGACGGACAACCCTGCCGAGGCGCCGAGATCCACCGGCTTGACGACAACCGGGTACCCGACCGTCCGTGCGACGGCGACGGCTTGTTCAACGGTCCGCGCGACCGCGCCCTCGGGAACCGGGAGACCGGCGGTGCGCAAGTAGTGATTGGTGAGGCTCTTGTCGGCGGTAATCGCATCGCCGATGACGGAGGTGAGCGACGTCAGCGAGTTGAGGATACGGCGCCTGTAGGCACCGTTCCCCAACTCGACGATCCGCCCGGACGGATCGACTCGCGACACGGGGATGCCACGTTCATTGGCGGACGCAACGATCGTCTGCGCCGCGGTGCCATACCGCCGTGACGCCGCTACTACGCCGAACCGCGCCATTGCCGTCTGGATCGCCACCATGTCCGGCTCCCCGTCGGCGTTGAGGTCACTAAGCAGCCGAATGGCCAACCGACTGGCGGCCGCTCCGACGACGGCATCGTCGTGTTGGACCACGACCTCGACGACGCGCTCCGCCGCCGTGGGCCGGGAGGCGCTGAATACAACATCGACGCCCACCGTCCGCTGGATGTTGAGGGCGAGCGTACCCAGGACGCCGGCGAGCCCCAGACGTTCCGGAAACGGGAGTGGCTGGAGCGGAGCGACCAGGGAAGAGAGATCGACGAGAACGGGGTCGAGGTCGGAAAGCCTGCCCACAAGGATCCGGACCCTATCGGGTTGACCATCTTCCGGCGGCCCGAGGCCAAGGAGCAACTGGGTGACCGGCTCGGCTGACCAGAGACTCGGGCCGTCAATGCACCGCAACGTTTCGATGGTGATCGTCATATTGTCCGTTGTTGTCTGAACCCCGCCCCCTACGGGGGGCCGCATTGGTTATTGAAGCAGGCGTCAGTGCAGCACTGGCTTGCACTCGTGCAGGGAAACGTGTCCGGAATGCAGGGCGTCACGCAAACGTTGTCCAAGCAGATATCGCCGGAGACGCATTCATCGGTGCAGGAGCTGCACGCTTCGACCGTTCCCAACGTCTTACACGTCCCGTCACAGCAGGTTTCGCCCCCAGAGCAAGGGCCGCAATTGGCGACGGTCTGACCGCAGTTGTTCGTGGTCGGGCCGCATTCGATCCCTGTGCGGATACAGGCAGCGGAGTCGCTCTCCGGCACACAGGGCGGCTCGGTCGTGGTGGTCGGTGTTGCGGTGGTGGTGGTGGTCGTCGTCGGGGCTGCCGTGGTCGTCGTAGTGGTGGTGGTCGGGGCTGCCGTCGTAGTAGTTGTGGTCGTGGCCACGCAGTTCCCGGCGCCGTCGCAGGCGTTGGCCCCGGTGCAGGCGCCGCCCTGGAACCCGGCCGGGCGCGGCGGGAAGAGGCAGATGCAGATGTCGCCGTCGTCGCAGGCGGTGCCGGCGAGGTCCCGGCACCGATCGAGGGTGCATGGGTTGCCGTCGCTGCAATCGGCGTTGACGGCGCACTGACCGGCTGCGCCGTCGTGGTCGTCGTCGTGGTAGTTGGCGCGGTGGTGGTCGTGGTCGAGGTGGTTGTTGGGGCTGCGGTGGTCGTCGTGGTGGTGGTCAGCGCCGCGGTCGTGGTGGTGGTCGGCCCCAAGATGACGCTGGTGCAGCTGCCCGGAGGCATGCAGCGGCTGTTGCCGTTACTGTAGCCGCA
>CAWKIA010000031.1:0-44565 GCA_963849635.1 uncultured Chloroflexia bacterium | reverse complement strand
ACTCGAGGACCACCATCGCCGAGGCGATCCCGGCGTCGTGGGAGAGCGAGAGGTGGATAGTGCTGCACACCCCACGCAAGTCAGAGGCGCTGGTCCCCCACGGCCGCTGAGGCGGTTGAGTGAGAACCCCGGACGTCCCGACTCCGGCTCCCGAGATCACCTCGGCGTTGTGCCACTCCATCCGGCCGGGCGCACCGAGCGCCTTGGCGAGGCCTCCTTCGCGGCGAAACGGGCGGCCAGGGATGCCATGCGGCCGCGTCCCCTCGGCCTCGGTGAACAGTCTTCTGCGAGCGCGGGAGTGCGCTCGATCGACGCCCCGAAGCGGCCACCTCCACCACGTCGATGCCGACGCCGATCACCGCCACGACGCTACTCCACCGTGACGGACTTGGCGAGGTTGCGTGGCTGGTCGACGTCGTGGCCCATCCCGCTCGCGAGCTCGCACGCGAACAGCTGCAGCGGCACGATCGCGACCAGCAGCTGCGGCGAATGGTGCTGCTGACCTACTTCGTTCAGTTGGTGTTCACTGACGAGGCCGTGCCCTACTCCCGCATCGCCCTCGTCGACGCGGCCGACGCCGACGATCCCGGTGGCGACACCCTGGTGCTGGCCGGTGAGGCGTTCGAGCTGCGTGAGCAGCGCGACGACCTGCTATTGCGCCTGGATGCGGGCACCGTCGATGCCCGCCCGGCCACGATCGATCAAGTCTGGCCCTCGCTCTTGATCGTCACCGAGGGCACGTCACCCTGCTCCCCGAGGAGACAGGGGTAACCCTCACCGCGGGCGAGGCCGTCGTCCTGGAGGGGACCTACTCGCCGAACCTGTCCGGCATCGTCGCGGAGGGCGGTGAAGCCCACTTCCTCTTGGCCCGAATCGTATCCGCCGAAGACCCCGGCACGGGCTACACCGTCTGGCCAGACGATACCGTCCGGGCCGCCTTTACCGTCTACTCCTGCCCGGAGAACTCCACCGTGATCGATCTCGGCGAGAACACCGGCGGAGCGGGACCGCCGCCTTGCCAGGCGGATGCGGATGGCGAGAACGTTGAACCGGAGATCCTCCCTGGCGCCGAGGTGACCCTCACCAACGATGACACCGGCGACGCGCGTACCGGGGAAGCGGATGATGACGGCCACGCCGACTTCATCGATCTCTCCCCCGGCCCGTACACGGTCTCGGTCGCGGGCGCGAATGGCATGACCTCCCGCTGCCAGATCACCGAACTAGGCGACCCCGCCGACCAATTGACTGCTGAGTACACTCCGAACATCGCTCTTGGGCCGGTCGATCTGACCGCTGGTCAGGTTCTGCACTGCATCCTGTACATCGACTGAGGAGAACGGACCTCACCCCCTCCCCCCTCTCCACTCCGGTGGAGAGGGGCCGTTGCAGAGCCCATGTCCGGGATGGGCGCGGTTCTTCACCTTTCCCTGCTGCGCAACGGAGGAGCGGGGGAAAGGGGGCCGGGGGCAAAGGGGTATGTCTCACGTCTCACGTCTCACGTCTCACGTCTCGAAGGATCTCAATGCCTACCATCCCCACTCCGCCCGAGTTCGCCCAGGACCCGGCCGAGTTATTCGACGTCGTCCGTGCCGACGGCACCCCCACCGGCGAGGCCAAACCCCGCGCCGCCGTCCACCGCGACGGCGATTGGCACCGGGCCGTCCACGTCTGGGTGGCGGGGATCGATGCGGCGTTCGGCGGGCCATTTCTGCTGATGCAGCGGCGGGGGCTGGAGAAAGACACCTGGCCAGGCCGCTTCGACGCTACGGTCGGCGGTCACCTCCGCGCGCGGCGAGGATATCGCCGAGGCCCTGCGGGAGAGCGAAGAGGAGATCGGCATCACGGTTGAACTCGCCGACCTGCGCTTCCTCGGCAACCGGATCGCCGTCAACGAGTCCGAACTCGGCATCCGCGACCGCGAACTGCAATCCGTCTACCTTCTCCGTGACAATCGCCCCCTGACCGCGCTACCGCCCCAGCCCTTACGAACTCGCCGCCCTGGTGAAACTCCCCCTCATGCCCCTCCTCGCCTTCCTCGCCGGGGAGTCCTCCGCCCTCCCGGCCGAATCGATCGCCCCCGGCTCAACCGTGATCGAACCAATCACCGCCACCCCCGGCGACTTCATCCCCAACCTCGACCGCTACCTCTACCGCGTCGCCATCGCCGTCTCTCTCGCTCTCCGCGGCGAATCTCACCTCTCCGTCTAACGGCGAGGGGGACAGGGCTTGCGCCGTGAGGGGGACAGCCCTTGCGGGCTGAGGGGGAGAGGGGGAGACGGACGGAGACAGCAACACAATCCCCTCCCCCCTCTCCCCCTCACGGCGTCAGCCGTGTCCCCCACCCAAAGCGATGAGCTTTGCCCCTCAGGTCAGGGCCGCGGCCCTGTCCCCCTTGCTCTCCGCGTCGGAACCCGGCATGATCCCGCGCATGATCTCCACCCACGATTCCCTCGACATCGAGCAACCGGATGCCCTCCTCGGCTACCTCCGCGCCACAGGCCGGATCGGCGCTGAGGAGGTGCCCCGCCTGGAGACCCTCGCCGGCGGGGTCTCCAACCGGACGGTGCTCGTCGAGCGCTCCTCCGGCGAGGCCTGGGTGATGAAGCAGGCTCTGGCCAAGCTCCGGGTCCAGGTCGATTGGTTCAGTTCTCCCGCGCCGGATCGAACGAGAGGCCCTCGGCCTGATTCACCTGGCCGACCTCGCTCCAGCCGGTACGATCACGCCGCTCGTCTTCCTCGATCCTGAGCAACACGTCCTCGCGATGGCTGCCGTCCGCAGCCGCACGAAAACTGGAAGGTGATGCTCCTCCGCGGCGAGGTCGACCTCGACCACGTCGCCCAGTTCGGCCGCCTGCTCGGCACCATCCATCGTGACGCCGCCGAGCCGCGACGACCTGGCCCAGATCTTCGCCGACCGCTCCTACTTCGAGAGCCTTCGCCTGGAGCCCTATTACGGCTTCGCCGCGGAACAGGTGCCGGAAGCCGCACCGTTCCTCCACGACGTGATCGCCGCCAACCGCGAGCACCTCGTCACCCTGGTCCACGGCGACTACTCCCCGAAGAACGTCCTGGTCCATGACGACCATCTCATCCTGCTCGATCACGAGGTCATCCACTACGGCGATCCCGCCTTCGATCTCGGCTTCGCCTTCACCCACCTCCTGAGCAAAGCCCACCACCTCCCCGGATCACGAGAGGCATTTCGCCACGCCGCCCACCATTTCTGGGGCGTCTATGGCCTGACCGTTGGCGTTGCGCCGTGGGTAGCGGATCTCGAGCCCCGGGCCATCCGCAATACCCTTGGCATCCTCCTCGCCCGCGTCGCCGGCCGCTCCCCCTCGAATACCTCGATCCCGCCGAGCGCGCCCGCCAACGGGCCGCCGTGTTGGCGCTCATGTCCGCCGTCCCGGGGACGATTCCGGAACTGATCGATGTGTTTGTTGAAGAAGTCGTGAGACGTGAGTCGTGAGTAGAGAGCCCAGAACACCACGTCATCCTGAGCTTGCGAAGGATCTTGGCCGTTTACGGCCTTTGTCGCCGACCGAGACGTTGTGCGTCTGGAACGAGGCACGAAGGCGCTAAAGCGCCAAGATCCTTCGCAAGCTCAGGATGACGATTGGAGTGCGACTCTCCACCTGGACGCCGAATGCCGAACGCAGTTGGAGGTTGGATGCCCGCAATCGAGCGCCTTTTCGCCCATGAAATCCTGGATAGCCGGGGGAGGCCCACCCTCTGGGCGCGTTGCACGCTGGCCGGGGGAGCAACCGCCAGTGTCTCCGTCCCATCCGGGGCGTCGACCGGCGCCGCCGAGGCCCACGAGCTGCGCGATGGCGATCCGGCTCGCTACGGTGGCCTGGGCTGCCGCCGAGCCGCCGCCAACGTTACCGACGTCCTGTTTCCCGCCCTGCGTGACCGCGTCTTTGCCACTCAGGCCGCCTTCGACGCCGCTCTGCTGGAGCTGGACGGCACCCCGAACAAGGCGAACCTCGGCGCGAACGCTCTCCTGGCCGCCTCGCTGGCCTTCGCCCGGGCCGTCGCCGTCGATCGGCGTCAACCCCTCTACGAACGCTTCGCTGAGATACTGCGTGAAGAGGGACAGGGAGCCTCGCCATCTTCCCCCCGGTTGCCCCGCCCGACCGTAAACCTCTTCAGTGGCGGCAAGCATGCCGGCGGACAGGTCTCCATCCAGGATGTGCTGGTCGTGCCCGTATCCGCCACCACCGCCGACGAGGCATGTCTGCCGTCGCGGCCGTCTACGCCGCCTGCCGCCGCCCACTGCCGAGAGCGCTACGGCACCCGCCCACTGGTCGCTGACGAGGGCGGTCTCGCCCCGGACTTCCCGAACGCAGAGGCGATGCTGGACGACGCCGTCACCGCGATCGAGCGAGCCGGGTTCGTCCTGGGCCAGGAGGTCGCTCTCTGCGTCGACGTCGCCGCCAGCCACTTCTTTACGGACGGACGGTATGCGCTCGGTGACGAGCCGCTCGATAGCGCCGGCATGATCGCCCATCTGGCCGGCCCTGGCGGCTGGCTCGATCGCTACCCGATCGTCAGCGTCGAGGACGGTCTAGCCGAAGACGATTGGGACGCACTGGCCGGTGCTCAGGTCCGCCCTCCAGGGCCGCGCGCTCACGCTCGGCGACGACTTTCTCTGCACCCAACCGGCCAGGATCGAGCGGGCCATCGCTACCGGCGCGGCCGATGCCCTCTTGCTCAAGGTCAACCAGATCGGCACCCTCACCGAGGCCGCCACCTCCCACACCCTCGCCCGATCCGCCGGCTGGAACGTGGTCGTCTCCGCCCGCTCCGGCGAGACCGAAGACGACTGGCTGACCGACCTCGCCGTCGGCTGGGGCGGAGACGCCCTCAAGGTCGGCTCCATCACCCGCTCCGAGCGCCTGGCGAAGTGGAACCGCCTCCTCCTCATCGAGGCCGAAACCGGCTGGCCGATGACGGACTGGCCCCGGCTTGCCCCCGGATAGGACATCGAGGAGGGGTCATCATGAGCGAAGATGGCGGCTCGATCGACGATATCCTGGGTGTGCTCACCGAGGCGCCAGGGCGGATAACCGCTCTAATCGAGGGCCTGACACCGCGTCAGATGCGCACCGCGCCAAGCCCCGGCGAATGGTCAGCCAATGACATCTTGGCCCATCTCCGCGCCTGCGCGGATGTCTGGGGCGCCAACATCGCGACCATTCTCGCCAAGGACTACCCGACGATCAGGGCGGTCAGCCCAAGGTCCTCGATCAAGCGGACGAACTATCTCGACCTGGACTTTCTGCCATCGTTCGAGGCATTCGCCGCGCAGCGTGCCGACCTGCTGGTCGTCCTGAAATCGCTCTCGCCCGAACAATGGGAGCGCCCCGCCACCGAGATCAGGTCGGGGCGGCCGACCCAGCAGACCGTCCGCACCTTCGCGGAGCGACTCGCCAACCACGAACGCGTACACGTCCAACAGATCGGGCAGGTCGCGGACGCGATTCGGGCGTCGTGACCGCCTGAGAGCGCAGGTGGAGCGATCCGCCGGGTTCTTTGATGATGCGGTCCGGGGACCGGGTTTCGGCCGCGACCGTTACTCCACCGAGAAGGCGTAGATGGTCGTGGAGGTGTACTCCTCACCTGGGCGAAGTTCGGTGGAGGGGAAATCCGGCTGATTCGGGGAGTCGGGGAAGTGCTGCGTCTCCAGCGCCAGACCGTCGCCCTGGCGGTAGGGCGTGCCGCTCGTGCCGACGACGGTCGCGTCGAGGAAGTTGCCGGAGTAGAACTGGATCCCCGGCTCCGTCGTCTCCACTGTCATCGTTCGCCCGCTCGCGGGGTCGTGCACCCTGGCCGCGAGTAAGAGCGAGGTGTCGCTGAAGTCAGGGCGGTCGAGCACCCAGTTGTGGTCATATCCGTGCCCGAGGATGATCTGCTCCTCATCGGCTCGGATCCGCTCCCCGATCGCATGGGGCTGCGTAAAGTCGAACGCGGTCCCGTCGACCGGCGCCAGCTCCCCGCTCGGGATCGCGGTCGCGTCGGTTGGGGTATAGCGGGGGGCATTGAGCATGAGTTCGTGGTCGTAAGTATCGCCGGAGCCCTCGCCCGCCAGGTTGAAGTACGAATGGTTGGTCAGGTTGACGATCGTCGGGGCGTCGGTCGTCGCGTGGTAGTCGATCCGGAGTTCGTCCGCGTCGGTCAGGCGGTAGGTCACCTCGACCGTCAGCGTGCCCGGGTAGCCCTCTTCGCCATCGGGGCTGACCCTGCTTAGCTGAATCCCCCTCCCCAGTTCGTCGTCCACCTCCGTCGCGGCCCAGACGTACTTGTCGAAGCCGCGTTCTCCGCCGTGGAGCGTATTCGGTTCGTTGTTGATCGCCAACTGATAGGTTTCCCCTTCGAGCGAGAATGTACCTAGAGCGATCCGGTTGGCATAGCGCCCGGTGATGCACCCGAAGTACGGATTCCCCGCGACGTACTCGTCCAGCGTGGCGAACCCGAGCACCACATTGCCAGGGTTTCCGTCCCGGTCCGGCACGGAGATCGACTGGACGATCCCACCGTACGTCAGGACCTTGACCTCGACCCCGTTCGCGTTCGTGATGGTGAAGCGATCGACCGCTTCCTCGAAGGCGGTCCCAAACGGCTCCTTCATTACGCCGGGAGCGCCGGGAGTACCTGCCGCGCCTCCCGCCGGAGTCGCTCCCGGTGACGCCACCGGGCTGCCCTCCTGGGCGCGGCCGCGCGCCGCCCCCGCCACGAACGCTGGCACCGCCAAGCCCATCCCCAGCGCCGCCCGCACGACGGTCCGCCTGGGTATCCGCTCGTCGCTGACGGAAAGCCATTCTCCTCCGAGACCCATCCGACCCATCATGGTCCGGTCCCTCCCGCGCCAATCGCTAGCGCGTTCTCCGCCCAGACGAACGCCCCATCGCGCCCGCCGTCGAAACCGCTCCCGCCATCGACATCGGGGAGCGCGACACCCGGCGCTGACCGCAATTTCCACGCCAGGACGTGGAAAAATGGAGGACGCGAACGCCCGCCAATCGGGCTAGGACCAGGGGCTATTGGATGCCTCCCGGCACCATCTGTAGGGGCGCATGGCATGCGCCCTGTAGCCGTACGCGATGCTGCCCCGAGCAGACAGAGCGCCACATCCGACCAGGGTGGCCACATCGGAACGCGGCGGATCGGAGCAGGGCGCATGCCATGCGCCCCTATAGGCCGAAGTCTTGGTCATCGATCTGGAGGCCGTATGTCGCCGGCTGGCGATGCAGCAGTCTCCATCACTGCGGCGAGTCCATCTTGGATGTCGGCGTGGGGAACGGGGAGGTAGGGCTGCAATTCCTCCCAGGCATAGCTCAGCCTCCTCGATCGTCGTCTCCGGTCGCAGAATCCTGACCGTGTAGTCTGCTATCTCCTGCACCGCCCAGCGGTACAGGTAGAAGGCGAACAGGAGCCGGTGGAGCCGGATCGGGCCGCTCTGCTCCAGGTAGACCGGCACGAACGCCTCGAAATGCTCCCCGTGGAAGGACGTCATGTCTCGCTCGCGGGGACCGAGAGCCAGCTCGCCCCAGTCGGTCAGGAAGAGCTTCCCCTCGGGATCGACCAGGACATTGGCCCAGTTGGGGTCGCCATGGGTGACGACCGGCTGCGGATCGCCGCCGGACGATGGCTCGCTGCATCCGGCGCAGGCGATCGAGTGTATCGAGTACATCAGATTGTTCGCGCACGAGGAGGTCAACGACACGCCGTTCGTAGCCCGAACGCGGCCGCATCGCCGTGACGGTGGTCAAAGCCTCGTTGATCGCACGTTCGAACGGGTTGTCGAACCGCTCGAATGGCAGCGGGGGCAGGAAGGGTGGTCGCTCCGGTGGAGGACCGCCATGATCCGCGCCGTCTTCGATACGTGGGCGGAAGGAGCGCCGGAATCGTAGACGGATGCACCCGCGACAAACGGGTAAACGGTGACGACATGCCCTCGAAACTCCCAGCGAGAAGCTTCCCTGGGCAGAATGCAGTCGGCGCCATTACCGCACGGGATCCCCAGACGGTCACGCAGAGCGGCGACCGCCTCGTAGATCTCCTCCGCCTCCGGTCCCCGCTCGACAGGTTTTGCCCGGACGAAGTACTGCTCACCTGCCGCCGCCGTCGCGACGTAGCAGAGGGCGTCCTCGCCTTTCGGGACGAAGGCAACCGAGGCGACCGGCAGGTCATACGCGCGGCCAAGCTCGATGGCCAGATCACCCTGATCCAACCCGGAGGTGTCGAACTTCATCGTGCCTCGCGTTTCGGTTTCGGCGGTTCGGTCGAGACTCGTCGTGGGTTCAGCAGTCAACAGCCATGCGCGCGCATCGTCTCAGCCCCGGCAGCGCGGGTTGTCGCGGTGCGCGGTGCCCGGAACGACGGACTAGCTCATTCCCCTTCCGGCGCCTTCCACGGGTACCAACGGGCGGACCATGTCACTTCTACGTGCATCTCCCCGTCTCGTGGGACGCAGGATGCGCACTGTTGCCACTAGGCACACGGTGTCGCTCCTCCTACCCTGAATAGCGTCGAGTCGAACGTGCGTTGAGAAAGATTGTGGTATCGCCCGCGTACATGCAGGAGGAACCCGATGCGCTCCGTCGCGAAGCTCTTGTCGGTTCTGGCCGTCGTCCTCTCCCTGGTCGGTGTGGGGCGGACGTCCGTGGTGGCTCAGGAGTCCGAGAACCTGTTCGCCGACCTCGGTCTACCTGAGATTGCTGTCACCATCTCCGAGACCGCGCTCGAGGGCGTTCCCGCCGAGCTTACCGCCGGCCGCTATGTGCTCGCCGTCACCAATGCGACCGAAGAAGACGATCTGGGTGTGGCCTTCATCCAGCCGCCGGACGGCATGACCGGGGCCGAGTTTGCCGACATGATCGCCGGGATGGCCGCAGAGTCAGAAGATGCCGCGACCCCGGGAGCCGATGCGGCCGCGGCTGAGGCTTCCCCGGTGGCGGAGGGCGAAGACTCCGGCATCCCGCCGTGGTACTACGAGGTGAGTCTGGCCGGCGGCATCTACGCCGGGACTGGTGAGACCTCCTACATCGTGATCGACCTCGCCGCGGGCGAATGGGCCCTTTGGGCCGAGGATCCGTCCGCTCCCCAGGCACCGGTCGGCGTGACCGTCACGGGCGAGGCACCGGCCGATCTGCCGGCACCAGCGGCCGATGTCACCATCTCGACCGTCGAATTCGGCTTCGAGATCGAGGGCGAACTGACGGCGGGATCCCAGATCATTGAGTTTCGCAATGAGGGGGCGCAGCCGCACTTCATCTTGTTGGCGGGCGTGCCACCCGGCACAACCGTTGACGACTTCATGGCCCTGGCCGCCACCTTCGGCGATCCCTCCGCCACGCCGCCGGCCAACCTGACATTTGACCAGGTGACCACGGCGGTGGACACCGGCGACCAGTCGAGCGGGGTGACGAGTTGGCTGGCCGCCGACCTGGAGGCAGGCGATTACATCCTGGTCTGCTTCGTCGGCGACCAGGCGACCGGCACCCCCCACGCGTTCATGGGCATGATCGACGTCATCACGGTCCAGTAACGCCTGTACGCAGCAACCCACGACGTACCGAACGGGGTCCGGGCGGCTGCCCGGACCCCGTTCGGCTGCCGGGGAGATGGACGGCAGAGCCGACCCATTTGCCGTGCGCGTTGTTCGCGATGTCCCGGTCGCGGTCCGGATCACGCCTCCGGAGCGGTCACCGTAAAGCAGCGCTCTCCAAGCGCCTCGAACGCCTCCCAATCCAGCTCCAGCCCCGTCGAAACCCCGTCGCCGAGAGCGAACGAGCCATCGGCGGCCGTCAGTGGGGTGGTGACGATGTCGCGATTGAAGTAGGCGCCGGAGGGCGAAAAATGGTCGCCAGGGAGGTCGATGGCGGTCAGCCCGTTGAAATTCAGGTTGAATGCCTTGCCCCAGGCCGAATCGAGCATTCCCCCGATCCAGGTCTTCACGCCCCGGCTCTTGCAGGTGTTGGCGATCGCGATCGCCTCGGCAAAGCCCGAGACGCGCGGCGGCTTGATGTTGATCACCAGCCGGTCCAGCACGCCGTTCGCCTCCCACAGGCGCATGGCAGTCTCGGTGTCGCGCAGGGAGTGGATGCTTTCGTCCAGGCAGATCGGCGTCTTGATCTGGGTGGCAATCTCGCTGTGCAGGACGATATCGTCGTCGTATAGAGGTTGCTCGATCAGGAGGAGGCCGAACTCGTCCAGCCCCTTGAGCGACTCCCAGTTGGACAGATCGTAAGCGGAGTTGGCGTCCACCTGGAGGAGGATGTCCGGGTAGCGCTCCCGCAGCGCCCGCGCGATCTCGACATCGAACCCCGGCCAGATCTTCACCTTCAGGCGGCGATAGCCCATCCCGACGGCGTTCTCGGCCAGCCCCAGGATCTGGTCAACCGTCTTGCCGCCGATGCTCACCCCGACCGGGAAACTGCGCCGTTCGCCGCCCCACATGTGCCAGAGGGGCTGCCCGGCTCGCTGGGCCAGGATGTCCCACAGGGCCGCCTCCACCCCGCTCTTGGCGAAGACCGCCCCCTTGATCCAGGCGTAGCTCTGCCGGAGTTGCGGGATGTCCGTAATCGCACCGCGCTCGTCCTGGGCCTGCATCACGCTCGGCAGGACGAACTCCTTCAGGGAGGTCATGACCGACGGCGGATCGGCCTCCGGCTTGTACGCTGGATCGGACAGGGTCGGGATCTCGCCCACGCCCCGCAGCCCGTCGGTCGTCTCTATCACGACGAAGGGCCGTTTCAGCGTCTGATAGGTGCCGAAGGAGGTCGTGAACGGCACCCGCAACTCCAGCGTCAGCAGGTGGGCGGAGATCGAGGCGATACTCATCCTTGAAGACATCCCTTCATCGAACCACTGCCGGGTGGTGACCCGGTCGCGATGCCCAAGCGTACGCCAATCGCTCTGGCTTGGGAATCGCGCCTGCCCGCGGGTCCGGGCTGTAGGGGCAGGGCTTGCCCCTACCAGGTCGCTGAGCTGACGTGTCTCGTCACCAGCATCCGTGTGCTCCCCACCTATTCCGTCCGGCCCAGCAAGTAAAAACTCTCGCGCTCTCCGCTTGGCCCCATCCCGGTCGCAAACCCGTCGATCGCGTATGGGCCGCCCGCCGCGCGGTAGCCGACCACAGCCGGCCCATCCGACTCGGGACCGGCAAACCGGGGCGATTTGGTGGGCGTCAGGGTGGTGAAGACGGTGCGCAGGTCCAGCCGCCAGCGGATTGCGGCGGCGGGGTCGTCCCGGGCCAGCCGGTCGATATCGCCTGGGATGCGGTAGCGCAGCCGGAGCGGTCCGGATTCACGGATGGCCGCGCAGGTTTCGACTGTCACCTCCGGGATGTCTGCGATATCGGCCAATGTTGGCGGGTGATACGACCGGTCCATTACCGCGCCGAGCCGCGCCCAGGTCTTGGGTGAGGTCATGTCCCAGCGGGCGGTCAGGCGATCACTGGGCACATCGCCGTACAGCCCGGTGCGGAGGACGCCGTATTTGTCGACGGTGTACTCCTGGATGCTGGCTCCCAACTTTTCGAGGTTGAGGTAGGCGTTCATCCCGCGCATCGGGTCGAAGGTCCACACCATCGCGTCATGGCCATGTTGGAGCGCGAAGTGGCCTTGTAGGATCTTCAGGAGCCAGCCGATGTCGCGCTGGCCGCGGACGTCCTCGCGTACACCGAGCATGTGCGAGACCAGCGGCCCGCCTCGGGATCCGACACCGATGACGAAGCCGAGCCAGCCGTCGGCGTTCCAGCCCTTTGCCCGGTCGTAGGCGGCCAGGACCGATCCGCCTGTTTCCGCCAGCAGCCCAAGCAGGTTGGCCGGCACCAGATCCTCTGGCCGCATCCCCCAGACATCGCGCTGCAACTCGACGAGCAGCTTCAGCGCGTCCATCTCCTCGCGCTCCGCGCCAGGGCCACCGCGCTGGAGATAGGACGGCGAGTGAGCGTGCTGCCACGCCAGCGGGGTGACGACGATCGCCTCTCCGGTGCTGGTCTCCCGAATCCAAGCGTCGATGTACTCGCCGAACGGCCGAAACCCGAACCGCTCCGGCGCAAACCCGGCCTGGGCGTCCGCTCGCTCCGTCCCCGCGCTCCCCTGGCTCATCGTCGCCCTACCATCCTTGGCGTAGTCACACGCATGTTGGTTGCGGTCCGATTCTACACGCGCAGCCCAACATCGTTCGGCACACTCGCGAGGACGATGGCGCAGGCCGGTCCGCCCAGTTCGATATCGGCCGCCCCGGCAACGAGAAGTTGGGCTTCCTCCGGGCTGAACCCGCGCTCCCCGGTCAGCATCGCGTAGAGGTTGTCCACCGCCCGGCCCCGGGCGGCCTCCAGGCTATAGGTCGGGCCAGGGTCGAAGCCCATCACGTAGGTCCGCTCCGGCGACTCGACCCGTGGGGACGGCAGCGTCAGACCGGGGCGGACATTCAGGCGGACGGTGGCCACGCCCGGCGCCTCAATGGCGACGAAGGTCGCTTCATTCACTCCCATCGCCGCGTGGAGATCGCCCAGGGAGAAGAGGCCGCCGGGCACCTGGGCGGGGAGCAGGACGGTATTCCCGGGTTTGGCCTGGACCAGATCCATGTTCCCGCCCCAGGGATACGCCGGGCCGAGCGTGGATGACTCGCCCGCAGCCGGCGCCAGACCGAGGCAGCCGATCATCGGCCGCAGGGGCAGGCTGAGGCGGTCGGTGAGATAGACGCGTCCGTCGCTGATCGTGTGCCGGGTCAGGCTGGGCGCCCGCAGCTTGCCAGCCAGGAGGCCATAGTGGGGGAAGGACATGTTCCAACCCCACGACCCAAATGCGATATCGAGGATCTCGACCGCGACCGCGTCCCCGGGCCGCACCCCTTCAATGAAGATCGGTCCGGTGACGGCATTGATCGCCTCGCTGTCCGATACCTGGACCCAATCATCTCCGGCGGCGAAGAGCCGCTCGACCGGCGCCGCCGACGTTTCGATCGCGACGGTCTCGCCCGGCCGTACCCGCAGTACCGGCTTGGCGTCCGGCCGGAAACAGAACGCGACCCGGTCGGCTGCCAGGATGTAATTCGGAGTGCTGGGTCGCGGTACGCCGGTCGGCGCGGAGGTGGGGCCCATCTCGCTTAGCCAAGCCGCTTGGGTAGGTTATCGACCACGTCGTCGTCCAGCACCTGGGCGCGGGCACGCCGCTTTCGGTTGTTGAGGTAGACGACCGCACCCATCCCTATCCCCGCCCCAACCATGGCGGCGACGGCGCCACCGAAGGTGAAGTCGCTGTCGGTGACCAGCGCGTAGATCAGCGTGCCGAGCAGGGCCGCGGCCGCGCCGAGGATAACCGCGCCGATGGTCCGCGCCCAGAGTTGGCCGGTGTTCTCGGCGGGGGCGTTTCGGTCTCCGAACAGGGTCTTCCAGACGGAATTGGGATTGTCCATCGCGCCTCCGGGTCCATGCTCCCAGACTCATACCGCAGCCTGGATGACCCTCAGGCCATCCCGGATGGCGGTACGGTACCCGAACTTCCGCTGCTCCGTGCGGACGAGCGGGAATCCCAGGTACTGGGCGGCACCGGAGGCAGTGGCGCTCGCTTGCGTCTGGGGCCGCGATGGAGGTTAATCCTCCTCCGCGTCCCCACCTTCGGTGCTGCCCTCGCTGGTCCCCGAGCCCGGTCCGGAGTCGGCGCCTGTGTCCGCTCGCGCCTCCCAGGTGCCGATGTTGCCCGGCCCTGGACCGCTGAAGGTGCCGCCGGACCGCCCGCGGCAAGCGCGCAGAGGTTGGCGGCTGACTCCGTTCAGCCAGAGGTTCTCGGCGTCGGCGAGTTGGATCCGGAGGGCGATGTCCTGGCCCAGGGCCTGCCCGACCACCTCGAAGGTTTGACCGTCGTCGGTGGTGAGATCGCCAGAGGCAAACGTGCCGTCTGCCCCGATCGCGACTGTCAGGGTGCCCGCGTAGACCTCGCCCTGGGCGGAGCCGATCGCGGTCTCGGCCGTGAAGGCCATGGCGCAAGTGACGACGTCCCCGTCCTGGGCGCGGACGGGCTTCAGTCCGAGGGAAGCGAGCAATCCGGCGGCCAGCCCACCACCGGCTGCCCGCCGCCGCGATGAGCGGGTGGCCATCGTCCTGGATAGCTGGTCGATCCGATGGTGTGCTTTGCGCTCCGTGCGCTCCATGGTGGGATGCTCCTTGGGATGGGAACGCCAAACGCCGCCCCGAGGCGAACTTCGCTCCGGACGGCGTTTGGCATAGGGCATGGGGGTCTCGGCATGTGCCCACCCGGCTCTTGGGGGAACGCCCGGGTGGGCTGCCTACCGATGGTCGGGCACGTCCCGGCCCGTGGTAGACGGACCGTCGGGCCGGCGGCGTGACGCGCCCTTATCGATAGACTACTCCCGAGACGGCTCGACGGTATCCCTACATCTTGCTATTTGGTCCAGACGGTGAAGATCGGAGTCGGCGCTGATTGGAGAGATCTGATCAGGAAGACATATTGCTACCAACGCCCCTCGTGGACCAGATCGGCCAATGGCTTGCGCGGATGCTCCCGGTGGTTGCGGGCGCCCTCCGCGCCGGTGTCTTCGTACCCGATCGAGAGGATGGTGCGGACCAGTTTTTCGGGCGGTATCCCGAGAAGGTCCTTGACTTGATTGGGCCCGGCATCCTTGAACCAGCCGATGCACGACTCCAGACCGTGCGCCTGGGCGACCAGGGAGATCCGCTCCGCCAGGCGGCCCTCGTCGAAGGTCTCTTGGGCAACCAACGGCCCGCCATCCATCACCAGCAGAATGCCGAGCGCGGCGGTCGCCAGGTGCCCACACGACCCTTCGTACCCGGCCAGGGTCTTGAGCACTTTCCTGTCCCTGATCACCACGAACGACCAGGGCTGGAGATTGCGGGCGCTGCCGGTCCATCGCAATACGGTGAGCATGTCGGTGATCGCGTCGTCTGGTACCGGCTGATCCGTAAACCGGCGGACAGACCGCAGCGTGCGTAGAAATTCGATTGGTTCGACGGTGGTTGCCATTGCTTGATTTCCCCCGATTGCATCGCCAAGTGCCGACAGTGATCCTCGTCGGGAGGCATCTTCAAGGAGGTGCCACTTCCTGGCAACCAATGAAATTAGGGCTGTGCCCCACATGGCAAATTTGCGGCCCTAATCAGGAGCGCGATCTAGGTTGTTTCCTGATTTCCGGTCCTGCTGGTTCGGACCCACTCGCGCAGTGACCGCAGCCAATCAATCCGGTCAAGCTGGGTGCTTGTATCGATGAATCGCGTAAGCACCTCGCTGGTTATCGGAGGCAAGGCTAGGCTGACATCGGTGTCTCGGTAAGCATCGATGTCGAGGACATGGATCGATACTCGCTTCCGTCGATATCGCCAGATCTCGGGCACGCCCATCTGAGCATAGATCGGAAACCTATCGAGCGACTGGTTCGAGACGTCAATCTCGATGAGGAGATCGGGCGGCGGATCGACCTCTGGGTTGATTTCCGTCCGACCGCGGATCTCGGCAAAACGCTGGATGTAAAAGCACGAATCGGGTTCAAAGCCCCGTTTGATGTCCCGTTTACGGAATGTCATTGAGCCAACGTTGCGAACATTGATGGAGAGTTCCTCGGCGACAACTTCAACCAACGTGGCGAGCGTCCGATTGGTCTCTTCGTGCTCGGTTGACGGACTCACTATTTCCAGCACTCCCCGGTCGTAGGTGAAGCGCGGCACGCTGCTGTCGAGATGGTCGGCCAACAGCCGCTCGTAGGTTTCCCATGCCACGTTTTGCAGAACGATTCGTTGTTCCGTGGGGTCGGCTGGGCGGACTGGGGTGATGACCGTCGCCATTTCGGTCTCTCCTGACGTGGCATACGTTCAGCCGGAGTATAGGACACAGACCGGAGCCGATTGCTCTGGGCTGCTTCTGACGTGAACCTTGCCTAACGTCTTTGCGTTTCTCTTTCGGTCCACTGAGCCCAAAACGATGTCGATCGTGCCGATTTGGGCGACGACGTCGGCGAGCATCGCGTCAGTGCGGCGGGACCATTCAGGTCAGGTGGATGCTTCCTCTAGCAGAAGCGCCTGAAAGCCTGCTTGCCGGAAGTGTTCATCGGTGGTGAGGGCTGCCACCAGGCCACGCTCGCGCATGGCCACGAATGAGCAGCAGTCGGTCAGTCCCCATTCTTTGTCCGGTCGACTCCGGTACAAGTCGAACCCAGCGGCGAAGAGCTCTGGAGACAATGGGATGACCTCGATCCGAGCATTCGATCTAAGGACATCGATGGCCCGCGCCGCTTGAGAACGCATGCGAACTTTGGCAAGAGAGTTTCCTACCTCGATGAGAATGAGCTCCGTGGTCACGAGGCGGTGCCGCGTCGCGGCGAGTCGCGCTTCCCATTGCACCGCGATGGCGTGCCATTGATTGCGCAGATTGAGCACCGCGTGAATATAAGCCGTGTCGACGAAGAGTGGAGCCCTATCGGCCATCCGGCTCATCTGGAATCAGCCCGTGAGCGTAGTAATCGTGGTTGGCAGCTAAGTCGTCCACGCCCATGTCGACAGCTAGTTCACGGAGCTGTGTTAACGGATAGGGCTCTACTTCCTCGCCAGCCTCGGGAAGGATCTCCTGTTCGATGGTGAGGATGTACGTGGTATCAGCCTTGAGATCGGCCGGTTGATCCGGTCGAAGGACTGATCCGTCGAATGTTGCCCTGATAGTCGTCGCCATAAGACGTTCCTCGGGCCTTGTTGCCAGCTTGCTAGGAGATCGGTTTCAGGGGCTAGTGCTGAGTACCCAGAATCGTACCCTGGACTACCCCCTGAAATTCCTTTACCGGTCGACCGAGCCCAGCACGATGTCGATGGTGCCGATCAGGGCGACGACGTCGGCGAGCATTGCGCCCTGGGCCATGTGGGGCAGGACGGCGAGGTTGACGAAGTCGGGGGTGCGGATGCGGAAGCGGTACGGGTTCGGGCTGCCGTCGGAGACGACGTAGTAGCCCAGCTCGCCCTTGGAGTGCTCGATGGCGACGTAGGCTTCGCCGATCGGCGGGTTGAAGCCCTTCAGGACCCAGATGAAGTGGCGCTGCATGTCCTCCGCCGTCGTCATCGTGCCCTTGTGCGGGGGGATGACGTAGGCCGATTCGTAGGCCATCAGCGGGGTGTCCATCGGCGCGACATAATCGAGCGCCTGGGTGATGATCTTGATCGCCTGGCGCATCTCTTCCATGCGGACCAGGTAGCGGTCGAAGGTGTCGCCGTGCTGGCCGAGGGGCACCTCGAAGTCGAGGCGGTCGTAGACGCAGTACGGGGCGGCCTTGCGGATGTCGTAGTTGATCCCGGAGCCGCGCAGGCAGGCGCCGGTCAGGGAGTAGGAGATGGCGGCCTCGGGCGAGATGATGCCGACGCCCTTGGTCCGGGCCATCCAGATCGGGTTGGCGTCGAGGAGGGCGGCGTACTCCTTCTGCCGCTCCGGGAAGATCTTCAAGAACTCGCGGATCTGCTCCACGAGCCCATTCGGGATCGGCCGGGAAAAACCGCCGATCTCCATCATGTTGGTGGTCAGGCGGGCGCCGCAGAAGGCCTCGAAGACGTCGAGGATCAGCTCCCGCTCGCGGAAGCAGTAGAGCGACATCGAGAGGGCGCCGATGTCGAGGGCGTGGGTGCCGAGCCAGACCAGGTGGGAGGCGATCCGGCTCAGCTCGGCCATGACCACCCGCCAGTACTGGGCCCGCTCCGGGGCCTGGAGGCCGCAGATCTTCTCGAAGGCGAGGACGCAGCCCAGGTTGTTCTGGGGGGCGGAGACGTAGTCGGTCCGGTCCGTCCAGGGGATCACCTGGGCGTAGCGGTGGGCCTCGCCCAGCTTCTCCGTGCCCCGGTGGAGGTAGCCGATGACGGGATCGCAGTCGGTGATGACCTCGCCGTCCAGGTGGAGGACGACGCGGAGCACGCCGTGGGTGCTCGGGTGCTGGGGCCCCATGTTGAGGACCAGCTCGCGCCCGCCGGCCTCGGTGAGGTGGTCTTCGGTGACGGTCAGGGTGCCGATCGTCTGGTCGTCGTCCTGGGGGATGAACGGCGTCGGGGCGCTGGCGCCCGCTGCGGCGCGGTCTTCGGGATCGAGGGTTGCCGAGGCGGATGTTCCGCGGGTGTCGGCCATGGTGTTACTGTCCCCTTCCGGTCCAGCGGGTGCGCGAACGTGGCACCACCCGCTCGGTGTTGTAGACGGGGAACTCTTTCCAGCCGCGCAGGGGGTAATCCTTGCGCAGCGGGAATCCTTCGTCCCAGTCGTCGGCGAGGAGGATCCGGCGCAGGTTCGGGTGGCCGTCGAAGACGATGCCGAACATGTCGAACGCTTCCCGCTCCAGCCAGTTCGCCCCATTCCAGAGCGGCACCAGCGAGGGGACGGGCTGGCCGTCGTCGCAGCCTGCCTTCAACCGCAGGCGGACCCGGTTCGGCAGCGAATAGAGCTGGACGACGACATCGAATCGTGGGGTGGAGCGCAGGGGGAGCATATCCAGCGCGGTCAGGTCGCTGAGGAAGTCGAGGCGGGTGCGCTGGTCGTCTCGCAGGGTGGCGCAGATATCGCGCAGCAGCTCGGCGCGGATGTGGATCGTCGTCTCGTCGCGGAAGCGGACGATATCGACGATCGCCTGGGGGAACTGCTCGCGGATGACGCGCACCGCCGGGTGCTGCTCGACATCCGGATCGGTCCAGGCGTCGCGTCCCCAGGAGTCCGTCATCTCCAGGGCGGCGTCGCCCTCGCGCTGATGCTGGGCGACGAGATTCGCGAGGGGCGCCTCGGAGCTGGCCTGACCTTCCTGCCCGGCGGTCGGATGGGTCTGGCTGCCGCCGACCGCGGGATCGGCCGGCTGGGCAACGGCGTCGGTCGTCCCCTGCGGGTCGGCGCTGGGGGCGGAGGCGTCCGCGGTCGCCTTTGGCTGGGCGTCCGGGGTATCCGGCGGTGCCGGTGTGGCCGGGTTCTGGTTCTTCGGGGTCGCGTTGTCGCTCACCCTGGGTACTCCTTACGAGTCGTGAGTCGTGAGCCGTGAGCGTACGGTCTGGATGTCGCCCCGATGTCCGTCGTCATTCCGAGCTTGCCGAGGAATCTCGATGGAGTTGGGGTTCCAATGGGCCGAAGTGTGTGCGAGCACGATGCCGTTTTCTCGGAGGCCGGGGCCTCGTCTTTACCACGCGCCCTTCGAGATCCCTCGACAAGCTCGGGATGACAGGGTAGGGCGGGGCGACATCCGAGCATCCGCTACCGTCACCGCACCGCCGCCGCCGCATCCTGCCGCGATGACAAGCCGGAACTCGTCGGCCACGGCGACACCCTGCTTGCGGGCCATCGTCTCGTACTTGATCACCTTGTTCTGCAGCTCGAGGATGCCGTAGTAGAGGGCCTCGGGGGTCGGGGGGCAGCCGGGGACGTAGATGTCCACCGGGACGACCTGGTCGACGCCCTGGACGACCGCGTAGGTGTCGTACGGGCCGCCGACGTTGGCGCAGGAGCCCATCGAGAGGACCCACTTCGGCTCCGGCATCTGGTCGTAGAGGGTGCGCACCACCGGGGCCATCTTCTTGGTGACGGTGCCGGCGACGATCATGAGGTCGGCCTGGCGGGGGGAGGCGCGGTAGAGCATGCCGAAGCGCTCGGCCAGGTCCCAGCGGGCCATCGAGGCGGAGATCATCTCGATGGCGCAGCAGGCCAGACCGAACTGGAGCCACCAGAGGGAGGAGCGCCGCGCCCAGTTGAAGGCGAAGTCGAGGGTGGTGACGAAGATATTTTTATCGAACCTGTCGTCGATTAGACCCATTCGAGGGCCCCTTTCTTCCAGGCATAGATGTACCCGGCGAAGAGCAACGCGATAAAGACGAGCATCTCGACGAACCCGAAGGTGCCCAGGTCGTCGAAGATCACGGCCCAGGGGTAGATGAAGACCGCTTCGATGTCGAAGATCACGAAGAGCATCGCGACCAGATAGAAGCGGGGGGTGTAGCGGGGTTTGACCGGGGTGATGTCCGGCATGCCGCTCTCGTAGGGGGCGGCTTTGGTCGGGTTGGGCTTACTGGGGGCGACGATGAGGTTGAGGGTGAGGAGGAGCATCCCCATGGAGAACCCCGCTCCGAGCATGAGCAGGATGACCATCCAGTTCCCGCCGAACGTCTCCACCGGCGCGCCCTCTCCTTATCTACTCGCGACCTGCTTGGCCGGTGCCACGAGCCCCCACCGGTCCGCCCGCGCGTCCTGCCAACCAGGAGACGGGGAAGTGGCCGGGATTGTGACACCGCATTTGTCGGTCCTGGATCGCGGCTTCGAGCGCCTTGAAACGCCCTGTTTTTGGCCGCCAAACCCGGTCCACAGCATTGTGTATGGTATCACGAATGGGGTGTCAGGAGGTCAACGTTCGGGCAGTCGATGGCCTAGTGGGGTGCGTTTGCGACGCCTTTTCGCTGCGACCCCATCCGCCTGGTGGAGGGGCGGATCGGGGAGCGGGAGTGTCCTAGGCGGGCGCTCGACCTGCGAGGACGGTCCTCCGGGAGCGTGGCCTGGGAACTGGATGACGGCTGGTCTCGAGCCGGGCGAGGAGGGGCGCTGCCCAGGCCCGCACCCGCGCCGGGTGTGCCGCTTAGCGTCAGTATAGAACATTTGTTCTGATTGTCAACGGTTTGGTGCTTTGGCTTGACGCGATCTGGGGTACTGCCACCTGCGAGGGGCTGCATGCAAGGGCTCCAATGGGGCGGATGATTCTCGGTTGGTGGAGGTTGCGGAGATGTCCCGTTGTCCGCAACTGTTGTGGTTCGTACCGCCGGTCTCGGCCGGCCCGGGTGCTGCCGAGTCAACGGCTTGTCCGACCGTCGACTCCGGAGGGGGATCCGTCGCCTTGGGAGCGTGATCCGGCCGGCGAAGGACCTGCCGCTGTCGGTCGATCTCCGAGGTGGATCGGCAAGCTCAGCGTCGCCGCACGTGGAGGTGAGCACGCTCCACCAGACGGTCACAGATGCGGTTCGCCGGTACGTCAGGCAGACAGGAGGATCTCCCTTGGTGGCACTCCGCCCGATGGTAACCCCGGCCGCGTACGACGGGGGAATGGACCATCCGGTCGCCGCCGCGATCGCGCACCGCGTGCGCCAGAACGTGGTCCCGATTGTTCGTCGGCAGCCCATCGATCAGATCCATCTCTTCGCGGCGGTTCCTTGGCGTCGACCTGTTGTCCCCTCATCGCCCACTCACGTCCAGGATGAAGCGTGTCCCAGGTCAACCGTCGATTGGCCCGCGTCTCCGAATCGTCACCATCTCGAGCAGCGGATGGACTTGGGGCACCGGTTCGAGCATCGGTTCGAGCACCGGGTCAGTCGGCGGTGGCGTAGGGGCCCATTTGCGCTTCGGTGAACGCGTATGGGCTCGCCCGCTTCCGTAGCGCGATGTTCGGAGCGACGATGCCGATGGGGGCGGAGGCGGCCAGGTAGGCGATGCCCTTGGCCCAGTCGCCGCGGCCGATCGGGCCGTCCTCCCGCAGCGCCCCGACGTAGGCGACGCCGAGCGGGACGTGCAGCAGCAGCGCGGCCAAGAAGCCGGGACTGTAGGTGTAGGGCTGTCCCTCGACGCGACCCAGGCGGGCAAAGACGGTCCCGTGGGCAACCGCCTGGCCCATGCCAAACAGGGCCGGGGCGAGGCCGAGCCAGGTCCTGGCGGGGAACACCACCGGGGCAAGGTAGAAGGGGTAGGCGATCGCCGTGTTGATCCACATCGCCGTGTCGGCGTTGAGGGGATAGGTGCGCGGGGTGTCGCTCTTGAAGAGGCCGCGGTTGAACTGACCGGGGAAGTAGCCGGGGTCGCAGTACTCCTCGTACTGATGGACCAGCAAGGCGGCGAAGTTGAGCGCCGCGATCCGCCGGCGCTTGGTCAACGTGTCGGCGGCGAGCACGGTGGCGCCCGCCACGCCCATGGCCAGGGCGCCGGCGATGCGTGGCCACTGGGTACGGTAGGTGCTTCGCGTGAGCATACCCATGATCCGGTCCTCCGTGCCGCCGCGGCGCTGGATCGCCGGAATGCCCGCCTGCGCCAGATAGCCAGTAGTGGCAATGATCAGTGCCTGCGCGGTTGCACGCGCCAGGTCGAGCAGTTCCTCGACCGAATCGTCGTGCGCCAACGCACCTGCTCCCTTCCAACTCGAACGCTCCGCATTGTACTGTCCCACACCCCGTTCTCAGAAAAGCGTTCCGGGTACGGCGGTGCTGCTCCGCTCCAGGGCGCCACTCCTCCCATCCTCGCGAATCACGGAGCGGGAGAGGGCATTCAATGGCTCACCAACAACGCCTGTGGTAGTGTGCTGCCGCCGGGGAGCCGGTCGTCGCGTGGTGCACTGCGACGGCAGCGTTCCGGCACATTCTGAAAGCATCACTCATCCGTGGTGATCGATGTCCGCATTTGCATCGTTATCTTGTGCGCGGCATCGCATGAATCCGGATTCGAACGACAGTCGCGCCTGATCATCAGGCATGCAAGGAACGGACATTGATCGGCCTACTCGAGGTTCGACGGCGAAAATTTCAGTTTGCGCTCATCACGCTCATCGTCACGCTCATCTCTTACCTGGTCCTCATGATTAACGGACTGGGCGTCGGGCTGAACGACTCCGCCGGGAGTGCATTGCGCAACTTCGACGCCGATGCGATCGCCTACTCCGATCGCTCAGGAATCAGTGTCATTCGCTCAGAGCTGAGTCAGGAACAGGTCGACGCTATTGCCGCCGTCCCCGGTGCGACAGCGTCCGCCCCACTCGGTTACCTGGCCGTCAACTACCAAAGCGACGACGGCGCCATCGAGTCGGCGGCCTTCCTCGGCTACGATCCCGGCTCGATCGCGCAGCCAGACGTCATCGATGGCCGCGAGCTCACCCAGGACGATGCCAACGCCATCCTGGCGGACAAGCTCTTCCTCAAGGCGTCCGGGCTCTCAATTGGAGACGAGGTGACCATCACGCTCCGCCTGACGGAGCAGCAGTTCACGATCGTGGGCGAGATCGACCAGGGATCGTTCTTCTTCCAACCGGCGGCCTACATCCTGCGAACCACCTGGCAAGCGATGAAATACGGTGAGCAGCCCAACCCTCCCGCGGCTAGCATCGTCCTGATGCAAGGTGAGAATCTCCCCGGCGTGACCGGTCCCGGCTTCGAGATCGTCGACAAGACCACCGCCTTCAACAACATCGAAGGGGTCTCTGGTCAGCAATCGACCGTCGTGGCACTCCGCGTCTTCGGCTACCTCATCGGCGCCACCGTCATCGGCGTTTTCTTCTACGTGCTGACCCTGCAAAAGGTGCCGCAGATTGGCGTTCTCAAAGCGATCGGCGCCAGCAACAGCTTTGTCTTCCGCCAAATCCTGTTCCAGGTGATCGCACTGTCGGTCATCGGCCTACTCATCTCGGTACCCCTGGCGTGGCTCACCTATCAGGGATTGCAACGCCTGCCCGATGCCGTACCGATCGCTTTCACCACCGGTACCTATGTCACCACCTGTGGGGCCCTGCTCATAACCGCAATCATCGGCGCGCTCTTCTCGGGCCGTCAGGTGATCAAGACCGATCCGATCATCGCGCTTGGACAACAACAATGACGAGTTTGACCGCCACGGACGTCGTCAAAACGTATGGTGAAGGCGACAGTGCGGTGTACGCCGTGCGCGACGTTACCTTCTCCGCCGGCACCGGCGAGTTCCTCGCCTTGGTTGGCCCCAGCGGCTCGGGCAAGACCACCCTTCTGGCCATGATCGGCGGTTTGTTGACCCCGTCCTCCGGCTCGATCGTGGTCAATGGCACTGATGTCGGCGCCCTCTCCGGCGGCGCGCGGTCCCGCTACCGCCGCGATCAGATTGGCTACGTGTTCCAGTCGAATAACCTGATTCCCTACCTGACCGTGCGGGAAAACCTCATGCTCATCCGCTCGATCGGTGCCAAAGGACGCGGCACCGCTGGCCAGCGCGCCGATCAACTACTCGACGAGCTTGGACTCACCAAGCGGCGCAATGCGCTCTCCACCGAGCTCTCGGGCGGCGAACGGCAGCGCGTCGCGATTGCCCGCGCGCTCATGAACGATCCCGATTTGGTGCTCGTGGACGAGCCGACCGCCAGTCTCGATTCCAATCGTGGCCGCCAGGTTGTCACCTCGCTGCTCGAAGAGGTCAAGAGCCGCAACAAGCTCGGCATCATGGTCACGCATGACTTGAACATGGCGGCGATGGCCGACCGCGTACTGGAAATGCGCGACGGGGTGCTCGCCGCCGCAAGCTGATCCCAGGAACCAGCGGGCGCTCGCCGGTGTACTACTCCAGACGCATCCGGTCAGTGAAGCGAGGCACCAATCGACGGCGCCGAGTCGATCGCTCTGGAAGGGCTATCGCGCATCGAGAGGCAGCCAAAACCGGTCCCGGAGCAAGTGCGATTCTTAATCTGGGTTGCTGAACTGAATGCCATCCGAGGCTTCTCATTGGACGCCTACACCTATCTGTAGAAAGCCCGAGAACTACTGGAGCACCCAGCGTGGCCTGAAAAAACGTCGAAGGACTTCCTCGCGGCGACGCTCCCCGCGTTGAAGGCTTGCTGCAGGTGCGCTTGGGCGACTGGGATCGAGCAATCGCAGCCTATGGGAAAGCCTCCGGATCGCTCATAGAGTTGCCGCGCACGTCGCTGATCGGCCGGGTTGACGCGGTTCGTCTCGATGCAGGACCACCTGAACCTGCTCTACCGCGAGGAGGAACGGGAGATGCTGCCGCTCTGCCGTGCGGAGGGGATCGGGGTGGCGCCGTACAGCCCGCTCGCCTGGCTGCTGCAGAAGCAGCCGGTCGTCGCGCCGATCGTCGGGAACGAAGGCGCAGCACCTCGAGGACGCCGTCGGCGCCCTGTCCCTCGCACTGTCCGCGGACGATGTCGCGTATCTGGAAGAACCGTACGCGCCGCACCTTGTCGTCGGGCACGAGTAGGGAAGACGACTGACGCGAGATGGCCGACGTCACCGGCGCCGCTCGGTGACGTCGGTCGGCCGGGCGAAGCTGGCGATCGACGAGGCGTACGCCGTGGTGCCGGGCGTGGACCCGAAGCCGGGACTGTAGGGGAGGGGAATGCCCCCGCGGGGAGGGCACCCCCGGCGCCGGGGCCGAGTGGGGGACGGGGGCTTGGCTCCCACGCGTTCCCCGCCGGTCGTGCGGGCCCGGTCGTTGCCCGCCGTCGGCTCCGCGGACGTTCGCCCCCGCCCGGTAGCGCCGGCTATCTCGCACGGCCGTCCACGGGCCGCCCGGAGGGCAAGATCCGACGCCCCGCCCCTTGCGGTCTCGCGCGGCCCTCCTACAATCGTGGGCATGGGTGCCCGCCGCCCCCACGCCGTGGTCGTCGACAACGACCCGCACATCCTCGCCCTGCTCGCCGACCTCCTCGCCGAGGGGGCTGGCGCGTGACCCCGCTGCCCGCGCCTCCCGACGGCCCGGCCGGGCTCGCCGCCCTCGGCCCGGACCTGCTCCTGACCGACCTGGGGGTCGACGGGGACGGCGGGGACGGCCTCGGCTACCTCGCGGCCCTCCGGGCCGACCCGCGCACCCGCGACGTCCCGGTGGTCCTGTGCAGCGCCGTCCGCGCGGAGGCGCTCGCCGCGGCCGCCACGGGGTCGGGCGGCCAGGTCCGGGCGGCCGTCGCCAAGCCCTTCGCCATCGACGACCTGCTCGCCGCCGTGGCCGGGGCCCTGGAAGGCCCCTAGCGCCCCCCCTCCGCGGCCGCGCCCCGCTCCAGCCCGTCGATGAGCGCCTCCAGGCGGCGCACGCTCGCCTCGATGTCGTCCAGGCGCCCGACGCACCGCCGCGGGTCGGCGCGCCCGCGGGCGGCGTCGCGGCGCAGCAGATGCAGGCGCCCCCCGACCACGGTCAGGGTGTTGCGGGCGCGGTAGGCGAACTCGGGGATCTCGCGGATCTCGCTGGGCGGTGTGGCGGCGGGCACGGCGGGCTCCTCCCGAGGGGGTCGTCCCTCTGCCCCCGTGACGCAAGACCGGGTCCGCCGTTCTCCGCCCCGGGTCCCGGGGGTCCGCCCGCCACCCGTCAGCCGTCGACGGGGAACCCCCGGGCGCGCAGCCGTTCGAGCAGCAGCTCGCCCAGCTCCTCCTCGCCCAGCCCGTCGACCTCGGCCCCGGACCCTTCATGTATGGGTTTCGAGGCAGGCATCTGTCGTCTCAAAATCGGCCGTTTCTGAGACGGGCCGGCGAGTCATCCTTTCGGATGAGATCCACGCTCATCGCCCCGGCTCAATTGCCGTTTCAATATCAGCGTTCCATTCGTTGCTCGACTTGACCAGTATTGAGATTGGCTAGACCCTGTACACCGCGTCGTAATCGATCTCTTTGTAAATCGAGACCGCCCCCTCCGATATTTGCGATTAGGATGGGTCATTTCCCCGAGCTTCCATGCATCTCGCGCGACTTCTCCCGTCGAGTGGCCGTTCGATGTCCAACTCGCTGTGCGGGATTTGGTCGAATCGGAGAGTATTGGGACGCCGTCGCAACTCAACAATACCGCGCGTGATGTCCGCTTTGTATGCCGCCCGCTGCGGCGTGCCCTACCGCTGCTCGGTGTAGACCAGGAGATCGCGCCAGGCATTCGGCGAGAGGACGAGTCACAGATTTCGAACGGACATCAGCCGGGCGTCACCGATGGACAGCCTGCGCGGCGCGGTGAGCGTAAGAGCCATCGGCGCTGTTTTGCGTGACGCGACGACGGATGCAGGTCAATTCGCGTCACGGGGCGCGTCGGATCGCTCGGTACAGCCTGCGGACGCACTCGGCCGCTTGCTCCGCCGGGAGGTTGGAGAAGCCCAGAACGAGGGCCGGTGGCGTCGACCGCCCGACCGCGAACGTTGAGAGCGCACCGGGCGCAAGGCCGTGCGCGGCGGCATGCCGGGCAACCTCCCGGTCGTCGCGGTCCGGCGCGAGCCTGGCCACGATATGCATGCCGCCGAAACGCTCCTCCACGCGCAGCTCGTCGCCGAACGTGTCGGACAGCGCCGTCCGCAGCGCCGCCAGCCGCTCCCGGTACAGACCGCGCATCCTCCTGATGTGGCGCGCGAAGTGGCCTTCGTCGATGAAGTCGGCGATCGTCCCCTGAATGACCACGTTGCCGATGGGTTGCAGGAGTTGGCAGGCTCGGGAGAAGCGATCGACGACGGCGTCCGGCACCACCACGTACCCGAGTCGCAGGCCGGGGAACAGCACCTTGCTGAAGGTTCCGGCGTAGAGCACGCGTCCGGCGACGTCGAGGCTCTTCAGCGCGGGGAGCGGGCGGCCGACGTACCGGTACTCGCCGTCGTAGTCGTCTTCGATGACCCACCCCTCGCGCTCGGCCGCCCAGGCGAGGAGGGCAAGGCGTCGCGGGAGGGAGAGGGACACGCCCAGCGGCATCTGGTTGGCCGGCGTGACGACGGCCAGCCGGGCGTCAGGTGCCTGCCGCAGGCCGCTGTTCGCCTCGATCCCATCGCCGTCCACGCCGATCGGCGCCACCCGGAGCCCGGCGAACGCGAGTGCCTGTCGCGCGAGCGGATAGCCCGGATCCTCCACCCAGGCCGTGTCGCCCCGCACTGCCAGCGCGTGGACGATGAGTCCCAGCGCCCCTTGAAACCCCGGCGTTACGAAAACGTTGTCGGCGGTGCACTCGATCCCGCGGCCAATCCGTGCATAGGTCGCGATCGCCTGGCGTAGCGCCGGATACCCGGCTGGCTCCTGGTAGACCAGCGCCCCGGTCGAGAGCCCCCGTGCCCGGCGCGCGGCCAACCGCGACCAGAGCTTAAGCGGGAACGCATCGAGCGCCGGCACTCCCAGCTGGAACGGCCTGGGGACCGGCGTTGTGGTCACCGACGCCTCCCCGCCCAAAGGCTCAGCCCGAACAGCCGGTGAGCCGGCGTCGCTTGATCTCGCCGTCAAGGCGATCGGGCGCCTCGAAGTGCGGGTCGACGATCGTTCCGGCGGCGCCAAGACCGGTGGCGTACCCCTCGCTGACGAGCAAGTCGAAGGCCGTCTCGACGGTCCCGCGGGAGATCGACAGTTGGCTCGCGAGGCTCCGGGTCGAGGGCAGGCGCGTGCCGGGCGGCAGCGCCCCACTCAGGACGGCGTCCCGTAGCCGGCCATAGACCTGGCGGAAGAGGGGCACGTCTCCGTGCCGTTCCAAGGCATCTGGTGCGATAACCGCCGCCTGGCTGCCTACCCTGGCGATATCCATCGGCTTTGGCCCATCCGAACCGACAATTCTTGGCCCTTCAGTTTCGGCCACCGAGCGGCTAGCGTCTAGGGCGGGGGCGAAAACAGGCCTCCTTGATGCTTCGACTGGCGTGCAGAATCACTTAGAAAGCGCGAAGGGACAATGATCGCGATTCGTATCCATACCAGGGGCGGACCGGAGAACCTCGTCTTCGAGGAGGTCAACCGGCCGGTCCTCGGCGCAGGCGACGCGCTGGTGCGCGTCCACGCCGCCGGCATCTCCCCGGACGAGTTCAACTGGCACATCTGGGAGACACCGGATGGTCGCAGCCGGCTCCCGTTCGTCCCCAGCCACGAGCTCTCGGGGGTGGTCGAGACCATCGGGCCCGCCGTCGAGGGCGTTGCCCCAGGCGACGAGGTCTACGCGCTCACCGACTTTTACCGGGACGGCGCAGCCGCGGAGTACGTCGCGGTTAGGGCGGCCGACCTGGCCCCCAAGCCGCGGACACTCGACCACACCGAGGCGGCGGCCGTGCCCCTCTCGGCCCTGACGGCCTGGCAGGGCCTGTTCGAACACGCGGCCCTGGCGCCGGGCGACCGCGTCCTCATCCACGGTGCGGCGGGAGGGGTCGGTTCCTTCGCCGTGCAGTTTGCCAGGTGGCGGGGTCTCCAGGTGATCGCGACGGCGTCGACCCGGAATCTTGATTTTGTGCGCGGTCTGGGCGCGGACGAGGTCGTCGACCGGACCACCACCCGGTTTGAGGACGAGGTGCGCGGAGTCGACGCGGTCCTCGATTGCGTCGGCGGCGACACCACCGAGCGCTCGTGGCGCGCCCTGCGACCCGGCGGCCGCCTTGTCACGATCGTCCGTCCCCGGTCGACTTCCTGGGCGGACGATCGGCCGAGTACGGGCGTTTTTTTTATCGTGACGCCGAACCGGTCGCAGCTGGGCGAGATCGCCGCCCTGATCGACGCCCGGGTGATCCGGCCGGTGGTCGATGCGGTCTTCCCGCTCGAGCAGGCGGCGTGCGCCTACACCCGCGGGCTGCGCGACCGTCCCCGCGGCAAGCTCGTCCTGAACGTGGCCCAGGACGCCTGACTCCCAATGATTGGTGTGCTGCCCAGACCTTGCGAGCGATGAGGATGCCAGGGCGAGTCGATAGCCGCTCCCGGATGCACGGTGGTCTATTCGCCTCCTGTGGACGCCGGCGAGTCGCGACGAAACGCCACGCGAGGACGGGGGAATAGGGATCTGGCATGGCTTCCGTGTCCGTCGACACGACGTACGAAGGATGGAGCGGACGGAGATCGATCCAGTTCGCCTGCATGGCGTTGGCGACCGGCACGATGTTCGCCGCGGTGACGCTGACGACACGGGCGGTGGCCGACGCGCTCGGGTTGAGCGTGTCGCCCGACCACCGATACGTGCCCGCGCCCGTCCGCGACGCCGTCCGATGGTATTGGTCCGTCATCGCGCTGATCGGCGCGGTGACCACGCACGGAGTGCGCACCACGGAACTCAACCGGCGCCACCACGTGGTGGAGGTCGGCGACGGGTTTGCCGGCCCCCAGGCCGTGCGCTGCCTGCGCCGGGAGTCTGTGGACGTGACTCGCATCGACAAGAGGAACGTCCTCATGGTCCAGCCGATGCTCTACCCGGATTGTGGCGGGGCGCCGTCCACCGGTGCAGGGGCCAGGCGGCACTCCGCTGTACATCTCCATGTCTATCGCACCGTGAACTGCCGGGTTCGAACGGTGGCCTCTCCCGGCGTTGGGAAGGGCCGTCCCCGTACTGAGGTGTCACGGTCGGGATCGCAGTCTTGTCTATTGGTGTGTAGGCATCATTCGAAAGGAGTTTCAGATGCACCTCACTCTCTGGATCGTCGCCGGATTGCTGGCCGCGGTCTACCTGTTTTCCGGTTCCGTCAAGCTGATCATGTCCAAGGAGAGGCTGGCCCACGCCCCCGCCGGGGGATGGGTCAACGACTACAGCCCCGGCACCGTGAAGGCCATCGGCGTCCTTGAGCTCCTGGCCGCGGCGGGCCTGGTCCTGCCCGCCGCGCTCGACATCGCGCCGGTTCTGGTGCCGCTGGCCGCGAGCGGTCTGGTCGTGCTGATGGCCGGAGCGACGTTCACGCGTATCCGCCGTCACGAGGTCAAGCCGATGATGGCCGATATCACCTATCTCGTCCTGGTCAGCTTCTTGGCGTGGGGCCGCTTCGGCCCCGAGTCGTTCACCGCCTGATCGGCGCGATCTCGCGGCGCGTAGTTTGCTGCCGGTACCGGCAGATGAAGGAGTCAACGATGAACGTCTTTGTTGCGGGAGCGACAGGAGCGATCGGCAAACAACTGGTTCCGCGTCTGGTTGCGGCGGGCCATGAGGTCTACGGGATGACACGCAGCGAATCAAAGCGGGCGCTGCTCTCCGAGCTTGGCGCCATGCCGGTGGTCGCGGACGCGCTCAATCCCAATCAGGTCGCGGAGGCCGTCGCCAGGGCGCGGCCGGACGTGATCGTCGATCAACTGACCTCGCTTGGAGAGGTTAACCCGCGCCACATGGGACGCGATTTCGCGCTGACCAACCGTCTGCGGACGGAGGGAACGGGTCACCTGCTCTCGGCTGGGCAGGCTGTCGGGGTGCGCCGATTCGTGGCGCAGAGCATCGGCCTGTACGAGCGGGCCGGCGGGCCGGTCAAGAGCGAGGACGACCCGCTCGACCCCACGCCCGTTCCAGAGATGCGCGAGATCCTCGCCGCGGTCCGCTCCCACGAGCGGGCGGTCCTCGACGCCCGCTGGACCGAGGGCATTGTGCTGCGCTACGGCGCGTTCTACGGGCCCGGCACGTCGATCTCGCCGGGCCAGATGTTCGAGCTGGTGCGCAAGCGCCGGTTCCCGGTGGTCGGCGACGGCGGCGGCGTCTGGTCGTTCATCCACGTCGGCGACGCGGCAGACGCGACGGTGGCGGCGGTCGAGCACGGCACGCGCGGCGTCTACAACGTCGTCGACGACGAGCCCGCCCCGGTCTCCGTCTGGTTGCCGGTGCTGGCGGAGACGCTGGGCGCCAAGAAGCCGATGCGGGTGCCCCGGTTCGTCGCGCGGCTGCTCGCCGGGGAGGCCGGTATGGTGATGATGACCGACGCCCGCGGCGCGTCGAACGCGAAGGCGAAGCGGGATCTCGCGTGGCGCCCGGCGCACGCGAGCTGGCGCCAGGGGTTCACGGCGCCATGACCGAGCGCGAGCGACTCCTGGACGAGTTGCGGCCGGGCGCCTTCGCGATCGCCTACCGCATGCTCGGCAGCCTGTCCGAGGCCGAGGACGTGGTGCAGGAGGCGCTCCTGCGGGTGCACCAAGCGCTGGACGGCGGCGAGGCGATTGCCTCGCCGCGCGCCTTTGTCGCCACCGTAACGACCCGGCTGGCGATCAACGAGCTGCGCTCCGCCCGTGCCCGCCGCGAGCGCTACGTCGGCGAGTGGCTACCGGAGCCGATTGTGACCGACGGCAGCGACGATCCGGCCCGGCACGCCGAAGTCTCCGATTCGCTGTCGGTGGCGTTGCTGGTCCTGTTGGAGAGCCTCTCGCCCGAGCAGCGGGCCGCGCTGTTGTTGCACGACGTCTTCGACTACGGGTATTCGGAGATCGCAGAGATCGTCGGCAAGAGCGAAGACAACGTGCGCCAGCTCGCCGCCCGGGCCAGACGCCACGTCAGGGAGCGCCGGCCCCGCTTCCAGACGACGGCCAAACAGCGCGACGAGCTGGCGAACCGGTTCTTCGCGGCCACTGAGCGCGGCGATCTGGCAGGGTTGGAGTCGCTGCTCGCGCAGGACGTGGTCCTGACCGGCGACGGCGGGGGCAAGGTGCCGGCGCTGGCGCGGTCGATGCACGGGCGCGACCACGTCGCGCGTCTGTTGATCGGTGGTTTCCGTCGGGTCTACCGCATCCCGGGCGTGTCGTTGCGCCCGACCGAGGTCAACGGCGACCCTGGAGCGATCTTCGTCGACGCCCAGCAGCGCGTGATCGGCGTGGTGGCGCTCGATATCGCCGGCGGCGAAATCATCGGCGTCAACTCGATCGTCAACCCCGACAAACTGGGGCACCTCGGGCCGGTCGGCGACGTCGATGTGCTCCTGCGGTCCACCTAAAGGAGGCCTCTCCCTCTGAAACTTGCGAGTAGGATAGGGTATCTTCCAGAGCTTCCATGCATCTGGTGTGACTTCACCCGTCGAGTAGCCGTTCAGCGTTCATCTCGCTGTGCAAGATGTGGTCGACTCGAAGCGTGTTGGGATGCCGTCGCAACTAAAGGCGGTGCCATCTCCCTGCGCTCCCGCGGCCAGCGCCGCTGGTAAGCGCCGCCGGCGATCGAGATCGTCTCGCAAGCTCGGTGCATCCTCGATCACTTCGTCGGCGCTCCGATAGCTCTCATCCTCACCTTCGGGCGGACGAATGCTCCGAGTCGTGGCGTTAGGGTGACCACGATCACTGTGCTTCCAACGTTTCCAATCGGACCGTTTGTACCGTGGCGGTGGTCGTAGGTGGGTGATCCCGCCAATCCCGCTACGCTAGCCGGCCGCCGATTCGGGCCAGTGTTGGCGGGGTGGGGGCGTCCGGAAAACGATCGCGGCCATGCTCAGTCCCTGATCGGCCAGCGCACGGATATCATCGGAGACGGTCACGGTGAGCCAGCCGCCCCTGCGCTTCGGACGGCACTACGATGGCGCCCTGCCGACAGGAATGCTCCTCCGTTACCCATACAAAAGGAGAGCCTTCCCTGTCTCGCCGAGCCGTTCACTGTGCTAGGCCTGGTCGAGACGAGTGAAGGTGAGGGAGGATTGAGACCAATCGGCGCTTGGGCTGTTTCGCTGGAAGGTAGGAGAAACCAATGCCAAGACATCGAGCCAACGAACTGCTCGGGTACCCGCCGGACGCCCGCCTCCTCCTCATCAACGCCGACGACTTCGGGATGTACCACGCCGTCAACGACGCGACGCTGCGGGCGTTCCGTGACGGCATCGTTCACTCGACGAGTCTGATGACGCCCTGTCCCTGGGCCCTGCACGCGATGCGGCTGCTGCGGGAGAATCCCGACCTCCCCTTCGGCGTCCACCTGACCATCGTTCGCGACTTCGACGACTACCGGTGGGGACCGCTCGCCCCGCGGGACAAGGTGCCGTCGCTGCTCGACGCGACCGGCTCTTTTCACCGCAACGAGCCCGGTCAGCCGTTCCTGGCCGCGTTCGCGTTGGGCGAGCTGGAGGTCGAGTTCCGGGCCCAGATCGAGACCGTTCTTGCCGCCGGGTTGAAACCGACGCACCTGGATTGGCACTGCATGGGCGACGACGGTCGCCGCGACGTCTTCGAACTGACGTTCGGTCTGGCGAGAGAATACGGGCTCGCGCTGCGCATCTCGTCCCCGGCCGTGATCGAGCGTCTCCAACAACGGGGCTTGCCCACCAACGATCACGATGTCCTCGACAGCTACCGGCTGGAGACGGCCGGCAAGACGGACCGCTACCTCCGGATGCTGCGGGACTTGCCGGTCGGGTTGAGCGAATGGGCGGTCCACCCGAGCCTCGGCAACGCCGAGTCGCGGGCGATCGACGACGGGTGGCAGGTTCGAAAGGCCGATTTCGACTTCCTCACCTCGCACGAGGCGCACGAAACCGTACGCCAGGAGGGGATCATCCTCCTCGACTACCGAGCGCTGCAAGCGGTCTGGAACGTTGAGCCCGTTGCCAGCAGATAGAGCACAGTTTCTACGTCACCATCCGACGCTCGGTTCGGTGTGGGGCAGCAGCACGCTGGCCGGTGATCTCGCCAGTTGCGGGGTCCGTGTCTTCGGTGAAGAGCAGCCCCTGCACGAGATCGGCCGATCGTTTCCGGCGCGGGCGATAGGGGGCACGCTTCCGAGCCAGGTGCCATGTCGTTTCATCCTCACTCGATAATGAGCACCTCACCGTCTCGGTAGGCCTTGAAGAGGATCTTGTTGTCGATGCAGTACGCGATCTCTTGATCAATTTGGGCCGATTCAGGATGGTCAGAGCGATAGTGGGGAAGAAACACAAAACCGAGCAGGCCGAGGCCCTCCCACAGCTGCGCCCGGAGTTGCGGATACGGCATATCTGTGGGGTCATCCACGATGGCATACGCGTGCAGCGTGGGACTCAGGACACAGACGCCCGCGCTATAGCCCGCATAGAGAAAGTCAGCGCGGTCACCGCTTGCCCGCAGCGCGCCGTCGAAGCCGCTGAGCTGCATCGCCTGCCGCAGCACGAAGCTATTGCCCCCACAGACGTAGACACCACCCAGACGCTGCAGTTGCACGTCCAGGTCGTCCTCATCGCCAAAATAGTCTCGCAAGTCGAGCAACGTCACGTCAAAGCCGAGTTCCCGCAGCTCGCTCATTTCCTGGTCGATATGTCGCTGCTTCCGCTCGGGATCGGCGCTCGTAAAATCAAGTGCATTCGCGATATAGCCAAGGCTGCCCGAGGTGTTCTTTCCGAGTCGCTTCAATGCGGCAACCTCGCTGCCCAGCTTATAGGATGACAGATAGTAGTTCACGACGGCTGCCTCCACTCAGAAGTTCGGCAGGAGCGCCCGCGAGCACGGATATCGGGTAGGTGGGGACTTGTAGGGCCTGCATGGGAGAAACTACGTCCACCGGACACGCCGCGCAAGGAGGGCGAGACCCATGGCAGTTGGCGAGCCGCGGTCCGCCACCGATGGACCAGCGCACTTGACCCACGTCGACGCGGTCATTATCGGCGCGGGGTTCGCCGGCTTGTATATGCTGCACCGCCTGCGCGGCCTCGGCCTGTCCGCGCGGGTCGTTGAGGCAGGCGGCGGCCTCGGCGGCACCTGGTATTGGAACCGCTATCCCGGCGCCCGTTGCGACGTCCAGAGCATGGACTACTCGTACTCCTTCTGCGCCGAGCTCCAGCAGGAATGGCGCTGGACGGAGCGGTACGCCGCCCAGCCCGAGATCCTGACGTACGTCGAGCACGTCGCTGACCGCTTCGATCTGCGCCGCGACATCCAGCTCGACACCCGCGTGACCGCGGCCCACTTCGACGAAGCGCTCCCCGAACTCCAAAGCGATTGCGTTACCATCCTGAATGTCTGTGGGAGCCTCTTCTCCGCCGGCGCAAAGACCCTCGGGCAACGGCTTCCAGCCGTGCGCGACAGGTGGCGCGCTGTCGTCGTCCGTCGCTTGCGGGGACGGTGGATCGCAGAAAGGATGCAGGTGCCGGGGCACGAACCCGAGGAAAGCTTCCCTGGATAGATTGGCTACCCGTGGCGGGCAATATAGTGCGGTCGGTACCGATCGTAGAGGACAACAAGGAGCGTCAGGAGGAAGAGGAAGAAGAGGGTAGTGCCGAGGTTGACCGAGCCATCACCGACCCGCAGCAGCCAGTAGAAGGCAAGCGCCGCTGCGCCGTTGAGGAGGGTCATCGCGAGAAATTCTCGCAGAATGGAGTCCCAACCGATACCGCGCCGGGCCAGCAACTCGCTTGCCCCAGCGTTGACGACGATCAGGAGTGCGACGCCAATCGTGATCTCGAAGGCGGAGGCATCCACGCCGGGAAGCATCTGCGCGAAGATGATGGTCACCAGGGTGACCAGAATGGCTTTCTCCAGCAGGTCGCGGTCGAAGATCCGGTTCGCCCGGGCGCGGGCGGCGTGAACCTGCTCCGGGGTCAGGTCGTCCTGGTGGTCGTCGACGTCGAAGGTAAACGGCCAGTCGGCCGCCGGCAGCTTGTGGGTCACGTACCACCAGGCGCCATACCCTATGAGGATCAGGGCGACGCCTAGGGCGATGAAGACGCCGATGTTGTCCGAGACGATCTCGTTCCATGGCGTGTCGGTGGGTACGCCGAATATGTCCTCTTTGATGAGGTCCGTGGTATCGAGTTGAGCGACGTGGATCCAGTATTCCTGCGGTAGCTTGATGACGATCCAGATAAAGGCCGCCGCGCCGAGGACAAGATGTTTGGTCATCCGCATCGGGTTCCATCGGGTGCGGACCGCCTCGACGAAGTCGAAGAAGTATTCGAACGTGTTCGGAAAGATCAGCAGAATCCAGCGCGCTTGGGTCGCCTCGAAGAGCACCACGCCAACCAGCCGATAATAGAAGAGAAAGCGGCTGGTCTCGAAGGCGAGTGGGTGGGCCCAGTTCCGTAGCGTCGAGAGATAGGCGATCGCCAGGTAATAGATGTCGAGGGCTTTGTCGTAGCTCTGGTAGTCGTCAAGGTTAAGTTCGGTAAACTCCTGAAAGATAGTCTGGTCGAGGCCGTCGACGATCATCGCGGCGATGATCGCGGGCAGCGGGAAGCGGGGGATTGCCAGCGGAATGAGCAGGCGAGCCCCGACCACGACCAGGAAGATTAAGAGGTCGGTGCCTTCGGCATTCATCGAGTTGCTGCCTCCCGTGCCAACCCAATCGGGGCGGATGGTCCGTGCGCGGTCAATTGTTGCCCCTGTCCGACTGGGGTGTCTCCGCCGGACCACCCCAGAGTTCCTCGACGACCGCGCGGCTGGTCGGAACCGCCTCCCCGGCCTGCCGGGCGCTATAGCGGATCAACCAGATGACAACCACCAGGACCGCCAGCGGCGCGATGACGAAGACGATTTCTGAACCGAGCCAGGTGGCGAGCACGCCAAGCGAAACCATAGCCACAATCGTCAGGGCATTGTCGATGACTTCTTCCATCCCGAAGACGCCGCCCTGGTTCACCAATGGAACACGTACATTGACGTAGTTCTGAACGGCGGCGCCGGTGGCGGTCGAACCGTAATTGGCGGGGATCGAGATGAACCCAGCCGCCAGCATCTTGTCGTTCAGGTCCGCGCCGAATAGTTCGAAGATCCGGGTCGGGCTGATCGGGGCAAGGAAGGGCGCTACGTAGTCGACCAGTCCAAAGAGCATCACTCCGATCGCCATCACGCCGAAGGCGGCGAACGCAAACCGCCGCTCCCCCAGTACCTTGATCAGCCACGGCGCGGTCAGCATCCCGGCCAGGTAACCGAGCCCAGCCGGGGCGAAGACATAGATGCTATAGACGGGGTCGGTGTCGAGCACGTCGCGGACGTAGACCGGTATGAGGGAACCAACGGTCTCCGCCAGGGCGACGACGATAGAGCCAACGAGGATGATCGTCGAGATCGCCGGTACGCTGGTGACCCAGCGCGCGATGCCGCGCAGATTGAGTGCACGCGGCTTCCAGTTGGTGTCGCGTACGGCATCCATCGCGGATTTGCGACCCGGTTCGTCCTGAATCTTCAGGGACCAGATCGCTCCGGTGGCCAGGATGATTCCGGCCCCGAACATGCAGGCGTTGATCCCTGAAACCTTGATCAGGATCGGGGCGACGAACGCCTGGCCGACCGCCGTGCCGATCGAGCCGAAGAGGTTGAGCATCGACGCGACGGTCGCCATCGCCGCCGGAGTGGCAACCACGGCGACCGTCGCCTTGATCGCCGGGGAGGTGACTGTGGCGATCACGCTGACCATGAAGGCAAGGAAGATCAGGTCGACCACGTCCGTGCCGAAGACGATCGGGACGACGAAGCAGAGGACAGCCATCAGGGCATATCCCACCGCCATCGCCACGCGCTTGGCAACCGCATCGACGACCAGGCCGCCCTGGGCACCAAAGAGCAGGGCGGCGACGTAGCCGGTGACGGCGACGAGTGTGACCTGTATCTGGGAGGCGCCGTTTTCGGCAAGGTAGATTGTGCCACCGTAGGAGAGGGTGGCAATCCCCAGCTTCTGGACGTTCTTCGCGTAAATGATCGTCTGGACCTGGTGGTCCTTCAAGGTCGAGAAATCAGGAAACTCGAACCCGAAGATATGCCCCGACTTGCCGTCTGCCGCCGCAGGGTTCGCAGGTGCTGTCATGAATGCACCGCATCGGCAGCCGAAACGCAGGCTCGCGCTGCGAGTACGGTCGCACGGTCTCGCTCACCGAGCGGCCCCGTTCTGGCGCGATCCGCGGAGAAGACCACCGACACTACTGGATCGCCAGCGTGCTTCTTGGCCAGGTCGTTGGCCTGGGTCCAGCCGGTGGTCGTGTCGAGGTCGAACACGGCTGCGGAGTACCGCGTGTCGTGGTTCATGCACACCGCATTCTGCGCATCGATCGCCGCCGGCGCCCGGGGGCGCTCGAAGACGCGGACACCTCCGCTCGCGACGATCGAGCCGAAGTACCGGTCCGTCTCGGCGCGGGCAACGTTGCCGGCGGTCACCAGCACGGTCGGAGATTCCACGGCTGTGTCTCCTCGGTCGGCGGGGCACCTCGTCGATCGCGGTATGCGCTCAATTGTCCCAGGCGGGTGCGTGACCAGTGGATATTGCCATCAGCGAACCGCCTTGTCCATCGATCAGCTTGATGTCCGCTCCCAGCCGGAACTCGATCTCCATGTCGTCGTACGCCACAGCGGTCCTCATTGGGGATCCGATCCCGCAGCTGAACTAGCCCACCTAGCCCCTGGCCGAAGAACTTGACGCCCAGGACCAGCAGCAGAATGGCCATCACCAGGGCGTTGTTGGCTGTCAGCCAGGTCTTCCATGAGTCCAGCGCCTTTGAAGCGCTCTCCTGGGCCAGGAGGTACCAGACCACTGGCACCGCCACGCTGACGCTGGCCACCAGGACAAAAACCAAGAACGGGACCAACGCCTCGCTCGTCGACAGGTCGGCCTGGGCGATCGCGGTGCCGGCGGCGATGTCGAAGAGAAGGTTCTTCGGGTTGAGACCAGAGAGCAGGGCGCCCAGACCGACCGCCACCAGCGGCGTCGTCTTGTCGATCGAGGCCATCCATTTCGGCATCTCGACCGTCTCACCCTCTTTCGGTTGCTTCTGCCAGTTCTGTTAGGCCAGGAAGAGGAGGCCGAGTCCGAGAAGGAGTTGGATGAGCGACGCCCAGGTTGCGGGTTCGCCCCCGTCGCCGGAGACATCGTCCGGCGAGGCCAGCACCATGACCAGACCGGTGACGACGACGAGGCCGAGGACCCAGCCGATCAGGAAGGCCGGTCCGTTGGTCTTTGCATTCGGCGAGAAGAGCATCAGGATCACCGCGATGCTCGGGAACGGGCTCAACGCCACGCCGATCGCGGCCGAGAGCTCCTCGCCGATTGCCTCGCCCATCTCACCCTCCCGAGTGACCCGTAGACCGAGTTGTTCGCCCAAGTGATTACCGCTTCGGTCTCATAGGCCGCGTTGTGTCGATGTGCTCTCGCTCTGAGCCGGCGAGACCCGGGTTCAACCCACACTGACGCGTCGTTGGCGGTCCACGACTTGTCGAAGAGCGTCATCAGCACCAGTTGACCCGGCGGTTAGGCCCATCTCAGATGGCAGTAATGTCCCCAAGCTTCCAACTACGGTCGAAGTAGAGTTACAGCGGACCGTAGAACCGGAAGTAGGAGACCCAGGGCTTGCCGGGGATCGTCTGGACTCAATTCGCCTCCGGCCGTTTGGCGCCGTCGGTCCGAAGATGAGATCGACCGAACCGTTGTCGTTGGTCTGGAGATCAGGGTCGCACGAGCCGCGATCGCCACGCTGCTGTTCGTTGTCGATCAAGCAGCGAGTCGAGACGTCGTTGACCGACGCTCAACAGGCCGCCCTCGAAGAGACGCAATCGGCGACTGCAGCTTAACGGTGGAGGTACCGCTCCGCGCGGCACGGACCCCCGCCCCTCGCGATGTTTCGACGACAACCAATCAATGCCCAGCGACGTCGACGGGATGCCGACGGTCGACGCCTGGGTCCGAAAAGGCAACGGACGCACGATCGGCCTCGGCCACGGCGGGGGCCGTGTGGTCGCCAACGGGGGCCCGGTGTCGCACAAACGGCCCATTATGAGAGTCCGACCTTTCGACGGTACTCGGGTGCTCCGTCGGCTTGGTTGACCGCGCATACCGTCCTTGGACGGTATGCGCGGTCTCTGTTTGACGTTCTCCGCCAATCGGCGGATCTAGACTGGTCTGAGCGGTTTGGTCACCGCTCGTCGAGGATTTGGGCGTCAGCCCGCCATCTTCGCTAGCATGTGATCGATGACTTCGCTGTGCTCCCTTTCAGGGCTGAAAAGGATCACCTCGGCGTCCTCGGCGACCCGCACCGTGTGGCCTGGTGGCCAGTAGAAGAGGTCTCCTGCGAGGACGTTCTCTTTGGTACCGTCCGCAAAGGTGACGACGAGATCGCCTTGAAGAAGGTAGCCCCAGTGCGGCGACTGGCATAGGTCATCCTTGAGGCCTTGAAGTAGCGGCGCGATGTCCGTGCCTGCGCCGAGCGAAAAATACTCCCCGCTAATAGAGCCGTATCCTGAGGCGTCTCCGAAGTTTGGCAATTGTCTCGCGACTGCGCCCGGAACATCGATTCGAACCGGAATGTCTTGCTTGGATAATCGCATCATCGTCTCCTATCTGATAACTGTTGATTGGTCGTGGCGGTCGTCGACGCCGGCGGGCGCTAGTACGGCTGCCCCGGCAGGTGCTGCCCCGGCAGGTAAGGACCGTCGCCGCCGTCGACGGCACAAGCGAACTCGACGGTCAGCCAGTTGCTCCAGGTGGCCGTGTCCTCGTCGAGGGCCCGCATCATCGCCGTCGCCCCGCACAGCTCCCCGAAAGCCTCGTGCAAGGTGCCGCCCAGGGTGGTCACCGGGCTCCTCCCCAGCGGACCGTCGCCCGGTTGGTGGCGCAGGATGGTGCTGGCGTTGGTCGCGGTGACCCAGCGGGGCTCGTAGAGCTTGGCGCCCATCTGGTCGTAGACGGCCAGGTAGACTTGGCCGCCGGGGGTGAAGTCCGTGCCGGTGACGGTGAACAGGTCCGGCGTCCGGGTGCCGGCCGAGACGTCGGTCAGGCTGGGGAGGGGGGCGGCTGATGCCCCGGCCAGCCCCGGGTCGGCGGCGGCGGGGCGGCCGCCCGTGGCGCCGCCCAGGGCCAGGAGGGCGAGGAGGGCGAGGACGCCGGCGACTCTGAACGTCAATCCGAGCGCGAGCGCGCCGCCTACCGTCACGATCCACCGTCCGACTTTGGCTTCGAGTCTTTGCGTCGTCTGCGTCTTCATCGTCGTGCTCCCCAGCCTTGATCGCTTCTCCCGGCCCGCCGCCGGGTCCCGTGTGGGATGCTTCGATCATGCCGGGGGAGCGCCGGGGGCGAATCGAACGGAGGTCGCAACCGCCGAGCGGACGCGTGGGAGCCGGTCTACGACCTTGGTCGTAGGCGAGTCGCGGGCCGCCCGGAACGCTGCGGATTCGGGCTCAGGCGAGGCCGTGGCCGTGCGCCCAGGTGTTGAGGGCGGAGCGGGACGGGAGCCCCAGCTTGCCGAGGACGTTGGTGAGGTGGCGCTTGACGGTCGGCACGCTGAGAAACAGGGTTTCGGCGATCTCGGCGTTGCTCATGCCGGCCGCGACCAGCCGCACCACCTCCGCCTCGCGCGGCGTCAGGCCGTGCTCGGCAGCCGGAGGCGATCCAGACGCGGCGGTATCGCCGGCGTCCGGAGTCAGCAGTGATCGCCTCCAGCGGCTCCGTGCGGCCGAGCGCGCGCGCCGCCCGGTACCGGTCCTCGCCCAGCGCGCGCCGCGCCGCCGCGCGGCCCCCTCGAACACCCGCTCGTCGCGCCGGAACGGGACGGTGCCGGCGATCTCGTACCGCGCCTCCGCCGCCCCGATGCGCCGGGCCGCGAGCTCGGCCTGCCCGCGCGCCGCGGCGACGGCGGCCAGGCCGACGAGCGCGCCCGCCAGCCGCAGCGGTGTCCCCGAAGCGCTCGGCGATGGGCACCGCCTCGCGATAAATCGCCTCGGCCCGACCGACGTCGCCCCGCAGCAGGGCGACGTTGCCCAGCCCCGGCAGCACGTCGCTCAGATACGCAGTCGAAGCCGTCCGACCGCGCCAACGCCGCCGCCTCCTCGAATCGCGCCGCGGCCTCGGCCAGGTCGCCCGTCGGCGGTCGGCGATGTCCCCCAGCACGTTTGGACCTGTTTGATGCGGTTCGTTCGCCCCGCCACGTCGGCGGGGTCGGCGCCGCGGGAAAGTCGCGAGTCCCGCTCGAGCCGCTCCCGGGCCACCGCGTACGCGCCCTGCCGGTACGCGAGCAGGCCGGAGCCACCCAGGGCCGCCGCCCTGCCCGCCGGGTCGTCGACCTGTTCCCAGAGGGCAAGGGCCGCCGCGTGGTGCTCCTCGGCCCCGGCGTAGTCGCCCAGGAAGATCGCCACCAGTCCCGCAGCCGTGCGCGCCCGCGCCCGCAACGCGACGGGGGCGCGCTCGCCCAGCACCACCGCGCGTTCCAGCCATTGGCGCCCCTCGCCGTAGCGGGACTGGACGGACCAGTAGTCGAGCAGCGCCGCCGCGAGACCGACGAACGGCGCGGGGTCCGCCGATTGCTCGAGCCATCCCAGCGCGGCGAGCAGGTTGCCGTCGTCCGCGCGCAGCCGCTCCAATTCCGCGACACTGTGGAACACCACGGAAGCCCGCGCCGCTTCGGCCAGCGCGGCGAAGAACGCCGCGTGCCGCTCCCGCACGGCGTCCACCTCGCCGCTCGCCTCCAGCTGCTCCAGCCCGAACTCGCGCACCGTCTCCAGCATCCCGAAGCGCGGCTCGCCCGGCCCCGCGCCCACCGGGTGGACCAGGCTCTGCGCGGCGAGCGCCTCGACGCCCGCGAAGGCGTCGCCGCCCGCGCTCTCCGCCACCGCCGCGGCGGCGTCCAGCGTGAACCCGCCGACGAAGACCGCGAGGCGGCGCAGGAGCGCCCGCTCGTCGCTGGAGAGCAGCTCGTAGCTCCAGGCGATGGCGCCGCGCATCGTCTGCTGCCGGTCGGGGAGGTCGCGGCCTCCACCGGTCAGGAGCGGCAGCGCCCGGGCCAGCCGGGCCAACAGGGCCTCCGCCGGAAGCAGCCGGACCTTGGCCGCCGCCAGCTCGATCGCCAGCGGCAGGCCGTCGAGGCGGCGGCACACCTCGGCGACGGCATCGGCGTTGGCGTCCGTCAGCACGAACCCGGGCTGGGCGGCCCGCGCCCGCGCCACGAAGAGGCGCACCGCCTCGGCTTCGGCGATTGCCGCGATGGGGGGGTGATCGCTCGCCTTGGGTAACCCGAGCGGACGGATGGCCTCGGCGTGCTCGCCGGAGATCCGCAACAGGGTGCGACTGGTGACCAGCGCGGTGAGATCCGGGCACGCGGCGAGCAAGGTGGCAACCGGCGACGCCGCGGCGAGCACGTGCTCGAAGTTGTCCAGCACCAGGAGGAGATGCCGGGACCGGAGCGCGGATGCCAGGCGCTCCGCCAGCGGCCGATCCCCGGCCTCCGGAACCCCCAACGTTCGCGCAACGGTCGCGATCACCAACGCGGGATCGAGGACCGCGGCCAGCGGCACGAAGGCGACGCCGTCCGCGAAGTCCCCCGCTACGTCCCCGGCCGCGCGCAGCGCCAGCCGGGTCTTGCCCACGCCGCCGGGTCCCGTGAGCGTGACCAGACGCACCGCCGGGTCGCGCAGGCGCCCGATGATTTCGGCGATCTCCCGTTCGCGCCCAATGAGAGGGGTCAGCGGGGTCGGCAGTGACGCGCTCGCGCCGGCGATCGGCTGCTCCATGGTATGCCCCGTCCGGGTTCGGTGGTCTGCACGGCATGATCCGGCACGGACGGGTGCTCGTCAACGCCGGCCGACCGATCGCCGCATCGCCGCGGTCTCGGGGGGAAGGACACAGCCAACGGAGCAGGCGGTGAGGCCTACTCCGTTGTGTCACGTGGGTCGATGATGATCCCCTCGAACTCCCGCTTGATCGACCCGATCGTGACGGCCTTTGCCCGGCGGGCAAAGGCCATCCCGCCGGCGGGGATGCCCCCTCCCCGTGCCCGTCCTGTGGGAGCGCCAACGCGTCAGTCGGCGATATCGCGGATCACGCAGAACTCGTTGCCGAACGGATCGGCCACGACCGCCCATTCGAGCTCTGGGTCGTCGTCGGGAAAGAATCCCGGCGTGCGGATGACGCTGCCGCCGAGCGCGATCACCTCCTCCACCGCGCGCGAAACGTCGTCGACGGTCAGGTCGATGTGCGCCCGGTTCTTCAGATCCGTCTTCCTTTCCGGAACGAGCTGCAGCAGGATCGACCCGGCTTCCTTCTCGCCGAGGCCGGAGAACTGACCCTGCCACGCGGAAAACTGCACCTCCAGGCCGGTGACTGCGGACCAAAACGCCTCGCCGGTCGCGAGGTCGTTGACGTCGACGACCATCCTTCGCAGCTTCCCGACGGCCATGGCATCAGACTCCTTTCGCTCGCTCGACCGCCATCGTGATCGCAACCCCGCGAAAACGGCGCCCTGGTCGCAGATGGTACGCGCAACGACCCATCGAGCGTTCAGATCGGCCGCACTGAT
>CAWKIA010000030.1:0-322472 GCA_963849635.1 uncultured Chloroflexia bacterium | reverse complement strand
TTTCGAGACGGCGGACCCGGCGAGGAAAAGTTCCGTATAGGATTGACGGATCACCAGACCAGGCTATGATGGCTCTATCTGCCAACCCGAACTTCTTGGCCTTAGGCACTCCGGTATCGCCGAAGGCGAGGTCGCTTTGTCGTCGGCACGACGGAGGCAGGATCGTATGTGCGAAGTCGGGGTGAGACACCGAGTGCATTCGGCAAGGGCTGTATGCCGGACGGCCGGGTCGTCGGATGCCTGGCGCAGCGAGGAGACGAACCGCGGTGGATGACCAACGATTCGATCGCATGGCAAAGACGCTGGCGGGCGGCACGACCCGACGGGGCTTCGCACGGCTGCTGGTCGGCGGCGCGTTCGGCGCCGGCCTGGGTCGCGTCCGGACGGTAAGCGCCGATGCCCAAAAAACCGCGCTCTGCCACAAGCCGGGGACCGCGGACCAAGCGACCATCAGCGTGGCGACGGCATCCGTGCCAGCACACCTGGCCCACGAGGACTACATCGGCGCATGCTGCGCCGCGGATGAATTGACCTGCGTCGACCCGACGACCCGGGTGGGCAGTTGCTGCCCGGCGTCGAGCAACCCGTGCGCCAGAACTGTTTGCACCGCGGCCGGGTCCTGCGGCCAGGAGCCGACGGGCTCAGGCGACGTGTGCGGTGAGGCCGCGGATGCGTGCAGCGATCCGCCCGTCTGCGTGGCGAGCGCCGCCACCTGCCGGAGGCCGTCGGCGCCTGCGGCAACGAAGCGTGTATCGACGGGGCGTGCGGCGGTTGCCTGAACAGCGCCGCCTGCGCCGCGGGCGAGTACTGCGTGCAAACCTGCGGCGAAGCGGGGACCTGCGCGTCGCTGCCGGACTTTTGCGACGGTCTTTGCACGATTGAGTTCTTCCCGGTGTGCGGCTGCAACGGGACCACCTACGGCAATGACTGCTTCGCGACCTGTGCGGGGCAGTCGTTCGTGCCGGGGTCATGCCCCTCTTAAACCCTATCGGGCGTTCGGCGCGCGATCGCCCCCCTTCCGAGACGAATGGAGCGACGCGGGCCGGGCGCTCCTGGCCCGCGTCGCTCGTTGGCAAACGGGAGTATACGGTCCGCGCTGAACAGGCCTGATGCGCGGACAGGATGCTCGTATCCGCGAGCGTCTTGAAATCCTCGTTTCTGAGACCCCGGCAGCGATGTCGTCGGCACCCGGAGCCGAGTCGTGCGGCACGCGCCGGGAGGGTTTGGTAGACTGCCGTCCACGCGGCCGGGCGTAGCATCCCAGCGCTGCACTCGCCGTGGCCCGACCGTCCGGTTACCAGGAGGTTTGTCCGATGCGCCGTACTCGCCTCGCCCTCGCCCTCCTCGTCCTCCTCGCCGCCGTCCTCGGCCGGGGCCCCCGACCCGGCGGCGCCCAGGGGACGCCCGCCGCCGAGGGCGGTGGGCTCGTCACCGGGCCCGGGCTCGCCCTCCTGCCGGGGGCCGACGACGGGTCGGCGGTGGTGGCCGCCGGTCTCGTCGGCGACCACGCGCTCGTCCTCGCCCGCAACGGCCTCGCCGAGCCCGCCACGCTGCGGGTCATGGCGGCCGGTTTGGACGGGGCCGGCGAGCTGGCCTGGGTGGCCGACACCAGCTATAGCACCTCCTGGTCCAACGAAGAAATCGACGAGGGGGTGCAGCCCGGGTTCGTGCCGGCCGGCGGCGTCGCGATGGCGGTGCTGCCGCTGCCCGACGGGGACGCCGGCCGCGGCGACGGTCAAGTACCGCGCCATCGCCGTGGCCGCGGACCCGTTCTTCGCCGACCCCGAGGAGGACCTGGAGGTCACGTCGGCTCGGCTCGACGGCGACCGGATCGTGGTTGAGGTGCGCAACCTCGGGACCGATGTGCGGGAAAGCGCCTGGCTCGTGGCGTTCTGCCTGGAGCCAGGCGGCGCCATCGTTGGGTTTGCCTCGCACCAGGCAGTTGTGGCGCTGCTGGAGGGCGAGGCGGCGACGGTCGAGCTGCCGCTGGGCGGGCAGCCGTGCGACGACTTCGTCGTCAGCGCCCGCGACGGCAGCTTCTAGGTTCGGCGACCCGGGCGCTCCCGGGGGACGGGGTGATCCATCGCTGCCGAACTTTGCGCATGGCATCGTTGAGCACCCGGCGCGGGTCCGGACGGGGAACACGTCATCGGACGGATGCGCGAACTTGGTGGTTCCGGCTGGCGTGCCGCAGCGCCCTGGGCCCGCCGACCGTCGGGACCCGCGCCAAGAGGAGGTCGTGGATATGCTTGGACGCCCTCGTCTCGGGCCGATCGCGCTCGTCCTCGGGCTACTCATCCCCGGACCGCCCGTGGCATTGGCCCAAGGCGGCACGCCGGTCGCCGGCGATTGTCCCCCGCCCCCGCGGTACACCCTGACGGACCTCGGCACGTTCGGGGGGTCGAGTGGGTCGCGCTCAACCTCAATGCCGCCGGGCAGGTTGTCGGGTTTGCCGACGGCCCGTGCCCGATTCGGGCTTGCCGCTCGACCGTGCCTTCCTGTGGACCGCTGGAACACTCCAGGAACTGCTGGCACCCGCGCTAATCCGTGAGGAGGGCGCCGCCCACCCTCGAACCCAAGGACGGCACCGTGGCGGTGGACGTCAACGCCACCGGACAGGTTGTCGGTTCCGCCCGTGAGTTCCTGACCGTCCGCTCCCATCCCCTCGTGTGGAAGGATGGGCAGCCCACTGTGCTGGCCACGCTCTCCGGCCAGACCGGCGCGGCCAGCGCGATCAACGATGCCGGGCAGATCGTCGGCGGGGCGATCGACCGGCGAGTTCAGTCAGCCGCATCCCGTCCGCTGGGACGACGGCCAAGTCACCGACCTCGGGACCCTTGGCGGCGACCAGGGCGGCGCCACGACATCAACGAGGCGGGGCAGATCGTCGGCGCCGCCGAGACGGCCGACAACCAGTTCCACGCCTTCCTGTGGGACAGGGGGCAGATGATCGACCTCAACGTCCACGGCGGCCTCGACGCCGCGGTCCCCAGCGCGGCCCACGGGGTCAACGACCGCGGGCAGATCGCCGGCGAGTTCCAGCCGCCTGGCTCCGGCCTGCACGCCGCCGTCTGGGACGGGGATCGCCTGATCGATCTGGGCACCCGTGGCGGCGTCTACGGCGTCGCCCGCGACATCGACAACGCCGGGCGGGTGTCGGCGAAACGAAAGTGACCCCGACCACGGCGCCGCCGTGCTCTGGATCGGCGGCTGCTCCTTCGACCTCAACGATCTGGTGCCACCGATCGCCGACCAGACCCTGGTAACGGCCACCGCGATATGACGCGGCCAGATCGTCGGGGTACGCCCTCCGCAATCCGGGCATCGGGTCCACCCATCGCCCGTACCTGACTCCGGCCGCGGCTTAGCCGAGCGCGACGCTGCCGTGTCGGGGTGCGCCTCATGATTTTGCATGAAGCGTGGAGTGGGTAAGCTGGGGGCGAGTGTACCCGTGCTCGCCAAGGAGCCATCCCATGGCCGACGAGTCGACCCGCTTCCAGGCCGCGCTGGCCGCCGCTGAGACGGATTTACGGGCCTGGCGCCGCGCCCACCCGGACGCCACCCTGACCGAGATCGAACAGCGGCTGGATGAGGGGCTGCGCAATGCCCGCGCCGCGTTGCTGGCCGAGGTGGCCGCCGATGCCCCGGACGACGAGGAGCGCTGCCCCGGCTGCGGGGAGCGGTTGGTGCGCCGCGGGACACGCACCCGGACCCTGCGGACCGCGGGTGACGCGCCGCTGGAATTGACCCGCCCGTACCTGAGCTGCCCGGCCTGCGGCGCCGGGCTTTCCCCCCTCGATGACCGCCTGGGGCTGCTCCGGGGCAGTCCGCTCACGCCGTGGCTGGTGGAGAGCATCGTCCGGCTTGGCGCCTGCGTTCCCTTCACCGAAGCGGCCCGGCTGCTGGCCCACTTCACCGGCGTGCAGGTCGGAGCGGAGACCGCGCGGCGGCTGACCGAGGCGGCCGGGGCGGCCCAGGTGGCGAGTGGAGACGGCGGCCGTCGCGGCGCTGGAACGGACGCTGCCCGATCCGCCACCCGGTCCCGCGGTGCAACTGGTGAGCGTCGATGGGGCGATGGTGCCGCTGGCGGGCCGGGGTCTGGGCCGAGGTCAAGACGCTGGCCGTCGGCGAGATCGTCGCCGGGAACGGCGGGCCACGAACGGCCCAGCTCTCCTATTTCTCCCGCCTGACCGACGCGGCGACGTTCGGGCGGCTGGCGACCGGGGAGACGCACCGACGGGGGACGGCGACCGCCGGGACGGTGGTGGCGGTCACTGACGGGGCCGCCTGGTGTCAGGGCTTCGTCGACCTGCATCGGCCCGACGCCGTGCGCGTCCTGGATTTTCCCCACGCTGTCGCGCACCTCGGCGCCGCGGCGCAGGCGGTCTTCGGGGCCGGGACGGCGGCGGCCAGCGAGTGGCTCGGATTCCAGGCGCACGCGCTGCGCCACGGGCAGGAGGACGCGGTGCTGGCGGCGCTGGCCGCCCTGACGGCGGGGCCGGGGCTGGGGGCGGAGGTCCGCGCCGTGGTGGCCGGGGTCGCCGCCTACCTGGCGACGCGCCGGGAGCAGATCCGCTATCACGCCCTGGCCGCGGCGGGCTTCCCGATCGGCAGCGGCTGCGTCGAGAGCGCCAACAAACTGGTGGTCGAAGCGCGGCTCAAGGGCGCGGGGATGCACTGGGCCCGGCCCAACGTCGATCCGATGCTGGCCCTGCGGAATCTGCTCGCCAACGGGCGCTGGGACACCGAGTGGCCCGCGCTGTGGCGGCGCCTGCGCGCGACCCGTCGGCGCCGCCCAGTCCCCACGGCACCCCCGCCGCGCCCCGCCCCGGCCCCCGACCCACGCCCACAAGCCGCCACCGCATCCGTGTCGGCGGCGGCCCGACCCAAAACCATCGTCCACGGGCGGCCCACCCTCGCCCACCCCTGGAAACGCCGCCTCGCCCGCCGCGCAATTCCGTGAGGTACACCCACCAACTTGGGCACGATTGACACTGCGTCCGGCGGGTGTAAGGTGGGCTGCATCCGCACCACCCAACGCGGGGACCAACAGCCGCGCACCAGGTCGACCTGACGGTCGTTTTCACGAGAAGGGAGACGCCATGGACCCCGGTCGCCTCGCGCAGTTCGCCGCACGCTTCTCCCGGCATCGCCTCTCGCGCCGCGCCGCGCTCGGCACGGGCGGCGCCGGTCTGGCCGCCGCCCTGTTCGGGCGGGCGGGTCCGGCCCGCTCCAGTCTGGCCGCCCAGGAGGCCACGCCCACCGTCGCCTCGGAGCCCGGGGCGAACCTGCCCCCGAACGTCCCCGCCTGGATGCAGGAGCCCGGCGCTCCGTCCTCGGAGCTCAGCGAGCGAGCGCCGCAGGAGCAGGGCGTCGTCCGCATTGCACCGGCGCCTGATGTCAGCTTCTCGCCGCTGGCGGACCTGCACGGCACCATCACGCCCAACGCCCTCTTCTACGAGGTTCACTACGGTGGCGTCCCCGCCATCGACCCGGCCGAGCACCGGCTGCTCGTCCACGGACTGGTCGAGCGGCCGACCGTCTTCACCGTCGACGACCTCAAACGCTTCCCCTCGGTCTCGCGGGTCCACTTCCTGGAGTGCTCGGGCAATTCGTTCTTCGGGTGGCAGGAGGGCAGCATCGCGCCGAACGTGCAGCTGTCACACGGCCTGACCAGCTCCGCCGAGTGGACGGGAGTGCCCGTCGCCACCGTCCTGCGCGAGGTCGGGATCAAGCCGGGCGGCGCGTGGATGCTGGCCGAGGGCGCCGACGCCGCGGGCCACGACCGCAGCATCCCGGTCGAGAAGGCGATGCAGCGACGGCCTCCTGGCCTACGCCGCCAACGGCGAGGACCTGCGGCCCTCCCAGGGGTATCCCGTGCGGTTGCTCCTGCCCGGCTTCGAGGGCAACACCAACGTCAAATGGCTGCGCCGCCTCAAGGTCGGCGACACCCCGTGGCACACCCGGCAGGAGACGAGCCACTACGCCGACCTGATGCCCGACGGCACCTCGCGCCAGTTCACCTTCGTGATGGAGGCCAAGTCGGTCATCACCTTCCCCTCCGCCGGGCAACGCATCCCCGGTCCCGGCTTCTGGGAGATCACCGGATTGGCCTGGTCGGGGCGGGGTCGCATCGACCGGGTCGAGGTCTCGATCGACGGCGGCGCCACCTGGGCCGAGGCCGTCCTGCAGGAGCCGGTGCGGCCGGTGGCCTGGACCCGCTTCCGCTTGCCGTGGACGTGGGACGGGCAACCGACGCGCCTGCAGAGTCGGGCGACCGACGAGACGGGCTACGTCCAGCCGACGCTGGCGCAACTGGTCGAGGCGCGCGGGGTCAATTCCTTCTACCACTTCAACGGGATCACGACCTGGGCCGTCGCCGCCGACGGGGAGGTGACCAATGTCTACGCCTGAGGGAACGTTCGGCTTCGGACAGCCGGCCGGCGCCGAGGAGATCGCCGGCTGGGACATCGACGTCAAACCGGACGGGGAGGGCTTGCCACCGGGCAGCGGCACCGTCCAGGAGGGCGAAGAACTCTTCGCCCGGCTCGGCGCCAAGTGCCATGGCGCGCAGGGGAAGGGACCGAGGGCGTCCCGGCACTGGTCGGCGGCCAGGGAACGTTGGACTCGGACGCGCCGATGAAGACGGTCGGCAGCTATTGGCCGTACGCGCCGGTCCTCTTCGATTACATCCGGCGGGCGATGCCGGCCGATAACCCCCAGTCGCTTGACGCCCGACGAGGTCTACGCGCTCTGCGCCTACCTCCTCTACCTGAACGGCATCGTGCCCGAGGATGCGGTCATGGATGCCCAAACGCTGCCACAGGTGATCATGCCCAACCACGCCGGCTTCACCAGCCCCGACCCGCGGCCCGACGTGTTCACCACCGCCGAGGCGACGGGCACACCGGTGCCCTGAACTGGGACGCCGACAATCACGACGGGCGGAAGAGCGTCCTATGCCCGTCGCTCCCTCCGGTCGGCGGCCGCGTGCGCGGGGCCGCGGTCGTACCGCCTCGTGGCCGTCGGTGCCCCCGGGCGCGCCGACCCGGATCGGGGTTGGTGCCGCGAGCATCTGAGGTGTCCCCGCCGCATTGAGCGGACGCGATGTAGCAGGTTCGCGGGAACGACGCGGTCGGAGCTGAAGAATCCGGCCTCGCCGTCGATGTACGTCGGGACCTCGCGCCCCTGGCGGTCGGCTTCGCGCAGACGCGGTGTTCCGTCGAACCCGCTGGCTTCGAGGTGGCATAGGAGCGATCCGCCGCCGACCCAGCGTTTTGAGATGCCTTGCGGAAGTCTCTAAAAGGGGCGTTTTGGAGACATAGGAAAGACAGGTTGGGAACGCGCCCCTCATCTGACGACGGCGTCGACGGCGTTACTCCCAGCGAACGCCGCAGACCAAGGCGTGCCCTTCCGCATCAGTCCAGCGCTGCAACTCGGCGAGCTCGTCCTCATCGACGAGGAACTGGAGCGAGCAGCCGGGACAGAGGATGGCAAACTGGCAGTCCCCTCGGGTCTCACACCACTCCAGGACGGCGCCATAGGTGTGGCAGTCCCCCTGGCACAAGTGCGCCACGATCGTGCGGACGGTCGGACTGAGTCGCTCCTGGGTCGTTCCTCCTTGGCCCGCGTTGCTCTCGACCATGGTTCACCTCCGGACAGACCAGACGTTCCCGACGATGTCACCCCGCCGACACGACGACGCGGCATTCGACGGACGATCGGGATCTCGGCCCCATCGTACACCCGGCGCCGGTCCATCGGACGCCGACCCAGGGGGTTCCTCGCCTGGCGCAGGGCATACGTGTGTTCCCCCGGAACGACCGCCGCGTGCACGCAGCACGTCTCAGAAACGCCCGTTTATGAGATTACATAACGTATGAATGAACGACAACTACTGATCATCTTCTGGGCGGGACACTCCCTCGCCGACTTCCCGTTGCAACCCGCGTTCGTGGCAGAGAAGAAGGGGCTCGTCTTCATCGAGAGCATCGGCTTCCACTGCCTGACGTCCCACGCATTCATCCACGGTCTTGCCGCCGGCACATTAGCGGCTCAGCTCGGCTTCGGTCAGTGGTTCCTCTTTGGTCTGATCGTGGGGATCACGCACTGGATTATCGACTTCGGCAAGAGCTGCCAACGAATCGACGATCGTTTTACGCACACCGCTGGTGCGCGAAAAGGGCCTCAACGATTCGGTCTGTATGGCATCAACATCGACCAGACGCTCCACCTCCTAGTTATCCTAGTTCTCTGTCAATCTCCATGTGCTGGGTGGAGGGTGGGGTAGAGGTGGTCGAGCTTGGTGCGGGCGTCGGCGGTGGTGAACTGCCAGCGCACGACCGTCGTGGCGGCGTTGCGGTCGGTGACCCAGGCGGCGGCCTCCTCGGCCAATTCCGCCTGAGCCGGGATGCGCCGGGCCAGACACTGCCGGCCCAGGGCACTCAGCTCGATCTCGGCGATGTTGAGCCAGGAGCCGTGCTTGGGGGTGTAGTGGATCTCCAACTTGTCCCACAACCGCTTGGCCTCGGCCGGCGGGAAGGCGAGGTAGAGCGACGCCGGGTCGTGGGTGTTGAGGTTGTCCAGCACCACGACCAACCGCTCGGCCGCCGGGAAGTGGACATCGACCAGCTCCTTGATGGCATGCGCCCAGTCGACGCGGGTGCGGCGCGCGGTGACCCGGACTGCGCGCCAGCCCAGCAGGGGGGCACAGACCAGGAAGAGGTTGGCCGTGCCGCGTCGCGCGTACTCGGCGTCGTGGCGTTCGGGCTGGCCCGGGGCCGGCGGCAGGGGGCCGCGCACGTCGGCGTGCAGCTCTTTGCTCTTCTCATCGAAGCAGACCAGCGGACGGGTCGGGTCGAGCGGCCGCTGGTAGACGTCGAGCACATCCTCCATCCGCGCCACGAAGGCTGCTTCCTGTCCCGGCGGGATGCACCACTCCTGCGTCAGCCACGGCTTGAGCTCGTTTTTTTGAGCGCCGTGCGCACCGCCTCGTGCGACACCGCGTCGACGATCTCCAGCGCGACGAGGCGGTCCGCCAGCAGGCGCAGCGTCCAGCGGGCCTGCCCGGCGGGCGGGTCGGAGCAGGCGACGGCGATGAGGTGGGCCTCGGCGTGACCGTCGAGCTTGCGAGCGGCGGGGCGCGGCGGCTGGGGGCGCCGACGAACAGCAGCCTCCCAGCCGGCCGCGACCCAGGCCCGGCGGACGCGGGCGACGGTGGCGACGCTGGTCTCCAGGGCGGTGGCAATGGCGGTGTCGGACCAGGCCGGGCCGTCCGGACCTTGGTCGGCCTTGAGCAGGACGCGGGCCCGGGTCTGGGCGCGGGCCGGGGCGGCGCCGGCCGAGACCAACCCAGCCAACACGGCGCGTTCGGCGGCGTCGAGGCGCACGACGTACGATTTCACGGCGGGGCTCCTCAGGGGTGGGCGAATCACCGACTCCGCCACGATACCCCCCACCACCTCACCCGTCAATTGACACTTGACAGAGAACTAGTGGTGCGTCAAGCGTCAAGTGCCGGGTAGATCACCCCTGACAGACCGCCGGGCGGTTCGCGCACCGTCCCCATGGCCATCCACGAACCCGGTATAAACTTGTGCCGGGCGGATGCCACACCGGGTCGGCGTGGGGGGAGCGGGTGCGCACAGTTCTGCGGCGGCGCGACTTCGCCCTGCTCTGGTTCGCCGGGTTGGTCTCGTACACGGGCGACTGGATGCTCGCCGTCGCCCTCCCGCTCGCGGTCTATGAGCTGACCGGGTCGGCCCTGGCGACGGGCGGCATCCTGATCGCGAACAAGCTCTCCGCGCTGGTCCTCGGCTCGGTCGCCGGCGTCTTCGTCGACCGCTGGGACCGCCGGCGGACGATGGTGGCCGCCAACCTCGTGCGGGCGCCGCTCCTCCTGCCGCTGCTGGCGGTCGACTCCGCCGAGCGGGTCTGGATCGTCTACGTCGTCGCCGCCGCCCTCTCGGCCGTGGGCCAGTTCTTCCGCCCGGCCGAGAACGCGCTGCTGCCCCGCCTGGTCGGCGAGGAGCACCTGATCCCGGCCAACGCCCTCAACGCGCTGAACGACAACCTCAGCCGCCTGGTCGGGCCGGCCCTCGGCGGGCTCGTCGCGGCGCGGTTCGGCCTGGGCGGGGCCGTCGCGGCGGACGCCGCCTCGTACCTGATCGCGGCGGGGATGATCGCGGCGATCGCCGTCCGGACGCGACCGGAGCGGACGCCGCAGACGGCCGCCGCCGGGGTGGCGGGGAGCTGGGCGGCCGCCTGGCGGGAGTGGCTGGCCGGGTTGCGCCTGATCCGGGACAACCGGGTGCTCCGCGTCGTGTTCGGGGGCTTTGCAATCGCCTCGTTGGGCGAGGGCGTGATGCAGACGGCGTTCTGGGTCTACATCGACGAGGCGCTGGGGGGCGGGACGCGGGAAGCCGGCTGGCTGCTGAGCGCGCAGGCGGTCGGGGGACTGGTCGGGGCGGTGGCGGTCGGTGCGTGGGGCAAGGGGCGCCCGCCTCTCTTCCTGCTCGGCTGGGGGTGGATCGGGATCGGGGTGATCGACTTGGCGCTCTTCAACTACCCGGCGTTCGTGGCGGGGATCGGGCTCGGACTGCTCCTGATGGCCGTCGGCGGCGTGGCGTCGACCGTGGGCGGGACCGGGTACGCGGCGGTGATGCAGACCGAAGCGCCGGATGCGTACCGGGGTCGCGTCTTGGGCGCGCTGCTGGCGACTTCGGCGCTGCTGATGATCGTCGGGGCGGCGATCGCCGGGCTGGCGACGGAACGACTCGGCGCGGTCGCCGTGCTGACGATCGACAGCCTGGGCTACGTCGCCGCGGGAGCGTTCGTCCTGCGGACGCTGGCACGCGTGGCGGCGCGCCTCGGACGTCCCAGGGCGAGCCCGCCCTGATCGGGGCCCCGGTTTGGCGAACGCCGGTGGTTGGCCGACGGGTGGAGGGGCCCGGGCCGCTGCCGCCTCGGCGTCGGCAGCGGCACCATCAACCGGGAGTTCAACCGCGGCCGCTACACGCCACACGCTTCGCCGCCTCCGCCCGGCATTTGAGCCTTGACGCTCTACTAGGTTGTGTTTTGGGGCTACACCGTTTTTGAGACGTCGAGGACGCGCCGGAGTATCGCGGGCAGTTCGCTGGGGAAGATCGTCTCGGTGGTGCCTGTCAGGTCCTGCAGGGACCACCACCGATGCGCCCGAATGGTGGCCCGTTCCAGCGGGTGCTGGCCGTCGAGCGACAGCTCAGTGCTCGCCACACGAAGGAGGAAGAAGCGCTGACGAAACTCGACGTCGGCCTCAGCGGTGTGGAGCACCCAGTTGCCCTCATGGACACACGCCCCCAGCGTCGTAGCCGTGATCGCGGTCTCCTCCAGGAGTTCGCGGCGAGCCGCCTCTTCGAAGGTCTCGCCGGCCTCGACCCCGCCGCCTGGCGTGACCCAGCAGAGACGCGGTTTGGCAACGACGCGGGGGCCGCCGGGATCGGAGAGCAACTGGTCTTCGACCTGGAACAGCAGGACGCGACCCTCGGCGTCCAATACGATCACGCGGGCGGTGGGACGCACGACCACGCATCTGCCTCCTCTGACGTGGGTCACTACTGTAGCAGAGGCGGCCGGGAGGTTTTGAGACACCCTGACGCCCGTCTCAAAAAAGGGCGTTTGTGTGACGCCGGCCGCGACGTCGCCGGCACCCGTTGCCCGGTGGCGCGACACGCGCCGGAAGGGTTTGGTAGGCTGCCCGTCCGCGCAGCGGGGCAGGGCGCACCGCGTGGGGTGAGGGGACCATGGCGCCGCGAACCAAGTACGCGAAAAGCGGCGACCTCAGCATCGCCTACCAGGTCGTCGGCGACGGCCCGGTCGACCTCGTCTGCGCGCCCCCCGCCGTCTCCCACCTCGAGTACGCCTGGGAGGAGCCGGGATACGCGCATTTCCTGCGGCGGCTGGCCGCCTTCTCCCGCCTGATCCTCTTCGACAAGCGCGGCACCGGCCTCTCCGATCGCGCCGCCGGGATCGCCCCGCTCGAGGAGCGGATGGACGACGTGCGGGCGGTGATGGACGCCGCCGGCTCGGCGCGGGCCGTCCTCTTCGGCGTCTCGGAGAGCGCGCCGCTTGCCTGCCTCTTCGCCGCCACCTACCCTGACCGCATCGCCGCCCTGGTCCTCTATGCCGCCTACGCCGCGGAGGTGCGGCAGCCCGACTACCCCTGGCCGCCCCCGGCCGCGGAGCGCAGGGAGACGCCTCGACGAGATGGCGCGGACCATCCACGAGGACTGGGGGAATCCCGACTGGCTCGCCGACGTAGCGCCGAGCGTCGCAAACGACCCCGCATTCCGTGCCTGGTTCGGCACCGGCCTGCGGCTGGGCGCCAGCCCCGGCGCCGTCGTCGCCCTCGACCGCATGAACGCGGAGATCGACGTCCGCCACGTCCTGCCGGCCATCCGCGTGCCGACGCTCGTCCTGCATCGGCTCGACACCCGCGTCTACCAGGTCGAGGAGGGCCGCTACGTCGCCGCCCGCATCCCCGGGGCCCGGCTGGTCGAACTGCCGGGCCGCGACTACCTCCCTTGGGTTGGTGACGCCGACGCCCTCGTCGACGAGATCGAGGCCTTCGTCACCGGCACGCGGCCGGTCGCGACGCCCGACCATGTCCTGGCCACCGTCCTGGTGTGCGAGGTCGCCGACACGGTCGGGCAGGCGGTCGCCCTCGGCGACCGGCGCTGGGCCGATCTCCAGGACCGCTTCCGGGCCCTGGCCGCCCGCGAGCTCGGCCACTTCCGGGGCCGCACGCTCGAGCTGACCGGCGACCGGGTCGTCGCGACCTTCGACGGCCCGGCCCGCGCGATCCGCTGCGCCGAAGCGATCGCCGATGCGGCCCGGGACCTCGGCCTCGCGACCCGGGCCGGGCTGCACACCGGCGAGTGCGAGGTGCGCGACGACCGGGTGAGCGGCGTCGCGGTGTCCCTCGCCGGGTGGGTGGCGGGGCAGGCCGCCCCATCGGAGATCCTGGTCTCGGGCACCGTCAAGGACCTGGTGGCGGGGGCGGGGCTGCGCTTCGCGGACCGCGGCACCCGGTCGCTCGCCGGGACGCCGGGCGACTGGCGGCTCTTCGCCCTGCTCCCCGCGACGGAGGACACCGATCCGCGCCCCGCCCCGACACGCCGGCCGACCCACACCGGCGCTGACCCGGCGCGAACGGGAGGTGCTCCCGTTGGTGGCGCAGGGCCTGTCAAACCTCGAGATCGCCGCCGCCCTCAGCATCGGCGAGCGCACGGTGGAGAGCCACGTCTCCAGCATCCTCGCCAAGCGAGGACTGGCGACCCGGACGCAGCTCGCCGCCGCGGCGACCGACGGGGACGCGCCGCCCCGCCGCTGAGGGACGCCCGACTCCGTTCCCTCGCCCACGACCCCCAGAATCCCGTACCGCATTCCGTACCGCCTCCGTGCTGCCACGGATGCCCTGCGGCGCTGCCCGGCCCTACCGTAGGGATCACGGGGCAACGGCCCCAGAGTGTGCGGAGTGCGGAGGCCCCCGATGTTTGCTCGCGTCAGCCACGTGCGGTACCCCCCGGAGCAACACGACGCGGGACTGCGGGTCGTCGTGGAGGACCTGCTGCCGGCGTTGCGCCGCACGCCCGGCTACCGGGGGTGCTGCCTCCTCGCCGGCAGCAAGCCGGGCACCGGCCTCGCCGTGGTGCTGTGGGAAACCGAGGAGGCGGCCGACGCCGCGGCGGCCGACCGCACCGTCAGCGCGGCGCACGTGCGGCTCGGCGCGCTCGGCCTGGCGATCGAGGCGCGGCAGATCTACGAGGTCGTCGCCCACGACCGGCCCCGTCCGGACCCGGTCGGGATCCCCGTCGCGGGCAGCCCACCCCCGTAGTGTCCGGTCACGAACCGGCATCGCGACCGCCTGCGCCCATCCCGGCGTCCGGCGGAGAAAGGAGCAGCCGCGCGTCCCCAGGTCCGACCATGCATCCCAGACTCTCGCCGTCCCTGACCGTACCGACACCAGAAGAGGAGCCCTCTCATGACGACGTCCCGACCCACCGACCCCGTCTCCCGCCGCGCCGCGCTCGTCGGCCTCGGCGCCGGCGGCCTCGCCGTCGCCCTCGCCGCGTCCGCCCGGCCCGCTGCCGCCCAGGACGCCACGTCCGAGGCGATGGCCGGCCATCCGATCGTCGGCGTCTGGAACGTGGTCACTCCGCGCGGCCCCGCCCCCGGCACCTTCTTCCCGAACGGCATCGCCCTGATCACCCCGCAGGTGACCCAGGCGGGACCGAACGGCGTGACCTTCGTCACCAGCAACCCCGGGGTGTGGGAGCCGATCAGCGAGCGCGGCGTCCACTTCACCGTCGTCCAGATCCACTCCGATGCGACCGGGACCTTTACCGGCAGCGTCACGATCGACGGCTACCCGGTGGTGAGCGAAGACGGGTTGTCGCTATTCGACGACCAGGCGCAGGGCACGATCACGATCCGGGATGCCGGCGGCGCGATCGTCGACCAGATCCTGACGGCGGGGGCGCCGCCGGTGACCGGCACCCGGATGGGCGTCGGCGCGCCTGGCTTCCCGGAGGGAACGCCCACGGCGGCCACCCCGGCGGCGTAACACGCGGCAGGCGTGAGCGCGGCAACGGGCCGGGGAGCATCGTCCCCGGCCCGTCTCGCCGGCCAGACCGCGAGCGCGACGACACGCCCCCTTGGCGGTCGAGTAGGCCGCTCTACGCGATTTCTGACGCATCGCAAGCATCAAAAACGCTCCTTTTTGAGAATTCCGTCGCGTGTCTCACATTGCGCGGTCGAGTTGAGTTCTGAGACACAGGGGGCTGTCGGTGGCTTCCGCCGCCGACCGCTGGTTACCAGCACGCCGCCCGCACCGCATCCGACAGGTCGCGTCGGGCCTCGGCGCCGGCGTCGTCCCGCCGCACTCCGTTGGTGATATAGACCATCGCCAAGTTGAGGTCTCGATCGCCCCAGCAGATCGAGGTGCCGAAGCCGCCGTGCCAGAAGGTGGATGGCGTGGTCCTCGACCCCGCCCAGAACCGCCTGCGGTCGGTGAGTCCGCCGAGTTCGAAGCCCAACCCCCGGCGCACCGGCACGTCGAAGGTGCGATCGGTCTCCCCGTCAACTTCGACCGCGAGCATCCGCTCGACCGTCTCCGGTTGCAGGATGCGCACCCCGTCGATCGCGCCGCCCGCAGCTAACGCGGCATACAGGCGGGCCATGTCGCGGGCCGTCGAGACGCCGCTGGCGGCCGGCACAGTCCAGCGGTAAAGCGCCAGTCGGTTGAAGTTGCGCACAATCCCATGCCCCCAGTCGTCCGTCCCGTCCGTCGCGTGGAGTTTGGCGACACGGTGTTCGAGATCCGCCGGCAGCCCCACGTAGGTGTCGGTCATTCCGAGGGGCCCGGTGAGCTCGTCGCGCAGGTAATCGCGGTACGACCGGCCGTCGAGACGCCGGACGAGCTCGGCGCAGACCCACTGCTGGGTCAACTGGTGGTAGGCGCTGACCGTGCCCGGCTCGTGGCTGAGCGGCATCGCCGCGATCGCCCGGACCGCCATCTGCCAGTCGCCCCATCGTGCGGGCGTCAGCTCCGGCGGCGTCAGCGGGAAGCCGCCGCGGTGAGAGAGGACGTGGCGCAACGTCACCCGCTCCTTCCCCTGCTGGCCGAAGGCTGGCCAGTGCACCGCCACCGCGTCGTCGAGCCCCGCCTTGCCGCGCTCGATCTGCTGCCAGAGGGCGACCGAGGCGAGCGGCTTGGTCGCGGAGAAGAGGACGAAGAGCGTGTCCGGCCGCACGAGTTCGCCGCGTTGCGTGTCGGCCAGCCCGGCCGTCAGGTCCAGGACGAGGCGGCCGTGTCGATAGACGGCAAGCGCCGCGCCCGGATGGAGCCGGAGGGGGCTGATCTGGTGCTTGGAAGAGGCGCTCGGCCTCGCCGAGGGTCTCGCCAGCCGTCGCCGTGCCCGGCGGCACCGCTTCGGCAATCTGGTGGGTGACCAACTGGGCTCCCTCCTTACACCGAGACTCGGGCAGGTGAGCGCTCGCGCTCGACCAACACCCGCCGCAGGATCTTGCCCGAGGGCGACTTCGGGATCTGCTCGACGAACTCCAGCCGGCGCACCTTCTTGTACGGCGCGAGACGCCCCGCGACGTAGGCCATCAACTCCTCCGCCGTCGCCGCTGCCCTTGAGCACGACGAACGCCTTCGGCACTTCGCCCGCTTCTGCGTCCGGACTGGGGATGACGGCGGCGTCGGCGACGGCAGGATGGGCCAGCAGGACCGCCTCCAACTCGGCCGGGGCGATCTGATACGCCCTTGTACTTGATGAGTTCTTTGAGCCGGTCGATGATGAAGATCCAGCCGTCGTCGTCCAGGTAGCCGATGTCACCGGTGTGCAGCCAGCCCTCGGCGTCGATCGTCCGCGCCGTCGCCTCCGGATCGTTGATGTAGCCCTTCATGACCTGCGGGCCGCGCACGCAGACCTCGCCCGTCTCCCCCGGGACCGAGTTCGTCGCCAGTCGCCGCGTCGACGACCTTGGACTCCGTGTTTGGCGCCGCCGGACCCGCCGATCCCGGTCGGTCCCCGCCCTCGGCAGGAACCCGGTGCATCGGCGTGGCCTCCGTCAACCCGTAGCCCTGTTTCGTCCGGCAGCCCAGGCGCTCGCGACACGCCTGGACGACCGTCTCGCTCAGCGGCGCCCCACCCCAGCCGATCTCCTTGAGCCGCGAGAGGTCGTAGCCGTCCACAGCCGGGTGGCGGCTCAGGTCCAGCAGGACCGGCGGCGGCAGACTGGCGCGGGTGGCGCCGTAATCCTGGAGGAGGCGCAGGAGAAGGTGCAGGTCGTAGCGGGGTACGGTCACCAGGGTGGCCCCGACGGAGAGCGCGATGTCCATCAGGTGAACACCGGCCATGTGGAAACAGGGGAAGAGTGTCACCTCGACCGTGTCGGCGGAGACGGCGCTGACGGTCCGCCACGACAGGGCGCCGGCAACCACGTTCCGGTGCGTCAGCATCACGCCCTTCGATCGCCCAGTGGTGCCGCTCGAATAGGGCAGGACCACGACGTCCTCTGCCGGATCAAGATCGACCGGTGGAAACGCGCCGTCGTCCGCGAGCAGGGAAGCGAACGGGATCGCGCCAGCGTCGTCGCCGATCACGAAGACCTCCTCCACCCGCGTCCCTGAGATGGCACGGCGTACCACGTCGAACCGCTCCGGCACGGTGAGGACGAAGCGGGCGCCGGCGTCGCCGAGTTGGTTCGCCATCTCCTCGGCGGTGAAATTCGGATTGAGCATGGTCGTCGCTCCGCCGAGGGCGGCGACGCCGTAGAAGGCGAGGGCGAACTCCGGAAGACTCGGGCAGACGGTGGCGAAGACGTCGCCCTTGCGGAAGTCTCGCCTGGCCAATCCGACGGCGGTGCGACGGATGCCGTCGGCGAGTTGGCCGTAGCTCAACGTCCGGCCGCTGGCGCCGTCGACGAGCGCCGGCTTGTCCGCCAGTCGCCCGGCGTGCTGCAACACGAACGGCGTGAGCGGCAGATCGGGGATGGTGATGTCGGGGAACGGGCTGCGGAAGATCATCGCCGTACCTCCGGCTCTTGGCTGGTGGCGAACTGCCGGCGTTCAGTCGGTTTCATCTCGCCGCCGGACGAACGACGCGGCCAGTGGACATCCCCTGCAGCCGCTCGCCAGCGCGGACAACGGCCAGCCCGACGCGCTGCCGGATCGACGCGCCAGCGGTCAACGTCCTCCGAGCGCGCATGACTTCGCCGGTTGCCGACGCTTGCCACTTCCATGCCTCACGGTTGATCTGGGCCACTCGCATCTGATGCTCTGTCAGACGCGGCCCGCAATCCTTCAGGTCGATCACAGCCGTCTCCTCTCATGGCTGATCCCTGTCGATCGGACTTGGTTCCGGGATCACGAGGACAGCATGTCCTGGCGCGGCGGGGCGCACATCGGCCGGATGGCCGATATCTCCGCGAATCGCAGGGGGCGATCGCTACGCAACGTACGTAGGGACGGGCAACGTCGGATAGTTGGCGGCCAGTTCGCGCCGGCCTTAGGAGAGGAGTCCGTGCTTCACCGCGTAGGCAGCCGCCTCGGCTCGCGTGCCGACCCCGAGCTTGGTCCAGGATGTTGCCAACGTGGGTGCGCGCGGTCGCGCGGGTGATGAAGAGCGCGTCGGCGATCTCGGGGTTCGTGAGCCCGGATGGGAGGAGCCCCAGCACTTCCAGCTCGCGCGGGGTCAGGCCGTGTTGCTCCGCGGCACGAGCCGACGCCGGGTCCGGCGCCTCGCTCGGCACAGCCAACGCCTCGGCGACCGCGTCAGTCAGCGGGAGTGCCCGGCCCGCCGCCCAGGTGGCGGCGAACACTTCCTCGCTGAGCGAGACGCGGGCGGGCGCGAGCGCCGCTTCGGCACGCGCATTCCCGCGCGGTTCGGCGGCACCGATCGCCGCGCGGAGGGCCTCGGCCGCGGCGAACAGGCGGACGCCACGCTCGTACTGCCGCGCGAGGACGGCGGTGCGCGCCAATCCCCGCAGGCACCCCGCGACGCTGACCTTGTCGCCGTCCTCCCAACGGAGGGCGAGACTTTCGGCGTAGAGCGCCTCCGAGCGCGCGAGTTCGCCTCGCCGGCGGGCGAGGCCGGCGAGATTAATGAGGGTGATCGCCGTACCGAACGCGTTGCCCATCGCCCGGAACCGCCCGAGGGCCTCGCTGAAGCGCACCTCCGCGGCGTCGAGGTCGCCCTGGAGATAGTCGACGACGCCGAGGGTCTTCAGGGGGTACGTGCCCGCAGTCGTGTCGCCCAGCGACTCCTGGATATTCAGGGCGCCGGTCAACAGCGACCTGGCGCGGTCGAATTCACCTCGGTCCAGGGCCACTAGCGCCAACGTGGTCATGGCCATCGCCTCGGTCGATGGAACGTGGTTGGCACGCGCAAGCGACAGCCCCTCGGCGACAAGCGTTGCGGCGCGGTCGGCGTCGGCATTCTCGTAGGCAAGCCAGCCCGCCGTCACCAACGTCCTCGCGTGGAAAATCGGCGACGAAGGGCCGCACGTTGCTGCCCGCGTGGCCCAGAAGGCCCCTTCGCCGGTTTGCCCGGTGACGTACCAGTACCAGCTGGTCGCGATCACCAGCCGCTGCGCGGTCTCCGCCGCTCCTCGGTCGAGCGCCCAACCAAGCGCCGCCCGGAGGTTGTCGAGTTCGGCGTCGAGCCTGGCCAGTCCGCGCCGGGTGGCCCAGCCGAACACCTCCGGCGCCGCCCGTTCCGCCAGATCCAGGCACCACCGCACGTGTTTCTGGCGCGTCGCCTCGGTCTCGCCGCTGAGATCGAGTTGTTCGGCGGCGAACTCCCGGATCGTGTCGAGCATCGTGGACCGCGATGACCCGGCCCGCTCCTCCTCCCGCACCAAACTCTTCTCGACGAGCGAGGTGAGCCGATCGAAGACGGGAACACGCAGGTCGCGGGTCTCGTCATCTCCACAGACGGCTTCGGCCGCGTCCAACGTGCAGCCGCCAGCGAAGACCGAGAGCCGCCGAAAGAGGAGTTGCTCGTCGGGTGAGAGGAGGTCGTAGCTCCAGGCGATGGCGGCCCGCATGGTCTGCTGGCGGGCAGGCAAATTGCGGGCACCGCGATCCAGCAACGACAGCCGCTTCTCCAGCCGGGCGAGCATCTCCGCGGGCGAAAGGAGGCGGGCGCGCACGGCGGCCAGTTCGATCGCCAGCGGCAACCCGTCCAGCCGGCCGCAGATCGCTGCAATCGCGGTGGCATTGTCGGTCGAGAGCACAAAGGTCGGGCGGGCGGCCCGTGCCTGCTGGACGAAGAGTGCGATCGCTCCATGTTTGAGCAGATCGGAGAGCGACGAGTCACCGGTCGTGACGGGCACCGCCAGCGGTTGCACCGGGAACTCGTGCTCTCCTTGAACACGCAGGATTTCTCGGCTCGTCACCAGGATCTTGAGGCGCGGACAGGTGGACAGCAGGTCGGTCACGCGCGGCGCGGCGGCGACCACCTGCTCGAAGTTGTCGAGCACCAGCAGCCGCTCGCCATCGTGCAAGACCGCTCGCAACCGCTCGGCGAGCGGACGGTCGCCCGCATCTGGCAGGTCCAACGCCCGCGCGATCTCCGGGAGGATCAGGTTGGGGTCGCGCACCAGGGACAAGGGAACGAAGGCCGTCCCGTCGGCAAAGCCACGCTCGGCCTCGGCGGCGACCGCGAGCGCCAGGCGGGTCTTGCCGACCCCCCCTGGACCGGTCAGCGTCACGAGGCGGACCTCCGGGCGGCGCAGCAGGTCACGGGCGGCGGTGAGTTCCCGCTCCCGGCCGACGAGCGGCGTGAGCGGGGTGGGCAGGGCGCCAGCGCGTGGGAGGAATGGAGCGCTGTCCACGATGCGAAGGCCTCCGAGCCGGTCGTGCTGTGTTCGTCGTCGGGTACGCTACTCCGTCCGGGCCGCACACACAAGGAACCGGCCGCCCGGCACCCGCTCAAGTGAAACGCGGGCGGCCGGTTCGACACGGGATTGGGTCCGCACGCCAGCGGCGACAAGCCCCGCTCGGAGTCCGGGCCCGTCGCAAAACGCGACAGGTCGTGGGCGATGTGGGACTTCTGCGTCGAGCCCATCCTCGTACTCGCCCGACCGCTTCCGGTGAACCCGTTAGCATGGAATGCGCAGCGCATTCGACGGACGATCGAGGTCGACGAAAGCGACAATCGATTTGCGGGTGTCCAGTATTGGGTGGACGAGAAGCTGTCGCAGAAACGGCCCTTTTTGGGATAGGCCGGCGAGCATGTCAATCTCCTCAGACCCACGCTTACCGACCTGTCCCAAAACCCGTCTCACAATCTGCGTTCACTTACTTACCTGACTAGACGAGTTCTGAGACTATTGATCCTCTCCTCGTTGCCCGATCCTACAAGTCTCGATGGTCGGCCTCTTGAAACGAACATATGTTCTGATATGATCAGGACAAGCGGCACACCCGGCAAAGGTGCGGGCCTGGGCAGCGCGATCACCTTGCCCGGCTCGAGACCAGCCGTCATCCAGTTCCCGTCAGTTCGCTCCCGGAGGGTCCTCCTCGCAGGTCGTAGCGCGCCCGGTCATCCCGCTCCCGGAGGTCCCCACCTCGCAGGTCTCTAACACGCAGCACACCATGCGTTAGCAGCCCCACTAGGCCATCGACTGCCCAACCCCGGAAACAGGACCGCCGATGCCCCTCTCCACCGCAGTGGGCTAGGGAAGAGTGGGGGTAGGGGGTGAGGGCATTCATCTACTCCTCGACCGGCAGCCCGACCAACTCCATCAGCTTGAGGGCGTTGGTCGAGGTCGCCAGACCGGGGCGGGCACGGTAGTCGAACGACAGCGCCCCGTCGCGGACCTGCTCACGGAAGTGGATCGGGCGGGCCGACTCCGCCAGGGGTGGCCCGTCCGCCAGATCGAGGTCATGGGTCGACACCGCCCCCAGGGCGCCGCTGGCGACGAGGTGGGCAATGATCCGGCGGGCGGCGATCTGGCGCTCAGCCGTGTTCGTCCCCTGCAGGATCTCGTCGAGGAGATAGAGCAGCCGGGGCGCGTCCGAACCGGCATTGTCGGCCGCGTCCACCACGAGCTTGAGCCGCAGCAGCTCGGCCATGAAGAACGAGACGCCACGGGCCAGCGAATCCTCGACCCGGACACTCGTCCAGACCCGCACCGGCGGCAGCCGTAGCGATGCGGCGCAGACCGGCCCGCCCGCTCCGGCCAGGATCGTGTTCACCCCGATCGCCCGCAGCAGCGTGCTCTTCCCGGACATGTTGGACCCGGTCACGAGCAAGAATGTCCCCGGCGGACCCAGCGTCACATCGTTGGTCACCCGCTCGTCGTCCGCCAGCAGGGGATGGCCGAGCGCGGTCGCCGCAAACCGATCCGCGTCGGGATCGAGATCGGGGTAGATCCACTCCGGCTGATCGAACGCCAGCCCGGCCAATGCCGACAGCGCCTCGGCCTCACCGAGATCTTCCAGCCACGCTCTGACGCGGGTTCCGTTTTCGGCCTGCCATCGCTCCAGAGCCGCCAGTTGGTGGACATCCCAGCCCGTCACCGCCTGCAACGGAAGGTAGAGGGGCGAATCCCTGGGAATAGCGAAGGAGACGATCCGGGCGAGCCGGCGCAAGCGGGAATGCGCCGGTGCGTCGGTGACTGAGAGATCCTTCTGGAGGCGCACCAGCTCCGGGGAAGCGAACCGGCGCGAGGCAAGGTGCTCCAGGCAATCGGCATACGCCTGGACTGCTCGACCCTGGGACAGGGCCTGCTCGACCACCTCATGGGCACGACCCAGGAGCAGGTGGGCAAACCCGAAGTTGACGATCAGGACCAGGATCCAGGTCCGATTCGGCCAGAATCCGGCCAGCGCTCCCGCGAAGGCACCCCAGAACGCGATGGTCCACAGCAGGGCGGCGGCCCGCAGCCACATCCGGCTAGCCAGCCAGCGCGGCCCTTCCGCCCAATCGAGGAACGGCCCGGGATCGCCCCAGGTTCCCGTCCGGAACCGGCCCCGCACTGTCAATTCCTGCCGGAACGGAAGCAGGGGCGCCAGCTCCGCCACTGCCGCCTGCCGCGCCCGTGCCGTTCCCGGCGCGGCGGCATCCAGCAGCCAACTCGCCAGCCGGTCGAGCCCGAATGGCGTGGTGGTTGTATCCAGCAGATGTAACAGGGATGCCCGCCCGAAGATGTCCAGGTCGGCGGCGTAGGGGTGATCGGCGGGCGCGCGCATCGCGGCGGCTTCCGGCCGCAGCGGTAAGCCGTCCCAGTCCCGCTCCAGGCGGGCTAACCCTTCGACGTTGAGATCGTGCAAGAGGGCCGCCCGCGCCCGGCGCCGGCCCAGGCGGAAGTGGAAAACGGCTAGACCAACAAAGGCTGCCAAAGCAACCGCACCGACGACGAACGGGAGGACCGAACCGCTCCAGATGCCCCAGCCGAACGCGACCGCCGCGAGGATGAAGGCAGCCAGCCGGGCGTTCGCGATCCGGTTCCAATGCATCGTGAGCGCATCGCGCTCGGCGCCGAATGTGTCGCGGCGGTCAACGTAGATCGCACCCGGACCGCTCAGGCGGCTATCGAGAGGCGCCAGATCAGCCTGGCCTCTGGCAGGCTGGCCAGGGGGCGAGGAGGTGGGGGACGTGGTATCCGAAACTGTTTTGGTGGCGGACAGGGGTAACCTCTCAGGCGCAAGGCGGACGATGATGCGACCTCGCATCTCGTCCAATAGTAGAGCGTCGGCATCCCACGGGACTCGCTGCCGGTGGCACCAACTGCGGTGTCGGTGCCGCAGGTCGCTCCGAGCAACCGGCTGCCCGCTCGCTCCTCTGAGGCGATAGGATACGAATGGACAACCTGGTTACCCTGCGGCGTCTGCAACGCCGCATCACCGGAAGGAACTGCTGCGTGGAACTGGCGATCATGATCGAAGGGCAGGACGGACTCACCTGGGAGCGCTGGCGCAGGCTGGCGACCATGGCGGAAGACGGCGGTTTTGCCGGCCTCTTCCGGTCCCACCATTTCACCAATCCGGAGGGACCTCACACCGATGCCCTCGATCTGTGGGCCTCCCTCACCTACCTCGCCTGCACCACCAGCCGAATCGAGTTCGGGCAACTCGTCTCGCCGGTCTCATTCGCCAATCCCGTCACCTCCGCCTGGACCGCCGCCGCCATCTCCGATCTCTCCGGCGGGCGGATGCGACTCGGCCTTGGGGCAGGATGGCAAGACCGTGAGCACACGAGTTACGGCTTCGCCCTGGGAGATCTGGACGAGCGATTCACCCGTCTGCAGGAGGCCCTGGAGGTCGTCTCACTCCTCCTCCGCTCGAACGATCCCGTGGACTTCTCGGGCCGGTTCTTCACCCTGAAGGATGCGCTCCTGCTTCCCCGCCCGGCCCAGGCCGGCCACCCTCCGATCGTGATCGGCGGCAATGGGCCAAAACGGACCCTGCCCCTGGTCGCCCGCTACGCCGACGAATGGAACGCGGTCGGGGCGACCCGCGACCGCTTCGTCGACCTCAACGCCACCCTCGACGGACTGCTCTCCGCTCGGGGCCGCAATCCCGGTGACGTCAAGCGCACCCTCATGACCCGGGTCATCGTCGGCAAGGACGACGCCCAGATCACGACCAAGCTCAAGGGCCGCGACCGGGCTGAGCTGGCCGGCCGCGGAGCCGTCATCGGCACCCCGAACGAGATTGTCGACCAACTCGGCGCCCTGGAAAGCGCCGGCGTCTCCCGCGTCCAGGGCCAATGGCTCGACCTGGACGACATCCCCGGCCTCGAGATTCTCGCCGCTGAGGTGATCCCGCAGCTGGGATAACTTGAGGACGTTGAGCACAGCCCAAGGATCTCCAGATCGGTGTACACGAGAACGCGGCGCCCTAGCAGGGCGCCGCGTTCTCGAACGTACGAACGTGCGTGTCTAATCGGCGGGAAGCGCGCCTGGAGCGACCGTAACCGGAGCAGGCTTCGCCGCCGGCACCGCATGCCCACCCTCGATGTCGAGGCGGGGGATGATGCGGTCGAGCCAGGCCGGGAACCACCAGTTCCACTTGCCCAGGAGTTCCATCGTCGCCGGGACCATGATGAAGCGGACAATGGCCACGTCGACGAAGATCGCGGTCGCCAGACCCAGGCCGAACTCCTTGATCACCCGGCCGTCGTCGAGGAAGAAGGCCAGGAAGACCGAGACCATGATCCCGCCGGCCGCCATGATCACCCTGCCCGTCGCGCCGATGCCGTGCGGCAGGGCCGTGTGGGTGTTGCCGTCGTGCAGGTAGGCCTCGCGGATGCGGGAGACCAGGAAGACCTCGTAGTCCATCGAGAGGCCAAAGAGGATCGCGAAGAGCATCATCGGCAGGAAGGATTCGATCGGGCCTGTCCGGGCGATCCCCAGGGCATCTTGCGCCCAGCCCCATTGGAAGACCGCGACCAGGACGCCGTAGGCCGCCCCAAACGAGAGTAGATTGAGGATTGCCGCCTTGAGCGGGATCAAGACTGAACGGAAGACGGCCATCAGGACGACGACGCTTAGTCCGATCACGACCAGGATGAAGATTGGCAGACGCTCCGAGATCTTGACGCCTAGGTCGACGAAGGTCGCCGTCGCGCCACCGACATACGCGTGGGTGCCCGAGCCAACCAATGCCTGCGGAATCACGTCATCGCGCAGGGTAGAGATCAGCTCTTCGGTCTTGATGTCCTGTGGTGACGTCGACGGGATGACCTGCATCACCGCTGTGTCGCCCGCCTCGTTGGCCTGCGCCGGTGAGGTAAAGACGACGCCCTCGGTTCCAGAGATAGCGGCGGAAAGATTGTCCAGGGTCGCCTGATCGAGCCCGCCTTCCCGTTCGAAGGTCACCACCAGCGGGCCATTGAATCCGGGTCCAAACCCTTCAGCAAGCAGGTCGTAGGCGCGCCGGGAGCGGAATTCCTCGGGGTTATTGCCGGAGTCGGACGAGCCGAGCTGAACATCGAGGACCGGCGATGCGAGCAGCAACGTCACAATCAGCCCACCGCCCAGCCACGCCAGCGGCTTCTTCTGGATCGTGCGGGTCAGGCGGGAACCGACGGTGCGATCGACCTCAACGTGCTTGCCCACCGGCAAGCGCCAGCGATCGATTGAAGTCCCCAGGAGACCCAGCAGGGCGGGCATCAGGCCGACGGCAACCAGGACGCTGGCAAAGACCACCAGGGCACCAGCCACACCCAGGTTGGCGACGAACGGGATGCCGACCGCGAACAGCCCAAGTAGGGCAATCATCACGATCGTGCCGGCGAACATCACCGCCCGTCCCGCTGTATCGACCGCCTGAACGACCGCCGCGGGGACACTCATTCCGGCCGCTCGCCCCTCACGGAAGCGAGTGACGACGAAAAGGGCGTAGTCGATGCCGACTCCAAGGCCGATCATCGAGGTGAAGGCCGTCGTCAGGGTAGCCATGTCGAGGAAGGCGGCCGAGATCGCGGTAAAGATGAAGCCGATGCCGACGCCGATCAGGGCGGTAACGATCGGCAAGCCCATCGCCACGACGGACCCGAAGGTCAGGAGCAGGATGATGACGGCGGCCGCGATGCCGATCAACTCGGACTCGCCCGGCGGCGCAATCTCGTTCGAGGTGATGACGGATCCGCCCGCCTCGATCCGCAGGCCGTCGTCATCGGAGGAGTCGATCAGGTTCGTCAGGGCGTCGAAGCTCTCGGGCGCGACATCACTGCCTGCGACCGCGTACTGGACCGTTGAATAGGCGATGGTGCCGTCCGGGGATACGCCGTCACTGGTGTACGGAGATGAGACGCTGACGACCTCGGGCAGCGCAGCTGCCTCGGCCAGGAACCCGTCGATCCTGGCCTGCACGACAGGATCAGTTACGCCCGCGTCGGACTGGAAGACGATCTGGGCGGTATCCCCGGCCTGGGAGGGGAAGCGCTCTTGCAGGAGGTCGACAGCGTCCTGCGACTCGGTGCCGGGAATCGTGAAGGAGTCGGCGAACTCGCCGCCCCAGGCGGCCATGACGCCGATGAGGAGAGCGAGGGCGACAACCCAGCCAAGCAACACCTTACCGGGGTGCTCGGCGGCGAAGCGGGCCCAGCGAATGAGCGGCCCGCCTCGCCTAAGAGCGGCGCGAGCAGCCGGATGGGACGAAGCCATCGGAAATGTTCCTCCAAAGCGATAGGTGGGTGTCCAACCAGGACGAAGGATCGTGGGGTCACCATTGACATACTAACCACTCACTCAGTATATTATCATGCAAAGCAAAATAGTCAAGCGATGTGCGATGATCCCTCGATACCGGCCCGATCAGCCGCCGTTGCACCTGCGAGAATGACGCGACGCCGCCCACTAACACCCGCTAAAGGACCGACCGATGACCGCCAGAACCACCACCCCGGGCAAAGAAGCCTTACTCGACGTCGCCTACGATCTCTTCGTCCAGCGCTCCTACGCCGAGGTCTCCATGCAGGAGATCGCCGAGGCGGCCGGCATGACCAAGGGAGCGCCCTACTACCACTTCAAGAACAAGGACGACCTCTTCCTTCAGGTCTTCAACCGCGAGGTCGATCGACTGCTCGCCGGGTTTATCTCATGCCTCGGCGGTGACACGCCGTTCCCGGACCGGCTACGCGCGGCTGTGATTTTCGCCCTGGATTCGACCAAGGGCGACGTCACCCGCCTGTTCAATGATTTCCAACATCACATCGCGCCGAGAATCCACGCCGGTACGATCGACCACGACCACACCAAGGCAGATCTCACGTCCGAAATTGTGCCGGCCTTTCATGCCGCAGCCGCTGACGGAGCCTTCTCGCGGACTCCGCCGGAGGTCGCCGCGCGCCTGTTCATGATTCTCGCCATGGGCGAGGTCCGGGCATGGCGGTTCGACAAAGTCCTCGGCCGGGAGTCACCCCCCGCCGAGACCCTGGCCGACGAGGTGGTTGACCTGCTCTTCCACGGGATCTAACCATCCGACACGCTCGGCCAGGGTCGGCATTACCCTCTGGACCGGCTCATGCGCCTCGCAGAGGCGCTAATCTCGCCGAATGAGGCTGCGCACGTGCTTGCATTCGGGGTGGCAACTGCGTAGCATGTCGCCCCTGCGGCGATTCGACCGAGATGGCCGGGGTGGCAAGGGGGTTCGCCGACATCGACCGCAAAGCCATCCACGCACCTGCATGCTTTGAGAGAGGCAACCGCAACCGTCTCGTCCAAGCGTATTGCACACCCTGGAGGAGCTCCTGATGGGCCGCGGCACGATCGTCAAGAAGAGAATCCGCCAGGCGTTCGACCACCCCGACAACCAGCGCTGGGATGAGTTGACGAGTTCAATTGCACCAAACGGCGAGGCGCGTGTCTGGCGCTCGGCGGCGGTCACCGACTCCTCAGGGGTCGTAGGCTCGGCCGGCGTGACCGGCGCAGCGGGGGTCGTCGGCGCGTCAGGAGTGGTCGATTCGGCCGGTGTCATCGGCTCCGCGGGTGTCGTCGGCACGGCGGGCGTGACCGCCAGCGTCGGCGTCGGCGGCTCCGCCGCGGTCGTCGGCAGCGCGGGCGTCGCGTTAAGCATCGGCGTCGTAGGCTCGGCCGGCATTCTCGGCGGCCTGGCCAACGTCGGCTGTGCGGGTTGCATTGGCTGCATCGGCTGCGTGAACTGCAAGGGCTGCGTTGGGTGCATCGGATGTGTCGGTCTAACTGGCGCCGTCGGCCGCATCGGCGTGCGGGCGTGACGCTCCTCCTGGACACGGAGGGGCCACGATCCTCGCCTCGTCCGAGTCGACTACCGCGCCGCGACCGCTATGCGGAGACCCAAGCGCCGCCAACGCCGCACGGACGAGTAACGGGCCGAGCCCACACGGCGTCATGTCACGCCCCTACCTGCGCACTACCACCGCCACCCGCTCGATCTGCTTGATGTGCGACCGCTCATGGATAACCAGGCGCTCGGCGAATGATCGGATCGTTCGCTCCAGCGGTGCGCCTGCGCCGGTCACGGTTCCTGACCGCTCCCAGTCTTTGGGGGAGAGTGCCGTGAGCGTCACCACGAGGTCGGCACGCTGTTCGGCGAAGGACATGAACGAGGGACGGAACTCCAGATCGGGGTAGTCTGTCTGCAGGATCCAGGTGGTGGGATTAATCGCTCGAAATGTCGGCCGATCCTCAGAGAGAATCGTCGCGATACCGCCGCCCCACATGTCCGAGCAGGAGCGAAGATGGGCAAGGATGTCGTTGATCGACCACTCGTCCGAGGCGGGCCGCGACCGGAGCTGCACCGGAGACAACCTTCCAGTGAACTCCGCAATCCGTCGCGGCGCCTCGGCGAGCAACGTCAGCGTCTGTTCAATTGTGAGTTCGCTCCTCGCCATTCCCGCAGCCTTTCGTGCATTGTCCGACTCCCACTTTGCCCCTGGTAGCGACCCTACATGAATGACCGGCCATAGACAACCGAAAAGCTGCCCGTCCATCTACCAGCCGGTCTTCAGCCGGCTCGTGGAGCTGGCCCGGAGTCTTTCAGCCCCGGGCTGAAGCTTCCCTGGTTATGCTGATCTTTCTGCTGAAAACAACAACGGCCGCCCCGGAATCCAGGGCGGCCGCTGTACTTGAGAGGGGGAGGTGGGGAATGGGAAATTGGAGATGTCGCCGCCATATTGGCTGGATCAGGCGGCGAAGGGAGCTGGTTGCTCTTCGGTCGGGTCCGCCCTGATTGCGGTCGGACCCGATGGTGTCAAGGGCCAGGCGTTGGCCCAGCTTGCGGCGTCCGTCAGGCCCACCATGGCGGTGAGTCCGGCGAGGCCAGTTTGGAGCTTCAAGCGATCCGCCGGCCGGGATTTCTCCCGCTTCATGTACCAGCTCGTCGCGGAGTAAGTGGGTGTTGGATCCGTCCCGATCGCCGCGGCAGGAGTTGCCGATGCGGCCAGTGCCGGAATGCGTGCATCATTCGACCAGGTCGCCAACGCCGAGGCGAAGGCAGGGAAGGCTGGCGCGACCGGGGTAGCGGGTGTCCGCGAGGTGCGCGGCAGAGCCGGGATTGCGGCCGGGACGTCGACCATGGTGATCTCGGTCCCAGCCACCGGCGCCGCGCTGCCTACCGGTCGGGCGATGAAGCGCCGGATGCCGCTGCGCTCGTAGAGATTCTTCGGGGCCTTCTGCATCGCGCTGTCGGTCACAGCCCGGAGCAGGAGGCGGTTGGCGCGAACCGGCTTCGCGGCCAGGTAGGCGAAGGAGCCGAAGCCCGGGACGCCCGAGAGGATCATCACCAGGGGTGAGTGGATGCTCGCCTGCACCTTGAAGGTCTCGCGGTCGATCTGACCACGGAAGAACCGGATCGTTGCCACTCCCAGCGCGCCGGCCACCATGATCGGGCGGACGATGCTGCCGAGGGGGAAGCGGAGCGGGATGCTAATCACGAAGTGCGCACCCAGGTAAGGCAGCATCGCCTGGAAGGTCGGCTCCGCGATCTGACCGCGCAGCATGACTGCCTCATCGGCCGTGATCCTGCCCTCACGCTCCCAGATGGCGACGGAGTTCTCGGTCCAGGCAGTGCCCTTCTCCTGGCTGCCCTGGAGCATCGCTCGGGTGCGGGCCGGCCATTTGTGGACCTGAACCATCACCGTCACGACCTTGGCCAGCTTGCTCCAGAGGCGCGGCTCGCTCTTCTGCCAGGCGACAGTCTCGGCCTCAGCCTCGTCCAGCGTCGCGACCAGTTCCTCGAACCGGGCATCGCCCATCTTGGCCCGCATCGCGGTCTCTTCCTGAGCGACGTAGGCGCGGGTCACGTCGTAGAAGACCTCGTCGAAGAAGGGGACCTTGCTCCGGGCGATTGCCCGGCCCCACGTACGCCGCGAGGCGAGCGGTGAGACCAGTCCGGATTCGAGGTCGACGACCATGTAGCGGCCATCCGCCGTCTCGAGGATGTTGTCGACCGCCCGCGGCTGGCGCGGATCGATCTGCCAGGTCGGCAGGCCGGCCTCATCGAAGCGATCACGCAGGTCGCGGAGGAAGGCCTTCGCGGCGACTTTGTCGGTCGGCTCGTGGCCGGTGACGAACGCTCCCACCAGGGCCGTGCGTCCTTCGACCGTCTCGATTCCGACCGCCTTGGCAACGTGGTTCTCACCGTACCAGTACTCGGTCAGGAGACCGGCCAGGTTGCGCCGGGCAACCGCGGCCCGCAGGGCCAGCTTGTTGTTCATGTACGGGAAGGCTGCCTGGAACGCCGCGAAGTAGATCGCGCGGGGCAGGATGCCGGGAGCGTAGACCTTCGAGACCGTCTCGCCGTTGAAGCGGACCAGGCTGGTCAGAGCGTGAGCGTGCGGGACACTCTCGTCGTGCGGCATGTAGGCGGCCTTGATCAGCGGCAGCCGGCCCTCAGCCAGATCGAGCGCGTCCAGCTTGCGGTAGACCGCAACGATCGGGACGATCATCATCGCGCCCAGGGCGTAGGCGGCGAGGACGTCGGTCGGCCAGTGCGCGCCGTCCCAAACCCGGGCGACGCCGATGGTTGCCAGGATGCCCACGCTCAGACCGCGAACCGCGTACCGGAGCGGGGCGAAGGCGATCCGCCCCGCGATCACGAAGGCCAGACCCCAGAGCATCACGGCGCCCTGGACATGGCCGCTCGGGAAGGAGCGCTCTTCATAGTTGGAGCTGACGCGAGTCAACTCGTCGAGGTGCGGGCGGGTGCGCTCGACCAGCATCTCGCCGATGGCGTAGTTGATCACGCCGCCGACCGGGAGCAGGGACATCGCGGCCGCCGGCAGCCACCAGCGCAGGCTGAGAAGCAGGACCATCGCCGCCATCCAGAGCGCGACCGCGCCGCTGGAATCGGTCAGGACCTCCAGGAAACTGATGGCAGTATCGATGCCGGGGAAGTTGATCGACTGGATCGCCTTCATCGACTCGACGTCGAACCGCGTCTGGTCGTTGATCATCGCGTCGGCGAGCAGAACCCCGAAGACCGCAGTCGCGCCGATCCCGACACCACGCAGGCTTGGTCGAGGCAGATTCACTGCCGGAACGTGGATTGTTGGAAAGGCTTGACGCGCGAGAGAGGCCATTTCGAGCTCCTGCTTCTTCGGATTCCGCCGGGGCCTTTTTGGGTCCCGGTTTTGTGTCCGTATAACGCCCCAGCGAGCCGGGTGTGTCACTAATGTCCAGGCTACGGGCGGGATGTGGCGGGGCTTTTGCCGACCTGTGACGGAACTGTTGCGTTCCGGCAGCAAGTCGGACCTGGGCCTTCAACACCTCGTCGGTTCGGTGTCACCACCTTGCCCGAACGTTCTAAGAGGAGCCTAAGTCCTGGTCCTTCCCAGAATCTTCCGTTCCTCTTGCTGAACCTTCCGCCCCGACCCGATCGAGCCAGGACCCAAGTCCGATGTCACCCAGTTTGGCAAGTACGGAGGGCGTTGACAGCGGTAGGGTTACGTATTTTGGATACCTGCACTATGTACCTACCGCTCCGCAAGGTTACCTAGCCGCCCCCAACGACTCTGCACATGCCTAAGCCATTTGGAGTACATGACCCCATCCGGCGCGTATCCCGCGCGGAAACTCGGGTTGATGGGTTTCGGTGCGGGTACTACTTGAAAGACGCTTCCGGCGCCTCAGTTGTGACATCGGCGCAGCCGGCGGACGAAGCACATACGGGAGGTGGCGACTGAACGTAGAGATTCAACATCCGGGCCATCTCCTCCGGCGGAACCTTGACCCCGAGCGCGGCGCGCATGATCAGGAACCCTGCCATCGCACTCTGTAGGACCCCGGCCGCCACCGTGGCGTCACCGGCGATGCCCTGGGTATCCCAGGCGGCGGCGACCGTCGCGCCCACCTTTGCCCGCATCTCGGCGAACATCCCTTGAATCCGCTCCCGTACGTCCGGGTGATCCGGAGCTTCGGAGAGGTAGTGCAGCAGCAGGAGAAAGACCTGTGGGTTCTCCTCGACCGCCGTCGCGGCCTCGCGCACCAGAGGCAGGAAGGAATCGATCCCTTCCCCGATTGCACCCGAGCACTCGGTGCTGAAGTGCTCTTTCCATGCGCACGAGGTGCGCTCGTAGAGGGCAAGGAGGAGATCCTCCTTATCCTTGAAGTGGTAGGTGAGGACGCCGTTGGATACGCCGGCTTCCCGGCAGATCTCGGCAAACGAGGTTTGCGCCCAGCCCCGCTGTGCCACGAGGTGTTCGGCCGCTTCCAGGATCTGATCGCGGCGGATGGAGCGGACGTCAACGCGAGCCATGATCGAGTGAACCCTTCTGCAACTGGGTGCGATACTCCGCACTCCATATTTGGAGTATACACTCCAAAACCAGAGCAGTCAACCGAATTACGGTCCTTTGCAGGCGGCCAAATCAGTCGGATGTTGGCGCTCGTTCGAGGTCCGTTCGGTTGCCATTGCGACCCCTCCTTCGGAGCGGCGCGCCGCGTAGCTCGCCGTCACAAGGTAGTCGTCCGGCATGACCGAAAATCGACAGATTGCAACGAGAATCTTTCAGGAATCTGAAATCGGCCGAAAATAACGCCGCTGCCCCTGGATATCAGGGGCAGCGGCGTTCACGGATCCCAAGCTATTTCTACAGGTTACGGGTTCGACGTAGAAGCGAGGCATGCTCCGTACGGCGTCACCGCCGACAAATCAGCATGGACACACGACTAGAGCGCCCGGTACGCCGCCAGTGCTTCCGCGAACCGGGAGATGCCAGATTCCGTGTTCGGGTTGACGCCGCAGATCAAGTGCCCGACGCCCATCGATTCGTAGCGCTTGAACTCGGCAGCCATTTCCTCGGGAGTACCGGTAAGCGTCTTCGTCGGGTCGACAGGCTCGCTCGAAGTATCGCCCGGCTCAGGGTAGGCGACGTTGAGGCCGACGGTGATCTCGATCTCGTTCCGAGGCCGCCCCACCTCGTCGCAAGCTGCATGGAACTCTTCGATCCGCGACGCCAGATTGTCCGCGTTGCCCAGCCAGGCCGTGTTCCACATGTCGGCGTACTGCGCCGTCAGGCGCAGCATCCGCGGCTTGAATGAGGCAACCAGAATCGGAGGGCCATCCGGGCGCGGTCCGCGCGGCCGCAGCTCGCCGTCCTTCGCGCTCGAATAGGTGCCCTGGAAATCAACCTTGCTCGTCTTCAGGAGCGGATTGATGATCTTGAGCGCCTCTTCGAAGCGATCGACCAGATGATCGAAGGGGTAGCCGAACGCGGAGAACTCCGGCTCGTGCCACCCAGCGCCGATTCCAAGAATCAAGCGGCCATTGCTGACCTCGTCGAGAGTATCGGCCATCTTGGCCAGCAGGGCGGGATTGCGGAACGGCGAGCAGAGGACGATCGAGCCGATCTCGACCCGCTCGGTCGCTTCCGCCAGGGCGGTAAGCAGGGTCCACGCTTCCCAGATACCGACAGTCGGATTGTCCCCACGGCGGAAGAGCAGGTGATCGTAGATCCAGATCGAGTCGAACCCGCTCCGCTCCGCCAGCAAGCCCAGGTCGCGGATCACGCTGTAGCGCGGGGTCTCTTTGGTTTCGCCCTCCGCGATCGGGAGGACCACGCCAATCTTCATCAGCCTTCAAACCCTCAGCGACGGCTCACCGCCCGGTTGCCCCGTGGCACGGCCAATGAACCCATGACGCAACGCTTCCCAATTGGGTCGCGACGACCAGGGATCATAGCCTAGACCGAATCGTTCCCACCCAGTCATCCAGCATTCGGCCCTTCGGGCATGGCCCACCCAGGCCCCGAGGACGTAGGAAGCAACTCGGGTGAAGCCAGGTCGGTCATTTGGCAAGCGTGTCCCTTTCACGAAGGAGTGCCCGGCCCCGGTCGGATCGTTGGGGAATCTCGCACCCTGCCCCCAGCCGGGTTATATGGATCGACCCAGGAGGATCTGGGCGGCGAGATGCAAAAAAAGCGCCCATGGCCCCAACCGGGTAAACCAGCGAAGATGACCCTATGCAGACAGTCACCGCGCCCACCGCCGATATTGACGCTGATTCCTTGCCCCTACCGGCCGAAGTCAACGACGTGGGACATCGGCCAGATGTCGAACCCCGGGGAACCAGCTACCGCGAGATCCTCGCCGATGCCAACTACCGCCGCCTCTGGCTCGCCCAGCTCTGGTCGGGCGCCGGCGAGGCCTTGGCGATGGTTGCGCTCCCTCTCCTCGTCTACGACATGACCGGCTCCGAGCGCCTGGTCGGCGTGATCGCCGTCGTCCAGACCGTCCCCCGAGTCTTGCTCTCCCCGGTCGCCGGCGTTCTGCTCGACCGCATCGACCGCCGGAAGTTGATGCTGGCGGCCGACGCCGAACGCGCCCTGCTCGTCGCGCTAATTCCGTTTGCCGCCGTCGTCTGGCAGATTGCACTCATTGCCGCCCTTGTCGGCATTGGGAACGCCATCGGCCGGCCCGCCGAGATGGCGGCCGTCCCGGCAGTCGCCGGCAAGGACCGACTCGTCCGGGCCCTGTCGCTCGCCCAGGTGACCGGGGCCGTCGTCCGCGTCCTGGTCCCCGCCATCGGCGCTGGCCTGATCGCGGTCGTCGGCCCCGAGCCCGCCTTTTGGCTCCAAGCGCTCGCCTTCGCCGCTTCTTTCCTGTGCCTGACGCGCCTGATCCTGCCGCCGCTGGAGCGCAGCGCCGCGGAGATCGCCGCGGCTGCCAGTGGACTCGCGGGTGCCTGGGCGGATCTGCGCGTCGGCCTTGGTGTGATGTGGCGAAACCGGGTTGTCCGCGGGATCACCGCGATCGAATCCCTCTGGCAGGTGGTCGGCGCTGCCCTCGTCATCGCCGGAGTCGCCTATATGGAGCGTAGTGCCGGTCTGGGCGATCGCGCCGAAGCGGCCTATGCCCTCCTGACGACCTTCATGGCCAGCGGCGTCGTGGTCGGCGCCCTCATCGCCAGCCGGATCGAGCGCCGCCTAGGCCGGGGTTGGCTGATGGCGGTCGGCTATCTCGGACCGCTCTTCCTCCTGCCCGTGTTCACGATCCCGCCGCTGCCCCTCGTCTATGCCCTGGTCTTCTGCTTCGGCTTCGCCGATGCCCTGGCGGTGATCGCCTTCCAGACCTGCCTGGCGGAAGCCGTCCCGGACGCCCTCCGGGGCCGGGTCTACGCCTCCTGGACGGCCGCGATCACGGCGGCGGGCGCGGCGGGTTTCGCGCTCGTTGGCTGGCTGACGCCAGTTCTCACCCCGGAATGGACCCTGGCCCTCTCCGGACTCCTCGTCGGCATCGGCGGCCCCCTCATCCTCCAGGTGACCGGTGCCCTGACCATCATGCGCCGCGGCGCGGCCAAAACCGTCGCGGCCGCCTGAACATCCCAACGGGGTACAATCGCGGCAGCGAGGACGTGGGGAACGGGCCACCAACCGCAACGCGGACCAGGGGCCCACAATCAGGGGACGGCGGAGGATCCGGCGGCATGAATCGACTTTTGCGGCGTGTGCTTGGCAGCGGGGACGTACCGCAGGCGATTAACCCCGGCGATACCTGGACCGTTCCGACCGGCACCGGCTACCGATTTTCACTCAAGGGCTCCCCGCGCCACTACGACGACGTCAAGCTCTTGGTGGAGCGCCAGGGCGCAACCGTCTACTTCGGCGAAGCCCTCACCTACGAGCGCGGCGCCGGCGTCGCCCTCTGGCGCATCCAGTGCGACCGCTTCAACTGGCTGCCGACGCTCTACGACTGGTGGGCCGAGATCGAGCGCGTCGAGCCCATCCAGGTCACCTTCCACCTCTACCTGCCCAACAACCTCAAATACCCGGTCATGGACCTGCGCGCAGCATACCCCGACCGAAGTCGAAGCGTTTATCCGTGAGAACGCGCCCCGAGGGCCGGTCGGCTCCTAGCCCGCCCACCACAAACGCCGACACCGGACAATTCGCCGTCGTGAACCCGTGGTCATCAACATTGACCACGGGTTTTTGCTACGCGCGATCTTGAAAAGTCGGCAATCCTGCCGATGCGGACACCCCTGGCCCGTACGTAGCCTTAGATCGTCGGCACTCCTGGCACCGGTCAGGGCACGGATACGATCTCCAACGGGAATCCCGCGCGTGCGCACACATGGCCGGCGGCGCACGCCGGACGGGTAACCAGGGACGGCAACCTTCATGTCCGCGACAGCTCCGGTCCACCTCGTCCGATCGTCAGTCCATATCGCCCAGCCAGCCCAGCTCGCGCACCCCGCGCACCCGGTCCACCCGGCTGCGGTTCCCTCAACTCCCAGGCGTGATGCTCAACCCTGGCCCACGCAGTTGCCACACGTCCCGACACCGCTGTTTGGCCGGGACCGCGAAACCGAGTTGCTGTGTAATCTGGTCTCCGCCGGCCGCCGCCGTCTCGTCACCCTGACCGGCCCCGGCGGCGTGGGCAAGACCCGCCTCGCGCTCCGCGTCGCCACCGCCCTCGCCGATCGCTTTGCCGGCGACATCGCCTTCGTCTCCCTGGCCCAGACGACCGACCCGACCCTCCTGCCTCGCACGGTCGCGCTCGCCCTCGGTATCGCCGCCGACCAGGTCGCCTGCCCGGTACAGGCCTGGAGCAACGGCCTGGCCGCCGCCCTGCGCGACCGCGAGACCCTCCTTGTCCTCGACAACCTGGAGCAGATCGTCGATGGCGCTCCCGCCCTGGCGTCTCTTCTGACCGCCTGCCCAAGCCTGCGCATCCTCACGACCAGCCGGATCCCCCTCCGCCTCTCCGACGAACAGGAATTCCCAGTCGCTCCCCTACCGGTAAGTCGTGAGACGCGAGACGCGAGACGTGAGCAAGAAGACTCCACTCACGACTCACGACTCACGTCTCACGTCTCCGACGCGGTGACCCTCTTCACCGAACGCGCCAGGGCGGTCCAACCCGGCTTCCTATTGACAGAGGCGAACGCCGCCGCCGTCAACGAGATCTGCCGCCGCCTGGACGGCCTTCCGCTCGCGATCGAGCTTGCCGCGGCCAGAATCGCCTATCTGCCCCCTGCCGCCCTGCTCGCCCGGCTGGAACGGCGGCTTCCGCTCCTGACCGGCGGTCCCCGCGATGCTCCTCCGCGCCAGCGAACAATGCGCGACGCCATCTCCTGGAGTGTGGGCCTGCTCGACGATCACACCAAGACCGTCTTCGCCCGCCTCGGCATCTTCGCCGGGGGCTGGACCCTGGAGGCCGCAGAGGCGGTCGCCAGCGAGGGCGATGAGCCCCTCGACCTCGGCATTCCCTCTGTCCTCGACGCGATCGGCGTCCTGGTCGATTCCAGCTTGCTCCATCTCATATCGACGCCGGACCAGTTCGCCGAGCCGCGCTACACCATGCTCGAAACGATCCGCGAGCACGCCCGCGACCTCCTCGATGAGTCCGGCGACGCCGACCTCATTGCCCGGCGACTCGCCGGGTGGTTGGCCGACCTCAACGACCGTGCTTCGGCCGAGATCCGGGGTCCAAATCAGGCAGTCTGGCTCGCCAAGTTGGATGCGGAACGGGCCAACTTCCGCGCGATCACTGCTTGGGCGCTCGATCACGACGATGCCCAGACTGCTCTCTCCCTCACGACCAAAGCTGCCTGGTTCTATTGGGAAACCCGTGGACTGATGCGGGAGGAGTCCCGCCTGCTGGTCCGGGCGCTGGAGATCGCCGAAGCCAACCCCGACTCGGTCGACCCGACACTCCTCGGACGCGGCATGATGGCGCACGGGATGCGCATGGCCACCGCCGGCGATTTTGCAGAAGCAGACGTGCGCATGGCGGCGGCTATTACCGCGCTGCGAAGGGGCGGCGACCTCGACGCCGTCGCCGCCGCGCAGAGCAACTACGGAACCGTCCTCGCCGAGCGAGGCGAGTACGCTCGCTCCCGCGAGCTCTACGCTGCCGCCGCCGAGTACCGCCGCGAACGCGGTGATCCGCGTCGCCGGGTAGCACTGCTGATAAACATGGGTGCGGCGCTGACCTGTGAGGGCAATTTGACCGGCGCCAAGGAGCGGCTGGAGGAGGCGGCGCCGTATATCGAGGAGATCGGCGAGCCGAGTGACATTGCCTATGTCCTCTACTTCCGCGGCGAGATCGCCTTGTTCGAGGGTCGAATCTCCGAAGCGCGCGACATGCTCTCGACTGCGCTGGCCCGACTAAGCCAGATTCCGGATCTCAATGGCATGGCGTTGGCCTCCACCAACCTGGCCCTGGCCCACCGGCTGGCCGGTGAGACCCACGCCGCCGCGAGCCGCGTGCGCGAAGCCCTGGAACGGGCACGCGAGATGGACGCTCGCCCGAACGCTGCCGCCGCGATCGACATCCTGGCGGGTGTCCTCCTGGATGCGAACCAGCCCGAGGCCGCCGCCCGGATGCTCGGCGCGGCGGGCGGCATTCGCGAGGGAATGGGCACATCAGTCCGTCCGGTGGACCAATCACATGTGGAAGGGATGACCCGGCAGGCCCGCGTTGCACTTGGCGCAGAGACGTTCGCCGCCGCCGATCGGCGTGGCCGCACAACTCCGGCCGATCTCGCTCTGAATGAAGCGATCGGCCTCGCTTCGACACTCATCCAGCAACTTCCGGCGCCGGCCGCTCCTCGCAGCCCCGCCGCCATCTCTGGCGCATCCTCGGTCGACGGGGGGCTATTCACCGAGCGCGAAGAGTCCGTCCTGAACCTCCTGGTCCTGGGCCTCTCCGACCGCGAGATCGGCGAGCGGCTGTTCATCTCTAGCCGTACCGCCTCAAGCCATGTCGGCCGCATCCTCGCCAAGCTCGACGTCTCAACGCGGACCGCGGCCACCGCCGTCGCCCTCCGCGACGGCCTCGTTCGGGAGCATGTGGCCTCGGCCTAGCCCCGGAACACGAGCCCGGCAGCCCTTCGCCTAGGTTCGTCTTCGACGCCCTGCCTCATCACGTAGGGGCGGATCTATGTGTCCGCCCGATGACCAACCGCCGGATTCCGCATTGGGAACGATGATTCCCATCCCGGCACGTCGTGGTCGGTCGCCGGGCGGACACACAGGTCCGCCCCTACAGAACGGAACACCATTTCCGTATCGAGACCCGTCAGTCCCATCGGCGCCAATGGCTCCGGGGCACCCTAACCCTCCAATTCAGGACCGATGCGCCGGGAACCCCTGCGACCCGCCGCCATCTCAGCAGTCGTAGTCTCACGGGAATCGGAACCGGGCGCATCTGTTCGCCCCGGGGATGGCTGCCGTTGCGCCGTCCCCTCCGGCTGGCTAATGCCATAGAACCGCCGGATGAACTCGGCGAACTCGGGGTGATCGATTCGGGGGAATGCCATGGTGGTCTGCGTCCTGTTCGTGCTGATTTATCAGCTCTGATCTGTCGGCCGGAACGAATCCCCGGCCAACCACGACGGTACGCATTGACGCTTCCCATGCCATCCGTTGATCTACTCGTTCGTCCTGTTCAGTAGATATGCCGGGGTCTCATCACACCCCAAATTCGTACTTCTGCTGATGTGAGTACGCATCGCGACGGGCATGATCATCTTCAGTGGGGACCACCCAAAGGCCGGCATTCAGTTGCCTCGTAGCCGATTCACCCCGTCCCCCGGAAGAGGACCCCCGTGATGGCCGTCCGTGCATCCGCGCTCCGCATTCCAGACCTTGCAGGCATCGGGGTTCACGTTTCGCCGCGCGCCGGCTCGTTGATCGCCCTCGCGATCGGAGCGGTCCTCATCGGCATATCGACCATTGCCAGCGAGGCGGCTCTTCGCGATTTGGGGCCGCTCACCCTCGCATTCGCGCGGTTTCTGGTCGCGTCCGCCGCACTCCTCGCCATCTGTTACCGCATGCGAATCCGGCCCGATTTTGGGACAACGCCGACGATCCTCGGAATCAGCGGCGTCACGTTTGCATTCACGTTCCAGAATATCGGCCTGGAACACATCAACGCGATGAACGCCACACTGATTATTGAAGGCGCGGTTCCGATCGTCACCGCCGCCCTTGGCGCAATGCTCTTGCGGGAGCGATTGACGGCCAGACGCATCATCGGCTTGCTGCTCGCCGTCGGCGGCGTCACGGCCGTTATCCTCCAAGACGGTGGCGACTCCGGCGAGTTCTCCATGCGAGGCGGCCTGCTCACGCTCTTCGCCGGGGTGTGGTTCGCGGTCTATACCGTCACAGGACGGTGGGCGTTCGCCGGCAGCGTCTCCCTGCCAATTCTCACCGGCAGCGTCGTGATCGGCATGGTGACCCTACTCCCCGGCGCACTGTACGAGGGCTCGACAGACGGGCCGGGCACGATTCACCCCGGCGGCGATCGGCTGGGTCCTGCTCCTCGGGCTCGGCGGCTCGGCCATGGCCCATTTCCTGTGGGCACATGGCCTGGCCCATCTCGAAGCAACCGAAGTCGGGATTGTCGGCACCTTGATTCCTGTGGTGGGCGTGGGACTGGCGGCGACCATCCTGGGCGAGCCCATGACCATCATCCAGGTTGGGGGCGCCATGCTCGTCGCCGCCGGCCTCGGCGTCACGACCGTCCGATTTCGCCGGTCGCCACGCATGCGGAGCACACGAATTGAACGGAGGCGATCAGCAATCTCGGGTTCCCGGGCGAATTCTCAAGCTGGACGCGGCCGGGCGGAGCAGGCATCATAGCGAGGTCACCGCCGGTGGGGCCCGGACCGAAGGATTGCCTGTGTCCGCCCCACCTGCCCCGAATCCTACCGCCCACTCCGTCACCCACCTGCCGCCATTCCCGGGCAATCCTGACCGGGACCACATCTCCCTGCCCGCTCCTCCCGCGAACCCGTTCATCGGGCGCGAGACAGAGATCGCGGCCGGCCAGGAACTGTTGCTCCACGGTCCCCGCCGTCTCATCACCCTGACCGGTACCGGGGGCGTCGGTAAGACCCGGCTCGCCCTTCATCTCGCGGCGATCAGCGCGGACCATCACTTCGCCAGGGTGGCATTCGTGCCCCTCGCGTCCGTCTCCGACGCGCTGCTCGTCCCCAGGGCGATCGGCACCGCACTGGGGCTCCCGGCCGAAGGGGAGATTCCCTGGCTGGCGCGCATCGTCGCCGCCCTGCGCGGCCAGCCCGCCCTGCTCGTGCTCGATAACCTGGAGCACCTCCTACCCGTCGCGCCGCGCATCGCCGACCTGCTGGCCGCCTGCCCGGACCTCCGTATCCTGGCGACCAGCCGGATGCGGCTCCGGATCTCAGAGGAGCAGGAGATTCCCGTCGCGCCGCTGCCGGTGAGTCGTGAGATGCGAGACGTGAGACGTGTGCAAGAAGATTCCACTCACGACTCACGACTCACCTCTCACGTCTCTGACGCAGTTGCCCTCTTTCTGGAGCGGGTCCGGGCCATCCGCCCGGCCTACAGTCCAGGCGAGGCGGACATCCGCACCATCTCGGCGATCTGCCGCCGGCTCGATGGCCTTCCCCTGGCGATCGAACTCGCCGCCGCCCGCATGAGCCACCTCACCGCCGACTCCCTCCTCCACGCCCTGGAGCGGATGCTGCCCGTCCTCACCACTGGACAAAGGGACGCCCAACCGCGCCATCGGACCATGCGCGACGCGATCGCCTGGAGCGTCGACCTCCTTCCTGGGCCAGCCCGCGAGTGGTTCATCCGCCTGGGAGGGTTCTCGGCCTCGTGGCCGCTGGACGGCGCCGTTCGGGTCGCCCACCCCACCGATCTAGGAGATTCCGGCGATCCGGAGATCATGGCCATCGAAGCGCTCGACGCGATCGGCACTCTGGTTGATGCCAACCTGTTGACGCTCGCCGCCTACCCGGAACCGAACGAGCCGCTCTGGCAGATGTACGACACGGTCCGCGAGTACGCCCGCGAGCTCCTCCACGCCTCCGGCCTGATGACCGAGACGAGCGAGCGGCTGACGACCTGGCTGGTGGAGACGAACGCCGCCGCCGGCCAGCAACTACGCGGCCCCGATCAAGCCCTCTGGATGGCCCGCCTGGAGATCATCCAACCGGACGTCCGCGCCATCCTCCAGCGGCTCGTCGCCGCCGAAACGCCCCAGGCCGCCGAGACGGCCCTGCGCCTCTGCACCGGCGCGATGTGGTTCTTCTGGAACCTGCACGCTCGCCAGGAAGACCAGGCCTGGCTGGGCAAGGCCTTGGAGATCGCCGAACGCACGCCAGACAGGATCGACCCCGCTGTCTACGGTCGAGGTCTAACTGCCGACGGCATGCTCCTCTACGTCGGTGGCGCCTACGAGCGCGCTATCGCCCGCCTGACGGCCGCCGCGGATGTCCTCGATCGGGCCGGCGACCGCTCTGCCCTGGCGACCGCCTACGGCAATCTCGGCAATGCCCACGCCGATCTGGGCGACTACCCAGACGCCCTCGACTACCTGGAGCGCTCGATCGCCATCCGCCGCGAGACGGGAGAGCCACGAGCGCTCGTAACTCCGTTGGTCAACCTCGTCGCTACCGCGGTCAGCTCCGGCGATCTGGCCGCGGCCCGCCGCCGGATCGCCGACGCCACCCCCGTCGTCGAACTCCACGGCGATCCCATCAACCGGGGCTACCTGCTCTGCTTCGCCGCCGAAGCCGCCCTCTATGAAGGAAAGCTGGCCGAAGCTCGCGACCTGCTCCGCTCCGGCCACGAGATCGTCACCGCCGTCGGTGAGGTCCGCGGCATCGCCCTGGCGGACATGCACATGGCGATGGTCGAGCACCTCTCTGGGAACCAGGCGCTCGCCGCGAGCTGGTTGCTCGGCCCCCTGACGATGGCCGCCGAGCAGAACGACCTGCCCACCACCCAGCAATCGCTGACCGTCCTGGCTCACATCCTGACCGCCAGCGGTCAATGGGAGGACGCAGCCCGCGTCCTCGCCGCCGCCGAAGCTCTCCGCGACCACCTCCGGGCCGCCCCACGCACCGTCGAGCAACCCGCCTTCGACGAGATGATGACGACCCTACGATCGTCGCTCCCACCGGACGATTTCGAGGCGGCATGGCACAGCGGCGGCAATCGCCCGGTCTCGGTCGCCCTCGCCGCCGCCACGAACCTGGCGACCTCACTGGCGGCGGTTCCCGGCCGCCCCACTTTGCTGGAGCCCGTCCCCTCCAGCCAGCAGAATGTTGGCTCGGAAAACCTCAGTGAACGCGAGATCGAAGTGCTCGCCCTGGTCGCCCGCGGTCACTCCGACCGCGAGATCGGCGATCTCCTCTCGATCAGCTCGCGCACCGTCTCCAACCACGTCCGGAACATCCTCGCCAAGCTAGACGTCTCGACCCGGACCGCCGCTGCCGCCGCCGCCATCCGCGACGGCCTCGTTCTCCTCTCGCAATGATCGAACGGCACGCATTTAGCCTCGGAGAGGCTGTCTTGTTTAGCCCGGGCCGTCAGCCCCGGGCGACGGGGAGACGAGTCAGCCCCTTCCACACCCGCTAGGCAATCCTACTCACCCCTACACAATTCCCCGATAGCGTAGAACAACCGATGCGCTTTGCACCCCCCTCCGACAGGATAGAGACGTGGGGCACAGAGCATGGCGGGGCGCCACGGACCCAGGACGTCATCGGTCCTCGGTGCTCCGCCGTGATCTGTAGACACACCGTTTCGTTCGTGCCGGGAGACTCAGTTCGATGCACCCCTTTATTCGCTTCGTCGTCATCGCCGCAACACTTGCCCTCATAGCCTGGAACGCGGCAGTCACTCTCGCCCACAGCGAGGGAACCCCGATCCCGTCAAACACCAGCGCACTCAAGCTCGATCCGCGCCTCGTAGGGTATCCCGAGTTCCACATTCAGTTGACCGATGACACCATGAATGTCCCCGCGACCGCCAGCGCCGGCCGCACCCTGGTGATCGAAGAGAACAGCACCGAATCCGAGGCCCACCTCTTCGTCGTCCGCGTCCCTGATCACATCACCGACGACCAGGTCGCGGCCGACATGGCCGTCGCCGCTGAGTCAGTTCCGATCGAGGCGCCAACGTGGATGTTCCAGGGCCTCTTCGTCGGCAATCCCGACTACGCCCCGATCGACGGCGGTCGCGCGGCGGCCCTGGTCGATTTCGTCCCGGGGCGCTACCTCGTCGTCGACCCGTTCCGCCCCGACATCCCCGGCCGCTTCGAGGTCGTGGCAGCCACCGGAACACCCGTGGCGGAAACCGCCCCGGAGGCCGACGCCCGAGTTGAGCTCTTCGATATGAACTTCCGCCTCCCGGACGAAATCACGTCCGGCCGGCAGATTTGGGAGATCACCAACGCCGGAGCCGGCCTCCACGAGATCTCGCTCGTTCCCGTCCCCGCTGGGGCGACGGCCGACGAGGCCGTGATCGCGCTGATGTCGACCCTTACCGGCGAGCCGATCGAAGGCCAGGTCGGACCAGTCTGGGACGGGTGGGAATACATCACCACCAACGGTGCCGGAGTTCTCTCCCCGGGTGGCACCCTCTGGGCCCAGTTCGACATCGAGCCCGGCACCTACGCGGTCACCTGCTTCGTCCCCGGCGCCAACGGCCCCCACCTGATGGAAGGCATGATCCAGCTCGTCACGGTCTACACGGACGGCGTGGACGGCCGGGGTGGCATCGCCACCCGGACGGTCTGAGTGCTCGGCGCCCTCCGCAGTGAGGCCGGCAAGGACGGCATCTTGCTGGTGCCGCTGCGCCTCTTCATCGGGCTCGGCTGGCTGCGCGCCTTCGCGGAGAAGGCGTCCGATCCCACCTGGTGGGACGGGACCCAGCCGGCCGCGTTCCTGGCCGAGCGCGTGGCCCGGGGGGAGGTGGCATTGCCACCCTACGAAGGGGTGGTGACCGGCTTCTTCCTCCCGCAGGCCGCCGTCGTGGCCTGGGTCCTGATGGCGGGGCAACTCCTGGCCGGGCTCGCCATCCTGAGTGGGACGTTGACGAACGCCGCGCTCCTGGGTGCGTTGTTCATGAACCTCAACTTCCTGCTCGCCGGCGAGCCGAACCCGAGCGCCTTCTACGTCGTCATCCAGGCCGCGCTCTTGCTCGCCGGCACGGGAGCCGTCCTGGGGGTCGACAGCAGGCTCGGGGGGGTCGTTTGCCACCCGTTGCTGACAGCGCGGCCTTCGGCGGCGGCGCGGTCGGCGATCGCCCAACGGTGGGCGGCGACGGCGGGGGCGCTCGCGCTCGGGTTCGCGGTCTACGCCCTGACCCAGGTGTCCGATTGGACGCCGGCCGGCAGCGTTCACGACCCGGCCATGATTCTGGCGATCCTCGCCGGGATGGCGGCGGGGTGGGCGGCGATCGCCTGGCTCCGCGGTCAGGAAGCCGTCAGCAATCAGCCGTCAGCCGTCAGCCTTTTCGACCACCCATCACCCATCACCCATCACCCGCTACCTCAACCATCAACCACCAGCCACCATCAACGAGGAGCAACACCAGCATGAACACGATGAACACGATCCGCGGCGCTGTCCTTGCCGCGTCTGTTTGCACCGGCGCCCTCATCGCCGCCGCCGGCGGCGGCTTCATCGAAGGCGACCAGTTCCCCAAGGTCTTTGTCGATCATTCCAACCAGACCGCCCAAATGGCGACCGGCGCCTGCGCCGTCGAAGAACCGGAGATCGGGGCAGAGGAGTTCTCACGCACCGAGCTCTACTTCGGCACCGCCCGGCCGGACGGTACCGCCGTGACCGCCACCGAGTGGTCCGAGTTCCTGGCCGAAGAGATCACCCCGCGCTTCCCGGCCGGCCTGACCGTCATCAGCGGCATGGGCCAGTGGCAGGAAGAGGATAGCGACATCATCCAGGAGCGGTCCCAACTCGTGATCCTCTTCTACCCGCGCGAGTTCGCGGTCGAGAGCGGCGCCGCCATCGAAGAGATCCGCGCCACCTACGAAACTGCCTTCCAGCAGGAATCTGTCCTCCGCGCCGACGACGACGCCGCGCCGGTCTGCGTCTCCTTCTAAGACGAGGGGGACAGCGCTGCGGCGCTGTGGGGGACACGGCTATCGCCGTGTGGGGGAGAGGAGAACAACGGACACTCCCCCTCTCCCCCTCAGCCCGCAGGGCTGTCCCACAAAGGGCGCAAGCCCTGTCCCCCTCAAGGCGCCGGCCTTGTCCCCCACGAAAGGTCCCTTACACATGGCCCTCCCCGGCGACATCATCGAGAACCCGATCACCGGCGAGCGGATCACCTTCTTGCGCACGACCGCCGAGACTGACGGCGAATTTCTCCAGGTCGAGCTTGCCGTCACTCCCAACGGGTTCCTCCCGCTCGCCCACACGCATCCGTTCCAGGAGGAACGGTTTACCATCCAGTCCGGCATGATGGTGATGACGGTGGACGGCGTGGAGCGAATCCTGGAACCGGGCGACTCCATCGCGGTCCCGGCCGGCGCACCGCACGAGTGGCACAACGGCGGCCAGGACGAACTGGTTGCGATCGTGGAGTTCCGGCCCGCCCTCAACGCCGAAGCGTGCTTCGAGTCCTCCTTCGGGCTGGCCCAAGATGGCCTGGCCGACCCCACCTCCGGTATTCCCGTGCAGCCGTGGCTGGCGCTCATCTTCGATGCCTATCAGGACTTCGTGCACCCCGTCGATCCTCCCATCGATCTACTCCTGGAGCAGTTCCACCCAATCGTCGTCGCGGCGCACCAGCAGGGCCTCCGGATGCCCTACCCCTACCCACACGGCCGCCTGGCCGGCACCGACCGCGCCACGGCCTAACCGACCGTACCGTCGATATGACTACGTGTTGAAGGAAGATCCACCCATGATCGCAACTAAGCTCTGGCAGCGGCCCGATGCCGCGACCGCCGGATTCATCATCCCTCCTGGCGAGGGCGATGACGTCCCCACCAAGCCCGGCTCCCGGCGTAAGGCCTTCAGCGGCAACACTGGTGGGCGCTTCCTGGTCGATGAGGCCGTGCTCACTCCTGGCGAGGCGGCCCCACCGCACCGCCACGCCAATTTGACCGAGGTCTTCTACGTTCTCGAAGGTGAGCTTCGCCTCCAGGTCGGCGACGAGATCCACCCGGTAACCGCCGGCACCTTCGCCTTCTCACCCGTCGGCACCGTCCACTCCTTCGCGAACATCGGCCAAACCACGGCCCGCATGCTGATCGTGGCCATGCCGCAGGACCCGGAGGGCCAGACCATCCAAACCGTCGAGGCCTACTTCGCCGCCATGGCGGAGATGCCTCCCCCGGCCGACCGCACTGCCGCCGACCTCGCCGCCTGGGAAGAGTTGGGACGCCGGGCCGGCATTGAGCGAGCCTAGATCTACGTCCGTTGACGCTCGCCGTGCGTCCGAAGGCGAGACACCCATCGCGCTCGGACGCCCGGCGTCCTCCACCCGAATCGAGACAACGCCATGAACGATAACGATATCCGCGCGGCGCTCACCCGCTACTGGACAGACGTCACCAACCAGGCGGTCGTGGACGAGATCTACCACCAGGACGCGATCCTGGAGTTCCCCCAATCGGGCGAACGCATGGTCGGCCTCGACAACATCCGGGGCATGCGCGCGGTTTACCCTGCTGACGTGACCCTTACCCTCCGCCGCATCAGCGGCGACGGCGCCTTCTGGGTCGGGGAGCACACGGTCTCCTACAACGGTGGCCCACCTATGTTCGGCGCCTGCATGGTCGAGGTCCGCGAAGGCCGGATCGTGCACGAAGTGATCTACTTCGGCGAACCATTTGCGGCGCCGGAGTGGCGCAAGCAATGGGTCGAGCCCATCCCGTAAGCCCACACGAGCCGTTCCCGGCAAACTTCCATCCCCGCCATCATCCCCAAGCCAACCGGCCAGGAGCGCACACACCATGAACGCAACAGATATCCGGCGGGCCATCCCGATCAGGAAGCCGTCCACGCGATTTGGTGCGCGTTGCAAAACCTGCCGCGGCCCGAGAGTAAGTCGGTAGGTTGAGGTATCTATGACGGCACCGGGTTAGAAGCACGACGGAGGGCACGCCGATGTCGACCAAAGAGAACAAGAAGATCTTCATCGCTCCGGGCGAGGGCGCCCACCTCCCCCTTCTGGACATGGTCCACAAGATCACGGCGGATCGCTCTGGCGGATCGCTCACGGTCGAGGAGTGGGGCCTCCGCCCAGGGGAAATGATCCCTCCGCACACCCACACCCGCGAGGACGAGTGCAACTTCGTGATGGAAGGTGAGCTGACGTGCGACGTCGGCGGCGAAATCGTGGTAGCCCCGGCCGGCTCCTACGTCCTTAAGCCGCGCAATGTGCCCCACGCGCTGTGCAACACGAGCACCGAGCCCGTTCGGGTCGTGGAGATCCTGACGCCGGGCGGCTTCGAGGGCTACTTCGACGAGTACGAGAAGATCGCGTCGAAGTTCGCCTCGGGAGAAATCGACGAGGAGGAGCGCATGAGCGCGCGGGCCGAGCTCGGCGAGCGCTACGGGGTGACCTGGCATGACGAGCGCATCCCCGAGGCTAGAGCTCGCTTCGGCATCGGGCCCTAGAGCGCGTTGCAAGACCGGTCAGTCGGGCCGGAGGTAGTTCCAGCAGATAGGCGCGCAGCCCAAGGAGCGCAACGCATGGTGGATGTCCTCCCGCCGGTCGTAGCGGACCGTCAGCTGCCGGTAACGAGTCAACCACGCGAGCGTGCGCTCGACCACCCAGAGGAGCGATTTGGCCATGTCCCGTGTCTACCACGTCCGCACCCGGTTTTGAAATGAGCTCTTTTGCCCCAAATGTCAGGGTTGACTTTCCCCAGTCGGGAGAGTCCATTCTGGGACGCGACAAATTGAAGGCCATGCGCTCGGCCTATCCCGCCGAGGTGACCTTCGCAATCCGCCGCATGCGCGGCTCCGGCGCGCTATGGATCACCGAGCTCGACCTGACCTACAACCGCACCACCACCATCCATGTCGCCAACATCATGGAATTCGAGGATGACCTGGTGGTGCGCGAGACGATCTATTTCGGCGATCCGTTCGAGGCGCCGACCTGGAGGAAACCATGGGTCGAGCCGAACACGTGAGCCAAACCGAACCACAAGCCCAGCGGCCGGAGATAGACCTGGCCCGCCTGGCTGACGGCTACCTGAGCACCCAGTTGCTCTACGTCGCCGTCAAACTCGACATCGCTGAGGTGCTTGCGGCCGGTCCCCATACAGGCGACGAGATCGCGGCCGCAGTCGGTGCCGACCCAGCCGCACTCGGTCGAGTCCTCCGCGGCCTGGCGGCCGATGGGATCATCGACGAGGAGGAGGACGGCCGCTTTCGCCTCAATCCGGCCGGCAATCGTCTCCGGGCCGGTGTACCTGGCTCGGTACGCGGTGCGATCCTGGCCCGGGGAGACCTCTACTTCCGGGCCGCGGCCGGAATGCTGGATGCCGTTCGCGATGGCGGGGTCGCATTCGAGCGGGTCTACGGGGAGGAATTCTTCACGTATCTCGCCGCCAGTCCGGAGCGATCCGCCGCCTTCCAGGCATCGATGGCCTCCCGTTCGCGCCATGAGGCCGACGCGGTCATCGCCGCCTACGACTTCAGAGGCTTTACACGAGTCGTCGACGTTGGCGGCGGCACGGGGATCCTCCTGGCTGCGATCCTTCAAGCCAATCCTGGCCTGCACGGCGTGCTCTTTGATCAGCCCGAAGTCGTCGGTCAGGCGAAGGAAACGCTTGAGGCGGCCGGGCTTGCTGGCCGCTTCGAGGTCGTCGGGGGCGACTTCTTCTCCGACCTGCCCGCGGGCGCCGACGCCTATCTCCTCTCCCGGGTTGTCCACGACTGGGACGATGTCGACGCCGGCCGCATCCTGGCCACGTGCCACCGGGCCATGCCCGAGGGTAGCCGGCTCCTGCTGATCGAGGCTATCCTGCCGGAGCGCGCGATCGATCAGCCGGCCGTGATCCGGATGGACATCAACATGCTGCTCTTCCTGCACGGCCGGGAGCGGACGGCGTCCGAGTTCGGCCAGTTGCTGGAGGCGAGCAACTTCCGGATGACACGCGCCATTGGGACCACCTCGACGGTCGGCCTCGGCATCATCGAAGCGGTCCGGGAGACCGCTCCATCGAAGGAGCCGCCTACGCCCGGCACGAGGAGCCCAACGTGACCCAGGAGCACTACATCATCCGCGGGGGCATTCCAGGCCGGGAGCGGCTGCGCATCCTCTCTCGCGTCTTCCAACCCACCACCCGGGCTCTCCTGGAGCGCGCCGGAATCCGACCCGGTATGACCGTCCTCGACTTCGCCTGCGGCGGCGGTGACGTCACCGCCGATCTCGCCGCAATGGTCGGCCCCACCGGCCGCGCGATCGGCACCGATCGCGATGGGGTCCAGATCGCGATCGCCCGAGAAGAGTGCGACGCGCGCGGTCTTGCGAACATTGAGTTCCGTCTGACCGATCTCCTCACTGGAGAGGCCGACGCGTCGTACGACCTCATCTATGCCCGGTTCATCCTGACCCACCTGCCCGATCCCGCTGCATGCCTGGTGGATCTCTTTCGCGTCCTGCGTCCCGGCGGTGTCCTCGTCGTCGAAGACATCGATATGGCCCCCCAATTCTGCGTTCCCGAGTCACCCGTCTTCGATCGATCCGTCTCCCTGTACATCGAATCTGCCCGGCGTCGCGGGTGCGATGCCAACATCGGGCGCCGGGTTCCACACCTGCTATCGAAGGCTGGCTTTACCGCTCTGAACGTCAGCATCTTTCAGCCGGCGGCACTCGAAGGCGAGCTCAAGCTCATTCAGCCAATCACCTTCGAGAACATTGCCCAGGCCGCCTTGGCCGAGGGACTTTCCACCGAAGCTGAGAACGAATCGATCCTGAACGAGTTGTATCGGTTGGCGCACGATCCCAACACACTGATCGCTCTGCCCCGCATCGTTCAGGTATTTGGCACGCGGCCTGTCGCATAGGGCGCACAGGCAGACAGTCACCATCTCACGGAGATCATCATGTCCCAGTCGCCGCAATCCCTCCGCATCGTCGCCTTCAATATGTTCCCGCCCGCCTACGAAGGCGTAGCCGCCTGGGCGGCCAGCAGGGGACACAAAGTCGTCCTCCTGGTTACCCTGCCCGAGGGAGGCGAGGGCCGCTACGGGGAGAATCCGAATCTGGCCAGCTTGGTCTCACCGGAGCAGGATGTCCTCGTCTCAAAGCGGATGAAAACCACTGTTCCGACCGTCGTCCGGGCGATGGAACCAGATCTCATCATCTCGGCCACCTTCGCCAAGCGCATCCCGCCCGTGGTCACGGAGATCCCGCGCTACGGTGCCCTCAACTTCCATTTCGCCCCGTTGCCGCGAGGCCGCGGCCCCAACCCCCAGCGCGTCATTTACGAAGGGGACACGACCACGGCCGTGACGCTCCATCGGATCGTGCCGGAATTCGACGCCGGAGCGATTCTGAGCCAGCCCACCAGGGCTCTACCTGACGCCATCACCCCAGAAATCGTGCTCGGAATCTGGCTCGACATGTTTAATGACGCGCTCGATGAAGGAATCGCACGCGCTGTCGCGGGAGAGTACGGGACTCCGCAGGACGAGTCACAGGCAACGTATGCAGCCGTTTACACCCCGGAGGAGAAGATCCTCAACTGGGACGAGCCGGCGCTCACCATCCAGCGCCGCGCCACCGCGCTCAACCTGGTCGGGCCATACTCGCTCGCCGAGATCGACGGCCAGCTCGTCACCGTCCAGGATGTCCATGCCGTTCCCGACGCCACCAAGGCCGTCCCCGGCACCGTCCTCGAGCGCGACGGCGACACCAGGATCGTCCGCGTGGCCGACACCGCCGTACAGATGACGATCGTCGCCGCAACCGAACCGGCCCATCCGGAGGCCGTCACCCTGGCGTAGACCATCTCATCTGCTTGACCAGAGACAATCGCCTCCCAACCCTACAGGGCGTTTCCCGAACGCCCCGTTGCTACGTCTTGTAGGGGCGGACCTCCGTGTCCGCCCGATTGCCAACCACGTCGTCAGGTTGCGCCAGTGCCAATGCGCAACCCGTCACATTTGGCGCCCATCCCACCCCACATCCCACCAGAAAGGCCCCACCCATGAACGTCGCCAACGTCAAAGACATCGCCCGCGCCTGGATCCAGGAAAACCTACCGACCTGGCCCGACCTACGGGCCGCCCACCTCGTCGGCGGCATCACCGCCATGCCGGACGATGCCTCCTTCCCACCCACCAAGGACGTCGATATCCACCTGGTCTTCGCCGACGACAGCCCGGCCCTCAAGCCCGGAAACTCGTTCCAGGACCTGATCGAAGTCGCCTACGACGGCATCCTGATCGAAGCCGGTTCCAAACCCATGTCCGACTATGTCGATGCAGTTGCGGTTCTCTCTAACCCTGAGATCGCCTACCATCTGACCAGAGACGTCGCCCTCTACGATCCAAGCGGCCACCTTGCCGCCCTGGCCGGCGACGTTCGATCCGGCTATGCCCGCCGGGAATTCGTCATTGCCCGGCTCGAACACGAGCGCCAGGGCCTCAACCGCGCCTTCGCCCTCCGCCAGATGGTCGGCGCCATGAACGGCCCCTCCGCCGAGTGGAACATCCTCGGCTACACGACGACCTTCCTGGCCGCCACCTTGCAGGTCGCTACCCTGAGCCCACCGAAGATGGGCGGCCGTACCCTCGTCAACCTCCGCGACCAACTCGCCGCCGCTGGCCGGTTGGACCTGCACGAGCGTGTCCTGGCCAACCTCGGGCTCGCCTGCATCTCGGTGGAGGACGCTGAACGCTTTCTGGCGATGGCGGCCGAAGCGTTCGACCTGGCTCTGGAGGTCAAGGTCACCCCGCACCACTTCGAGCACAAGCTCCAGGCCCACCTGCGCCCCTACTTCATCGATTCCTGCCGGGGCATGATCGCCGAGGGATTCCACCGCGAGGGAACGGCCTGGGCCGGGGCCTTCTACGCGGGCTGCACCGATGTCATCCTCGCCGATGCCCCGGAGGACCTGAAAACTCGCTACGCCGCCGAGCAGGCCGCCTTTATCCGCGAGGTTGGCATGGACACCCAGGCCGCCCGCGACGCCCGCTACGCCGAGGTCGAGCGCCTCCGCGACGAGATCTTCGCCCTTGCCACAAGCCTGATCGACCAGAATCCTGAGATTGTCGTTTCGTAGGACCTCAAGCTGGCAACCGCCTCGCCTCGTGCGGATATCATGGATGGGACGACTGGCAGGTTACCTGTCCGGAGCAACGCCGCACGGAGGACGAGCAGGCCCATGAACCCTCGCTTCAACCGCCGGGATGTCTTGAAGGCAAGCGCCGCAGGCACCGGCGCGCTCGCCATCGCTGCCCACCGGCCCCCTGGCCATGCCGCGGCCCAGGACGTGGTCCTGCCCGACGATCCCCGCTACCCGGCCCTCCTCAGCGGCACCAACCTCCGCTGGGCCGCTCAACCCGCCTATGTCGCCCTCTGTGGCGACACCGACCAGGTTGTCCAGGCCGTGCAGCGCGCGGTCGATGACGACCTGCGCATCACCGTCCGCAGCGGCGGCCACTGTTACGAAGATTTCGTCTTCGGCAACGACGGCGGCGTCATCGTCGATCTCAGCCTCATGAACGCGGTCTGGCTCGATCCCGACACCGGCTGGTACGGCGTCGAGAGCGGCGCGACCATGTGGAGCGTCTACCAGCAACTCTACGCCAACTTCGGCGTCACCCTCCCCGGCGGCACCTGCGCGACCATCGGCGCCGGAGGACATTTCACCGGCGGAGGCTACGGCCCCCTGTCGCGCCTTTACGGCCTGACCGTCGACTACCTCCACGCCGTCGAGGTGGTCATCGTCACCTCCTCCGGGCGGGCCAAGGCGATCACCGTCAGCCGCGATGCCACCGACCCGGACGAACAAGACCTCATCTGGGGCCACCTGGGCGGTGGTGGCGGCAACTTCGGCATCGTCACCAAATTCTGGTTTCGCGATCCGCCCCCCGCCCCCACCGACGCCTATCTCCTCAGCTTCGCCTGGGACTGGAGCACATTCGACCAGCCCACATTCGCCCGCCTGATGAGCAACTACGGGGGATTCCTCGCCGACAACAGCACCGTCGATAGCCCTTTCAATGGGCTCTTCACCAATCTCTACGTCTTGCATCAGGCGGCAGGACAGTTCGGCCTGTCCGCCCAATACGTTGGCCCTGAGCCCGACCTGCTGGCGGAGTTCGCGGCCGTTTTTGGGGAGGGCCTTCCGGGAACGGCACCTTCTATCCAACAGGTGCCCTGGATCGCCGCCGCCGAGCAAATGAGCGGCGCCGGCGCACCCCGTCGGGCCAAATACAAGTCCGCCTACATGCACGCCAACTTCCCCGACGCCCATATCGACGCCATGTGGCGACATCTGGCCGAACCGAGCAACCCGAACCCCAGCGCCCTCCTCCAATTCAACTCATTCGGCGGCCAGGTCAACGCGGTGGACCCGGATGCCACCGCCGTACACCAGCGCTCGTCGGTGATGAAGCTGCAGTACCAGGCCTATTGGGACGACCCGGCCGACGACGACGCCAACCTGACCTGGATCCGCGCCTTCTACACGGAGATGTACGGCGACCGCGGTCCCATCCCCGACGATGTCGTCGACGGCTGCTATGTCAACTACCCCGACGCCGACCTCGATGACTGGCAACTGCTCTATTACGGGGACAACTACCCCCGTCTTCAAGCCACCAAGGGCCGCTGGGATCCCCTCAACATCTTCAACCACCGTCAATCAATCGAACTCCCAAACTCGTAGAACGCCGCGATTCGTTTCGGCCATCCGGGCAGCCACATCCCCAACATCGATTTATTCAGACCCGCTGATCTAACGGGCGTGCCCCGCGCGCCCGGATCTGCGTATAGTCTCCTCCGCTTTGGGACGGGAACTACCTCGGCGGAGGAAATCGAGTGCTGAAGGTCCTGCGACAGCGCGACTTCGCCCTGCTCTGGTTCGCCGGGTTGATCTCGATCATCGGCGACTGGATGTTGGCCGTCGCGCTGCCAATCGCCGTCTACCAGATGACCGATTCGGCGGTCGCGACCGGCGGTCTGGTGATCGCTCGCCTGCTGCCCTCCGTCCTCCTGGGATCAGTGGCTGGGGTCTTTGTCGACCGTTGGGACCGCAAGCGGACCATGGTCCTCGTCAATCTGCTCCGGGCCCCGACCCTCCTCCTCCTGCCGATCGTCGACTCCGCCGGCGAGGTCTGGATCGTCTTCGTGGTCGCCTTCGTCGGGTCCACCCTTGGCCAGTTCTTCAGCCCGGCCGAGAACGCCCTCCTGCCCACGCTCGTCAGGGAGGAGCACCTGATCCCGGCGAACGCCCTCAACACCCTGAACAACAATCTCGCCCGCCTGATCGGACCGGCGGTCGGCGGCCTGATCGCGGGCTGGTACGGCCTGGGCGGCGTCGCCGTGGCCGACTCCGCCTCCTTCCTGATCGCGGCGGGCATGATCGCCCTGATTGCGGTCCCAGCCCGCCAACCCCAGGAAGAACCCAGGCAAACCGCCATCGGGAACCGCTGGCAGGCGCTCCGCGAGGAGTGGGTCAGCGGCATGCGCGTCATCCGCCACAGCCGCAGCCTGGGGATCGTCTTTAGCGTCTACGCCATCAGCGGTTTTGGCGAGGGCCTGATCAGCGCCGCCTTTCCCGTCTACGTCACCGATGTGCTCGACGGCGGCGCCCAGGAGGCCGGGTGGCTGATGAGTGGTCAGGCCATCGGCGGCTTCATCGGGGCCTTCTTCGTCGGTTCCTGGGTCAAACGGGCCTCACCCTTGCGCATCTTCGCCTGGGGTGCGATCGGCACGGGCGTGATCGACCTCATGATCTTCACCTACCCGTCGGTGCTCTCCGTGGGCGTCTGGCTGGGGGTGGCCCTGTTCGTCGTCGTCGGCCTGCCGATCACCGGCTTTCTCACCGGCGGGATGACCACGATGCAATCCGAGACCGACGATGCCTATCGGGGCCGCGTCTTCGGCGCTCTCAACACGTCCATGGCCCTCCTGATGCTCATCTCGGCGGCCATCGCCGGCTTCGCCACCGACCGCTTCGGCGCAATGGCCGTCCTCTCCTTCGACAGCCTCTCTTACATCCTCTCCGGTCTGGTCGCCCTGAGGCTGATCGGGACGGCCGTCGCCGCTCGGGCCAAGACCGACCCGGTCGTCGTATGACCCGCTCGAAGTTTGCTAGGCTTGTGGAGAGGAGGACGCATCGATGACCGTGACGCTCACCCCCCGAATCGAGGCATTGGTTCGGCAAAAGATCGAGGCCGGGCCCTACGGCACCGCCGACGAGGTTATCGAAGAGGCGCTGCGTTTGCTCGACGCGCGGGATCGTCGAGAGCGGTTACGCTTGTCCATAGACGAGGCCGAGGCCGAATTCGATCGGGGCGAGGGCACCGAATGGACGCCGGCGCTGATGGAACAACTCGTGCGCGAAGCAGACGAGTTGCTCCGCCAGGGAGAGCAACCGGACCCCGATGTCTGCCCCTAGACTGCGCGTCGAGCTTGCCCAGCAGGCGAAGCGCGAATCCGAAGCATCCGGCAGTACACCGTGAGTTAATGGGGAGTTGAGCAAGCGGACACGTATCTCTCAGCCTTGAACAAAGGTATCGAGGCGCTACGCGACAATCCTCGCATCGGGATGGCACATGATGACCTTCGGCCCGGGCTGCGGAGCTTCGCCATCGAGAGCCATCGCGTGCTTTACCGCGTAGTGAGCGAAACCATCCGGGTTGTCCAGATTGTGCATCTTCGGAAAGACCTAAGCCAGGAGAAACTCTAATCAACAGAGGCGGCGTGGGCGGACGGAGGCCCGCCACGACGTTGCCCTGGCAACGTCGTGGCGGGCCGGCTGTTAGTTTGGTGGTCGGCTACGTGATATGCGCCCCGCGCGTGTTCACGTAGACCGCGTAGATCGACTGGCTGGCGGTGATCATCAGCCGGTTGCGCTTCGGCCCGCCGAAGACCAGGTTGCTCGTCGTCTCCGGCAGCTTGATGTGACCGATCCGCTCGCCCTCCGGCGAGAAGCAGTGGATGCCGTCGTAGCCATACCCGGTCCACCCGGCCGACGCCCAGATGTTTCCGTCGATATCAGATCGGACCGCATCCGGGCCAACGATCGTGCCGTCCACGTCGATGGCGGTGAAGACCTGCATGGGGCCTAACGAGGTCTCGTCCACCACGTCGAAGACCTTGATGTCGCGGTCTTCCGGCCCGGTATCGACGATGTAGAGCTTCGTGTAGTCGTGCGAGAAGCAGAGGCCGTTCGGGGCGCCGAGTTCGTCGGTCACCCGCTCGATCGGGCCGGATTTGTCGATCCTGTAGACCGAATGGGGAAGCAAGACCTCCCCGGGGTTTCCCTCGTAGCCACCCACCGGCGCCGTACCGTAGGGCGGGTCGGTAAACCAGATGCCGCCGTCGGGATGGACCACCGCGTCGTTGGGCGAGTTGAGTTGAGTGCCCTCGAAAGAGTCGGCCAGGACGGTGACGGTGCCGTCGTGCTCGTAGCGGACCACCTGGCGGTTGCCGTGCTGGCAGGAGATCTGTCGCCCCTCCCAGTCGAAGGTATTGCCGTTGCTGTTGCCGGAGGGGTTGCGGAAGACGCTCACCTCGCCGTTCTCTTCCAGCCAGCGGTGCTGGACATCGTTGGGGATATCGCTCCAGAGGAAGAACCGGCCGACCCCATTCCAGGCCGGACCCTCCAACCACAAACCGCCCGTCCACAGACGCTGGATTGCGGAGTTTCCTACCCGGTACTGGTTGAAGTCCGGGGTCACGGAGACGACATCGGGATCGGGGTAATGCACGGGAGAAGCTTCCGGACCGTAGTCGCGATCTTCCTGGGTGCGACCGATGAAGGGCGTCAGGGCAGCCGCACCGGCGACGACCGCCGCCGTCTTCAGGAAGGTGCGCCGCTCAACCCGGCCGATCGGGCGATCGGCGGCGGGCCCATCGAGTTCCGGTTCCGGGGACTGCGACTTGAGCATTCGTTGCGTCATCGGTGACTCCTCCGATTCTCTATTCATCCGCGAACAGAGCCGCTCATCCACGAGCCAATGGAGCATCCGCGCAATCCGGGCGACCACCGCCCGCTCGCCTCCTTCTCGCCCTCACGGCGCGTACCAGATCCAGGACGCGAACGTTGTCCGCGTCCCGGCCGCATGTGTTGGGGAACCCACCCGCACTTTGGGCCGGACTTGCCTGGTTGTCAAGCGCATAAAACGGATTACCTATCTCTGGATAGGGCCGCCGCGTTAGGTTGCAACTACCGAAGCTGTCGGCTGGATCGCGACCAGTTGATCGGCGTGCCGGTTGACCAGCTTCCACACGCCATCTTCCCGCCGGTAGATATGGGAGACGCGGAGGTGAACCGGAACCGTCTCCTCGACATCCACCAGGCGGGCCAGCATCCGCTTAAGGTGAACCGTGCAGGCAAGTTCATCGCTCTCGTACCGCGCGATCTCCTCGAATTCCACCTCGCCCCCGGCAAAGCGAGCGGCAGCCCAGTCATATCGTGGACCGAGCTGCTCCCAACCGCGCTCCCAGCCGCCCCACGCTCCGAAGAGAGAGGCGTCGTCGCAATGGGAACACATCGCCTTCCAGGCCACGGTCTTCCCCTGCACAAAGTCGCCAATGGCCGCCTGGACCATCGCAATCGCCTGCTCGATGGTGCCGCTCTCGTTCATCAGTTGCTCCTCGATCGTTCCTGCCGCCGCCCGACATGGTGGGGGCCGGCAACCTGAATCGAGGCTAATTCGCGTTGCCACACTGCGGAACCGCAGATCTACTCATTCGGGCCGGATCGGGATTCAGTAATGGGCTATCCGCGAATGAGCAATCTTCGCGATGCCAGATTTGGCCGTTTCACCGATCCTCAAATAGGCAACGCTCGCCACACATCACGGCCCATCATCATCAGCCGCACCGGAGGATCACCACCATGAGCACCATGACCAGTACTCCCCAGAAAGCGCCACAGGCGGCGGCCGGCTCCGTCTACCACATCGATTCGAGCCGCTCCCGGGCCGAGTTCAAGGTCGGCAAGCGGTTCCTCTTCGTCCTGCCACTGACGGTCATCGGCACGATCGACCGTATCGCGGGCACGATCTTCCTGGATGAATCGTCCCCAGAGTGCTCCCGCGCCGACGTGAGCTTCGCCGCCGCCTCGATCACGACCGGCAAGGCCCGGCGCGACACCCACCTGCACAGCGCCGACTTCTTCGATGCCCAGCGCTACCCGGAGATCACCTTCACCTCGCGGACGATCGAGGCGGTTGACCCAGCCGCCGGCCAATTCCGCGTCACCGGCGATCTCTCCATCCGGGGGACCACGCTCTCCGAGACCCTGGACGTCCAACTCCTCGTCGGCCTCGGCGGCCCCAGAGTCCATGCAACCACCACCCTCGACCGCCGTCACTACGGGCTGCTGTGGGAACACCCGCTGGTTGTGCCCGGTGACGAGGTTCGGGTCAAGGTCGAATTGGAGACGTTGCCGGGGATGTAGGCTACGACGCGTTCGGCCCCCTAACCCCCCAACCCCCTTCCCCCCGCTGCGGCAAGGGGAAGGGGGAGAACCGCCGGGCGAGCATTGGACCACGTCTCCACCCGCCCCGACGTCATCCTGAGCTTGCGAAGGATCTTGGCGCATCAGCGCCTTCGTGCTCGTTCGAGCAAGCGTGGCATCGCGTGCCCGACGGAGCATCGGGGTTGGCGGCAGTGGCCGCGCGGCGGCCAAGATCCTTCGCGAGCTCAGGATGACGATGCTGCGGGGTGTCGCGTCTCCCCCTTTCCCCTGCCGCAGCGGGGGAAAGGGGGACTGGGGGTTAGGGTGCTGCTCTCCGAATCCAAGGGTCGTAGGAAGCTATCCGCCTGCCCCCGCCCCCCTAATGCCGGCCCTTCTCAGTCGCCCGCCCACTCGGCCTCACTGCCCGCGGCAGGCGGAAGCGGAAGACCGTCCCCTGGCCCAGGCTGCTTTCGACCGTGATCGTGCCGGATTGGGCTTCGACTAACTGCTTGACGATGTGCAGGCCCAGGCCGCTGCCCTCGCCTTTGGCGCGGACGCTGTCGTTGCCGTGGAAGAAGCGCTCAAAGATGCTCGGCAGTTTTTCGGGCGGAATCCCGACGCCGGTGTCCATCACCGAGACCTCTACCTGCGTATTGCCCGCGACCTCCTGGGCATCGACGATTACCAGTCCGCCGGCGGGCGTGTGGCGGAGGGCGTTGTAGATCAGGTTGTTCAGGATCTGGCGGATCCGGGTGGCATCGCCCATCACCAGGGGCAGGTCCGGCCGGATGAGCGACTGCACCGTCACCTTCGATTGGGTCCAGGCCATCTGCCGCAGCCCCTCGACCGCTTCAGTTACCGGACCTGCCACGTTGAGCGGGCCGAGTTCCAGCGGCAGCTGGGTCTCCTCGACCCGGGCCAGCGTGAACAGGTCGTCGATCAGGCGCCCTAGTGTGACCGTCTCCCGGTGCAACAATTCGATCGTCGCCGGGTCGACCGGCACAGCCCCGCCATTCGCCAGGGACGCGCCGATCAGGGTGTCCCCCGTCAGCGTCGTGCCCCCTCGTTCGACCGCGCCAACGCCGGCTATCAGCGGAGCCGCCTCAGCCGGGACCGTCGCCGTGATCGACTGGAGCCGCTCCAGGTGACCGCGCATGATCGCCACCGGGGTGCGCAGATCGTGGGAGACATTGGCGACGAATGCCCGCCGGGCCCGGTCGGTGGCGGCCAGGCGTTCGCTCATGATGTTGAAGTGGCTGCCGAGGCGGCCGATCTCGTCCTCACCCGCGACCGCCGCCCGGCGGGCGAGATCCCCCGCCGCCCAGGCATCGGCCGCAATCGCCAGCGCCTTCACCCGGCGGGAGACGACACGAGCCCGCCAGAAGACGAACGGCAACGTAATCAGGAATCCCAAGATGGAGAACGTCAGAACCGAGCGCCACTCATCCTTGACCACATCGCGGATCAGGTCGCTCGGTGAGATGAAATCGCTGAGATCGAACGGCTCCCCCTGGACCGCGACGACGCCCACCATCCTGCCGTCCGCGCCAATCAGCGGGAAGGCGCCCGCGGTCACGTGGTCGCGATAGCCGAGCGCATACGGGCTGCCCATCGAGCCAGGGATCGGATTACCGCCAGCGCCGGCGACCTCCTGAACGGCTTCGATCAACGGAGTGAATTCGACCATCGAGAGCGAGAGCCCAGGCGTCGCCCAATCCCGGTCGGAACTGGCCAGGACCGTTCCGTCCATTCCGACGATCAGCGCGTTCTCGACGCTCTCGAGTTCCGAGGCCGGCGGCTGGTCCCCAGTGCCCATCGGATCGCCATCGGGGTTGGTGATCTGGCCCCCCGTCACCTGGGGATCGGGATCGTTCGGAACCAGGGCGCCGAGCGTGTTCTGGAGCGAGATCCGGGCGGACATGTCACCGCCCGCCGCCGCCGCGACGAGTTCTGGGTCGAGCACGAACCCTGCGGCTCTGGCTTTTTCGCCCATCGTCGCGTCGATATCCCAGTTCTCACCGAAGAACAGGCTGGAGCCGATGTAGCCAAACAGGACGGAAAAGACGATCGCGTAGATCGCGATCATGCTGATCAGACCGGCCAACATGTGGTCGGACAACAACTGCACGCCCAGCCGCCGCTGGCGCTGCCGCCAGGGAAACGCCAGGCAACTCCAGATAAATCCGAAGACAACCCCGACCAGTGGAATCGCACGCAACCGCCCGGGCCAAGCCGCCCACGCGGGACGCTCGGGCATCGCTGGCCGCAGCGACCGCCTCATGGCCGCGGCCGCTCGTACTTGTAGCCGACCCCCCAGAGCGTCACGATCCTATCCGCGGGCGTCCCCGATCCTCCGAGCTTCCGCCGCACCCGCAGGATGTGGGTGTCGACCGTGCGGTCGTAGCCGTCGTAGTTCGTCCCCCACAGTCGATCGAGCAGATACTCCCGGCTGAAGACCCGGCCTGGATTCGCCACCAGCAGATGGAGCAGGTCGAATTCCTTCGCCGTCAGGGCCACCCGCTCGCCCGCCGAAACCACCTCGCGACTGACGGGGTTGACCTCCAGCCCCTCGTGAATCAGGGGCTGATCGTCGCCTTCGAGCGTGCGCGACTGCGAGCGCATCATCTCCACCCGGCGCAGCACCGCCGAGACCCGGGCCTGCAACTCCCGGATGGAAACGGGCTTGGTCAGGTAGTCATCCGCGCCGAGTTCCAGTCCGACCACTTTGTCTAACTCGGTCGACTTGGCGGTGAGCATCAGAATTGGGGTGATCTTCGCCTGCCGCACCCGGCGGCAGATCTCCAGGCCATCGACACCGGGCAGCATGATATCGAGGACGATCAGGTCCGGATCCGGCCCGGCCGGCAGTGTCCCCGGCGGAGGCACCAGCCGGCGGAGGGCCAGCAGCCCGTCGTGGAAGGTCTCGACGGTATGCCCTTCCTCGCGCAGGGCGTGCACGATCAGTCCCGCCAATTCGCGTTCATCTTCAACGACAACTATCTGCGCCATACGCCTGTCCCAAACAATGCTTTCACTGACAACGTACGCATCATCGCCTTCGAGTATACCGACTGGTTCAACGCGGGCGTACCACCGAGCGGCGTCCGGCCAGCCCCTGGACGACGAGCATTCCGGCATCTTTCCCGGACACACAGCGCGGCCGCGCGATTGTGACATCGCGCGGCCGGCGCCGCTCAGGGAGGGGAGTGAAGGTATCCGCAAACGGACCGGGGCTGGCGGCCCATTCTGGAATCAAGAGAAATGTTTGCATTGTCATGGGCGGAATCCGCCCTTCAGCCCTCATTGGGGGGCTGGGTGTGCGGTGGCGGCGCGTGGGCGCTTCCCAACGCGCCGCCGACCGAGGGGAATGGGGAGAAAGGGAGAGATCGCTGCACTGTGGCTAGGGACGAAATCCGTGATGCTCTAGCGTCGCCGTGTTGCGTGATCCCGATGCGATCTCTCGGTTCCTGCCGGGGGACTACCTCCCGACGTTCATCACTATAGGGGCCGATTGCGACGGAAGTTCTGCCGGTGTGTCACAAATTTGTGTCGCGTTTCGGAGACGAGGGGGACAGCCCTGCGGGCTGTGGGGGACAAAGCTGAAGCTTTATGGGGCAGAACGGCGGCGGCTGGCGTTTGGGCGGTCGATGGCCTGGTGGTCCTCGTTGTGCGCTTCGACCCGATCACGTGTGGGGTGACCCGGGGCCTGGATGACGGCCGGATCCGAGCCGTGGGAGCGCTGATTCATCATATGGACACGAATACGTCGATGAGAGATAGGTTTAAGATGGCAAGGTTGGTCTGGACAAGGGGGACGCATGAAGGTGTTCACGATCGGGGCGTACGGGTGGGATGAGGACGATTTCGTCCAAGCGATCCCGAAGGCGGCGCCGGACGTGTTCGTGGACGTGCGGCGGCGGCGCGGATTGCGAGGACATGACTATGCCTGGGCCAACAGCGCCCGGCTCCAGGCAATGTTGGCCGACGCCGGTATTCCGTATGTCCATCGACTGGACGTGGCGCCATCCGACGCCACGCGGCACATCGTGGCCAAGGATGCCATCTCCGAGGGGATCGGATACCGGGATCGGACGTCCCTGAGCCAGGAGTATCTCGATGCGTACGGGCAAGAGGTGCTGGAGGGGTTCGACGCGGCGGGGTTCGTGGCGTCGCTGGGCGAAGGTGTCGAATCGATCATGCTGTTCTGCGTGGAGCGGGTACCGGCGGCGTGTCACCGGTCGCTGCTGGCGGCGCCGTCTCGTTGAAGGTGGAGCCGACGATCCCGTCGGTCGGGTCGGAGACGTAGACCACCCCGTTTCACCCGCCGTCCGAGCGCTCCAGGTTCAGCGCCAACAGCCGCACCACGAGCTCATCCTGGGGCACGCTGGCCGGGTCGAGCTCGTCCCAGCCGTCGTCTGTCCAGCCCGCGTGGTCCAGCGCTACGCCCAGGTCCGCCAACCACGGGGCCGATTAATGGTGCCCAGGGCGTCGTCCCCTTCCCGCGAGGGGATCGTCGCGTCCGGGCGCACCCGAATGAGCGCCCAACTCTCTTGTATATGATCCCGCCGCAATCGGGAGGCGGAATCTACGCGGCCGAGTCATTCCAACCGAGATTCCCTCGGGCGACTGGCGCGAGCTGGTGGAGCCGATACCCCATGCGGGTTTCAAGACCCGTACTGGGGTACTGCCAAGGGTGACGGATGTACCGATACCATGAAAATTATTGACATTAGCCTGTTTGGGAGGTACCTTGTCGGAACGGGAAAATGTGAATACGCGCTGGATCCGGCGTTAGTACGCCGGACGGACGTGCGCCTTGCCTGCGCACGTCTGGGCGTGACGTACTCGCCGCTCCCGCGGGGGGAATGGTGCCATCATGCGGTGGTGCCTAGTTCGTCGTGCAAAGGGGCGCAGGGATGGACGGAGACCGTTTCGACGGTATTTCGCGTCAGTTGGCGGCGGGGATTTCCCGACGTGAGGTTCTTCGCAAGATCGCGGGTGGCGCGATTGGCGGCACACTAGCGCTGACGGGCCTGCGCCGGGCGGGGGCCGACACGAAGGTCAGGATCTGTCACCGGACGGGCTCCGCGTCTCAATCCGTTTAATTATATCGAGGTCAGCGAGAGCGCGGTCGCGGCACACGCGGCGCACGGGGACGCGATCAACCCGGATTTCTCGTCCGACGAGCTTAACTGCGGCGGATGCGGCATCGTCTGTGCCGCGAACCAGGGATGCTGCGGCGGTGTCTGCATCGACATCCTGGCGAACGGGACAAACTGTGGTGGTTGTGGCATTTCCTGCGACGACGGGATCGCTTGCACTACCGACACCTGCTCGGGCGGCGCGTGCGTGCACACGCCGGTCGATGCCGCTTGCAACGACAACAATGCCTGTACCACCGACACGTGCGTCGTGGGAACAGGATGCGTCAACACCCCGATCACCTACACCCCGACCGCCTGTGAAGTGGACTGCGTTTGCGACCAGGGGACCGGCGACTTCTTGTGCGGCGCGCGGAACTGCGACGACCAGAACGCCTGCACGACCGATACCTGCGACGTAGCGCAAGGCGGCTGCGTCAACACGCCGATCACCTGCGATGACGAAGACGCCTGCACGACGAATTCCTGCAATCCGAACTCGGGCTGCGTGTACACGGAGGTCGATTGCTCGGGCATCAACGATCAGTGCAATGAGGGCACCTGCAACGCCATCACCGGTGGGTGCGATCTCGTCCCGGCTAACGAGGGCGATGTTTGCACCACCGACGATGGGGAAGGTGTGTGCACGGCGGGCACGTGCGTCGTTCCGACCTGCGGGGATGTGAGCGGCGTGGTCTCCGCGTCAACCGGTGGCGGTATTGCCGGGGCGAGCGTTTCCATCGGCTCTCAGTCGACGACAACCGACGGCAACGGCAGCTACACCATCCTCTGCGTGCCCGAGGGGCCGCAGACGGTAAATGGGAGCGCCACCGGGTACTCCCCGGGGTCCACGCCAACCACGGTTCCGGCGGGCGGCACGGTGACGGCCAATTTCTCGCTGGTTCCGGTGAGTGCTGCCAGCCGGATCACCGTGGTGCTCAACTGGGGCGGAGAACCAAATGACCTCGATTCCCACCTGTCGGGGCCAGACGTCGTGAACGGCGGCCGGTTCCATGTCGCCTGGTACCAGCAAACCCCCGTTCCCTACGCCTCTCTCGACGTCGACGATGTCGACGGCAACGGCCCGGAGACGGTGACGGTGATCCGAACGAGCGCCGGGACCGGGAACTTCGTCCCGGGCGACTACCACTACTGGGTGCACAACTACAGCACCTTACCGGACTTCGACGTGTCGAACGCCGTGGTGACCATCTCCAAGGACGGAGTCGCACTCGGGCCAGTTCTTGATCGGTGGGGCCAGCGGGAACCCGGCCGATGACATCTGGCACGTGGTGAACTTCACCCTGGCAGCCGACGGAGCGATTGTGTTGTAGCCCGCCGGTCCAGACGCTCCAACCTGGCGACACTGGTCATCTTGTTGTAGATCAGGGCCTACTTGCGGCAGCGAACGCAAGATCGAGCCCACTGCGATACGGACGGCAAGACGGGAGGGGTGGCACCATGGTGCCACCCTCCCTTCGTGCTGAGTTCACCGGAGCCGGGAGCCCGCGCAGGCGTACGACTCGCCGACGCGTTCGGAGGACGCCCGATCAGGTGAACCCTGCCCGTGTACTGTCCATGAGACGGAGGACGATTGGGGAGCAACAGGGGCACGGGCCCCAAGCCGTTAGCTGGCCCGCTTGGCGTTCAACGCCAGGAGCCTGTTCCAGGATCGTCTCTTCGGGGACAGTGGCGGGGTCTTCGTCGGAGTCCAACCGTAGGCCTTGCCCATGTCGACCCGGTCGACGGCGGGCGTGGGCGAGCCAGTTGGACGATGATGGGGGCAGGTGGTTCGGTACTTGCGTTCTCCGATGGTGGCCTGTTGGCCCGCCCTGGGATCGCGCTCGGGTGCGTCGTCGTCGTACCGGGAGTCTCACATGGACGGACCGCAGTTCGATGGATTTGCCCGCGCCCTGGCTACGGGCGGCAGCCGTCGCCGCCTCTTCGGTCAGCTCGCCCGCCTCGGTGGCAGGCCTCGCCGGCGGTGGCATCGCGCCCCACGGCCAAGCGCGGCTGCCCAGGGCAACGGTAACGAAGGGATTGGCAATGGCAACGGGAATGACAACGGCAACAGCAACAACCAGGGTCCCGCCTGTCGCGAGGAGGGCCATCCGTGCGAAGGCAACCAGGTGTGCTGCGAGGGGCTGCGTCTGCGAGCCGAGCGGCCCGGGCGCCGCTTACCGGTGCACCGCAGCGAAGACGGAGCCACCGGCGGAGTGCGAGGGCGAGTGCCCCGAGGAGGCCGTGACGGTCCAGCCGGGGCGCGGCTACCGGGCCGAGGCGGACTGCGCCTACGACGAGGGAGCGGACGAAACCACCTGCTCCTGCACGGCGAGCGCCGCGGAGGGCGGGGGAGAGATTACGGCGGTGCGGGTGCCGGTCTATGCCGCGGGGGCGCTGGTCGTTGGGGGCGAGGTCGAGCTGGACTGCGCGGGGATGTCCGCCTGGCCGCATACGCATCCGCGAGCGCCTCGTTCACGGTGGTGTTCTTGGGTAACGTGGCGGCCGAAACATCGACCACCTGGTGGTGCGAGACGGGGGGTGAGCTCATCCCCGCGTCCGGCCCGATGCTGGTGGCGAAGGCGGCGGACGACGTGTCGGACTCTGCCGGGGCGGTGGTCGTCCACGCCAGCGCCTGCGAGGGGACGCCCGGGGAACAGGACCCGGCCGACTGGTATCGGGCTGCTCTGCGCCAGCGCCCGATCGGGTGTTCGTGTTGGAGCGCGACGGCGAGCCAGTGGACGCCGCCGGCAAGCAGACGAACCGCGGCGGCGTGGTCCGCTACGGGCGGTTGCCGAACGGCGCCTACCGGCTGTCCAGCTCCGAAGGGGCGCGGTGCCACGCCGAGTGCGACAACGTCGACGAGCAGGGCGAGGTCGTCGTCGAGGCCGGCCGCCGCACCCAGGTCTGGGTCTTCTACTGCGGGGAGGGAACGGGATAGGGCCAGACGGGCACGGACGGCGGGGATATTGCGGCGCATCTTACCCGGCGTCCGCTTTTCCTCCGGTTCAGCGCCAAACGCCGCTCTCGGGCTGGTCTCCGTCCTCGCGCCGTGTTGGATGAAGCCGGGCTCAACGTCGCGAACTTCTTGGGGCCTGAAACGCCTGCCGGCTTGGAGTTTGTGACGGATCCGGACGAAGGCGACACGGCTTTGTTTCGCGCGGGTAGAGAGTTCCCTGTCGTTAGGGAATGCCTCGGTCCGGTTGAATGTGCTGTACCGCGAGTGGTGGCTGGACGCGATGCCGTGTCCGTTGCGGAATCATTCCGCCCGCTCCCCATTCAGCGCCAGCAGCCGCTCCAGGATCGTCTCCTCGGGGACGGTGGCGGGGTCTTCGTTGGGGGGCCAGCCGTAGGCGGTCCAGGACGCCCGGTCGAGGACGGCGTGGGCGAGCCAGGTGGGGAGTGTGTTGTAGAGGTTCTTGAAGGTGAGTTTTCTGAGCTGGTCGGGGGTGACGTAGTGGGTCTGGCGAAGGTCGATGGATTGGAAGGGATGGTTCGATGCATTCGCCCAGTCGAACGCCGCGGCCAAGACCCGCCGCGGCCTCCTCGGGACGCTTGCCGCACTCGGAGCAGGGTTCCTCGGTGTCCGCGCAACGGACGCCCAGCAGGTCACTCAGGCGTATTGCGGTAACGTCGTCTGCAGTGGCGACGGCTGCGCCTGCAAGCCCGGCTACGTCTGCTGCGTCTACGGCAACGGCAACTCCCGTTGCCGCCCGCCGGGCTCGTGCTCGGGCGGGACGGAGGTCGTTTTCCCGGCGCTCGACCTTAACTTTCGATTGCGAGACTATTTCTGGCGAGGGCTTCACGCCGAACTCCACCGTCCGACTCACGGTGGAGCAGCGCATATTCGTCGCCTGGATCGAGATCCCGAATGTCGACGGCGTGTTTGACCCGGCTCCGACCGACGTGCGCGGCGCGTTTACGCGCAACCTGAGGCGTATAGGAGCGCGCAGGGCTTGGGACGATGCCTGGTTTCCGGCAACGAGGACGAAGGCGCTCACGCGCCAAGATCCTTCGCACGCTCAGGATGACGGCGGGGTGGGAGGGATGACGTGGCCTGATGTACGCCCGGACTTCTCCCCCTTCCCCGGCCCATCCTTCGTGCAGCGGGAGAGGGGGGTTCGGGAGGGATCGCTCCGAACCCTGTCCGATCTCCACTCGCCACGTCGGAAAACACAAGCGTGCAGCATGTTCCCGGGTTTGCTATAACCCTGGAACCGCAGCAACCCATCGGGTCCACTCGATTCAGCCGACTCGCCGATGAGCGCCGGAGACGCGTCCAGTGAGCGCGAAGACCGCACCCACCCCACGTCGTTGCGCCCTCACCATCTGTGCCGCCTTCCTCGTGGCCGTCGCCGGGTTTGGCGCCTGGCCCCAGACCAGGACTCAGCACGCCGCCGCCGGGGTCGCCGCCTGGACCGCCGTCGGGAGCAGCGGCGTGGTGGGCAGTGCGACGCTGTCCGATACCGCCTCCACGCCCGGCGCTTCCTGCCGGATCGACCGCACGGCGCAAGGATTCACCGACATCATCGCCAACGGTCCGGTCGTTTCTCCGGCCGCGGGGCGCAGCTCCCAGCCAGTCGGCTGGCGCGCCGTCCTCATCCAGATCAATCCCGACGGTTCCGAGACGGTCCTGGCGACGAATACCCGTGTCAGCCGCACCGCTACCACCGCCCAGCCGGCCGCGTTGCCTGGCCAGGAGTTCCTCCACCAACCGTTGGGGCCGCGCTACGTCGTCAACGCCGAAATCATCTGGTTTGACCCTGCCACCGCGAACCTCGTCACCGGGACCGCCACCTACCGCATCAACTTCTATCTGCCGCTGAACGACCAGGGCACGCCCCTCGGCCAGGCCAGCAATTCCTGCCGTTCGCCTGAGCCGCCCTCCGCCCAGATTCCAACCCCACGCGGCACCGTCAATGCCCGGGCCGGGTACAGCCTCGCCAACTTCCCGCTCAGCACCACCCTGGCGATCACCTGGGACGGCAGGCAGATCGGCTCCACGACGACAGGATTCGACGGTTCGCTGAGGTCCTCGTTTGTCGTACCTGCCACCCCGTTGGGCAACCATACCGTCGCCTGGACCGCAGGGACCTGGACGGCGAGCGCCACCTACGAGGTCGTCCCCCGGATCAAGGTCATCCCCAACAACGTCAGCCGGGGCCAAGAGGTGGATATCTCCCTGCGCGGCTTTGCGAAGAAGGAGGTAGTTCGCGTTCGCTGGAAACGGGGCGGTTCCTGGATTCAGCTGACGACCGTCCTCACCTCGAACACCGGTAGCGCCAACGTCTTCGTCACCGTGCCCGCCTGGGCAGCTGACGGCGCCCACTCCGTCCGCGGCGACGGCCCCGTCGGCCGAGCCCAGACCAACGCCGTCAATGTTCAGGGCGGCGCTTTCCGCCCGGCCGAAGAGCCTCAAACACCAACCGCGACCGCGACTGCCACCGCGACTCAGACAGCAACGCCAACAGCCACCCCGCCGACGGACGCAAGCCCGATTGCCCCTCTGACTGAGACCCCAACCCCAGAGCCGACCGCAACGCCCGAACTGGCCGAACCCACCGCCACCACTGAGCCTCCCCCAACCTCAACCCCCACTCCGACCACCGAACCAACCCCGACCGAGACGCCGCTCATCGAACCAACCCCTTCGGAGCCGGTCGCGGCCGTGTCAAATTGACGGCGGTAGCGAGCAGGCCGAGGCCCAGGGCTGTCATTGACAGGATGACGGGCCACCGGAGGATGTCGGGAACGTAAAACGCGAGAAACCAGCTCTTGACCTCGTTGCCGGTGAGGGTCAAGGCCATGGGGACGAGCCCCTGGGGAAAGAGGGGTATCCAGCAGGCGGTCCAGCAAACCATTGCGAGCTTGCCTCGCAGGCCAGGCGGAGTGCTCCAGGCTGAGCGTGCATTGGCGTGGGCCGGCCTTGCGAGGCGCGCTGACGGGCCGTGGTGGAGCAGGTCGAGCAGTTCTGGGCCGCTGGTTTCGAGCTTGCGCACGGCTATCGTGCCCAGGGCGTAGGCCACGAGCACACTGGTAGCGATCCCCACCGGGAGGCCGAGCCAGGAGAGCGCCATGTTGTCCTGCGACTGGCCGAGCAGCAGGACCAGAACGGGCGGGATCGCCACCAGCGGGATCAGGAAGAAGGTGGCAAAGGCCTGGCCGACGTTATCGGCGCCGGCCAGGAGATTGCCGGAGCGGCGCGCCGCCTCGGGAACGGGCGCAGCGGCCATGACCGCGACCAGGATGGCGATACCTGTCGCCCCGCCGAGGAGCGCTGGAAGTATCGACAGGATCCAGGGCCAGAGCGCGCTGTTGCCGCCGAACGGGGTCAGGATCACGGTGGCGAGCAGGGCCGCGGGAGCGAAGACGAGGGCGAAGGCGATCTGCTTGGCGCGAACGTCGATGCGCTCCGCGCCAGGCGTCATCAGGGTCAGCCAGAGCGAACTCCCCTCCAGGCCATAGGCGTTGCAGGCGCAGACCCCCGCCATGACGGCGATGACCGCGCCACCCCACGGCAACAAGACAGGGATATCGATCAGGAGTGGGAAGACGACGATCAGCAGGCCAGACAGGATGGCGACCCGGAGTTCGATCGCGTTGCGCGGCTCCCGGACCCAGGCGCGCAACTCACGACCGATCGCGGCGCCAAGCGGGGTGCGGGGGAGAAACGAGCGTCCACCCGTTGTGCGGGCAACCCCAGAGCGGGCCGAGGAGCCTGTTGCTCGGGTGGTCATTCTGCGCTGCAGCATGCTCGCCCAGAGAAGGAGCAGGCCGCTGGCGAGGGCGGCGAGGCCGAATAGTGCCGCCAGTGCCAGGAACCAATCACCCCGCCGGGCTGCGTCGACGGCGACCGGTGCCCATCCGGACGGGAGCAACCGCACCGCTCTGTCGGCACTGTCCGGAAGGTCGCCGGAGACCGAGTCGGAGCCGGCAAGGGCAGCCGGCAGCACCCAGCCGGTGGCGGAGAGGGCCACCATTACCGCGTATTGCAAGGCCACGAACTCCATGCCGAGGCGAGAGGACATCGCGGAGCTGGCGGCGCCGATCGCGACCCGGGAGAGGAGGATGACGACGCCAAGCTGAAGAGGCAGCGCCAGGAGCGCGATCAGGGTCGCGGCCGCTCCCACCTGAACGGCGGCAATGAGCAGGACGGCGAAGGCCGCGAGCGTGGCGGCCGGGCCGACTCCGACGAACGTGGCCGTAAACAGGGCCAGGGCCAGCCGGCGCGGCGGAATCGGCAGCAAGGCGAAGTGCTCCGGGAGGAGCGTCTCATCACCGCCGCCACCAGATTGGATCGGAGCGACCAACCAGCCGAGAGTCCAACCGGCAAAGACCAGGGCGAGTAGGCCATAGGCATCGCCGTCGCTCGCATCTGCTCCGAGACCGATGGCGAGGGTGGCGATTGCCCCGCACAGGAGGATGATCGCTTTCCAGCCCCACAGGGCGCCCGGCGTGTTCCGCAGGGCGGCGATTTTCATCCGAACGACGGTGTCAACCATTCCAGTCCTTGCTGGGTCAGATCCGTCTCATTGACCAGACGGACGAAGGTCTCTTCGAGGCTGTGATCGCCACGAACGGCGTCGATTGATCCCGACGCGGCGACGCGCCCTTTGTCGATGACCGCGACGTGGTCGCAGAGATCCTCGACCAGCGCCATGACGTGACTAGAGATGACGACCGCGCCGCCCTTTGTGACGAAGCCCTGCAAGATCGCCTTGATCTTGGCGGCCGATATCGGATCGACCGCCTCCAGCGGCTCATCGAGGACCAGGAGGCGAGGGGCATGGAGCAGGGCGGTCGCCAGGCCAATCTTCTTGCGCATGCCGGCTGAGTACTCGACGATCAGCGTCCGTTCGGCGTCGTCGAGGTCAAAGACCGCCAGGAGGCTGGCGACCCGGGCGTCGACCGTCCCCGGGTCGAGGCCCCGCAGCAATCCGAGGTAGGTGAGCAGTTCACGGCCGGTGAGACGGAGCGGAATCGCGAAGCCGTCAGGCAGGACACCGACAAGCGCCTTGGCCGCCACGGGATCCCGCCAAACATCGACGCCGAAGATGCGTGAATTCCCGGCGTCCGGCCGGAGGAGACCGACGGCCATCGAGATAGTCGTGGTCTTGCCGGCGCCGTTGGGTCCAACGAGCCCATACATCGATCCCGACGAGACAGTCAGGGAGACGCTATCGACGGCGACGGTATCACCAAACGTCTTGCGAAGACCGGAAATGGCGAGCGCCAGCGGTGGTCGCGGTGAGTAAAATCGGCGGAGGGCACGTGATGCTCCAACTAACCAGGCGCGTGCCTCCAGGCGACACGGCTGCCACAAGATTGATTGCTAGGCTTCCTGGCTGGCGAGGCGCTCCCGCCACAGCTCCTCCAGGGTCGCCAGTTCTGCCCGGACCTCGGCGGTGCTCATCTCCGGCGTGACGGTGAGGGTATCGAGGATCTCCAGGTCGAAGTTCTCCAGGCCGTCGCGGATGATCTCGGCCTTGAGCCGGAGGTCAAGGGCGCTGGGGGAGCCAGTCGAGCGGGCGAAGGCGAGCTTGCTGCGCATGCTGTCCAGGTTGACGGCGGAGCCGATCACGTAGGTGCCGGCTTTCTTGTTGACGATGCGGTAGATGCCGGCCTCCGGCGGGTTCTGCCGGGCCTGCTCTTTGAGTTCTCTGCGACGGGCTCTGTCGGTCACGTTGGCCTCCGGTGTACCTATTAGGTCCATTGTTGGTGGGAATTATGGCTAAGAGATGACCGAGACGTTCGATGCGTGGGGGTTGGCATTTGGGGTTTAGCGTCGGGAGGGTGACGATTCGGCGGCGCTCATGACCGCGGCGCACGCTGCGGCCGGCGTTTCTTCATGGATGGAAACAATTCCCGCCTCCATCAGTGCGTCGGTATGCGTTAGGGTCACTTGCCCACCGACAAAGATCAGCGGAGAGAGACCATGCGGAAGTGCCGACCGCAGCGTGTCTGCGGCCACCTCGATTGTGGGAAAGCTGGTTTCGAATCTGGCTGACAGGAGCACCGCGGCGGGCCGATGGAGCTGCACGGCTTCGAGGAGGAACGCGGCGTCGACGTCGGCACCGAGAAACGAGATCCTGGCTCCCCTTGACCGCAGCAATCCACAGACCATACGCAGGCCAAGCTCGTGGCGCTCTCCGGCGACGCACGCGGCCACGAACGTCGGCCCGGTTGGGTTAGGTGGTGCGTGGCGACGCGTAAGTTCGACGATGAGTTCGCGCGCGAGCTCGGTAATCTCCTTCTCTTGGGAGACCCGCACCGTGCCGCCGGCCCAGCGCAGCCCCAGTTCGATCAGGGCCGGCTGCAACACGCCCCCGAAGAGATCGGCGAGCGGCAGGCCAACCTCGTCCACGTCGACAACCATCTGATAGGCGGCGGCGAAATCGCCGGAGACCGCGAGATCGAGAAAGCGCATCGCCTGAGATGGCAGGGCAGGCAGGCGATCCAGACGCGAGAGTCGATCACGGACCTCCTCCAACGAGAGGCGCTGCAACTGCCACTGCTTGATCTGCCGGATTCGGTCGACATCGGCGGCGGTGTACAGCCGATGTCCGCCCGCGGTTCGGGTCGCCGAGACGAGCCCCTCTCGCTCGAGGAAGCGCAAGCTGGAGTGGGTGACATCGGGGTACGAGCGCCCCACCTCGCGCACGACAGCACCGATGGGGAGCAGCGCAGCCGCGGTGTCGCGATTCGAATCGATCTGCGCCATGCCTCGACAACCTCAGCTTCGTCGCAACGTCATGGTTCTAGCATCTCACGTAGTGCCCGGCAACGGCGCGACCAGGTACGCCGTGCATCGCGCGATCCTCCCACAATGGATATCGCTCCTTGACAAATATATACCTACAGTATAGGTTTATATATCTCGCCCAACGATTCTGGCGACCAGACCGTCACGCGGGCACAGCGAGACCATCACTCGATCAACCGCATCCTGTTTTCATCGCTGGCATGGTCCTCAGTGACTTCGCCTCTAGCGGTGAGCGGAGTAGCAATGACGGATCAATCGATCATCGAACGGCGCAAGCTCGACCATCTGGAGATCAATCTCGAGCGCGACGTCCAAGCACGAGAGACGTCAACAGGGTTCGAGCGGTACCACTTCGTCCACGCCGCCCTGCCGGAACTCGCCCTGGATGATGTTGACCTGCGCACCAACTTCCTCGGCCATCCCCTTCGGGCGCCAATCCTTGTCTCGTCGATGACGGGTGGGGTCGAACGTGGGTGGGAAGTCAACCGGCGGCTCGCGGAAGCGGCGCAGGCGCTGGGCTGCGCGATGGGGGTTGGCTCGCAGCGGGCGGCGATCGACGATCCTACCCTGGCGCGCTACTACGCCGTGCGTGATATCGCACCAGATATCCTGCTCTTCGCCAATCTGGGCGCGGTCCAACTGAACTACGGATATGGCCCAGAGGAGTGCAAGCGCGCCGTCGCCATGATTGGGGCGGATGGCCTGATTCTTCACCTCAATCCCCTGCAGGAGGCCCTCCAGGCAGAGGGCAATCATGACTTCTCGGGACTTCTCGCGAAGATCGCCGCGGTCTGCTCCGCGTGCGACTTCCCGATCATCGTCAAAGAGGTCGGGTGCGGCATTTCGGGCGTTCTCGCCCGCCGACTGACCGATGCCGGCGTGGCCGCGATCGACGTCAGCGGCGCCGGTGGTACGTCGTGGAGCGCGGTCGAGCACCATCGCGCCGCCAGCAGTCTGGGCCTCCGCCTGAGCACGACATTCCGGGAATGGGGCATCCCTACCGCAACGAGCCTGACGATGGCCCGGCATGGAGCGCCTGAGCTGCCGATCATCGCCAGCGGCGGGTTGCGCACCGGTCTCGACGCGGCGAAGGCGATCGCCTTTGGCGCTGACCTGGCCGGATTCGCTGGACCGCTGCTGCAGGCAGCCGCTGTCGACGCGGCCACGGCGCACGAACTGCTGGAGGCCCTGATCGCCGAGCTCCGCCTGGCGATGTTCTGCGCTGGTGCCGGCACCATTTCCGGCCTGCACCAGGCTCCATTGATGGGCGGGGATGTGACGAGACTTCCGCCCGGGACGTGGGGATTCGAGACGGTCGACACCGAGGGTCTGAATGGAACCGGCCACGGCGATGCGCGCTATCGATGACCCATCAGGCGCCGGGCTCCGCTCGGTGCGCGTCCCCGCCCAGCCGGATTGGGACCGCTGCGCGGCGATCGCGCGGGAGCACGGCCGGACCTTCTATCTGGCCAGCCGGTTCCTGCCTCCCGGCCGGCGTCGCGCCGTCCTGTCGGCCTATGCCTACTGTCGGATCGCCGACGACATCGTCGATGCCGCTCCCGAAACTGGTCCGGTGCAGGCGGAGGCGGCCCTGGCGCGGTGGGAGGCGCAACTCATCGAACCGGACGACCCTGTCGCCGTGGCGTTCGCCGAGACCCGCGCCCGGTTTCGGATTCCGAGCCGGCCGGCGCGAGAACTGGTCGCCGGGATTCGCATGGACCTCTCCACAGATCGCTATGAGACCTGGGCCGCCTTGCGCACGTACTGCTATCGGGTCGCCGGGACCGTGGGGGAGATGGTGGCGCCGATCTTCGGCTGCCGCGACGCGGCCGCGCTCGTCCACGCCGCCGAACTCGGCATTGCCATGCAACTGACCAACATCCTCCGCGACGTTGGCGAAGACGCCCGCTTAGGGCGCCTTTACCTGCCGCTGGACGAGATCGCCGCCTTCGGGTGCGATCCCGAAGCGCTGCTCGCCGGCAGGCCGGACGCGGGCTTCCCCGACCTGATGGCATTCCAGATCGCGCGAGCACGCGCACTCTACCGCTCGGCACACCAGGGGATTCGGGCCCTTGCCCCGAGTGGCCGCTTCACGACGCTGGCGGCGAGCACCCTCTACTCCGGCATCCTCACGGAGATCGAGCGGCTTGACTACGCCGTGTTCAACACCCGCGCCCATGTCTCGTCGCCACGCAAGATGCGGGCGTTACCGGGCATCACGGCGGCTTTCGTCCGGCTCTCGCTGCCCACGGTCTCGCGGCCTGCGCCAGGGCCGGCCGTGGCAGAATCCACGCCGCTAATGGACCTGGCCGGCCCTGTTCATCGGATCGAGCCGTCCGGCAATGACTAGGGCGAACCGGGCGCACCATGCCAGCGATGCAGTCCGGTCAATGTTCGATGTCTCGACGGATCAGGTCGTCGGCGATCTTGGCCGAGCTGAGGACGCCGGGCAGCCCGGCGCCTGGGTGGGTGCCGGCGCCGACGAAGTAGAGGTTGGGGATGTCTTCCGATCGATTGTGCGGCCGGAAATAGGCGGACTGGGTCAGAATCGGCTCGACAGAGAAGGCGGAGCCGAGGTAGCTGTTGAGATCGTCGCGGAAGTGCCGCGGGTCGATCATGTGCTCGGTAACGATGTGCCGCGACAGGTCCGGCAAGAACCGCTCTTCCAGGTAGGCCATGATGCTGTCCCGATAGGGAATGGCGACCTGGCCCCAATCGACATCTCCCCCCAGGTGCGGCACCGGAGCCAGGACGTAGAAGGTCTCGCCTCCAGGCGGCGCCAGGGACGGGTCGGTCAGGGTCGGCATGTGGAGGTAGAGCGAGAAGTCCGAAGCCAGATGCTTGCGCCGAAAGATGTCGGCCAGCAGCTCCCGGTAGCGCGGGCCCAGGATGATGTTGTGATGGGCCAGGCGATTGCCTCCATCAGACCGGTATCGGCGATCCGTGCCGAAGTAGATGACGACCAGCGACATCGAGTAGCGCAGCCGCCGCAGCCGCCGGTCCGTGTTCTTGCGCCGATCGGCGGCAGGGAGGAGGTTTTGGTAGGCGCTGGCGACCTCGGCGTTACACACGATCACGTCGGCCGAAATCTCTTCCCCGCCGGCCAGCATGACGCCCGTGGCGCGACCACCCGACGTCAGGATGCGCTCGACCTCGGCTCCAAGCAGCAGGTGGCCACCAAGCTCTTCGAAGAGGCGAACGAGCGCCAACACGATCTCACCTGTTCCCCCCTTGGCGAACCAGACGCCCCACTTCCGCTCGAGGTGATGGATCAGCGCGTAGATGCTGGTCGTCTGGAATGGGTTGCCCCCGACCAGGAGTGGATGGAAGGAGAGCACCTGACGCAGCCGGTCGTCTTTGACGTAGCGCGAGACGAGGCCGTAGACCGTGCGGTAGCTCTGAAGCCGGATAAGGTCTGGGGCGACCTTGATCATGTCGAGCGGGCTGAGGAAGGGCTTGGTGGCAAGCTCGGTGAAGCCTTTGGCGAAGATACGCTCGGTCTGGGCGACGAACCGCTCGTACCCCGCTACATCCTCCGGGTAGGCGCTGAAGGCGCGGATCGTCTCGGCCATGCGGGCGGCATCGCCGCTGTAGTCGAAGTGGTCGCCGTCGGAGAAGAAGATGCGATAGAACGGATCGACCGGGACCAGGGTCACGTAGTCCTCGACCGCCCGGCCCGCCAACTCGAACAGCTCGGTGATCAGCCAAGGCGCGGTGATGACGGTCGGGCCGCCGTCGAAGGTGAAGCCGTCCCTGCGATAGACGTAGGCGCGTCCTCCCGGTTGGTCGCGCTTCTCGACCACGGTGACATCGTGCCCGCGCGCGGCCAGCCGCACCGCCGCGGCCAGACCGCCGAATCCGCTTCCGATGACGACAATCTGTTTCCCCACCTATTGGCCTCGCGATCACCGCTGGCGGATCTCAATCTCGCGATCCGTGGCCGGGTTATACCCTGGCTCGCCGTCTGGGCGTCGCCTCGGAAGGCGTGGCGATGAAGGTCCTGGTAGCGGTCCTCACACTGGCGCAGGCGATCCTTGCCGTGCGCGTGATCGCCCGGCTCCTGCGCACCGGGCGCGGTACCCGGGTGGGACGTGCGCCCGCATCGTGGACATCGGACGAGACCGTGAGCGTCATCGTCCCGGTGCTAAACGAGATCGATCGCCTGGGACCGTGTCTGGTCGGGCTGATCGCACAGGGCCAGGAGGTGGCGGAAATCCTGGTCGTTGATGGCGGCTCGACCGATGGTACCCAGGCGTTGGCGGACGGGTATGCCCAGTGCAACCAGCGAATCCGGCTGATCGATGCCGCGCCCGTGCCGCCCGGTCGGAACGGCAAGGCGCACGGCCTGCATGTGGGGTATGGCGCGATTGCGGTCCCGTCGCAATGGGTGTTGACCATCGACGCCGACGTGCGGCCCGATCCCCAACTTGTCCGCTCCCTGCTCGCGCACGCCGCTGCCAAGGGTGTGCCGGCGCTGAGCGCGGCAACGCTCCAGGTCTTGTCTGGGCGGGCCGAAGCAGTCGTGCATCCGGCGATGCTCACCAGCCTGGTTTACCGCTACGGCATCCCCGGCACGGCGACGGCACGGGTCAATCACGTCCAGGCGAACGGGCAATGCTTCCTGGCGCGGCGGACGGTGATCGAGGCCGCGGGCGGCTTTTTGTCGGTGATGGATTCGGTCTGCGAAGACGTGACACTGGCGCGGTCGATCGCCTCAAGCGGCTATCCGGTCGGATTCTACGAAACGGATCACCTGGTGCGGGTGGACATGTATCGCGGATGGCGGGACGCCTGGGACAACTGGTCGCGCTCGCTCCCGATGCGCGACCGCTTCACCCGGCGGGCCAGCGCCGTCGGACTGGCGGAGGTTCTGCTCGTGCAGGCTCTGCCCCTCTGGCTGGCGCCGCTGCTCGCGCGAGCATGCGGCCATCGTCATCCCACGACGATGCTCAACGCCGCGCTTCTCTGCACCCGCGTCGGGACCCTTATGGGGATGGCACGTGCGTACGAGGCGGCGCCATGGACCTACTGGATCTCGCCCGTTGCTGATCTCCCCGTCGCGGTCCTCCTCTGGTCGAAGTGGCCACGGCGGCGCCACGTTTGGCGTGGCCGGGCATTCACGACGGGAGGACTCGTCTCGTGCGGCTAGATCGTTCCTGGATTCCCACCGGGCTGTTCGTGGCCCATCTGTCGGCGCTGATCTTCGGCCTCGTCGGCCTGTTGATCATGCTGCCCAATCCCAATCTCTGGAACGACGATCCCCGCGCCGTAGACGTCTTCAACTGGTCGATGGAGCATGCCGGCGCGACCCACATCCTGCTCGGTGCCGCCACCATGTTCGCCGTCGGGGTATTGACGCTGGGATGGCGAAAGACCGCGATCTTCGCGGTGGTCTCGACCTGCCTGTCGCTCGCATCGGAGTTGATCGGTACCGGCCTCGGCTGGCCGTTCGGCAATTACGCCTACACGGACTTCCTCGGCTGGAAGGTATTGGATCGCGTTCCGTACACAATCCCACTCTCGTGGTTCTACATGGGGCTTGCCTCCTACCTGCTCGGCGGACTGATCGCGGCCCGGTTCGGGCTCCGCCGTCGCACCCTTTGGTCGCTCCTGATCGGAGCATATCTGCTCACCGTTTGGGATCTCGTCCTCGACCCGGCGATGGCGCACGAGCACCTGCGGGTGCATTTCTGGGTTTGGGACGAGACCGGGGCGTATTTCGGCATGCCGATCAAGAATTTCGTCGGCTGGACAGGCACCGGCCTGCTCTACATGGCGGTGAGCCGGGCGCTCTGGCGCGAGGAGGTCGATTTCGAGGCCGTGCCGATGCGGCTGCCATTTGCCGTCTACGTGGCCAACATGGCTTTCGCCATGATCTTGAGCGGAGGTGTTGGGCTCTGGATGCCGATCCTGCTCGCCGTCGTCCTCGGCCTGTGGCCGGCGGTCGTCGCCATCACGGACCGGCCTCAGGTCGCGGCCCCGCGTCCACGGTTGGCGGAAAATGGCTGACATGGCGTGGCGGTCGCTGCGTACCGCGAGCCGGTTGATCGTTGGTCGCCGGATCGACCTCACGGTAGAGGGGCGCGAGTGGCTCCCCAAATGCGGTCCGGCGATCCTGGCGGCCCGGCACTTCCACCACCTATATGACGGCTGCGCCATCCTGGCGAGTGTGCCCCGACCGGTGCACATCCTGGTGGCGCTCGATTGGGTCCAGAACCCGATCGGCAAGCGCATGATGGAGGGGGCATGCCGCGCGGCGGAATGGCCGGTCGTCCTGCGCCGATCCGATCAGGCGACCGTCGACATCGGCACAGCGATTCAAGCCATGCGCCGGGCAATGCGGGAGTCGGTCTCCCACCTTCGGGATGGCCGCCTGCTCCTCGTCTTCCCCGAGGCCTATCCCAACATCGACCCCGGCTTCACGCCGAAGAAGGATGAGACCAGCTTCCTGCGGTTCCGGTCGGGAGTCGTTCGCCTCGCCGCGCTCGCGGCGAACGAGGGCCACCCAGTGCCAATCATACCGGTCGGCTTCTCGTACCAGCGCGGCGATCGTTGGCAAGTCGCCCTTCGCTTTGGCAAGCCGGTCACGATCGGGAACGGTGGGGAAACCGCGTCATTGCGTGAGATCGAGATGGCCGTGCGCCGGCTTTCCGCGCCACGCGAAACCGACCAGGAGCTACGTTGAAGGGAGCGTGACCGTTGCGCATTTGGGATGTGGCGCCATCCGTCCTTTGCCGGTCGCACCTCCTCGGCGAACACCGCGAGCTGCATGCCGTGTGGAGCGTCATCGTCGGAAACAAGGTGGGCTATGCCCGGCACCCGGAAACACGCCGGTGGCGGGGCAAGCTCAGTGCCCTTTTCCTCCGTCACGAAGCCCTGGTCGCGGAGATGCAGCGCTGTGGGTATCGTCACGCGAGTGCGCTCGACCCGGCACTGGCAACCGGGCTGACGATCCAGGATGAGTATGTCAACACCCCCGAAGAGCAGCGCGCGATCCTGCGGGCAAAGGGCTGCGGGTGCGCGGTACTCGATGTCTCCTCTCGGGACAGCACGCAAAGGGATCTGGGATCGACATCCCACTACGAGTGGTCTGTCAACGGTGATTCGCCGGTCCGTCCGGCGTAGAAGCGACGCACGCATCGTCCTGCTCTCGCGCCGGCGTTTCACCTGGTCGTCAGGTGGTCGGCCACCGGGCGAGGCATGCCTCGCCCCTACAATTCCGCCAGAGAAAATCACGTTAGCCAGATGCTCTGGCGGCCCCGAGGATTCGCGTCGATCGCCAGCATTGCGTACCGCACGACGGGGCGATACCGTACCCGTACGGATAGTTCATGCGGCCGGGGTCACGTAGGCTAAGCCGGACATCGCATGTGGGGCATGAAAATTGTGGCGTGACGGTCGCGGCGCCAGATGACTGATGTGCCGTGCGGAGAGGTTGGACGGCAGGCAGGTGTCCGTGTTAATCGACACGGACGGCAGATGGAGGGAACTGTGGGACGCGAGCAGGTAACGCGACGGGCGGTGATAAAAGCTAGCGGCCGGCTGGCCGCCATGGCGGCGTTGGGTGTGGCCAGCGTCGGAGTGGTGCGCGGGCAGGAAGCGAGCCCGGAGGCGTCTCCCGTCGCTGGCGGTGGTCTGAAAGGGCGCTGGGTCGCCGTGCGGAACCGCTCTATCATCGCGGGCACCCCGGTGGACGAGATGATCGCCACGATCCTGGAGGGATACGTGCCCCTGATCCAATCCATCCCGGGATTCGTTGCCTACATCGGCATCATCGACCCGAACTCGCAGGCGAGCGCCTTCGTGACGGTCTTCGACGGACAAGGCCGGCGCCGACGAAGGAACCGTGCGGAGCCGGAGCATGGCTCCAGGAGAACGGGTACGTGTGGTTCGAGGGCGATCCACACGTGGTCGAAGGGCCGATCGGGATTGCGGAGGGGAGCTTCGCGGGTGATGGCGGGTTGGCCACGCCGACCGCCGGTGGCCTGGAGGGCGCCTATGTCGCGATGCGCTCGCGGAAGCTGGTGGATGCAGCGGCAGCCGCGGCCCTCATCGAGTTGATCCAGGAGGGGTTCGTCCCCCTGGTTTCCACAGTCCCCGGGTTCGTCGCCTACATGGTGGCGACGAACGAGGAGACACTCGACCAATTTGCCCTTGGCGTCTTCGAGGACAAGGCCGGCGCCGACGAATCGACGGCGCGGGCGAGGGAATGGGGCACCCAGGGCGCGATTGAACTGACGCCCGGTGATCCCGTCGTATTCGAAGGCGAGATCAAGTTCGCCGTGATGGCGTAGTACCAGGCGGGCCGGAAACCGTTCTACACACCTGTTCGATATGCCAAAACGGGTCGGGGATCGATCCCCGACCCGTTTTTGGGTCGATCTCGGTGACCGCGCCGTGGCGGACAGGAGCCACCTGAGGGCCGACCATCATTCGTCGGGCGCGTCCCGTGACACCTCACCGCGAATTCATCTCCGCGATCCATGTTGGCAACGGCGCGGCGGAGTGACCGCCGTGCAGCCGCTTCCGATGGAGGAGATGGACATGCCTTCCCCGAGCACGATTCCCATCAGAATGCCTACAACAGTCCGGCCATCGCGTTGGCGAGTATTCATCCTGAGCGCCGCGCTGACGCTCGCCTTCGGTGGGGGCTCCCTTGCCCAGGAGGCGACACCGGCCGAGGAATGTATCCCGATTGAGGATGAGGATGGCTGCCTGGCGACCGCTCCGGCCGATGCTCGGGTGGATCTAGAGGAGCCAGTTTCTCGAATCCCGCCGCGATCACCAACCCGCTCCTGCCGATCAGCGATCAGGTGCGGCTGATCCAATTCGGCGTTGACGAAGGCGAGACGATCCAGATCGAATCTAGCCTGATGCCCGAGACGAAGCGGATCGTATGGAACGGCCAGGAGATCGACGCCGTCGTCTCCCAGGTCGTCGCCTATGCCGACGGACGCATCCTCGAGGTGACCTACGACTTCTTCGCCCAGGACGACGAGGGCAACGTCTGGTACCTCGGTGAAGACGTCCTCAACTACGAGGACGGGGAAGTGGCCGACACCAACGGCACCTGGCTCGCCGGCGAGGACGGTCCCCCCGGCATGATCCTCCCGGCGAATCCCGCCAAGGGCGATGTCTTCCGCCCGGAGAACATCCCCGGCCTCGTCTTCGAGGAGGTCACCATCACCGCCACTGGCGTCACGGTTCAGGGTCCGCGCGGTCCAGTCGCCGGCGCGATCGAAACGAGCGAGTTGCTGGCCGATGGCGGCCGCGAGACCAAGTATTTCGCACCAGGCTACGGCGAGTTCAGCGCGCTGAGCGGAACCGAATATGTCACCGTCGCGCTGGGGCTCCCGATCGACGAGATTGGAGGTAAGACGCCCGCCGAGCTAACGACGATCGCGGATGTCGCCGCCGGGATCGCGGCGGATGCTCCCGGCGAAAATTGGGACGAACTCGGCGCCAGCGCGGCGCTTTTGGAGACCGTCTGGGCGATTCACCGGGTCGGCGACGTGCCGCCGGTGCTGGCGATCCAGATGGACGACGCCGTCGAGGAGCTGCTAGCGGCGATGGAAGATGAGGATCCGACCGAGACCCGCCAGGCGGCGCTGGACGTGGCACGGGCAGCGCTGGATCTCCAACTCTCGTACGTCGGTGCGCTCCAGGCGGACCTCGGCGCGCTCCAACTGTGGACCGTTCAGCTCGGCCACGATGCCGACACCGGCGAGCGCGGCGACATCGCCGGCGATGTCGCCGCGCTCGAAGCCGTGTGGGATCGGGTCGACTCTGCGGTTGCCGCGGAAGCGGCCGAACAGGTCGATGCCGCGTTGGCCGAGCTGCGGGCCGCGGCAGATGACGAGGCGCTTGCGGAGGCGGCCGAATTGGCTGCCGAGCTGGATACCCTGCTAGCGGAGATCATTGAAACGCTGGACAGCGGGCTCGAGGGCGACGACGGCGCGGCGGGAGTCGACCCCGAGTTTGGTGAGGATATGGCCGACGTGGGTCGTGACCGTGCGGTAGCTGATGCAGAGGGCCGCGGCGATCTCGCGGTCGGTCCATCGCGCCGCGAGCAGGGGAACGATCTCCCGTTCGCGGCGGGACAGACGTGGCGGGTTTGGCGGGTTTGATGGCATGGGGCGTCTCCTGGTGGCGGTGGTCGTTCCCGTCGAGGCGGCGGGATGGGCCTGATCCCAGCTTGCCTCCTGGTGGCTTGGTGCGACACGCGCGATTCCCACACACTATTCACACGTAATCGGCGGCTATGCCGTTGAGCCTTCCGTGTGGGAGAAGTAGGATGACCACAGCCGAGGGGTGGATCTGATCACCAGCGCCGGGGTTCCGGCCAGGAAAGTTGTGGATCGATGGCGATGCTGGCGCTGGACCCAGGGTTGGCGCCGCGCTTCGGGGATCTGCTCCGCCACCACCGGATGACGGCTGGGTGGTCCCAGGAGTCCCTGGCGGAGCGCGCCGGGCTGAGCACGCGCGCGGTCAGCGACCTGGAGCGCGGCGTCAAGACCCGGCCCCACCCTGAGACGATGCGGCGTCTCGCCGATGCTCTCGACCTGGGCCGGGACGACCGCGCCGCCCTCGCCACCGCCGCGCGCCCATCGGCCGGGTTCGCCGGGGGCCAGGAGACGGCTCCGACTCCCGTTGGCGTGGGTCTGCGGCTCCCGGCGACGACGTTTGTCGGGCGGGGGTCGGAGGTGGCGACCGCCGCTGGGATCGTGGTCGCGGCCGGGACGCGATTGGTGACGCTCACCGGTCTGGGCGGAGTCGGGAAGACGCGACTCGCGCTGGAGATCGCGCGGGTGGTGGCGGACGGGTTTCCAGATGGAGTTGCCTTCGTCGAATTGAGTGCGCTTACGGACTCCGGGCTTGTGCCGGCCGCCATGGCGGTGGCGCTCGGAGTCCGGGCGGAGGGGGGGCGCTCGCTCATAGAGGCGCTGCGCGAATCTCTGCGGCCGCAGCGGCGGTTGCTGGTGCTGGACAATTGCGAGCACGTCCTGACCGGGGTGCGCCCGCTCGTTGCCGACCTGCTGGGGGTAGCGCCGGGCCTGACGGTGCTGGCCACGAGCCGGGCGCCGCTGCGGCTCGTGGCGGAGCGACTGGCGCCGGTGTTGCCACTGGCGGTGCCGGCTCGGGGACAATCCCCTCCGGTCGCGGAGCTGGGGCGCATCGCGGCGGTCGAACTCTTCGTGCAACGGGCGAGAGCGGTGCGGCCCGGGTTCGCGCTGACCGAGGCCAACGCTCCGGCGGTGGCCCAGATCTGTGCCGGGCTGGAGGGGCTGCCGCTGGCGATCGAGCTGGCCGCGGCCCGGGTCAGGGTGCTCTCCCCTGCCGCCCTGGCGGCTCTGTTGGGCGAGCGTCTCAAGGTGCTGATCGGCGGTCCCCACGACGCGCCGGCGAGGCAGCAAACCCTACGCGCGACGATCGGGTGGTCCTACGACCTGCTTGCGCCCGCGCATCAGTCGATCTTTCGCAGCCTGGCCATCTTTGCCGGAGGGTGCTCACTGGAGGGGGCGGCCGCGGTCGCGGCGGGCGGTGACCCGTTCGCGGCGCTCGATGGCCTCGAGGCGCTGGTAGATCAAGGTCTGCTCGGACAGGTACTGAGCGAACGGGCAGATGGACGGTCACGGTTTGCGACCCTGGAGGCGATCCGGGAGTACGGCCTGGAGCGGTTGGCGGCGAGCGGCGAGATGGCTACGGCCCGGGATGCACACGCCACCCACTTCCTGGCCCTGGCGGAGGAGGCCGGTCCCGCCCTGGGGGGAGGGGAGCAGGGTCGCTGGCTCCATGGGCTGGCAAAGGAGCACGACAACATCCGGGCCGCGCTCGGGTGGGCACTGGAGCGGGGCGATTCAGGAACCGCTCTCCGCCTGAGCGGCGCCCTCTGGCGCTACTGGGCCCAACGCGGTCACCTGGAAGAAGGACGGGACTGGCTTGAACGGGGTCTCGCGATGGGCGGCGATGCCCCGGCCGGGGTGCGGGCCGCGGCGCTGACCAGCCTCGGGAACCTGGCCGTCGACGCGGGTGACTACGCGCGGGCAGAAGCGGTCTATGCCGAGAGTCTCGGCATGTGGCGGGCGGAAGGGGACAGGGCGGGGATCGCCGCCGCCCTCAACGGCTTGGGGTTGGTGGCCGAGTACCGCGGGGACCATGCGCGGGCGCGGGCGCTGTACGAGGAGAGTCTGGGGGTGCGCCGCACGCTCGGTGATACCCGTGGCGTCGCGGCCTCCCTCCACAACCTGGGGGAACTTGCGGTCGCGGCGGGTGATCTGGACCGGGCCTCGGCGCTCCATACGGAAGCGCTGGAGACACGGCGGGGGCTGGGACACGCGGCGGGCGTCGCCTACTCCTGCACTTGCCTGGGTCGAATCGCTGGTAAACAGGGCGATCCCGTCACGGCACGACGTCTTCTAAAGGAAGCCATGACGATCCTGCGGGAGGTCGGCGACGACCTGGGTGTCGTCGAGTGTCTGGAGGGGCTGGCCGAAGTGTCCGCGGCGGAGGGTCGAGCGGCGCTGGCTGCGCTGCTGTTCGGCGCGGCGACGGCATGGCGGGACGCGAACGGTGCCACGTCCTCCCCAGCCGACCAAAGTTCCCGGGACGCGATCGTGGTCACCGCCCGGACCGCGCTCGGGCCGGTGGCCTTCACCGCGACATGGGCGGCGGGGTCGGCACTTGGGCTCGATGAGGCCATGGCAGCCGAGGCTGCTCCGTAGGCAGGACGTGCCCTAGCACCTACCGCCCGCGCAGCTTCCCGATCCGGGTATGTCGAGTTTCGATCGCCACACGACGGCCCCTACTTCCCCGGCATTGACGAAGCCGTATTCCGCCGTGCCGTCGTGGAAGATCGTGTCGCCGGGTTGGAGGGGGATCTGGACGCCGAGCGGGAGGGGGGTGGGCCAGGCGGCCGGGGCTGCGGCCGGGCTGCCCTCAGGGGTTGCTGGGCTGGCGCGGCGCTCTGCGGGGGGGCCGAGGTAGACGATCCCGCTCTGGACGACGAAGGCGAGCGTGCCGGATTCGACGTAGATGACGGCGCCGGAAAGGCTGCTGTCGCAGGCGACCTCGCCCGGCGAGCCAACTCCAGGCGTCCGAGATTGCAACTGGAGGCCCGGCGCATCGACCGGGTTGCTCCACCAGTCTCCCTCCGGTCCCGCGAACGCCGCGGGATTGAGCGATTGCGGGGAGGCGGAGCGGCCGGGCACGGCGGCGCGGCCGTCGGCGTTGCCGGTCAGGCGAACCACGCCGACCACGGCAAGGACGGCGGCGAAGACGAGGGCGAGGTACGTAACGGCGCGCATGGCTGACGGCCTCCCCGGTTCCGATTTGGCTCGGTGGTGCGTCCCCCGGCTGGAGGGAGGCTACGCCGTGCGGTGCTCGTCCGCAAGGGGCCGCTGCGTGGCCGCCCGCGACCCGCTCGGCGGCTCCGCCCGATGAGGACACCGCCGAAAATGCGTAGTTCCAGCGGATGTGCGGCGCGGCCGGGGGCGCATGATCGTTCCGTGCTCGCCGATGGACGGCGAGCCTGCGGAACCAGAGGCACCGGCGCCACCCCCACAGCGCGACCGCGGCGGGCTGGGGCGAGGCAGACGGAGCGCCACACCTGGCTTCCACGCGAATAGGAACGACCTTGGACACCACCTTCGATACGCTGGCGGCCATCGGTCCCGAGCTCACCGCCGAGCAGCTCGACGACGCGAGCGGTGGCTGGTTTCCCCTCCTCCTGCTCGTCCTGGTCGCCGAAAGCGGCTTCCTATTCGGCGCGAGTCTCCAATAGACACCTTGCCCCTCCCGGGCCGAAAGGACCACACGATGGACTCCACCCTGGATACCCTGGACACCCTGGCCGCGATCGGCGCCGAGCTCTCCGAGGACCAACTGGCGGAGGTGGACGGCGGAGTCGCGCCGGTCATCTACCTTATCGTCTTCGTGGGCTTCGCTATCGCCGGCTACTCCTGCGATCGGTAACCGCGTCGCAACGTGAAGCTTGTACGTTCGTCCAAACACCCGCGCCGGGGCCCTCCCGGAGCGGACAACCACTCGAGGAGCACCATATGCCCTCCACGATTGACACCCTCGCGGCGCTCGGATCTGAGCTCACCGCCGAACAACTCGACGCCGCCGCTGGCGGCCTGACGGCGCAGCAGGTCTACCTCTACCTCCTCAAGTACCTCGCTAACCGCGACTAAACCGCGGTCCGAACCCGTCGGTTCCAGGCGACTTTGACGCTTCCGTATGACGCCGAACCCGTCGCCCCGCGCGGCGGGTTCGGCATGAGGCGACCGATGAAACCACCGAGTTCTCCGCATGTTTCAGGTATCCCCGTGGCGACGATCTTTCGGGACGAAGCCCTCCGGTACCGGCTGGCGCACCGGGAGCGGCGCGGGGCGGAGCTGAGCCTGCCGCCCACCATGTCCCGGCGGGCCGGGACGGCCCTCTGGCTGCTGCTGGGCCTACTGCTTCTAGTGGGGGTGGCGGTGTGCGCCGCGCCGGTGGCGGTCCCGGTCGCTGCGCCCGGTGAGGGCGTCTCGCACCCGGTTGGGACGGAGCGTGTCCAGGCCGGGACGTTCTTGCCGCTGGTCGGCCGCATCTTCGAGGAGTGAGCGATGAACCCGTCTCGTCTCGTCGCCGTCGTCTTGGCCCGACTCACCGCCCTCGTTGCCCTCCTGCGGTCGCGGGGCGGACGGCTCGTCCGAGGCGCCCATCCGCGGCGGTTGCGCCGCCGGCGCGTCCCGATTCTGCTCCAACTGAACGCCGTCGAGTGCGGCGCCGCCTGCCTGGCCATGGTCCTCGGCTACCACGGGCGGAAAACGCGTCTGGCCGAGGTGCGCGAATTGACCGGGGTTGGCCGGGACGGGCTCAGCGCCAAGACGATCGTGGCCGCCGCGGCTCGGTACGGGCTACGGATGAAGGCCTTCGCGTTGCAGCCTGCCAATTTCGACCGCGTGCCGCTGCCGGCGATCGTGCATTGGGACTTCGAACACTTCGTGGTGGTGGAGCGCTGGTCGCCCCGTTCGATCACGATCATCGACCCGGGGACGGGCCGACGGCGGGTGGAACCGAAGGAGTTCTCCGACCGCTTCACCGGCGTGGTGCTCGCCTGCGAGCCGGGGCCGGACTTCGACCGGCGCGGGTCCGGCGCGCCGCCGCAGTGGCGCTCCTACCTCCGCGCCCTCCTGGCGCAGGAGCCCCGCGTGCTCCTTCAGGTCCTGGCGGCATCCCTGGTCTTGCAGCTGCTCGGGCTGGCGGTGCCGATTCTGACCAAGGTCGTCGTCGATCGGGTGCTGGTCTCGCGCCTGACGGATCTGTTGCCCATCATCGGGCTGGGATTGGTGATCGTCGTCCTTGCGCAGCTGGTGACGGCATACCTGCGGTCGACGCTGCTGGTCGCGCTCCAGGCCCGCGTCGATCAGCGGCTGATGCGCGGCTTCTTCGGGCACCTTCTCTCGCTGCCGTACCGCTTCTTCGAGCAGCGGACGACGGGCGACCTGATGATGCGGCTCGGCAGCAACGCCCAGGTGCGCGAGACGCTGACGAGCCAGACGCTCTCGGTCGTGATCGACGGCGCCCTGGTCGTCGTCTACCTCGGCTTCCTCTTGACGCGGGAGCCGTCATTCGGCGGGATCGTCCTGGCGGTGGCGGCACTGCAGGTCGCCCTCCTGCTCGGGTCGCGGCGGCCGATGCACGAGCTGACACAGCGCGATCTCGCGACCCAGGCCGGCTCCCAGAGCTATCTGGTGGAGGCCCTGCAAGGGATCGCCACCTTGAAGGCCTCCGGAGCGGAGGAGCGCACGCTGGCCCACTGGTCCGGACTGTTCGCGGCGCAGCTCAACGCCTCGGTCCGGCGCGGACACCTGGCGGCGGTCATCGACACGTGCCTAACGACATTCCGGATCCTGGCGCCCCTGGCGCTGCTCTGGGTGGGGGCACGGCAGGTCTTGGACGGAGGGATGAGCCTGGGCACGATGCTGGCGTTGCAGGCGCTGGCCGCGAGTATCCTCGTGCCACTCTCCTCCCTGGTTGCTAATAGCCAGCGCCTGCAACTGGTCGGGGCGCATCTCGACCGCCTCGCCGACGTGCTCGACGCCGAGCCGGAGCCGGTCCGGGCCGCGGCTCCCCGCCTTTTAGGCCGGATCGAGGCCGAGGGGCTTGGCTTCCGCTACGATCCGCGGGCCCCCTGGGTGTTGCGGGACCTGTCGTTCGCGATCGACCCTGGGCAAAAGGTGGCGCTGATCGGCCGCACCGGCTCGGGCAAGAGCACGCTGGCTCGGCTGTTGCTCGGTCTCTATGACCCGAGCGAGGGGGAGCTGCGATACGACGGGGTTTCCGGGGCTGGCCTCGATCAGCGGTCGCTGCGGCGGCGATTCGGCGTGGTGCTGCAGGAGCCGACGCTTTTCAGCGGCACGATCCGGGCGAACATCGGGTTCAACGATCCGGAGCTGCCGCAGGAGCGAATCGAGGAGGCGGCGACGCTGGCGAGCATCCACGCCGAGATTGCGGCGATGCCGATGGGCTACGACACCTGGCTGAGCGAGGGCGGGGGCGGGCTCTCCGGCGGGCAACGCCAGCGGATCGCCCTGGCCCGGGCCCTTGCGCACCGGCCGGCGTTGCTCCTGCTGGACGAGGCGACGAGCCACCTCGACGTCGTCACCGAAGCGGCGGTGGAGCGCAACCTGCGCGATCTCGCCTGCACCAGGATCGTGATCGCGCACCGGCTGAGTACCGTCCGCGATGCCGCCCAGATCCTGGTCCTCGACGAGGGCAGGATCTCTGAGCACGGGACCCACGACGACCTGATGCGGCTGGGCGGGGCGTACGCGGAGATGGTCGACGGTCAGCGTTCGCCGGAGACGCCCAACTCCTTCGCGGCGCGGGCGAGCGCATCGATGTGCTGCTGCGGGGTAGTGAAACCGTTGCCCATGGTGCCGAGGCAGAAGTGGGTGGCGCCCAGGGCCTCCCAGTCGGCGATGTAGGTGCGCCATTCGTCCGGGGTGCCGCGGCCGACGTTGAGCTGGGGCTCGATGCCGATGGTGGAGGGATCGCGGCCGGCCTCGATGGCGTAGCCGCGGAGGCGGTCCATCGCTGAACGCATCTTCTCGTCCGGGCGCGCGCCACGGGAACCAGCCCTCACCCATGCGGCCGATCCGCTTCAGGTGGCTTCGGCGTAGCCGCCGATCCAGATCGGGATCGGGCGCTGGACCGGCATCGGGTTGAGACCGGCTTCAGTGACCCGCTCCCATTTACCCTCGAAGGTGACAACCTCGTTCGTCCACAGCTCGCGCATTAGCGCAATCTGCTCTTCTGAGCGCGCACCCCGATCCGCAAAATTCTTGTCCAGGCCCTCGTACTCGACGGCGTTCCAGCCAACCCCCACCCCCAGGCGCAGGCGGCCGTTACTGAGGACATCGATCTCGGCGGCCTGCTTGGCGACCAGCGCGGTCTGGCGCTGGGGCAAGATCACCACCCCGGAGACGAACTCGATCTTCTCGGTCAGCCCGGCCAGGTAGCCGAAGAGGATGAAGATCTCGTGGAAGGGATCGGTTGATTTGTAGGCGCCCGCCCCAATTGGGCCGGTTGGTGATATCGGCGCCCAGGACGTGGTCATAAGCAAGGAAATGGCGGTAGCCCATGCCCTCGATCGCCTGGGCATAGTCGCGGATGGCGATGGGATCGCCGGTGAACTCGATCTGCGGAAAGACGACTCCGATGCGCACGGATACCTCCATGGATAGCACTTGGCGTTCGGCGTTCGGCGTTCGGCATTCGGTGCTCGGAACAAGGATGCCGCGATGCCGCTCCGACCCTACCTGTCATTCCGAGCCTGTCGAGGAATCTCGAAGGAGTACAACATCTCGACGAATCCCGGACGTCAGAGAATACGGCCTCGTCCTCTCGCACGCGGCGGCACCATGGAACCTCGTCTCCATCGAGATCCCTCGACAAGCTCGGGATGACAGCCTACGGGTTGACTATAAGCGACAGGATTTTTCCTGACGCCTGACGCCGAACGCCGAAAGCGTGAGGATAGCGGATCGCGACGGCGGGTGGGGCGGGGATTGTTCGGCCAGGGGAGAACTCACAGCGGCGGAGGCCGATCGTTAGAGGACAGCCTGCGTCGAGACGGCGACGCGGCCTGGGATGCTAGTTTGCGTCAGAGCTACGCCCATGGCTCGATTCGGCAATAAGGAGGGCAAGGATATGAAGCTGGCCGAGGCCCTCATCCTGCGGGCCGATCAGCAGAAACGCTTAGAGCAGCTCAAGCAGCGGTTGCTACGGAATGCGAAGGTCCAGGAAGGCGACGAGCCGGCCGAGGATCCGCAGGCGTTGCTGCGCGAGTTCGAGCAGGTGGCCGCGGCGTTGGTCCGGCTCATCCAGCAGATCAACCGCACCAATGCCGCGACGGCGTTCGAGAACGGCGACACGCTCTCGGATATCCTGGCGCGGCGCGACGTGCTGCGCCTGCGGCAGGATGCCTATCGCTCGCTAGCGGATGCCGCAACCATCGAGCAGTCGCGATTCACGCGCTCGGAAGTCCGATTCCTGAGCACGGTCCAGGTCGGCGTGATCCAGCGGCGGCCGATGAGCTGGCGCAGGAGTATCGCGAGTTGGATGCCCGGATCCAGGCCGCGAACTGGGCGACGGAGATGCAGGAGGTCCACCCTCGTAACGGGGTTGGGAGGAGTTGGTAGCTGGTTTCGACAGGGGCGAGCACAACCCCCTCAGCCCGTGGGGCAAAGCGGGCGACTGGCTGGCGCGAGGGGCCGCGTCGCGGGTCCGACTCCCGCAATCACAGCGTAGGCCCAGCATCGTGACAAGCGCACCGGGCACCGTGATCGTTACCACCGCGTGCTGACCTGTCGAACCGGTGAGGGTGGGATAGGGCCTCCTCCCAGTCGAGACGTCATTCCGAATACCCACGACGGCCCGGGGCATTTGCCCCGGGCCGTCGTAGGCACATGAGTTGGTCGAAGGTGATACGGCGCTAGGTCACGCGCAGTTGTATACCCGCACCAGCGTGCTCTTGTCGGCACTCAAGCTCAGGTTGCCCTGGGCATCGACATCGGCCGACTCGACCACGCACGGCTGTTGCCCGACCTGGACCAGCGTGTAGATCCCTTCTAGCCCGTCGAGACGGCCGTTACCATCCTCGGCTTCCAGCGTGACCGGATCACCGCCGTCCACCGGGATCAAGGCATAGTTGGTCGGATCGGTCTGCGGGTCGCAGGCGTCCGCCGACTGCTCCTCGCCGTCGCAGGAGTAGACCTCCAGCGTCAGGCCATAGTCCTCGTCCTCGTCCTCATCGTCGTTCTGGTTGTTGCCACCGCCGGTGCCGCCACCGGTACCGCCACCCGTTCCACCGCCAGTACCGCCGCCCTGGCCGTTCTGATTGTCCTCGTCCTCGGCGTCTGGATCCGGCGGGACGTTGTACCAGTCGCACTCCAGCGTCTCGCCCGCCACGATCGTGAGGTAGACCACACCCTCGGCGTCGGCGATGGCGAACGGGTAGTACGGGTAGTCGTCGAAGTCGCGGTAGGAGCTGTCGCAGACGAGGATGAACGCATATGTCCCCTCCTCGATGTCTAGCTCGGTCAAGACGTAGTCCCCGGCGGTCACGCCGGTGAAGCGCGCCTCACCCTCATTGTCCTCGCCGGTCTCCGCCTGGCGGGGCTGCTGGTTCGGCGGGCCGTCGAAGAGCGCCAGCTCGTAGACGATGCCGTCCGGCTGATCGGTGCAGTCATCGGCTGGATCGGCATCCGCGTCGATCCAGTCGTAGCCCTCTTCGCAGTCGTACTTGTTGATGATCAGCGTCGCTGGTCCAGTCGGCGGGTTGCCCTGGTTGCCCTGGCCACCCTGGCCGCCCGATGGCGGGATGTATCCGCCCGGTCCCGTCGGTCGCGGGCTGGCGCTGGGCCGTGGGCTGCCCGAAGGTGATGGCGCCGGCGAGGACGGCGGTGCGTCCTCGTACAGGTTGAACCAGACGCAGACGATGTCCTGCTGGTACGCCAGATCGAACTTGACCCGGCCTTCGCCATCCGTCTCGTACTGCTCCCACTCCGGCTCAAAGCCCGGATCGTAGTAGTAGCAGTAGACGGCAGGCTTGCCATACGGCGCCGGTCCGTCCTCCGGCTCCTCCTCGGTCAGGTAGTAGGTGTCTTCCTCGCGTTCGTCCCAGTAGGCCAATCCTTCATCGTCGGTGATCTGGCTCCCCGGGTTCCCGGTGCTCTCACCGTCGAGCTTGAAGGAGACGCCCTCGGTCCATTCCTCGCACTCGTACGCGTAGTACTCGTACGAGCCCGCGCCGTAGCCGATATGGTCTGGGCAGGTGTACTTGTACACCGTCACAGAGCCATACTCGTCATCGTAGACGTTGAACCAGTAGCAGTAGATGTCCTGCTGGTGCGCCAGGTCAAACTGGATCCGGCCTTCGTCGTCCGTCTCGTACTGCTCCCATTCCGGCTCAGAGCCTGGGTCGTTGTAGTAGCAGTAGATCACTGGCGTTCCGTACGGCCAGTCTTCGTCCTCCGGCACCTCCTCCGAGAGGTAGTAGGTATCTGCCTCGCGCTCGTTCCAGACCGCCTTGCCCTCGTCGTCGGTCTCCTGGCTGCCCGGGTTGCCGGTGCTCTCCCCGTCTAACTTGAACGAGATGCCTTCCGTCCACACCTCACATTCCGACGCGTAGTACTCGTACGAGCCCGCCCCGTAGCCGATGTGCTCCGGGCAGACGTACTTGTAGACCGTGACGGAGCCGTACTCGTCGTCGTAGACATTGAACCAGTAGCAGACGATGTCTTGCTGGTGCGCCAGGTCGAACTGGATACGGCCCTCGTCGTCGAGGGAGTATTCATCCCACTCAGGATCGTCCGGCGGCGGCACGTAGTACGAGCAGTAGATGACCGGCGTCCCGTATGGCCAGTCCTCGTCCTCCGGTAGCTCCTCGGAGAGGTAGTAGGTATCTTCCTCGCGCTCGTTCCAGACCGCTTTGCCCTCGTCGTCGGTCTCCTGGCTGCCAGGGTTGCCGGTGCTCTCCCCGTCCAGCTTGAAGGAGATGCCCTCGGTCCAGGCCTCGCACTCGGACTCGTAGTACTCGTACGTCCCGCCATTGGAGGAGACGAAGTCCTCCGGGCAAACATACTTGTAGACCGTCACCGAGCCGTACTCGTCGTCGTAGAGGTTGAACCAGACGCAGGCGATGTTCTGGTTCTCCTCCAGGTCGAACGTGATCCGGCCTTCGTCGTCCTTTTCGTACTCTTCCCACTCGCGATCAGCCAGAGCGGCCGGGTCGTAGTAGGAGCAGTAGATCACCGAGTCGCTCCACGGCCACGGCTCGTCTTCCGGCGGCTCTTCGGTGATGTAGTAGGTATCCGCTTCGCGCTCGTTCCAGGTGACCTGGCCGTTTTGGTCGGTCTCCTGGCTGCCCGGATTGCCGGTGCTCTCCCCATCCAGCTTGAAGGAGACGCCCTCGGTCGCCTCGGTGCACTCCGTCTCGTAGTACTCGTACGTCCCGCCATTGGAGGAGACGAAGTCCTCCGGGCAGGTGATCTTGAGGACGGAGATCGTGCCGTACTGCTCGGCGTAGACGTTATAGACATCGCAGACGACGACGTGCCCGCTTCCGATCAGCCAGGTCCACCGGTCATTGTCGACCTGGGCGGTGTCACTGCTGATGTCATTCCCGAGCGAATCGCTCACGCTGCAATTGATGATCGGAGCGTCGTAACCTTCCGGCAACGTCTCGACGATCGTCGTGTCCCCCGGTTGGATCTGACTGAAGGTCACTTGTTGGGGGGTCCCGGTCGCTGTCTCTGACCCGACCTCGGCGCCGTTCTGCGAGATCGTGAAGTCGACGTCCGGCCCCGGTTCCTGGCACTCCTGTACCAGCTCGTTGAAGTCCGCCGCGTAGGCGTCGTACTCCAGCGGGCAGTAGTGCTTGTTGATGATCAGGTCGGCTGGATTCGTCGGCGTGTTGTACCAGTCGCAGACCAGGTACTCGCCGCCGAGGACCTCGATCTCGTAGTAGCCGTCGTAGATCACGACCTGCTGGCCACCGCCGTCGGCGGGTTGCTGGGTCGACTTCTGGCAGTAGACGGTCGGGTACCAGCCCTGGGGCACGATCTCCCGGATCTGAAAGACGCCCGGCTCCGCGTCTGTCAGGGTGAACCCGCCCTGGTAGGTCTGGGTGAGGTTCGGACCGTAGACCTGGAACTCGAACGACGTGTTCGGCGGGTAACAGTAGGAGCTGTACTTGCTCTTGTCGCCCAGGTAGTCCGCCAGGCACTCGTACTTGTTGATCACGATCGTGGCGAAACCGGTGTCTTGACCCGTAAGCGTCTGGGTATCCGTGTCCGTCTCGCCCTCACCGTCCTGCCCCTGCTGATCCTGAGCATTTGGATCCTGCTTCCTCGTCCTGGCTGGCTTCAGGCGTCTCCTGGGCCAGAGGTGGAGCGGCGGAGGTATAGGCAGGCAAGACGGAGAGGATCAAGAGAAGTATCGTCAGGGACCCCAGAATTTTCAGCGATACACGACGACGTGCGCGGGGATGTCCCCGCCCGAAGCCATGCTTGTCCATACGTTTCCCTCGTCCGGTGCGACGAGTGCCAGAGCGGATGTCCCGTTCCCCACGTATGTCCGCTGGCCCTCGTTGGGTCCAACCGTTGCGACAAACAATGTTACCCAATTGGGCGCAGGCCCGGAGCCGCCGAAACCCCGGACATGCAGTTGTCTGCTACCTTGCAGCGTAGCGTGGTTTACAGATTTTCAGAGGCGCATTGGATTGCTCAGGATTACGGACGTCACGACCGCTCCTGACCACTTTCCGTCCACTGCCGGCCGCTTCCGTCCTCGGCACAGACGCATTGCACTTTCCATCGAAGACCTGTCCTTCGGGACAGGGGGTCAGGCAACGAGGGGCGCCTTTATCATGCAGCACAGTTCCTCACCCGGATCACAGCGGCAAATCCCGGGTTCCTCGCATGCGCCGTTGCAGCATTGTGTGTCGGCGGTGCACCAGTGGCCCGGCTTGCGGCATGGCTTTGCTCCGCCCGTTGCCCAACGCTCGCGAGGAGCCCACCAACGAGCGTTCCAAGAAGTCGGCGCCGGACGCGCCCCCAGCAAGCCCCCGTACCAACTCATCGAACCGGCGATCGTCCATGACCACACGCCCTCCGGCACCGTTCCTGTTCCAAGCTGCCGCTTTGCCCCCGTGACCCGCGTGTCCCAACCATACACCGGCAGCCGGTATGTGCCAATAGGAAGCAATATCTTTCCGGCACGATACCGCGAGGAATTTACTAACTGGCAGTGCCCGGCCACAGACGAAAGCAGCGCCGCCCCGGGGCCCGGGGCGGCGCTGCGACGCGGATGACTATAGGTGCGGCAACGCGTTTTACCGGGCGAACAACGCCTCCGCATCGCCAAACCCGAATCCATGCCCGGCAAGCGCAGCCCAATCGCCCGTGGCGCGGATCTCGTTCGCCACCTGGCGGAGGGTCCCCAACGTCGCCAGTTGCGCCGCCGGACCCATGCTGATCCGGTTCACTCCGGCTGCAAACACCTCGGCCGCCGGCGCCAACCCGGGCACGACCATCAAGCTGACTGGGCCGCCGATTCCGGCGACGATCTCGCGCACTGTCCCGAGTTCGGCCGCTCCCGGCACAAAGACCAGGTCGGCTCCTGCCGCCAGGTACGCCCTTCCGCGCTCGATGGTCAGGGCTACCCGTTCGGCCAGATCGACGCCCAATCCCAGGAGAAAGGTATCCGTCCGCGCGTTGATCACCAGCGGCATCCCCTGCCGCTCCGCGGCGGCGCGGGCAGCCGCGACCCGCGCCGCCGCCTCGTCGACCGGGAAAACACCGCGCTGACTCCCACCATGGACCCGGTCTTCCAGGTTGATCCCCACGGCTCCGGCGGCAATTACGCCATCGACAGTCGCCGCGACATCGGCATGGGCCGGGCCGTAGCCCGCCTCGATATCTGCCGTCACAGGGATGTCGACCACCCGCGCCATGATCTCGATCTCGCGCACCATCGCTTCCCGTCCGATGCGCTCGGCGTCGCCGTATCCCCGGGCATAGGCCACCCCAGCCGAGGTCGACCCGACCGCCGGGAACCCGGCCACTTCGAGAATCCGGGCACTCACCGCGTCCCAGGCATTCGGCAGCACCAGCCCTCCGTCGATATTGAGGGCACGAAACGCGGCCGCCTTGGCCACAAGGCGATCATCGACCATGTACTTGTCCTTTCGAGATAGACCGAGCAATACGGCACTGGGTGCAAAACGCACCGTGCTGCCGCCAGTGAGACGAACATGACACGTAGGGGCGCGATGAATCGCACCCGGTTGCCCGCCGCCGACCGTCGCGATGGGCGCGTGGGCGCGATGAATCGCGTCCCTACGCCGCCCGCCGATCCCGCCGGTCGTCCAGGATCGCCGTCGTGGGTGAGGCAAGCGACGCCCACAGGTGCATCGCCGCATACGCCCGCCACGGCCGCCAGTGTTCTGCCGCCAGCAGCAATTCCGCCGGGGTTGCCCTCGTCCCCGCCGGGTCGGCCAGGGCTTTCATCAGGCCGACATCCGCCGCGGGGAAGGCATCGGTTTCGCGCAGGGCACGCATCGCGATGTAGTGCGCCGTCCATTTGCCGATCCCCGGCAGGGCCAACAGATCGGCAACCGCGTCGTCCAGCGGCCTGGTCGGGTTCAGCAGCGCCGGATTGGCCATGATCTCCGTTGCGAACGACGTCAGCGCCCTTGCCCGCGCCCCAGGCATCAGTCCCATCTCGGCGATATCCGCCCCGGCCAGCCGCTCCGGACGGGGGAAGAGATGGGTCAGCCCCAGGGCACGCGCCGCCGGATCGTCGATCGGCTCGCCGTAGGCCGCCACGATCCGCCCCGCGATTCCCGTCGCCGCAGTCACCGTTATCTGCTGACCGAGAATGGCGCGCACGGCCAGTTCGAACCCGTCCCAGGCGCCAGGCACCCGCAACCCCGGCCGGGCCGCAACCAGGGGAGCCAGGCGCGGATCTTCCGCCAGGTGAGCGCCGATCAACTCCGGGTCAGCCGCCAGATCGAAGACCCGCCGCACCCGGGCGATGATCCGGGGCAACGCCTGCAACCGGGGAAACCGAACGGTCACCCGCAGGGTGCCGCCGGCACCCGGTCCGCCCGGTCCGCCCTGCTCAACCATCAGCGACCCGGCCAGCCCATCGAGCCCGATCGTGCGGGCGTAACGATCACGGCCGACGACCTCAACTCCCGGAATCGCCCGCGCCGCCAGGAAGTCCAGAACCGCGTCCCAATCGTACGGGGCCCGGTACGGCAATCGGACCGTCACCGCCGCCGGATCGCTCGAATGGTGCCGCGAGCGGCGGAGGCTCCCTGGCGGTCTGCCGAACAGCCCCTGAAAAATCTGGTTAAAGCGGCGCACGCTGCCGAACCCGGAGGCCAGCGCCACGTCGGTCATCGTCAGGTCGGTCTCGTGGATCAGGTGCTTGGCCAGGTGGACCCGCCGCGTCTGGGCCACCGCCACCGGCGATGCCCCCAGGTGCTGCTCGAACAACCGCCGCAGCTGGCGACCACAGATGCCGAGCTGGGCCGCCAGGGTCTCCACCCCGGCATCGTCCAGGGCCCCGGACTCGATCAGAGCCAGTGCCCGCGAGACTGTGTCCGATCCCGCCCTCCACGCGGGGTGATCCGGCGACACCTCCGGCCGGCAACGCAGGCACGGGCGGTAGCCGGCCGCCTGCGCGGCCGCGGCGGTGCGGTGATAGGTCACGTTCTCCCGCTTCGGCGGCCCGGCCGGGCAGATCGACCGGCAATAGATCCCCGTCGTCCGCACGCAGGTAAAGAAGCGGCCATCGAACCGGACATCACGCGTGGCGCACGCCCGAAAGCACACCTCCGGGTCGAGCCTGTCGTGCTCGTCGATCAGCTCCAGAGGATCGGCGTCAATGTGTGGGATGAGATGCCTGTCCATTCCTGCAGTATCCCAGGCAGACCGGAGATCGTCTCGCGGTTTTCGGACATGGACGTTGGGAGGCGTCAGGCGTCAGGCTTCAGGATCACGATGGTCGCCTGTAACCAACCCATAACCTGTCATCCCGAGCTTGTCGAGGGATCTCGAAGGGAGCGTTCGTCCGAAGAAACTCTGGCCTGCGAGAACACAGCATTGCGCTCTCCGATGCCGTGCCAGCACCGAAGCACCATTCCCCTCTAGATCCCTCGACAAGCTCGGGATGACTGGGTGGGTCGGGGCACCGTCGAAACGCCGAGCGCCGAGCGCCGAGCACCGAGCTAATCCCCTCCCGGGTCCACGCTCGGCAAGAGCTGCGCTTGGGGGACCGAGTCCTGGGAATGCCGCCGCAGCCGCTTCGGCCAGCGCGGCCGCGAGAGGCCGGAGAAGATGTCCTGGGCGCTGGCCCGCAGGCCGACAAACGCCACCAGGGCGTAACCGAGCATCAACGCCGTGCTCGACAGGAAGAGCGCTTCCATCTCCCGGCCGTCGCGGTAGTCCCACGCCGCCGCGATCACGCAGTAGACCATCAGCAACCACTCGGAGAGCACCGCCCAGCGAGGCGCCGCCGTGCGACCCTCCACCTTCGGCGTCCGCCCGAACGGGATCTTCTTGCCGGTGAAGCCCTGCTGGATCGACTTCGCCACACCAGCCAGATTGATCGGCAGGAGCAGGATATTGAAGGCGTAGACCCGGAGGATGTCACCCAACCGGTACCCGGCCTGGAGCAGATCACGCCAGCAGAGCAGGAAGTACGGGATGGCGGTAAAGGGCAGCCAGACGCTGCTCAGGCCCGCCTCCACCGGCAGGAAGAGGAGCAGGAAGAGGCCGATCGACGAGCCGCAGATCGAACCCAGGTAGTGGGCCCGGACCAAAATCTCCAGCGACCTTCGCCAGCGGTTCGGCCGCGTCCGGGCGTACCGCCACAGCTTCGGCAGGACCAGCAGCCCGCCATTCGCCCAGCGTCGCCGCTGGATCAGGAGCGAGCCGAAGTCGGGCGGTGTGGCGCTGTAGGCCAGCCGCTCCGGATAGTTCACCAGCGCCCAGCCACGGGCGACCAAATCGACGGTCGACTCCGTGTCCTCGATCACCGTCCGGTCCTGGATGTATTTCGGTACCCGGAAGCCGCGCTCCGTCTCGTCGGTGCGAATCTCGTCCAGCGCCTGCTTGCGCAGCAGCGCGTTCGCTCCCACCCAGAAGGTCGCGTTGCACCAGGTAAACCCCTGGTGGACGACGTACTGCAGGTCGGTCGTGGCGCCCGCGATCCGCTCCAACACGCCGGGCGGGTTCGGGATGGCGCTGTAGGGGGTCTGGGCGACGGCGACTCGCTCATTCCCCGGCGCCTCCATCAGGCCGACGAGGCGGCGGGCATAGTCAGGCGAGAGGAGGCTATCGGCATCGAGGGTGAGCACGTAGGTGGCGTCCGGAATCACGACGCTGCCATTGCCCCACTCGTCCGGGCCGACGAATTCGAGGTAGAGGGCGCCGTCCCGCTCGACCTCCTGCACCCTGCGGCCGACAACCCCCAGGTAGGCATTGAGGTTTGCCGCCTTGTTCGGCTCCCAGGAGAGGTTGGCGTAGCGCTTCCGCTCGAAGGAGGTGATCTCGACCTGGAACAGGTCCGCCAGCCGGCGGAAGTCCCGGTCGAGATCCGTGAACGTCAGCCGGCCTTTCGGCCGGGTATCGAGCAGCCGCCGCATCGTCTGGGCCAGCAGTGAACGGGCGCCCTCGTAGGTGAGGGCGACAAAGAGGTCGTCGGTGTGGTCGGCCCGGTCGTTCGCGGCGGCCTGCGCCGCCAGCCAGGCATCGGCCTCCGCCAGGGCGACGAACAGGGCATCGATCTCCCGCGCCGGATCGAACTCGCCGCCCTTCACCCGTCCCAGGAAAGCCTCGTAGGCGGTATGGGCCCGACTCGCAGGCTCAGCCAGCAGGGCCATGATCTCGGCCGGAGCCTGCCGCGCCGACTCCAGCAGGGCAACATACTCGGGCTCAGTGGGGAGCGGGGGATCGTCGAGGAGGAGCACCACCCGGCGATTCGGATAATCCTGCAAGGCCGCCGAGAGGAGCGTCTGCCGGATCGTGCGTGGGTCCTCGCGGAAGGACGGCACCATCACCACGACCGGCGGCGCCGGTAGCCCCGCGGTGGCCTGGACGAGTTCATCGTAGGCGGTCGGCCGGTGGCGACGGAGGCGGACGTAGTAACCCAGCCGGGAAAACTGGTAGACCAGATTCCCGTAGCCGAGGATCAGGATTATCCCGGCGAACAGCGCCAGACGGCCCACGTCAATCCACGACCGGTCTTCCCAGAAGCCGATCCCCGTCTCAAGCATGTCTCCCGCGAAGAGGATACTGCCCGCAATGGTGGCGAGGAGCATGAAAATGGTAACGCCAGCCTCGAACCGGGGCCGGGGCGCTTTGCGCGCGTGCTCCCACGGGGCCGCACTGCCAGGTTCGGCGCGGCGAAATCCGGCCGGGGCGTTGACGCGATTCAGCATCGCGGTGGTAACAGTCCTTTAGGCGTGACCCGCATCCGCACTGACTATAGCCACGCCGTTACGTTCGCGGATTCCCATGGCAATCGCGAAATTCCCAATTCCCCGCATTGCGCCGAGAATTGCTCGCCCGCAACAGATTTCAATCTACAGGACGTAGCGCAAACGTCAAGCGATAGATGGATAACGTGGAGGTACCGTTCGGTCCCATTTTCGCGGGAATCGATGCCGTAATTATGTAACCCTCTACGCTCTCTCTCGGGATGCACGACTACCACGTCGATGGGCCTCTGCCCTCACGAAGTTAGGGACCAGCTCTGGTCGACGAATTGACGAACGTCGAGCAATCGCCTACGTTGGCACTCTCACAGAGAAAGGGACAATCTATGGAAGAGCGGCTCATTCCTGAGACCCTGCGACCGTTCTTGGGGCAACTCGGCGAGGCACTGACGGCGGTCGCCAACGGCAACCCCGACCCGATGAAGGCCCTGTGCTCCCACGGCGACGCCATCAGCCAATGCGGCTTCTGGGGCGGCGTCGAAAGCGGCTGGGCGGAGGTCGGTCACCGCTGGGACTGGGTGGCGGCGCAACTCGTCCCCGGTCCGGGCACGGTCACGAGCGACCCCGTCTTCCTCACCGTGACCGGCGACATGGCGTACGGAGTGTTCGTCGAGCGGTGGCGGGGGCAGTTCGTGGGCCGGTCTGAGCCGGCCGATTTCATGGTCCGCGCCACCCTGATCTTCCGGCGCGAAGACGGCGCGTGGAAAGCCATCCACCGGCACGGCGACGACCGCGTGACCAAGGCGCCGCCGAGCTAGGGTAACCCGTCCGCCCTGGTTAGTTCGCCTGGCCAAGTACCACATCAATCGACACTCGCACGAAGTCGAGTACCTCCGGCAGCGTCTGATCTGGATCCTCCGCGATTGGCTCGCCCAGGGCGACGGCCCGCCGCCAACCGATCGCCCTCGCGATCAGGGACGCCGATGCCGGTAGCTCGCGCTCCGCCCAGGCGGCCGCTTCGAGCTTGCCCAGATTACTGCCCGTCTGCGCCAGGGCCCGCGCTCGGCACATGGTCAGAAGCATATATCCCTGTGCCCCGAGGTCGTGCAGGTCGGGCTCCTCGTCTAGCCAGGCGCGCCAACCCTCCATCAGATCCCGCAAGGCCACCCGCATCCGCGCCGCCGGGATCGGCCCCACTAACTCGTCTGGGTCTGGCCCCCAAATCGCAATGCCCCGCTCCCGTAGGAGGGCGAGATTGAAGATCCAGCCCGCGCCCGCCGTCGTCAGGTGGAATGGCTCCCCCGGGCTGATCCTGCCCATTGGGCTGCCGGGCACGAACGCCCGCAGCGTCTTCACTGAGAGATACCCGACCTCGATCCGCTCGGTCCAGACCGGATACGTGGCTATGATCTCGGCGTGCATCCGGGTGATCCGCTCCACCTCCGCCTCGTCTAGATCGTCCGTCAAGGCCGCCATGAAATCGACATCGCTGATCCCCGGCTCATAGGTCCCGGTCACCAGCGAGCCGAAAACGGACAAAGGGTTTCCCGGAGCGAGGCCAGCACCACCGGGATGAGGGCATTGACATCAGGGTACGGCGTCGCCGGGATGATAGCCGCGCAACGTCGCGTCGCGTATGGGGCGGTCGCAGCGCATTCCCAATCCGGGTCCGGGGCACGCCACATGTATGACCTCGACGAGCAGGTGACGCTCCACGCCGCGTTCGTCCAAAGCCACGGTCCCTGGGTCGACCTGCAGTTGCTCTTCGGTCTGCCCCATGACCGAGCAGAAGCGAAACCAACGATCATTCGCGTTCGACTAGTCAAACAGAAATTGGCTTCCAAGCGAATGTCGTCTAAAAAAATAAGTATTCTCAGCCATAGAAACATCGATTCTCATTGACTTCACGCGGTCCTGGCGTATAGTGAGCATGCTAGATTACAGCCAAGGAGCACAACAATGGCAGACGATGCACCGGCAGCAATTGCTCGCCAAATGGTCATGGGCTTCCGCGGTACCCACCTGCTCTACGTGATGGCCGAACTCGGCGTCTCCGATCTCCTCGTCTCCGGCCCGCGAGATAGCGCCGATCTGGCCGCCGAACTCGGTGCCGACACCGACGCACTCCATCGCGTCCTACGTGGGCTCGCCCAGTTTGGTGTGTTGGACCAGGGGAACAATGGTCGCTTCGGCCTAACCCCGGTCGGCGATTGCCTGCGCAGCGACCGGCCAGACTCGCTGCGTCCGACCGCCCGCCTGTGGGGCCACGAGATGATCCAACGCGCCTGGGGCAACCTCCTCCACACCGTCCGGACCGGCGAGACGGCCTTCGATCACGTCTACGGCATGTCGGCCTTTGCCTACCTTGACGCCAACCCGGACGCGGCGTCCGTCTACAACGAATTCATGGCCAATCGGCCGACAGCCGCACCCGCCGTCGCCGCTGCCTACGACTTCGCGTCGTTCAGCACAATCGTCGATGTCGGGGGTGGGAACGGATCACTGCTGGCAGAAATTCTCGGGGCTTATCCTGGACCGAACGGTGTCATCTTCGATCTCCCCCACTCCCGCCCAGACGCGGAGGAGACCATCCGAACCGCCGACATGAGCGACCGCGTCCAGTTCGACGGGGGTGACTTCTTCGAACGGGTCACCGCCGGCGGCGACTGCTACCTCCTCCGCTCGATCATCCACGACTGGGACGACGCCCGGTCCGAGACGATTCTGAGCACCTGCCACCGAGCGATCATGCCTCACGGACGCCTCCTCCTCATCGAACTGCTCCTCCCAGCCGCAGGCGATCCTGGCATGGAGCCGGTTATGATCGACATTACGATGCTTGCCCGCATCGGCGGCCGCGAGCGCACCGAATCGGAATACCGCGCCCTCCTCGATCGATCCGGGTTCCGTCTCGATCGGGTCATCCCCACCCAGCGCAACGCCATCCTCGAGTGCATCCCCGTCTAGCAGGATAGACAGCCGGGGGGACCGTGCGTCGTACGTTTCGAGCGGCAATCCAGCCTCTTCCCAATATGGACTACCCGGTCGACCCGGTGCCCAACTGATCGTTGAGCGGGATCCACCCCTTGCGTATTGCTGTCACCACCGCGTGGGTGCGGTCGTTGACCGCCAGCTTGCGCAGAATTGAGGTGATGTGGTTCTTGACCGTCTGGGCCGAAATCCCGAGGTCATACCCGATCTCGGTATTGGTCAACCCATCGCTGATCTTGCGCAGGATCTCAAGTTCCCGGCCGGTGAGGGGGGCGAAGGCACTCTTCTGGACCACATCAACATTGCTGATCGTTCGGAACTGATCGAGCACCCGAGAGGCCACATACGGTCGATCAAGGAGCTGACTGTTGATGACGTACTCGCCCGTGGCGGAGCGCTCGATCAGCTCGATGAGGCGCTCTTCGGAGATGTCCTTGCCACAGTAAGCGGCCGCGCCAGCCCTGATCGCGTGGAAAAGTTCGTCGTCAGACTCGTGCGAACTCATCACGACAACCGCGAGGCTGGGGAAGCGACGACGCATTTCCTTGGCGCAGGCGAGGCCGGTCGCGTCAATGAGCGTTGTGCCGACCAGGGTGACATCGGGAGTGACATCGTCAGCCAGGCGATAGCCCTCCGCGGCGGTGCGAACGCTGCCGACGACCTGCATGCAGTCGCTGGTCGACAGAGCACCGGCCAACCCCCGCCGCAAGAGTGGCTCCGACTCGACGATCAAGACCCGGATCGTGTCAGGATTGGTCACGAGAGCCGCAGTAGCCATTTCCACCCCTGGCTCATTTGCCGGCAACGCGATCTGTAGCGTGGTCGCCAGCCGATCCCACAATTCGGTCATGAACTTCGGCCGCGGCGCGGGCAATTCCGCGAAGAGATCGACGACTGTGGGCAGCGAAGACGATGGCCCATCCCCTTTCCGCACGTTCTTCTCCCTGGCAACAACTCGATCAAGCCACCGGTCCATCGCTTCGAAGTTGTCGCGAGTGGATGGCGAGAGGTCGGAGGAATCCCATTCCGCGGAGTCGTCCAGATCAAAGGAGAAATGGTTTGCCTCGGCCCTGTTCGGCAAGTTAGACATCGGTCGTCTCCTTGCTGCCTGCGTCTTTGTCCTCCCCGTCCAACAGGTCACGTAACCGCTTGAACGCGCGCCACTGCGCCACCTTCACCGCCGACACCGACATCCCGAATACATCGGCGATATCCGGTGCCGACAGCCCCACCAACCGCAACTCCACGACCCGACGCTGGCCCTCCGACAACGCCGCGAGCCGGTCCTGCATCACCTGCGCCCGTTCACGGGCGAGCGCGGCTTCCTCTGGAGAGATCATCGGGTCGAGATCCGGAGACTCCGGTCCAGAAGGCAGCGGGAGCATCGGCCGGCGGTCGCGGGCGGTATTGCGCACGTGGTTCGCCGCGATGCTGAACAGCCATGACCGGAACGACCCGCCTCGAAATCCCGCGAGGCTGCGCATCGCCCGCTCAAACGTTTCGTTGGTCGCGTCTTCCGTCTCCTGGGCGCTCTGGAGGCGAAGACGGCAGTACTGGTAAATGGGCAAGTAGTAGCGACCATAGAGGTGGGCGAACGCGCTCATGTCTTTGAGCGCGACCGCGACCCACTCTTCGTCCGACCGCATTCGCGCCTCGTCATCGTCGAAGATCGCTAGCGCCATGCCGTGACTCCTCCGCCAGATAGGAGACACACAACTCCAGCGTCCGGTTACATCATCCCATCGCAGTGGGGCGAGGCAGTCGCGCGGCTCTCGCGGGGACCGTGCGAAACCCTACGTTTCCCGGAGGGCAATGTCGGTGCGGTGATGTGCTCCCTGAAAGGTGATTGCAGCGACGCCGGCGTAGGCGCGAGCGCGGGCGGCGGCTAGGTCCGGTCCGGTGCCGACGACCGAGAGGACACGTCCACCCGACGTGACCACTTTGCCGCCAGGGTCTCGGGTTGTGCCGGCGTGGAAGACGAGGACGTCTTCCGGGACGGTGTCCAGGCCGATGACCGGAACGCCGGTCGGGTATGGACCAGGGTATCCGCCGGAGGCGAGGACGACGGTGACGGCGGCCCGGGCGGGCGGGAGCGGCGTGATCACGGAGGCAAGGGTGCCGTGAGCGACGGCGGCGAAGAGGGTGAGCAGGTCGGCGTCAAGGAGCGGGAGAACAACCTGGGTTTCCGGGTCGCCGAGGCGGGCGTTGAACTCGATTACCTTGGGGCCATCGGTCGTCAGGATCAGCCCGGCGTAGAGGATGCCCCGAAAGGGAGCGCCCTGAGCGGCCATCTCCCTGATCGTTGGTTGGAGGATGGTCATCTCGATCGTGTGCAGGAGCGCCGCATCGACGGCCGGGACGGGGGCATACGCGCCCATGCCGCCCGTGTTCGGACCGGCGTCGCCATCGCCGGCGCGCTTGTAATCGCAGGCCACGCCAAAGGTCACGACGGTCTCTCCGTCGCTGAGGCCGAAGACGGAGATCTCCTGCCCGGTGAGATGCTCCTCGATCAGGACGGTGCTGCCGGCCGCGCCCAGGGAGCCCCCTTCCATGAACGCGGTGAGGACGCCGGCTGCCTCCTCCCGGGTAGCGGCGATGACAACGCCTTTGCCGGCGGCGAGGCCGTCCGCTTTGAGGACGACCGGGTAGCCCGTCTCCGGCAGGGCGGCGAGCGCCTGGCTGAGATCGGTGACGACGATCGCTCCCGCCGTGGGCACACCGGCGGCGCGCATAATCTCCTTCGCCCAGGACTTGCTGCTCTCGATGCGGGCGGCGGCGGCGGACGGTCCACAGACGGGGATGCCTGCCACGGAGAGGCGGTCGGCGATGCCGAGGGCAAGCGGCTCTTCTGGACCGATGACCACGAGGTCGATCCGGTGCCCTTTGGCAGCGGCGACGACGCCATCGAGGTCGTTGACCGACACGGGGAGGTTAGTCGCGACCGTCGCGGTGCCGGGATTACCGGGGGCGCACCAGAGCGCGTCCGTCTCAGGGCTCTGGGCCAGCTTCCAGCAGAGGGCGTGCTCGCGCGCGCCGCTCCCGACCACCATGATCCGCATCCCCACCCGGGCCTCCTTCACCGCTCGCCTGCCAATGTGTACGGACAACTATAGACGGAGGGAGATGGGTGACGGCGGTCGGCGGTCGGCGTCAGGAACAGAGCCGATCACTACGGTGTCATCCCGAGCTTGTCGAGGGATCTCGATGGGTACGGAGCGGCGAAAACGCTCCGGCTTTGGAGGAAAACGGCATTGTCCTCTCGAAGACGGCGGCAAGTGCGCAGCATCGTCTCCCTCTAGATCCCTCGGCAGGCTCGGGATGACAGGGGAGAGCGGGGCGACATCGACACTCCTCGGGCATCGTATGCCGGGAGCCGGACGCGGATGCCGGGCACCGGGTGCAGGTCTAGCTCTTGGCCTCGCCGGAGACGTGGCGGATGGCGCGGGAGCCAGCGCCGCGCTCCTCGCCCGCGAGTTCCTCGGTGAAGCGGTAATCGTGCTTGCGGATGACCTCGAGGAGGTGGGCAAGCAGGGTCTCCTCTTGTGCAAGGGCGGCGTCGCGAAGGGCGATGAACGTGGCTTCGTCCGGAGCCTGGGCGAGGGCGGGACGCAGGTGGGGCAGGCAGAGGCCCGGGGATCGGGCAAAGGTGTCACGGAAGGCAGGGTCGGTGATGCCGGAGAGGAGGGTGCCGAGCAGCATCTTCTCGGAGTCGGCGTGAACGACACAGGCCGGACATGGGGCTGTAGCCCGGGGAGGCATGCTGGCGACATCGCCCGGTTCGCCGCCACCGCGCGAGCGGAGGATAGATGGGAGACGGGGTCCGGAGCGGCGGAACGAGAGGGCACGCAGGTCGTTCCGCGTCTGATCGAGGACCTCAGCATAGATGACCGCCGTAGCAAGAACGTGGGCCGCGGCAAGCCACTGGTGGGCGTGGGGCCGGCAGAAGCCGAGCGTTTGGCGGAGGTGGGCGCGGACGCCGCGATCCCCGGCGGCCTCGTAGTTGAGGGTCGCGAAGTAGCGGTCGATGGCCGCTTGGGTGAGAGCGCAGATGGGGCAGCCATCGCCGGCGAAGGCATCGCGCAAGTCGTAGTGAGTCTTACTCCGGTCCAACAGGGGTTCTCCGCGTGCGGGTAGAGGTCGTTACGGACCGAGATCCGGTGAGGCGAGGGTAGCACGGGATTCTGGCATGGGTGCGATTGCCGGGAAACGCCCCTGACTCTAGAAACGGCACAACCCGCGCCATCCCAGACCGCGGCTAGCCCTTCACGCTTCCCGCCGTGAGCCCAGCAATGAACTGGCGGGAGAGGAGCAGGTAGGCAATCACAACGGGGAGGGCGGAGATGGTGACGCTCGCGAAGATCAAGCCCCATTCGGTCGAATAGGTGCCGCGGAAGCTCATGATCCCGACCGGCATCGTCTCGGCGTCGCGGTTGTTGATCAAGATGAAGCCGAGGAAGAAGTCGTTCCAAATCCAGACGCCGTTGAGGATCACCACCGCCGCCAGGGCCGGGCGGGAGAGCGGCAGCATGATCCGCCAGAAGATCTCCAGGTGGCTGGCACCGTCGATGCGGGCAGCATCTTCAAGGTCTTTAGGCAGGAGCCCGAAGAAGCCAGAGAGGACGAGCACACCAAGGGGTATGGCAAAGACGGAGTAGACCGCGATCAGGGAGCGGATATCGCCGAGGATGCCCAGATCTTTGAGGATGACGAAGATCGGCAGGATGATCAGTTGGACAGGCACAACCAGTCCGCCGACGAAGAGGAGGCGGATGCCCATCCGGCCGTTGAAGCGGAAGCGGGCGAGGCCGTAGGCGGCCAAGCAGGCGAGAATCGTACTGATGAGGACGGAGACGCTGGTGACGAGGATGCTATTGCGCAACGTCGTCTGGATGTTTGCCTCCGACCAGGCCTTGCGGTAATTGAAGAAGTCGTAGGACTCCGGGAGGCTGTAGGGCTTGGCGAAGAACTCGTTGACGGTCTTGAAGGAGCCGAACACGACCATGATGATCGGGATGAGCACGATCAGACAGACCGCGATCATCACGATGTGCCAGATGGCGCCGCCGAGTACGCGGCGCACCTGCTTCGACGTAAGCGACCGCGGAGCGGTCGGGTGGACGGCGGTTGTGGGCAGATCGGCTCGTGCGGCCATGGCGTTCAGGTCCCTTGTGACGGCTGATAGCTGTCGGCTGATGGCTAGTGCAGCGCTTCCTCTCGCCGTCCCAGCGACTTGATGAGCAAGCCGGAGACGCCGGCGAGGAAGACGAAGAGGGTGACGCCTTCGGCGATGGCGTAGCTCATCCGGGTTGCCGAGGTGAATGAACTGGTACCAAAGGCGTCGCCATAGATCTGAACGCCCAGAAGAATAGTGGCGCCGTCCGGAGCACCATGTGGGCCCGCCAGGACGTACGGCAGGTCGAAGGCGCGGAAGGTCAGGATGAAGGCCAGGACGGTGACGATCGTGAAGGCCGGGGCAAGCATCGGGAAGGTAATGTGGCGGAAGACCTGAAAGATGTTCGCGCCGTCGATCTTGGCGGCCTCTTTCAGGTCGTCGGGAACATTCTGAAGCCCGGCGAGATAGAGGACGACGGCCATCCCGTTCCACTGCCAGGCCTGGACAACCATGATCGTCGGGAGGGCAAGTTTGGGATCGGCCTGCCACTCGTGCTGCCAGGAGGCCAGGCCGATGTCGCGCAGGAAGGGATTAATGACGCCGATGATCGGGTCGAGCATCAAGATCCAAACGACGCCCGTAGCGACGGCCGACATGATGACCGGCAAGAAAATGATCGCGCGGTAAATGTGGGTCATGCGGGAGCGCCGGTTGAGCATCAGCGCCAGCCCAAGCGAGATCGTGTTCTGGAAGACAAAAATAAAGGCGAAGAGTTCGAGAGAGTGCCACGACGCCCGCCAGAAGCGGTTCGATTGGAGCAAATTCGAGAAGTTATCGAACCAGATGACGTTCTTCTGGGAGCCGACCCCGCTCCAGTCGAAGATACTGAGATAGAACGCCCGCGAAGTTGGATAGATGAACAGGGCGCCATACGCGACCAGCGCCGGAAGAATGAACCAGAGCCAGGGGGCACGCTGGAATAGACGCTTGCCGGGGCTCGTCATCACCGAGGCCCCGGCCTGCCTCCGTTCGATGGCCTCTATCTCCGGAGCGTGCTGTGCGGACATGGGAGTTCCTATTCGAGACGTGAGTCGTGAGTCGTGAGTCGGGCACGAGGAACCGTGCAAGCCCCGTCATCCTGAGCTTGCGAAGGATCTTGGCCGTTTACGGCCTTTGGTGCCGACCGAAGCGTTGTGGACTGGAACGAGCACGAAGGCGCTAAAGCGCCAAGATCCTTCGCACGCTCAGGATGACGACAATTCTCGCGACCCACGACTCACGACTCGCGTCTCTTCGATTACGCCGCCGGCGTGGCGCCGCCGCCGTCCAGATCCGGGTTCGGGACGATAGAAGCCTGGATGAGCTCCGCGAATTGGAGTGGGGTCAGGCGGTCGGTCCAGAGGCCGCCTTGCTCGGCGGTGATGATGGCCAATGTCTGGCTGGTTTCCGGGACGGAGTACCAGACCGGGACATCGTTGACGCGGGCGGCGACGGTTTCCTGGCGGATGCGGTCGGAGGATTCGGTCACGTTGATGTTGATCGGGAGGGCGATCAAATCGGAGACGAGTTGCTGGGCCTCGGGCGTGGCCAGCCAGTTGACGAACGTCGTGGCCGCGGCCTGTTTGTCCGCATCGGCGAATGCACTGACCGTGTAGAGGAGCTCCATGCCGGTGTTGGTGGCAGATTTGCCCGCTTCCGGCCCTGGCCAGGCCATGAAGCCGAGGTCGGCTTCGGGATTCACCTGCATGTAGCCGGTGAAGTCGGCCGTCCCCGCGACCTCCATCGCGCCGAGACCGTTGGCGAAGATCGCCTTGGCGGTGGTGTAGTCGGTTGCCTCGAATCCGGACTGGAAGTAGGGCTGGAGCGTCTTGAGCATTTCCATCGCCGCAACGAGATCGGGATCGGTCAGGCTGCGCTCGCCCCGGCGAACGGCCTGGAAGCCCTCCAGCCCGAGGACGGAGGAAGCGAAACCGATGTACATGAAGAAGGGATGGACTTCGTCCTTGGCGCCCGCGACGAACGGCGTAACGCCCGCGTTCTGGAGCGTGTCGCAGACGGCGAGCAATTCGTCCCAGGTTGTGGGAGGGGTGATGCCGTGTTCGGCGAAGATTGGGCGCTGGTAGGCGATACCGACGGTGTAGGAGGCAAGCGGGCAACCGTAAGTCTTGCCACTGACCTCGACCTGGACCCGGGCCGGACCGGAGAGGCCGCTGATGTCGATCTGGCCGGTGAGGTCGATGAATGGCAATTCGCCGCCGGCCAGGACCTGGGTGATAATCGTGCCATCTTCTTCGCCGAGGATATCGGATGGCTCGCCACCGGCCTTGGCGGTCTGCAACTTGGCGCGATAGTCAGGGCCGGGGGTGGGAGTGAATTCGACGGCGACATCGGGGTGGGCCGTCTCAAAGGCAGTCAGGATCTCCTCCATCGGGTCCTTCCACTCGGGGTGGTTGCCCCACATGGTGACCTCGGTGGCGTCCTGAGCAAAGGCCCGGGAGGGCCGGATGGCGGAAAGGCCCGCGCCCGCGAGGGCGCCGCCAGCGGCAATGCCACCGGTCTGCCCGAGGAGACGCCGGCGCGACATGGATGATCCCACGAGGCCCTGAGTCCGCGAAATCCGAGACATCATCGATCCTCCCAAAGCCCGGCATCGGGCTGATGGACCGCGCACTGGCACCCGCCAGCAGCGCAACGCAAGCCGCCGAGAGAACAACGCATGCTGAGTTGATGGCGCACCGCGCCCGGTGGAGGCGGATTCTCGCAATCCTATCGGCAGGGTGTCAACTGTATTCAAGGGGGGGACAGCCCTGACGGGCTGAGGGGGACACGGCTATCGCCGTGAGGGGGAGAGAGGGAGGAGGTCGAGGTGGGCGAGACCGCGGGCCGAAGGTGCCGGATTGGTTCCTGGCGTAGGGGCGGACATCCCTGCCCAGCGTGTCCGCCCCTACAAAGACCGTATGGCGCGGGAAACTGTTTTCGCGTGGAAACGGGTTAGAGGATCACGATCTCCCCGACTGTGAGGACGCGAACCTGTGGGCCGCCACCAAGGCGAGAGAGCGTGCCTTTGAATTGTTCGGGATCGAGGGTTGCGCCAGGCCCAAAGCCCTCAGGAGCCCACATGTTGTAGTGGTTGGGGATGACGACAGCGGGTTGAGTCTTCCAGGTGAGGAGGGCGGCTTCGTCGACGTCGAGGTTGCCGCCGACGCCGTTGATCGGGGTGATCATCACCTCGGGGGCGTCCGGACCGGGCGGAAGGACACGGGCGTCGTACTCGGTATCGCCGATGTTCCAGATCGTGCGGCCGCTGAGGGTGAGCAAGAAGCCGATGGCATCGGGCGCGGGCGCCTCCGGCACCTCGTGGCGGGCGAACGTCGCCTCGATACTGACATCACCTATGTCAACGCTCTCCCCAGCGGAGAGGGAGATCGCCCGATCGTGCGGCCAGCCCCAGGAAGTCGAGCGGACGACGGAGGCAAACGAGCCAACCAGCGTGACACCTGGCTGGCCCATGTAATGCTTGACCACCGGCAGATCGAGATGGTCCTCGTGCCAGTGGGAGCTAAGGAGAATGTCCGGCGCCCATTCCGTGTAGTCAAACGCGGGCGGAATGATCCGCTTCAGGCCCCACATCATCTCCGCGTAGTCGGTGAGGTACGGATCGAGAAGCACCGTCGTGCCCCGGTCGGTCTTGAAGAGATACCCGGCCTGCCCCAGCCAGACGCAGGCAACGGTGCCGGGATCGGGAGTCTCGTTGACGAATTGGTGTGCCAGTCGGGTTGGGCCATCCGTGCTCCTTTCGCAGCCGGCCAGGGACCTCGACTGTGGACGGCAGTCCGATGCCGCCCCCATTTCCCAGTCATCCCGAGCCTGTCGAGGGATCTAGAAGGAGAACGGCGTCCCGATCTCGCCACCGCCTCCGAGAGCACGATGCCGGCCTCTCTGAAGCCAGGGCTTCTTCGCTTCCACGCATCCATCTCGAGATCCCTCGACAGCTCGGGATGACAGGGTTGGGTCGGGACAGCGTCGGAGGACGCCGAAATTTCTCCTTCCCGCCCAAGGTGAGGGTTAAGCTCACCCGGTACTTCGCGAACACATCCTGATCCAGTTCGATGCCCAGACCAGGACCCTTTGGGATGACGATGCAGCCGTCCGCGTCAAGCTGGACGCGGGGCACGACGAGATCCGTATTCAAGGCAGAGCCCTCTCCCGGGGCGGGAGTCTCCTGGAAGAGGCGGTTCGGGATGCTGGCGTTGATGTGGACGGAGACCGCGCCGAGGATGCCGGAGGAGTAATGGTGGGGAACGATCGGGCGGCCGTGAGCGGCGGCCAGCGCGGCGATCCGCATCGTCTCGGTGACGCCGCCGGCCCGGGAGACGTCCGGCTGGAGAACGTCGATGTGGCAGCGCTCGATCAGATCGCGGAACTCATGGATCGTGGACATCTCCTCGCCGGTGGCGATCCGGACGGGGGAGCGATCGCAAAGCTCGCGATAGCCATCCATGTCGTCCGGGTGCAGGGGCTCTTCCAGCCAGAAAACGTCGTACTCGGCCAGCATGCGGGAACGGCGGAGGGCGGTGGTGTGGTCCCAGATCTCGCCGCCGCTGTCGTAGGCCCAGCCGACGTCGACCATGATCGGGGCGTCAGGGCCGACCGCGTTGCGGATGCCTTCGACGTGGGCTCGGTCCGTCTTCTCGGCCTTGCCAAAATCCTTCCAGCCGAACTTGAAGGCGGTGAAGCCTGCGTCCTTGAAGCGAGCGGCCTTCTCGCCCGTCTCGACGCCGTCCGCCCCGAAGAGGGCAGAAGCGTAGGCGCGGACCTTGGCATCGGTCGTCCCGCCCAGGAGATCACAGAGGGGACGGCCCAACGCCTTGCCCTTGATGTCCCAGAGGGCGATGTCGATGCCGCTGATGGCGTGGATCACCGCGCCGCGACGGCCATAGTAAATGGAAGCCTGGTACATCTTGTGCCAGAGGCGCTCGACCTCCAGCGGGTTCTCGCCGATCAGGACCTCGCGCAGGCCGACCATCACCGAGTGGGATCGGGGGGCCTCGACGATGGCTTTCACGACGGTCGGGGCGGAGTCGGCCTCGCCGATGCCGGTGATGCCCTCGTCGGTGTGGACGAGGACGACGGCAGTGTCCTGAGTCCCGTTCGCCTCCATTGTGATGCTCGGGATCTTTAGGTACGCAACCTCGACATCGGTGATCTTCACGCGGTGAATCCTCCGGTGACATGCGACATGAGACGTGAGACGTGAGACGTGAGTTGTGTGATGGGGCGCATTCTAGCGAAGGGGGGAGGGGTATGCTTGCATCTGTGCCGGATTGCCTCCCTGCGTGTTGGATTGGGCCGGATAGGTCCATCTAGGAGGGGCGGACCGATGTGTCCGCCCGGTTGCAACCCGCCGGGGAACGCGATGGAGACGCCGTTTCCGATTCGCGATATCGTTGTCGGTGGCCGGGCGGACACATTGGTCCGCCCCTACCAGCCGAGCGTTCCCGGCAACATCGACGCAATTCTTAGGAGCCTTTGCGATGAATACCTGGACTCGGGATGATCTCGAAGCGGCGACGACCTTTCTCTCGTCGCTCGATGATCCGACCCAGCGCGGGTTTGTCGACCTGCTGGTCAGCCACCCGGACGAGCGGTTCGACACGGCCGCGGTCGCCAAGCACCTCGGTTTGACCGATCACAAAGCGGTCGCCCGGGCAACGTACGCCATGGGACAGGCGCTGAAGGCGGCCGGCCATGCCCGGCCGTGGACGGAAGCGCAGCAGGGGTACGCGATGCCGGCGGAGACCGCCAATCTATTCAAATCTGTTTCTTCCGCATAAAGGTCTTGACATTCCCCTTGGGGAAGACCTTAGGGTATGGTGCATGGAGCGCCCCCTCGTTCCCATTGGTCAGTTTGCTACTTGGACGGGCCTCTCTCCCAAGGCGTTGCGCCTCTACGCGGAGAGCGGATTGCTCTGTCCGGCGCGGACCGACCCGGATACCGGGTACCGCTACTACCGCCTGGATCAGGTCGAACGAGCGCGGATGATCCGCCTGCTCCGGGCGGCCGATATGCCCCTGGCGGAGATCCAGTCCTTTCTCGACGATCCAAAGGTAGCCGGATTGGACGCGCACGAAGCCGCCCTGGAGCGGCGCCAGGCCGAGCGTACTCAAGTTTTGAAGTACCTGCGCTGTATTGTCGATTACGGCAGCACGGCGACCCAGCATGATGTCCAGATCAAGCGGGTTCCCGCCCAGCCCTATGTCAGCCGTAGCGCCACCGTCGCGGTCGCCGATGTCGAAACCTTCATCACCTCAACCTTCGCCGCATTGAAGCAGCACACGACCCCGGCCGGCCCCCCGTTCGCCCTCTATCATGGCGCGATTCACCACGAGTCCCACGGCGAAATCGAGGCCTGCGTACCCGTCGCCGCGAACGAGTTCGCCGCCGTGAGTGACGCCGAATTGCCCGCTGGTCTGGTGGCGTACACCTGCATCCAGGGCCAACGTTCCTTCCTCCCACTCGTCTTCACCGCGTTCGACGCGGTGGCGGATTGGGCGCGGCAGCAAGGTCATGAACTTGCCGGCCCGCCCCGCAAGATCTACCTCCACGATGTCGACACCGGGCAGATCCCGGCGATGGAGGTTGCCTGGCCGCTGCGGTAGCGGCTTCGTCGAGACGCGACAGACGAATCAACCGCCGATTGTTTGAGAGGCCGGCCATTGGGGCCGGTGCTGGCTGCTGCGTGCCGGGCGATGGGTCCGGCGAATGGTTCATTAGGAGGTCTGGTGATCATGGCGGAGCAAAACGAGCGCAGGTTTGGCCGGTTGTTCGAGGAGTTCAAGACCGGTGGGATCACCCGCCGCCAGTTCCTGGAGCGGACAGGTGCGTTGGGCATGAGCCTGCCGCTGGCGGCGTTCGTCGCCAATACCGCCCGCCCGCGAAGCGCGGCGGCGCTCCAGGCTGCTCCTGGCGTCGCACCCGACGCCGGGATGGAAGGGCGCACCCGCGGTCAGGGTGGCGAGCTGAAGCTCATTCAGTGGCAGGCGCCGACCCTGCTCAACCCTCACGTCGCGACCGGGACCAAAGACGCCCTGGCCGGCTGCCTGGTCGTCGAGCCGCTGATGAACTACCTGCCCGACGGGTCGGTCATCCCGCGGCTGGTCGAAGAGGTCCCCTCATTCGAGAACGGCCTCCTCAAGGAAGATCTCACCGGCTTCACCGCGACCCTGAAGTCTGGCGTCCTGTGGAGCGACGGCACCCCGTTCACAACCGCCGATGTGATCTTCACCCACCAGTGGGTGACGACACCGGAGAACGTCTCCGTCAACATCGAGTTCTGGAAGCCAATTCAGACCATCACCGCCATCGATGAACTCACCTTCGAGGTGGCCTACGCGACCGGCAATCTCAATTGGTACGCTCCGTTCACCGGCACCTCGATCGGCTACATCCTGCCGAAGCACGTTCTGGAGGGCGGCGCCGAGGCGTCCGCGGCCTTCAACCAGGCGCCGATCGGCACCGGGCCGTACATCGTTACCTCGTTCGCGCCGAACGATCAGGTCATCTACGAGGCGAACCCGAACTTCCGCGATCCGAACAAGCCCTTCTTCCAGTCCATCAACCTCAAGGGTGGCGGCGACGCCGCCTCCGCCGCCCGCGCCGTCCTGCAGACGGGCGACTGGGATTTCGCCTGGAACCTCCAGGTTGAACCTGCCGTGCTGGACGAGTTGAAGAACTCGGGCGGCAAGGGGACCTTCCAGGCGGTGGCCGGTGCCCAGCTCGAGCGGATCAACATCAACTTCTCCGACCCCAACACCGAGGTAGATGGCCAGCGCTCCCAGAAGGACACCCCGCATCCGATCCTGGGCGACCTGGCGGTCCGCCAGGCGATGGCCCTGGCGGTCGACCGCGAGACGATCTCGACGCAGTTCTACGGCGACGGCGAGCCACCAACCTCCAACGTGGTCAATGGCTTGCCGGCGTTCATCTCCCCCAATACCTCCTTCGAGTTCAACCTGGATAAGGCCCGCGAGACGCTGGACGCGGCAGGCTGGACGCTCGATGGGGACATCCGTAAGAAGGGCGACGTAGAGCTGAAGCTGACCTACTCGACCTCGATCAACCCGGTTCGCCAGAAGACCCAGGCGGTCGTGAAGCAGGCGCTGGAAGAGATCGGGTTTGAGATTGCCCTCCAGCAGGTGGACTCCGGCATCTTCTTCGACGGGTCGCCGGGCAACGAACAGAACATCGGCCACATGTACGTCGACTTCAACATGTACACCAACGGCCCCGGCTCGCCGGTCCCAACCGACTTCCTGACCGCGTGGTACGCCGGGCCGGACGGCGTCAACATCTCCCAGTCCACCAATGGCTGGAACTCGCAGAACCGGCAGCGTTACGTCAACGCCGAATACGACGCCCTCTACGACCAACTGCGGGCGACAGCCGACGCCGAGCAGGCCGCCCAGATCATCATCCAGATGAATGACATCCTGGTAAACGACGTCGCCATTATCCCGCAGGTGAACCGCGCCGCCGACAAGTACGCCATCTCCAACCGCCTGCGCAACGAGAACGTGGCCCTCAGCTCCATGGAACTGGACTACTGGAACGCGACGAACTGGAACACCGTCGAGTAAAAGGGGGGACAGCCCTTCGGGCTGAGGGGGACGAAGCATTCGCTTCGTGGGGGACACGGCTATCGCCGTGAGGGGGAGAGGGGGAGACGGACGGTGAGATCGTCTCGTCTTCTCGCCCCCACAGCCCGAAGGCCTGTCCTCTACGGGGCGCAAGCCCCGTCCCCCACACGGCGTCAGCCGTGCCCCCCTCAAACCTTCAGGCTTGTCCCCCTCAGGGCGATAGCCCTGTCCCCCTCAATTGGCTCAGGTTCAACACGGTGAGGAGAAAAGTATGGGGATCGCCAACGTCGTCGATACCGATCTTGACGTTCTGACCGAGTTGAACCTGGGCTACGTGCGGTCGGTCCAGGAATCCGACGTCGCCTGGTTCGCCGAGATGCTGGCGGAGGACTTCATGTGCAGCAGCTCCGACGGCAGTCTCTTGGACCGGGCCGCGTTCCTGGAACACACCAGCCACCCCGTTTCCATCTCCGGCCTGGAGGCGCACGATGTCAACGTGCGCCTCTTCGGGGACTTGGCGATCATCCACGCCCGCACGACATTTAGGTACGCGGACGGCACTGACGGCGCCTCCCGCTACACGGACATCTGGCAACGACGAGACGGCCGCTGGCTCGCCATCGCCGCCCAGGTGACCCGCTACTAACCTGCTGTTGTGTCTCTGTGCATCTCCGTTCACTACCCGTATGCGTGAGCCCCACTTCGCGCATCCCCCTCCCCCTCTCCACGCCCCGACCCCCTTCCTCCTGCCGCAGCGGGGCGGAGGGGGGAATGGCTCCCCACCCCACGACCTACGTCCTGAGCGGAGAAGGATCTTGGCCGCCGCGCGGCCTATGCCGTCCACCGCGGCATACCGTGGGATCAACGGCGCCTCAGCTCGTCCGATGATTGCTGAGGCGCTAATTCGCCAAGATCCGTCGCAAGCTCAGGATGACGAGGTGGTGGCTGGGCGTCGATCTCCCCCTTCCCCTTGCCGCAGCGGGGGGAAGGGGGTTGGGGGGTTAGGGGGCTCTCCTCGCGGCGATTTTTTCGGCGCTATCCCCAGACACTAAATGCCGGTCAGCGTGACTGACGACCATCGTGCAGAGGTCTTTCTGATAGGGTGAATACCAACAGAGCGGGAGGAAAAGCGTCATCGGGGTGCTTGACTCTCCCGCTACGGGAAGCCCTATGGTAAAGACCATGGATCATCTGGTCCCCATCGGCCAGTTTTCGAAGCTGACGTGGCTCTCGCCCAAGGCGCTCCGCCGGTATGCCGATAGCGGACTGCTCCCGCCTGCCCGGATCGATCCGGAAACTGGCTATCGCTACTATCGGCTGAGTCAGGTCGAGCGTGCTCGCGTGATCCGTCTCCTCCGGATGACGGACATGTCGCTGGCCGATATCCAGGATTTCCTGGAGGATCCCAGCCCGGAAGTGCTGCTGGCGCACGAGCAGTCGTTAGCCCGGAAGCAGGCCGCGCGGGAACGGGTGCTCCACTATCTGTACCGGCTGTTTCCCCCAGCGGAGGTCAAGATGGCGCAAAGCACCTGCTCATCGGACACGGTCTTCGAAGTCAAGATGAAGGAGGTTCCGGCTCTATCATTCGTAAGCCGGAGCGCGACCGTCTCCCTGGGCGAACTAGGGGGATACATCTCCGAGTCGATCCGGCGCCTCTCCTCGGAGCACGAGCCGGCCGGCCCGCCGTTCACCCTCTTCCACGGCCCACTTAACGAGGACACCGACGGACCGGTCGAGGTCTGCGTGCCAGTGGAGCCCGCCGTGGCCGGGAGCGAACTCCCCGCCTGCCCGGTGGCCTACACCGTCGTCGAAGGACCCCAGACCCAGACGCCGGACATCATGGCCGCGTTCGACGCGGTCGCCGTCTGGGCCAAGCAACAGGGCCACGAGCTGGACGGCGCCCCCCGCGAGATCTACCACACCGATGTCGATGGGCCGGAGACGCAGCGCTGGGAGATCAACTGGCCGGTGCGGTAGCGGTGGCGGGAAGGCGATAAGTCTGTCCGCCATCGTACCTACTCCGTACTCAGTCCCGGTGGGACTTCCGAGAGTCAGCCCGGGACTCAAAGTCCCGGGCGACCCGACGACGCGGCCAACCATTTCGACGAGCGCTGTAACTCAGTTGTCCCCAGCCGTCCCGAGCACCTCGCGCGCCTCCAGGTGGGCTTCGATCTCGGCGCGCGTCCGCCACACCGGCCGCAGTTCTCCTTTCGCCGCCAGCGCTAGCTGGTCGCCGATGTGGGGCGAGCCCGGTTGGCTGGCATTGCCGTAAGACACAAGCGCCTGCGCCCGCACCGGGTCGGCGAACTCGACGGCCGCGATGTACGAATCACCGCCGTCGACGGGCTGTGGCTCGCCGGTGTCGAGCATCCGGCCGAGGTCGACCTGCAGCACGCGGAATACCCCGAACGGATTCCCCAAGAATCCATTCGCGGGCTCGTCGATGGCGCCCCCTTGCAGCCGTGCCACCTCGCCCCAGGGCACGTCGAGCCGGCCGAAAGTTGCCTCGACCTCGTTCGCCGCGTCGATCAGCGCGCCGACGGCTGCCGCGGGATCGGCCAGTCCAGCGGGTGTTGTCAGGGGAGCGGCCGGGTCGGGCGGCGTCGCGAAGAGGGCCGCGGATCTCTCGACGCCGAGCATGGACGCCAGGAGTGCGAAGAGGAGGACTCCGGTGCTGTCCGGGTTGGCTTCGCGGTCCCAGGCGGCGAGGACGGCGGCGGCACGTTGGGCCGTCTCGTCGCCGGAGTCAGTCGCGGCGGCGATCAGGTCGTCGAGGATGCGGTCTGCCAGCTCGAACCGGGACGAGTGCTTCAGCTCGACCATCTGCTCCAGCGACATCGCCGGGTGCTCTTCAAGCATGCGGATGCTCCGCATCTCCCGCAAGGAGAACTCACGCGACGCCATGTCGGGTGGGTAGGCATCCGGATCGAGCTGGAGCGGGTAGGTGGTGTACCAGGGTGCGCTGTTGCAGTTCTGCACCCAGCCGCTGGGCGGATCGACCACCCGCGGCAGGGCCTCGTACGGATAGATCGCCGTCCAGAGCGTGGCCGAGGTGTCGCCCGGGACAGGTTCCTCCCAGTCCTCCACCCCGGCGGGCCGGACCGGCACCTGGCCGTTGAACAGGCTCAGGACGTGGCCATCGCGGTCGGCGTAGATCACAGTGAAGATGGGGACCTGGAGGCGTTGGAGCGCAGCCTCGAATTCCGCCAGGTTCGTCGCCCGGCCCATGTCCCACCATTGCTCCAGCCCGCCGGCGGCCGATGACCAGTCGTCGACGGCGGTAATCCGGATCGCAAGGAGCTCGCGCGGCGTTTCTACGACCGGGCCGTGGACCGAGCGGCGCACTTCTAAGGACTCCTCGGCCAGGGTGCCGTCGTCTTGCCGGACCCGGACCGTCTCGGTACGGGTATCGAAGGTGTGGGTGGCGCCATCGAACTGATATCCGTCCCCGTCGGTGGAGAGGCGGTAGAGATCGGCGCCATCGAGGGTGTTGACCGTATGGGTCCAGCCCAGGAAATCGTTGAACGCGATTGGAAGGACAGGGACGCCGACGAGCGTCGCCCCGTAGGCATCGTAGACCCCAGGCGCCGAAAGCTGCGCCTCGAACCAGGTGTGCTCCCCGCCCCACGGGAGGTGGGGGTTGGCCAGCAGCAGCGCGTGACCCTCCGCCGTGCGCGATGGCGCGACCGCCCAGGCGTTGGAGCCGCGCTCCGAGTTGCCCAGCAGGAGGTCGAGGACCTCGCTCTCGCCACCGATGAACTGGAAGAATATCCGCGCCACGTGGGCCAACACGTCGTCACCGGTGACCGGCAGCACCGCCACGCCCGGCTCCGCCAGCCGCTCGGGGTGCTTGGCGGCGTAAGCGTTGACCCCAGCCGCGAAGGCATCGATGTTGGCGCGGAAGTCCGGCGACTGAGCGTCGTACCACGCCGCGCCCCGGCGGTGGAGACCCATCGTCCGTACCACCCGGTCGATGGCGAGGGAGTCAGGGCCGTAGTACTCGGCACTCCGTCCGCGCGCCTCGGCGTAGAGGCGCAGCAGCAGATCGCCGTGGGCGTGCGCCTGCGCCCAGCCGAAGCCGAAGAAGAGCCCGGGGGCATCGCCAGCAAAAATGTGCGGGACACCCCAGGTGTCCCACAGCACCTCAGCGGCGGCGGAGGGTGACTCCGCCGCCGCCACCTCGGGCGTGGCGGGTGCGGCTTCCGCGGTCGCCCCCCGAACGGCGGCACCGGTACCAAGAGTAGTGAGTCCTCCAGCAGCAAGGCAGCGCAATAGGGTGCGGCGGGTTAGGGCGCGGGCGTGAGCGGGTGAAGTCAGGGATCGAGGCAGAACCATCGGAGACTCCTTTCAAGCAAGTAGTGCCGTGAGCCAAACTAGACGGCGCGGATCGCGGCCCGGTCGCGAAGCTGTCGCAAATGTGTTGTGTCCCCTCCTGTAATCCCGAGCTTGCCGAGGGATCTCGAAGGAGACCAAGGAACGACGAAGCCTCGGCTTCCGAGAACACGGCATCGTCCTCTCGAACTCGGCGCCGACATCGGAACGCCGCCTCCATCGGGATCCCTCGACAAGCTCGGAATGACACGTTGTATCGGGGTGGCATCGCTCCTGGTCCAATTGGACAGATGAGTCAGTACGGACCAGACGAGGTGGACAGCGTCCCCGTCCGCCTCTATCATTGTACTAGTGTAATAGTGAAATATGTCAATGCTCAGGAGTGCTCATGATCGAATTCCACCTCGACAGCCGCTCCGGCGTCCCGCCCTACTTCCAGTTCGTGCAGCAGGTCAAGCACGCCCTTCGCGTCGGCCTCCTGCGTCCCGGCGACCAACTTCCCACCGTGCGCGACGTCGTCGCCAGCCTCGCCATCAACCCCAATACCGTCGCCAAGGCCTACCGCGAACTCGAGCTCGAAGGACTCGTCGGCGGCCGTCCCGGCCTCGGCACCTTCGTCCTCCAGGGGCTCCCCGGCCCATCGGCCGGCGACCTCGCCTCCCTCCGCCTCGATCTCCGCCGCTGGCTACAGCGCGCCGCCGCCGCCGGCCTCGACGACGAGAGCGTCTTCGCCCTCGTCACCGCCACCCTTCGTGAATCACCTCGGGAGAACGTCGCATGACCGCCGCATCTCGCCATCCAGATGACCGACCTCGGTAAGCGCTACGGCAAACAGTGGGCCCTGCGCGACTGCACCCTCGGTCTCCCAGCCGGATCGATCGCCGCCCTCGTCGGCCCCAACGGCGCCGGCAAGACGACCCTGATCCAGCTCGCCGTCGGCCTCACCGCTCCGACCGCCGGCAGCATCCGCGTCTTCGACGATGCGCCCCGCCCGGGCACACCCGCATCGCTGGCGAAGATCGGCTACGTCGCCCAGGATCATCCCCTCTACCGCCGCTTCAGCGTCGCCGACATGCTGACCATGGGCCGCAAGCTCAACCTCCGCTGGGACGACGACCTCGCCCGGCAGCGCCTGAACCGGCTGCACATTCCGCTGGACAAACCGACCGGCAAGCTCTCCGGTGGCCAGCAGGCCCAAGTCGCCCTCGTCCTCGCCCTCGCCAAGCGGCCGGAGCTGGTCGTGCTCGACGAGCCCCTGGCCTCGCTCGATCCCCTCGCCCGCCGCGAGTTCCTCCAGACCCTGATGGATGCCGCCGCCGAGGACGGCATCTCCATCCTCCTCTCCTCCCACATCCTGGCCGACCTGGAGCGCGTCTGCGACTTCCTCGTGATCCTGTCCGGCGGCATGGTCCAGATCGCCGGTGGGATCGACCGCATCGTCGCCTCACACAAACTGCTGACCGGGCCGCGCAGCGACCCCGCCGCGGTCGAACGGGTCCATAACGTCGTCCACGCCCACGATACCGAGCGCCAGACCTCGCTCCTCGTCCGCACCAACGGCCACCTCTTCGACGCCTCCTGGCAGGTCAACGACGTCGATCTCGAGGAGATCGTGCTCGGCTATCTCGGCCGCCCCGCAGCCGCCGCTCCCGTGCTCCTGACTGATCCCCGCACCGAATCCCGCATGGAGGCACTGGCATGATCTGGCTCACCTGGCGCCAATCGCGACTGGAGTGGCTCGATCGGCGGCGTCGCCCTCGCCCTCATTACCACCTGGCTGGTCTGGACCGGTCTGGAGATGTCCGCCGCCTACGACGACGAGGGTCTGGCGGCCTGCGTCGCCGCCCAGACTCCGCGACCAGGCCTGCCGGATCGCCGTCAGCGACTTCATGCAGAAGTTCAATAATTTCGAGGGCATCAAGATCGTACCGCCCTTGTGCCTGCCCTTCCTGATCGGTCTGCTGCTCGCCGCGCCGACCGTCCTCGATTTCGAGCAGGGCACCTACCGCCTCGCCTGGACCCAGGGCATCACTCGCCGCCGTTGGCTGGCGACGAAGATCGGCATCGGGCTGGCGGTCTCGGTTGTCGTCTCTGTTGCAATCACCGCGCTCTGGACTTGGTGGCGCAGTCCCCTTGATGCCATCCACGGGCGGTTTGACGGCGGCGCCTTCGACTTCGAAGGCATCGTGCCCATCGCCTACACCATCTTCGCCTTCGCCCTTTGCCTGACCGCCGGCACCATCCTGCGGCGCGCCGTTCCGGCGCTGGGGATCGGCCTTGCCGGCTTCCTAGGGATCCGCGCCTTCGTCGCGGGTGTCCTCCGACCGAACTACCTCGATCCAAAGACGGTCAGCTGGAGCCCCGGCGACCCTGTCCCGGCGGCGATTGACTCCCAACTAATCGCAAGCAAGGATTGGATCATCCGCGACAGCTATGCCGACACCGCGGGCAATGTCATCTCAGGCGGCAATTCGGCGTTCCGCGACTGCGTGACTGAGACGGGGAACAGGGTTGGCGGTGCAATCGACTCTTGCCTCGCCGAGCGCGGCATCGTGAACTCGGTCGTCTATCACCCCGCCAGCCGCTTCTGGCTCTTCCAGGGCATCGAGACCGCCCTCTTCCTCGGCCTTGCCGCCGCCCTGCTCGCTGTCACCGTCTGGTGGGTGACTCGGCGGATTGTTTGATTTGAGGGGTGAGGTCCTCGCCTTCCCCCTCACGGGGGAAGGAGACCGGTGGTTAGGGGGCTATCACCCGTTCCGCAGCCCAGGGATCACGTCCCGGGCAACCTGCCGGAGGACGGGCAATTCTTCGGGGACGCGGGGCCAGGGGATCTGGAAGTCGGTGATGCCCTCGGCACGGTAAGCGGCGACGTTTTCGGCGAAGGCGTCGACCGAGGCGAGGAAGTTGCGGGCGGGGCTCACGCCGCGCATGATCTCAGCTCGGGGCCGGCCGATGGCGTCGCAGGCGGCGTCGAGGGCGCGGTTGCCCGCGCCGGCCTCCTCGGGGGCGCCCCGTGCGTTCCAGATGTCGGCGTGTTTGGCGGTCAGGCGGAGCATCTTGGGCATGGACGCGCCGATCAGGACCGGCATTCGGGGCCGCTGGAGCGGCTTCGGCTCGAAGGGGGCATCGAGGATCTGGTAGTAGCGGCCCTCGTAGTGGGTGCGCTCTTCCGTTTGGAGCAGGTCCCAGATCTCCAGCGCCTCAGCGAAGCGGTCGACTCGCTCGCCTGGGGAGTAGAGCTCCCAGCCGTAGGCCTCGTGCTCGCGCTCCAGCCAGCCAGCGCCGACGCCAAAATCGACCCGGCCGCCGGACATGTGGTCGACCGTGACCGCCTGTTTGAGCAGGAAGGCCGGATTGCGGTAGGTGTTGCCGCAGACCATCACCCCCAGGCGGATCCGTTCCGTGACGGTCGCGAACCCGGCCAGGATCGTCCACGCCTCGTGGGTGGGGTCCATCACGTCTTTGAGGCCGTAGAAGTGGTCGACCACGTTGAGGCCGTCGAAGCCGAGGGCCTCGGTTTCCTGGGCGCGGGCCATCAGGTCCGGCCAGGTCGCCCGCTGTCCCAGAACCAGGCTGAATCGAAGGGGATGATGCTCCGTGGCCATGCGTGTGCGCCCTCCTACTGCCGCGCGTGTGGGGATTGTCCGGCAGGGGGGTGCGGCTGGCAATAGCAGCTGCCACGGTCCAGGAGGGCGCGCAATTTCGATGGTTCGGTTTGGCTTCCGCCCACTCCCTGCATGACGAGACTGACCGCTGCCTTGCCGTCCACCTGGCCATCTCCCGTGAATGGAGAGTCCGAATCGGGCGCGTAGTAGGATCGCTCGTTGCTATGCGAAGGCGGTAGTAGGCGGGACGGCGGTCCTGAAGCAGATTGAGTCCGAAAAACTCGCGGGTCCGGGCCCGCTCCAGCCCGGCATCGATGTCGACGGTCGCGACGGCGAGTCCTTCGGCGTACCCGGTGTCGGCCACGATCTTGCCGTTGGGCGCGACGATGCGGCTGTGGCCGTAGTAGTTCGCCGCGCCGGGCGTGACCGGCCGGTTGACCTGATTGGAGCAGACCAACCACAGCTGATTGGCCAGGGCGCTGGAGCGGCTGAAGAGGTCGTAGGTGTAGCCGTAGTAGTCGGTTTCGGGGTCGTCACCCTGCATCGGCCAGGCGGTGGTCAGGGCCGCGATCTTGGCGCCTTTGAGGGCGAACTCCCGCGTGACCTCGGGGAAGGCCAGGTCGTAGCAGATGAACATGCCGACCTTGCCGAGCGGAGTTGGGAAGACATCGAGGTGGTTGCCGGGGCTGAAGACCGGCCACTCGAACTGGTTGTGGAGCTTGCGGAAGACCCCGAGCACGCCCGATCCGTCGACGAGGACCGCGCTGTTGTAGACGATGTTCCCGTCCATCGCCAGTTCGGCCATGCCCGCCTGGATCAACATCCCATGCCGTTTGGCGAGCAACTGCAGCTTCCGCGTCGTCGGCCCGGGGATCGGCTCGGCCGTGGCCCGGAAGTAGTCGATCTGCTCGTTCATCTCGGCCGAGCCAAGCCCGCCGGAGCTGAGAAGGTAGCCCTGCAGCGAGACCTCGGGGAAGACGAGGTAACTGACGCCCTGGAGGGCAGCCTCCTCGATGAACCCCTCGTACTTGGCCCAGTTCGCGGCAACATCATGGCTGCAGTGCATCGCCACCGCCGCGATCGTCGTCTCTTGTGGAGCAGGTCGGTTGAAGGTGAGCATGGTTTGAACCTCTCTGGGTGAAGTGGCCCCCAGGTTGAAACCCGGGGCTAAACCTACAAAGTCCCTCCGGGACTGAGGCCGGGGCGGGCGCGGCGTGACGTGAACTCGATCGACCCCGGAGGGGTTTCGTAGGTTGAGCGCCGGGTTTCAACCTGGCGTTCGTGATCCGTGCGCGTCGTCACATTACGCACCCGGCGGCTCCGCGATCCTGTACCCAACCGGCGGCTCCACGCCGAGCAGGTGGCGGACGAAATAGTCCCAGCGACGCCGCAGGAAGTAGGGATCGTTGTCCAGCCGGTGCGGCCGGTTGGGGACGATGAGAAGGTCGAAATCTTTGTTTGCTTTGATCAGAGCATCGACGAGGGCCAGGGTAGATGCTGGGTGGACGTTCTCGTCCATCTCGCCGTGAACCAGAAGGAGCTTGCCAGTCAGGTTGGCCGCCAGGCTCCTGTTCGCCTGTTCGTCGTAGTGGGGGCCGACCTCCGGGCTCATGTAGCGCTCGACCCAGCTGGCCTTGTCGAGCCGGTGGTCGTGGTTGCCGGCGGAGGAGACACAGACCTTGTAAAAGTCGGGATAGCTCAGGATGGCGTGGGCGGAGGCGTAGCCGCCGGCCGAGTGGCCGTAGATCCCGACCCGGCTGAGGTCGAGGGCGGGATCGCGGTCGCCGAGTTGCCGGATCGCGGCGATGTGGTCGGGGAGGCCGGCATCGCCGAGATTGCGGTAGGTGACATCGTGGTAGGCGCGCGAACGGCCCGGCATGCCCAGGCCGTCGACCATGACGACGACGAAGCCGAGTTCGGCGATCGCCTGGGCCTGCCAGAAGCCGGAGCCGCGCCCCTGGCGGAAGGGATCGGTAAAGGGGGTGGCGTCGGTGAATGTCGTCGGGGCCACGTTGACCTGCGGCCCGCCGTAGATGTAGTCGATGACCGGGTAGCACCCATCCGGATCGAACCCAGAGGGCCGGACGATGACGCCGTAGACATCGGTCGTGCCGTCTCGCCCCTTGGCGGTGAATCGCTCCGGGGCAGTCCAGCCCGTTGCCATGAGCGGCGCGAGATCAGCTCGCTCGATCTCCAGGACCAATTCCCCGCTGGCTGAGCGAAGGTTGGCAGCGGGTGGAACGTCGGTGCGGGAGAAAATGTCGACGAAGTGTTTGCCTGTGGGCGAGAACCGGACGGTGTGATCGGCGTCCTCTGGCGTGAGCAACTCCGGCTCGCCGCCATCGAGGCTGACGCGATAGAGGTGGTTGAGGTACGGGTCGCGATCCGGCTCGCGGCCGACCGCCATGAACGCCACCCACCCGTCCGCTTCGTCGACATGGGCGATCCGGGAGATATTGAATGCCCCAGACGTCAACTGGCGTATCTGCGCCCCGGTCGCGGCGTCGTAGAGATAGAGGTGGCCCCAACCGTCGCGCTGGGCGTACCAGATTACCTGGGTGCCGTCCCGGATGACGCGGACATTGACGTCGGCCCAGTAGAGAAATGCGTCGATGCCGCGGTCAGTCCGCTCGGTGATGATGCTTCTGGTCGCGCCAGTCGCCGGGTCGACCGCGATCAGCTCATAGCTCCGCCCGGCGCGCTCACGGAGGAGCAAGAACAGTTGCGATCCGTCCGCGGTCCACCAGAGCGAGGATTCCTGGAACGGCGCCCCGTAGTACATCGTCGGCAGCGGAGGCCACTGCACCTTGACCCCAGCATCATCGTCGACCGCGAAGCACCAGGCCTCTGTCAGCGGTAGCTCGGTGTCGCCGGGCAGCGGGTAGGCGTAGGAGTGCAGGCGCGGGCGCGTGCTGCCGTCTTTCGGAACCGACTGGACGAGGTGCAGGTACTTCGCGGGGCGCTCGTCGATCCGGCAGCTCAGGAAGCGGCGGCTATCCGGCGACCAATGGACGACCGGCGGATCGGGCTCGGCCAGTCCAGCCGAAGACAGTGGCGATGGCAGCGTGGCGCCGTAGCCGTAGCCCGGCTCACCGTCGTCCGTCAGCCTCCGTTCGGTTCCATCCGAAACCGAGCGCAACCACAGGTCATGGTCCCGCACGAAGGCTTCCCACCGGCCATCGGGCGACCGCACGACATCGGGGCCGGCCTCAGACGGCGATTCGTTTGGTGCGCAGGTATCGTCGCCCAGGTGATAGGTCCATGACCGGTCGCCGAGAGGTGAAGGTCACCCGCTCCGGGCCTTGCTGGAACGTGAGGTCCTGGAGATCCAGACGATCGGGATCTACGGGCGCCGACAGAGCTCGGCTAAGCGCGGCGGCAAGCCCGACGTGATCGAACGCAGGCCGCACCGCGTCTCCACCCGGATCGACCCGGCAGTACCGGGGACCCCCGGCGGTCTCGCTCCGGAACCAGAATCCATCGCCGTCGTCGATCCACTGGGGATCGATCCCCATGCCGAAGGTGAGCCGGGCGGCGTTCCAGGGGAGGAAGCGCTCAGCGCGGACGTAGCGTTCGGCTGGCAGGGACTGGTGGGGGGCGTGACTCGGTGCTGCGCTGGGATTGGTCACGATAGTGTCTGCTCCACTGAGTCGCGCGTGATGAACGGGCGTCTTTGGCGCCGCGCACCCTGACGCGGGGGCTAAAGACCCCGGCTAGGCCAGATAACCCGGCTAAAGCCGGCCGCGATGTTCGCGACTACAGGCGGAGAATTCCGAACATAGTCCGACGTTCCAGCCCGCTTTAGGCGGGGTTATCAGGTTCAGCTCGGGGTCTTTTAGCCCCGGGCGACACCAGGACGGCGGCACCATTCCGGCCCCGTGCGGCAGGGGCATTCCGGTAGAGATCTCGAAACACAGAGCAGGCCGGGGGCGATGCAAATGCCCCCGGCCTGTGTCGCGTCTACCCCTCGAGGTACGCCTTGTCCAGCTCGACGATCCGGCCGGCGTGGGTGAGTCGGTATGCCTTGAGCCGAGGCTGGATCGCGTGGACCGTCTGGCGGTGCCACATCCAAACGGTCAGCTGGTTCTCGTAGAAGATGGTCTGGGCCTCCTTCGCGATCTCCAGCCGCCGGGTCTGCTCGCCGGCGGTGTCGAACTCATCGGCGAGGGCCTGGAGCTGTTCGCGGGCGGTGACCAGGTCGGGTGCGGTCGCGTCGTCGATCTGGTTGATCGACCAGTAGTCGGTGGGTGACCAAGAGGCCTGGATCGGGGCGGTCGAGGCCATGATCGAGCCCTGCTGGTGGTAGGAGATGTGCCAGGGGCCCTGGTTCTCGCGCCACTGGTCCAGCATGGCGTTCCATTCCAGGGAGGTGATCTCCGTGTCGATGCCGACCACCCGCAGCTGCTCCTGGAAGATCTGGTTGAACAGGCCCCAGTCCGTGAAGTCGGTCGAGAGGAGCGCCAGGCGCAGCGGCTGACCGTCCCGTTCCCGGATGCCGTCGTCGCCCATGACCCAGCCGGCTTCGTCGAGGAGGGTGCCGGCTTTGTCCGGGTCGTACTCGATCAGGGGGATGTCGGCGTTGTAGAAGGGCGAGTTGCTGGTCACGCCGCCGTTGGATTTTTCGGCGAAGCCGAACAGGACCGCCTCGATGATCGCGTCGCGGTCGATGGCATGTGCCAGCGCCTGCCGGACCGCGAGCTCGTCGGTCGGGGACTGCGAGAGGTTGATGCTCATCATCTCGGCCCCGGGCGAGACCCGGCTCTCGATGACCAAATCGAGGTCGGTCATCGCCTGGACGTCTTTGGGCTCGACCAGGATCGCGTCAACCGTGCCGGCCTCCATCTCGAGCAGGGCGACGGCGGACTCGGGGATGATCCGGACCTGGACGGTCTCCAGCAGTGGCGCGCCGTCCCAGTACTCCTCATTCCGGGAGTAGGTGATCATCGCGCCCGGTTCGTACGAGGTGAACTTGAACGGGCCGGTTCCGACCGGAGCCTCACCGAATCGATCGCCGAGTTCGGCGAAGGCGGTCGGGCTGACCTGAAGGGCGCCCCACTGGGCGAGGCCATCGTATGCGAAGTTTGGCCGGATCCCGCTGAGGACGATCTTGATCGTCAGGTCGTCGATGACCTCCATGCTGGCCACCGGTTCAAAGGCGGCGTAGAAGCCGGAGTCCGGCACGTCCAGGTGGCGCTGGATGTTGAATTTGACGGCCTCGGCGTTGAACGGGGTGCCGTCGTGGAAGGTGACGCCGGGGCGCAGCGTGAGCGTGTACTCCAGGCCGTCGGCGGAGACCTCCCAGGTGAGGGCCAGGCCCGGGAGCAGGTTCTCTTCCTCATCGAAGTTGATCAGACGGTCGTAGAGGAAGTTGACCCCTTCCCAGGTTGGCCAGGTCGAGTTGGTGAGGTCCCACGAGGCCGGGTTGGCGTTGGTAACGATGGTGGCAGTGCCGCCCGGCTCGCCCTGTTTCGCCAGGGCAGATCGGGAAAAGCCGACCCCGCCGAGGGCACCGGCCGCAGCGGCACCGCCAGCGATGAAGCGGAAGAGGTTGCGGCGGTGTAGCGGGAGGCGGCCATGGACGGGATTGTTCGCCTGCTCAGACATTGGGGTGACCTCCATTGGTTGCACGATCTGCGCGATTGGACGGTCGGAAGCCAGACGTATCAGTTCGAACGCTGGTTGAGGGCAGGCGTCTCCTTTCCGGATGCGGTCCTTCGTGGTGAGCGGTCTATCCGTGGAACGATCACTGGGTACGCGGATCGAGCGCGTCGCGGAGCGCGTCGCCGATGAGGTTGAGCGAGACGACCGTGAGCAGGATCAGAAGGCCGGGGAAGATCATCAGGTGGGGGGCCTCGCGCAGGTAGTTACGGCCGACGCTCAACATCGTGCCCCACTCCGGTGAGGGCGGCTGGACACCCAGCCCGAGGAATCCGAGGCTAGCCGTCGTCAGGAGGGCGTCGGCCAGCCCAAGCGTGGCGTAGACGATGATCGGGCCGATGCAGTTGGGCAGGAGATGGAGGGCGACAACCCGGGTCCGGCTGGAGCCGATTGCCACGGCCGACTGCACGAACTCCTCGTTTTTCAGCATCAGGACCGATGAGCGCACGATTCGCGCGAGCGTCGGAGTGCCCCAGATCGCGAGGACGGCGATCAGGTTGAAGATGCTGGGGCGGAGAATGGCGACGATCAGGATGGCGAGCAAGATTCCGGGGAAGGCGTACATGATGTCGATCACCCGCATGGTGAGGGTGTCGAACCAGCCCCCGAAGTACCCTGCCAGCAGCCCGATGATCGTCCCCAGAACCAGGCCACCCGCCGTGCCGGCGAATCCGATGAAAAGCGAGTTCCTTGCCCCCCAGACCAGACGTGAAAACTCGTCCCGGCCCAGCTCATCGGTGCCGAGGCGATATTCGGAGGACGGCGACGCGAGGCGCCTGAGCAGGCTCTGCTCGCGCGGATCGAAGGGGGCGATGGCGGGAGCTAAGATCGCGACGGCGAACGTGGCCAGCAGGAAGAGCGCGCCGATCAGCGCGAAGTGGTTGGCAGCAACCTCGTGCAGGACGCGCCGCATCTGGCTCCGGCCCTTGGGTGCCTCCCCCGCCAGGGACGACGCACGCGCAGTGCGCCTCGCCGTCGCGTTGAATGGGGGCTGAGCCGTGGATTCGGTGCTCATCGCGTGTCCTTGTCTCCAACTGGTGCGTCGCCGCCTGATCGGATGAAACCGCGTGGCCGATTGAGTCGGCCGGTGCTGGCTGGTCTAGCTGGGCTGGCTAGTCATAGCGGATGCGCGGGTCGAGGTAGGCGATCAGGATGTCGGTCAGCAAGTTGCCGATGACGAAGATGGTCGCGATCATCAGCACCGCCGCCTGGACGACAGGGAAATCCCGCCCGTTGACTCCGTCGACCAGGTAGCGGCCAACTCCCGGCAAGGCGAAGACGGACTCGACGATCACGGCGCCGCTGAGGAGGAAGCCGATGTTCAGCCCAAGGATGGTGACGACGGGCACGAGGGCGTTGCGGAACGCATGGCCCAGCATGACGGTGCTCTCGCGGACCCCCTTGGCCCGAGCCGTGCGTACGTAGTCCCGGTTAATGACGTCCAGCATGCTCGCCCGGGTGTAGCGGGCGAGCGCCCCGGCCGTTCCGAGCGACAGGACGAGCACAGGCATGATGAGGTGGCGGAGGCCATCCCAGCTGGTCGGGTCCTGTCCCAGGCCAGAAGGCGGGAGCCAGGTGACCTGGATCGAGAGGAGGAGGATCAACGAGAAGGCCAGCCAGTAACTCGGGATCGAGACACCAACCAGGGCGATCAACATCATGATCCGGTCTAACCAGGTCCCACGGAAGATCGCCGAGATCAACCCGATCGAGATTCCGAGGAGTGTCGAGACGATCATGGCGCCGATGCCGAGCCGCAATGTGTGCGGAAACCGGGCTTTGAGATCGTTGCTGATCAGTGTGCCCTCGCGAAGGGACTCGCCCAGATCGAAGGTCGCCAAGTTGGCGAGGTAGCGGCCGTACTGGACAGGCAGCGGGTCGTCGAAGCCGTACTTGTCGTTGATACGCTTCTCTAGCGCGGCACTGTCGGCCGGAGGCAAATCAGGCGGAATGAACAAAGATGCCGGGTCTCCGGGCGCCAGTTGCATGGCGAAGAAGACCAGCGTGACGGCTCCCAGGATGGTGGGAATCGCGAGAGAGAGTCGCATCATGATGTATCGCTGCATCTTGCTCCCCGAGACGATCGATTCCGAGGGATGCGGCGCGGCGGCGCGTCGTCCACGACGAAGACAGGGATGATTGCGGTGGGCGTGGTCGCCCTGCTCAAACGGCCATCGTTTGTCAGGGGGTGCGTTTGTAGCACGGGGGGGTACCGTGGTCAATGGTGACTGAACGCATGGTCACGTTAACACTGGGCATGTTGCCCAATGGTTTAGGTGGAGGAGCGTGCGCCCGATGAGCGGGCAACCAAACGGATCGGCACGAAAATTGGATCAGGATCAGACGGCCGGGTGGAGCGGACCACACGTCGGGGAGTGGCACGGTGAACTCGACGGCGTCCTGCGAGGACTGACGGGCGGGTTTCTGATCGGCATTCCGCTCATCTATACGATGGAGACCTGGCAAGCAGGCGAGACGATGTCGCCGGGCAAAGCGCTCGTCTTCTTGATCTGCGCCTACGCTCTTAATCTCGCCTTTGTCACGTTCGCTGGCTTCCACCGAGAGGAACCGGGATCACTCCGGCCGGTTGGCGATGCGCTGGAGGCGACTGCCCTGGCGATCGTAGCGGCTGCGGCTAGCCTTGCGCTGCTGCACCAAATCGAATGGGATTTGCCCACAAATGTCGTGATTGGGCGGATCGCGATCAACACCCTGCCAATCAGTATCGGGGTGTCGATCGCAAATCACCTTCTCGGACGGAGGGAGACACGATCCGGCGCCGGGTCAGGCGAGCGCGAAGAACCTTCCGATCTGAGCGCCAGCCAGGCGATCCTGCTCGACCTTGGGGCTGCGGTTGTCGGTGCGCTGTTTCTCTCGGTCAGCATCGCTCCGACCGACGAGATCTCTGTATTAGCAACGGAGATCCCGTTCGAATATCTGCCGCTCATCATCCTGTTCTCCCTGATAGTCAGCTACGGGATCGTCTTCGTAGCCGGGTTTGGCGGACAGGAACGCCGATTGCAGTCGGTTGGGCCGTTCCAGCGGCCAATCACGGAAACGGTCATCACCTACCTGATGTCGCTCGTGACCGCGACAGCGTTGCTGACACTCTTCGGCAAGATCACCGTTGATACCGATTGGGCACTGATTTACAGCCAGGTCGTGATCCTGGGGCTGCCTGCGGCAATCGGTGGTGCGGCAGGCCGGCTGGCGGCATGACGGATACGAGTGAGAGGGGCCGGACGTATGGGAGAACCGAGCGACCGGAGTTCTGATGACGATGAGCCAAGGGCACGCCCCAAGCAGCGAACGACCGCGGAATGGACAACACTGGCGGTCAGCGCGGTCGTCGTACTGGCGCTTATCGGGGCGGCGCTGGCCGAGATCTTCCTACGCGACGACCCCGATGGTGCCGTCGTCGCCATCGAGGTGGCGGTTGACAGGGCCGAGGTCCGGGATGGCCAGACCTACATCCCATACGAGGTCCGCAACGACGGCGCCGACGCGGCCACCGACATTGTCGCGATCGTTGAGTTCACTCAGGGCGAGCAAGTGATCGAGGAGACGACCGTCGACATTGCCTTGCTCGCCAGCCACGACGTGGTGGAAGGCGAAGTCGTGACGACGCTCGACCTGGCGGCGCATACGGTCGAAGCCCGGATCAGTGCGCTGCAGATCCCGTAGGGGCGCGATGAACTGGCCGCGCTGCGCGACACGGCACCCAGCCCCATGCGCGCGAGCGCGCCGCCGCCCTCCACAAGGACGCCGATCGCCGCTCGGCCGTCTCCTTGGCGCGGACCGGGCCGCCACGACCCAGCAAGCCCACCACCATCTGGCGCTCCATCCGGCGCGACCTCGCCGAGGGATCGCGGGGCTCGACGACCGACCACGTCGAGGTCGCCTTCCCACCTTTTCCATCTGCCACCCTTATAAGCGGCCGACCAGCCGCCCTCGCGGATGTTTTGCGCCACGCACCCCGGCTGCTCGGGGTGACCGGACCCGCTCGACGCTGGACGCGACCCTCGCTGTCTCTCCCTCGTTGCTTGGCCTCAGCCGATCTTGTGTGCGGCGGGTGCTTGAGACACTGGATGTCTTCCTCCAGCGCGGGCTGGAGCCCGTCCTCAGCCCCGTCACCGCCTACGATGCGAAGCGCGCGGCCATCGTCGACAGCGTGGCCGCCGTCCGTGCCTCAGACGGGCAGGTGGTGGCCCTCTTCCTGGACGAGGTCACGCTGTACCGGCAGCCGAATGGGCCCCGGCCTGGGCGGCCCGGAGCCGCGCCAGCCGCGTGCGGAGCGCGCCTGCGCGCCGACGCACCGGCCCGCATCGTCGGCTCCCTCGACATCGCCGACGGTCGAGTTCTAGCGCCGCGGCGGGGCAGTCGGCCATCCCGGCCCTGGTCGGCTTCTATGAGCAGGTAGCGGCAGCCTATCCCAACGCCGAGCGCATCGACGTCCTCCTCGACAATTGGCCGCTCCAATTCCACCCCCACCTGCACGTCGCCCGCCAACCGCTGACCTACCCTTTCCCCTTCCCCCGTCCGCCGTCTTGGCCCGCCGAGCCGAGCAGCGACGCGGTCTGCAAGTGCGGCGGTCTCGCTCTGCCTATCCGGCTGGTGCCGCTGCCTACCTACGCCTCCTGGCTCAACTCGATCTAGAAACTGTGCCAATGCCTTCGCCAGGACATCGTCCATCTCCACCCCTGGGCCAACGACTCGCCAACGCCGCGGGCCGTTGCTCACCCCTTCCTCGCCCGTCGCTGGTGCTCATGGGGCGCGATGAATCGCGCCCCTACGATTGGCCGTCAAGCCGCCGACCTGCGGGCCACCGGACCGAGGTGGGCGGCGGCGGCCTGGGCGGCGGCTTCGCCAGAGCGAATGCAATCGGGGATGCCGACGCCCCGGTAGGCGGCACCCGCCGTGAAGAGGCCGGGGTGGGCGGCGAGGCGCTCATCGATGGTTACCAGACGGTCGGGATGGCCCAGCGTGTATTGCGGCATCCCCTGGAGCCAGCGGGATACTCGCGCCAGAACCGGCGCGGCGGTGATCTTGAGGGTCTGGCGGACCTCTTCCTGGGCGAGGGCGATGAGGTCATCGTCCGAGCCCGCCAGGGCTTGCTCCTGACCGGCGCGGCCGATGAAGGCGCGCAGGAGCGTGTAGCCGTCCGGGGCGCGGCCACGCCACTTGCGCGAGGTCCAGGTGCAGGCCAGGACCGAGCGGTTGGCGACCCGCGGGACGATGTAGCCGTAGCCGTTCAGCGGGTGTGGAACATCTTCGGTGCGGTAGGCGACCGAGACCGTTGCGGTCGAAACGTGGGGAATCTGGCCAAGGATCGAGGATGCCAGCGGATCCAGCCCGCGGAGAAGATCGGAGGCGGCGAAGGCCGGGATGGCGAGGATTACGGCACTGGCCCGGAGCGACTCGCGACCGTCGAGAGTAACGACGTAGCCGTCCTGTCCTGCCGGCATCGCGGCGAGGCCGGTGGCTTGTCTGCCAGTCATGATGCGAACGTCGTTCTCGTGCAGGCGCTCTTCCAGGGCCTCGACGATCTCCGCCATCCCTCCTATTGGGGAGAGGAAGGCCGATTGGCGCTGAGAGCCGGCGGGTGGCTTCGGGGCGGCGGCGCGGGCGGCAAGGACACCCTTGATCAGGCCGCCGTGCTCCAGTTCGCCCGCGCGAAGTTGGGGAAAGGTGGCGGCCAGGCTGAGCTGGCGGCCGTCCCCGGCATAGATCCCGGCCATCAGCGGCTCCACCAGCCGCTCGAACGCCTCCCGGCCAAGGCGGCGGCTGACGAAGTCACCCAGACTCTCGTCGCGGTCATCGTGCCGGGCCGGAATGGCGTAATCGAGGGCGAGCCGCGCTTTGCCCGCCGGCGACAGCAGACGGGAGCGAATGATCGGCCCCAGGCGGGTGGGAACGAGACCGGTCAACCCCTCGGGAAGGGGATGAAGACGATTGCGGTGGTAGACAAAGGCGCCTTTGCGGTCAGGGTCGGTCCCTTGCAGGTGGCCGGCGAGCCCGAGTTCGGTGCAGAGGGTAAGGGCCTGTGGTTTGGCCGAGAGGAAGGATTCCGGGCCGCCTTCGAGGACGAACCCATCGACCGTCTCGGTCTGGAGCTTGCCGCCGAGGCGGGCATCTCGCTCGATCAGGGTAATGGTCTGGCCGCCATCCAGCGGGAGCAGGGTCGAGAGGCGGTAAGCGGCGGCGAGTCCGGCGATGCCGCCTCCTATGACCACAATACCGGTCCGGCCGGCCGGACCGGATTGCGCGGCCTTAGAAAGGGAGTGGTGTTCCGTCATGACAAGCGGTCGCCTGGGATCGGGTTGGGCATAGCGTGTCCTCGTCGTGTCGCTGGGTGTTGGGTGCCGGCCGAGAACGGCGGTACCACGGATCGTACGGCTGGCACCTTAACACGAGTTCCGCAATTGACGCGATGCAGCGGTGCCCATTCAGTGGTGGGGGTATGCTTGGCGTTCGAAGAGAGACCTCACCCCCTACCCCCTCTCCTCTGCGGACGACGAGCCCACGGGAGACGCTGCATCAACCCCGGTCGCTCAAAAGCCACGCCACTCCCGCACGTCTTTCCTTGTCCGCGGGCTGACTCTGGAACGAGCGAGGCGGTCTCCTCGTTCCCCCTGCTGCTGCGGCGGAAAAAGGGTTGGGGTTTAGGGAGCTTCTTTCCGAACGCCGAACGCCGACGATTCTCTCTGGAGATTTCCCATGCCGACGCAACCGCGAGTGCCCTGGTTGACGCCAGGGACGGCGTTTCCGGTGACGACGACGGTGCGGGATGGGCTGTACGACCGGATTCCGCTGGGGGCGCCGGAAACGGCCCTCATGGCTACCCGCGCCTTCCTGCGGATGGACAGGGTGCAACAGCTTGGGTTCGTCTCGCGGGTGTGGCCGGGCGCCAAGCATACGCGCTACGAGCATTCGCTCGGGGTGCTGCACGTCACACGAGAGGCGGTGTCTCACCTGCGCTCGCGGGAATCTGGCACCTGGATCACCGACGAGGATGCCCGGACCGTCTGCGCCGCGGCCCTGCTGCACGATATCGGCCACTACCCCTTCTCTCATGCGATCGAGGAACTGGGGCCGCCGATCCTCCCCCACGAGACGGTCGGGCGGCGACTGATCGCCGATCCGGACGGTGAGATCGCGCCGGTCCTGCGGGAGGCGTGGCAGGTCGACCCCGACCGGGTCGCGGCCATGATCGACCCAAAGGGCAGGGAACTTCCCCCTGCCGATCAGACCCTGCGCGGCCTCCTCTCTGGCCCGCTGGACATGGACAAGCTCGACTACCTCCCTCGCGATGCCCGTGCCTGCAGCGTCCCCTACGGAGGCGTCGATACGGCGCGGCTCATCGATTCACTGGAAATCTACGGGGGGGACAGCCCTGACGGGCTGAGGGGGACAGCCCGCATCGTCGTCGGCAGCAAGGGTGTCAGCCCCCTGCACTCGTTGATCAATGCCCGGCAGGAGATGTTCGATAACGTCTACTGGCACCACACCAATCGAGCCTGCATGGCGATGCTCCTCAGAGCGACCCAGGAGGCGGTGCTGGCGGGGGCGGTGACGCCCGATGAGCTGACCGGCCACGACGATGCGTCGTTGCTGGCGCTGTTCTCCGAAGCGGAGATGCCCGCGGAGACGCGACGGCTGACAGATGCATTGAAGGACCGCCGGATCCACAAGCGGGCGGTCGAGTTCAGCGCCCGGGCGGTCGAGCTTTACGGTCGTTTGGGAAACCTCTACTTCGATCCCTCCGCGCGGCGGGAAGTGGAGATTCGGCTAGCATCCCGGCTGGAAGATTTCGTGGGCGCACGGGTTGCGCCGGAGGCCGTGTTGATTGACATCCCCAAGCCAGAAAAGTGGCGGACGGAGGTCTGGATCACGTTCGAGCGGCCGCCGGTCGGATTCGGGGAACTGATGCCATGGCGGGAGGTGGTCGGACTGGGCGACGAGGACTTCAAACGGTATGAGGAGCACAGGCGCCTGATCCGAATCGTTACGGCGGAACCGTATCGAGCGATCGTGCGAGATCGCTGGGAGGATTTGGTCCTGCCGCTGCTCGGCGGGGTGTTCTAAGTCGCCGAATGCTCATCATACGTCCCTATCGCTCAAGTCATCCCGAGCTTGTCGAGAGATCTCGAGAGAATGAGTCGCCCCAAGTTAGCGCCGTGTTCGAGAGCACCGTTCCGTTTTCGTGCACGCCAAGGCATTGTTGTCGCCTGGGCCCCTTCGCGATCCCTCGACAGGCTCGGGACGACAGGTGGCTAAGTGACTCGGGTAACCACGCCGTACCCTGGCAGCGGTTGAATACTCGCTGACGGCTCATGGCGCGGCACTTTGGTACTCTTGCGGCCATGGAGACTGAACCATCACGCCGCCGGGTGCGGCGCGCCAAGAAATCGCGTCCGGTCGCGCCGGGACATACCGAGCCGCTCGTCGAAGCGGAGCACCGCGCCGAACCTGCCGAGGAGTTGCTCGGTGCGGCTGCCATGTCTGTTGAGGTAGGAGCAATCGACCCGGTAGTGACACCGGATCACATGGCTGGTTTTCCGGTGGATGACGTGGAGTTCGAGCCGGAGATGGTGCCGGACTCCAACCGGGACGGTGCGTGGCTCCCCGCCGGGATCACGGTACTGGTGATGGTCAGTCTGTTGGTCTGCGCGGGCTTGATCCTGATTGCGTCACGGCAGTAGGACCGGCGTTCGCATAATGTCACGAGAGACGTGAAAGCCCCCTCTCCTTTTGGGAGAGGGGGCTTTCTTCATGGGGCTTACTTGATGCCCAGTAGCGCCGCCGGTGGATGGGTGGTAGCCCCTTCCGATGCCTGGGTGACCAGGGCGGCGTACTTGGCCAGGACGCCGGTGGTGTAGCGGGGCGCGGGCTGGGTCCACTCCGCCAGGCGGGCACGGATCTCGGCGTCGGGGAGGTCGACGTCGAGGCGGCGGTTGGTCGTGTCGATCTTGATAGTGTCGCCCTCGCGGATCGCGGCGATCGGGCCGCCGACCATTGCCTCTGGAGCGACGTGGCCGATCATTAAACCCTTGGTGGCGCCGGAGAAGCGGCCGTCGGTGATCAGGGCGACGCTGTCGCCGAGGCCCTGGCCGACGATGCCGGCGGTGATCGCCAGCATCTCCTGCATGCCGGGTCCGCCCCTCGGCCCTTCGTAGCGGATGACCACCACGTCGCCGGGGTTGATCTGGCGGCCGTAGACGGCCTCCAGGGCGGCCGGCTCGGAGTCGTAGACGCGGGCGGGTCCGGTGTGGGTGTCACGCTCGTACCCGAAGAGTTTGACGACTGCGCCGTCCGGGGCGATGTTGCCCTTGAGGATGAGGAGGCCGCCGGACTCCTTGATCGGGTTGTCGACGGCGCGGATGACGTCCTGGCCAGGGGTTTCGACGGCGGTGGCGGCCTCTTCGGCAAAGGACTTGCCGGAGGCGGTGGGGAGATCGCCGCGGAGCCAGCCGCCCTCGATCAGGCGTTGGGCCACGACGGTGGTGCCACCGGCCTTGTCGAGGTCGGCGGCGGCGTAGCGGCCGCCCGGGGAGAGATCGCAGATGAGCGGGGTGCGGGCCGAGATGGTGTCGAAGTCGGCGATGTCGAGTTCGACCCCGACCTCGCGGGCGAGGGCGAGGAGGTGGAGGACGGCGTTGGTCGAGCCACCCGAGGCGGCGACGCCGGCGATGGCGTTCTCGAAGGCATCCCGGGTGAGGATGTCGCGGGGGCGGACGCCGCTGGCCAGGAGCTGCATGATCAGGGCGCCGGCCTTGCGCCCGACCTCCATCTTGCGTGGGTTGACGATGTCGCCGCGGGTGGCGAGGCCCTGGGCGAGCTGCTCCTCGGAGACGGCGGGTGGGGAGGCGGTGCCCAGGGGGGAGAGGCCGAGGAACTCCATCGCCATCGCCATGGTGTTGGCGGTGTATTGGCCGCCACAGGCGCCGTGGGAGGGGCAGGCGTGGTCTTCGACGAGGAGGAGTTCAGCGTCGTCGATCTTGCCGGCCTTGTAGGCGCCGATGGCCTCGTAGACGTGGCGGACGGTCGCTTCCTTGCCGTGGACTTCGCCGGGGAGGATCGTGCCGCCGTAGATGAGGAAGCCCGGAACGTTGAGGCGAGCGAGGCCCATCGAAAGCCCCGGCAAGGTCTTGTCGCAGGCGCCGAGGCCAATTACGGCGTCGAACATGTGGCCGCGGCCGACGAGCTCGACCGAGTCAGCGATCATCTCGCGGGAGATGAGGGAGGTCTTCATGCCCTCGGTGCCCATGGTGACGCCGTCGGAGATGGCGACGGTATTCATCTCCATGGGGGTCCCGCCAGCGGCTCTGACGCCCTCTTTCACCGCGTGGGCGAGGGTGCGGAGGCCGAGGTTGCAGGGCATGGTCTCGATCCAGGTGTTGGCGATCAAGACCATGGGCTTCCTGATGTCTTCGTCGGTCAGGCCGATGCCCTTGAGCATCGCCCTGGCCCCAGCCCGCTCAACCCCATCAAGGAGGTGGCGCGACATGTGGCGCATGTCGAAGGTGCCATCCGTGGGAACATTGCCGTTTTTCTTGTGACCGTTTCCGTTGCTGTCGCTCATGGCCTATCTCCGGTCCCCGGGTGCCCAGTGGGGGCTCGAAGCTGATCTGGTGGTTAGGGAGCAGTTTCGGTGGCGGACGGGGGAAATGGCAAGGGGGTTCGGACTGGGAAGGACCTCACCCCCTACCCCCTCTCCACTGCGGTGGAGAGGAGCATCTGGCGGCGCTTTCGGATTTGGGCAGTCGATGGCCTAGTGGGGCTGCCTTGGCATGGTGCGCTGCGACCTGGGAGGTGGGGACCTCCGGGAGCGGGATGACCGGGCGCGCTACGACCTGCAAGGAGGACCCTCCGGGAGCGAACTGACGGGGACTGGATGACGGCTGGTGTCCGAGCCGGGCGGGGTGATGCGCTGCCCAGGCCCGCACCCGCGCCGGGTGTGCCGCTTGCGTCCATGATAGAACAAAAGTTCTATTTTCCAAATGGGGAGTTGGGTCGCGATGGTCCGGAATTCTGCTAACTCCCTTGTCGACCTCAATCGATGCGACAATCGTGCGCAGGCGCTGAAGTCGAATGGGACCTGTTGGCGTGCGAATATTGCCACGTCTCATCGTCCGTAAGTGGAGCGACGAAGCCGGTACTATTAACTCTCTGGCCCGTGGATCTACCGTGAATCCTCGGCCGCGAGGATAGAAACCGACCTCTTTCACTTGCGCGTCACTGGGTATGCGGACTTCACCGAAGTGGGTCGGTGAATCAGCGTGCAAGGTATCGGTCAGCTAAGGTGGTTATGCGAGCGTGGTCACGAGCGGTCTTGCGTCGTTGCCGCTGAAAGTATTCCTGTGCCATTCCTCTGGCGACAAGCCAGCGGTGCGCGACTTGTACCAACGGTTACTAGCGGACGGCGTGGATCCGTGGCTCGACGAAGAGAACCTACTGCCTGGTCAGGATTGGGCGATTGAAATAACGAACGCCGTGCGCTCCTCGGACGTGATCATCGTCTGCCTCTCTCGCAGGTCAATCACCGGGCCGGGGTTCTACCACAAAGAGATCAGTTTGGCGCTGGACGTGGCTGAGCACCAGCCTGAGGGCGCGATCTTCATTATTCCGCTTCGTCTCGAGGAATGTGACGTTCTCCCCCGATTACGACGTTGGCAGTGGGTTGATGTTTTCAAGGACGAGGGGTACGCGCGACTGCTGCGCTCACTGGGGGCACGTGCGATGGTTCTCGGTCGGTCTGGCCTCAGCAACGACCCCCTGTTGGCCGAACCTGCGTCCTCGCACATCCGCCGAACGCCTTTGATTCACCGAGAAATGTTTATCGACATCGGCGTCCCACAGACCGAGACCGGCGACCCCGGCAGCGGCTCTACTGGTAGCCCGCCTTTCGGTAGCACCAACGAACTGGGGTTCGTATTCGACGTCAACAGACCGTTTAGCATTGCCGCTGCGAGCATCGGCTTGGGAGTTGTCGGAAGAGTTGCTTTATCTGCCAGCGTTTTCGAACTTGCGCCCGGAATGTCGACAGAGCGCCACGTCCGTGTGGCCTGGGAGAAGGTCACAGTGTCAGGCACTGACTGGTTCATTCCAGACCAGCGGTTCCTGCAAGGCGGGGTCGAGCCCTGGCACTGGTTCGACGTGCCGCTAGTTTGCACATTCACGCGAGGCAAGCGATACGAACTGGTGTTCAGCGACTTCGCTATCGTAGAGGGTGCACCGGTCCAGTACAACAACTGGATCTTCGGGATCCCGCTCTACGACAACGAAGGCCGGTCGCGTAACAGCCCGTACGATGTTGATAGCCTGATAACCGTGGTCGATGGATCCGCTCGAGGAGCGCGAGCTACCTTGCTCCCGCCCGCGCTCCTCAAGCTCGCCTAGTACCACAGTATCAAGTCTCCGGGTTTTCTGGTGGTTCCCAACGGGTGATGCCGGGAAGCGCGTCGAAGTCGGTGTCGAAGGTGGCGAGTTCGATGCCAGAATGTTGGGCGTAGGCGGCGGTGAGGGCGTCGACAAAGCCGAGTTTGGGATGGGTGGCCCAAAGGTCGAGGGCGGCGAGGACGGTGCGTTTTTCATGGAGCTTGACGCCGCGGAGATTGAGGACCGTGCTCAGGCGGGCCGCGGCTTCGGATACCTCAAGCGCGTAGACGCGGGGCGATGTCATGACGAAGGCGACTTCGGCGATCACGGCGTCGGACGTGGTGAGCTCGACCTCTCCGCGGTCGGCACGGCGAAAGAGTTCGGCCGCGATCCGTCGCATTCGGTCGATTTCAGGCGAGGCAGGGTGAATCAACGTGCGAAGGAGATAGTTGGCGTCGAGGAAAATCATGGGCGGTTCAATCGACGAGCGCGCTGTACGGCTGCGTCTTCCATCGCTACTTCGATTTCCCGTTCGAGATCGAGTGATTCGTTCGGCACTGGCGGGATGGATCCGATGACGGACTCCAGGGTGTAACGAACCGGACGAAGCTCGACCCGACCCTCGTCGGTGATGACGACGGAGATCTTGTCCGATGCGCCGACGCCGAGATGGCGGCGGACATCGGCAGGGATCGTGATCTGTCCCTTACTGCTGATGGTGGAGATGGTTGTCTTCATCGGATTCCTCTAACGCCCAGCGTCCTTGACGTAAAGCATACGTAGTTGAGTAAAGCAATTGTCTGAAACGCTTTACCGCTTGTCAATGGCATCGTTGGCCGAAATGCCCGCGATTGTCGATTTCGGCGTTGCCCATAGGAGACTCCTCTCCGGCGTATCAAAACCCGCCCAGCCTGTTGAAAAACCCCGCGGAAGAGGCTACTGGGCTCGGGGCGCGGCCGGGCGTGCCCTCCGGCTGGGAAGAACCTCGGCAAACCTCGGTTGAGATCTCAGCGCAGACGCCCTCGTCATCTACGGTCTCGCATTTTTCGACAGGCTGGGGTGGTTTTGCGAAGGACTGTCAACCCTCGTGCGCAGGCGATGGGTCTGCTGACCGGTCCATCCTCCCCAACTGCGGCGTCAGCATCGGTCGAGGAGCGTCAGGACCGCCGCCAGTTGCTCGACGCCGTCGGCCGTCATCGGATTGAGCCACACGTGCACATGGCTGATTCCCTCGCGCTCGAACGCGCGCAACGCCGCGGCGATCTCCTCGGCCGATCCGGTGAGCGGCTCGCCATCCCAGGTTCCCCGTCCCCCGAACGCCACCCCGACCGTCAGCGATCTCCCCAGCGTCGCCGGGTCGCGGCCCACTGCCCGGCACGCGGCGTCGACCGCCTCCCGCAACGGAGGCACGACGTCGGCATGGGTCCGCTTGGCGGCGATCCAGCCGTTCCACAGGTCGGCGTACCGCGCGGTCAGTTCCAGCATCCGCGGCCCGTGCGCCAGCGCCCCGATCAGGATCGGCGGTCCAGCCGGCCGGGGTCCGCGCGGGCGTAGCTCGCAGTCGCGCGCCTGCTCGTACTCCCCCGTGAAGTCGACGTGCCCATGGCGTAAGAGGGGGTGGATGATCGCCAGCGACTCCGCGAAGCGGCTCACCCGGTGGTCCCAGCGCATGCCGAATGCCCGGTGCTCGTCCGCGTAATCGCCAGCTCCAAGACCCAGGATCAGCCGTCCACCGCTGATCTCGTCGACAGTGTCGGCCATCTTTGCCAACAGCGCGGGGTTGCGATAGCCCGTGCAGCTGACCAGCGTCCCGAGCTCGATCCGATCGGTGGTGGCCGCGAGCGCAGCAAGAAGCGACCAGCACTCCCAGACTCCGACAGGATCTGCCGCCGCCAGCTCTGGAGGCACGGGACGTCCGTATTGCTCGTTGGCGGCGGCACAACGGATGAGGAGGTGGTCGACCAGCCAGAGTGAGTCGAAGCCGGCCGCCTCGGCCTGCCGTGCCATGGCGAGCAGATCGGACCAGCGGGGGATGTCACTTGGAAGCTCCGTCGCCATCCAGTACGGTGCGTCGTGGGGCAGGGCCGTCCAGTGTGGCAGGATCAGGCCGACCTTGAGCGCGCGTGGTGAGATCGATGCCATCGGGTCTCCTTCCCAGTCTGCTACTGGGCGACCAGTCCCCCATCGACGGCCAGGGCGTGACCGGTCATAAAGGAGGCGCCCGGCGAGCAAAGCCACAGGACGGCATCCGCCACCTCTTCTGGCGTTCCCACTCGTCCGATGGGCTCCATCGCCAGGATGCGGTCACGTCGCTCGGGATCGGCCAGCAACGGGTCCACCATGGGCGTCTGGATCCAGCCAGGACAGACTGCGTTGACGCGAATGCCCGCGGTCGCCCACTCCAGCGCCGCTGTTTTGGTCAGCCCCACCACGCCATGTTTGGCGGCGACATACGCCGCGTTGCCCCGTCCGCCGACCAACCCGTAGCCAGAGGACGTGTTGACGATGCTGCCTCCGCCCTGAGTCAGCATCTGAGCGATTTCGTACTTCAGACACAAGTAGACACTCGTAAGGTTAATGGCAATGACGCGGTGCCAGACCTCCTCAGGCAGCTCCGGGAGTGGCTGGCTGCCCTGACCGACGCCGGCGTTGTTGAAGGCACAGTCGAGCCGGCCGAAGGTCTCTACGGTCCGGCCGATCAGGCTGGCCACCTCGGTCGTCACCGAAACGTCGGCAGCAATGAAGACGGCCTCCCCGCCGTCCGCGACGATCTGATCCATGGTCGCGGTCCCGTTGGTTGTGTCGACGTCGGAGACGACGACACGGGCACCTTCGCGGGCGAACGCCAGTGCGGTCGCCCGCCCAATGCCTGAGCCCGCGCCCGTAACCAGCGCAACCTTGCCGCGAAACCGGTCGGTCATCACAGCTCCTGTGCGGATAGCGGCGAGCGATCTTCAGCGGTTGCCCGGTACTGTACGCCAGACGCAGCTCACCCATTCGGAGAAACCCCGGGGCGTGCCGGCGCCGGCGTCGCCTGGGGCGGGGTGTCTCAGAATACCTCCTGCCTGTTGAAAAACTCTGACAATGGCATATGGGAGCCCATCTAAGTCACTGCGGATCGCCCAAAGAGGCGCAGAATCGCGGCAAGGCTTGGTCATGACAGGCATGGGGATGTTGCCCCGGCCTTTTTCAACAGGCTCCGTCGTCTTCGAGACGGACTGGCGGTGTCTCACAACCTCGGCGCATCTCCGAGGACCGCCAGCAACGTCGAAGCGACAGCGAGCGCGGCCGCGGCAGGTGCGCGTACAGCACCGCGGGGTCGCTGTGCCAGTCCGCCCACGCGTCGCTGCCCCTGGACTCCAGCGCGAGCAGCCAGGGCCGCGCCCAGCGCCCTTGCCGATTCCGTCGTGGGACCACCCCAGCAGCGCTCAGTCGTCCGCGTCCAGGGCCAGGTACTCGTCGCGCTCCTGCCCCGACTGTCGCACCAAAAGTCGCCGGACGCATTGGCCTAGCCATGTGGTAGAAAGACGTCGAACGATCTGACGACGCGGCACCGCGGGGTTGTCTCCGAACCGGACCTCGGCGATGCTACCCTCACCATGAACAAGACACCTCCGGACACACCGGACACACCGGACACGGCGGTGGCGCCGGTACGTGCCGGCCCCGTTGGGACCGCCAACCCTTCATTGACGGCGCGAGAGCTCGCCATCGCGCTCGGCGTCAATGAGCGCACCGTCCGCCGGGCGATCGCCCGTGGCGACCTGCCGGCGACCAAGTTCGCTGGCACCTTCCGCATCGCGGCTGACGACGCGGCGCGTTACGCGGCGCGCTTGACCGGAATGGCGGTGCGCGCGGCGTCGCCGGTCCTGCCTGTCGCGCCGCTGCCGGCCCCGCAGACGCCGCTGATTGGCCGGGGAGCCGAGACCGCCGCCGTCGCGGCCCTGCTGCGGGAGGTCGGAGTCCGCCTCGTCACGCTGACCGGGCCGGGCGGCGTGGGCAAGACCCGCCTGGCGTTGCACGTTGCGACCGAGGTCGCCGAGGAGTTCGCCGACGGCGTCGCGTTCGTCGACCTCACTCCGTTCCGCGATCACACCCTCGTCGCCGGGGCCGTCGCACGCCGCTTCAGCATCCCGGAAGATCGGCACACCTCGATCGAGGAACGGCTCAGCGATCGCCTCCGCGCCAGCGACCTCCTTCTATTGCTCGACAACTTCGAACAAGTCGCCGAGGCGGCGCCGTTGCTTGCTGGCCTATTGGCGGCGTGCCCGCGGCTGAAGGTGCTGGTCGCCAGCCGCGCCCGGCTCCGGCTGACCGCGGAACACGAGTATCGGGTCGAGCCGCTCGCGCTGCCCGAGACCGGACGGGCGGTCACGGTCGCTCAGGTCGGCGCGGCTCCGGCCGTTCGGCTTTTCGTCGAACGGGCGCGCGCCGCACGACCTGGATTCGACTTGACCGAGGCGAACGCCGCCGCGGTGGCCGAGATCTGTCTCCGGCTCGACGGACTGCCGCTCGCCATTGAGCTGGCGGCGGCACGCAGCCGCGTCCTCTCACCCTCGGCGCTGCTGAACCGGCTCGACCCCGTGCTCCCGCTGCTGACGGGCGGTCCGCGCGACGCCCCGGCCCGACTGCGGACGATGCGGGACGCGATCGCCTGGAGCTACGACCTGCTGACCGAGGACGAACGTGCGCTCGTTCGGCGGTTGGCGGTCTTCGACGGCGGATTCACGCTGGAGGCCGCCGAAATGGTAGGAGGCGGGAGCAGGCGGGCGGAGGAAGATGGGGCTCCGGGCGGTACCGGGCCGGCGGGTGACGGATCGTCGTTCCCCCGCCTTCCCGCCTCCCCGCCTTCCCGCCTCCGTCCTCGACGCGATCGAGTCGCTTGTCGCGAAGAGCCTGCTGTCGGTTGCCGATGGGGTGACAGACGACTTCGGCATGCCAGGCCCCCGCTTCTCGATGCTGGAGACGGTTCGTGAGTTTGGGCTGGAGCAGTTGGCGGTCAGCGGCGACCAGGAAAACGTCTGCCGGCGCCACGCGGACTTCTTCCTGGGCATGGCAGAGGCGGCCGAGCCGCTCCTGCGCGGTCCACACCAGGTGGCCTGGTTGTCGGCGCTGGAGACCGATCTCCCCAACGTGCGCTCGGCGCTCGCGTGGCTGCGGGATGCCGACGACGTTGGCTGCGGGTTGCGGCTGGCGACGGCGTTGTGGACCTTTTGGGTGGTCCACGACCACGTGCCCGAAGGCCGCCGCTGGCTGGACGAACTCCTCTCGCTGGCCCCGGATGACGAAGAGACAAGACCGCGGGCCCTGGTCGTGCTCGGTGATCTGGCCGAGCGGCAGGGGGACTACGCGGGGGCTGTTTCCCGGACCGAGGAGGCGCTTGCGCTCGCCCGGCGTGCCGGTGACCACGGTACGGAAGCGGCGGCGCTCCGCGGACTCGGCAATCTCGCTATCGCCCAGGGTGAGGTGGCGCGCCACGGTCTGGGCGATGCCGCAATTACCGACGCCGAGTTCGCACGGGCTGAGACCTTCCTGCGGCAGGGGCTCGACCTTGCGCGCGGGCTCGCCGACGAGTGGGGCGCGGCCAAGACGGCGCAGGGGCTGGCGATCGCCGTCGGTTTCCGCGGGGATGAGTCTGGGGCCGTCGCGTACCTCGAGGACGCGATCACCGCGTTCCGCCGCCTGGGCGACCAGCGCCAACTGAGCGTCGTCCTGTGGAACCTGGGAGGCTCACTCGTCAACGCTGGGGAACTGTCGCGGGCCAGATCCTCATATGTCGAGTCCATGGCGCTGGCCCGGCGGCTCGGTTACCGGTGGCACGAGAGTCTCTGTCTGCTCGGGCTGGCCCTCGTCGCCTTCTACAGCGGAGAGCACGCGCGGACCGCTCGACTCCTCGGGTCGGCGGAGGTTCTCCGCGAGGCGACCGGTGCCCCGCTCCGGCCACTCGTTCAAGCCCACCACGACCAGATCGTTGCGGCGACCCGCGCCGCGCTCGGAGAGGCGGAATTTGCGGCGGCCTGGGCGGCAGGCGCCAGTTCGGACCTCGATGAGATGTTCGCCGGGACGCCGGCCGGCGTCCCGGCAGAATCGGATGGGCCAGCCGAACCGCCCGCACCGGTCGCCCACCACGGTCTCACCCCGCGGGAATTCGAAGTCGTGCGTTTGCTGGCCGAGGGGTTATCGGACAAAGAGATCGCGGCCGCCCTTTTCGTGAGCCGGCGCACCGCAGCCAACCACGTCGCCGCCATCCTGCGCAAACTCGGCGCGCAGTCGCGCGCTGGTGCGGTCGCCTATGCCGTCCGGCAGGGATGGGCATAACAGGCGGGTTTGACAGGCAGTCCTGCTCAGGACTGCATCATTTCCTCAGTCTCGAATCGGGCCGGCGCGAGGGGAATGAGGATTTTTCCGGATGTTTGCCAGACTACTGGCAGATAGGCTGACGCCATCGATCCGGAACCCTGTTTTGGAGCCGCGGGCAATCTCACACCCGAGTGTGCCGACGGGGGCGATGACTTCCCGGGGTCCGGACGCGCTAGTCGAACGAGCGGAAGGACTCCCCAATGGACGGTAATCGATTCGACGAACTGACACGTCTCTTGGCGAAATCAGGTTCCCGCCGAACCTTCATAGGAAGCGTAGTCGGCGGCGCGCTCGCCTTGGTCGGCAGCGGTCGCGCCTCGGCCAAGTCCGACCGAGTCACGGTCTGCCACCAACCCGGTACGCCCGCCCAGCAGACGCTGACCGTCGACAACTCGGCGGTACCGGGCCACCTCGGGCACGGTGACTACACGAATGCGTCCGGCTGCTGCGCGGCCGGCGTCCCCGTCTGCGTCGACGCGGCCGGCAACGGCACCTGCTGCCCCGCTCCGAGCCGCTGCCTCGGCAACGGAGTCTGCTGCACGCCGACGACCTGCGTCGCCCAGGGTGTCACCTGCGGGACGATCTCCGATAACTGTGGCGGCACCCTTGAATGCGGAACCTGTGGCGACGATCAGACCTGCCACCAGGGCAGTTGCTGTACACCCACCTGCCAGGGCGACTCTTGTGGCGAAGGTCTCCCAGATGGGTGCGGCGGCACCATCAACTGCGAGTGCCCGGCCGAACAGGTCTGCCACGAGGGATCGTGTTGCAGCCCGACCTGCCCAGGCAATGCCTGCGGGATCGACCTGCCAAACGGCTGTGGCGGCACCATCAATTGCGAATGCCTGGCCGGTGCCGTCTGCCACGAGGGGGAGTGCTGTACCCCCATTTGCCAGGGCAACGCCTGCGGCGAAGGTGTCCCAGACGGGTGCGGCGGCGAGACCAACTGCGAGTGTCTGGGAGGCCAGGTCTGCAATGACGGCGAGTGCTGCACCCAGGTCACCAGTTGTCCGGCGGGTCAGACCTGCGGGACGGCTCCCGACGGCTGCGGCGGGACGCTGGAGTGCGGTTCCTGCGACGCGGGGGCCTGCCAGGTCTGCAGTGACGACGGCACCACCTGCGTCTCGTCCTGCGACGCTCCGCTCACGTGTCTGGCCGGGGCGTGCAAACTGCCCGACGGCGCGACCGGCTGCATCGACGACGGTCAGTGCCATTCCGGTATCTGCGCCGCCGGCACCTGCCAGGCGGCCCCTGGCGCGGACGGGACAGCCTGCGACTCCAATGCCGATTGCGTCGGCGGCCACTGCGTCAACATCGTCGCCGGCAGCGGCGTTTGCTGCACCACCGGGAAGGCGTGCGGGACGGTCTGCTGCGCCAGCAACACCCAGGTCTGCGACCCGGCCGGCGACTGCTGCTCGCCGGCGACGTGTGCAACCTTCGGCGCGACCTGCGGGTTCGTCTTCGACAACTGCGGTTTCGAATTGAACTGTGGCACGTGCGGCAGTAGCGAGGAGTGCATCGACAACACGTGCCAGAGCATCTGCAAGTTCGTAGCGGCGGAATGCAGCACCGGAGACGTCTGCTGCAACGACCTGATCTGCGGGTTTGACGCCGATTCCAGCACCAGTCGTTCCTGCTGCCGTCCTCGGGGGAGTGACTGTGGCGTAGCCGCCGGCGGCGGTAGCGGTGGCTGCTGCGACGGCTCCACCTGCGTGGAGATCAGCCCGATCATTGGCAGCCAGTGCGTTGGTTGTCACGGCACATTGCAAAAAGTCTTCGGTGGTCCCGCCTGCGACGCCGATATCCAGTGCTGCAGCGGGTTCTGCCACGAGGAATCCGGAAACTGTTGCGCTCCGCTCGGTTCCCCGTGCAGTGGCGGCGGGAGTCTGTCGCTCGATTGCTGCGTCACAGCTGGGCACGCATGCAGTCCAACCCTCGGCTGCATCGTCTGCAGGGAGCTCGGCGAGTCCTGCGAACCCTTCTTCGGCGTTGACACCTGCTGCCTTGGCAGCAACTGCGATCCTGACACGCAAACCTGCGTCCAGGTAATAGGCTGAGCTCGCGATGACGGCGCGCCCTGGAAAACCGGGGTGCGCCGTCATCGAGTGGGACGGATATTAGGATGCGGCTGGCGGAGGCGCGGGCAGAGCTCGGGCTGTCGGCCGAGCAGAGGCCGACGCGGGATGCGTTCATCGTCCACGAGGCCATCGTTCCCGACGGCACCCCCGCTGCCGCGTCCGGAGCCGAACACGCCCCCGATGCGCCAACCGATACCCGCTTTTCAGCACGCCGTTTCGTTATCGAGACGACGATCACTTCCCAACGGTGAGGAGCGCTCAGTCAGCAATATAGTCATCCCGCGACTGGGGCGGATGACGAGCGATCAGTGCCGCGCCGTGCCCAGCACGGCGCTTGTGGCAAAGGGGTTGGTTGGGACTGGACAGTCAATCACCTGCCAGTCAAAGGTGGCGTAACAGTCTGACTGCGCGCAGAAATAGACGAGGCGCTGATAGCACTGCAACGACCCGTAGTCGATCCCCTCGCACGGGAAGCAGCACCAGTCGGACCAGCTCCAGCAGTAGCCGGAGTAGTCCTCTAGTGTTGACCGACCACCGGTATGCGCATTCACGCAGACGATGTTCCCATCGGAGCAGTCGTCAATGAACAGGCTCGCCCCCTCAAAGGAGCGGATCGCGGCCACGTTCGAGACCGGACTCCGACACATACGTCAGATCGACCGCCGTGTCGTCGGCGAGCACCCTGATCTCATGGGTGGCTCGACCGGTCGCCCGGTCATAGGTCGGGTTGATTCGCTCGACCACCACCACGTCGCCCGGCTCATCGCTCCCCTCGGCACTATCGAAGACCAGCGCCGCGTTCGGGGGATCAGTGGAGGCGAAGCCGATGCCGTCCTCTGGGGTAGCGGAAGCGTCGACCATCTCGGCCGCCGGGGTGGCCAACGCCGACGGGGCGCGATCGAGTCCGCGCCGAACGACTGCACGAAGGTGTCGGCAGACCTCAGCCACTACCGGTGATCGGCTCGACCGGTAACGCCGCCTCCGTCACACGTCCGGCGGCACCGGATGTGGCGAATGGTCGAATTAGCCGCGATCGGGCACTGGCGCGTTCCCGAACCAGACCGAGTCTGCGGGGACGGACTCCCGAGGTTTCCCCGTCGCTGGGTCGAGCCAGCCAGACTGCATCGATGCGAATTGCTTGAGCTGCGGTCGAACGACTTTCTCCCACAGCGCCTCGACGTCCTCGAAGGTGCGCAGCGTGTGCTGGGGCTTGGCCTGCTCGTACACCTCCAGGAGGTCGCTCACCTTGTCGGCCAACCAGCGCACCTCATCGGCGACCATCCGCTCGCCGACGCGGCGGTCTGCCTCGCGCGCATCAGGCCCCATCGCGAAGTGCAGACCGACGTCATCCGGCGCCGGCAGGCGGGAGACATCGACGCACTCCGGTTCCAGCGCCCAGAGCAGCGACGTCTCGACCCGGCCCGCGTGATCGCCGCCGCTCTTGCCGTCGCCGGCGAAGCCCGGCTGGTTGGCCTCGAAGTCGGGCAACCCGTAGAGGCGCGTGCCGACGTAGGGCTGCACGAGATCCAGCATGGTTTTGAGGTCCTGCCAGTTCGGCCCGTAGTGGCCGGTGAGGAGGATCGCCGCGTGGAAGCCGAGGGCGTCCGCCGCTCGCAGGTGGTAACAGATGTGTTTGAAGTGGACCCACGGCGGTACAGCCGTCAGCCATTTGCGGTCCACCTGCCCGACTGCTCGATGACCCCAGGCGGCGTAGCCACCGATCTCGTGGATGTGCCAATAGTCGGGCGGCGCGACGATGCCACCGCGGACGCGGGCCACGCGGCAGGCAATAGCGTGCGCCTTGAGGGTATCCAGCCCGAGGACGTTGTGCGGGCCGTGTGGCTCGCAGAGGCCATAGGCGAAGTAGACCACCGGGCAGGCAGCGAACTGTGCCTCCAACTCGTCCGGGAACATCCGCTCCCACCGCACCTCTCGCATGATCGTCTCCTTTCGCCTGCAGGCCTCGGCACGCGTCGCGTCGGGCGAAGGATTATCGCGCCGATCTCCCGGCGATCATCTGGACGACCTCAGCCGGTTGGCCAGGCGCCACGACCTTTGGCGCTGATGGGCCGGCTGTCCGGAGGCGCGTCAGGGTCGGTTCAGCAGCCGTCGGCGTCCGTCGAGTAGGAGAGAAAGGCAAGATCGTTCGTCAGGAAAAGGTCGAGGCCTCGTACGATGCTGCCCTCGGCTGTGCCGAGGACGAGCCGCACCACCGGAAGACCATCGAGTACCTGTGCCGACCGCTCAGGAAAGGTGCTGGTCCAGGGCTTCAGCGTCACGAAACTCTGGCCGATCTCCAGTCGACCGAGGACCACCGGAGCCGCGTCCCGCGCGTCGGCCTCCCCCGCGAAGAGCAGCGATACGACGGTCTGGGCAACCGGCCAGTTCGCCTCTTGCCGATTGGGGCCGTCCTCGGTATCGGGGATGGCCCCGCCCGCTGTGCGGCTCATGGCGACGTAGGTGACGGGTGGCATCGGTCCATACTCGGCGTAGAGCCGATCGAGCTCGTCGCTGATCGCCGCGCTGTCGTCCGGTCCCACGCTGGGGTGAGTTGCCATTGCGTAGCCGCACGCGTCGTCGTGCACCATCTCCCCGGCGAAGAAGGTAACGGCGGCCGGGTCGCTGGGCAGCCCCTGGAGGATCGTTTGGATGTCCTGCCGCCCGGCGAATGACGGCGCACCGTCGATGGCGACGTCGAGGACCGATCTGAGGGCCGCGATGGTGCTGGCCAGGACGATCACCCCATTGGGCAGCATCACCACGTCGTATGCCCCGGCATCGAAGACCATCGTGGCGATCGGATCGGCAAAGTCGATCGCACCGTCCTCGCCGTGGCGGGCGACCTGAACGCCGCGCTCGTCGACCCAACGGTAGCCCGCGGCGGTCCAGGCGGCCTCGACGGCCGCGCGCTCGAAGCGGCCGGTGAGGAGGACAACCCGATTGTCGCTCGGGCCGGCGCTGAGGGCCGCGCCGATCTCGACGATGCTGAATCCGAAGATCGATCGCCACTCCTCGGACGCGACGGACGCGAAGTCGAACCCTGTCCACGTGTTCCCGATGAAGAGCGTTCGCACGGCCATCTGCCACGATAGGCTGGCGTCCCGATCGTTTTCGAACGGTTCGACCTCCACCGACACGCCAACCGACGCGAGCTGCTCATCCAAATCGACATAGTGGAGATACTCGGTCTCGAGCCCGAGTGAGCCCTTGAGATCCGCGGGGAGCAGGGCCAGCATGTCAATGAGGGAGACGCCGTCGAGAACGCGGCGCCCGTCTCTTCCGCCTCGGGTGTCGCGAAGACGGCGCGAGATGCCGACACCTCCGCCGGGGATGGATGGGACCACGATGCAGGCACCAGGGACGCCGCGAGCGCGGTGAGCAGGGAGAAGGTCAAGAGCCGGATGGGTGCGCGCATGGGCCGGTCCTTTTGGGGAGGGGAGCCACAGTCGATGGCGACTCCATCGAGGACGACGCTATCCAAACTCGTAGTTCCGGGCAGGCTCGCGTTCCGCGTCACAGCCCGTCGGGAACGTCTGGCAGTTGGTAGCGGATGATACCTGAAAGCGGGTCGAAGTCGGTGTCGGGCGAAGAGATCGGCGGCGATCCGCGAGGATCGGGGAGTTAGCAAAGGTTCGGAGAGAAGAACCTCATCCCCCCTCCTCCCAACCATGAGAGAGGGAGCGTCTTCTCGGGCTTCGTGGCAGTTTTTGGGTAATCGATGGCCTAGTGTGCGGGTGGCGCACTTGCCCAATCGGTGGAAGGTGATTCGGGGGCGCGTGACCGGCGGCGCTGCGACCTGCACAGGATGTCTTCCGGGAGCGCCGGCGGGGATGGGATGACGGCTGATGTCTGAGCCGGTCGAGGTGAGGCGCTGCCCAAACCCACACCCGCGCCGGCGTTGCCGCTTACGACCATCGCGTCAGAACATATGTTTGTGTCAAAAATAGGCGGGGCTATGTTTGCGGTGGATCGCTCATGGTAGCGCCGGCAGCCGGTTCGATCGTGACGAGGAGGAGCGCGGCACCGGCCAGGCTGGATGCGATCAACGTGCGGCGAGAGAACCGTGGTGATCGGGTGGAATGGGGCGACATCGTGGTTCCTCCTAAACGTCGTGGATGGACCATATAGAAGGAGGTTAGAAGGAGGAGCCCGGCAGCCCTGGATTGGGCGCCATCGACCGCTCGCTGACGCGGCGGGCCGACTCCGGTGTGCCGGACGCCGGGGCGGTGGGGGCTGAAAGCGCATTGGTCTGCTGGGCGAAGGTCATCGAGTCGAAGACGGTGTGGTTGTCGACGATCCGACCGTTCTCGAACCAGAAGATGCTGATTCCCGCCACTTCGAGGAGGCCGCCAGTCGGAGCAAGCCCTTGGAGTCTCGCCCAGGAAGGTGCCGTGCAATGTCCACTCGACGACCACGTTGTCGCCTGACGCGACGAGACTGTGGACCTCGTAGCCGAGGTCGGGGAAGGCCTCACGGAAGGTGGCGATGAGCTGCTTGTACCCTTCCGGACCGGGAGCCTGCGGAGGCAGACCGGCGACGTTACCGGTGCCGTTGGGGTTGACCAGATCGTCGAGCAGGGCGAGGTCTCCCTGCTCCCAGGCGACTTCGATGAACTGGCGGACGATCTCCAGGTTAATTTCGACGTCGGAGCCCGGCGAGGTCTCCTGCGCGCTTCCGCTTGCGACGCTGCGCGCCGAGATCAGCCCGATGATGGTGATGGCGACGACAGAGATCAGGATCGAGATCCGGTTCATGGCGATTTCCTCCCGCTCGCTGACCGTTCGCCGATGGTGCGCGACCGGTGCCCTCAACCTGTCCGGTGGAGGTGTCGCCATCGTCGGCGGTGACCCCGATCCGGCGCATCGAGCAAAGGTCGCGCTTCGGCCACGCACGGCAAACGGAACGGGGTGCGACTTTTGTCGCACCCCGCCGTGGCGAGTCAGGGGAACAGGTGGGTTAGACGAGCCCGAGGCGGTGGGCGGCGGCGACAGCGGCTCGTGCGAGAGCCGACGCCGAGCTTGTCGAAGATACCCCGGGTATGGTGAGGGACCGTGCTTTGGACTAATAAAGAGCGCCTCGGCGATCTCGGCGGTCAGAACAGCCCTTCGACGACCAGGCGCAGGACCTCCCGTTCGCGCGGCGTCAGGCGATGGGTTGGTGACGAGGTGTTGCCGGAAGGGGTGTCGGCGGCGGGGACGGCGAAAGGGCCATGGCCTCGGCGACGGCCTCCGCGAATGGCATCGTCTGGCCCGCCGTCCAGGCTGCCGCGAACGCCTCCTCCCCAAGTGCGGTGCGGGCCCGCTCCCAAGCGGAGTCGAGGAGACGCTGCCGGGACGGTTCCGGCGGCGTGCCGTATTCGCGACGCAGCGTGTCTGTAGCGCCGAGGACGCGGGTGGCGCGCTCCGGATCGTCGCCCGCCGTGAGCATGGCGAGGCGTTCGACCATGATCAGGGCCTGGAAGGGCTGCCGCTCCTGCAGGTTGATGGCGAGGCTCTCGCGCCACGCCCTGGCTGCCCGGGCGCGGTCGCCCTGGCGGAGCGCAAGCTCGCCCATGCCCAGGAGTGAGACGGCGATGCCAAATGGGTGTTCCAACTGCCGCTGGATGGCAAGTGCCTCAGCCTGGAGGCACTCGCGGGCGGCGTAGTCGACCTCCTGTCCAGGCAAGCCGCCAATCGGACCCGCCACGGCGACAAACTGCAGTGCCATGGCCAGCCAGAAGGGATCGTCCAGGGATCTGAGTTCGGCAAGGGATTCCTCGAAATACGGTTGGGCCTGGTCGAACTGTTCTTGGATATCCAACCCGTAGCCGCGTTTGCAGAGCATGATGGCGAGGCCGTATCTATCTCCACTAGCCCGCGCGAGGGTCAACCCCTCGTCGCAATAGGCGCTTGCTTGTTGGTGGTCGCCGAGGATATGCGCGCAGCAGATTGCCGCGTGCAGCGCCTTGATCCGCACGTTGGGGGAGGAATCGCCCGGCAGAGCGAGGGCCTGTACTGCCCACCTGTGTCCCTCGCTCTCGCGGCCGCGAAAGAACCAGAACGGTATCAGGCCACCGACGAGCCGCAGAGCGGTCTCGGTCTCCTCGCGTTCGATCGACCATGCCAACGCCGACCGCAAGTTGTCTTGATCGATGTCCAGCCGATCCATCCAGCGTCCGTCCCATTGACCGAACAGGCTGGTCTCAGCCTTCTCCGCGAGGGACTGGAAGAACTCGGCGTGTCGCCGTCGCGTCGCTTCTGCCTCGTCGCTCGCCGCGAGCTGTTCCAGGCCGAACTCGCGGATCGTCTCTAGCATAGCGTAGCGCGGCTCACCGGCGATGTCGTCTCCTGGCACCACAAGGCTCTTGTCGACCAGGGAGTCGACAAGATCGAGGACGGTGGGGGAGAGAGTCGCGTCCTCTTCCCCGGTGACGGCGACGGCGGCATCCTGGGTGAAGCCGCCGACGAAGACGGCCAGGCGGCGGAGAAGGGTCTGTTCCGCCGGATCGAGAAGGTCGTAGCTCCAGGCGATGGCGGCGCGCATGGTCCGGTGACGGTCCGGGGCATCCCGGGGGCCGCCGGTAAGGGTGGGCAGCCGGGTGTCGAGACGCGCCAGGAGCTCCTTAGGCGAGTGGTGTGCGATCCGGACCGCCGCGAGTTCGATGGCCAGCGGTAGGCCATCGACCCGTGCACAGATGGCGGCAACCGTGGAGGCGTTCGCATCGGTGAGGGCGAAGGCCGGGGAGGCGAACTTGGCGCGGGCGACGAAGAGGCACACTCCATCCGACTCGGCCACCAGGGTGGCGGATTGGGCGCTTGCCGTGTCTGGGAGCGCCAGCGGGGAGACCGGGAAGCGTTGCTCGCCGGAGATGTTCAAGACGGTCCGGCTGGTGGCGAGTACCGTGACGTGCGGACAGGCGCCGAGCAGGGTTGCCACGACTGAGGCGGCCTCTACCAGGTGCTCGACGTTGTCGAGGACAAGCAGCATCTGCCGCTCGCGCAGGAAGGCGATGAGTCCGTGTTCGATCGATCGGCCCGGGGCCTCCGGAACGTTGAGCGTCCGCGCGATCGTTGGGGCGACCAGCGCGGCATCGTGAAGTGAGGCAAGGGGCACGAACCGGACGCCATCCGCGAAGTCGCTCGCCACCTCGTCCGCGACTCGCTGCGCCAGGCGGGTCTTGCCGACCCCACCGGGACCAGTCAAGGTCACGAGCGGCACATCCTCCCGGAGGAGGAGGTCGCGGACGGCAGCAAGTTCGCGCTCGCGCCCGATCAGGGGCGAGCGCGGGCGGGGGACTGCGAGCGTGACCGCTGATTCCTGGTCGAGGGATGGGATGAGCCGGAGCGGAGGTCGCGGCGGCAGGTGCTGGGGCGGGGTGACGATGCGGCATTCTTGCCGGTAGCGGGCGAGGTCGGCTTGGGTGATGCAGAATGCGCCGGCATGCTTGGTGGCGGGCAGCTCACCGTGGGCGATAGCGCGGCGGATCGTGGGCGCGCTGACGCCCAGGATGGCTGCCGCCGCTTTGGCCGAGAGCCCGCCCGCGTCATGTCCACTGTCCGGTGGCCATTGCGCTGCTCGATTGTCCATGGTCAGAGAATCATCGTCGAATTCCGACTCAGGCACAAGTTGACGAACATAACATCCAGTTTCAGATGTCTCGTACGGTCTCCGGATCGTCCGGTGAGTGCCAGCGATTGATCCCATGCAGGAAGTCGAAGTCGAGGTCGAAGGTGGCGACTTCGGCCTGTCGGATTTGATTCTTGACTGAGCAATCGTCTCTTCCATAGGGGACGCATTTGAACGTTGTGGGGCGATTGCGGTGTTACGAGTGTGTGAACCGGGGGCGGCCATCCTGGCCGCCCCCGGTCATGTGCGTGGTGGATTACCAGATTACGATCCGGTCCTCCGGCGGGAGGTACTCGGCGTCACCCGGTTCGATGTCGAAGGCGTCGTAGAACTCGTCCATGTGCCGGGAGGGCTCGACGGCGCGGACCGTGGCCGGGGAATGCTCGTCGCTGGCGACCAGGAACTCCATGAACTCTGGCGTCGCCAGCTCTCGCCAGCTTGTCGCGAAGGCGATGAAGAAGCGCTGCTGCTGGGTGAGGAACCAGGGGGCGTCTTCCTGGCCATCGGCATCGAGCGCGATCAGGAGCGCGTCGTAGGCGATCTGGAGGCCGCCCAGGTCAGCGACGTTCTCCGTGACGGTCAGGGCACCGTCGACGTTCAGGCCGGGCTGAACCTCGATGGTGGAGTATTGGGCGACCACGTCGTCGTTGAGGGCCGAGAAGGCTTCGAAGTCCGCATCCGTCCACCACGAGACGAGGTTGCCCTCACCGTCGTACTGGGAGCCGCTGAGATCGAACCCGTGGGTGATCTCGTGGCCGATCACGGCGCCGATCGACCCGTAGTTGGAGGCGGGGTCGGCGTTGGGGTCGAAGAAGGGGGCCTGCAAGATGCCGGCCGGGAAGACGATCTCGTTGAGGGATGGGTTGTAGTAGGCGTTGACCTCGAAGGCATTCATGAGCCATTCGGTCCGATCGACCGGCTGGTCGACCTGCCCGAGTGCCTCGGCGTTGCCGGCGTCATAGGCATTGAGGACTGTCTCGAAGAGGGACTCCCCGATCTCGACTTCGTCGTAGGTCTCCCACTCCTCCGGATAGCCGACCTTGACGGCCATCAGGTCGAGTTTTTCGAGCGCCTCCGCCTTGGTCTCATCGCTCATCCAGGTGTTTTGCTCGACCCTGATCCGGAACGCCGCGATCAGGTTGTCGACCAGCGTCTCGATGGCGGCTTTGGCCTCCGGCGGGAAGTACTCGGCGACGTAGGTCCGGCTCAGCGAGTCGGGGAACCAATCTTGAATTGCCTGCAGCGCACGCTCCTCGGCCGGGCGGCGCTCCGTGACGCCGAACAGCACCGGCCCCTGGAAGGAGAAGGCGAGATCGCCGATCTCCGTCGAGAGGTACGGGGCGTACGTCCAGATCAGCTGGGTGTCGAAGAGGTAGCGCAGGACCATCGGGTCGGCGCTATCGAGCAATCCCTGGAGGGCTTCCATGTAGGGGAGGTCAACGACGATCAGGGTATCGGTGGTATCGGGCAGATGGGTTTCCTGGACGAACGCGTTCCAGTCCATGCTAGGCAGGATGGCTTCCAGTTCGTCCAGGGTGCGCGGGTTATTCTGGGCGACCGGATCGGAGTAGAGTTCCGCGTCGGGCGTCTTGATCCCGACGAGCTCGGTTTCGAAGGCGAGCACGGCCTCGGCCGCCGTGGTGGCTTCCTCTTCGGAATAGCCGAGATGGACCAGGAGTTGGGCGGTCGTCTCGACCCAGGCGTCGCGGATCGCCTGACCGTCCTCGCTCTCGTCGAGGTAGTAGTCCTCGCTGGGGAGGCTGAGAATGGGACCGAGGAGGTTGCCGACATTGACGGTGGCGTCTTCGGGCAAGGCGGACGGATAGACGACGAAGAGTCCGGCGAGCTGGAAGTTATCGGCGTGCTCCTGGAAGGCCAGACCGTCTTCGACACTGGCGATCGCCGCTGTTTCGGCGAGGATCGCGTCAAGCGGGGTGACTCCCTGGGCATCGCGGGTCTCGGTGTCGAGGTACTGATCGTAGATGGCGCGCGCTTTGCCCTCGGGGGTGGACGGGTCGGTGTCCAGACCCTCCACGACGCCGAAGAGCTGGGCGTTGACCCGGTCGATGACCTCGTCGGTCACGCCGTAGACGGGGGAGTCGGCCGGGAGTTCGGTGCGGGCGGCCCAGCCGCCGTTGGCGAACTGGTAGAAGTCCTCTCCCGGGTCGACCGAGAGGTCCATGTCGACGGGCTGAATCCCGGCGGCCTGGGGTGTGGCCACTGGTGAGGCGACCGGACTTGCGACTGGTGACGCTTCTTGGGCGCGGGCGACCACCCCGGAAAGCGGTAGCGCCAGGAGCATCAGGAGAACGGCAATCCAGGCGAGCGGTGCGGTCAGCGGCTTGCGGGTCATGGCGTTCTCCCTGTGGCGATGGTTCTCCCGCGCGCTCCGTACGGCGCGGACGATCCAGGGTTGACGGTCCGGCGGGACCAGGTGCCTGGTGCCTGGTGCCACCGTTGCTGACGATCGCATGCGGCGCCAAGATCGTATCAGGCGTGCGCGGGAATTGGAACCGATCGAAAGGACGAAGGACTGGAACGCACGATCAACCGGCAGGAAGAGAATCGAAATCCACCGTGCCCACTCTTCTGTGGCATTCCATCGTCTTCGCCGCCCGCCGATGCGGTGGGAGGGGGTTGAGGTTAGTCGGATTGCCGTCGAACCACGGCGACGGCATGCTCGACCGTGCCGTGCACCGACGGGCTCCTGGTCGGCCACGAACGGCGGGGAACCCGCGGTCCCCGCGCTGGCACTCGGGCACGCCGCCTCTGCTGCAACACGCTGGGGCGTCTCCGAGACAGGCACTTGATCGCGCACTCGCTCATCGCGGCAACATGGGCATCGCCCGTCAGCGCGCCAAGAGCCAGGCGACGATCGTCTCGACCAGCCATGCGGGCTGCTCGTGATGCACGGGATGGCTCGCGCCCTTCGCCTCGAGGTACTCGCCGTTCGGGATCGCTCGCGCCATCTCGGCAACCAGCGTCGGGGACGCCAGAAAATCGTGTTCGCCGGTGATCAGGAGCGCTGGACATGAGATGGATGCCGCGCGCGATCGACTAATGTCGCCGCCGGCTTCCATGATCGTGCGGAAGGCCTTCGCGGCGCTCTGCGTCATGACGCGCGCGTTCGCCTCGCCGTAGGTGGCCGTCATGTAGGCGGCGAAGTCGCGCATCGGCGGTATCGGGTCGTCGATAAGCGTGGCCATCGGGTCGGCCATGGCCGGGTTGGTGCCGAGTGTCCCGGCCGTGCCCCACGTCGCGACGGAGCGGACGGCGGCCGGCGTGAGCGATGCCATCAGCAGCGCGTATTCGCCGCCATCGCTGAACCCGACGAGGTGCGCCGGCGACGCGTCGATCGCCGCCAGCATCGCGAGGAACACGGCGGCGTCGGCCTGGTAGTACGTGGGGGTGTAGGTCCGTGGCTGCGGGCCGGACTTGCCGGATCCGGGCACGTCGGCGGCGATTACCCGGAACCGCGGCGCCAGCGCCGCTCGCAGCGGCACAAACTCGTCGATTGTGCCACCCCACCCCGGCAGGAGCAGGACGGGATCGCCCGCGCCCGATTCCTCGTAGTAGACACGAGCGTCACCGTGGTCGAACCATGCCACATTGCACCTCCGTCTCGGCACGCATGACGCCGTGCCGACAGGCCGGCTGGACGCAGCAGTGCGCGATCAAGGGACCTGGCTGAGTATACCGTTCGCCCGCCGCGAGCTCTTGAGACACCCTCAGCTGCGTCTCGATACCGACTGGGCCCACTGCGCGGGCGGTCCGGGCAGGCGGAGACTCGCAGGGTCGACTAGAGATCGAGGTTTTCGCGGCGGCCCCAGCCGGCGCGTTCGTCGACGAGGTCAAGGCGGTGGAGCGTGAGCCCGACGACATCGTAGAGGGCGGCGGGGACGGTTTGCGTGGTCGAGGGAGAGGCATCGGGCCAGGCGCCGGGCGGGAGAACGTGAGCGGTCCCGCGGCAGGCGAGCCAGCGCCCGTTGTCGCCCGGCGTGGCGGAGACGATCAGGAGCGCGCCGGTGTCCGCGGCCAGGCGGACGTCGACTTCGGCCCAGCGCGGCACGAGGCAGGCGACCGCGAGGCCCTGGCTGCGGTAGAGGACGGGCATCCCCCAGGCGGCGTCCGCGCCACCGAGGACGAGGACGCCAACCTCGTGGGTGGCGAGGAAGTTGGCCAGGCGGTGGCGGAGTTCGCCCGGTGTCCCGGGCAGCACCCCGCCAGGTTCGACGTCCATGACCTCCTCCTGGGCCGACCGGGTGTGCCGCTGCCGGCCTGCCGGCGCCTACGCCACACGGGAGAAGCGAGGCATGACGCCCTCAGGAGCGGTGCCCGCGTCGGGCGCATCCGCGACTCCGGCGACGGCCTCCTCGGCGTCGGGGCCGCCGCTGGCAAGCTCGTAGCCGATCCAGGCGTAGGCGACCGAGAATACGACGGTTCCGAAGATGATCGCCGCGCCGCCGGTCTTCCCAGGCAGCCCGCCGAGGACGAGCAGGATCGGCGTGGACAGGACGGAGACGAGGGCGGCAGTTCGCGCGAAGACGCGCGCTCGCCAGGTGGCGATCCCGAAGAGGAAGGGTCCAAAGACCAGGAAGAGGCCGGCAATCGCGTTGAAGACGCCTCCGGCGCCGTCCTCAATCGTGTCGGCCAGATCCTTGCCAACCGGATCGACGACGAATGCTTCGTACCAGGCGCCGGGGGCGATGCCGATGAGGCCGATCGCGAGCACGACAAAGCCAATCAGGCCGAGCCGGCCAGCCCGTAGCGACTGGCGCAAGTAGGCGCCCGGAAGCCCGAGGACCATGACGATGCCGCCGATCATGAACGTAACGTGGGCCGCCTCCCAGGTCGGCTTGGCCTGGGCGGAGACGGAGTGTTCGAGGGGATGCATCAGGTTCCCAACGGCGAAGAGGAGCGCCCCCAAGACGAGGGCGAGGCCGCTGAGGCGATAGAGGGTAGACGCGGACATCGATTGGGACTCCTTCGTGGATGAACGCTGAGCGCGATGCTCGCCGGTTGTCCGCCCGGCGGACGGCCGGAGGGACAGCTCGATGGTAGGGAAGTGGCGGTGGCGGCGCGTCGCTCGATGGAGCTATTTGGGCAGGTTTAGAGAGCTATCCGGCGCAACTCGGCGGCTAACTCGAACACCGCTAGACGATGCCGAGGTCGCGAGCGCGGGCAGCGGCCTGGCCGCGGGAGGCGACGTCGAGTTTGGCGAGGATGCGGGCGACGTGGATCTTGACGGTGTGGACGCTGATAAAAAGCGTGTCGGCGATCGCGGGGTTGGCTTCGCCGGCGGCGATCAGGCGGAGAACCTCCAACTCGCGAGGGGTGAGGGCAGCGGCGTCCGTGTCGGCCGGGGTGGGGGGTGAATCCTCGATGCTGGCGAGGATGCCGGCGGCGACCGAAGCCGAGACGCCGTGCGTGACGGCCAGGCGCATCAGGGGAGCGAGAATGTCGGGCGCTTCCCAGGCGGCAGCGCCGGGGAGACCCTCACGTTCGGCGGCGGCCAGGATGGGCTCCAGCGTGGCGAGCGCGTCGTCGGGGCGAACGTCGTCGAGGAGGAGGCGAGCCAGCGGGAGAGCGCCGAGACCGTACTGCGTGGTGTCGGGGTAACGCTCCTGGGCGGCGGCGGCGACGCGCAGGTTTGCCGCCGCCGCCGCCCGATCGCCGTCGGCGATGGCGAGGAAGCCGCGGAGAAGGTGGCGCAGAAGGGGGGAGTGGGGCCACTCCCCCGGCTCGGGCTCGGCCATCTGGGCGTAGATAGTGCGGGCCTCGTCGATGCGACCCTGGTGGATCCGGACGCGCGCGAGTGGGTAAAGGAACGAGGCGCGCCAGGCGCGGGAGCTTGGCAGGTTGAGGCCGTTGCTGAGGGGCCCGTGGTAGATCCGGTCGAGGCAGCGGTCGGCGGCGGCATCGTCGCCAGCGAAGGCATACAGGCGGGCGAGGAGGAGCCCGGCGGTGACGCCGACGACATCGACAGCCGGCGCGTCCGGCCCGCCAAAGCGGTCGTCGAGGACCAGAGCGTGCTCGCCGGCAGCGATGGCCGCGGCGCGGTCGCCGTGCCAGAGGTGGGACCAGGCCACGGCGGTGGCGACGACCGCGTGAGCGGGGCCGGGAAGGTCGCTCCCGCGAGCATCGACCAGGTGCGCGAGGCGCTCGATAGCGGCCGGACCTCCCGGCAGGGCGACGAAGCTGGACTGGATCTGGGTAGCGACAAGGCGCAGAGCGCGCGGATCCTCGGTGGCGCCCGCGGCATCGAGGGCGGCGTGAAGAGCGGGCACGGCGGCGGGCCAATCACCGGAGAGCAGGCCCAGCCAGGCGCGGTTCAGGAGGAGTTGAACGCGAGAGCGGATCGGCAGCGGCCCAGAGGCGGCCCGGTCGAGATGCGCGCGGGCCACGGCGAAATCGCCCATGACGATGAGGCAGGATGCAAGCAGAATCAGCGTCTCCCCTTCGCCAGAGCGGTCGCCGATGGCGACGTATTCGCTGTGGGCCTCCTCAAGAGACGTCTGGGCCGAAACGATGTCCCACCGGTCCCAGGCAGCCACGCCGAGAAGGTAGGCGAGCCGGGGTGTACAGCGGCGAACCGGGTCCGGCAGGGCGTCGATCCAGCCGCGAAGTGTGTCGAGGGCGCCGCCATCCAGGAGGTCGTCGCCGATCCGGGCGATGCTGGTCGCGGCGTCATCCCAGTCTTCGGCCGCGAGCAGGTGGGGAATGGCGCGGATGGGATCGGCGGTCGCGGCAGCCCGCCGGTGGAGGGCACGGATCTCCTCGGGCGACGAGTGGAGGGCCAGGCGGCCCAGGAGGAACGCGCGGAAAAGGTCGTGGTAGCGGTAGGCGGTGTGGGCGGGATCGAGGGCGATTACGAAGAGGTTGCGGGCGTGGAGGTCTTCCAGAGCTTGGGCGGCGTCGGCGCGGTCGGTGAGAGCGGCGCAACGGGCGGGGGTGAGCTCGGTCAGGATAGCGGTCTGGAGGAGGAACTCGCGGGTAGTGGCCGGTGCGGCCTCGAGCACCTCGGCGGCGAGGTAGCCGTAGATGTCGCGGTTGCTGCCGGCGAGGTGCGCCAGGAAGGCATCGCGGTCGGGGAGGCCGCCGAGGCGGGCCAGGGCCCCGGCGAGGAGTGCCATGCCGGCGGCCCACCCGTCCGCTCGCTCATGCAGGAGGCGAAGCTGGCCGGGCGCGAGGGGGACGGGGACGGCGGCGGAGAAGAAGTCGGTTGCTTCGTCGGGGGTAAAGCGTAGATCGCCGAGGCGGAACTCGGCCAGCTCGCGCCGAGCTCGCAGACGGGCGAGGGCGAGGGGCGGATCGTGGCGCGTGGCGACGACGAGATGGACATCGGCCGGTGTCCGCTCGAGAAGGTAATCGAGGAAGAGATACTGCGCGGGAGAGACGATGGCGTGCAGATCGTCGAGGACAACGGCGACTGGGTGGTCAAAGGCACTGGTGAGGTCGTTGACGAGAACGCCACCAATCCGGCGGATCTCGGCGCCCGGGTCGCTGACGCTGGCCAGCAGGGCGCTGGTTGCCGTGCCGAACGTTCGATCGACGCGGCGAAGCGCGGCCAGGAGGCCGGCCAGAAAGCGGGTGGGGTCGTCATCGTCGGAATCGAGGGAGAGCCAGGCGACCGCGAGGTCGGGCCGGGCACGGGGCAGCGCGGCCAGGAGGGTTGTCTTGCCGTAGCCAGCCGGGGCGGAGACGAGGGTGAGGCGGTGCTCGGTGACGGCCCGGGCGAGGGCGTCGAGGAGGCGCGGCCGGGCGAGGGCTCCGGGCCGAGCGACGGGCGGTAGGAGCTTGGTCTGAACGACCCAAGCGGTTGGATCAGTGGTGATTGGATGCGACGCCATGCATGGCCTGTGCGGACGGGTCGATAATCGGCATCTGGACGCCGGGGCCCAAGTATACGGATGATCTGTCGGTGGCGCGATGCGGCGGTGCGGCCGATTCCTGATCGGGGATGAATTTTGTCGATTCGGGTGGAACCCGTTCGACTAGAGAATGAGCGGCCCGGCAGGGTGTCGGGGATTGCGGCTCGAACGGTCCAGTGGATAGCGAAGGTGAGGATCGAACGATGGGCCAGAAGATCACGCCGTTTCTGTGGTTCGACAATCAGGCCGAGCAGGCGATGAACCTGTATGTCTCGGTCTTCAAGGATTCCGAGGTGCTGTCGGTCAATCGCATGGGCGAGGGCAGTGCCGGCGAGCCGGCGCCGGCGATGACCGTCTCGTTTACGTTGAACGGGCAGGAGTTCGTCGGCTTGAACGGCGGGCCAGGACACTCGTTTAGCGACGCGACGTCATTCGTGATCGACTGTGCCGATCAGGCCGAGGTGGATTACTACTGGGATGCGCTGACCGCGGACGGCGGCGAGCCGGGCCCCTGCGGCTGGCTGAAGGATAAGTTCGGCCTGTCGTGGCAGGTGATTCCGCGCGCCCTGCACGAGTGCATCGGTGGACCCGATCCGGAGGGCGCCCAGCGGGCGATGCAGGCCATGTTCACGATGACCAAGCTCGACGTGGCGGCACTGCAGCGGGCGTACGCCGGCACGTAGCGCGGCCGAGGACGAGGGAGGCATTGGATGTCAAATAGGTCCGATGCGGTCGAGCGCTACCTGGCAGCGCTCGACCACCCACGCCGGGCGGAGATCGCGGAGATCCGGGAGTCGATCCTGGTCGCCGATGAGCGGATCACCGAGCAGATCAAGTGGAAGGCGCCCAGTTTTTGCTGGAACGGCGACGACCGGGTGACCTTCCTCCTGCAGCCGAAGCATGGTCTCAAGCTCATTTTCCACCGGGGCGTGAAGAAACAGGACGACCGCGGGTTCGTCTTCGACGATCCTGGCGGCCTGCTGTCCTGGGCAGCGCCGGATCGGGGCGTACTGGACCTCGATGGAGAATCCCTAGCCGCTGGCAGGGCGGAGGAGATCGCCTAGTTGGCGAGGCGATGGATGGAGGCGACCGAGACGTAAAGCCCCCTTGTCACCCGCGAATTGAACCTATCCGGATGTCACGGTGAGGAGGAGGAGGGTAGTCGGTTGGGCGGTCTCGTTAGCGTAGGCCGTGGAAGCACCTTTCGACACCGTGAGGCTATAGCCTTGTAAGAGTAGTACCGAGTCCTCGGCCGCGATGGAGCGCTCCTTTGTATCCCGCAACCAGGCGGAGACCATTGGCCCTACGATGGTCGCCGTGCCGGTTCCGGCGTCGATGACCACGATCTCGAGGCCGGCCACCGGGTGGAGACCCAGCCGTGCGCCCGGCGCCAGGGTGACCCTCGCCAGGTTGAGCGAGAGGTGGCCAGGATTTGCCATGATCGCCGTGTTACCGGCCAGATCCTGGATCGTGATGGCCTCATCGGCGGTATCGGCGCCGTCGGGAATGATGGGCACGCCTGCTGGTCCTGGAGGGACCAGCGTGAGGACGAGGAAGACGGCCGTAGACGCTGTTCGATTGGCGAACGTGAAGGTGAAGCCGTCCGCGACGGGGAACGAGTCGCCAGCTTTGAGCGTCTTCGGCTGAAGGCTCGCGAAGGCGGGTTCGAACGTGGACGTAACCCGTGTGGCGGCAGTGACCTCGAGGCCACCCGACTCGATCGAGATGATGGCGGGGCCCAACCAGGTGAAGGAGACGGCGCTCGCTTCCGGCGCGACGGTGACGCGCCGCAGCATCGGGATCAGATCGCCGTGGTGGGAGAAGGTCAGTGTTTCCGAAAAGAGCCTGTTCGACGGAGCGTAACCGATGGGATCGCCCCAGCGCTCGGCGATGCGACCCTCGTGGACGCGGACCATGTCAACCCGGGGCCAGGGCTCCTTGCCGGCGAGGGGAACGCCCAGGATCGTTCCACCACCCGCTCCGGTGAGGGTAAGACGGGCGACGACCCGATCGCCCTGAGCGACGATGTCCTGGGGGGCAAGGCGGAACGATGGGTGGGTATCACGCAGGGAGGCGAGATAGCTTACCAAGCCGTCCCGATCCGATGGGGTCCCGGGTTCGTCGACATGGTCGACGAAGTCCGGGGCAAGAACGTCGTGGAGGGCCGATGCGTCCGCCGTGCGCAGGAGGATGTCGATAGCGTCGTAGAAGCGCCAGACGCTATTCACCGTGGCCTTGATCGCCGTGTCTTCGGTCTGGATCGGATTGATCGGGGCGAAGAAGGTATACGCCTGACCGAACCAGGCGCCGGTGATGAGGGCAAGGGCGATGGTGAGTGACCCGACGGGCTTAGGCATGCGAGATCCTCTGAGCGACACGCTGGGACCTACTCGACGTGTCGCCACCGCCGGCGGTGGACGATGTCGGTAATCGCCGTGCGACTCACGCCAAACGCCTGCGCGAGCGCCGCAGCGCGCTCACCTGCCAGGTACCGCTGCCGGATCTCCCGCACGGCGGCCTCGGTCAGCCTGGCGCGGGAGTGGGCCTCCCCTCGCGTCCTGGCACCCAGGAACTCATCTCCAGGGGCACCGATCTCGAGGTGCTCCGGGTTGCAGCAGCCGGGGGTTTCACACCGGTGCCACACACATGTGCCTGGCGGCACCGGTCCGCGGACGCGCTCGTACATCAGGCGATGGGCCATCAAGAGACGACCGCGGACGGCCATGCGGCCGTATCCCCGGTCAGTGACCTGTCCTTGCCAGGGCCAGCACGCGTCCGGGCCACCGGAGCGGTCGATCCGCTCGTCCAGCCGGGCGTCGACTGATGGGTAGTGGCCGATCCGGTTGTGGCCGCGGGCAAACGAGCGCGCGACCGGCGTCCCGCATCCGCACGCACAGGTCCTGAGTTCGGGCATCGGCGTACTCCACGGGGCTCGGCCGCACCACGAACCGGAACACGGTCGTGATGTCCGAGATCACTCGGAGCAGCGAGCAGTCACGCAACTCCGTGGAACCACCCTAGGCGCAACTGTCACGAGACGCATGATTCAAATAGGGGATTTGGATTAGTGCGCGCTCTCCATCCAATAGTGAATTTGTCTAATCGATCTCTCGGACGGGCCATGGTGGCGTGCCCGGGCTGTCAGCCCAGGTGGCGCCGAAACGGCCCATCCGAGAGGAGTCGAGGATGCGGTCCAGGTTCAGGCCGGGTGTCCTAGGCGAGGCCGTGACGGACGGCGTATGCGGCGGCGGCAGCACGTGAGGGGACGCCGAGCTTGCCAAGGATGTTGGCAACGTGGTTGGCGGCGGTGTTGCGGCTGACGAGAAGTTCGGCGGCGATCTCGCGGTCTGAATGGCCCTCGGCCAAGAGACGCAGGACCTCGATCTCGCGCGGGGTGAGGCCGGATGGTGGATCCGACGTGGTCGCGGGCGCCGATGTGACCTCAAGCGCTACGGTCAGGGCTTCGACGGTGGCATCACTCAGCGCGAGGTCGCGGCCCGCGGCCCAGGCGGCAGCGAAGGCGTCCGCGGTCAGTCGTGCACGGGCTTGGGCGACGGACTCATCGAGGCGAGCTTGCTCGTGGTCCGCGCGTGTGCCGCCCCCGATTCGTTCCCAGGTTGACGCGGCCGCTCCGAACAGGCGGGCCGCCTGTTCCGCTCGGCCGGTGACGGCGGCGACGTAGCCCAGGCTATTGAGGCAATTGGTCGCGGTGCCCGGATCCTTGCTCATTGTCAGCGCCTCTGCAAACAGGGATGCCGCTCGCCGCAGGTCGCCTTCTTCGCGGGCGCACGTGCCGAGCGCCTCCACCGCATAGGCGATCGGCACACTCCATCCACCTGCTCGGGCCGCCGCGAGGGCATCGGTGAAAAATCTAGTAGCCGTTTCTCGGTCTTGGCGGAGCGTCGCAACGTACCCAAGAAGGTAAAGTGCTTCAAAGTGCTCTTGCGCCTTGCCCAGTGATCTCGCACGGTTCAGTGCATCAGTCAGGTAGGCTGCGGCGATGTCGACGTCGCCACTCCAAATAGAGAACTGGCCGAGTACCAGTCTGGATCTGGCAATGGCCGGCTCATACTTGGTCTCGACCGCGAGTGCATCTCCTTCGTCAAGCAGGGTCGCCGCACGGGCCAGTTGCCCTCGCCAGATTGAGTTCTGTGCCGTAAGGACGAGGAGCATTGCGCGGAGGCCGCGCAGCTGAGGACGAATCTGGACGGTTGCGACAATCGACCGCTCCATCGTGCTCCCGCCCTCAGTCCAGGCACACCGCGCGTCCCAATACCAGAAGAGGGCAATTACCAGCCGCACCAGGGTCTCGGGATCGTCCCGCACCTCCGCCCACTCCAGTGCGGCACGCAGATTGGGCAGCGCAGCGTCGAGTTCCCGGAAAGCGTCGTCTTTCGTTGGAGTGTTGGGTGCCTGGTCCGCCTGTTCCGCAAGTGCCAGGTAGTAGGCGGCGTGGCGCGCGCGTACGGCCTCCGTCTCGCCGCTCGCGGCAAGTCGTTCTCCCCCGAACTCCCGGATCGTTTCGAGGAGTCCAAAGTGGGGAGTGCCGTCCGGCTGCGCGATGCGCTGAACGAGGCTCTGGTCGACGAGGGCGGCGAGCGTGTCGACGGTGTCGACGTCGTCGCTCCCGGCGACAGCCACAGCCGCGTCGAGGGTGAAGCTGCCGGCGAAGACCGCGAAACGGCGGAAAAGGATTTGCTCCTCATCGGTGAGGAGGTCGTAACTCCAAGCGATAGCGCCCCGCATGGTTTGGAGGCGGGTAGGTTGGTCACGGGCGCCGCCGGTGAGGAGGCGTAGGCGGTCGTCGAGGCGGGCCAAGAGTGCCTCGGGCGAGAGGATGCGCAGCCGGGCGGTGGCCAGTTCGATGGCGAGGGGGAGGCCGTCGAGCCGTGCACAGATCTTGGCGACGACGGGCGCATTGGCCGCCGTGAGGGAGAATCCGGGACCGACGCCCGGGCCTGCTGAACGAAGAGGGCAAAGGCATCGGTAGCGGCGAGATCGGGCAGGGGAGGCAGATCGTTGGGATCGGGGAAGCGCAACGGCGAGACAGGGAACGTGGTGTTCGCCGGTGACGCGGAGAACGACGCGGCTAGTGGCAAGGATTTTCAGCCCCGGGCAATGCACGAGGAGGTGAGCCAGGTGCGGCGCCACGGCGACGACCTGTTCGACATTGTCCAGCACGAGCAATAGGCTGCGGCCACCGAGCCAGGTCGTGAGCTGTTCTGGCAGGGGACGGGTGCTGCTCTCGCCCACGCCGAGGGCGCGGGCGATGGCCGGGAGGACGAGCGCGGGGTCGTCGATCGACGCGAGCGGGACGAAGACGACGCCGTCCGGGAAGGTCTCCCCGGCCGAGTGGGCGACGGCAAGGGCGAGCCGAGTCTTACCGACGCCGCCGGGGCCGAGCAGGGTGACGAGCGGTACATCGTCCCGATTCAGCAGTGAGAGCACGGCCGCGACCTCATCCCGCCTCCCGACGAGGGGCGTGCGCGGCCGCGGAACGGGCAACAGGTCAAGGCGAGGTGCCGATGTGTGCATGACGATGAACCCCTATGGAGGATCAGCGCCATGATAGCGTGCCAAACGCGACATCTGGACAGGCGAAGCCGTTTCGACCAGCAATTCAGCGAGAATTGCCGCGCCGAGGCGTGGGATGCTCGCGGCGGCAATCCACGCTCCGTCGCTGGCTGGAAGCGCCGGGCCGTCAGCCGTGGTGCATGGCTACTCGGGTGTCAGGGTGAGGAGGAGAAGGGTGGCCGGCTCGGCGGTCTCGTTGGCGTAGGCCGTGGTGGCGCCGTTCGATGCCGTCAGGCTGAATTCTGCCGGGAGTTGCGCGGTGCGCTCGGAGACGACCGAGTAGCTCTCGGAGTTCTTGAGCCAGGCGGAGACGGGGCCGCCTTCTATGGTTGCCGTGGCGGTTCCAGCTTCGACGACCACGATCTCCACGCCGGCCACGGTATGGGGTGCCAGCCGTGCCCCTGGCGCCAGAGTAATCTGTGCCAGTTCGATCGACAGGAGGCCGGGGTTCGTCGTGGTGACCGTGTTCCCAGCGAGGTCTTGAACCGAAATGGCCGACCCACCGGCGACATTCTCGACCGCGGTGCCCTCGGTGCTGGTGCTGATATCGACTGCGTGGGTTCGGAGGTTGTCCGGCACCGGTTGATCCAGCGAGAGGACGAGGAAGACGGCTGGCGCCGCCGTCCGATTGGCGACGGCGATAGTCGACGCCGTCCGCGACGGGAAAAGTGTTTCCGGCCGTGAGTCGCTTCGCCCGACCGTTCGCGAGCAAGTAGGTGGACGAGGAGCGTTCGTCGCTGGCGGTGCTGACCTCGAGGTCGCCCTCTTCGATCGAGATGATGGCCGGCCCGGTCGCGGAGTACGAGGCGTTGCTCGCACCCGGCGCGATGGTGACGCGCCGCAGTATCGGGATCAAATCGCCGTGGTGCGAAAGGATCAGGGTTTCCGAGAACAGGTCGGTGGCCGGCGCGTAGCCGGTAGGGTCGCCCCAGCGCTCGACGATCTGGCCGCCCTGGACGCGAAGCATGTCGACGCGGGGCCAGGGCTCCTTGCCGGCAAGGGGGATGCCCAGGATCGCGCCGCCGGCCATGTCCACCGGGGCGAGGCGGGCGACGACCCTGTCCCCCTCTGCGACCACGTCCTGCGGGGTGAGGCGGAGGGTAGGATAGGTTTCTCGCAGGGAGGCGAGGTAGCGCACCAGCCCGTCCCGCCCCGACAGGGTGCCGGGCTGATCGACGTGCTCGACGAAGTCCGGGGCGATGACGGCGCGCAGGGCCGATTCGTCTGCCGTGCGCAGGAGGAGGTCGATCGCGTCGTAGAAGCGCCAGACGGCGGCTTCGGCGGCGGTGTTATTCGTGTCGGCGGCCGAGATCGAGTTGGCCGGCGCGAAAAAGGTGTAAGCCTGGCCGAACCAGGCGCCGGTCACGAGGGCGAGGATGCAGGCGATGGGAGCGATCGGGCGGCGCATTGGCTCTTCTCCGTTCGGGGTAGTCCCCGCGAACCGGTCCGCCAGGGGTGAACATCGATCCCCTGCGGAATAGAGCCATCCTGCGCGCGCCGCCGCCGCTGCGCATCGGTCGAATCGCGCGTTTCGACATGCATGGGTTGGAGAGACCTAAGCGGAATCACGTAGGTTGCGTGTGACGAATTGCGTACGTGCTCAGGAAAGTCGGAGACGCTGTGCGGCGGCGGCAGCATCGATGCGGCCAGCGGCCAGATATCGTGGGACCTCTATCGCGCGAACCCGAAGGCGCGGGCAATCGCGGGCAGACCGAAGGCAGGATTGGAAACTGGCGCGAGGGCGACGACGGATGATTCCTCGGGGAACGCCGCCGCCGCGGCACCGGCGATGACAACCGCGAGGTGGCCCTTAGCTGTCCAGGTCCGGCGGTTCGATTGCGCGGAGGATGCCGCGGTCGGAACCAAAGTAGACACGATCTCCGGCAGGGGCGACGACGAGGGGAGAGAAGGCCTCGCCCAGGGTCTCGGCCTCGAAGATCCAGCGGGGGGCGCCGTCGGTGGCGGCGAAGGCGAACAACCCGGTTTCGGCGTGGAGGACGTAGACGGTGTCGCCGGCGACCACGGGGGCGTAACCGGGCGAGAGGGTGCTGCCGACACTATGCCAGCGCTCCTCGCCGGTGGCGGCGTCGAAGGCGAGCAGCCGGGCATCGGCGGTGCCGGCGAAGACGAGGCCGTGGGCAATGGCCGGCGCGCCCGCCAGGGTGCGAGCGGCGATCTCACTCTCGTTGTCGCCGGACGCGGGATCGGGCCCGAAAGTCCAGCGCTCCTCCCCGGTGGCGGCGTCGACGACGCGCAGGATGCCATCCGCCCCGACCGTGGCGACGATGCCCAGATCCTCAGAGGCCGCCGGGGAATGGACTGTCCCGGCAGGCCCCAGGCTCAGGCGCCAGCGCTCCTGACCTGTGGCCGCGTCGAGTGCGAAAAGCGTTCCCGCGTTATTGGCGACGTAGACGACGCCATTGGCGACCGCCGGGGTGGTATCGACCCAGTCGCCCGTGTTGACCCGCCAGCGCTCCTGGCCGGTAACGGCGTCAAGGGCGTAGAGATGGCTGTCACGGTTGCCGATGTAAAGGGTGCCGTCGACGATAGCCGGCGCGGCCTCGTAGGTGCCGCCGGCCGTGGCGCGCCAGCGCTCGACGCCGCTGCGGGGATCGACCGCGAACAGGATACCGGTCAGGTTGGCGACATAGACGAGATCACCGGCGACGACCGGTCCGGCGGAGGCGCCGCCGAGCGGGGCCGCCCAGCGAAGGCGATTGGTCTCTGTATCGACGGCCACGATGCCTTCGCCGTCGGCCGGGGCCATGTAGACGATCCCCCCGTCCGCGGTGACCGCCGGTGGGGCAGTGACGGCCTGCTTGACGCCGGTGTAGCGCCAGGCGACGAGTCCGACGGCATCGGTGCTGCCGTTGTCAGCATTGTTGTTGTTATTGAACTGGTAGATGGCGCCGATGAAGGCCGGGATCAGGGTGACGGCGGCGATGATGATCGCCGGCCAGGGAACGGTCCGCTTCTCGGAGACTCGACTATCCGACCCGGCCGGCCCCGCCTGTTGGGTAGGTGGCTGCGAAGGCGCGTTGGGCGGCGAGGATGGAAGTCGGTTGGATGCCTGGGCCATGGATATCCTGCTAAGCGGAGCGGTTGCGAGGCACGGACGACAATGCTGGAATCAGCATAGGCTGTGATGGCGTATGGGGTGAAGGAGGAATGGGCAGGGTGGCCGGACCTGGATCGGAACGAGGGGACGATGCGGCGCGCATGGCCGCGGAGCGACGGAGCGAACTCTATGGCCTGCTGGGTGATCTGCCGGCACGCGATCGGCCGATCTCGGCCCGGGTCGTCGCCGTGGAAGAACGCGCCGGATACACCCTTGAAGTCCTGGACCTCGATCTGAACGAGAGCGAACGCGTGCCGGCGTACTTCGTCCGGCCCAGGAACCAGTTGGGCCGGGTTCCGGCGATCCTCTACAACCACGCACACGGCGGTGACTACGTGCTCGGTAAGGACGAACTCCTCGTTGGGCGCCCGGCACTCCAGCAGCCTCCGTATGCCGAGGTGCTGTCGGGGCTCGGCTATGCCGCGCTCTGTGTCGACCACTGGGCCTTCGGCGAGCGGCGAGGGAAGACCGAGGGGGAGATCTTCCGCGAGTCGCTGTGGTCGGGCCAGGTGATGTGGGGAATGATGGTCTATGACAGCTTGCGGGCACTCGACTATCTGATGGAGCGGCCGGAAGATTGATCCGGCTCGGGTCGGGACGCTCGGGATGTCGATGGGCAGCACGATGGCGTGGTGGGTGGCGGCGCTGGATCCGAGGATCGCGGTCTGCGTCGATCTGTGCTGCCTGACCGATTTCGACGCGCTGGTCGAGTCCCGGGGTCTGGAAGAGCACGGCCTCTACTACTACGTCCCGGGCCTGCGAACGCGATTCTCGACCGCCGAGATCAACGCCCTGATCGCGCCGCGTCCGCACCTCAGTCTGGCGGGGATCTACGACCGACTGACGCCGCCCGCCGGGCTGGACAGGATCGATGCCGCCCTGCGCGAGGTCTATGCGGCGGCTGGGGCACCGAGTGCCTGGCGCCTATCGCGCTACGCGACGGGTCATGTCGAGACGGTCGCGATGCGGGCAGAGGTTGTCGAGTTCCTGCAGGGAACGGCTGTAGTGCCGCGAAGAAAGGGGGAACTCGTGGGGCGGCATCCCTGGGTGGCGGAGGCGGACGGTGGGTTGCGGTGGGCGGTGCAGTTGATCGTGCCGGAGGAGCCCGGGGCGCTGCGGGCGTTCGTCGAGATCGGCGTCGAGATCGAACGGTTGGGGTTCGACGCCTGTCTCGTCTTCGATCACCCCGCCTTTCATGTCGACCCATGGATCGCGCTGACCGCACTGGCAATGCGGACTGAGCGGATCAGGCTGGGATCGGCGGTGAACTGCGTCCGGTATCGCCACCCCGCCCACCTCGCCCGGCTGGCGGCCGATCTCGACAATCTGAGCGATGGACGGGTCGTTCTTGGCGTTGGCGCGGGCAACGATGAGCCGGAGTTCGCCGCGTTTGGCATGGCGTTCCCGCCAGCCCGGGAGCGGCTGGCGGCGATGGAGGAAGCCGTGCGGATCGTGCACGGCGCCTGGGGGGAGAAGCCGTTCTCGTTTGGGGGCGCCCACTTCACGACCGAGGCGATCCGGATTCAACCGCCGCCCCTGCAGCGGCCCCGTCCGCCGATCATGATCGGCGGTGGGGGGACCCAGGTGACCTTGCAGCAAGTCGCCCGCTTTGCCGATGCCTGCAACCTGCGCGAGGACCAGCTTCCGCGCGAGCCGAGCGTTACCGACTCCGAACGGGCGGCGGACGTGCGGCGAAAGTTCGACGCCCTCGCGCGGCACTGCGCCGAATTGGGACGCCCCGAGAACGAGATTCTGCGAACCCACATGACGCTCTACCTGATGCTTGCCCCGACCGAGGCCGAGGCGGCGGCCAAGCTCGCCAGGTTGGACCCGGAGCGCTCGACGCACCCGCGCACGCGGCGGGCAGGGAATCAGTTCGTGCTGGCGGCGACGCCGGAACGGGCGATCTCCTACTACCGCGCCCTGGCGGCAGCGGGGGTGCAGTACTTCGTGGTGCAGCTCGACGCGAGCGATCGGGAAACGATCGACTTGCTGGCTCGGGAGGTTGTGCCGGCGCTCGGATGACGTGCGATCAGCGGCATCTACCCGTTATTTCCATCGGTCGTCGTTCCCAGGAGCGCGACCGGAGAACCTACGTCTCGTGCCATAACCACCAGCGCGGCTCCAGTTGCGATGCGCCGGTATCGATCGTCCTCGTCGACTTCTCCGAGATCGAGGTCGTCCGCATAGCGATCCCCGTTCGCATCAAGGAGTGCCGCAACGATCACGAGTGCCTCGTCTTGGGTCGCGAAGGTGCCGAGACAGTTGCCCGAATCCGTGTCCCAGAGATCTATGTATGCCGCCATGCTCACCAACCTCATCGTATTCGCACTGTGACCGGTCTATGTTTCAGGCGTCTGGGCTACATCTAGGGAAGCCAGGAGGTCGCGAGCGATCTCGGCGGCGCGGGAGGTGTCGTCGGGGGCGAGGTCGCCATCGAGGACCAGCTCGCGCAGGTGGTCTTTGACGACGGCGATCCAGCGGCCGGGTGGGCGGCCGAACATGGCCATCAGGGCATCGCCATCGAGCGGGCTTCGAAACTCGGCGAGGGCGCGCTCCTCTTCGAGACGGGCGAGGTGCTTCCGCAGGGCGTCAACGCGGGCGGCGGCGATCTGGCGTTTGAGTTCGCGGCCGGAGGTAACGTCGGCGGCGGCCAGATCGAGGAGGTCGGGGAGGACATCGCCCGCTTCGAGGGCCAGGCGGCGAACCGCGCTGTCGGTCCAGTCCGCTTCGTAGGATTCCGGGCGACCATGCAACTCGACTAGGCGGGCGACGGCGGTCTCGGTCGCCTTGTCGGCCTTCAGGCGGCGCAGGAGGCGGCGGGCGAGCCCGGCTCCGGCCACTTCGTGGCCGAAGAAGTGGACCTCGCCGGCGGCGTCGACGCTCCGGGTCTGCGGCTTGGCGGCGTCGTGGAGCAGGGCGGCCCAGCGGACATGGGGTCGGTCTGGGGCCTGGACAACGACCTGCCTGGTATGGGCCCAGAGATCCTTCTCGCGGTGGACGCGCAGATCCTGCTGATCGGCAGGTTGGGCAAGTGGGATCAGTTCCGGCATGGCGACGGCGAGGAGGCCGGTCTCGGCCAGAGCCTCCAGCCCGTGATCGGCGTAGGGGCCGACCAGCAGCCGGGTTAGCTCGGCCAGGATGCGCTCCTGGGAGATGCGTTTCAGGCTGTCGGCATTGCGCGCCATCGCGGCCTCGGTGGCGAGGTCGAGGCGGAAGCCGAGCTGGGAGACAAACCGGGCCGCCCGCAGCAGCCGGAGGGGATCCTCCTGAAAGCGCTCATCGGGATCGCCGACGGCGCGGATGACGGCGAGGTAGAGATCGGCCTGGCCGCCAAATGGATCGACCAGCTCGCCGGTGCTGGCTGACGCGGCCATGGCGTTGACGGTGAAGTCGCGGCGAGCGAGGTCGTCCTCCAAGGTGCCACCGAGCTGGACTGCCGGCTTGCGGCTGGCGTCGGGGTAGTGCTCTCTCCGGTAGGTGGTGATCTCGACCAGGACCCGATCCGGCTCCTCGCCGAAGACGAGGCCCACGGTGCCGAATTGCTGTCCAACCAAGTAGGAGCTGACCGCGCCCGCCGCCAGCCCGAGGCGCTCGGTGGTCTCCGGGGCGGCGGAGGTAGCGAAGTCGAGATCGGTCGCGGACCGGCTCTCAAGGAGAACGTCACGGACGACGCCTCCGACCAGGAAGAGCTCCTCCCCGGCGGCGGCGAAGACAGGAGCCAGGCGGGCGACGATCTCGGCCTGGGGAGCCGGAAGGGCGGCGAAGATGGTTGTCCCGGATGCGGTGGACATAGCGAACCTGGGCTGACCTCGGCGGCTGATCGTCTGGTAACGCGGTGCGAAACGGCACGGCTTGAGTCTAACGGACGGGTACGCGCCCCGCCGAGAGACTCGCCCGCCGTCGCGGGCTATCATCGCGATCCAACCATGGACGCGAGAGGATTGCCCCGATGCACATTTTCCTCGAGACCGAGCGCATGATCCTGCGGCGATTCAATCTGGACGATGTCGATAACCTCTTCGACCTCAACAGCGATCCCGAGGTGATGCGGTACACAACCGGCGGGCTGCCCGTACCGCGGGATGATATCGAGCGCGACTTCCTACCGACCTACCTCGCGTACTACGAACGGTTTCGGACACAATCCCGTCCAGGCCCATGGTGATCTCCCAGCGGGGCGCATGGTCCGTCCGGTAGATCATCACGCGCACGTCGAGCGCGGTCAGCAGGTCGCGTTTCTTGGCGTAGGTGAGCTGCGGCAGATTCCCGGCCACGCGGCGGCACCACACGGTCAGGTCCGAAAGACGGTCCTGCGCGGCTTGCCAGCCCGCCCGCTGCGCCTCGAGGTGGGTCCGGTCCTCGGTGAGCCGGCGTTTCTCGGCGGCGAGTGCCTTGAGCTGGACCAACAGCGGCGCCGCCGCGTCCGCGTCATCAATCGTGGCGACGGCGACGGCGGCGCGGTGTTGTTCGCGCGCGAGGGCCGCAAGCCGGCGGTCGATGGTCGTCAGGTCGGCGGCGACGGGATCGCGTTCGCGCAAGAGGTCGACCTGCTGCGCGACGGTCTCCGGCCGTGTCAGGACGTCCTCCACCCTGGCCCACACGGCGGCGTCAAGGGTCGCGGTCTGCATGGAAAAACACGGGCAGGCGTGCTCGTCCCTGGCCCACCCGCTGCATTTGTACGCCGGACCGCCGTTGCCCCCGTTTTGCACGCTCGCGCTGTGGCCGCAGTAGCCGCAGCGGGCGAAGCCGGCACGGAGCAAAGACGCCTCGGGGTTGGGGTTGTTGCGTGAGACTGGCGCTTGTTTGCGGTCAGGCGAGCTTGGACGGTCTCGAAGTCGTCCGCGGAGACGAGCGGCGGCACGGTCCCAGCGGGCATCGCGATCTGGTCCGCGACCGGCTGCCGGTGGACCTGGCGCTTCCCGCTGGGCGTCTTCTCGACGCGAACCCGATAGGCGGCGGCCATGCCGGCGTCAGTCATTATTAGCAGACAAGATCTTCGTCAGCTTGGGCGGTGCAGCCAATCGCATTGCAGTCCCCTGTATGCGCGTTGTAGCACGCCTGCGTCCACCAGGTCCGCCAGTCGTCGCCGCCGTTGCACGGTTGGCAGCAGGCCTTGCCCCAGTTCCAACAGAACCCGGCATCAAAAATCCCCAAAGTGCCCCCGTCGTTTCCGATGCAGCTGACGGTCCCGTCGGGGCAGTCGTCGATGAAGCGGTGGGCGGCGCCGAACTCGGGGCCGCACGTCGCCAGGTCGGCCGGCGCCTCGCGGAACCCCATCGCCTGCGACTGCTCTCAGTCCGCCAGCCGTTTGACGTCGAAAGTGGCGGTCCTGGCGCCGTTCTGCCGCGGGCCGGCGTGGCGAGAGAGGCGGTGGCCGGCGACGAGCCTGGCGCCGCCGCCGCGGCCGCGTGCCTCCACGGTCGCTAGCGCGATCAGGACGTTCACCAGCATGCCACGGTCATGTTTTCATAATCTTTTTGGTACTGGCAGTTGCCGCCGCACTTGTCGGGGAACGTCTGGTTGCACAGAGCGGCCCCGTCTTGGGGAGAGCATGGTCCGCAACACATACTATCTGCGAACCAGCAATACGGGATATAGATTGTTCCCACGAGGCCGCCATTCTCGCAGGTAAGTGTCCCATCGGGGCATTCGTAGTCGTCGATGAAGAGGTGGGCGGCGCCGAAGCCGTCCCCGAACGTCGCCAGGTCGCCGGCGTCTGGGTGAGGCCCACCCCCAGCGCGTCCTCCCACTCTTCGAGGACCGCCACCTCGTAGGTCGCGGTGTGGGTCGCCTCGTCGTACGCCGGGCTATAGAGCTCGATCACGGCGATCTCGGTCTCCCCCGCGTCGTGGCGACCACCAGGGCGGCGTTGGGCGGGTTGTCGGGCGGGAAGCCGAGTCCGGCCAGGAATTGGGGTGTCGGGCTGGCCCCGACGAGGCGCTCGGGGCGGTCGGAGAAGTAGATCGTCTGGCCCAGCCCTTGCTCCAGGGTCAGGGTGTACCGGCCCTCGCTGCCGCCGTCCTTGGGGGCGATGCTGCCCGACTGGAAGGCCTGGAGGAAGAGGAACATGGTCTTGTCGCCGTCCGCGGTCGCGGTCGCGGCCGGGGTGGCGTCCTGGGCGCGGGCGGAGTGGGCGAGGCCGGCGGCGGCGAGGGCGCCGGCGGCCAGCCCGGCCCCGCCCTGGGTCAGGGCCTGGCGGCGGGAGAGGCGGCGATCGGCAAACACCTTGGCGATGCGGTCGAAGTGCGTGGCATCCATCTGCGGTATCCCCTTGGCTGGCGGTGCGGCAGCGAACTTACTCGAGGTGACACGGAGACCGGCGGCCGCGCGGTCTCCGTGGACCGGTGTTCGCACGGCGGGGGATCCTCCCGCCGGCGGGTCCGGCACACCCCCCTACGTCGATGGAGGTGCGCCTTCCAGCGTAGGGATGCGCCTGCCGTCGTGCGAGTGAGGGACATGCTCAATCCCCGCCGGTGCTCGTACCTAATCGCGAGCGGGCCCGGTACCTAATCGCCGATCGGGTGGCATAGGTACCGACCGGGGTCTCCCGCCGAACCGCGCGGCGACCGCGTTCGGCGCGGCTCGGGCGGATGCCACCGACGGCGGCTACCGGTCGGTGGGACGTTCCGGCGAGGGCGTGGTCAGACCGGCGGTGCGGGCGGCGGCGATTGCCTCGGCGCGGGTCCGGACCTCCAGCTTGCGGAAGATGCGGGCGACGTGGTTGTCGACAGTCCGCTCGCTGATGAAGAGCGCCTCGCCGATGGCGCGGCGGGTCCGGCCCTCGACCAGCAGCGCCAGGATCTCCCGCTCCCGCGGCGAGAGTGGGTTCGCCGGCGCGGCTCCCGGCGGCGCTGCGACCGCCAGGGCCTCGGCGATCGCCTCTTCGAGTGGCAGCGCCCGGCCGGCGGCTTCGGCCTCAGCGAAGCCCGGCCCGTCTAGCCTGGATTATTCACGGAGGCCGCGTGCGGCGGCGAGGTGCGCCCAGAGGGGCTGCCCTGGATGACTGGACGCGAGGCGCAGGCGGACGCGGTCGGTCTGTTGCCAGACGCGGCCGCCGACCTTGAGAAGGTGGAGCCGCAGCGTGTCGAGTTGCACCCGCGGCACGGCGCGGGCCACCAGCCACCGGCGCAGGGTGTCCAGCAGCCAGTAGGCAGCCGCGTGCAGGAGCAGGCGGAACTGGTTGGCGAGGAAGCGGTGGCAGGAAAGGCGGTCGCCGAAGCAGGCCCGCTTGAAGTCCTTGATCCAGCCCTCCGGCTCGCCTCGGTCGACGTACCAGTCGTAGAGGGCCGCCGGCTCGGCGGCGCGGCTGGTCACCACGAAGCGGGTGTTCGGCCCCTTGGCCAGGACCTCGGCCTTGAAGACCACCCGCCGCGCCCGCGGCCAGGTGGCCGCCCGGTAGGACGCCTCCCCGGCCAGGCGCACCTTCTCCGCGCCGGTGTCGTCCCGCCGCTGCTCGGCCTCGGCCAGCAGCGGCGCGGCGAGCGCCGCCAGGCGCGGGTTGGGAACCAGGCCGATCGTGTAGCCGATGCCCGCCTCCTCGCAAAACGCGTAGAGGGCCGGCACCGCGAAGCCGCTGTCGGCGCGGAGTTCGATGGCCACGCCCGGCCAGCGCCCCCGCAGCGCGGGCACCAGGCGCTCCAGCACGGTGACCGCGCCCTGGCTGGCGTGGGCGTTGCCAGGGCGCAGGACGGCGGCGAGGAGCTGGTCGGTCTCGCCATCGAAGACCAGCAGGGGGTGGTACATGTGCTGGCGGAAGTAGCCGTGGTAGGCCGTGCCCTCCTGGTCGCCGTGGGTCGGGTCGTCGGTGCCGTCCAGGTCGAGCAGGATCCGGCAGGGTCGGCCGTCGCGCCCGCGCTCCCGCAGGTAGGCGGCGAGCAATGCGTCGGCCAGCCGGGCGCAGGCGGCCTCGTCGACGGCGTTCTCCAGGCGGGAGAGCGTCGGCTGGCTGGCCAGGTCGGCCCCGGTCTCGGGCAGCCGGCCGCAGACCAGTTTCAGCAGCGGGTCGGTGCGCAACGCGTCGGCGTCGTCCTGGTCCTCGTAGCCGCAGGCGATCTGGAAGACGCGCTGGCGGACCAGCGCGGCGACGGGGTGGACCACCGGGCCCGTGCGCCAGTCGGGCACGGCGTCGGCGAAGGCCGCGCACAGGCCGAGGGCATCCTCGGCCTCGGCCAGCCACGGCAGGCCGCCGTCGGAGGTCAGGCGCCCGCCATCGAAGGTCGCCTCCAACGGCAGGGTAGCCGGTCCGCCGAAGCGGAAGACGGGTGTGGCAGACTGGGGCATGCGGGCACCTCCGCGGTCTGGGCGGCTTCGTCACCGTACCCGTACCAGAGAGGTGCCCCGTTGTCATCCGCCACCCCGGTGAATAATTCAGGCTAGGGCGCCCCGCGTCGCATCGACCGCCCGTTGGTACAGGACGGGGTACGGCGATGTCCCGCGAGCCCGCCGGCCTCCGTGAGCGCAGCGACCGCCCTAGAGGCTGTTATGAACTTGGTACGCTTGGGGCATGGAACCACCATCCCGCAAGTCCTACCCGAGCGACGTGACCGACGAGGAGTGGGCGTTCGTCGCCCCGTACCTGACGCTGATGCGACCGGACGCCCCGCAGCCGTCCACGACCCGCGCGAGGTGTTCAACGCGGTGCGCTGGATGGTGCGGGCTGGGTCGCCTGTGGCGCTTCTTGCCGACGAACTTCCCGCCTTGGGAAGCGGTCTACCAGCAATCGCGGCGGTGGATCGAGGCCGGCTGCTTCGACAGCATGGTCCACGACCTGCGGGCGATGCTGCGCTGGCTCGACCGCCGTGCCGGCGACCCCACGGCGGCGATCCTCGACAGCCGCACCGTGCAGAGCACGCCGGAGAGCGGGGGGCGGGCTGGCTGGGACGGCCACACGAAGCGCCAGGGCAGCAAGGTCCACCTGGCCGTGGACACGCTCGGCCACCTGCTCGCCCTGCACGTCACCGCCGGCGAACGCCCAGGATCGGGACCAGGTCGCTGCCCTGGCCGCGGCGGTCCAGGACGCCACCGGGAGCATGGTCGAGGTGGCCTTCGTCGACCAGGCGTACACCGGCCGATCCCGGAGGCCGCCGCCGCCGAGTACGGGATCGCGCTGGAGGTCGTGCGGCTTCCCGAAGCCAAGCGCGCTCGTCCTCTTGCCCCGGCGTTGGGTCGTAGAGCGCTCCTTCGCCTGGGCGACCCGCTTTCGTCGCCTCGCCCGCGACTACGAGCGCCTGCCGGAGACGTTCGCCGGATTCCATTTCGTCGCCTTCGCCTGCCTGATGGCGCATCGGTTGTTTACCCTCGCCGCTCAAAGTCCATAACAGCCTCTAGCAGCCGGGCGGCCCGCTCTGCCTCGCCGGCGGCGACCGCCACCGCCGCTAGGCCCGCGAGGGCTCCTGCGCACGCTATGCGGCTGCCCAGGTCGCGGCCGAGGCCGAGGGCTTCGCGCAGGGCTGCGACGGCCGGCGCCCAGTCCGCGCGGGTCAAGGCAGCCTGGCCGAAGATGATGAGGGCGTCGGTCAGCTGGTGCTGGTTGCCGCTCTCCCGCGCCACCGCCATCGCCTCCTCGCCCAGGCGTGCCGACTCGCCGTTATCGCCCCGCCGGTAGGCGGCGTCCGCCTGGATGACGAGCGACCAGGCGATTCCCTGCAGGTGGCCGACCGCGCGAAAGCCCGCCAGCGCCTCGGCGTACCAGGCCTGGGCGCTGGTGTCGTTCCCGCGGTGCTCGGCGACCTGCCCGAGCACGGTCAGCGTGTTGGCCACGCCGAGGATGTCCCCGAGTCGGCGGCGGATGGCCAGCGCCTCCTCCAGCCACGCCTCGGCGGCGGCGTCGTCGCCCAGGCACATGGCGATCCACCCCAATCCCCGGCCAGCCCGGGCGCGCAGCGGCAGCGGCACCGCGGCGGCCCGGGCGGGATCCAGCGCCCGTTCCAGCCACGCCCGGGCCTCGCGTAGGCGGAGGCTGATCGCCCAGACGCTGTGCATCACGTAGGCGAGGCGGAGCAGGTCGTGCCAGCGGCCCGTGCCGTCGAGCCAGGCGAGGGCGGCCAGGACGTTGCCGTGCTCGGCCTCCAACCGGGCGACCCAAGCCGTCGCTGCGGGGGTCTCGAGTTCGGGTTTGGCACGCTCGGCCAGGGCGACGACGAACTCGGCGTGAGCGTCGCGGGTCGCCGCCGCCTCGCCGCTGGCCGCAAGTTGCTCGGCGGCAAACTCCCGCACCGTCTCCAGCATGTCCAGGCGGGGGACGTCTGCGCCATCGGCGTCGGCGTCTCGGCTACGCGCACCAGACTCTGGCTCGCCGAGCGAATCCACGGCCGCGACGAACCGGTCGGTCGGCGAAGGGCGGGAGAAGGCCGGGACCTCCGCCTCGTCCACCGTCTGCCCTCCGCCGTCTGCTTCCGCGTCGCAGACCGCCTCCGCCGCCTCCAGGGTGCAGCCCCCGACGAAGACCGAGAGGCGGCGGAAAAGCGGCCTGCTCCTCGGCGGAGAGGAGGTCGTGGCTCCAGGCGATGGCGTCGCGCATGGTCTGGAGCCGGGTGGGCAGGTCGCGCGGCCCGCCGGTCAGCTGCGGCAGCCGGGGCTCCAGCCGAGCCAGCAGCGCCGCTGGCGCCAGATGAGTCAGCCGCGAGCCGCGGCCAGCTCGATCGCCAGCGGCAGCCCGTCCAGCCGCCGGCAGATCTCGGCGACGGCCGCGGCGTTGGCCTCCGTCAGCGCGAACTCCGGCCGCGACCTCGCGCGTCCGCTCCACGAAGAGGCGCACGGCGCTCTGCGAGAGGTTCGGCCGACGTCCGACGCACGCGGCGTCGGGAAGTCCAGCGGCGGCACCGGCAGCGTGCTCGCCGCTGACTCTGGAGTCGCGCGCGGCTGGTCACTAGCGCCGTGAGGCCGGGCAGGCCGCAGCAGCTCGGCCACTGCGGGCCGGCCGTCACCACCTGCTCGAAGTTGTCGAGCACCAGCAGCAGCTCCTTGGCGCGCAGGAAGGCCTGCAGCGCCGCCGCGACCGGCTGGTCGCCGGGGGCGCGGACGCGCGAGGGCCTGGGCGATCGCGGGGACGACGAGGTCGGGGTCGCGGACGGCGGCCAGCTCGACGAAGGCGGCCCCGTCGGCGAACGCATGCTCCGCCGCGGCCGCCGCGGCCAGGGCCAGGCGGGTCTTGCCGACCCCGCCGGGGCCGGTCAGGGTCACCAACCGGACAGCCGGGTCGCGTAGCAGGGCGGCGAGGGCGGCGACCTCGCGCTCCCGCCCAACCAGGGTGGAGAGGGGCGTCGGCAGGCGTCCGACGTCCTCCCGCACCGCGACGGATGGCATCGGGATGGGTGTGGGGCGGAGGTGGGCGCCGGACGGCTCGCTGGACATCGCATGCCTCGGCCGGGTGGCGGGCGACGAGGCAATAGTGGCGGGGTTGCCGCGGCGCGTCAACCGCGACCATCCAAGGGCTGCCGGCGCGCTCCCCGGCTTCGCCGAGGCGATCGCCGAGGGGACCGACGCTCCTGCTACAGCTACCGGCCCGGCAGCGCAACAAACGTGACGGCTCATCCCGACACCCCGTACTCTCGGTCGAGGTCCGCAAACAGCTTATCGGTGCGGGCAGTGATGTCGGCCAGGGCGCCGACCTGGCAGGCCCGCAGTTCCGCCGACAGCCGCTCGTACGTGGCCCAGCGCATCCCCGTCGGCTTCGGCACCCACCCCCACACGTCGCCCGAACTCGGCGCCCCCAATCGCTTCCGGATCACCGCCGCCCGCCGCAGCATCCGGTCCGGGGTGGATCCCCGCCCTCGATCCCGCAGGTGTGCGCCAGCACCGCCGAGTGCCCAGCGGGGCAGCAGTGCCAGCTCACCACGTGTGGCATCGGTGTCGACGGCAACCGCTGCGTGCCTCTCTGCGCCACGGCGTAGCGGCCGCGCGCCGCGCGGACCGGGGGCGGCCGGGCCGGGCCGGGGACTCTTCTCCAGCCCGGCCTGCACCACGCCACACCGCATAGGAGAGGAGGGCGCCGGTGGAACCACAGAGCTTCGATCCCTACCTGCGGGGTCGCGTGTGGGGCCGATCAGGTTGCCAGATGCAACTCGTCGCATCTCGGGAGGATTAGAGGCGCGTCTCCACGGATTTCGTCAGCGAGAGATCGCTCTGCCACTCCGTGGAGATACCCGGATACTGCCGTTCCGGACGATGACGGACGGGTCGGACGACCTATCGCATCAGTAGTCTGGCGGTCACTTGGACATCGGTCCGCAGGGCGGATGCAAGCAGGCGTCCGAGGGGGGGCGGGGCTTCCTCCGGGAGGCACCTGGCCCCCCGACGCCCCCCGGGGTCAATCACGCAGATCCCGCCGATCACGCAGAGTTCGGTCTCCTCGCACAGATACTTGCACGTGCCGTCCTCGTCGTTGCAGGCGAAGCAGCAGTCCGCCGGGCACCGCCGATCAATCCACGGCGCGGCGGGCCGGCCAGCGTGACGACGCCGGCCGATTGGACCGACTTCGCGACGGCGCTCGCGGCCATGCGACGGCGCGGGCTCCCCGGACGGCTGGATCGCCACGCCGGACGTGGTCGAAGTGGATGCGCCGGACATGGACGGCGCCACCGCGATCGTCAAGGTCGTCCTGGCACTGGCGCGGGAAGAGCGGTGGCTGGCGCTGCTGCCGGCGGGGCACGGGCAGGTCAGCGCGCAGCATCGGCGGACTCCGGATCTTGCCTCCTCCGGTCCGCGTCCTGCCGGCACCCGAGGATGGCCAGGAGGAGCTGGTGCCGCTCCTCGTCCCACCGCAGGAGCTTCAGCCGGGCCACGATCTCCGCGCGCGGGTCGTCGCCCGGATCGTCGCCGGCGTCGGTCCGGTGGCCGGCGATCCCCGGCACGTGGTCCGGGTCGGCCTCGAAGAAGCGGGCGAGGCGCAGGGCCTGCTCTGGGTCCGGCGGGTTAGACGCCCTTGAGGTAGCGGTAGATCGCGGTGTGGGAGATGCCCGTCGCCCCGGCCAGCTGGCGGGCGTTGAGGTTGCGGAACGCCAGGCGACTGCCCAGCCACGCGCCGAACTGCCGGGCGAACCGATCGCCGCTGGGCTCCGAACCTTCCATCCGGTCGGACTCCCGGTCGTCAGGGGAAGACGGGCGCGTGCGCACCGAGGTCCAACCCAGCGCCAGCAGCGCGGCCCCGCAGGCGACCCCGAGCGGGACGGCGGCGAGCGCGCCCGCCAGGACCATCCGGGCGGGTCGGATCGGGCGCCGGCGCGCGGCATGGATCGCCGCAACCAGGGCGACGGTGGCGACGACGCACAGCACGCACCAGGTAAGCAGCTCTTGGAGGCCGTAGGAGGTCATTTGTGCCGACTAATTCAGCGTAAGTACAACATGTTGTGGTGTGACGCCGGGACGTGGCGAAGTGGAGGTGCAGAAGGGGCAGTTTCGTGGCGAATTCGGCCAACAAACCCACGAAACCTTGGCAATCCTTGCCACGCATCGGCACTTACCTCGAATTAGTCGGAACAGATGGTAGGAGGTCTCGCCCTGGTACTCGATCACGGCGGGATCATCGCACACGGGAACGGGCCGGGAAGCGCTCCCCGGCCCGTTCCCGTGTGCGCCCGCTCGCGGGCCCTACGCCGTGGGGCAGAGGGCCACGCAGCGGCCGACGTCCGCGCCGTTGAGCCGCACGGCACGATCTGGCAATTCTGCCCCGGGGGGCACGTGGCGGTGCCCGTGCAGGCCACCGTCAACGCGGCGCAGCCGCCCCCCACCACTATGCAGTGTTGGGCGCCCTCGGTCGTGACGGTGCCGCAACCACAGTTCAGGGGGCATTGATTGGTGGGGTTGCTCGGGCCGCAGGTTTCCGCGCAGCTGTTGTTGGCCAGGCAGGCGTTTTGCCCCGGCAGGCACGGCGCGCCGCCGCACGTGATGGGAGGGCGCGGCCGCGTCGTCGTGGTCGTCGGTCCCGCGGTGGTCGTGGTCGTGGTCGGCGCCGCGGTCGTCGTGGTGGTGGTCGTGGTCGGCGCCACGATCGTGCCGGTGCAGCTCCCCGGCGGTTGGCAGCGGGAGTTGCCGTTGCCGTAGACGCAGCAGACGCAGCCCGGGTTGCAGGCGACGTCGACGGTGTTGGTGCTCCGGTTGTAGCAGACGACGTTGCCGCACTGGGCCTGGGTGACCTGGGCGCCGGCGGAACGGCCGGCGAGCGCGGCGGCGAGCGCGGCGACGGAGCCAAGGAGGCCGCGGCGGGTCTTGGGGCGGCAACCGACCGGGCCAGGGAATCGAAGCGTCGCGGGTCCACGTTGTCCCCCCTTCGGTATGGAGTTGTCGCGGCCACTGCGCCGCTGGGATGGCCCCACTCTAGGGCACCGAACGGGCGGAGTCAATCGGTCCAACCCCATACCCGGGCCAACGGAAGATGCCACACGGCCGCGTCCTCGACGCATTGCTAGAATGGCGCCCTGCGACAGCATCGACGGCATCGGGGGATGTGTTCCCGTGGACGACGACCTGATCGGGACGACCGAGGCGGCGGCCATCCTCGGCCGGCACCGTCTCCCCCAACGTGGTCAGCTCCGTGCCCTCGGCAAGAACCGCGAGAGACTCGGACGCCGACGATGGCTCGGCCCGGAAGTTCGCGTCGGGCGCGATCACCACGACGTTTGCAGTGAGGCCCTCCGCGGCCGGGGCGGTCTGCTCCGTCGGGGCGGTCTGCTCCGCCGGGACGGTCGGCGCGGCCACAGTCGGTTCAGCCGCCTCGGTCGACAGGGCCGTTTCCGTGGGCTGCGCCGACGCTTGGCCCTGCGGTGCGTCGGCCGACGGAGGAACCGCGCCGCCGCCGACGCCGCCGTGCCGCGCGGCGGGCCGGCCTCGCCAGGCTCCCGTCGGCCGCAGGAACTTGCCGGATGGACCGCTGAGCGGTCGGGGCCGGCGTCCGATGGCGTTACGCCAGGGCGCCGGCCACGAGGACGAACTTGAACACCGCATTGGTCGCCCGGCGGATGGCGATGGCCGGGCGGTACTCGGGGGACGCCCACCACTGCCGGGCCTTCTCGACGTCGGGAAACTCGAGGATCGTCAGGATCTTGGGGTCCCAATCGCCTTCAAGTGGTTCGGCGGTGCTTCCGGGCGGGGTCAGGAACCGTCCGCCGTAGCTGCTGATGGCGGGTTGCGCCGCACGGCCGTACGCCGCCCGCGTCTCGATATCCGTGTCCTTCCAATCGGTGTCGACGACGATGTACGCTGCCACGTCTAGTCCTCCGCGACGAACGCGTCGACTGGGGTCGCGCCGCCCAGTCCCTCGGCATGGCGAAGCAGCAACTCCAGCGTCTCCTGGAACTCTGCCCGACGCGGGTCGCCCGGTCCGCCCAGCGGTGCCAGGAGCCGCTCGTGGAGTGCGGCGACCCTGGCGAACGCCGCGTCAAAGACGTCACGCCCGCGGTCGGTTGGGGTCAGGCAGAAGGCGCGGGGGTCGGCGGCGTTGGGGGCGCGGGCCACCAGTCCCTCGTGCTCCAGGGCCCGGACGAGTTTCGAGACGTACATCGCCTCCAGATCGCTGAAGTCGGCCAACTCCCGCTGGCTCGGTTGCACCCCGGATCGCGCGAGTCGGCAGAGCGAACCCAGCAGCGTGTAGCGGGCGTGCGTCAGACCGAGCGGCGCGACCGCGCGATCGACCGCCGCCCGCCACTTCAGGGAGAGCTGCCACACCAGGGACCCCGTCAACGGCCGCCGTGCACCAGTCGCAGTCGCCATGTCATCTACTATACATGGATATGATATCCATGGCAACTATAAGGTCCGGGCGGCTGGGCGCCCGTGGCCCGCCCCGTGCCGTTCTTTCCTCCGGTGACGACGTGGACCGTCATCCCGGCCAGCGTGCCGCACCGCTGGGTCAACCACGCCCAGGTGACCCAGGCCCAGTGCGGCAACGTCCTCTGCGCCAGCAACCCGGGCGTGTGCAAGCCCGGCTGCGTCTGCTGCGTCTACCCCAACGGCAACTCCCGCTGCCGCCCGCCCCAGGACTGCACCGCCCCGGGCACGGTCGCGACCACCACGACCACGACCACGACGGCGCCGCCGTGCGTCGGCTGTTCCCCGTCCCAGGACGCCTGCCTGGTCAACGGGAGCTGCGCCCAGACCTGCAACCCCGGGTGCCCCGTGGAGTCGGGCTGCGTCTGCAGCACGGCCACCGTCGAGGGTCCCGGGCACTGCATCCCGTTCGATACCTCGTGCGCCGCCAGCCCGCAGGCGTGCGCCAGCACCGCCGAGTGCCTCCAGGGGCAGCACTGCCAGGTCACGGGTTGCGGCCCCAACGGATCGTTTGTCAATCGCTGCGTCCCCCTCTGCGCCGTAACGTAGCGGGTTCGAGCCGTCCCAGTACAGGTCGGCCCGACCGGGGAAGAGTTCCCGGCCCGGCGGTGGCGTGAAGCAACGGGGGCAGGCCATCCGCCAGGCACCGGCGAAGATGGCATCGCGGTCGACCTCGTAGGGCTGCTGGCACCGGGGGCAGGTGACCATCGCGGTGGGGTGTGTCACGGAGGGGTCCGCCGCCCTGATCGACAAGGGGTTCGCCGAGTTAGGGGTACAGCGTGTGGTGGCCGTGGCGTTCGGCGACAACCTGGGGTCGCGCCGGGTTATGGAAAAGGTGGGAATGAGGCTGGTGCGGACATTCCGGATACCGCCAAAGGAATTGGACGAGGTGGACGGCATCGATCCGGCGCTCTTCGATGGTGACGCCGTCGAGTACGCGATCACGAAGGAGGAGTGGGAACAGCGGAAGGCAAGCCCGTAGGGACGCGCCGGCCGGACCCGGGATCGAACCCCCGATCCATGCATCGCTAAGCCCTTCCGGGGCTAAGAGCGTCTATCAAGCGGCGGACGCCAGGTTGAAACCTGGCGCTGAACCTACAAAGTCCCTCCGGGACTGACTCCGACGGCTGGAGCCGAAACCGGTTTTGATAGACGCTCCAAGAACGGGTGGCGACCTCCCTCGAATTGGTCTTTGCAAACACAACTTGAGGGCTGGGTGGACGACGGCTCCTCAGGGCGCTGCCACATGGCGAGGGAACACGCCTCACCACGACGTCCTGGCGAGGCGTGCATGACGCTGCTTGTTTGTCCATAGCGGGGGTAGCATTGCAAAGGACCGAGTCCGGCACAAGCACGGCCGAGGCGCTATGATGCGCGCCCGCGAGCGCCGTCCGACAGGTGAGGCGGCGCGCATCGCTGGTCGAGGAGGGACCCATGCGGAGCCGTCTCCTAATCGTTTCCACGCTGCTCCTGGTGCTCGCCGCCCCCGCGTCCGCCCAGACTCCCGAGCCCGAGGCCACCCGTGTCTACGGACAACCGGACTTTTCCACCAACGCGGCCGGTCATGGCGCGGACGGTCTCTCGTTCCCGATCGGGCTCGCGCTGGATGGCAGCGGCGGGTTGTACGTGGCCGACCGCAACAACAGCCGCATCCTCTACTACTCCGGCGGCACCGACGACGACGCGTTCCGCGTCTACGGGCAGCACAGCGACCTGTCGTCGTACACCCAGAATTACGACGGCGTCGGAGGGTCCGGCTTACCGAGCGCCGACTCGCTAAATTTCCCGGTCGCGATCGCGCTGGCGGCGGACGAGGGTCTGTACGTCACGGACCGCGAGAATCACCGCGTGCTCTATTACGCCCCTGGCGAGGACGCCACCGCCGATCGCGTCTATGGGCAGTTTGGCAGCTTCACCACCAACCCGCCGAACAACGACGGCCTCGGCGGCTCCGGCGTCCCGTCGGCTGACAACATCGGCGTGTTCGCGCTCGGCGTACTGAGCGACGAGAGCGGCGGGCTGTATATCAGCGATTCGAGCAATAACCGTGTGCTCTATTTCGAGCCAGGGGATGATACGACCGCCGACGCCGTGTACGGGCAGTTCGGCAGCTTCGCCAGCGGGGTCGTGAACAACGACGGCACCGGCCAGTCCGGCACACCCAGTGCCGGCAGCATGAAATTTCCGCGGGGCCTGGCGCTGGACAGTGATGGCGGGCTTTATGTGGCCGACCGCGAGAATCACCGCGTGCTCTATTTCGCGGACGACGGCGACGCGGAGGCGGATCGCGTTTATGGCCACGGTGGCAGCTTCACCAGTGGCGCGCCGAACGACGACGGCGCGGGGACCGAGGGCAGCCCCTCCGCCGATTCCCTGTTCCAACCGCCATCGGTCGCCCTCGATCAACAGGGCGGCCTCTACGTCGCCGACCGTGACAACAACCGCGTGCTCTACTTCGCGGACGACGGCGACACGACCGCCGATTGGGTGTTCGGGCAGTTCGGCAGCTTCACGTCCAATGCGGCGAACAACGATGGCAGCGGGGCGGCGGGCGACCCGAGTGCGCAGAACCTCAACCGTCCCCAGTTCGTGCTGTTCGGCGCGGACGGCAGCCTCTACATCAGCGACACGGGCAATAACCGCGTGCTGGTGCTGCCCCCGGACGCGCTGCCCTGACGCGAGCCGGCAGCGACTGTTACTCCTCGATCAGCCAGGCGACGGGCCGGTCTCCTCCAGAAACCACAGGTCCGCTTCGTCGGCCACCCCGGCCCGTGTCAGAGCCTCCCGCAGGTCGTCGGATTGGGCGAATAGGCGCGCCCGGTCGAGATCGTCCCAGTCGAGGAGGATGAGCGTCTCATTCAGGTCGGCGGCGTTCCGGAAGAGCCGACCACCCCGGCAGCCGTAGGCGCGGCGTGTAGCGTCGTGCTCGTCGAAGCCCGGCTTCCAGGCCGCATAATCGGCCACTTTGTGCCGGATGAGCAGAGCTGGCATACGAATCTCCTTCGGTTCACACGGACCCGACGTTTTCGGTGCGGGGTGGCCCCGCGCCCGTGCCCGCCAATTGCGGGAGGAGAGCGCTCGATCACGGGGCAATGATGGAGCGCCCCCTACCGCCTACGCCGTTCAGGTGCTCGGGTCGCGCACTGTGTCGACGACCTGGCGGATCTGCTCGATGACGAGCTCCGGCTCGTCGAGCTGGATGAAGTGCTGGCTCCCCGTGGCCATGACGAAGCGCGCGTTGGGCACGAGCGCGACGAGCTTGGCCTGCAGCTGACCCCAGAGCGCCTCCAAAGTGTCCGCGGGATATCCGGGGGGCCAGTCCCACGGGCGGCCATGGGTAAGGACGACAAGTGGCAGTGGCGGCAACGTCGCGGCCGTCCGCATCTGAGCGGCGCTGGCGTCAGTGTCGATCCGCTCCATGTCGGGATACTGTGAGGTGTCCGGCGGTTGCGAGTTCGCCGCCCACTGCTCCGGGCTCAGAATCGCCTGAAGCTCATCGTAGTAGTCCTCTTGCGCGGCGTCGACGAGGATGAGACCAGCAATCGCGTTCGGGTAGGTGCTGGCGTAGAGGCGGGCGATCAGGCCGCCGAACGAGTGGCCAACCAGCACATAGGGGCCTGGAACGCCCGCCGCCTCCAGCAGCGCGTGCAAGTCGGCGACCATGTCGGCCGCTGTGCGGGGCATCGGGACGGGGTCGCTGCGGCTGACGAGGTCGAGGTCGAGGTCGAGCATCGTGCCCGGCCGATCGTAGGCGCAGACACGAGTGAAGGCGGCGACGCCAGGCAGGACCGCCGGCCCGGTTGCGCCAGCGGGGCGGCCGACGGTGTCCCAGATCTGGGCGTTGTTGTACGCGCCTGCTTCGAGGACGACGGTCGGGCTGCCAGTGCCACGGCATTCGAGCCAGAGCCGACGCCCGCCGATGTCGACGAGGCCGGCGAAGTCCCCGCTCTCGGCAACGGCGGTGGCGTGCGTGAGGAGGGCGGCCTGGGATGTGGCTCCGGGGAGGGCGGCGAGCAGCAGGAGGAAGGCCAGGGCGGCAGCGGTTAGGGCGACCCCGGAGGGACGTGTTCCGCGTGGCTCAGCCGATGGTGCGTGGATCATGTTCATCCTCTCTGATTGCGGAGTCGACGCAGGCAGGCGCGGCGACCATGGTCGGACGAAAGTGGAGCGCCGGTCTCCGCCGACGCTCATGCCGTCCAGGTGCTCGGGTCGCGGACTGCCTCGACGACTTGCTGGATTGCCCCGATGACGAGCGCTGGCTCTTCTGCCTGAATGTAATGGCCGCTATTGGCGGCGTAGATATAGCGCACGTCCGGCAGGAGCGTGGCGAGGAATGTCGAATTTGCCTTAAGGGCCGTCGTCAGCGCCTCGTAGTAACCAGCTGGGAATTCGGCAATCTGTTCGGGCGTGAGCACGCCCGTCTGGCCGGCGGTGAGGACGACTAACGGCATCTGCCGCAAAGGATGAGCCGCAGCGGCGTCCGTCATGGTGTCGGCGGCCGCATTGATGTCGAATCGTTCGGTCTCGGGGTTGGCCGCCAGTACGTCCTCCGGCAGCACGCCATTCGTGGCCAGCCACGTCTGCCAGTGCTCGGGCGTGAGCGCGGCCCGTATCTCCTCGCTAAAGGAATCGACAAGGACCATGCCGACCACCTCGTCGGGATAGGTGGCGGCGTAGAGGCGGCTGAGGAGTCCGCCGAACGAGTGGCCGGCGAGCACATAGGGGCCAGGAATGCCCGCGGTCTTCAGCAGTGCGTGCAGGTCGGCGACTGCCGTTTCGACGGTGGAGGGCTGGAGGATGGTGTCGCTCCGGCTGCGGTCATCGGGGGGATCCGCGTCGAGGAGCGTCCCAGGGCGGTCGTAGGTACAGACGCGGGTGAATTCTGCCACCGCGGAATAGACGGACGGCGGCGCAACCTCGTTCGGCAGGATGAGCCAGGCGCCGCCAGTGTTGAGATAACCGGATAGGAAAACGACGGTGGGATCGCCCTGGCCGCGGCACTGAAGGAACATCCGGCGCCCGCCAATGTCTACCAGGCCGGAGAAGTCGCCGGCGTGCGAAACCGCGGTCGGTCGCGCGGCCAGGCGCGCGGGGTTGCTTACGGCGAACGCCGTGCTCGCGACCAGAGTGGCGGCCAGCAGTCGGCGGCGCGAGAGACGAGAGATCGATGTTCCGGACGTGGATTCAGTCTTCATTCCATTGCTCCTCGTCGACTACATGCGTGAGGGTCAAACGGTGTCGGTTCTGGCCAGACGTCCCTCGTCGCGAGCGCTCGCACGTGGGAAGGTGACGACGTCACGTCCTAACGGAAGCGCATTCCGCCGCGGCCCGGTGCTATCGGTCGTGAGGGGGATCGGCTCCAGCGTGTCGTAGTACGGCAGCACCTCGGCCATAGGTGGGGTCTGCCCGGTCACCTCAAAGGCATCGAAGACGTAGGGCAGGCCGTCGGCGACCATGATCGATGGGTGATCCGTTACCTGGAAGTGCAGGTGCGGCCCGCCCGAGGTGCCGGAGCTGCCGACGCCGGCGATCCGCTGGCCGCGCTCGATTCGGTCGCCGGTCCGAACCGTGACGCTACCCGCTTGCAGGTGCGCGTAGATCGCGAAGCGCCCGTCGCCGATATCCAGGATGATGCGGTTGCCGCCGGCGGTGCTTGGTGTCACCTCCTCTCGTGATTCGCCTACCAACAGGTCCGGGTAACGATCGACCGCCTCCACGACGGTGGCGTCGGTGACGGCAAGCACGGATTCGCCGTAGGTGGGAAAGCTGGTGAATAATCGGGGGTCGCCGGTACCCGGCCGGTTCTCGGCATCGAGCAGGTTGAAGTCGATGGCGAAACGCTGCGCCAGGTACGACTGCCCGTCGATCGGGATGAGCGCGCGGCGGTGCGGTCCGTCGCAGCAACTGCCGAGCGCGGCCCAACCCGGCCCGGCCAGCGGCGCGCCGAGGATGACCGGCGGCCGTCGATCGACGGCCACCGCCGCACCCGTGTACGACAGGATGGAGTCGGCCACCGGCATCTCGGGTGGCAAGGTGACGGTCAGCCGGTGCGCGATGGAGGCGGGGAGGTCGCCTTCTGCGGCGAGCGGCACGTCGAACCAGACCACCGCGACCGTCGAGGGCGGCAGGAGCACGGCCGGCTCCTCCGGCAACGCGACCAGCGTCATCGCTGCCAGCAAAGTGTCGCCCTCAAGGCGCATCAGGGTCGTGCCCGCATCGGCGTCGAAGACCTCGACCGCGCCGACGGTGACCGGCGCCGGGAGGGGATTGGTCAGCCAGAGCTCGTACGCCAGATGGACCTGTCCGTCCGTGCCGGTAAACCAGCGGGGGGTGGTGAGACCGGTCTCAACGAGCGGCGAAATCTGTCCGCCGGCCGCGTATGGGGTCGGAGTGGCCTGAGCGCCGCTCGATGGTGCCACCAGCCCGAAGACCACGAGTGCAGTAACCAAGCCAGCGACCAACGAGCTTCGCTGGCGCCCGAGACGGCTCAGGCGTGACGCGTCTTTGGGGATCCGCGCCGTCGCGAGGGCAGGACGCCCGACGGCAGGTGCGGTTCTCAAGACGGCGGATGTGGCCGGTAGATGGGGGGGACAAAGGCGGGATGCCACTGGTACGGACAAGGGCGCGCGGTTCATCGTGCCACTCCTCTCAGGAGGGATGCTTGATGGACGATGCCGACTGGAGCGCGGGGACGATCGGTTCACCGGTCGCGCTCCGGCCGGCACGCTTGGTCCACCCACCGGACTCGAATCAGTTGCAACCGCCGGGATCCGTACAAATCAGGGGACCCGCGTAGCCGACACCGCAGTTACCGTTGCAAGCCGCGTAGGTGTCGTTGCACTTCTTTTCCAGTACGCGGCAATGGCGTCCCGATCGGCAGCGCCCCCGTTTTCGCAGGGGTAGCACCCCGCGTAGCGCCACCAATAACAGAAGCCTTGAGACATGAACTCGCCTACCGAATGGTCTCCCGCGCTGCAGACGATGCCGCGGTTTGCGCAGTCGTCGATGAAGAGATTGGCGGCTCCGAAGCTAGGGGCCAAAGCGGCCAGGTCGGTGGGCTCCTCGGAAAAGCCGAGCTCTAGATCGTCCTCCCAGTTGACCAGCGCCGCCACATCGTAGGTCACCGTCTGACCAATCTGGTCGTAGACGGGGGCGAACAACTCCACGACCGCGATGTCGGTCACGCCCGGCGACGTCTCCACCACCAGCGCGGCGTTGGGCGGGTTATCGTCGGGGAAACCGAGTCCTTCGAGGAATTGAGGAGTGGGGTTGGTACCGACGATGCGGTCAGGGCGGTCGGAGAAATAGATGGTCTGCCCGTGGCCATGCTCAAGCGTGAGGGTATAGCGATCCGGAGCGCCGTCTTTGGCGACGATGCTGCCCGATTGGTATGTCTGAAGGAAGAGCATCGACGACACACCTTCGCCGGCGGCCTCCGGCGTGGCGTCCTGGGCCGACGCGGCGGTAGATAGGCCGGCGGCGGTGAGCGCCCCGACGGCAAGGCCGATGCCGCCCTGACTCAGGGCTTTGCGGCGAGAAATGCGACGGTCGGCGAACAGCTTGGCGATGGTGTCGAAGCGGTTAGTGTCCATACGTCTCCTCTCGGTCTGCGGCGCGTGCGGAACTGCCCTTGCCGGAGTCGGTCGCCCATCCCCGTCCCCACCAGCCCTGCCAATACATCGGCGTTGGTGGAGTGTCCCGCTGTGTTATCACCGTAGGTCGTGAGGAGCCGGTGGACGATCCGGGTAACTACTCATTGGCGCGGCGGGACGTACTCATTGGCCTGCGCGTGACACGCATCCACGGGTATGGAGGACCTACCATCGGGGGTGGGGCTGCCCGGCAAGAACCGCGGCGCGGGCAGGCTCCGAGCGACTCGGATGACCGCTCAGGAGGAACGCGCCTCTTCGGGGGTGACAAGTCCGGCGGCGAGGGCGGCCGCGACCGCGCCCGTCCGCGTCGAGACGCCGAGCTTGGTGAGAACATGGGCAACATGGTTTTCGACCGTGCGGATGCTGATAAAGAGCGCCTCTGCAATGGCAGGATTGGTGTGGCCCGCGACGAGGAGCTCTAGCACTTCGCGCTCCCGCGGCGACAACGATGCACCGGCTCCTTGCGGTCCTTTGGGTGCCGTGGTGGGCGCCAGCGCCTGCACCTCCGCGATCGCGCTCACGAGCGAGAGTCCGCGGCCGGTCGCCCAGGCGGTGTGGAAACCTTGCTCCCCGAGTGCGATGCTGACCGCCGCTATTGCCCGATCGTACGCAGGGCGATCGATTGGGTCGGCGTTCTGAATGCCAGAATTCTCCCGGACCGCCTCCGCGGCCCCCAATAGCCGTGCCGCCCGCTCCGGCTGCTCCCAAGCCACCGCGATGATCCCCGCGCTCTCCAGCGCATCACCGACTATGCGGAGGTCGCCTCGATCGCCGACGTGCGCCAGACACTCGCGATAGAATGCCGCCGAGTCCATGAAATCGCCCGCATCGCGCGCGACGGCGCCGAGATCGCTTAGCGAGCGAATGACGCCGAGGGTGTATCCATGCTTTCGGCTGATCTGTAACGACTGCTCGTGGCGGGTGCGGGCAGCATCCAGATCTCCCTGCCAACGCGCGACAAGACCGAGATTCCCCAGGGCCATCCCGGTGACGGCCGCGGCGATGCGCGGGTCCTCGATGGCCGCGGCATGAATGAGGACCTCATTGAGGAGCGCTTCCGCCTGGCCACTTGCTCCGCGCTGACCGGCGTTCCAACCCTGCCGGAGGAGACCCGCGGCCGCCGTCAAGGCATCGCCTCGTTCCCGGGCGATTGCAATGCCTTTGACAAGCATCTCTTCGGCACGCGTCATTTCGCCTTGAAAACTGAGCAGCCTGCCAAACCCGACGAAAACCCGGGCATCGATCGATGCTGACGTGCCGAGCGACAGCACTCTCTCGAACCACGTGCGACCTTCCCAGTAGTGGCTGTGGGCGTACCAGAAATCGCTCAGGGCAGCAACCAGGCGCGCCAGGCGACCGGAGTCGCCCCGTTGATTGAGCCAAGCGAGCGCGGAGCGCAAGTTCGCGTGGTCAGTCTCCAGGCGGCGAAACATGCGGTCGCCGCCGGGCAGGAAGAGGGCTGTTTTGCACCGCTCGGCCAGAGTCAGGCACCAGTCCGCATGCGCATCAGCCACAGTCGTGGACTCGTCAGTGGCAGCTAGTTGCTCACCGGCGAACTCGCGAATGGTCTCCAGCATTGTGTAGCGCGATTCTTCCTCCCCGGCCTGCAACTGAACCAGACTCTTGTCGACTAGCGAACCGAGTCCGTCCAAGATGGAGAGCGGTGAAGCAGCGAGGAGCCCACCAGCGGGCCGATGGTCGACGATCGAGGAGACGGAGTTGCCGTGAACCACACCCACGACAAATTCGGCCGCCTCCAGAGAGAAATCGTCGACGAAGTCCGCGAGACGTCGAAAGAGCGTCCGCTCGTCCTCGACCAAGAGGTCGTGGCTCCAGGCGATCGCGTTCCGCATCGTCTGCAGGCGACTTGGCTGATCGCGCGAGCCGCCGGTGAGCAAGGGCAGCCGCCGACTGAGTCTGTCCAGGAGATCCGGCAACGCCAGATGGCGCACGCGTGGCGCGACCAGCTCAATGGCGAGCGGGAGTCCATCCACCCGGCGACAGATCTCCGCCACCAGAGGCGCCGTGGCCTCAGTGAGCGTGAAGGAGACATCCACCGAGTGGGCTCGATCGGTGAAGAGTTGAACGGCCGAGGATTGAACCAGATCCTCGAAGGAGGGCGACGCATGCGGATCGGGCAAGCTCAGAGGCGGCACCGCCAGTGCCTGCTCGCCGGCCACCCGAAGCAGAACCCGGCTCGTCGCCAGGATTTTTAGGCGCGGGCAACTCGCCAGCAACGTTGTCAGGATCGACGCGGCGTCGACCACGTGCTCGAAGTTATCCACCAAGAGCAGCGCGTCCGCTCCTCTAAGTGCCGCGGTCACGGCGTCACTCGGAGGAGTAGAGCCGGTCGGCTGAACGCCAATCGCGTGGGCGATCGACGAAGCTACCAGGTCGGTGTCGCGGACGGACGCCAGTGGGACAAAGCGGACCCCGTCGGTGAAGTCGCCGGCCAGGTCAGCGGCGAGCTGGAGGGCGAGGCGGGTCTTGCCGATGCCGCCGGGACCGGTCAGGGTCAACAGGCGCACCTCGGAACGGCGGAGTATCGCTTGGGACAGTGCCAGCTCGCGTTCGCGGCCGACGAGCGAGTCCAAGTGGACGGGCAGGCCAACGATCCCGCCTGCAAGCGACGGAAGCACAGGGCGAGGCGGCTGCGCGGGAACGAAGCGCTCTGAAGAAGGACTGGTGCCCATGCGGCGGCAACCGATCGGTGGAGTGTGGCTCGACGCCGTCATCATGGGGGAGGGGTGCGTCGACGTCAACGCTCCTCGACCAAACTGAGATCGACGCATCCAGCCGGATCATGGCCGCGTCGCGACACGCGGCCACCGCGACCATCTCCGGCCCAGTGGGTGGTGATCCTCGGCCGGAATCGAGGCATCCTTCGGGGTCGCGTATGTTCGCGCTTGCGAGACATCGTGGCTGTACTGAACAGAGGTTGTAGACGGCCGACCCACTCGCCGATCAGGGCCCACGAGAGAACGAGCAATGCGACATGGCGTCACTGCCGCTACCTGCTCGCTCGCGCCGGTTTGTCCGATTCGGCCTTGGGCGACGGCGCAAACGGCCGCAATCATTTGTCGACGGTGAGGCCATCGAAGAGGCGAGCACGAAGACCGGGTGGGTACAGCGTCGAGGTCACGAAATGACACCGCTCGAGTGGCAAATGGAGCGTTGCCGGCAGCACGCATTTGACTCCGGGGCCAACCCATGCCATAGTAGGCCATAGGTACTGAACGTTCATAGTACCTTCGGGCATTTGGGCCGATTGCCGCGGAGCGGCATTTCGGCCCGCAGTTGGCGAACGGGGAAAACGCTGGTGGTCCATGCGTACTCGTGGCCAATCGATCTCGGGGGTGCCGTTCAGGCGGAGACGCCTGGGGCACTGACCGAGCTGATAGATGTCGTTGAGCTGCATGACGCATCGACGGCCGGGCATTCGCGCCGGGTGGCGACGTTGGCGCGGGAGTTAGCCCTGCGCCTGGGCGTGTCGCCCCAGGAAGCCGAGGTGATCGAGCGCGCGGGACTGGTCCACGATCTCGGCAAGCTGGCATTGGATCCTGCCATCCTGCGCAAACCCGGACCGTTGACAGAGGAAGAGTGGGCCCAGGTGCGGCGACACCCGGCGCAGGGTGCCGCGGTGGTGGCCCGGTTCGCCGCCTTCGGCGAGGGGCACCGTCTGGTGCGACACCACCACGAGGCCTGGGACGGTTCGGGCTATCCCGACCGGCTGGCGGGCGAGGACATCCCCTTCGGGGCGCGGATTCTGGCCGTGGCCGATGCCTTCGACGTCATCACCAACGGCCGCCCCTACCGTGCCGCCCTTCCAATCGCCAATGCCCGGGCAATCCTCTGCGACGGGGCCGGCCAGCAGTGGGATCCCCGAGTTGTGGCAGCCCTGTGCGCCCACCTTGATGAGACAACAGCAGGGCAAGCCTTGACGCTCGTTCGGCGCCGAACGGCGGGTTCCGAGAAAGCGACTTAGTGATCCACCGGCCGATCCTCAGCGTTCGGCCCGCGGAGCCAGCGGTCGAGCCAGGGGAGGGCCTGGACGCCGTGGAAGCGGTGGTTTCCCGGAAAAATGTCGAGGGCAACATTGTCGGGAGCGCCCGCGACCGCGTAGGCGCGTTGGACCGTCGCAAAGGCCGGTCCAATTGTCTCGCGGGTGTAATGGGGATCGTCATCGCCATTTTCGATCAGGAGCGGGCGCGGGGCGATCAGGGCGACGATGTCCGGCAGTTCGGCGTGGCGGAGGAGGCCGGGCACGTACTGGCAGGGGCACTCGGGACCGTCGATCAGCGCGTCCTTGAAGGTGCCGAAGGCGCCGCTGATGACGGCGGCCTGGATGCGAGGGTCGAGCGCGGCGGCGTACATGGTGTGGGTGCCGCCCCAGGAGAGGCCGACACAGCCGATCCGTTCGGGATCGACCTCTGGCAGGGAGGCGAGGAGATCGACGGCCCGGACGGTGTCCCAGACGCGCGACCCCACCAGCGTGCGGCCGAGGAGCAGGCTGGCGGTCATGCCCCAGGTACAGGTCATCCCGTCCAGCGCGAGCTCGCCGAAGCCACGAGCATCCGGGGCAAGCACGGTGTAGCCCCGCCGGGCAAGTTGGTGGGCATAGTCGTAGTTGAGGGCGCGGACCTTGTACTGCGCCTCCTTGGGCGACCGCACCACCCCGGCGACATCGTCCTTGCCCCGGCCGTGGCCGTGCAGACAGAGAATGGCTGGCCCCGGTTGTGCCCCTGACGTTCCGTATGGCCGGAGCAAGTAGGCGGGCACGCGCAGGCCAGGTTCGGTGGTGAAGGCGATGCGTTCGCGCACGTAGTCGCCCGTGTCAACCCGGTCGAGCACGACGGGATCGAGGGGACCGGGATCTGGTGGAAAGCCGCCGAGTAGATCGATCAGCTTTGCCGTGAGGCGTTCGCGCCAGGCACGCCAATCCGTCTCGTTCGTGGCGGTGAAGGCGAGGTCACGCGTGGTCTGGTCGTAGACCCGGTCGAGGTTCGCCTTGGTCGAGAACTCGGGATACTGGGTTTGCATTCGTGCGCTCCACTGAAGCCGCCAGATATCGACGTTTCAGATAGGGATCTCGGTGGTCAAATACTGGCGCGAAGACACGCATTGTAGGGGCGGACCGCTGTCCGCCCGGCCACCGGCCGCCCGATTCCGGTTCTGAACACAGCCGTTCCCAATGCGTGGCTGCGCGGACGGCTGTCGGGAGGACAGCGGTCCGCCCCTACGGGTTGGTGGGTATGGTGAGCAGGCTAGACGGGCAATCGCCCATTAGAAGGGCCGCATGATCGTCATCACGTGCTAAACCGCGGCAGGTAGGCAGCATTGGCGGTGAGCATCTCATCCAGCATCTGGGGTGCGATGGACGGATCATGGACGAGGGGATCGTTGCCGAGGGCTTCGAGGGCGAGGGCGCGGTCTCCCGTAAGAGCGGCGTCGACCAGGCGTTCCTGGTTCGCGATGTGGGGCGTGAGCGTATCCAGGATCGCGGGAGGGAGGGCGCCGACCGCGAGGGGCGTGGCCCCGGTGCCGCCGACGACGCCCATCGTCTCGACAACGACACCACGCGGCAGGTTGTCGATCTGGCCGGTGTTCGGCAGGTTGACGACGGTGACATGGGGCCGGCCGTGGGCGATGGCGGCAATGATGTGAGCTGACCTCCTCACCGGAGCGATGCATCGGGATAGGCGTCGCACCGGAGAGCCAGGAATCGACCCTGGCCCTGGCCTGACCAACACCGGTCCGGCGATGCTCCATCGTCGTCGGAGTGACACCCCACTTCTCGCCCGGCCGCTCAGGATCGGCCAGGAAGTCAGGGAAAAACTCGGCCAAGTGGCGGTCTCCAGCGCCCGCGAGGACGCCATAGCGCTCGAAGAGGGCCCGCTTGACGCCCCAGCGACTGGCGAAGGACGCACGAGCGGGGTCCAGACCGGAGTCGACGGGGAGCGGCGCGTTCGCCAGCAGTTCCTGCTGCACCAGGGGCAGGGCGTCCTCGCCGCGAACCGTCACGGCGAGAATCCAGGGCAAGTGGTTGATCCCCGCGACCTGGAACTCGACCTCCTCCGGGGCGGCCCCGAAGAGTTCGGTGATCTGGCGGCGGACGCCGTAGACCTCGTGGCAGAGACCGATGGTCTTGATGGCGGTGTGCTTGGTGACCGCCCGGGTCAGGGTGGTCATCGGGTTGGTGAGGTTGAGCAGCCAGGCATCTGGGCAGACACGCTCCATCGTCCGGGCCAGTTCGAGCATGACGGGGATGTTGCGGAGGGAGCGGGCCACGCCGCCAGGGCCGACCGTGTCACCGACCGACTGGACGATGCCGTAGCGGGCGGGGATCTCGATATCGTGGCCCATCGCCTCCAGGCCGCCGGTCGTGATCGTCACGATGACGAAGTCGGCATCGCGCAGGGCGGTCTCCTGGTCGGGTTCGACCTCAACCGCGAAATCGGCCCCAGCCTCGGCGACGATGCGTTTGCCCAGGTCACCCATGACCGCCGCTGCATCAGGGTTGATGTCGTGGAGGACGATCGTGCCGGAGAGGCCGGGGGTGAGGGCGACATCCTGGAGGAGGATCGGGGACCAGTTGTAGCTGCCGCCGCCGACGATGCAGATCCGGACACGGGTCATGGGGTGTTGGGCTCCTTGGGTGAAGGGGGACATTCCCTGCGCAATCGCCGAAGGCTAGGTGGGCGCCGTCCTGGCGTCGCCCGGGGCTAAAACGCTTGTTGTGAGTGTTTCCCCCGCGTCGTACGCGCTTTCAAGGTCCATTAATTCCGCGCCGTACGTTCGGCTCTAAAGACCCCGGGCTATCTCAGATAACCCGGCTAAAGCCGGCTGCCACCCGTCTCGACCGGCGGAGAGTACCGAACACTGCCCCGGTGTTGCAGCCTCCTTCAGGGGGATTATCTGGCTTCGCCCGAGGTCTTTAGCCTCGGGCGAAGCCAAGCCGGCGTTCGATAATTACGGCGAGCGACAAGTAAACGAACGGCGTGGATCGGATTAGCAGGTGACGTCCTTGCCTTCGCTGCCGAAGATGGCGAGGCGTTCTTCTGTGGGCATCTCGCCGAGGTCGGCGGGTTTGTAGTGCAGTTGGAGGGCGCGGCGGCGGAGGGGCGAAGTGCTGGCCGGGGTGCCGTGGTGGAGCAGGCTGTGGAAGAAGAGGAGGCCACCGGGCTTGAGCGGGGCGGAGATCACGTCGGCCAGAGCGACGTCGGAATCGCAGATCTGCCAGTCGCGGCGCTGGAAGTGCGGGACGGGGCCGTGGCGATGGCTGCCGGGGATGACGTGCATGCAGCCGTTCTCCGGCAGGGCCTCGTCGATGGCGATCCAAACACCGAGGACCGGGGCGTCCATCGCCAGATCGAAGAAGGCGCTGTCCTGGTGCCAGGGCTTTTCGCGGCCGATCATCGGCGGCTTGAGCATCGCCTGATCCTGGAAGAGGACAGGCGTCGCATCCATGATGCGGGTGACGGTCGCGATCAGGTCGGGGTGGGCGGAGATCGCTTTGAGGCGCGGCTCGTAGTCGACAAAAAACATCAACTTACGCACCAGATCCTGCTTCTCTTCTTTCGGGATCGTGGCCAGGCGGTCGCGGGCCTCGGCCTCGAACTGGATGCCCGTAAAGTCCGGGTTGGCGCCGTCAATCAGATCGAGAAGCCCGGCCAGGGCATCGTCTATCTCAGCCTGGGTGAAGGCGTTTTGCACCGAGAGGTAGCCGTGGTCGTGGAAGAACTCGATATGCTCATCGGTAATGGCATCGAATCCGTCCACCGACTGGGCGGTGACGCTCGTCTCGTACAGATGGGCGGTAGGAGCCTTGATGCCCTCGTCGAGCCAGAGAGTCGCGGTATCGGTGGCGGGAGGGATATTGCCCGTCGTGATGGTCGTCATGGGTGCCTCCGTCCTCAGCAACCGGCCAGGCGCGAATCACCCATTGAGTCGCCCCTGCCCGCCGGTAGTGTGTAGGGTGCGGCATCTTGGCGATCTTGGAAAGAGGGGGTGCGCGGAAAGGCCGTGCATCAGGTTTGGAAACAGTGCCCCGCCCGACCCAGCACCGGAGGGTGATAGCGGTCACGCTGAGGATGGCCGCCGCCTCAGTCGTCTCGGGCTGGGAATCCTGGCTGGGGGGCATCGGGATCAACCCGCCCGCCACCAAACATTGCGAGACGCGATCGCGTGGAGCTATGACCTCCTCACCTCCGAGGAGCAGTCGCTCTTTCGCACACTTGGCGTGTTTTCGAGCGGATTCACCCTGGAGCACGTCGCCGCGGTTGGCGGGCTGGACGAGGTGCTCGTCCTCGACCGGGTCGGATCGCAGGTCGAAAGCAGCCTGGTACGGGTTACCGGCGAGCGAAACGGGGAGTTGCGGTTCGGGCTGCTGGAAACGGTGCGCGTATTTGCCCTGGAGCAACTTGCGGAGTCCGGAGAGACAGACGCCGTGCGGGAGCGCCTCGCTGCCGTTTTCCAGGCGATGGTGGAAGGGGCACTACCGGCACTCTATGGCGGGCGCGCACTCCGGCAGTGGTTGGAACGCCTAGAGATCGAGCATGACAACCTGCGCGCGGCGTTGACATGGTTCGCCGCGGGGACGGGTCAAGACTCCGGCGCCGTCACCGCGGGCCTGGACATGGTAGGGGTACTTGCCTGGTCCTGGTTCGTGCGTGGGCATCTGCGGGAGGGGCGCGATTGGGTTGAACGAATGCTCTCACGGCCCGGTGTTAGCACTCCGGAGATGCGTTTTCGCGCATATATCGGATTGGGGCTGATTTGCCACCGGCTTGGTGAGGACGTTCGAGCAGAAGCTGTTCTGCAGGACGCCCTCGCACTCGCGCGGGAGTTAGGGAACAGCCCCAGGGTCGGGATGGCCCTCGCGCTACTCGGGGTAATTGCCGAGGACGCAGGCGACTACGAGGAGGCGGCACGGCTGATCGACGATTCGCTGGAACTCATGCCACCCGACATGGATGCCGATCATGTGCCGCTGTCGGCAATGATGCTGATGCACCGTGGGGTGGTGGCGTGGGGCCGAGGAGACCCGGAGGGGGCGACAGCGCTTGGCTGGAAGCATTGGCACTGCATCGCACCCTCGGCGATGCGTGGGGTGCGGCCAGTGAGCAGGGCTATCTGGGAATGGTGGCGTCCGAACGCGGCGACCTCGACGCCGCCGCACGATGGCAATCAGAGAGCCTGACCGGATTTTGGGATGTTGGGTCGCACGAGTCGGTAGCGACGCAGTTGTCGGCGATCGCGGTTTGGTTGGCACGACAGGGAGATTCCACCGGGTCCGCCCGGCTCTTTGGCGCGGCCGAAGCGTTCCGGGAGTTTCTTGGGAGTAAGACACAGTATCCGGAGAGGGCACTGTTCGAGCGAACCGAGGTGATGCTACGCAGAGGCCCGGCAGCGGCAGAGGTCGAGGATGCCTGGACGGCCGGTCGCAAACTTCCGTTAGCGGAGGCGGTCGCGGAGGCCCGCGCAGCCCTGGCAAACCCATCGGTGGCGATAAGTAACGGGCAACAAGACGGTGAAGAGGAAAAGGGATTGCTCTCCCCGCGAGAGATGGACGTGCTCCGGCTCATCGAAGCAGGGATGACGAATCGAGAGATTGCAAGCGCGCTCTTTATCTCGCGCCGGACCGCTCAGGGCCATGTCGCACGAATTCTTGGCAAGCTCGACGTGCGCACGCGAACGGCCGCCGTCACGGCCGCCCATCGTGAGGGACTGCTGGGCGACCGCTCGTAGAGCAGAAGTACCTGCCAATTGGTGCTCCTGGTTCCGGATGTTCACCTGAAAGCATCGAGCAAAGGTGCTGGCGCTGCTAAGATCGGGGAGATACAGCGCGACAACATAGGGAGTGGTCATGGCGAGCGAGCGCCAACTAGACCTCGACGAACCAGGGCTGGGGCTCCTGGATGGTTTGTCGTGGGCGCCATTGCCAGAGCCGCTGACGTCGTTCGTGGGCAGGGAGCGGGAGCGGGAAGCGGTTGCTAGGCTAGTGCAGCCGGGTGGCGTCCGCCTGCTGACTTTGACGGGTCCGGGAGGGGTGGGGAAGACGCGGCTGGCGCTGCGCGTGGCCCGGGATGTGGCCACTGGCTTCGCGGATGGGGTCGTGTTTGTCCCGCTGGCAGCGCTTGAAGACCCGGCAATGGTGCTCGGTGCGGTGATACAGGGACTGGGGCTACGAGTCGGTGGAGATGTTGCGCCTTTGGAGAGCCTCCGGGTGGCGCTGCGGCGGGCGCGGTTACTTCTTGTCCTCGACAACATGGAGCAGGTCATCGGGGCCGGGCCGGAGGTTGCGGCTGTGCTTGCGGCCTGTCCGGAGGTGACGGTGCTGGTCACCAGCCGGGTGCCGCTGCACGTGAGCGGCGAGCACGAGTTCGCGGTGCCGCCGCTTTCACTGAGACGTGAGACGCGAGACGTGAGACGTGAGGACGACGGTTCCGCTCACGACTCACGTCTCGCGTCTCACGTCTCCGATGCCGTTGAGCTGTTTGTGCTGCGGGCGCGCGAGGTCCGGCCGGAATTTGTGTTGCGGGCAGACAATCTGGCCGCGGTCGAAGAAGTGTGCCAGCGGCTGGACGGGTTGCCGCTGGCGATCGAGCTGGCGGCGGCGCGGAGCAAGGTACTGGCCCCCACGGCGCTGCTCACCCGGCTGAACCACGGGATGGAGATCCTCTCCGGCGGGCCTCGCGATCAGCCGGCACGGCTTCAAACGCTACGAGCCGCAATCGCTTGGAGCTACGACCTCCTCACCGTGGAGGAGCAGCGGCTATTCCGCTGCCTGGGTGTCTTTGCGGGCGGGTTTACGTTGGAGGCCGCGGAGGCCGTGGGGGAACGAGAGGGACAGGGCTTGCGCCCTGAGGGGGACAGCCCTGACGGGCTGAGGCATGTTAGAGGGACAGCCCTGCGGGCTGTGGGGGAGAAGGACGGAGGCGGCAAGGCGGCAAGACGGCAAGACGGCAAGGACGAAGCTCTCTCCCCCACGGGGCCGCAGCCCCGTCCCCCTCTCCACGGCGATAGCCCTGTCCCCGTCAAGGCGTCAGCCTTGTCCCCCTCGTCCTCCGTTCTCGACCTGGTTGGGGCGCTGGTGGATAGCAGCCTGCTGCGGACCGAGGACGGGGGTGATGGTGAATCGCGGTTCGCGATGCTGGAGACCATCCGGGTGTTTGCGGTGGAGCAACTCGAGCAGTCGGGAGAGGAGCGGGCGGCTCGGGAGCGGCATGCTGCGTACTTTCTCACGCTGGCGGAGGATGCCGAGCCGTGGCTGTACGGTGGGCCAGCCCAGGCGGGATGGATCAGGCGGTTAGATCCGGAACACGACAACCTGAGAGCCGCGATCAGGTGGATTGACAGCGATGATCGGACCGATTCCGAGGAGTTTGGATTGCGGCTGGCCGGGGCGCTGGCGTGGTTCTGGTACGTGCGCGGGCACCTACGTGAAGGCAGTGGCTACGTCGATCGGATGTTGGCCAAGCACAATGGCGATCCCACGCCCGCACGATTGCAAGGGCTCTTGGGGCTTGGACTGATGGTGCATAGGCTTGGGAACGAAGCCAGGGCTATCGCCGTGCTTGACGAAGCGATGCCTCTGGCAATGGAGCTGGGAGAGACATTCAAGGAGGCGTTGGCGCTGGGACTGCGCGGGGTTGTGGCGGAGGATCTGGGGAATTACGCGGACGCGGCTCCGTTGTTCGACCGGGCGCTGACCCTAATCCCGCCCGATCCGGCGTTGCCGCACGCGTCTGTCTCTGCCCTTGCGCTGATGCACCGGGGCGTGGTGGCCTGGGGCCAGGGAGACCTCGACGTGGCCGTCTCGTCCTGGAACCAGGGGTTAGAGCTTCATCGCGCGATCGGCGACGCGTGGGGAGCGGCGATCGAACAGGGATACCTCGGACTAGTGACTGTGGAGCGCGGCGACTACACCGCGGCCGCGAAAATGCAGCGGCAAGGTCTGGAAGCACTTTGGGCGGCGGGCGCGCGCGAAGAAGCCGTCTGGAGTCTGATGGGAATCGCGGTGCACCTCTTCCGCCGGGGAGACGCTCCGGGCGCCGCCCGCCTGTTCGGCGCGGCTGAGTCGCTGCGCGATGCGATTGGAATTACGCCGCGGTATCCGGAGCGCGATCTGTTCGAGCGAACGGTTGCGGAGTTGCGCGCTGGGGTTAGCCGCGACGCTGTGCTGATCGAGGCCGCCTGGGCTGAGGGTAGTGGGTTGGCGCCCGGAGTGGCTGTGTCCGAAGCGCTCGCCGCGCTGGCAGCCGTGGACGGCCGAACGCCGGACAAGGCGCACCGGTCGGCGTCGGGCCTCCTCTCCCCCAGGGAACTCGAGGTGATGAGCTTGTTAGTGCAGGGGAAATCGGACCGCGAGATCGCGGACGCGCTCTTTATCTCCCGGCGAACCGCCCAGGGGCATGTGGCCAAGATCTTCGAGAAGTTGGGCGTAAGCACGCGCACAGCCGCCGCCACGGTGGCGCTCCGAACCAATATGCTCGGAGATAAATCCGGTCCTGAGTAGCAGCCAACCGGCTGGATAACCTCACCCAGTGCGAAGGGTTCGACAGCATGCTCACCGCTGGGTGAATTCCCAGCGGCTTTTTTCGTGCCCGGTGGCTGATCGGCGCGCGGAACGTGGATTCCACCCAGCCGTTCTCCCATTACCCACGATGCCCTGGGTGATGCGCGGCGCGATAGGTAATGCGAATGCGTAATCCGCACGGTTCCCAGCCACCCGGCGGACAGGCACCATCGTGTCATGGCCCAGGGCGATCGACCTGGGTGTCGAACCACCGTTCATCCCACCGTCGACAGGTTCGGCGGTCTTCCAACTTCAGAAGGAGCCTCTCGTCATGATGTCTACCGCTGGACTGGCTCGCGTCAGTGCTCGTCGTCCGTGGATTGTGGTTGCCGCGTGGATCGTCGTGCTCGCGCTCGCCATCGTGGCGGCCTCGGGGCTCGGCGACGCCTTGACGGCCGATGGTGACTTTACGAACTCGCCGGAATCAGTCCGCGGCTCCGACCTTATCCAGGAGCGCCTACGCAACGGCGAAGAAGATCCCGTCAACGAGACGATCGTCGTCAGGTCTGAGACCCTGACTGTCGATGACGCCGAGTTCCGGGAGACGGTCGAACAGACCGCCGCCGGGTTACGGGCAATACCAGACGTGGTCGCCTCGATGGTGACCTGGTACGAGGCGGACGCCGCCGGAAGCCCGGTTGCCGATGGCCTCGTCTCGGCCGACCGGCATACCCTCTTGATCCCGGTGACGCTTGCCGGCGACTTCGACACCGCATCAGAGAACATCGGCACCTACGTGGATGCCGTTTCCGCCCAGGATGGCAGCGACATTCGCGTCCTGACGGTGGGTGACGCATCAGTCAGTGAAGAATTCAACGTCATCGCGGAACAGGACCTGATCAAGGGCGAGGGGCTGGGCATGCTTGCCTCGCTGGTCGTGCTGGTCGTGGTCTTTGGCGCGCTGGTTGCCGCCGGGGTGCCACTGGCGCTGGCGATCGTGTCCATTATCGTCGCGGTCGGGCTGACGGCCCTGCTGGGCCGGGTAATGGATCTCTCCTTCTTCGTCGTCAATATGATCACGATGATCGGGATGGCGGTCGGGATCGACTACGCCCTCTTCATCGTCGAGCGCTACCGGGAAGAACGGCGCAACGGCCGGCCGAAGCAGCAGGCGATCGAGATCGCTGGCGGCACTGCCAGCAAGGCGGTCCTATTCTCTGGTTCGACAGTCGTTCTGGCCCTGCTGGGCATGTTCCTGATCCCGACCGTCGTCTTCCGTAGTCTCGGCGCCGGGGCGGTCCTCGTCGTCATCGTTGCCGTGATCGCCTCGCTGACCCTGGTCCCGGCGATGCTGAGCCTACTTGGCGACAAGATCGACTGGCCGCGCAAGCGCAAATACGACACCTCCGTCGCCCCGATTCAGCAAATCCATCAGACCATCCACGCCGGATTCTGGGGGCGGATCACGCGGGTCGTGATGGCCCGGCCGATCATCAGTGTCGTGTTCGCCGCGGGTCTGTTGCTGGCGGCGGCTGTCCCGTACGTGGACATGAATCGCGGTCAGTCCGGAGTTGAATCACTTCCCCCGAGCGACGTGCGAACCGCGTTCACCTACCTCAGCGAGGACTTTGCCGCTGGGCTGATCTCGCCGGTCGAAGTCGTTATCGACGGCTCCCAGGGCGCCGACGTCCAGGCCGGAATCAACCGCCTGGTGGCGGCAACGGCACAGGATCCGGTGTTCGGCAATGTCGAACCAACCGAATGGAATGCAGCGGGTGACCTGGCGCTGGTGCGCATCCCGCTCACGGTCGATTCCAGTTCGCCGGCCGCACTGGATGCGGTCGATCAACTCCGGGACGAGTTGGCCCCGGCGGCCTTCGCCGGTACCCAGGCCGAGGTACTCGTCACTGGCGCTCCTGCCCTGAACGCCGATCTTGAGTCGGTGGTGGACGAGTACACCCCGATCGTCTTCGCCTTCGTCCTGGGCCTGAGTTTCATCCTCCTGCTGCTGGCCTTCCGCTCGGTGGTGGTGCCGCTGAAGGCGATCATCATGAACCTGCTGTCGGTCGGGTCGGCGTACGGTCTGCTCGTCCTGGTCTTCCAGAAGGGTCACGGCGCGGATCTCCTCGGCTTCCAGCAGTCACCAACGATCGAGCCTTGGTTGCCGATCTTCCTCTTCTGCGTCCTCTTCGGCCTCTCGATGGACTACCACGTCTTCCTGCTCAGCCGGGTGCGGGAGCACTACGACCTGACCAAGCGCAACCGCGAATCGGTCGCGGTGGGCCTGCAGTCGACCGGCAAGATCATCACCGGCGCGGCGCTAATCATGGTGGCGGTCTTCGCCGGGTTCGCCAGCGGCGAACTGGTGATGTTCCAGCAGATGGGCTTCGGCCTGGCCATCGCGGTCCTGCTCGACGCCACGATCGTCCGCTCGGTCCTGGTGCCGGCCAGCATGGCGCTCCTCGGTCACCGCAACTGGTACCTGCCGAGCTGGCTCAACTGGCTGCCTGACCTGCGGGTCGAGGGAACGCCGGCCGCTCCAGTCCAGCCGATCCCAGTTGCGGCGCCAGTGACTGAAGGAGGGTACGCGGTGGAGCCAATCGCGGCGGACTGAATTGCGGCCCCCTAACCCCCCAACCCCCTTCCACCCGCTCTTCCGTAGCGCGGCAGGGGGAAGGGGGAGTCCGCTTGGTGGCGGATGGGGACGATCTGACGGTGAACGAACGGAACTTCGAGCAAAGGAGAACGAGATGGAACGCGAGATGGTAGAGACAGTGGTTTCGACGAAGCGGAAACGGAGTGGAACCCGCCGCCGATGGCGGCGATGGCTGGCGGGCTCAGTGCTGGCCGTAGTCGCGGTTGGTGCCGGTCTGTTTGGCATCGGGGCGACCACCGGCGACCACACGATGGCGGCGGTGGACTACGCCCAGGTTCCTCCAAACGAAGGGGAGCATTCGCCGGTCTGGCAGCGCTGCGGGTTCTACACGGAGCCGGTCGGCGACGAGCACGCGGTGCACTCGCTGGAACATGGGGTGGTCTGGATCACGTACGGACCCAGCGTAGCCCCGGCAGACATCGAGCACTTGCGCGAGATGGCCCGGTCGGATGACGAGTTGCTGATTAGCCCGTATCCGGAAGGACTCCCGGCGCCAATCGTGGTTTCGGCCTGGGGATTGCAGATCTTGGTCGATCCGGTGGACTCAACCCGTGTAGATGACGCGATTCGAGCGGCGCGTGACGCCGTCGACGCACCGGAACCGGGCGCGGGCTGTGACGGGCCGAGCCTCTGGCTGACGGGCGGGATCGGAGACCCCGAGCCATGATTGCCTGCGAGAAGGATGTGGATGTTGTCCGCCAGTTAATGGTGCAAGTCTGGGGCGAGAGCAGGTTCGATCTGCTGCCGGATCTGATCGCTCCCGATTACGTGGCCCATCTGCCGATCGGGGATCACTATGGGCCGGAAGGGGTCCGGATCGACATCGCCGGATACCGGGCGGTGATCCAGGATCTAGCGGTCACGGTGGAGGAGGTTTTTGCCGCTGGCGAGCGGGTAGTCAGGCGCTTTGTCCTTGGCGGAACACGGCGAGGATCGGCAGGTGGTTGTCCCGAGCGGGGGCGGTCCGTGCGCCTGCCAGGGGTTGCGATTGACCGGGTCGTTGCGGGCCGGTTGGTCGAGAGTTGGGTCGTGGTCGCGGGTGTCGACTCCCTCTGGTTGCCGTGAGGAGCGGAAAGCGGGAATATGGCGCTATCGACCGAGCCAAATCGATCACAACCAAGGGGAAGCCATGGATCGGCAAACGGCGCAACGTCCCGCGGTGCTCGAAGAGCTGACGACAATCCAACTGACGGAACTGCTGCGCCAGTTCGACGAAAGCGACCGCGTCTCCTTCGACGGGCACATCGCGAGCTACGGACTGGATCAGGCGACCGGCGACGGGCTGTGGAGCTGGTTCGACGGCGGCGGCAGCGAGTATCTCGAAGAGCCGGTCGGGCCGGATGACCATGTGCGCGGCCCCGAGGACGCGGCGGCGACCGTGGTGGTCTACGGCGATTACGAATGCCCTGATACCCGGCACGCGCTCGGCACGCTCAGGGCATTGGAGCATCGCATCGGCGACCGGTTCCGGATGGTCTACCGCCACTTCCCGCGCCGGGATCGTCACCCCAACGCCCAGGCCGCGGCGGAGCTAGCCGAAGAGGCCGCAGATTGGGGAGCATTCTGGAAGGTCCACGATCATCTCGTCGACAGTCAGGGCGCGCTCGAACCGGTCAACCTGACCGCGTACGCGGCCCAGTTCGGGATCACGGGCGACAGGGAGGATGACGGCCGTGTCGTGGCCGGGCACCGCTACGCCGAACGCGTCGAGGACGATTTGCGCGGCGGCCTTCGGAGCGGCGTCTTCGACACGCCGACCGTCTACGTCAATGGTCGACGGTACAACGGCGGATACGACATGGACGCGCTTCTGGCGGCAATCCAGTTGGCGCGTTAGGGCGAAACGCGTTAGGTCGATAGGTGAAGAGGCCGGCGGGGATCCGTCCCGCCGGGGCAGTCGAGGTTGTAGGGGCATCCGCATGCGGTGCCCCGGTTCCCCACATGAGCGTTGCGGCTGGCGGCCGGGTAGGGCAAGCCCTACCCCCTACCTCGGAGGTACCCGCGCATCTCTGGTACAACGCACGTTCGCGAGCGTTCTCATTGCCTGCCTGTCGGCCTTACTCCGCGCGCTGCCACCCCGGTAGCACGCCGGGGGCGACCTCCTGGAAATCTTCGAGCTGGCGGAAGGCCTGTTCCGGTCCGCCGGGGTTGTAGACCACGATCGCACGGAAGGGCTCCCAGCCGGTGTTGATAGTGGAGTGATAGACACCGACGGGGATGAAGAGGGTGTCCCCGGCTCTGACAGTGAAGGGTTCCCCGTCGTTCAGGGTCTGCTCGGCCTCGCCGGAGAGGACGTAGATGATCTCCTCGGCGTCGGGGTGGTTGTGACGGGTATGGCCCATTCCCGGCATCACGATCACCTCACCGAAGGTGAGGCTGGCGCCGGGAGTTGAACTCGGGGCGACCAGCCACTTCATCTGGCCCCAGGCGAAGGTGTCGGTCGGTAGGGCGGCGCGGTCGACGCTGATGGCCGGTGGTGAAGCAGTCTCGCTGGGTACTGTCATGCCTGCTCTCCAAGGGTGAGCGCCGTGAAGCGCCGGACGTTGTCGGCGATTGCCCGCTCGGTCGGCAACCGCTCCATGCTGGACGCGCCATAGAAGCCCGCGATGCCCTTCGTGTGGGCGAGGACATAGGCCGCGTCATCCGGTTCCGCAATCGGGCCGCCATGGCACACGACCAGGATCTCGGGATTGACTTCCTTGGCGGCGTCATGGATCGCCTGCACCCGGGCAACCGCCTCGTCGAGAGACGGCGCTGTGTGCGCCCCGATCATCCCAGAGGTCGTCAGGCCCATATGGGCGACCAGGATGTCGGCGCCCGCGTCAGCCATCGCCCGGGCCTCGTCGGGCGACGCCGCGTAGGGGGTCGTGAGTAAGTCGAGCGCCCGGGCGCTGCGGATCATCTCAACCTCCAAGCCGTAGCCCATCCCGGTCTCCTCCAGGTTCGCCCGGATGATGCCGTCGAACAGGCAGACCGTCGGGAAATTCTGCACCCCAGCAAATCCGATGTGCTTGATGTGCTCCAGGAACAGGGGAATGTTGCGGAACGGGTCCGTACCACATACGCCGGCCAGCACCGGCGTGTGCTTGACAACCGGCAACACCTCGTTGGCCATCTCCAGAACGATCGCGTTGGCGTCGCCGTAGGGCATCAGCCCCGCCATCGAGCCCCGCCCCGCCATCCGGAACCGCCCCGAGTTGTAGATCACCAGCAGGTCGATCCCGCCCGCCTCGGCGCTCTTGGCCGACAGCCCAATCCCGGCGCCGCCGCCGATGATCGGCTGGCCCGCTGCCACCTTGCATCGCAACCGCTCAAGAATTGCGGCCCGCGAAAGATCGTTGGAACTCACTCACTCACCTCCCACAGAGTCGACTGGTGACTCTGCCCACTCTGCACAAGGGCACGGTGGACATCAGCCACCTCACACAGTCACTGCCGCGATTCAACCGTCGTAGGGGCGGACCTCCGTGTCCGCCCGATAGCCAACCGCGTCGTCCCGCATTGGGAACGGCGTTTCCATCCAGTGACCGGTCGGACGGCGACCGGGCGGACACGGAGGTCCGCCCCTACGAAGGCAATGCCCCGGACCGTCGTTTTTCATTACCCCTTGATCCCAGTCAACGCGATCCCTTCAACGAAGTAGCGTTGGGCGACGACGAACAAGACCAGCACTGGCGCGACGACGAGCATCGACGCGGCCATGAGTAGGTGCCATTCGGAGTTATAGAGCCCGCGAAACTGGGCCAGCCCGAGGGCCAGCGTGAACTTGCGGTCGTCGTTGAGGTAGATCAGCGGCTGGAGGAAGTCGTTCCAGGTGTTGAGCGACGCGAAGATGACCACGCTGATCAGGGCTGGCCGGCTGAGCGGCAGGACGATGTCCCACAGGATCCGGATCGGGCTGGCGCCGTCGATCAGGGCCGCCTCGTCGAGATCGCGGGGGATGCTGCGGAAGAACTGGCGCAGCAGAAAGATGTAGAAGATGTGGCCGCCGAACCACGAGGGGACGATCAGCGGCCAGAAGGTATTGATCAACCCGAGATTCGACCAGATCAGGAAGGTCGGGATCAGAGTCACCGCGTAGGGCAGCATCAGGGTCGTCATCAAGATCCCGAAGACCACGTCGCGGCCCGGCCAGCGCAGCCGGGCGAAGCCGTAGGCGGCCAGGCTGGCAGTCACGACCGTGCCAATCACCGACGGGATCAGAATCGTCAGGGTGTTCTGGAAGTACCGCAGGAACGGCACGGTATCGAAGACATCCGGGTAGTTCTGGAACTCCCATGGCTCCGGAATCCACGTCGGCGGATAGATGAAGATCTGATTGATGTCCATCAGGGAGGATCGCAGCATCCACACCTGCGGCAGCAGCATGAGGGCACTGCCAGCGATGGCGACCACGTAGAGCAGCGTTCGACCAACTACGCGGAGGGTCTTGCGCCGTGTAGCGCCGCCGGGCTGAGCGTACGTCACCGCCGCCATGGCTACGCCCCTCCTTCGTAGTAGACCCAGCGGTTGGAGGAGCGAAAGATGATCACGCTCAGGGCCGCGATGATCATGAAGAGCACCCAGCCCAGGGCCGAGGCGTAGCCCATGTCCCCATCCTCGAACGCCTTCCTATACAGATAGAAGCCGTAGAAGAGGCTGTTATTGTTCGGGCCGCCATCGGTCATGATGAAGGCCTGGACGAAGGTCTGGAAGGCGGCGATCACGCTCAGGACCAGATTGAACAGGATGGTCGGGGTCGTCATCGGCACGGTCACCGTGATAAAGCGGTGCCAGGCGTTGCCCCCGTCCACCGAGACCGCGTCGTAGAGATGCCCCGGCACGCCCTGCAACCCTGCCAGGAAGATGATCATCATCGGGCCGATGTCCCACAGGCTCATCAGGACCAGCGAGGGCAATGACCGTATCGGAGCTATAGGTCCAACGCTGCTTGTCCAACCCAACTTCGCGCAGGAAGCTGTTGAGGAGTCCGAAATCAGGATTGAACATCCACAGCCAGACGACGCTGCTGGCGATCAGCGGCACGATCGACGGCAGGTAGAAGATCGCCCGGAAGAGAGGAAGCGCCCGCAGTTTCTGGTTGAGCAGCATGGCCAGCAGAAAAGCGACAATCACCCGGCAGGGCACACTGAGGAGCGAATAGGTGATCGTCACCTTCAGGGCTTTGCGGAAGAGGTGGTCATCCCGAAACATCGTCTGAAAATTGTCGATCCCAACCCAATCCGTCCCCCCGGCCACCTGATAATCGGTGAACGACAGCACCAGGCTGGCAACCATCGGCCCCAGATACCAGAGCACGAACCCGAGGACCGCCGGCGCGACACACAGCATCCCCCAGAGCGCCTCGCTCTGTCTCGGCCCGGCGATCCACCGCGTCGCCCATCTCTTCTTCTCGGCGCGTTCGACCGCGATGGCCATAACTTGTTCTCCCGGTTTCGGCGTTCGGCGTTCGGGAACAGGCCTCACCCCCCAACCACCTCTCCCGTGCGTGGGAGAGGGGGAGCGCTTTTTCGTCCCTTCTCCCCCTCACGGCAGAGGGGTGGCGCGTAGCGCCGGGGTGAGGGCTGTCACCGCGGCAGGGATTGGGGCCATTCCCGAACGCCGAACGCCGAACGCCGAATCTCCCTAGTACCGCCCCTTCATCACCGCGACGCCCGCGGCCTCGTCCATCGCATCCTGGGCAGACTTCTCGCCAGCGAAGACGGCTTGCAGGCCCGGCACCACTGCTTCGTTCTGGATTTGTCCAAAATTCTGGAGGGAGTAGATCGGGGGCTGGGTGGCGTTGTTCAGGGCGTAGTCGATGAAGACGTCCTTCGACTCCGCCGGGAAGGTGCCAGGGTTGCCGTTGATCCAGGAGTCGATCTTGGCGGGATCGGTGTAGTACTCGCCCTGGATCGGCATCCACAGACCCCGCTTGTAGAGGTCGATCCGGTCCGGGCTATAGCGCCAGCGGTAGAACTCGTAGGCGGCGGCCGGGTCGGAGACCGCCGACGAGACGACGATCGGGATGCCCCAGCGCAGCGTCATCGGCTGCTTGTGGTACGGCAGGACGCCGACGCTCCAGTCGAGGTCGTCGTACTGGCTGTAGTCGAGCACCTTCCACATGCCGTTGAGGTCGATCGCCAGCTTGCCCGTGCGCAGGAGGATGTCGGTCGCCGGCATCGACGACGACTGCGACGGGGTCGGGGCGACGTGGTGGACGTAGGTCAGGTCGGCCAGGGCCTGAATCGCCTCGACGGCCTCAGGCTTGTTCAGCCAGAATTCCGTCCCGTCCGGGCTGGCGAACTCGCCCCCATTGCTGATCACGAACGGCATGTAGCCGCCCCACCACGTCTGGTAGTTGACGCCGTAGACGTCGATGTCGTCGGGATCGAACTCGGGATCGGTGGCGTCGCGACCATCGCGATCCTTGGTCAGCCGCTTGGCGACCTCGAGGAAGTCGTTCCACTGCCAGGCCTCAGCCGCCTTGGAAGGCGGCACGTTGAGGCCCGCCTCGGCGAACATCTTCTTGTTGTAGTAGGTGAGCATGATGCCGATGGCGAGGCTGGTGCTCAGGACCTTGGTGCCGCCCTCGTAGGTGTAGTTGGTGTTGGGCAAAAGGGTGGCAGACTCCGGATCGGCCGCCACGAATGGGGCCAGATCGAGCGTCTTGCCCTGCAGCGCCCAGTCGAAGGCCTGCTCGGCGTCCATGTAGGCGATGTCCGGCGGGGTGCCGCCCGCCAGCATCGTCGTCATCTTCTCGGTGTAGCCCTCGTTCGGGACGTACTGCGGCCGCACGGTGATATTCGGGTGCTCGCCGTTGAACGACTCGCACATCTGGGCGACGGCCTCTTGCTCCTGCGGCGATCCCCAATAGGTAAAGACGAGCTCCACCTCCTGGGCGCCCACACCCCGCGGCCGGCCGGCCCCGAAGGCAGCCGCACCGGCCAGGGCAGCGCCACCGCCAACGAAGGCGCGGCGGCTAAGCCCATGCCGGGCCATCGTCTCGCCGATCGCCTCTTCAAACGTCCGCGGCTGATTCGGTTGGTACGGTCGACGATTCATCTTGTACTCCCTCTACCTAATGACGCGACCGGGAGTGCCCCCTCCCGACTACGGCCCATGAGAGATTGAGGCGTGTGTCCCCTGCACATTGCCTCCTGCGCCAGCCTCCCCCCTGTCATCCCGAGCTTGTCGAGGGATCTCGATGGAGACGGGGTTCCGTCCTTGCCGCCTTCTGCGCGAACGCGGCGCCGTTTTCTCGGAGGCCAGGGATCCATCGTTCCTAGGCTTCCTTCGAGATTCCTCGACAAGCTCGGAATGACAAGGAGCAAGGTTGGCGAACTTGATCCACGACGTCCTCGTGACAAACGCTCCCCGAGGCGCAACAAACGCGGTCCCTAATCGTCCTCCGGCCGGTGCAGATGGCCCGGCCGTTTCCGGCCCCGGAGTTCGTCTTCGATCCAAAAGGTCCGCAGCGGCCCTTCGATGATCTCGAGGATGTCGTGCTCGTCGCCCATCTTCGTGAGCAAGATGTCGCCGGGACCGATCTCGTACTCCTGGCCCTCGCTCTTGACCCGGGCGCGGCCCTCGTAGACCAGCCAGTACTCGTCGGCGTCGTGGAAATGGTTCTCCAACTCCGACGCGTCGTTGACCACCCCCCTCCCAAAATTGCTCCACTTGAGCCATTCCGGCGCCTCGGCTGGCGTGCGAATCACGGGCATAGACGTCTCCTCCTTGAGCGATTGGGCGTTCCTACGCCCCGGCGACGAGGTCACGGCCACGATCGGCCGCGGAATTGGCGGGGGTCTGCAACGCGTTCAGCCCGGCCGCAGTCATCGCCTGGATGTCCACGCTAGAGCCGGTCTTGATTGCCTCCACCGCCGCGAACGAGAGGGCGGCGGTATAGATGTTGTCTTCGGCGTTGGTGACCGGAGCTGGACCGCCGTCGAGCCAGTTCAGAAACTCGTCGATGATCCAGCGGTGATCCTCGAACGGAGCGGACACCGGCTCGACTTCAGTCACCCGTAGGCGGTCCCCACCCAGGTGCTCCTCGATCCGGACGGTGTCGTTCCCGTCGAGGGTCACATCGCCGTGCTCGCACTCGACCCAGTACCCCTCGTGGTGCCAGCCATTCTGGCGGCCCCGGGAGACGTGGTTCATCTCGAACTGACAAGCGATTCCATTCGTCATCGTCAGGAGGAACATGGCGGTGGTGGGATTGGCGAAGGTGCTCCAGGCGGGGTTCCATTGGTGCCCTGCAATCCAGGCGCCGTCCGCCCCAGCCAGGTTGCGGAACTGGTCGAAGTGGTGAACTGCCCCCTCATAGAGCATCGCGTACGGAATCTGGTGGCGGAACGCGCCACCGGCTGTGTCGATCGTGTAGTCGGCCGCGAACCGGGCGTTGATCGTGTTGATCCTGCCCAGTTGGCCGCTGTCGAGGACCGACTTCAGCGTGCGGATCCGGCGAGAGTAGCGGTAGTTCTGAACGACCGAGAGCTTGACTCCCGACTCGCGAGCGAGGCGCAGGATCGCCAGGGCCGTCTCCCAGGAATCGGCGATCGGCTTCTCGGCCAGGACCGCCATCCCACGCTCGACTGCCAGATTCACCGCTCGCCAGCGCAGAAAGGGTTGGAGCACCAGGACACAGAAGTCAGCCTCGGTCTGAGCAAACCCATCTTCCATCTCGGTAAAGCGCGCTGACTCGGGCAAGCCGAGGGCGTCCCCTGCCCGGGCCAGAACATCGGGATTGATGTCGACCAGGCCGGCGACCTCAATCCGGTCGGCGAAGGCGGGCAGGAAGGTGCGGGCCCAGACCCCGCCGAACCCGCCTGCCCCCACCAAAAGAACACGTTTCTTCGTCACACTGAACTCCCGTTGCACACGCGGCCCGGGGCCGCATCAAGGCAGTTTCGTGCTCCGGTGCTACCGCTCCGGAGGCGCTGCCGATCCGGCAGGGGAACATCGAGGTTGCGGCATCGATGGGCTGTTCCCCATCGACGTCCCACAGCGCGATGCCCCGAGTTCGCGAGCCGGCTTGAGCCGGCTTCCGTCCCGGAGGTAGCCCGGGGTCTTTTAGCCCCGGGCGGGGCCAGGACGGCATCCCCAGTCCCCACCCAACCCCCCGGGCATCCCCCTACGGCCCCGGACCATGCACGAACGTTCGCGCAACTTGACGATCGACGCCGCTCCTACCCCAGGTGTTCAATGTTGATCGCTCCTGCTATGGTGACGCGAGCTACATGTCGTTTTGGTACAGGTGGCGCCGCCGGCCGGGCTAGCGCGTAGATTTGGCCGGATGTTCCGGGAGAACCCCGGGTTGCGCGAACGTTCGCTTGGAGCAAGTCGATGCCCCACGTCTCCCTGCGCGACATCGCCCGCGAGGCGGGCGTTAGCTTCCAGACCGCCAGCAAAGCCCTCAAAGGCACTGGCCGCGTCGCCCCGGAGACCAGGATACGTGTGCAGAACGCAGCGGACCGCCTTGGCTATGTGCCCAATACGGTAGCGCGAAGTCTCGTCACGAGCAATACCCACTCGCTCGGCTTCGTCGCCTCCGGCATGGCCTCCTACGTCCTCACCCCCCTCATGCTCGGCGTCGAACGCGAGGCAACCGCCAACGGCTACTTCGCCATGACGACCCTTGCCCACCCCGGCGGCAACCACGCCGAGCGCCTCGTCCGCCAACTCGCCGAGCGCCGTGTCGAAGGCATCGTCAGCGCCGCGCTCGCCCACCAGACCGATACCACCTACGCCGATGCCCTCCGCGCGATGACCACCGCCGTCACCGTCTTCAGCGTCGCCGGGGGCGGCATCCCCGCTGTCGGAATCGACGAGCACCACACCGGCCTGATCGCCACCCGCCACCTCCTCCGCCTGGGCCACCGCACCGTCGCTCAGATCGTCGGCGAAGTGCAGACCAGCCCGCTCACCGGGCGCTACAGCGGCTATCGCGACGCGCTGCGGGAGGTGGGGGTGGATCACGATCCTGACCTGACCGACTGCGGTGTCTGGACGGCCGAAGGCGGCTACCGCGCCGCCGGCCGTCTCCTGGACCGATCCCACGGCCTGACCGCCATCTTCGCCCACAACGACTACATGGCCATCGGCGCGATCCGGGCCGTCCACGACCGCGGACTCAGGGTACCGGAGGATATCTCCATCATCGGCTGCGACGACATCGACCTGGCTGGCTTCGTCTCCCCAGCCCTGACGACCGTCCAGATCCCGTTCGAAGCCCTGGGCGCCACCGCCGTCCGCGTCCTCCTCGACCAGGCCGAACCGGGCCGGCAGGAGGGGAGTGATCACCTGAGCCCGGTTCCAGATCTCCTGCGCGGCGAACTTATCGTCCGCCGCACCACCGGCCCGGCGCCGGTCGCGACCTAGTGCAACGGCAACACAGAGGCGCTGCCTGGTAGGGGCAGGGCTTGCCCTGCCCACGTTTCCGACCAGGACGCCGGGCAGGGCAAGCCCTGCCCTACAAACGCCAACACCTCGGAGAACGAAGCGTGTCGGCCCATCGCCCTGATAATCTGAGGAATGTCGGTCAGAGACACAAAAAAGCCCTCTCGCGCGGCGGAGAGAGGGCGGATCACCGGGGTCAGCATGACCGCAGCGGCAAATGCCTCTCATCTCTCAGCCTGACGCTGACGGAGTTAGCACCCTCCCGGCCGATACGCCGGAGGTTGCTGGGGCTTCAACGGGCCGGTCCCTCTGCCCCTCTGGATGAGGTCATCACGTGTTCGATTGTTGGCAGGAATCTAGAGTAGTTGATCAAGTTTGTCAAGAAAACGAGGTCGATGCCGATCTACACCGGCGCGAGCTCCCGGATGTACCCCATCGACGCCACCGCCTGGTCGAGCGCCAGCTCGAAGATTATCGGCCCGCTGAATCCCGCCGTCTCAAGTGTCCGCAGCAGCCGGGGCACATCCAGATCCGCTGTGCCCAGCGGCCGGTGGTCGAGGTCGTAGCGCATCTCGCCGTCCGGACCCATCCGCGGCGAGTCATGCAAGTGGATCTCCGCCAGCCGCGGCAGCGCTCGCTCAATCGCCTCGAACGGATCGAGCCGACCTGAGAACCCGGCCAGCACGTGGCCGACATCGACACAGATCCCCAGGTCCAATTCCTCCGCCAGATCCAGCGTCAGGTCGAACGGGAACTCGATCGTCTCAATGGCCAGCGACCGGCTGGCGATCCCGGTCGCCTCCAGGATCTCTTCAAGCGATTTCTGGGCGTTGGCCTGCAAGATGCCCAGTAGGGCGGTCTTCGCAACCGGCGGCATCCGCCAACGACCCATCTCGGCCGCCAGGGAATTGGTCGCGTGGAGGACATAGACCTCCGGCTCTAGCGGCGCAATCGTCTTGATGGCCCGCACGACCGCGTCGACCGATCCCCGGCGCACGTCCTGCTGCGGCGACGACGGTTCCACCGACCACATCGGTAGGTGAACCGTGTAGGCCAGCCCCAGCTCCTGCTTCAGCGCAGCCAATCCTTCGATCGCCCCGTCGCTGTACGCGCCTGGCAGGAAAATCTCGACATCGCCCGAAAGCTCGATGATTCCGAAGCCATGCTCGGCCAGATCCCGCACCGCCGCCGCGTGGTCAAAGGTCAAGACGTACTCCAGCAGCCCCTCGGTCGAGCCCGCCAGCTCCATCATCCTCCCGACCTGCATGCTGCCGATCCCAAAGCGCAACGGTGACAGCAACCTAACCTCCTTGGACTCATCGGCCTCAGGAATCAGACGGCGTCTGGTTCCTGACGCAAGACGCCGGACGCCGAATGATGGTACCCGGCGGATTGGGTTTGTGTCGTCGGTGATGGACGGGGCAATGCATGCGCGCCCGGTCGTATGATGTACTCCGGCGGGATCGCCGCGTTCCCGTGCCGGGCGGTTCCCGTACGGGCGATGCATGCATCGCCCCTTCCATCCCTCTCTCTCCTTCTCGCCTTCCGCGCGGCCGAGGTCGACCAACATGGAGCTCTTGGAGCGAACGTCGTACCTGACAGAGCTCGGCGGTCTCTTGCGGGAAGCGGCCGGTGGGCAGGGCTGCCTCGTGCTCCTGGGAGGGGAGGCGGGCGTTGGTAAGACGGCCCTGGTGCGGCGCTTCTGCGCCGAGGCGCGGGGGCACGCGCGGGTACTATTGGGAGCCTGCGACCCGCTCTCGACGCCTCGCCCGCTCGGACCACTGCTCGACATCGCCGCCGCCGTGGGCGGCGATCTGGAGCGGCTCGTTCACGCGGCCGCTCGGCGGGATGAGCTGTACGGCGCCGTTCTGGCCGAGTTGGCCGCTGGCCCCGGCCCCACAGTCGCCGTCGTCGAGGATGCCCACTGGGCGGACGAGGCTACGCTCGATCTCCTCCGTTACCTCGGGCGGCGCCTCAGCGCGATCCGAGCGCTACTGCTCGTCACCTACCGCGACGACGAGGTTGGGCCGGCGCATCCGCTCCGTCTGGTTCTGGGCGATCTCGCGACCGCGGCGGCCGTGCGCCGCCTGGAGCTTCCTCCGCTGTCGGTGGACGCCGTGCGCGCGCTGACTGCGGACCGCGATCTCGACCCCGTCTCGCTCCACCACCAAACCGGCGGCAACCCCTTCTTTGTCACCGAAGTGCTCGCGGTGGGCGGGGTCGGTGTCCCGCCAACGGTTCGGGATGCCGTGCTCGCCCGTGCCGCCCGCCTCTCGCCGGCCGGTCGGGCGACGCTCGACGCCGCGGCCGTGATCGGGGTCCATGTGACGCCGTGGCTACTGGAGCAAGTCTGCGCCGGGGAGTCGCGGACGGGGACGCTGGGGTACCTCGCGGTCGAGGAGTGCATCGCGGGCGGGATGCTGCGCACCGCGGGGAACGACCTCGCCTTCCGACACGAGCTGGCCCGGGAAGCAATCCTCGATGTCATCGCGTCACCTCGCCGGACCCATCTCCACGCGCGGGTCCTTGCGGCGCTAAGAGCGACTCCGGCGCCGGATCTGACCCGGCTGTCGCATCATGCGGAGGAGGCGGGCGATGGCGAGGCAGTGCTCGGGTACGCACCGGCGGCGGCCGAGCGTGCCGCCACCCTCGGGGCGCATCGTGAGGCAGCGGCTCAATATGCGCGCGCACTCCGGTTCGCTTCCGGTCTCCCGCCAGAGCGGCGCGCCACACTGCTGCAGGCGCGGTCGCACGAGTGCTACCTGACGGACCAAATGACCGAGGCGATTGCAGCCGGCGAGGCCGCACTGGCGCTTTGGAGGCAAACGGGCGACCAGTTGCGGGAAGGCGATGCCCTGCGGCGGCTCTCCCGCCTGCTCTGGTTCAGCGGACGCGGGGCCGAAGCCGTCGAGGCAGCGCGGGCCGCCCTCGCAGTCCTCGCGGCTCTCCCGCCCGGGCCGCAGCTCGCGATGGCCTACGGCAACCAGGCGGCATTCCGCCTGGTTGCCTGGGACCAGGACGACGCGGTCGCCTGGGGAGAGCGAGCCATCGCGCTGGCCGAATCGCTCGGCGAGACCGAGACACTGATCCACGCCCTCAACACCGTCGGCATGGCCCGATTGGCCGACAGCGACGAGCGGGGCCGCGACGACCTGGAGCGGAGCCTTGCCCTGGCGCGGGATGCCGGCCTGGAAGAGCATGCCGCGCGCGCGTTTTCGAACCTCGGGGTCGGCCGTGCCGCAGCCTACCGGTTCGCGGACGCCGACCGCTATCTCATCGCCGGAATCGCCTACTGCGCAGAGCACGACCTCGATCACCAACGCCTGTATATGCTGGCCTGGCGCTCCCTCTCCCAGTTCTACCAGGGGCAATGGTCCGACGCGGTCGAGACGGCCGGCTCGGTCACCCACCAGGCCAACGTCTCGTCGGTCAGCCGGATCATGGCCCTGGTTGCGGTCGGCCGCGTGCGGGTGCGCCGAGGAGATCCCGAAGCGGCGGCCGTATTGGACGAGGCGCTGGCACTGGCGGAACGGACGGGCGAGTTGCAGCGCCTAGCGCCGGTCCGCGCCGCGCGGGCAGAAGCGGCCTGGCTCGCGGGCGACCGCGACCGGGTGGTGGCGGAAGCGCGCGATATCTATGAGCTAGTCCTGAGACATCGTCATTCCTGGCTCCTCGGCGAGCTGGCCGTCTGGCTCTGGCGGGTGGAGGAACTCCCGTCCCCGCCGCCGGGCATCCTCGAACCGTTTGCGCTTCAGCTTGTCGGCGATTGGGCGGCCGCCGCCGCACGTGGCAGGCGTTGGGCTGTCCCTACGAGGCGGCCCAGGCCCTGATCGACGGAGACGAAGCCGCGTTGCGGGCGGCGCACGCGGAGTTCACGCGCCTGGAGGCCGGTCCGGCGGCGGCGATCGCGGGCCGCCGTTTGCGCGAGTTGGGCGTGCGCGACATCCCCCGGGGGCCGCGCCCGGCGACCCAGGCGAACCCGGCCCAACTGACCCAACGGGAAGTTGAGATCCTGGCGCTGATAGCGGAGGGCCGTCGCAACGCCGAGATCGCCGCGCACCTCTACCTCTCGCCCCGGACCGTCGCCCACCACATCTCGTCGATCCTGGCCAAGCTGGGCGTCCACTCGCGCACGGAAGCGGTTCGAGAGGCGGCGCGGCTCGAGCGCGGCCAAACTGGGACGCCTTCCAAACCAATCTAGGCACGTCGGCCGATGAGCGGCCACGGGTATCAGGATCAGTATTCGACGGACGGGAGAGGATAAACCGATCACCTGAACGACACCTTCAGGAGGAATCGCTCATGCTTGCCACCGCCATCCGCACCCTCTACGCCTACGGTGCCTGGGCCAATTCCCGGCTACTCGTGGCGGCGGAGGGCCTCAGCCTAGACCAGTTGGTCGCCGCCGACGGCGGAGGATATGGCTCAATCCGGGACACCTTAGTCCACGTTGCCGCCTCCGAGTGGCTCTTTCTCGAACGGTGGCGGGGCCGGTCTCCGGCCGCGCTCTGGGATCCGGCAACCTTTCCCGACATCGCCACACTCAGCGGCCGCTGGTCGGAGGTCGAGGCGGAGACGCATGCCTTCGTCGCCGGCCTGGGCGAAGACGACCTTGGGCGGGTCGTCGCCTACGTCAACCTGCAGGGAGAGACCTGGGCGTATCCGCTCTGGCAGCAACTGCTCCATCAGGCCAACCACGCGACGCAGCACCGGAGCGAGGTGGCCGCGCAGTTGACCCGGTTCGGCAGGTCGCCCGGCTGGCTCGATTTCCTCGTCTTCCTCGACGAGCAGGACAGCCAAACCGCCGACTGAGGCCTCCCTGGCCCGGCTGTCCCGATAAGATCATTTCGACGATTGATGCCACCGGCCACACGAGGAGGAGCAGAGGTGCCCCTGCTCGCTTCCGCCTGGGTCATCGTGTTTGCCGACACCACCGCCGAATCAGCAATCTTTGATCACGGCCAAGATGGGACTCCGACCGACCCAGAATAGGCACATCGTCCGATGTGCGTCACCGTCCCCTCCCTCAGGATGGGCAATGCACGAACGGCTTCCCCAATGCCAAAGGGGCATCCTGGCGAGCACGCCGCATCAGTGGTTTCGCCCGGTCGAGCCGTGATTCTGGGCAGTCTTGGAACAGAGCCGGCGTGTGAGGGGAGAGCCTGTGAGTAATCCGGCCGAGACATACGAGAGCTACATGGTGCCGCCACTCTTCGCACCCTGCGCCCAACTGTTTTTGGACCTCGCCAAGCCACGACCGGGCGAACGGGTGCTGGATATCGCCTGCGGCACGGGTGTCGTCGCCCGCGGTGTTGCGCGTCGCGCCGGCGCGGCCGGGAGCGTCACCGGCCTCGATCTCAGTCCGGGGATGCTCGCCGTCGCCCGGTCGGCGAGCGAGCGGGAGGACCTGGCGATCGAGTGGCGCGAAGGCCGCGCCGAGGCCCTCCCGTTCCCGGACCACAGCTTCGAGCTTATCCTGTGCCAGTTTGGCCTGATGTTCTTCGCCGACCGCGCGGCCGCCCTGTCCGAAATGCATCGGGTGACGGCCGCCGGCGGGCGGATCGCGGTCCACGTCTTCCAGGGAATCGAGCGGCACCCGTTCTACCAGACACTCGACACGGTGATCCTGCGCCACCTCGGAGCGTCAGGTGTCGGCGACATCTTCGCGCTCGGCGACAGCGACGAGCTGCGAACGCTGCTGGCGGGGGCCGGCTTCCATGACGTGGAGATCGTCCCCGGTTCGGTGACGGCGCGCTTTCCCCATCCCGCCCTCTTCCTCGCTGGCGAGATCGACGTCGATACGGCGGCGATCCCGGCCATGCAGCACCTCGACGCCGCCGCGCGGCGGGAGCTCGTCGCGGCCATCGCCGCGGACATGGAGGGCCCGCTGAGCAGGCAGACCGAGGGCGACCATGTGGTCATCCCGTTCCAGACCCTGGTCGCGCTGGCCTATCGGTGATCGCCGAATGACGGGAGGGGCCGCGGCGCTCGCGCGACCGGACCCCACCGCGCGAGGGAACGCCTGCCGTGGATGGCAACCACTTCGACGACCTGACCCGCACCCTGACAATCTCCCGGCGCGGGGTGCTCCGCGCCCTCGCCAGCAGCGTCGCTGGCGGGTTGCTGGCGTTCCTCAAACGGGGCCGATGTCACGGCGCAGCAAGCTCCCCGACCCCGGCCACCTCGGCCACCACGCCCTCCCATGGGCGGTGTCTGCCGGCGACGCGAGGACGGTGAGCCCTGTGGCCGGGGGTGCGGCAGTTGCCAGGGCGGCCAATGTGTCCCGGATGCCACGAACTGCCAGCCCTGCCACATCTGCGATGCTACCTTCGCCTGCGTGCCCCAGCCCGACGGCGAGCGCTGCGGCCAGGATTGCGGCGTTTGCGAAGGCGGTCAGTGCTTCCCCGACAGCACAATCTGCGGAGTCGGCGAACACCTGTGCACGTTCTGCGACTCGACGTTTTTCGCCTGTCGGACCTTCCGAGACGGGATCCCATGCAGCCTGTGCGCCACCTGCCAGGGCGGCCGATGCCAACCCGACGACACCCGGTGCAACTCGGAGTGCGAAGTCTGCGACGCCGGTTCCCTGACGTGCGTCTCGGCTCCCGCGGGCGATTCGTGCGGGGTCTGCCTCACCTGCCAGGGCGGAGCCTGCCAGCCCGCTCCCGACACCGCCGATTGCGGGGCCGAATGCGGCGCTTGCCTTAACGGGACCTGCCAGCCCGACGACCAACGCTGCGGATCCGTGTGCCAGGTCTGCTCCGGGCCGAACATGACCTGCGAACCGGCGAACGACGGCGCGCTCTGCGCGGGAGCATGCGGAATCTGCGAGGGCGGGACCTGCTTGCCGGACCCAGGCCGGTGCGATCCCGACTGCGAACTCTGCGACCTGAACAGCCTGGATTCGCCACGGCCCGACGGCACCGTCTGCCGGCCGAATGCTACCTGCCAGAACGGGACCTGCATCGAACAAATTATCTGCCAATCCCCCACGGTCACATGCTTTGATGTCGACGGTTTTGGGGCGCCCGTTGGCCTCCGATTCTGTTGCGACACCTCTCCCGGCGTCTGCGAGAACTGCTTCACGATCCCGGATCCGACCAGTCCAGACGGCATCCTCTGCACCGAGCGTCGGACGGACGGGCACTGCCTGCGTCACCCGCGGGAGTGCCGGGTCTGCCACGAGCCGTGCTGTGCGGGCCGGCAGCGCGACCTCGCGACCTGCCGCTGTCTGTAGACGGCCCTCGGCGCGAATAGGCAGCGTTGCCGATGCCGGCGCGCTGGAGTCGGAGCAGGATCGGTACAACATCCTCGTAGCCCGCTCGCTCCTGAACTCGACGAGCAGGGAGCAAGGAGCACCACCATGACTCGCATCCTCCGCATCGCATCCAGCCTCACGATTGGACTCGGTATCGCCCTACTCCTCGCCTTCCCGGCACTCCCCATCGCGGCCGGTGAGGTCGGGACGGTAATCGTTCTGGTCGAAGACCAGGATGGAAACGCGCTTGGCGGAAGTTGTCACTCCTTCGACGGTCCAACCTACGTCGGAGAGGTCTGCGACAACGCCGGCAGCGATGCCGACGCCCGGGTTGGTTGGGTGAAGGTCGCCGATCTCGCCCCCGGCGATTGGGTGATCTCAGAGGTGGACGTGCCGGACGGCTATCAGATCGTGGGCGACCCAAGCTTGCCGGCCGTCGTCGGCCCTGGCGCGACCGTCACCGTTGTCTTCACCACGCCCCGCCCGAGGGGCCGCTCGTCTCGACCTTGCCGGACGTTGACGCCGAGGTCCAGCCGCGAGAACTGCCCCACCAGCCGATCGAGACGATTCCGCCCTCGCGGCTCTTCCCGCCTCCCAGCTGCGGCGGCGTCGCGGCGACGATCGTCATTGCCACCAGCTCGAGCGGCCGCCCGGTGAAGGTCGTTGGCACCAGCGGCGACGACGTCATTGTCGGCACCGTCGGTCCGGACGTGATCGCGGGCCTTGGCGGCCACGATCGGATCTGCTCGCTCGATGGGGCCGATGACATCGAGGCCGGCGCTGGCAACGACTGGGTCGAAGCCGGCGGAGGCGACGACACCCTTGATGGTGCGGCTGGCGTCGATCACCTCGATGGCGGGCCGGGCAAACGCGACCAGTGCGACGGCGGCACGACTGCCGGCGGCTTCGAGAACGACGTCGCCATCGGTGCGAGACGATCGTCGCGGTCCCCGACCGCCACCGGGGAACCGGCGAGACCTTGGATAGTGCGGTGGCCACGGCCACCGAGACCCCATCCACCGACGAGAGGAGCGCCGCGATGCCCTACGCCGAGGTCAACGACATCCGGATGTACTACGAGGAGGAGGGGCAGGGCGAGCCGCTTCTGCTGCTGCACGGCGCCCTCGGCGCCGTCGACCCCGCCGCCCAGTCCGGCTGGGTGGCGCTGCTGCCCGCCCTGGCCGCCCGCTACCGCACCTTCTCCTTGGAGCATCGCGGCCACGGCCGGACGGACAACCCCGCCGGTCGGCTCTCCTACGCCCAGATCGCCGAGGACGTCGCCGCCTTTGTCGCGCGGATGGAACTCGCCCCCGCCCACGTAGCCGGGTTCAGCCTTGGCGGGGAGGTGGGGCTCGTTCTCGGCATGACCCGGCCGGAGCTGCTTCGCTCCCTCGTCTGCGTCGGGGCCAACTACCGCATTGATGACCAGACGCGCGACGCCCTCGGGCTCTTCGACGCGGAGGCGCTGGAACGCGACCTTCCCGAGCTTCGCCGCCGAGCTGGCCCGCCGTCACGACGCGTATCACCATCCCGGCTACTGGCGGGAGTTAGTCCGGCAGATTCGGGCGATGGTCGAGACCGAGCTGGCGTGGACCGAGGCCGACCTGCGGCGCATTCCAATTCCGACGCTGCTGATTTCGGGCGAGACCGATGTGTTCAACGGCCTGGAGCAGGCGCTCGCGATGCGACGGAGCATCCCGAACGCAGAGCTTCTTATCCTCAACCACGCGGGGCTGGACGGGATGGACAACCACCGGGTGCAGGCCACCCGGCCAGAGGTGGTCGGGCCGGTCATTCTGGATTTCCTGGGTCGGCATGCGGGCCCGGCGGCGCCCGGCCGGATCGGCTAAGCGAGGAGGTGCGGAGATGCCAGGCGACGTTTTTCTCTCCATCAACGAGCTCGACGATGCCACCGTGGAGGCCATCGCCGCCCGGCTGGAGTTCCGTGGCACGGACCCGACCTTTACCCGGTGGCGGGAGGCGTACCTTGATCGGCTCGCCCTTGCCTCAGACGCCCGGGTTCTCGACCTCGGCTGCGGCACCGGGGTGGTCTCCCGCGGTATCGCCGCCCGCTCCGGCTTCGCTGGGCAGGTCGTCGGACTGGACCACAGCCCCCGGCTGATCGAGGCGGCGCGTCGCCTGACTGCCGAGGCGGGTATGGCCGACCGCGTCACCTTCGAGGCCGGCGACGCCACGGCGTTGCCCTACCCCGACGCCGCGTTCGACGCCGTCGTCGCCCACACCACGATCAGCCACGTCGGCGATCCACTCGCGCTGCTCACGGAAGCGGCGCGGGTCGTCCGGCCGGCCGGCCGGATCGCGGTCTTCGACGGGGACTATGCCTCGTGGACCTTCGACCACCCCGACCCGGTCTTCGCCAAGGCCATGGACGAGGCCTTCATCGCCACGGTCGTGAACAACCCTCGGGTCCTGCGCGAGCTCCCACGCCTCCTGCGGCAGGCGGGTCTCGAGCGGGAGGATCTGCTCGCCTGGGTCTACGCCGACATCGGTGCCGGTGGCTTCTACCGAAACGCTATCGAGGTGTACGCGCCGCTGATGGTGCGCGCGGGCTTGATGCCGGCGGACAGGGTGGAAGCGTGGCTGCAGTACCAGCGGGGGGCGATGGCGGAGGGCGTCTTCTTCGGGTCCTGCAACTACTACGCCTACATCGTCAAGCGCGCCGCGTAAGAACTGAGCGGGAACCGACCAACGACCGCCGAGCGCGACGATTCGTGCGAATACTTCGACCGGTGGTAGACCGGGTAAGAAGGGGACCTCAAAGATGGCAGGTCCACGGGGCCTGGTACGGCGGCTGGTGCTGGAAAAGGTGACGCCGCTGCTGCGGGCGAGCGGTCATGAGGTCTTCACGCCGACGCTCACCGGGCTGGGCGACCGTTCCCACCTGGCGCAGCCGTCGACCGGCCTGGAGACCCACGTCCAGGATGTCGTGAACGTCTTGTCCTATGAAGCGTTGGAGGGCGTGATCCTGGTCGGGCACAGCAACGGCGGAACGCTGATCACCGCCGTCGCCGGCCGGGCGCCGGATCGGCTGGCGCACGTGGTCTACCTGGACGCGTTCGTGCCGGAGGAGGGCCAGGCGACAATCGACCTGATCACCTATCCGCGGCAGCAGTGGGAGGACCGGGTCCGCACAGAGGGCGACGGTTGGCTCATCCCGAGTCTGGCGCCGGTTCCGTGGGAGGACTTCGTCCGCGACGTCTGGCAGATGACCGACGAGTCCGACCGTCGCTGGGTGGTGGACCGTCTCGGTCCGACGCCCTTCAGGACCTTCACCGACCCCGTCTTCGTCTTCAACGCTGCCGTCGAGGCGGTCGCGTCCAGTCCGAGATCCAGATCAGTCCACTGAAGGGAGTCGCCGATGCCGGACGTCTACGCCAACATCGCCGAGGCCGATCCCACGGTCGTCGAGTGGATCGCCGGGGCCCTGGAGATCCGGGCCGCCGATCCGCAGCAGGAGGCGATGCGCGACGCCTACCTCGCCGACGTCCCCTTCCCGCCGGACGCCCGGGTCCTGGAGGTCGGCTGCGGCACCGGCGCGGTCAGCCGCGTCCTCGCCGCTCGACCGGGCGTCGCCGCGGTCGTCGGGGTCGATCCGTCGCCCGGGCTGCTGGCGCGGGCCCGGACGCTGGCCGCGGACCTGGGCAACCTCTCGTTCCAGGTGGCGGACGGGCGGGCCCTGCCGTTCGGCGACGCCGAGTTCGACGCCGTCGTCTTCCACACGACGCTCTGCCATGTGCCGGAGCCCGAGCGGGCGCTGGCCGAGGCCCACCGGGTGCTGCGCCCGGGCGGCTGGCTGGCGGTCTTCGACGGCGACTACTCCACGATCACGCTGGCGCTGGGCGAGGCGGACCCGCTCCAGGCGTGCGCCGACGCCGTGATGGCAACTGGCTCGTCCACGACCGCTGGTTGGTCCGCAAGCTGCCGGCGCTCGTCCGATCCGGCGGCTTCGCCGTCGAGACGTTCCGCAGCTTCGGCTACGCCCAGATCGCCGAGCCGACCTACCTGCTGACGCTGGTCGATCGGGGCGCGGATTTCCTGGCGGGCGCGGGGACGATCGGAGCCGATCTGGCCGCCGCCCTCAAGACGCGAGGCCCGGCAACGGGTCGAGGCCGGCCGCTTCTTCGGCCAGATCGCCTACGCCAGCCTGACGGCCCGGAAGCCCGCGCCGTCCCCGATCTCGGAAAGGAACTGAGATGGCCACATTCGTGCTCGTGCACCCTGCCTGGCTCGGCGGGTGGTGCTGGCGGAAGGTGACGTCACGCTTGCGCACTCGCGGACACGATGTCTATACGCCCACCCTCACCGGACTGGGCGAACGGGTCCACCTGGCAAATGAGGCGATCAGTCTCGCGACCCACGTCGAAGACGTCGTCAATGTCCTGGAGTTTGAGGACCTGCGGCGCGTGATCCTGGTCGGCAACAGCTCGGGAGGCATGGTGATCGCGGGTGTTGCGGATCGGGTGCCGGAGCGACTCGCCGCCGTCGTCTACCTGGATGCGTTCGTGCCCGCCGACGGTCAAAGCCTCGTCGACCTCCTGCCCGCTGGGCGCCGGCAAGCGATGGAGGATCTGGTGAAGGCCGAAGGCCAGGGCTGGCGCTTGCCCCGGTTCGCGCCCCCGCCGTGGGACGAGATCGTGCGCGGACCCTGGGGCGTGACGGCGGATGAGGACGTCGCGTGGATGTTGGCCCGCCTCGCACCAACACCATTCAGGCATTTCACCGATCGTCTGACGCATTCGAATCCAGCGGTCGCTCGGGTGAACCATGTATTCGTCCGGTGTCGACTGTTCGAGAACGCGGCCTTTGACCGCCATGCCGAGATGGCCCGGGAAAGCGCGGGATGGCGCTACCGGGAGATGGCGACCCCGCACCTGCCCTATGTCACGCACCCGGCGGAACTGGCTGAGGTTCTGCTCGAGCTGGCGGCGTGAGCCCTCGTCCGTGAGCGGCCTCGGGGGCAGCGATCGGCCGCAAGCTCAGGCCCGCCTCGAGGGCACCCGCCATTTGCCGTTGCCTCTGAACTCCGCGAGCTGGCAGACCTCTTGCTGGAGATCGCGGCGTCGCCGGCCGCCTGAGGCCGGCCCGGAGGAGGCCATGACTGAGCGCGTAACCCTGCGGCCGGTCGACGCGGCCGAGGTGACCATCGTCGTCGACAACTCGATTGACGTCCTGATGCCCAGCACGGAAGGCGTCCTGCGCCCGCCCCTGGTCTGGGATTCGTTCGAGCGCGAGCCGCTGCGGGCCGAGCACGGCTACGCTCTGCTCCTGACCGTGACCACGGGCGATCGCCGCGAGACCCTGCTCTACGACGCCGGGATGGGGCGCGAGACGGCGATCTACAACCTCGACGTGCTCGGTCTCGACCCCAAGAATGTCCGCACGATGGTCCTCTCCCACGGCCACGCCGACCACCACGGCGGCCTGGAGGGTCTCGCCCGGCGGATGGGGCGAACGGGGCTGCCGCTGGTGCTCCACCCTGACGCCTGGCGGGAGCGCAAGGTCGTCTTCCCGACCGGTACGGAGATGCGGCTGCCGCCACCCAGCCACCAGGACCTCGACCGGGAGGGCTGGGAGGTGGTCGAGGAGCGCGGCCCCTCGCTGCTGCTGGACGGGACGGTGCTGGTGACCGGGCAGGTCGAGCGGGAGACGGACTTCGAGAAGGGTTTCCCGATCCAGCAGGCCCGAACCGACGGTGGCTGGGAGCCGGACACCTGGATCTGGGACGACCAGGCCGTGGTTGTCCACGTCCGTGAGCGGGGATTGGTCGTCCTCTCCGCCTGCAGCCACGCCGGCGTGATCAACGTCCTACGCCACGCCCGGCGGCTGACCGGCGTCGAGCCGGTCTATGGCTTCGTCGGCGGGCTCCACCTGAGCGGCGGACTCTTCGAGGCGATCATCCCCAGGACGCTGGACGAGCTGGCGGGGATCGGCCCGGCGGTAGTGGTGCCGGGCCACTGCACCGGCTGGAGGGCGACTCACTTGCTGGCAGCCAAGCTGCCCGAGGCATACGTCCAGACCAGCGTCGGTACGCGGCTACTCTTCACCGCCGCAACTTGACAGAACCCATTGCGGGTGTAGCGTAGCATCAGCCTTTCGAACCGCGTTCGGCAATGCGTCATGCCTGCTCGGCGGACGCAATCCCGGGGGGTTGATGACCGCCGAAGACGTCTCTCGCGTTCGCCTCGCCGAACTCGTCGCCGCCCTTTCGCTGGCGATCGACCTCGGCATCGGTCAGCCGCTGGAGCACGCGCTGCGCACCTGCCGGCTCTCGGTCGCCGTGGGGAGCGAGCTTGGGCTGGATGGACCGATCCTCTCGGACACCTACTACCTCGCCCTCCTACGCTTCGTGGGCTGCACCGCCGATGCCCATGAGCGGGCCGCCCTCGTCGGCGGCGACGAGATCGCCTACTCCGAGGGCGTGGCGCCCGTCGTGATGGCCGGCACCCCCGAGTTCCTGGCGTTCCTGGTCCGGCGGTTCGACGCCGGCGCTCCGCCCCTGACCCGCATCCGCAACGTGGGCCGCGTGCTGGCGAGCGGTACCAGCGGCGTCAAGCGGTCGCTCGCCATCCACTGCGAGGTCGCCAGCATGCTGGCGGGCCGCATCGGCCTGGCGGAGACCGTGAGCGCAAACTTCGCCCACGTCTTCGAGTGGTGGAACGGAAAGGGGCTACCCGGAGATCTGTCCGGCGAGGCAATCCCCATCCCCGCGCGCATCGTGGCCATCGCCGGTGACGTCGCCGTCTTCCACCGCCTCGGCGGCTGGAATGCGGTCGCGGAGACCCTCCGTCGCCGCCGTGCGACGGCGTACGACCCCGCCCTTGTGGACGTCTTCCTCGATCGCGGCGAGCGGTGGCTCGTGGACGCCGCGGACGCGTCGGCCTGGGATGCCGCGCTCGCCGCCGAGCCAGCCCCGTGGATCCAGGTCAGCGATGTCCGGCTCGACAAGGTGCTGCACGCCTTTGCCGCCTTCACCGATCTCAAATCGCCCTTCATGCGCGGCCACTCGTCGGGCGTGGCCTCCCTGGCCGAGCGGGCGGCCCAGCACGCCGGGCTAGGGGATGCGGTGGCGATCAACCTGCGCCGGGCGGCGCTGGTTCACGACCTTGGCCGAACGGGCATCCCGAACGGCATCTGGGACAAACCCGGACCGCTCACGCGCGCCGAGTGGGAGCGGGTGCGGCTCCACCCCTATTTCTCCGAGCGCATCCTCTCGTATGTGGCCGAGCTGACGCCTCTGGCCGCCCTCGCCGGGGCCCATCACGAGCGCCTGGACGGCTCCGGATATCACCGCGGCAGCCCGGCAGCGCTCCTGCCGCCGGCAGCCCGCATCTTGGCCGCGGCCGACGTCTACCAGGCGATGACCCAGGAGCGACCCCACCGCCCAGCCCTGTCACCCCAGTCCGCGGCCAGGCAACTCGCAGCCGAAGCGGACAGCGGCCGGCTTGACGGCAACGCAGTCCGCTGCGTCCTGGAGGCGGCCGGGCACCATGGCGTCCGTCGCCGCCCCTGGCCGGCCGGGCTGACCGAGCGCGAAGTCGATGTGCTCCGCCTCATCGCCCGCGGTGCCGCATACAAGCAGGTCGCCGACCGCCTCTCCATTTCGCCCAAGACAGCGGAGCACCACGTGGGCCACATCTACACCAAGATCGGCGTCTCGAGCAGGGCCGCCGCCGCACTGTTCGCAATGGAGCACGATCTCCTGGCCTAACATGGCCTGATGACGCCGCAACCGCAGTGATCTCAGCACCGCAAGAAATAGGGGAAACACCCGATGCCGCCGTAGCGGCCCGGGCGCATGCTGCTCCCAAGGACGCCCCGCCTGAGGGCGATCAAGCAAGGGGAAGCAAGCATGGTCACGACGACAGTTCCTCGCAGCACCACGATGTCAGTCAATGGGACGGACCTGTACGTCGAGATCCGAGGCAGTGGGCCGGCTGTCCTACTGATCTCTGGCGCCACGGGCGATGCCGGCCACTGGGAACAGGTCGGCGGGCGCCTGGCCGACGAGTTCACCGTTGTTAGCTACGACCGGCGCGGTAATTCCCGCAGCCCCCGTCCGACCAATTGGACTCGAACGTCCATGGACGAGCAGGCCGACGACGCAGCCGGATTGCTGCAGACCCTCCGACTCGTCCCGACGACGGTGGTTGGCACCAGTTGGGGCGCGACGATCCTCCTCAACCTCCTGCTGCGCCACCCGGACGTGCTGCGCGGTGCGGTCGTTCACGAGCCGCCCCTGATACCGGTGTTGGCCGACCCGCAGGCGGCAATGGCGCCGATTCAGTCCGCGATCCAGGCGGGGATGGCTGCCGGCGGGCCACGCCTGGGCCTGGAAGCCTTCCTCCGCGCCGCCGCCGGGGATGCCGTCTACGAGAGCCTGGATCCGCGGCTTCGGGAGAGGATGTTGGGCAACGCTGAGACCTTCTTCAGCATGGAGTTCGGATCGTTCGAGGATTTCGTCCCAGGTGAGACGGCGCTGACCGCGGTGACGGTCCCAACGCAGGTGCTGGTGGGCAGGGAGAGCGCCCCGTTCTTCCGCGAGGTCTGCGCCTGGTTGGCCGAGCGTGCGGGGATGGCGGTGCGGGAGATCCCCGGCGGCCACGCTCCGTACCTCGATCGGCCGGCGGAGATGGCCGAGGTGTTGCGCCCGCTCCTGCGCGAATTCGCCTGATGCGTTGCGCGCCGCCCGCGGATGCGCAGTCGGCCCGAAAGGAGCGCAACCATGCCCTCCGCCGAGGTCAACGGTATCCGGATGTCCTACGAGGAGGCGGGTCGGGGCGAGCCGCTCCTCCTCCTGCACGGCGCGCTTGGCGCGGTCGGCCCCGGCGTGCAATCCGGCTGGTCGATCCTGCAACCGGTGTTCGCCGGCCGGTTTCACGCCATCGCCCTGGAGCAACGCGGCCACGGCCGCACCGGCAACCCCGACGGCCGCCTCACCTACCCCCAGCTGATCGCCGATCTGGCCGCCGCCGTCGAGTGGTTCGATCTCGGACCGGTCCACCTTGCCGGCTTCAGCATGGGCGCGGAAGCCGGCCTGGGGCTCGCCCTCTCCCGTCCCGATCTGATCCGCTCCCTGGTCTGCGTCGGCGCCAACTACCACATCGGCGCCGAGGAGCACGGGGCACTCGGCCTCTTCGATGCCGCCGCGCTGGAGCGCGACCTCCCCGATCTGGCCCACTCCCTCGCCGCCCGCCACGATCCTCACCACTACCCAGGCTACTGGCGCGATCTTGCCGGCCAGATCGCGGCCATGGCCGCCACCGGCCTCGGCCTGGGCGAGGACGACCTTCGCCGGATCACCGTCCCGACCCTGCTGATCAGCGGCGAGGCCGACATGTTCAACGGCATGGAGCAGGCGTTGACGATGCGCCGGTGCATCCCCACCTCGGAACTGCTCATCGTCAACCACGCCGGCCAGGACGGTCTCACCAACCACCGGGTGCAATCGAGCCGTCCCGAGGTGGTCGGTCCGGTCATGCTGGACTTCCTGGACCGTCAGCCGGAACCTGCCTCCGCCGCCTCCGCTACCCGACCGGCACCTCTGCCTCTTGCGTCCGCCCCGGCCTCCCAGTCTAATGTCGGACGCAACGGCATCGTGGCCGATCAGATCAGGAGGGACCCGTGGCAGGCACCCGGTAGCGGATCGAAGCGTCCCACACCTCTACCTGCGGGACCGTGTCGTCGTCATCGAGGGCAACACCATCGTTCGCGTCGGGCCCGCCGGCCCAGAAGAGTGCCGCCGCTTCCTGTTCCGCCGTCCGCCGGGCGAAGGCTTCCCCCACCACGGCCACCTCGGCCTGCCAGGCGGGTTCACCCGCGCCTGCCACGAGCCGGCCATGGGCTCCAACAGCGGGTCCGTGAACGCGGGCGGCGTCGGCTGCCGGACATCCGGCCGGACGGCCGGATGCCGTCCCACACCGCGTCGGGCCGTCGCCCCGCGCCTGTGCGACCGCCCGCTCTCCGACTAAAGCGTGTCGTGCACTATGGTTCGACGTTCGTGCAGTGAAACGGGCATCGTGTCCGCATCAACCGCGACCGCACTCGGTCCGGTCGATATACCGTCACCTTGCCGTAACGCCTGCTCGGCCGGCGATGGCGTCCGCGACCTGGGTGGCGTCGTCGCCGACGCCGACGATGGTGGCTGACTTGCGGGTGTGGGGCCAACCGAGGCCGAGGAAGTAGAGACCTGGTACCGCGCTCACGCTGGGTTGCTGGACGGGGAAGCCGTCGCTGGCGAAAACGGGGAATCGGACCCAACTCAAGTCGAGCGGAGCGTAGCCCGTAGCCCAGACGATCGAGGTGATTCCGGTGGCGGCCAGGTCGAGGTGGGTCAATGGGTGGTGGCGAAGCCGTCCTGGAGCGGCGGTGCGTCTTCGACGGGCGGCGCGTCGAGGTCTACCTTCGCGATGAAGTTGTCGATCATTTTCGTGATGAATGCGGCGAATCCGTCGCCTTTCGCCAGGTTCTCGTGGAGGTCCGGAGCGAGCCGGAGCGTGCCGTCGTCCGCACCGCGTACCCGGCCGAGGAGCTGTACCCCGTAGCGGGCGAATTGGTGCAGGTTGAGTGTCCGCCCGCCGTCCCTGCCGGAGACGTATGGCTGTGGGCTTGGGACGCGGGACTTCGGCTCCGGGGCGGTGGCGAAGGATTGGTCTAAGAATCCGGACTGAATCAACCACCAGACGATGTCTCTGCCGCGATAGCGGCGGGGCAACCGGCCCGCACCGCCGACGCTCAGGTACACCGGTCGCCCGCTCTGGTACAGCTCCTCGGCGATCTGGCAGCCCGATTGGGCCGCGCCGACGACGAGGACCGCGCCGGGGGGGAGGGCGTCCGGGTTCCGGTACTGGGTCGAATGGAGTTGGAGGATCGTCGCGGGTAGTTCGGCGGCCGCGGCGGGTAACGTTGGGTGTCGGAACTTGCCGGTCGCGATGACGACGTTGGCCGCCTCCAGACGGCCGGCGTCGGTCGTGATGACGAAGCCGGTCCCGAACGGATGCGGCTCGACGGCCGTCACCCCGACGCCGAACCGAATCGGAGGATGGAAGGAGGCCGCGTAGGCCTCGAAGTAGTGCACGACATCGTCCCGGCCCATGAAGCCATCCGGGTTGTCGCCCTGGTAGGGGAATCCGGGCAGGTGGTGTGACCAGTTCGGCGTCACCAGGGTGAATGAGTCCCAGCGCTCGCTGCGCCATGGCTCGGCCAGGCGCGTCGCCCGCTCCAGGATGACGTGGTCGCGGCCTTGATCGGTCAGACAGCGGCTGACGGCCAGGCCCGCCTGCCCCGCGCCGATGACGACGGTCTCGACTCGTTCTTTGGTTCGCATCGGTTCGGCGGCGGACGTTTCCACCTGCCAGCGTACGGTCGTCATCTGCAATCTCCGGTCGCGATGCTCAAATGCTTAGCCGGGATGTCCGCGAGGGATGCAGCCGGTGCGGCTGTCGTCTTCTAGGCGGCTTGCCGCTTCGCGGCATCGGCGATGATGCGTTCGACGTTCTCTTCAGAGAAGAACTCGGCCGGCGACGTCACGCCGGCGTTGATCCGCGCGAACCCGTCCATCGCCGTCCTGGTTGCCGTGCATCGCCGCCGAGCAGCTGCTGCATCTCGGGCGGCGGCGGCTCCAGCGTCGCGAGTTGGCAGGTGAACTCGTACATCGGCAGGACGCTGCTCATCGCGGGTGGACTGGTAGTCACCCATCGCGACGTCGAAGGGGCGCGCGCCGGAGAACGACTCGTCCAGCGCGGTGGCGCACAGCTCGGCGTCCCGGAAGGCGTCGCTGATCCCCTGAGCCGTGATGAAGTCCTTGTTGTAGCCGGCGTCGCCGACCAGCGCCCAGCCGGGACCGAACGGCTTGCGGAAATAGTTCGGCACCGCCGCGCCGACGAAGCGCTCTTCGCGCCTGGCGCCGCGAAGCCGCTCGGCGAATGCGGGCGCCAGGTCGAACATCTTGAGGAAGTTGCCTTCGATGTCCTTCTTGTTCGCCTCGAACTCCGCGAACGGCCAGCCGCCGATGACGAGCGTCAGGTCGTCGTTCGTGGGCCACGCCGCGAATGCCCGGTCCGGGCGGATGTAGACCTCGAAGCGGCCGTTCATCGGCAGCCCGCTCCAGTAGGTGTAGTAGCTCGCCTAGAAGCTGCGGCTTCTCGTTGTACTGCTCGGCGCGCACGGCCTTCGCCACGCATCGAGTGCCGGCCGTCCGCGCCGATGACCACCCGGGCGTGCTCGGTGACGGTCGCGCCGCCCTTGCCGTGGCCGCGAATGCCGGTGACGCGGCCGTCCTCGATGACGATCTCCTCGACGGTGAACCCCTCCCGCACCTCGGCTCCCGCCTCGGCCGCGGCGTCCACAAGCAGCTTGTCCAGCACGGTCCGCCGGGGGCGTAGGCGACCGGGAACTCGGCCGTGCCGGGAGCAGCCCGCGATCGCGAACGGGCCGAAGTCGAACGCGTACGTGTCGATCGGCGGACATCCCGTCGCCAGAACAGCCGGTCGAGCAGCCCCCAGCGCTTCAGCGCCGCCACGCCCGGCGGGTGGATGAGGTGCGTCGAGATCGTGTCGCTCGGGAAGGTCGCCCTGTCGACGACGAGCACCTTGTAGCCCTTCCGGGCCAGGAGCATCGCCGTCGGCGACCCGGCGCAGCGCGCGCCCACGATGATCACGTCATACTGGTTTTCGCTCATGTCTCCTCCTTGGTCCGTGCGACTATGCCGGTGCCGCAGGCGATTTCGAGGACGCAGTCGCCGGGTTACCGCTATGGGGTCTGCTGGTTCCGGTCGCGGTCGTTAGGGTCAGAGCGGGGTCTGGGCGTCGCTTCCGCCCCCCGTGCCACCGCCGGGCGCCGACTCGGGCCGGTCGCCGCTGGGGGACTGGTCCGGCTGGCGCGGGTCGGTGGACGTTTCCGGGGTGACGAAGATACGGACACAGAGATCGACGAAAGGCTCAAAGAATGCGCAGTCGCACCCGTAGCGTTCGTGGCACGCGGTCTGGCAGGGGCCGATCCAGAAGCAGTCGACCTGCAGCCCGGTGTCGTAATACATGCAGCCGTAGCCCAAGGCATTGCTGTAGAAGAGACCGCCCAGCGCGTAGCAGTTCTGCTGGACCTGCTCCCGGGTCTGCCTCGGTGTTTTGGTTTTGGCGGAACCGAGATCGGGCTGCAGGCTCAGGATCGCGACGGCGAGGAGGAGGGGGACGACGAGCCATTTCCAACGTTTCGACACGGTGACGATGCTCCTTCCGGAATTGAGGTCCGGGGTGGCCCACGCCGTCGCTTTCGGATTGCGCCAGTGCGGTGACGGGCTGGAGGCGAACGGCGTGGGAGAAAGATGGGACGCGCGGCCTGACGACCGGCGGCCGCCCACCGCCACCGCTCCGCCGGGCCGAGCCGGCCGTGAGCGGTGGCGTACACCTACGATGCCCTTCCGGCGAGCAACGCACATCCGTCGAGAATGACCAATTCGGGAGCTGCTTAGAGGATGCGAGGTGGGTAAAAACTGACCATTCCCCACCAGGGCGTCGAGGGACGCCTGCGCCGGCCACTGGCTGGCTACGCCGACGGCGTGCCCGCCACCGGTGTCCCGGGCGCGGCCACGACGATCGGATCGTCCGTCGTCAGGTCGAGGCGGAGCAGGCTTCCCTCGCCGTCGTTCGCCCCAAGGGCCGGCTGGGCCACGTAGAGGCCGCCGTCCGGGCCGAACTCGATCATCACCGGGAGATCCAACCCGGTCGCGACCACCTCGGCGCTGTCCGGGCCGGTCTGCCGCACGATCCGACCCGTCCCGCGCCGCAGGAACGGCGGCTCGTCGAGGTTGCCGGTCGACATCTCCGCCGCGTAGAGCGCGCCGTCCGGCCCGACCGCCAGGTCGGTCACCGCCGTCAGCCCCGTCCAGGCATCCGTCACCGTGCCGTCGGGCGCGACGTGGGTGATGATGGCGGTCTCGTCGACGAAGGGGGCGACCGTCTCGTCGCCGACGTAGACCCCGCCATCTGGCGCCGGGGCCAGGCCGTCGGGGGTAATCGGGGTAGAGCGGTACTCCGAGAGATCGGCCACGCGGGCGATCTCGCCGGCCGGCGTGACCGAGAGGATCTGGGCGTTGACCGCGTCGCTGACCCACAGGGCATCACCGACAGGGAGCATCGCGAACAACGAGCCCTCGTTGGGGAAGCCCTCGGCCGGGAGGCGGGCGACCGGGTTCTGCGCAATCCAGGCCCCGAGGTCGGCCAGGACCGCGGCGCTCCCATCGGCGGCGAGCCGGTAGACCCCGCTCGGCGCGTAGGGGTTCCCGTGAACGGGGCCGCCCCCGCCGTTGAGCAGGTAGAGCTGACCCTCCAAGATCGCCAGGTCCATCGCGCCCCAGACCCAGTTGACCTCGGGCCAGATGGCCGAGGGGAGGTCGCTGGCGAACGTGACTGCCTGACCGTCGCGAACGATGGCAACGCTGGCGGTCGAGCCGCCCTGGAAGGGCGATCCCTCGGGTCCCGGCGTGGTGCCGCCGCTGCCGGCGAGGGCCAGGTAGAGCGTGCCATCGTCGTCCCAGGTGAACCCGCGCGGATTGGTCAGGCCCGCGGCGACGACCGCGACCGCATCCTGCGCGACTGGGGTGGTGCCGGGTGTCGCGTCTTGCGCGGCCGCCCGGCCGAGGCCGGGCGCCGTCAGCGCGACGGCGAGGCCGCCAGCGCCGAGACGGCGGACGGCGTCCCGGCGAGAAAGAAGTGCCGCCGGGGCGGGAATGTGCTCGTCGAGTCGTCGGGGGTCCATGCTAGATCCTCCTACCGCGGCGGACCGTGCCGCCGCGTCACGCGTGACCACGCCGGTACCGCAGGTGACCTCCACCTGCGGCGACCGGCCGAATGTGCCTGGGATTGAGCGTGCGCCGCGCGAGCGTTCTACGCATCCGTCGAAATTGACCAAATCGCACTGCGCCGTGAGGAGTCAGCAGTGGGTACAAAATGACCAGCTGCGACACGCCGATGGCTAGACCAGCCCGGCGCGTAGGGCGATGGCGGCGGCGTCGCGCCGGTTCTCGGCCCCCAGCTTGCCGAGGATGCCGGCCACGTGCCGGGCTACGGTTCGCGGGCTGATGAAGAGATCGGCGGCGATTTCGCGGTCGGTCGCGCGCGCCGCCAGGAGACGCAAGACATCGCGCTCGCGGCTGGTCAGGCCAAAGCGCGTCGAGCGCTCGGCAGAAGCGGGCTGGGCAACACGGTCTATGTCCGCCGCGGTGGACATCGCCTCATCGATCGCCGCATCGACCGTCAGGTTCGCGCCGGTCTGCCACGCGGAAGCAAAGGCGGGCTCGCCCAGGTCGCGGCGAACGGTGGCGAGAATGGGGTCGTACACCGCGCGGTCGGCGGCGAGTATCGGGCCATCGATGGCGGTGCGCATCGCGTCGGCGGCCGCGAAGAGACGGGCGGCACGCTCGGGGAGATCGCGCGTCGCGGCGACCGCCGCCAGCCCTTCCAGGCAGCGTGGGGTGGGAAGTTGCGCGCCCCGGTACCGGCAGAGCTCGAGGCTTTCGGTGAAGCGATTGGCCGCTTCGTCCGGGTCGCCCGTCTCATGGGCGACGAGCCCGAGGTAGGCGAGACCGAACGGGACAAGCCAGTTGCTGCCGAGGGCGCGGGAGCGGACGAGTGCTTCTTCGAGCAGCGTTCGGGCGCGGCCGTAGTCGCGCCGGTGGTTTGCGAGCACGCCGAGATTGGTCAACGTGATCGCCATCTGCCATTCGTGTCCAACCGCGCGGGCATGGGCGAGGCTCGCTTCGAGCAGCGCCGTGGCCCGTGCGCGCTCGGCATGGAGCATCGCGACGATGCCGAGGGCATCGAGCGCGTGGGCGATGCCGACATCATCCTGGCATTCGCGGGAGACGGCGAGGCCCTCCTCGATCAAGGCCTCGCCTCGGCGGCGATCGCCGACGCGGTCGGCGTGGTACCCCAGGGCGACGAGGGAGAAGGCGGTGCCGGAGCGGTCGCCGCCGGTCCTGCTGAGCGTCACGACGTGTTGGTGGCATTGGACGGCCGTCTCCAGGTCGCGTTGCTGGTAGGCGAGGAACGCAAGCCCCTTCAACGCCGTTGCCTGAGTCGCGGCGTCCGAATGGTCAGTCGCCCCGGGGAGCAGGTCTTCGAGCCACCGGCGCCCTTCCGCGAGATAGGCGCGGACCCCCCAAAAGTGGGAGAGCGACGCGGCCAGGTCCAGGGACTGGGCGGCGGCGCCATTGGCCGAAAGCCAGGTCAAGGCCGCCCGGAAATTGGCCATCTCCGCATCGAGCCGATTGAGCCAGGAGGCCTGATCGGGACCGGTCAGGCGCGGCTCGGCCTGGGCCGCGAATGCGCGGCACCAGTCCGCGTGCGCCGCCCGCACGGCGGCGTCCTCGCCGCTGCTCGTGAGGAGTTCTCGCGCGAACTCGCGGATGGTCTCCCGCATGACGAAGCGCGGTTCACCCGACGGCCCGTCGACTCGCTGGATCAGGCTGTGGTCGACGAGGGTGGCGATGCCGTCAAGGACGGACCCTCGCCCTATGGCTTCGGCCGCATCGAGCGTGAACCCACCAACGAAGACCGCGAGGCGGCGAAACAGGGCTTGCTCCTCGACCGAGAGCAGATCGTAGCTCCAGAGGATCGTATCCCGCATGGCGCGTTGCCGCGGTGGCAGGTCGCGCGGGCCGTCGGTAAGGATGGCGAGGCGATTCGCAAGGCGGCCGAGCAGGGCCGGGGGAGACAGGACCTTGATCCGGGCGGCGGCGAGTTCGATGGCGAGCGGGAGTCCTTCGAGGCGATGGCAGAGCTCGGCGATGACCGGCGCATCCCCTTCGGACAACTCGAAGCTGGGCTGGAAGCCGCGCACGCGATCGACGAAGAGGGCCACCGATTCACAGGCGGCGAGCTCGGGAAGAGCCACCGGGCGTGCGCGGTCGGGAAGCATTAGCGGCGGAACGACGACCTCGTGCTCGCCAGTCAGCCGCAATCGGGACCGGCTGGTGACCAGAATCTTGAGCCGGGAACACGCGGCGAGGAGGTTGGCGATGAAGGATTCGCCCGATCGCAGGTGCTCGAAGTTGTCGAGCACCAGGAGCGCGCACCGGCGTCGGAGAAAGGCCTGAACGGCGATCGGCAGCGATTGCTCCGCGGTCTCGCGGACGCCGAGCACCTGGGCGATGGCGGACGGGACGAGATCGGGGTCGGCGATGGCCGCGAGGGGCACGAACCAGACGCCATCGGGGTGAACCGGCGCCAGATCGGCCGCGAGCGCGAGGGCAAGGCGCGTCTTGCCGACGCCGCCAGGGCCGGTGAGCGTCAGGAGGCGTGCATCGGGACGCGCGAACCGTTCCTGCATGGTGGCGAGCTCGCGGGTTCGACCGATCAACGGCGTGAGCGGACTTGGAACCGAGCCGAGCGGCTCCCGTCGCGGCACGAGGCTGAGCGAGGTGGCGCGCGCTTGGCCGTTTCCAGACGTGGCCGCGGTTCGTTCCCGACCCGCGAACTGGAGCCGTTGCGAGCGCAACCCGGACCGGGTTGAGCGTGATGTCCCGAGCGGATCGTCGACCGGCGTCCGCCGTCGCGGCGGCGGGTGCCGTGAGCTTGGGTGTCGGCACAGCTCCTCCTTGGCGGGACCGTTCGGCGGATTCCCGCGATCAGGAGCAGCTTAAGGGCCGCAAATCGCAGGCACATCGGCAAGACTGCCTAAGCGCGCCCGGCGACCGGGATTAGCGGCGACGTGTGGTTGGCCGGGCGGATCACCGATGGCGGGGGGTGGGCGCGGGACGCGGAGACCTGTTCCCACACGGGTTCGAACCGCGATACTGGCGCTTACGCCCGTTCGATGACCGAAAGGAACGCGGCGGTTCGCGCCCAGGGAGGATGAGGCGGCATGGCTCGACGGATCATCAACGCGTCCCACATCATCGCCTACCAGGACGGCGGGCACCGCTACCTGCGCGATGGCGTCGTCGTCATCGAGGGCGACTCCATCGTCCACGTCGGCCCCGCCGGCAGCTTCGACGAGCCGGTCGACGAGACGCTGGACGCCACCGGCAAGATCCTCACCCCGGGCCTGATCAACACCCACGCCCACCTGTACGAATCCCCGCTGGACAAGAGCTTCGTCGAGGACCGGGGCAGCCGCCAGTTCTACCTCTCCGGCCTGTTCGAGTACCTCCCGGCCCGCTCCACCGCCGCTGACGATGCCGCCCACCGTGCCTGCGTCGCCTTCTCGATGGCGGAATTGCTGCGCACTGGCACGACCACCATCGTCGAGATCGGCTCCTACGGCGACGAGGTCGTCGCCCAGGCCGAGCGCATCGGGATCAGGGCCTACGTCGGCCAGGGCTACCGCTCCGGCCGCTGGTACACCGACGACGGCAAGACGGTCAAGTACGACTGGGACGAAGCGGCAGGACTGGCCAATATGCAATCGGCCATCAAGTTCATCGAGCGGGTCGATGGGCGCGCCAACGGCCGCATCAAGGGCTACCTCACCCCGTCTCAGGTCGATACCTGCACCGAGGACCTCCTCCGCCGCTCGCGCGACGCCGCCACCAGCATGGGTGTGCCCCTCGCGCTGCACGTCTCCCAGTCGGTCCCAGAGTTCCAGGAGATGACCCGCCGCCACGGCAAAACCCCGCTGGAGTGGCTACGCGACATCGGCTTCCTCGGGCCGGACGTCATCCTCGGCCACTGCATCGTCCTGGCGGGCGGCTCCTGGGCCCAGTACCACGGCGACGACATCGGCATCCTGGCGGACACCGGCAGCAACGTCGCCCACGCCGTCTGGGTGTTTGCGAGGCGCGGCATCGCCATGGAGAGTTTTGCCCGCTACCTGGAGCGCGGTGTCAATATGACCCTCGCCACCGACACCGCCCCGCAGAGCATGATCGAAGCCCTGCGCTACACGGCGGTCGTCTCCAAAATCGTCGACCGCCGCACCGAGGTCGCCACCGCCGCCGATGTCTTCACCGCCGCCACCCTCGGCGGCGCCAAGGCTCTGGGCCGCGACGACCTCGGCCGGATCGCCCCGGGCGCCAAAGCCGATCTGCTCATCTGGTCCGGCCAGAGCCTGACGATGACCCCCATGCGCGACCCGGTGAAAAACCTGGTCTTCAGCGCCCAGGCCGATGACCTGGAGACCGTGCTCGTCGACGGCGAAGTCGTCATGCGCGACCGCCAGATTCCCGGCGTCGATCTGGACCAGCTCAGCGCTGACCTGCAGTCCGGCGCCGACCGGATGTGGGCGGAGATGCACCGCGGAGATTGGGCCGGCCGCGACGTCGACACCCTCTCACCCCAAAGCTTCCCAGCCTTCCTCTCCTGACGCGCACGAGACCCTACCGGTTCCCGTCCAAGATCGCCGCCTAGCTCCCCCCTTTCCCCGCTGCGGCAAGGGGAAGGGGGGCTGGGGGAGTTAGGGGTCTCTCCCTCCGTGATCGACCAGTTCCGCTCCACCTTCGGCCCAATTGATCTGCCCGATACCCCCCAAGAGGCTCCTCCCCTGTGGGAGAACGCCCAGGTCGCCGGTTACCGCGAGATCATGACGGCCTTCGCCGGCGCCACCTGCCAGAACGGCCTCTATCGGCTCCATACTGCCGCCTCCGCCGCGGAGGCGGAGCGGTTCGTCACCCAGGCGTTCCCCAAATACCGCGACCGGCTCGTCTGCGTCGGCGTCGACTGGCTCGGCCGCCAGTACGCCCTCAACCGCCGCCGCCCCCACCCAGCCGATCCGAGCGAGCCCCTGCTCCTCAGCTTCGACCCCGAAGCCGACGGCGCCGACCCGGAGCCATCCACCTTCGCCGGATTCCATGCCGGTGACGGCGTCGCCTCCTGCTCCCGGGACCGCTGGCAAGACTGGTCCACCCACAACCCGGACCTCTGCCCCCTCGCGCACACCGACTGCGTCGGCCTGCGCATCCCCCTCTTCCTGGGCGGCGCCGACGCACCCGCCAACATGGCCGTCGTCAACACGGCCGCCTACTGGCGCGCACTCGTCTCCCAACTCAGATACCTCGCGGAGATGCCTGCGCTCGACCATTGACACGGCAGTCCTTCAGCATCATCATGGTCATGATGACTATATTGACTATCTAATGAGATTGGAGCGGGAATGAGCACTGCCACGAAGCCAAAGACGTGGTCTGTCGCCGACGCCAAGGCCCACCTGAGCGAGGTTATCGAGAACGCTCTGCACGACGGTCCGCAGACGATCACCCGGCGCGGAAAGAAGGCGGTCGTCGTCGTTTCCGCCGAGGAGTGGGCGCGGCGCACGAAGCCGAAAGAATCGCTCGTCGAGTTCTTTCGCAACTCGCCGCTCTATGGCTCTGGCATCGACTTGGAGCGGGTGCGGAGCAAGCCGCGGGATATCGACCTGTGACCCATCTCGTTGACACGAACGTCGTTTCGGAACTTGTCAAGGAGAACGCCGAACCTCGAGTCCTGGCATGGATACGGGCTAATGAGCCCGACCTGTACGTGAGCGTGGCAATGTTTGCCGAGCTAGAACGCGGAGTACACCTCATGCCTGCCGGCCGGCGCAGAGACGCAATGGCCGAGTGGGTCCGCGTTGATCTCCGCGAGCGGTTCGCGGCACGCATTCTGCCGATCAATGAAGCGGTCGCGGCGGCGTGGGGGATGCTCATGGCCCGCTCCAAGTATCAAGGCGCCGAACTTGACCCCATGGACGCCTTCTTCGCCGCAACCGCCGCCGAACACGGCCTGATCCTCGCGACCCGAAACATCCGACACTTCGAGGGCTTGGACCTTCAACTCTACAACCCGTGGGAGCCGCCGCGTCAATAATCTGCGCACGTTCGCGCCGGCCTCACGCGAGTCAGTCCGGCCATCGCCTCGCACCGCCGCCGCCAACTGCTTGACTTTCATCCGCCATGCCCTAGAGTGGCGATGTTCCTGGAGCGGGCGCTCCACCATAACCGAATCAGTCACGTCATCCCGCCTCGGACGAGAGTCGGGATTTTCGGATGCCAAGGGGAACAGACGGATGGACGGAACCCGGTTCGACGAACTATCCCGAAGACTGGCCGCGGACTTCACCCGCCGCACGACCGTAAAGGGGCTGACGGCTGGCCTGCTCGCGGCGGTTGGGCTACGGCAGGCGGCCGATGCCCAGGTCACACAAGCGCAGTGCGGCAACAAGATCTGCGCCAGCAATCACGCGATCTGCAACGACGCCTGCGTCTGCTGCGTCTACTCCAACGGCAATTCGCGCTGCCGCCCACCGGGTACCTGCGGCAGCGGCGAGACCTTCTGCCCGAATGGGCTCCCGTACCTCCCGGCCCTGCAGCGCTGCAGCGAGTGCGACAACGTTGAAGACTGCGGGCCTGGCTTCATCGATTGCCGTGGGGGCATCTGCTTCACCACTTGCTTCACCGCCGGGACGCGGATCGCGATGGCCGATGGCACCTCCCGCCCGATCGAGACGATCCAGGTCGGCGATGCCGTCCTCGGGCGAGAGGGCAAGATCAACCGCGTCACGTTCGTCGATACTCCTCCCCTGGGCACCCGCTTGCTGTACGGCCTGAACGGGTTGCAGCCCTTCGTCACCTCCGAGCACCCATTTGCCACCCCGGACGGCTGGAAGGCGATCGACCCGGTGGCGACGAGGCGGGAGAACCCGAACATCCCCGTCCAGCGGCTGAAAGTCGGCGACAACCTGCTCACCCTTACGGCCGTCCGCATCCCCGCGATGGCGGGCGGAGGCGTCCCCGACGCGGCGGAGATCCACATGGAGCCTGTCCCCCTGCAGAGCCTGATCGGTGTCCCAGCCGACCCCTCCACCCAGCTCTACAACCTGCTCCTCGACGGCGATCACGCTTACTTCGCCAACGACTTCCTGGTCCACAACCGGGGGTAGGCGGACAATGGCAACCACCTCGTCCCCCTGCCGTGAAAGGGGGACGAGGCGAAATCGAGGTCGTCGGTTCGTGAGGAACGGACAGACCGGAGATCGCCAGGCCGTTGTAGGGGCGCATGGCATGCGCCCGGTTGCCCAGCCACGGCGTAGGCGTCCGGGACCGGGTTGGCAAAATCGCGGCATTGTGGCCGGGAACGGGCGCATGCCATGCGCCCCTACCAGGCATTGCGCCGCATTGACAAGGCCTGGCTCCGGCACACCTGTTCCGGCGATTCATCCCCGGGCGACAGGGCAACAGCATTACGATCTCCGACGAGCCCCCTAATACGTCGCCCGTCCCCCCGACAGATCGAACACCGCCCCCGTCGAGAACGAAAGCTCCTCCGAGACCAGGAACCGGATAAATGCCGCGACCTCCTCCGGCTGGCCCACCCGCCCCATCGGGATCCTGCTCATCATGTACTTGATGTGCTCTTCGGTCAGTTGCTCCAGGATCGGCGTCGCGATCACCGCCGGCGTCACCGCGTTGACGAGGACGCCCTTGGTGGCGACCTCCTTCGCGATCGACTTCGTCAGGCCGATCACCCCGGCCTTCGCCGCCGAGTAGGGGCCCGCGTTTGGGTTCCCCTCTTTGCCCGCGATCGAGGAGATGTTGACGATCCGGCCGTAGCCGGCCTCGATCATCTTCGGCAGTGCCGCCCGGCATCCCAGCCAGACGCCGGTCAGGTCGATCGCCACCACCTCGTGCCACTCGTCGACCGCCAACTCCCAGGTCGGCGCCGAGCGGCCCGCGATGCCCGCATTGTTGACCAGGATATCCAACCGGCCCCAGGCGCCCACCACGTCGCCCACCGCGCCGTCCCACGACTCCGGCGAAGTCACATCCAGGTGGTGGGCCCTGGCTGCCTCCCCAATCTCGGCGGCGACGGCCTCGGCCGCACCCTTGTCGATATCGCCGACGAGCACCCTGGCGCCCTCGCTCGCCAACCGGACGGCGACCGCCCGCCCGATGCCCCGCCCCGCCCCGGTCACGATCGCCGTTCGCTCCGCAAAGCCCATCACGTCCTCCTCTTAGACGTGAGACATGAGACGTGAGACGTGAGCAAAAGAAGCCGTACTACTCACGTCTCACGTCTCATGTCTCATGTCTCGTTCTGTTGACGCCACACTACGGCAATGGTACGTTGAACGCCAGGCAATGAACAGTGGTTCATATATGAGAACTCACGGCGTGGTCGGTCGCATCCGGCGTAAGATGAGGATGCTGAACGCAGAGGAGGTGACCCGGCGCGGCCAGACGCCATCCGCTATCCCACCCCGGTTTGTGACTCACGTCTCACATCTCACGTCTCACGTCTCGAAAGGAGGCAACGATGCACCTTCCGAAGATGACCCGCCGCCGCCTGCTGGCCACCTCCGGTCCGGCGGCCGCCTTCGCTGGAGCCGCCGTCGCCGGACGCCGCCGCTCGCCTTCGCCCAGGACGGCACGCCCCCCGCCGATGACGGCGGCCTGGTCGATATCTCCGCCCCCTCCACCCCCGAGGCGGGAGCAACCGGAGAACTCTCCGGCACCATCACCATCGCCCTCGGCAGCAACGACACCCAGACCTACCAGGCGCTCGCCGACGCGTATATGGCCCTCAACCCCGGCGTCACGGTCGCGGTCGAACTCAAGCCGGGGGAGGGCTACCAGGAGTTCATCCGCTCCCAGTTTGCCGCGGGGACTCCGGAAGTCTCCGTCGTCGGCGCCAACGTCGTCGCCGACCTCCTCCAGGCGAAGAAGTTCCTCGACCTCTCCGCCTATCTGGACAAGACCAACCCCTATACCGGCGCCCCGTGGCGGGACTCGATGGACGAGACCGCCATCGCCAACATGATCGACCCCACCTCCGGCGAGATGTTCGTCCTCAACCTCGAGACCGTCCAGGTCCTCTGGTTCTATAACGAGACTGCATTCGAGGCGGCAGGCATCCTGGAAGAGGCCCGTGCCCTGTCCGAAACCGAAAAGAATCAACCTACCTGGTCCCAGTTCATGGAGTGGTGCGACAAGCTCACCGCCGCCGGCTACATCCCCGTCGCCATCGAAGGCAACTACACCTCCTTCTGGGAACACCGCTTCGGTTGGCTCGCCCGCATGTACCTCGATCAGTACACCCGCGACGAGGCCGAACTTGTCCGCGCCCAGCCCGGCGACTGGAACTTCCGCCCGGGCATCGACGACACCTGGGTCTACGACCCGACCGACCCCCACAACGACGACGCCACCAAGATCACGTTCAACACCCAGCGCCAGATGATCGCCCTCCGCGACCATACCCAGGCCGTCAATGGAGCCAAGTTCGCCGCCCTCTACACCAACCTCAAGGATTTTGCCGACAAGGCCGTCCCCGACGGCTGGCTCGGCACCGCCGACGCATATCCGCTCTTCCTCACCCAGAAGGCCGCCATCAAACTCGACACCGCCTCCCTCCTCACCAACTTCGAGCGCGACATCACCAGCCTGGCCGAGGGCCGCTACATCCCAGCCGGCGCCGCCGCCGAGGGCGAGCCCACGCCCGAACCCCTGCAGGACGCCGCTGCCGAGCTCTTCACCATCGGCTCCTTCAACAACCCGACGATGGAAGGCCCGGAAGTCAACGCCCCGGCCCGCACCATCGAGGTCAACATCGGCTTCCTCGGCATCCCGAAGAAGGACCAGGCCCAGAACGACCTCGAGGTCGACTTCCTCATGTTCCTTTCCTCGCCGGAGGGCTTCGGCACCTACATGGAGAACCGCCTCGACCCCAACAATGCTGGCTCTAGCGGACTGAATGGGCCGCCGGTCGTCAAGAATGTCGAGCTCCCCGCGGAGTTCGCCGACAAATTCGCCCAGCTCAAGCTGATCGGCAACACCGAGAAGGCGACTGCCGGCACCTACCGCTCCCGCGGCGTCGCCGACTACCAGCCCTCCGTGCGCGAGTGGGTCGACCTCGCCCAGCAGTACTTTTCTGGCGAGGTCACCCAGGAGGAGTTCCTCAACTCCTACCAGGAATCGATCGACCGCCTCTTCCCCGAGATCCTCACCCACATGCAGCTCACCGACGCCGACCTGGAGACCCCGGAGAAGAAGCCGGCAAGTCAGGCGTAGGGTTTTGCCCCCTAACCCCCAACCCCCTTCCCCCTGCTGCGGCAAGGGGAAGGGGGAGAACGGCGCATCGCGGCTGGGCGGTGCGCCCGCGGGCTGGGGCATATCCGTGGAATGAGAGTTCCCGCTATCGCTGCGTCCACACGCCGCAAGGGTCACCTCCATGTCGCTCGCGCACGTTCTAAGGACACACGCCCGCCCCTCCCGCGACACTCCCCCTTCCCCCTGCCGCAGCGGGGGGAAGGGGGCTGGGGGGTTAGGGGCTTTAGCGGCCCGGGGCGTTATGGGGCCTTGCGCGGCGATCTCCATCGCGCTCCTTCTAACCCTCACGCTCGCCAAAGCTGTCGTTGCCGCCGACTGGACCGCCGACCCCGGCGCCATCGTCTACGCCGCCGCCGCCAGCGCCGACGGCAGCCTCGTCGTCGCCGGCCAGCGCGACAATACCGTCGCCGCGTTCGACGCCACCGGCGCACCCGTGTGGCAGTTCGTCACCGAGGGCACCGTCTTCGATGTCGCCGTCGCCGACGATGGCACCCGCGTCGCCGTCGCATCCGAGGACAGGCGCGTGTACCTCCTCGATGGCGAGGGAACGGAACTCTGGCGATACGATGGAGCCCAGGCGTTCGGCGCCATCGCGATCACTCCAGACGGCGCGATCGTCATCGCCGGGTCCGACGACCGCACCGTCACCGCCTTCGACGCGACCGGCAAGGTCCTCTGGGAGTACACCGCCGGCGACACCATCACCGAGACCGCCGTCTACGGCGACGCCCGCGCCTACCGCGCCCTCGCCGGCACCCGCGACTCTCGCGTCATCCTGCTCGACGCCAAGGGCCAGCGGCTCTGGGAGAACCGCCTCGATTTCGCGATCCGCGGCCTCGGCGTGACGCCAAATGGGGCCGCGGTCGTCACTGCCGACGACAACGGCAATATCTCCCTGCTCGACGGCACCAACGGCGAACCGACCTGGACCGTTTCCGCCGACGACCGCGCCAACGCCGCCGCCATCTCCCGCGACGGCGCGACCGTCGTCGCCGCCACCCGCAACGGTACCATCCTCGTGCTCGACGCGAACGGCGAGAACCGCCGCGACCAGACCATCTCCGGCGAGATCAACGACCTCGCACTCCTCGGTGGCGGAGGCGGAGCCGTCCTCGCCACGAATAGCCAGGTCATCTCCGCCACTCAGTCAGCCGACGGCACCTTCGACATCCCCGAGCCAGACGCCTGGTACATCAAGTGGCTGCCCTATCTTGGCATCGCCCTTGCGGTCCTACTGGCGATCGGCGCTATCCTCGGGCTCCGTCGCCGCCCGAGCGGCGAGCGCGCCTGGCGCGGTTACCGCCAGAGCGGCGCCCATCTCGGCCAAGAGATCTGGCGCGGTCGCGTTTCGTACCTCTTCTTGCTGCCCACCGTCACCCTACTTCTGATCTTCAACTACTATCCGGCTATCTCCGGCATCTACCACGCGTTTACGGTCTGGTCCCCGGGCCTCGAGACCCGCTGGGTCGGGCTCGACCAGTTCCGCGCCTTGGGTGAAGACCGCTATTTTTGGACCGGTATCGGGAATCTCGTCATTCTGATCGTCACCGCATTTCTGAAGCTGATCGTCCCCCTCGTCGTCGCCGAGATGATCTTCAACCTGCGCTCGCACAAGCTGCGCTACGCGATGCGCACCCTCTTCGTCCTCCAGGTGATCGTTCCCGGCGTCGTCGGCGTCCTCCTCTGGGTCAACATCTACGATCCCCAGATCGGCCTGGCCAACCAGGTCCTGCGCGGCCTCGGCCTCGACTCCTGGGCCCAGGTCTGGCTGGGCGACTCCGACACCGCGCTCTGGTCGATCGTCGTAATCGGCTTCCCCTGGGTCAGCGCGTTCGCCCTCCTCATCTTCTACGGCGGCCTCATCTCCATCCCCAGTGAAATCTTCGACGCCGCCCAGGTGGACGGCGCCGGCCCAATCCGCCGCTTCTTCAACATCGACCTGCCCCTGCTCCTCAGCCAGGTCCGCCTGCTCGTCATCCTCACCTTCATCGCTATCGTGCAGGAGTTCGCCGCCGTCTTCCTCACCACCGGCGGTGGCCCTGGCAGCTCGACCTACGTCCCGTCCCTGGAGCTCTACTACCAGGCCGTCCGCTTCAACAACTTCGGATTGGCCTCCGCGATCGGCGCCGTCCTCTTCGTCGTCATCCTGATCGGCACGATCATCAACCTGCGTTACGTCAAGTCTTCGGTGGAGTACGGGGTGTAAAGCACATACCCTGTCATCCTGAGCGGAGCGAAGGATGACGAGGGGGGTAGGGAGGGCATCACAACATGGCACGAGCCATCACAAACGATCAGGCAACTACTGCCGCCTCGGCCGAGGAGCTGACGACCCCGTCGAGCGCCAAATGGAAGCCCGTCCTCAATCAGACCCTCTTGATCGTGACCCTGGCCGTACTCCTTGCCCTCTCATTCATCACCATCATCCTGATGGTCTTCCTCTCTTTAAAGGACAACGGCCAAATCTACGGCCGCTTCTGGAACCCGCCCGACCCGATCATCTGGGAGAACTACCGGACCGGTTGGGAGTCGATGCGCCGCTACGTCCTCAACAGCCTCCTCTACTCCTTCGCCTCCGTCGTCGGCGTGGTCTTCCTCTCGTCGCTCTCCGGCTACGTCTTCGCCCGTCATAAATTCCCCGGCAAAGAGGCCATCTACCTGATGATCCTCGCCCTCCTCATGGTTCCGGGCATCTTGACCCTCATCCCAGCATTCGTCCTCGTCCGGGATCTTGGTCTCCTGGATACTCCCTGGGCACTCATCCTCCCCTGGACGGCCGGTGGCCAGGTCTTCGGCATCCTGCTCTGCCGGTCATTCTTCGCCACCCTCCCCCAGGACCTCTTCGACGCCGCCAAGATCGACGGCGCCGGCGAGATCGAGCAATACCGGCGGATCGCCCTGCCCCTCTCGTGGCCGATCCTGGTCACCCTGGCGATCATGCACCTCGTCAGCACCTACAACGATTTCATCTGGCCGCTGCTGACCATCTCCGATCCATCCATCCAGGTCGTCACCGTCGGCCTGACCCAATTCACCACCGAGTTCGGCATCGTCAACTGGGGACCGAGGATGGCCGCCTACGCCGTCTCCTCCCTCCCCCTCGTCATCCTGTTCACCTTCGGGATGCGCTACTACGTCCGCGGCCTCACCTCCGGAGCCCTCAAGGGCTAACGGCGACGAGAACTCGGAAAGGAGGCGACGTTTGTAGGGGCGGTTCGAGAACAGTCCAGTTCGGGAACGGCCGACTTTGGGAACCGCCCATCAACCAACCGCAGTGCACCGATGCCGCCCCGCCCTTCCCAGTCATCCCGAGCTTGTCGAGGGATCTCGACGGGCACAGTGGCCGAGGGCGCTCAGTAGTCAGAGAGCACCGGGCGGCATTCGCGTACGTGTCGGTGCCATCGGAGTGCCGTCCCCTTCGAGATTCCTCGACAAGCTCGGAATGACCAGCTGGCATCGCGCCTCCATCGGTATGGCACGACGCCGAACGTCACCCAAGGAGCACCAGTGACTTCCTTCCTCTCGACCACGCCCGGCACCGTTCGCGTCACTATCACGACCCCAACCACCTACGCCCTCGACCTCAACACGGATGGCGCCTGGTCCACGGTCGCCACCGGCCGCTTCGGCCGCCTCGTCATCCGCACCAAGGATGACGAGCGCGTCGAGCACACCCCCACGTACACCGAAAGCCAATCCGCCGCCGATTCGCTCCTGCTCAACGCCAGTTGGACCGATCCCGACGGCATCGCCTGGAGTTTTGCCCAGGAGTTCAGCCTCCTCCCGGACGGTCGCCAGATCCGTCTCGTCTGCCACCGCCACCCCGGCCGAGAGCCGCCGTGTCCTGCACTGGAGCGGCCCCACCCTCCTGGTCGGCGACGGCACCTTCGGCGGCCACAAGACCGACGCCATCTTCCCCGGCCTGGAGTACCTGCTCGAGGACGAGCCCTCCTCCAGCACCGCCTACGCCGCGCCCAAGTTCGCCAACCGCACCGTCCCCCACCCCTACAAGGTCACCATCCCCCTGATGGCCGTCTCCCACACCGGCAGCGCCGTCGGCATCCTCTGGGACCCGCATCAGGATTACGGCGCGGCCTGGCGCCACCCCTCCGCCGTCTTCTCCTCCCCCAACGCTCTCGAAGGCGCGGAGAACCACCTCATGGGCATCTTCGCCCCTGGCATCCCCCGCTTCCTTGCGGAAAACACGCTGGAGGCCCATCGCCCGCTCGGCTCCGGCCCCCGGACCCCCGTCCGCCTCGAAGCCAACCTCGTTGCCCTCTCGAACGCCGAGTCGATCGACGTGGTGAAGGTCTGGGTCGACACCTACGGGCTACCCGATCTCCCGATGCCCCACTCCGCCAAAGAGAACGTCGACCTCTGCGTCCGCTCCTACCTCGATGTCGCCTGGAACGAGACCGCCGAGGGCTGGCACCACACCCTGGCCGACCCCTGGGGACCGCGCTACGAGCACCGTCTCATCGCCCAACTCTGGCGGTACGGCCAGTGGCCCGAGGGCGACCCTGAGCTTCGCGCCCGCGCCCGCGATCAGGTCCGTCGTGGCCTTGCCCGGGCCATCGCGAACAACGAGGAGCTATCTAACCCCTCGCTCGGTTGGCCCACCCCGCACCTGGAGCTCGCACTCCACCACGGCCACCTCTCCACCGCCCTTTCACGCACCCAGCAACAGGTCGCCAACCTGCTGGCCGCCCAACACTCGGACGGCTCCTGGCTCTGGCAACCCGACCTGATCGCCCCCGGCGCCAACAACACCGACGAGCGCCGTGCCGCGATGGGCGGCGGCGATAGCGCAACCGGCCTCACCGCCAGCCGAGCCGTCACTATCCTAGAGTGGGCCCGCCTGACGGGAGACGCCACTGCGCGGGACGCGGGACTCCGCGCCGTCGCGTGGTGCAACGCCCAGCGCCGCCCGGAAGGCGCCCAGACCTGGGAACTCCACCTCCATGTCCCCGACGTACTGGCCACTCCATACCTGATCGACATCAATCTCCTCGCCCACGGCTTCACTAGCGACGCGTCCTACCTCGACCAGGCCGACCGCTGGGCCTGGACCGGCCTGCCGTTCACCTGGCTCTGGCATGCCTACTACCGCCCGATCATGGCCTACGGCACGGTGCCCTGCCTGGGCGTCACCTTTCACGACCTCCAGAGCTGGTTCGGCGTTGATGTCCACTGGAACGGCCTCGTTTACGCCGACTCCCTCTACCGCCTCGCCACAGCCACTACTCAAAACGCCGACATCTGGCGCAAGATCGCGGACGGCATCGTCGCCAGCTCCATCCAGCAGCAGGCGCTCTCCGGCCCCTGGCTGGGCATGTACCCCGATGCCTTCAGTCCGGTCACCGGCGACGAGGAATACTCCTGGTGGCTTAACCCCAACCTGATCGGCCTCAACACCTTCGAGCTTGCCGGCATCCCCCTCGATATCGCCACGACGACCGTTGCCAATGGCCACGCGGACCCGATCCGGATCACCTCCGGCGCCACCGTCCGCTCGGCATCGGCGAACAGCTCCGGCCTCATTCTCGTCCTTGACTACCCCCCCGGTGAATCAAGCCAGACCCTGATCGCCGGCCTCGAAAATCCCTCGTCGGTCACCGTCGAAGCAAGCGAGATCTCGCAGATCAATGACCTCGACTCCGGCTCCGCGGGCTGGCAATCCACCTCAGACCCAGCACTGCTCGCGATCAAAGCTCTGCACGGCAACCAGGGGACTATCACGGTACATGTCGCCGTGGTGTAGTCACTGATCCAACGCCCTTCCCTCCGCGATGGCGGAGGGAAGGGGGAGACAGGTCAAACCCCGATGGGACTCGGAACGCGTCACCGAGCCAATCGCAAGGGACCGACCGAGGGCGTTCTATACTGTCTGGATCGCCCCATCACTCACGCAGTTTCCGGCGCGTCCTTGTCGCGCGACCAAACGGTCAACGGGTAAACGGAATGGTCGATGCCCAATTGTTGGACCGGACACTTGAGCGCGCCGTTGACGGTGGCGTCGTGCCAGGTGTTGTCGTCCTGGCCGCCGACGACGATGGGATCGTGTACTCCGCCGCGTTCGGGTCCCGCGAAATCGGCAAAGCCCCCGCGATGGCCATGGACACCGTGGTCTGGATCGCATCGATGACGAAACTGATCACCTCCATCGCCGCGTTGCAACTCGTCGAACAGGGTCGGATCGGACTTGATGAACCGGTGGGCGCGTACGTGCCCGAGGTGGCGGCGGTCGGTGTTCTCGAGGGTATTGACGACGCTGGTGTGCCCCGCCTCCGTGCGCCGCGCCGGCCGATCACGCTGAGGCACCTGCTCTCCCACACGTCCGGCTACTCGTACCGAACCTGGAATCCAGTCATGCGCCGATACCAAGAGCTCGTCGGCATTCCCGATCCCACTCAGGGCAAGAAGGCCAGCTTCATGACTCCCCTCGTCTGCGATCCGGGCGACCGCTGGGAGTACGGCGTCAGCACCGACTGGGCCGGACAGGTTGTCGAGAGCGTCAGCGGGCAAACACTCGAATCCTACTTTCGCACGCACATCCTTGATCCGCTCGGCATGTGGGACACCGGCTTCGTGCTCCACCCAGCCGTCAGCGCGCGGCTTGCCAGCCTCCATGCCCGCCGGTCCGACGGTTCCTTCGAGGTTCTGCCGCCCGAGGATCCAGCACCTCCCGATTTCTTCGGGGGCGGCGGAGACGCATTTTCGACGGGACCGGACTACCTTCGACTCCTGCGCATGGTCCTGGCTGGCGGCCAACTGGATGGTGTCCGGGTGCTGAGGCCGGAGACCGTGGCAGAGATGGGCCAGAACCAGATCGGCGAGTTGACAACCGGCATGTTGAAGAGCGTCGACTTGGCGGCCTCGCACGACGTTGAGTTCTTCCCTGGCACGGCCAAGACGTGGGGACTCGCCAGCCAAATCGTTTCGCAGGACACCGCGACTGGTCGCGCAGCCGGCAGCCTCAATTGGGCGGGGCTCTTCAACACGTACTTCTGGATCGATCCCGTCCGTCGTGTCACGGGTGTGTTCTTGACTCAGATCTTGCCGTTCGGTGATCCCCGGGTGCTTGATCTCTTCACGGAGTTTGAATGCGCCATCTACGCCGGACGCAACTAACTGGGACCGCGGGCCGTGCGACAGTATCGCGCACTACTATTCACGTGCTGAACCGTCCTCTCGCCACCGCCGGGCTACCCAAAGATGCCTCCATCGCCTTTTACAATCCGCCCTGCCACCCCCGCCGACTTCCCCGCCGCCGCCCGCATCTATGTCCTCGCCGAAGATGACGTCATGCGCCGGCACCACGACCGCCCCTCGCAGCTCGACGACCCCGACACGGCCGCGGATGAAGCCCTCGCCCGCTACGACCTCCGCCTCTTCCATGAAGACAACCCGGCTCAGGTCCAGATCGCGGTCTCAACTCGACCAGCCCGACGAAATCCTTGGCTTCGCCGCCTTCTGGATCCGCGACCACTGGTGGTACCTCGACTACCTCTACGTCCACCCCGACGCCCAAAATCGCGGCATCGGCCGCGCGCTCATCGAACATTGCCACGCCCTCGGCCGCGATGCCGGCTGCACCGTCTACTCCCTCTTTGCCTCATCCGATCCCCGCGCCATCTACCGCTATCTCCGCCTCGGCCTCTCGCTGCAGCCGCCCACGTTGAACCTCGAGGCCACCAGCGCGTCCCTCAAGCTGCCCGATTTCCCCTGGGACGACGGCCTCGAAGCCCTCCCCCTCGGCGCGACCGAACCCGACTACACCGCCAAGCTGCAAACCATCGGCGACCTCGACAAGGCCGTCCGCGGCGCCCGCCGCGCGGGTGACCTCGAACGTTGGCTTCGCGACGGCGCCACCGGCAGCCTGCTCACTCGCCGCGACACCGGCGCCCCCGCCGGCTACTTCCTGCTCCAGCCGAAAAACGACGCGACGGCGGCCCGCATCGGCCCCGTCGTCGCCCTGGATGTTGAACGTGTCCCGACCGTCGTCACCCGCGCCCTCGCCGCGATGGCCCCGATGCTCCAACCAGACCTCACCTGGCGCCTGAGCATCCCCGGCCAGAACACCGCCGCCCTGGCTCCCCTCTTCGCCGCCGGCTTCCGCCCCCGCAGCCTCTCCACCTACCTGGCCTCATCCCCGATCGGCCAGTGGGACCGCTACATCCTCCGCGACGAGGATTTTCTCTAAGACCTGCTTCCCCATGCGGTCACCCGCGCCGAATCCGTCCTTATCCCGCTGCTCTGACACCATCCCTAAACGGGGACCGTCCATGTGACATCGTCCACCTTGCCAATCCACCGATGTGCGGCACAGAATGCGCGTTACGGATACATCGATACCGCGCCGCTGGCGCTGCGAATCGCTCGCAGCGCCGATCGGTGTAGTCCGACGGGCGGCACGGTGCGACCTCCCGCGCCCACTTTGGCATAGCGCGACTCTGGGACGGTAGGCACGATGGACGATCCGCAACCGAAGCCGCTCCTCGACCTGCCTGAGCGCACCGACTTCGACGCGATGCACGGCCTGACCCCGCTCATCGGCCGCGAGCGGGAGATCGCCGAGGTCCTGGCCCTGCTCCGGACGCCAATGGTCCGCCTGCTCACGCTCACCGGTCCCGGCGGCGTCGGCAAGACCCGCCTGGCATCGTGGATTGCGGCCGAGATCAGCGCCGACTTTGCCAACGGCACCGTCGCCATCTCCCTGGCGGAGGTGAGCGATCCGGCACTGCTCGCATCGACAATCGCGGCCCGGCTCGGGATTAGGGACTCCGGGAGATACCCGATCGAGTTGGCGCTCCGCGACCACCTGGCGGACCGCGCCATCCTACTAGTGCTTGACAACTTCGAGCACCTGATCGACGCGTCATCCGACCTCCTACCCTTGCTCGCCACTGCACCCGCGCTGAAGATCTTGGTAACCAGCCGCCGACCCCTCCGCCTGCTCCGCTCCGGAGAGCACGTTTTCGGCGTGCCTCCCCTCGATCTCCCTCCCGCACCAACACAGGAACGTCCGGTCCCTGTTACCGAAATCCAGCGCGCAGCCGCGGTCGATCTCTTCGTCCACCGTGCCCAGGCAGTGCGCGCCAACTTCCACTTGACAGAAGGGAACGCAGCGGATATCGCTGAGATCTGCCGCCGCCTGGACGGGTTGCCCCTGGCGCTCGAACTGGCAGCCGCTCGGACACGCATCCTCTCACCTGCCGCCTTGCTGGCGCGCCTCTCCGATCGCCTCCACGTGCTGACCAGCCAGGACCACGGCGTGCCGGACCGCCACCTCACCCTCCGAGCGGCCATCGCCTGGGGCCACGATCTCCTCCCTCCCGAGCAACAAGCGGCCTTCCGCCGGCTGGCGGTCTTCGCCGGTGGCTGCTCGATCGACGGCGCCACAGCGATCCTGGGCGACGATCCTGCCGATTCGGGCACCATCCTGGACATGATCTCGGCGCTTATCGACGAAGGACTGCTCGTCTCCGAATGGCAGACCGACGGCGAGCCGCGCTTCCGCATGCTGGAGTCCATCCGTGAATACTCCCAAGAGTGCCTGGCCGCCAGTGGGGAGGAAGACGAGATCCGGCGGCAGCACACTGTCTGGCTCAACCGGTGGCTCGATGCGATCCACCCGACGCACCGCGGTCTGGCCCATGCGCAATGGTTGGACCGAATCGAGCGGGAGTTGGACAACCTCAGGGCCGCGTTGACCTGGACGGACAGAAACGACCCCGAGCTGGGATTGCGCATCGTCACAAAGGTCTGGCTCTATTGGTACGTCCGCGGGCCGCTCGCCGAGGGCCGTCGGTGGGTGGAGCGAATGCTGGACCTGACCGAGGACGCGCCGCCCGCGCTCCGCTTCGCTGGTCTGATGGGCGCCGGCATGTTAGCGCGCAATCAGAGGCGCTCCGACGATGCGGTCCGTTTCATGGAAAGCGCGCTGAGCCTGGCGCGGGCGAACGACGACCGGTTTCAATTGGTGCACGTGCTCCGTATGCTCGGCCCCGTGCTAATTGAGCGCAACGACCTCGCACTCGCCGAACCGCTCTACGACGAACTCCTGCCCCTGGCCGAGGAACTGGGTGATGCCGGCGCGGCAGCCGGGTGCTTCGACGACCTGGGTATCATCGCGACCCACCGTGGCGACCACGACCGCGCGGCGACATTGCTGACGGAGGCGCTCGCCAGGCGACGGGCAATTGGCGATCCGGTCCTCATCGCCAACGCGCTCTACAACCTCGGAGACCTGTATCGCCAACAAGGGATTCACCATCACGCGCTCCTCATGATCCGCGAAAGCCTCGCAATGCGGAGCGACGTGCGCGATCTGGGAGGGATCGTCGAATGCTTGCACGGACTTGCCCTGCTCACGGGCGCGACCGGAGCCGACGATACCGCGGCGTGGCTCTGGGGTGCCGAAGAAGCGCTGCGATCGACGATGGGGGCGGCGGTAGTCCCAATCCTGGTAGCGCAGCGCGACGCGGCGATCGCTGGACTCCGAACCAGCATCGGCGATGCGCGCTTCGCAGTCGCCTGGGCCGCCGGTCGCGCATTGCCGCTCGACCAGGCCATCGCCGAGGCACTCTCGATCGAGATGGCCCCTCCCCCGAAGAGCCAACTGGATGCCCCCCCGGCCCACCGCCTTTCTCCCCGCGAATCCGAAGTACTTGGCCTCGTCGCCAGGGGCATGACCGATCGCGAGATCGGCGACGCCCTCTTTATCACTCGGCGCACCGCCGCCGCCCATGTCGCCAGCATCCTCGCCAAGCTCGGCGTACCCTCCCGCTCCGCGGCAGCGGCCGCCGCTGTCCGCCTCGGTTTGGTCTAAACCTCTCGCCAGCACCATCCGGCGTCAATCAAACATCCCACGGCCCCAAGCCCTCCAATATTGGTCAGATGACCAATAGGCAGGCCGCGCCTCTCCCGGCATGATCGAAACAGGCATCACCGAGCGCCACCCGCGGCATCCATTGATCTCACCGTGTAGCGGCGCGGTGAGATCTCCAGGTGGTTGCGGCGCGGTGAGCTCAGCCTCGCTTCACCGCGGCGCTCGGCATGCCACTTGGCCGTCCGATCCAATCGTTGGGAGGGTTCCATGCACCGAACGGTCGTCCGTTTCCTAATCCTCACATTTCTCTGCCTCTCCGCCATCGGCGGGGCCGCCGGCCGATCGGTGGCCCAGGACGCCACACCAGCAGCTGGAGGTGTCACCATCCTGCCGCCCAACGCGCTCGTCGGCGGCGCCACGCTCGGCGAGTGGTCCGGCCGCTGGTGGCAGTGGGCCGTCAGCATCCCCGAGGCGGCCAACCCCAACTTCGACGAGACCGCGGGGAAAAAGTGCGGCTACGGCCAGCACGGCCCCGTCTTCTTCCTGCCCGGCTCGTTCACCCCGGAGCCACCCGCGGTCATCACCTGCGTCGTGCCCACCGGCGTCGCCGTCTTCGTCGGCCTCGGCGGCGCCGAATGCTCGACCGTCGAGCCGCCGCCCTTCTTCGGCCGCGACGAAGCGGAACTTGCCGCCTGCGCCGCCGCCAACACCGAGGCCATGACCGTATCGGCGACCATCGACGGCCAGGAGGTCGCCGACCTCGAACGGTACCGGACGACCTCCCCGCTCTTCACCATGAACTTCCCCGAAGACAACTTCTTCGGCGTGCCCGCCGGGCCGGCCCAGGCGGTTGCCGTCGGCTACGACCTGATCCTTGCCCCGCTCCCGCCGGGCGAATACGTCATCGCCGGCAGCGCGGACTTCGGCGACGGCTCCGCGCCCTTGGAGGCCACCATCCGGGTCATCGTCCAGGAGCCGACCGTTATCGAACCCTCCGCCTCGCCGGAAGCCGGCACTCCGGAGGCGGCGACACCGACCGTCTAACACGCTCCCTAGAGCCTGTCTTGGACTTTCAGAGGATGGCCAGGAGCGGGAGGGCTTGGTGGACGGCGAGCAGGGCGAAGGCGACGGATGTGACCCGACACGTTGGCGATGACGCCGATGGAGGCAAGAACCATGGACGGACAGCGATTTGATAGATGGACGCGCTCGCTGGCGCGTGGGCAGTCGCGGCGGAGCGTCCTCCGGCTGATCGGTGCTGGGACCGCTGGCGCGGCGCTGAGCGTGCTCGGTGTCCGTGGCGGGGCCGGTGCCCAGGCCTGCCTCGGTGTTGGACGCGCGTGTACCTCTGACGGCCAATGTTGCGGAGAATTTAGTAACGGTCGGTGCGAGACGTGGCCCAACAGCTTAGGCACGTACTGCGGGCCCGTGTCCCAGCCTATAGGCGGTCCCTGCACCACAGCTTTTGATTGCTCTGGCGGTCTGTGCTTCTCGCAGTGCGTCAACAACATCTGCGAGGCGTATTGCCACGCCGAGGGTGTAGGGTGCAGGAACTGCGGCACGTGCTGCCCTGGCCTCGTGTGCGACACCTCCGTCGACCCTCTCGTGGATGATCAGGTGTGCGTCCGGGAGTTCCCAACTACACCGCCGCCGACCACCGCGCCGCCGACCACCGCGCCGCCGACCACCGCGCCGCCGCGTGATCGCGGCGAGGCGGCGCGGCAGCGGGCGGAGGCGGCGCGGCAGCGGGCGGCCGAGTTGCGGGCGGCGGCCGAGGCGCGGGCAGAGGAGGCACGGCGGAGTTACTTCCGGTAGCGCCTCCGCCGCTCGCCGGGTCCGACCTGAAGGGCTGACCAGGAGGGCTGACCTTCACCGTCCCGGCGGACGCGGAGGTGATGCAGGTCGTCTCCCAGTTGAACAGCGTCGCGCAGCAGCTCGACCTGCTCGCTGATCTGACTGATGGATCATCGTTAGGAGAAACCCCTATGCGCCGCGGAATCGCATTAATCCTCGCCGGCTTCCTGCTTGTCACCGTCACGGCCGCCGGCCGAGCCCCGACATTGGCCCAAGAGGCCACTCCCGCCGTCTCCGATGCCGGACGAGATGTACCAGATCCTGCCGAATGCACCGTCGCACCGCGCTCGCCCGAGTCGCTGGAAGGCATCAACGCGACGCCGGTCGCGGGGGTCGCGCCGGAGCCGCCCACCGTACCGTTCGGCGCACCGGACGGGACACAAGCAGGCCCTGAGGACGCCGCCGCGATCACCGCCGCCATCCGCATGGAGTGGGCCTGCCTCAATGACAACGACTTCCCGCGCACCTTTGCGCTCTACACCGACGATCTCCTCCGGCGCCTGATGCCACCGGAAACGCTTGCGGACCTGATGGCCCCACCGGCCGAGGGCACGCCCGCCACGGTTCCGGCGGCCGAGCAGACGGCCCTCTTCGCCGTCCTCGACATCGAGTTGCTGGGCGATAACCGGGCTGGCGCATTCGTGATCGTTGACACCTTCAACGATCCGCTTCCGGTCGAAATCAATTACTACCTGCTGGTGAAGCAGGACGACACCTGGTTGATGGACGACTTCCTCTGCTACTCAGAGAACGGCGCCTTCTGCTGATCCTGACCAGCCGGCCAGCCTCGCTTGTCAATCAGCTCTTTCGCACGGCCCCGGACGCAACTCGTCCGGGGCCGTGCCGTGTGCCCGCCAAGGTACACTTCGAACCACCGGACCCTATCGACGGGGAAGCACGACGTCCATTCCGAGTCTCCCCCGATAACCTCGCCACCTACCTGGCCTCATCCCCGATCGGCCAGTGGGACCGCTACATCCTGCGCGACGAGGATTTCTTGTAGAACGAATCCAAAACCGGTCATGTCTGGCGGGCGGGTTAGACGTCATGCTGGGTCTGACGCCCAGGGATCGACCACGCTCATCCCAAGACCGGCGAAGTGCCGGACATTGCGAGTCACGAGCGTCGCACCGTGCCAGAGCACGATCCCTGCAATCTGGATATCTCGATGGTCATCGGTAAACTCTAACCGCTGACGGGTTGCACCTAATCTCCCCGCCTCGATCGCCGCACCGCGATCGAACGGCAGAACCCGGTCCAGTAGATCACGCATCAGCAGCCGATTGAACTCGACTTCGAGCAGTTGCCTTCGCCGTCCCTCCGGCATCAGGTCGAGACCCGATCGAACCTCATACACTGTCACCGCGGTGGTCCAAATCGCGCTCTTCTCCTGGCGGTCGAGCCACGCCGCCACGGTGGCGACTGGAGTCTGATTCATGAGGGCCGAGAGCACGTTCGTATCGAGGATGATCATCGACCGTTCCGTCATCCTCACCCTCCTCGAAGCCATCGAATGTCGCCGCGCGCAGAGAGCCAAAGCGGAGTTCCTCGATCTCGAACGGCACGCCCCCAACAGCGGCAAACCGCCGGGCGATCCGGGTTCCGAGTCCCTCGCCGGGCAGATCCTCCTCCACGACAGCCGCCGTCAGAATCTCCCGGACCTCCTCCTCCATACTTTGCCCGTGGCGCGCCGCCCGAACCCGCAGCCGCTCCTTCACATCGTCATCCAGTTTCCGAACCACTAACTGCGCCATTTCACCCTCCCCGCCAAATATGTGCCATTGATATCAATGATATCACGACAGGTCTCCACCATTCCTCATGCGACATGTCCCTTCTTCGGCTACCCTCCCGACGCATGTCCCACGTCTCGCGTCTCACGTCTCGGAGGCACCCGTGATCGTCACCAAAGTCGAAACCCTGCGCCTCGACGAGTTCCCGAATCTCCTCTGGCTCCACATCCACACCGACGAAGGCCTCGTCGGCCTGGGCGAGACCTTCTTTGGCGCCAAGGCCGTCGAGGCCTACATCCACGAGACCGTCGCCCCCTACCTTCTCGGCAAGAACCCGCTCCAGATCGACCTCCACGCTCGCAACCTCTACGGCTACGTCGGCTACCGCTCCTCCGGTGCGGAGACCCGCGGCAACTCCGCCCTCGACATCGCCCTCTGGGACCTCTTCGGCAAGGTCACCAATCAGCCCATCTACCAGCTGCTCGGGGGAGCCTTCCGCGACCGCATCCGCACCTACAACACCTGCGCCGGCTACTACTACGTCCGGGACAAACCACAGCAGCTCATGGAAAACTGGGGCCTCGATCACGGCAAAGAGGTCGGCCCCTACGAAGACCTCGAAGCCTTCCTCCACCACGCCGACGTCCTTGCGGTCGACCTGCTCGAATCCGGGATCACCGGCATGAAGATCTGGCCCTTCGACCCCTACGCCGAGGCCTCCAACGGCACCTACATCTCCAACGCCGACCTCGACACCTCCCTGGAGCCCTTCCGCAAGATCCGCCAGGCCGTCGGCATGCAGATGGACATCATGGTCGAGTTCCACTCCCTCTGGAATCTGCCCACCGCCAAGCGGATCGCCCATGCCCTGGAGGAGTACGAGCCCTTCTGGTTCGAGGACCCGATCAAAGCCGACAACTTCGACGCCCTCGCCGACTTCGCCGCCAGCACCCACGTCCCCACCACCATCAGCGAAACGATGGCCGGCCGCTGGTCCTTCCGCGAAGCCCTCGAACGCGGCGCCGTCGGCGTCGCCATGCTCGACATCGCCTGGGTCGGCGGCATCTCCGAGGCCAAGAAGATCGCCACCATGGCCGAGGCCTACCAGATCCCGATCGCCCCGCACGATTGCACCGGCCCGGTCGTCCTCGTCGCCTCCACCCACCTCTCGATCAACGCCCCCAACGCCCTGATCCAGGAATCCGTCCGCGCCTTCTACACCGGCTGGTACACGGAAGTCGCTACCGCCCTGCCAGACGTCTCGAATGGCACCATCGCCCCACCACCCGGCCCTGGCCTTGGTATGGAGTTGAAACCCGGCCTCTTCGACCGCCCGGATGCGCACCGCCGGGTGAGCACGCTGTAATCTCAAAGGTTCGGCGCCCGCCCGACGCCCTTCAAGACCCGGCGCCCAACGTTCGCGGCCACCGGGCCCACCCATGACGACCGAGCCCCAATCCCTCACGATGTCCCTTGCCTCCCGCTCCGGCCGGTCCACGTCGGCAGCAAGACCGTCCTCCTGTGTGAGCAGCCCACCGGGACGCGAGAGCGGGAGGGAGCACGACAGCGCCCGTCCTCCCGGACGATGGCGCCTCGGTGACGATTCGGTACAATGCACCTATCGTCGCCCCAACCCATCAGGATTGCCATGGACGGGATTCCAGCACCCGCGGACCGTGCCCCCACGCGGTCCCCATCGCCCCGGTTCCCCGCGCCCGTCCTCGCCGGCCGGGCGCGGGAGCAAGCCTGCCTGCGCGACGAGCTCGCCGCCGCCGTCGCCGGCCAGGGACGCCTCGTCCTCCTCGGCGGCGAGGCCGGCATTGGCAAGACCACGCTCGCCCGCGACCTCGTCCGTACGGCGGAGGCGCAGGGCGTCCGCGTCCTCGTCGGCCACTGCTACGACCGCAGCAACGCTCCCCCGTACGGTCCCTGGCGCGACGCCTTCGAGCGCATCCCCGCCGGGCAACCGGTGCCCGACCCCCCGGCCGCGCTCGCGGGCGGCGCTCCCGCCCGCGTTACCGACCAGGCCGCCCTCTTCGCCGACGTCCGCCGCTACCTCGCCGAACTCGCCGCCGCCGGCCCACTCCTCATCCTCCTCGAAGACGTCCATTGGGCCGATCCCGCCAGCATCGATCTCCTCCGCGACATCGCCGTCTCCCTCGACCAGTGGCCCGCCCTCCTCGTCGCCACCTACCGCATCGACGCGCTGGCCCCACGCCACCCCTTCTTCCAGCACCTGGTGGCCCTCGTCCGCGAGGCGGACGGCCTCCGCCTCGATCTCAAAGGGCTCGACGTTGGCGCTTTTCATGCTCTGGTCGCCGCGAGCTACCGCCTCTCCGACCCCGATGCCGCTCGCCTCGTCGCCTATTTGGAGCGCCACGCCGACGGCAACCCCTTCTTCGCCGTCGAGCTCCTCCGCGCCCTCGAAGAGGACGGCCTCCTCCGCGCCGGCGAAGACCGATCTTCCCTGGGCGAGCTCACCCGCGTCGTCGTCCCCACCCTGCTCAGCCAGGTCATCGACGGCCGCATCGCTCGCCTCGGCGAAGACACCCGCCTCCCCCTCGCGATCGCCGCCGTCATCGGCCAGGAGGTGCCCCTCGGGCTCTGGGCGGCGCTGGCCGGCCTCGACGAAGACGCCCTCCTCGTGATCGTCGAGCGGGCCGTCAATGCCCACCTGCTCGACGCCGAGCAGGACGGCACCCACGTCCGCTTCGTCCACGCTCTCACCCGGGAGGCCCTCTACGAGGGCCTCCTCCCGCCCCGTCAACGCCTCTGGCATCGCAGGGTCGCTGAGGCGCTCGCGGCGGATCCCGGGGCCGATCCCGACGCGGTCGCCCTCCACTTCCAGCAAGCCGGCGATCCTCGCGCCTGGGAGTGGTTGGCCGCGGCGGGTGATCGGGCCCAACGCTTGTACGCCTGGCTAACGGCATCCGAGCGGCTTCGCGCCGCCGCCGCCCTCCTAGAAGGCGTCGAAGGTCAAGAACGGACGCACCGCGAGCTCGTCTTCCGCGTCGGCCACCTCCATCGCTTCTCCGACCCCGCCAGCAGCATCCTCCCCCTGGACGAGGCGGAGCGCCTCGCCCGACGCGGCGGCGACGCCGTCTTCGCCGCCCAGGTGCAGCACATCCGCGGAATCCACCTCTGCTACACGGACCAATTTCGGGCCGGACTGGCCGAGATGCGGAAAGGCCTCGACGCGCTCGCCGCCCACCCGCCCGATGTCGCACAGACTTACACCGGGATCCGGCTGTGGTTCGCGAACATTATCTCCACCGCCACCCGCTCCGATCTCGCCGGGGACGAGGCCGTCGTCGATCGGCTCTACGCGGCCGGGTTCGACGCCCGTTCCTGCGTCTATCCCTGGTTCTTGGCCTCGGCCGGAGACCCCGCCGCAGCCGAGATGGCGGAGCGGTTCGTCGCCGCGGTCGGTCCCGCCCCCGGCCTCGGCGGCTGGGTCCACGCCGTCGTCGCCTTCGCCCACCACGGGCTCGGCATCGCCTATGCGGCGCTGGGCCGGCCCGACGAGGCGCGCCAGGCATGGTCCAAGAGCCGCGAGATGTTCCAAGAGGTCGACCACTTCGCCCTGATTGCCTTCACGCTGCTTGGCGAATTGCAAGACGTCGCGATGACCTACGGCGCGGCCGACCCCGCCAACCGGCGCCGGATCGCGACCGAGGCGGAGGCGACGCTACGCCGCATCGGAGGCGCGCTCCCCCCCGACGTCTCGCCACGCCTGGCCTGGCTCGGCTGCCTGGTCCTCGACGGGCGGTGGGACGAGGCGGACCAGATCCTGGCCGACCTCCCGGTCCCCGGCAACACCTACCTCCGGCGCGAGATGTCGACGGCGCTCGCCGTCCTCGCCCGCCACCGCGGCGAGCCGGAGCGGGCCTGGGCCCAGATCCGCTCCCTCCTTCCGGACGGGCCGGCGACCGAGCCAGGAGACATCATCCACCAGGAGGGCCTCTTCCTCCAACGCCTCGCCGCCGACCTCTGCCTCGACGCGGGCGACCTGCCCACGGCCCGCCATTGGCTCGAGGCGCACGACCGCTGGCTGGCCTGGAGCGGGAGCGTGCTGGGGCAGGCCGAGGGGCGGCTGGCCTGGGCCCGCTACCACCGGGCTGGCGGCGACGCCGTGCAAGCGCGCGAAGCGGCAAACGAGGCGCTGGGGCTGGCCGACGACCCGCGGCAGCCGCTGGTCTGGCTGGCGACCCATCGCCTCCTGGGCGAGTTGGACACCGCCGCCGGCGACCACGCCGCGGCCGAGACCCACCTGGCGATCGCCCTTGATCTCGCTACCAACGGGGAACTGCCCTTCGAACGGGCGCTGACGCTGCTCGCGCTGGCGGAGCTGCGCCTGGGGGCGGGGAAGCGGGAGGACGTCACCGCCCTCCTCGGCGACGTCCACCGGATCTGCACGCCGCTCGGCGCGGTGCCGACCCTCGCCCGAGCTGACGCTCGCGGGACGCGGCTCGCGGCTAAGAAGGTGGCCGAGACCGCCCCGGCGGGCCTGACGCGGCGGGAAGTCGATGTGCTGCGGCTGCTGGCCCAACACCGCGCCAACGCGGAGATCGCCGAGGCGCTTTTCGTCGGTCCGCGCACGGTGGAGACGCACGTCGAGCACATCCTCGCCAAGCTGGGAGTTCGGACCCGCTGGGAGGCGGCCGAAGCCGCCGCTCGCCTCGGCCTGGTCTGAGCTGGCCCGACGTTCCGTCGGCTCAACGTGCGCACGGTCACAGGGGCGGTCCGCCCGGCCGGATCCGTACTTGTGCGCCGGGAGCGGGCGGATTCTCCGTACCCGCATATCCGTACCGGTACGGATGTACGGTGCGCTCGCGGGGGGCATGCTGGAGGTGTCCTCAGGAGACGTCGAACCCAGTACCCCCGATCGAAAGGAGCACGCCATGGGTCCGCACCCGTACACCGTCTGCCAGCTACAGGATCTGCGGAACGCCGAGTTCCACCGCGAAGCCGCCACGTACCGGCTCATCAGGTCGGCGTCCGGCGACGATCAGGCCGCGGCCGGGCCGTCACTGGCCCACCGCGTCCGCGCCGCCGTCGGTCCGCTCCTGGCCACCTTCACCCGCCTCTCGTTCTCGTCCCGCCCCAACCGGCCGGCCGCGGCGTGATCGCGACCATCGCGGCTCATCCCCGCGTACCAGGTCATCAGGAGGACCCCCGCCATAGACGCCATCGTCGCGGGCCTCGCCATCGTCGCCTTCCTCCTGATCCTCCTCTCCGCCGCGTTCCTCCTCCTCTTCGGAGGGGAGGGACGCGAGGCGGAGATAGTCGGCCGGCTCGACCAGTTCGACTGCCGGCCGCACCCCGCGCCGCTCGGTGGGCCGCGGGTGCATGACAAGCGGATCGCCGCTTGAGCTTGTGTCGCTCAGGCGAACGACCCCGGGACCCAATCGTCGGTGAGCACAGATTCGATCGGATCGAAAGGAGCGAACCCAATGACCGCGACCATCGAGGCGCCGACAATCGATCAATTGCGAACCGAATTCCGGGGGGAGTTGATCCGGCCCGGCGATCCCGGCTACGACGGCGCCCGCGCCGTCTTCAACGCCATGATCGACAAGCGCCCCGCCCTCATCGCCCGCTGCACCGACGCCGGCGACGTCATCGCCGCCGTCGGCTTCGCCCGGGAGCACGGCCTCCTCCTTGCGGTCCGCGGCGGCGGCCACAACGGCCCCGGCCTCGGTACCTGCGACGGCGGACTCGTCGTCGACCTGGCGCCGATGACGGGCGTCCGGGTCGATCCCCAGGCCCGTACCGCCCGCGTCGGCGGCGGCTGCACCTGGGCTGACGTCGACCACGCCACCCACGCCTTCGGCCTCGCCACCCCCAGCGGCATCATCTCCACCACCGGCGTCGGCGGGCTCACCCTGGGTGGCGGCCTCGGCCACCTGACCCGCAAATGCGGACTGACGATCGACAACCTCCTCGAAGCCGACGTCGTGTTGGCGGACGGGCAATTCGTGACGGCCAGCGAGAACGAACACCCGGATCTGTTCTGGGCCCTGCGCGGCGGCGGCGGCAACTTCGGCGTCGTCACCTCGTTCGTCTTCCGGCTCCACCCGATCGACACCGTCTACGCCGGGCCGATGTTCTGGCCCCTGGAGCGCGCCACCGACGTCATGCGCTGGTATCGGGAGTTCATTACGCACGCGCCGGACGAGCTCAATGGCTTCTTCGCCTTCCTGACCGTGCCCCCGGCGGCGCCCTTCCCGGAGCACCTGCAGGGGCAGAAGGTGTGCGGCATCGTCTGGTGCTACACCGGCCCGCTCGACCACGCCGAGGCAACCTTCGCGCCGATCCGGCAGCAGTTTGGCCCGCCGATCTTGGACTGGGTCGGCCCGATACCGCACCCGGCCTTGCAGAGCATGTTCGACGGGTTGTACGCGCCGGGCGACCAGTGGTATTGGAAGGCGGATTTCGTCAACGAGCTCACCGACGAGGCGATCGAGCGCCACGTCGAGTTCGGGGCGACGCTGCCGACCTGGAAGTCGACCATGCACCTCTACCCCATCGACGGCGCCGCTGGACGGGTCGCCCCGGACGCGACCGCCTGGAACTATCGGAACGCCAAGTGGGGCGAGGTGATCGTCGGGGTCAGCCCCGACCCCGCCGACAACCCGGCGATGATCGCCTGGACCAGAGCCTATTGGGAGGCGACGCATCCCTATTCGGCCGGCGGCGCCTACGTCAACATGATGATGGACGCGGCGGACGAGGGCGAGGATCGGGTCCGGGCCGCCTACGGCGCCAACTACGACCGGCTGACGCGGATCAAGGCCACCTACGACCCGACCAACCTGTTCCGGGTCAACCAGAACATCGTCCCGGCTGGCGTCTGACCGGGGACGGGGCGCCGCACCCATACGCGCCGGGACGATCCCCCGGTGCACGCCCCGGTCTTCCTGGAGCCCATCGGGGGCCCCAGGAAGACCGGGGCAAACCCGCTCAGCGCCGCCCTGCCCGATGTCTCCAACGGCACCATCGCCCCGCCCCCGGCCCCAACCCCGGCCTCTTCGACCGCCCCGACGTCACCGTCCGCGTCAGTTCACTGCGGTAACGCGCACCGCAACACAATCCTCCCGCCGACTTGAGCCGGCTTCCGTCGGTCAGCCCGGGACTTCGAGTCCTGAGCTTTACCCACATCTCCAAAACGGCGCGGTTTTCCGGGGAAAATCGGCAACCGAGCTGGTGTCGAGCGTCGACGCGATTTTCCCCAGTTTCCGGCAATTTTTTTGAGCAACGTCCCGCAGCCATCGAGATGTGGGTAAAGCTCAGGACTTCGAGTCCCGGGCGGCCGGGGGACGCGGGTCCGGGCCGAAAGCCACGCCGGCTATGTCTAGACATTTGTCGCGACACAGGATACCTTTGTCCCCGGTAAACGCCGCCGGAGGTCTCCCATGGTCGCCCAACGACATCATTACCCCCCGTCATCCAACCTGCGCCCCCTCGACCTGCGCCGCGACCTCAATCTCTCGCGGGAGCGCATGGCCCGGCTCGTCGACGTCAGCGCCAAGACCGTTGAGCGCTGGGAAAGCCAGCAGGTCCTCCCGGCCCGGGCTGGCACCCGCGTCCGCTTCCAACTCGCCCGGATCCAGGCGATGCGCGATCTCGGCCTGTCCGTCTACTCCCCCACGGGCTTCCAGGAGTTTCTGCGCACCCCGCTGCCCACCTTCGCTGGCAAGACTGCCCTGCAGATGATCGAGCAGGGTTCAATCGACGAGGTCGTCGCCGCTCTCGCGGCCGACTACGAGGGTCTTGGCTCGTAGTGTCGCTGGCAGATCATCTCAAGGGCTGGCGTGGTCGCACCCTCCGCCACGTCCCGGTCGGGGCCCGCATCGACGTGCTCGACTTCCGCTACGCCGGCCGCGGCCAGGACTCCCGCTGGAACCTACCCGGGCAGCCAACCCTCTACCTCGCCGGCGACGAAGGCGTTCTCATCGCGGAATGGGGCCGCCACTTCGCCGTCAATCGCACCCCCGGCCTGCGCCACCAGACAGTCGAGCGCGCCGTCTACACCCTCGACCTGACGATCGAGCACGTCCTCGACCTCCGCGACCCCCAGGTCCTGGCCTCCCTTTCAATCGAACACGCCCCCTACTGCTTCACCGATCTGGCCTTCGCCCGGGCGACCGCCCAGTTCGTCCGCTCGACAACGCAGGCCGAGGCGATCCTCGTGCCGCCCATGAGCTTCCTCGACGATCTCTCCCGCTGGTGCCTGGTCATCTTCCTCGACAAACTGCCACCCGATCCGCGCGGCTTCATCACCGCCGTCACACCCCACCCATCCATCCGCTGGGGCTAGCGATATCTTCTCCTTCCTCTGTGGAATTCGCTGCCCGTCGTTCCGACGAGCGCTCTGGGCCGGTTCGTCTGCCACCAAACACAACTGTAAAGTCGCCGACACGCGGTAGATGACGAGGAATGGAGAGACCAGTCCCCCGCTTAATGCACGACAGCTTTCTTTCCAGCGCCGAATAAGTACTCCTCGCCCTCGAATAGCGTACTCCTACGAGTAGTCCAGTCCGCCATGGAGCGCTACGGTATGTGCATGCGAACGGCGCGGCATCGCGCCCATCGACGTTCGATAGGGGAGTGCCCATGGACCCACAGTCGTTTGATTCCCTCGTTCGCTCGCTCGCCGCGCCGAAATCGCGCCGCGGCCTCCTCGGAACCCTCGCCGCCCTCGGCGCCGGGCTCCTCGGCGCCCACGCGACCGACGCGCAGCAGGTGACGCAGGCCCAGTGCGGCAATGTGATCTGCGGGAGCAACCCTGGTGTGTGCAACCCCGGATGCGTCTGCTGCACCTACAGCAACGGCAACTCCCGCTGCCTGCCGCCCACCAAGTGCACCGCTCCGGGCACGGTCGCGACCACCACGACCACCGCCGCACCCCTCCTCGGCCTGGGGGCGGTCTGCACGACCACCGACCAGTGTGACCAAGCAGGCGGGCAAACGACCTGCAAGGCAGCCATGTGCGACATCGAGGGACCGCCCATCTGCTGCCGCGTGCAAGGTGCCCCCTGCACCGCCGATTGCGACTGCTGCGAGGAAACCTCCGTCTGCATCTCATTGGGAGGAGGCCCGGTGGTCTGCCACTAACTGTCGTGGGCGATCAGGCGAGTCTTTGGCCCGCACCTGAATCCCTATCAGAAAACCCGTAGATCTACGGGGCGATATCCAGCCCACCGTCACGTAGGCTTGAGGGGGACTACTCGCCGGGGTAGGAACACCACCAACGAGGAAAGAGCCATGGACCCACGCCGCTTCGATTCCCTGACCCGTGTGCTCGCCGCTCCCAAGACCCGGCGTGGCCTCCTCGGCTCGCTCGCCGCCCTCGGGGCGGGGCTGTTCGGTGCTCGCGCAGCCGACGCCCAGGTGACGCAGGCCCAATGTGGCAACGTCGTCTGCGGGAGCAACCCCGGCGTCTGCAAGCCGGGTTGCGTCTGTTGCACCTATTCCAACGGCAACTCCCGCTGCCGCCCGCCCCAGGACTGCACCGCCCCGGGCACCGTCGTGACAACGACCACCACGACCACCACCGCGGCGCCGACGACCCCCACCTCCACGACCACGACCGCGGCCCCAACCACCACCAGCACAACTTCAACGACAGCAGCGCCAACGACCACCACAACGTCAACGACGACAACCTCCACAACCGCAGTGCCGGTCATATGTAATGGAGAGTGCAACGATCCTGTCAGGAATCGCCTGCGAAGCTGGCTGCGTCTGCGATGACCCGTTCGTTGGCACCTGCATCGCCGCGGGGCCAGGAGGCTGCGGTGGCGGCTGCTCGCCATCCAATCACGTCTTCTGCCCACCCGCATGCGTGTGCGATGAGATCGAAATCGGCACCTGCGTTGCCAGAGGAGCCGACGGATGCGGCGACGTTTGCGACACACCTAGAGGAGTCGGTTGCCCGGCAGGTTGCGTGTGCAACAAGATCTTTAGCGGCGTCTGCGTCGCCGCCCCGCAGCCAGGCACCTGCGGTGGAGGCTGCGCCCCGCTTGATGGACACCCATGCCAGGATGGCTGCATCTGCAACGACCCGTTCAACGGCACCTGCGTCGATGCTCCACCGACAACGGCTGCGCCGACCACCACGACGACTCGATCTCCAACAACGACCACCACCACCGTCCCACCCACCACAACATCGACGACAACCGTCGCGCCGACCACGACAACCACCACATCGACGATTTCACCGACCACCACGACCACGACCACGTCTTCGGGGCCGTTCTGCCCGTCACCGTCTCCCCAGTCCACCTATCACGAGACGTGCACCCTCGCGGAGTTCGAGTGCACCGTGGATGGCAACATCCTGTCCGCGTGGTGCCCTCCTGATGGAAGCAACGAAGGGAGTCCTACGTCCATCAATGTCAACAGTTGCGCAGCCCAGAGTTACGTCATCTCGAACTGCAATGGCGTACTGACCTGCGGTGCCTGCTGATCGGAGCGCAAACGGGGGAGCCACCGAATCCACCATGCGAACCCGCCGTGCCTGCCTTCTGGGACCAGGATCCTTAGCGGCAACATGCGAAACTGGCCCGCCTCTCCGGCGCCGATTAAGTACACCCCGCCCCCGAATAGCGTACTCCTACGAATTGTCCGCCCCACCGGGACGCGGTACCGCGAGAGCATCTCCGCGGCACGGCGGCCGCAAAAACCGGAGACGGAAGGAGCCCTGAGTGGACCCACACTCATTTGATCGCCTTGCCCGCTCGCTCGTGTCGCCGAAGACCCGACGTGGTCTCCTCGGCACGCTCGCCGCCCTGGGCACCGGCCTGCTGGGCGCCCGAAACGCGGATGCCCAGCAGGTCACGCAGGTCTATTGCGGAAACCAGTTCTGCGCGAGCAGCCCGGGGAGTTGCAAGCTCGGCTGCGTCTGCTGCGTCTACACCAACACCATCACCGGCCAGGTGACCAACTCCCGCTGCCGCCCACCGGGCACCTGCAGCCCCGGGACCGAGACCGGCGGCGCCACGACCCCGGCGCCGACAACAGCCGCCCCGACCACGGCCGCCCCGACCACGACCACCACCGCACCGACCACCACCGCGCCACCCACGACCACCACCGCACCGACCACCACCGCGCCACCCACGACGCCGCCGCCGACCACCACCGCCGCGCCGACGACGACCACGGGTGCGCCGACGAGCACCACGACGATGCGCCCGGCCCCGACCACCTGCACGACCTTTGCCGACTGCCCGCAACCGCCACCTGGCAACACCTGCCAGATAAGGCAGTGCCAGAGGGGCGTCTGCGGCTTCCGCTACCTGGAGGACGGGGCAGCTTGCGCGAACCCGACCGGCGATCCGTGCGTGCTCAGCGCAATCTGCGTGTCCAGTGGACCGAGCGACTTCACCCAATGCAGGCCGGCCAGTTTGGATCCCAGTCCGGCCTGCCAGCGGCCCTGCAACACGGTGGCGGAGTGCGTCAATTTCGCCGGACAGTGCCAGGAGATGGCCTGCATCTTCGACTCGCGGATCGGCAAAAGTGGCTGCCAGGTCGTGGCGGACCCCGACGCCGATGGCCATGCATGCACCTTCGAATGCCGGACCTGTGCCCCCGGTGGTGAACGGCTCTGTATCCCGGACGGCACCTGCCAGAACGGCACCTGCGCGGCGGGCCCGCGGTCATACACCTGCACGCCCTCGCCGGCCTTCTCGTGCTGCATCGGCCAAAAGGATGTCTGCGGCTTGCCCAGGGGGGCCGCTTGCCAGGGAGACCCCAGCTTGTGTTGCAGCGACCAGTGCCCAAACGGCGTCTGCGCCTAAGCGGTCGCGCGGAAGTAGTTGACCGGGGAGGATGTGGGGGCTCAGGAGACCCCGCTTGAACGTCCGCGCACCTGGCAACATTGCATCGCCTCGCTCATATCGACCCGGACCCGCGTGTCCGGCGCCGGGCCGATGCCCTGGTCTTGGTCGTCACCGGCCTGTCGCTGACGGAGGCGGCCCGCCTGCTGGGCCGGTCGCGTTCGAGCCTGCGCTCCTGGCGCGACCGGTTCCTCGCGGCGGGCCGGGCCGGGTTGGCCGATCGGGGGCGGCGCGGCCGACCGCCGAAGCTGGACGAGGCCGCCCGGGGCTGCTCGCGGACATCTGGGCCGAGTCGCCCGTGGACTGCGGCCGACCGCGCCGACCTGCTGGCGCGGCGCGGCAGGGCGGTCAGCGCGGCCACCGCCAACCGGACGCTGCTCGCGATGGGCTCCCGCTACCGCCGGCCCCGCCACGACCTCACCCACCGCTAGGACGCCGAGATCGTCGTGCGCGACCCGCTGGGGAGCGGATCGTCCCTGTCGAGGACTTTCTCCAGGGGCCGGACGACGCACGCCGGACGGAGAACTCTCTCGGACCCGGCGTCCTGATCGTCTCCATCCGCATCCCTACCCAGCGGGACGGCTTGAACTTGAAGCAGCCGCAGACCGCGGGACGCCACTGAGGCAATACTCCTCGCTTTGAACGAATCATGCTCTAAAGAGTGGACCAGTCGCTCTTCGAACACCTTGGCGCGCGCGCTCGCCTCAGCCCCAACCCGCCGCGGTCTCTTGGGAGGCCTCGCCGCCCTCGGGGCGGCGCTGCTCGGCGCCCAGGCAGCCGATGCCCAACAGGTCACACAGCGGGACTGCGGCAACGTGGTCTGCGGCACCGACCCCGGGGCCTGCAAGCCGGGGTGCGTCTGATGCACCTATTCCATCGGCAACTCCCGCTGCGTGCCGCCCGGCACATGCACCGCACCGGGCACAGTGGCGACCACGACCCCGGCCCCCTGTCCCGCCGAGACGGCCCGATGCGACGACGGCACATGCGCCAGCCTCACCGACCCGATGCCTGCGCTGCGCCCGTGAGCGCTGCCCCATCAATGAGACGTGCGTCGCCGGGGTGTGCAGCTGCAATGGCGGCGCCTCAGCGGCCCCTCGTACCTGCTGCCTGGCGGAGGCGGCCTGCTCTGCTCGGACGGCGACACCGGAGGTCTTTACGCCAACCCGGCCAACTGTTTCTACCAGAACCCATGCCCGGAGGGCTATACCGTATGTGAGGCGGCGTCGGACACCCGGCACCCTCTTCGACTCGTGCCAGGCCTGCTGCCCGCCCGGCACCTCCTGCGACCCACGCGGGTTCTGCCGGCAGTAGCGCGCCGCACCAAGGCGAATGCGAGGCGGCGCATGCGCCGCCTCGCATTCGCCTTGCCATCGACCATGCTCCCCGAATCGCCCCAAAGATTTCGCCGAGCGCCACCGCCACACTGGGCCATCGACTGCCCAAAACAAAGACGGCGACTTGCCGCTGTGCCCGTTCCTATCCCCCGTCGTCCCCCCACCCCGCCGTCTTCCTTAGCCCGCGCTTTTGCGCGGTCCGTGCAGATGGATGGCCGCGCTTCGTGGGAGGTAGCCCGGGGTTTCAACCCCGGGTGACGAGAGGACGCGGCCAACCGTTCGGATGAACGCTTTAGGGGTAAGAGGGGGGTAGGGCGCGAGGTCCCTTTCGCCGCGCTCCGGATGCTAGCCGGAACCTCAAAGTACTGCGTACGTACGCTTGACAATCGCGGGGCTCTTCCTATAGTGGCAGCCATGCCGGCAGCGATCCTGCTCACTGACGTGTTCGGCCACCGGACCGGACAGACACGCCATGTCTTCTCGCCCACCCTGGGGCCGAGGCGCTGCCGGCGCTTGCGAAAGGGACCATGCCATGGTGAAGCGACTCCTCATGCTCTCCCTGCTCCTCGGCATCTTCGCCCTTCCACTCGCCTTGTCGGGCCGTAGCGTCTCGGCGGCGCCCGGTGGCGCCGGCGACGCGGTCGCTGCGTGCCAGGAATTGGCCGAAGATGGCGCGCTTGACGCAGCCGGCGTCACCTTCGGGGAGTGCGTCAACATCCTGAAGGGCCCGTCCAGCGAAAACGCCAACAACCAGATCGCCGGCCTCTGCGGATTGGACGAAATCCTGGCGATCACGGAGGCCAAGAACAAAGGACAGTGCATCAAAATCGTGAAGGGCCTGTAGGGTTAGACATGGCCCGGGGCGCGGCGCCCTGGGCCCGCCGAAGACCGATGCGGCGAGCGCGCAGGAGGTCCGGCCTGCGCGCTCGCCGCGTCTGGCCACCTTGCCCATCCCACCCCCGCCGCCCGCCTTCCCACTTGTGCACTCCGCACAGTCCAGCTTAAAAATCTCGGCCATCAAGCACGATGACGATTTAGCGCCACCTCTCATACCATTCCGCCTGTTGTGCGGTGTGGCAACAAAGCACGCACCGGGCGGGCAGTAGGGCCCCTCCGGCGTTCAGCATGGTCGGAATGGTGCAGGAGGCACGTCACTCATGTCAGCCACTGAAGCAGGCGTCAGCCGGGAGTCCATCCTTGGCAAGTCACCGTCGAAGGAAGAGATCCTAGGGCGGATCGAAGCCGAAGGCGTCAAGTTCATCAACCTCCAGTTCACCGACGTCATGGGCATCGTCAAGAGCGTCACCATCCCCGCCTCCATCTTCGGCCACGTCATCGACGGCGGTCAGTGGATCGACGGCTCCTCCATAGCAGGATTCACTCGCATCGCCGAATCCGACATGTATCTCGAGCCGGACCTCTCCACCTTCACCATCATCCCCTGGGAGCGGGGCGAGTTCACCACCGCCCGGGTCATCTGCTGGGTCTACTCCCCAAACGGTGACCCCTTCGCCGGCGACCCCCGCGGCGTCCTTTACCGCCAGCTTGAGCGCCTCGCCAAACTCGGCTACACGTACAACGTCGGCCCGGAGCTGGAGTTCTTCCTCTTCGCCAAAGATGGCGACGACATCCACCCCCTCCCCCACGACCGCGGCGGCTACTTCGACCTCTCCACTGACCTCGCCGGCACCGTCCGCAAGGACATGGTCACCGCCCTGGTCGACATGGGCATCGACGTCGAAGCCTCCCACCACGAGGTCGCCACCGGCCAGCACGAGATCGACTTTGAATACGGCGCCGCCATCCCCACCGCCGACCGGGCCGTCACCTTCAAGTACATCCTCAAGGCCATCGCCCAGAAGCACGGCCTCCACGCCACCTTCATGCCCAAGCCGATCGAGGGCATCAACGGCTCCGGCATGCACGTTCACCAGAGCCTCGCCTTCCTGGACAGCGGCAAGAACGCCTTCGTCGACACCGACGATCCCTACGGCCTCTCTCAGCTCGCGAAGTCGTTTATCGCCGGTCAGCTCGCCCACGCCCGCGGCCTCTGCGCCGTCATCGCCCCGCTGGTCAACTCTTACCGCCGCCTGGTCCCCGGCTACGAGGCCCCCGTCTACGTCTCCTGGGCGCGCACCAACCGCTCAGCCCTGATCCGCATCCCGATGATCCGCGGCGGCCACACCAGCGCCACCCGCATCGAGCTGCGCTGCCCGGACCCGTCCTGCAATCCCTACCTGGCCTTCGCGGTCATGCTCGCTGCCGGCATCGACGGCATCGAGAATCAGACCCCGCTGCCGGAACCGGTCGAGGAGAATCTCTACCACTTCACCGACGAGGATCTGAAGCGGCGCAACATACCGACCCTGCCCGCCACCCTCGGCGAGGCCGTCCAGGAGATGAGCAACGACGAGGTCGTCCGCGCCGCCCTCGGCGATCACGTCGCCGAGCGCCTCATCGAAGCCCAGACCTCCGAGTGGGGCGAATTCCGCCGCCACGTCTCCTCCTGGGAGCGCGAGCGCTACCTCGAGGTCTATTAAGCGGGAGGCTCCCCACCGAAACTCCGTCATCCTGAGCTTGCGAAGGATCTTGGCGCTTTAGCGCCTTCGTGCTCGTTCCGGACCACAACGTCTCGGTCGGCGACAAAGGCCGCGCGGCGGCCAAGATCCTTCACTCCGTTCAGGATGACGATGTAGGGGAGCGACCCCGCAGAATTCTTCGTCCGGGGCGCAACGGCGCGTTCCTCCTAACCAGTGGCACGGACGGGGCGAGTGTGTAGCTCGCTCCCCGGTGGGTTAATCGTCGAAGGGGTGTTGCGCGGGGGCCGGCGGGCCACCGCGACGCCCCTTCCGCATTGGGAGGCGTTGGCGCAATGGCGAAGACCGCGGGCGATGTTCTCAAGATGGCCAAAGACGAAAAGGTCGAGATGGTCGATCTCCGCTTCGTCGACCTTCCCGGCACCTGGCAGCACTGGACGATCCCCGTCTCACAGTTGGACGAGAAGCTGTTCAGCGAAGGCGCCGCCTTCGACGGCTCCTCCGTCCGCGGCTTCCAGAAGATCCAGGAAAGCGACATGACCCTGGTCGCCGACCCGACGACCGCCGCCATCGACCCCTTCTACAAGGTCAAGACCCTCACCCTGATCGGCAACGTCGTCGACCCGATCAAGGAGATCGCCTACACCCGCGACCCCCGCTTCGTCGCCCAGAAGGCCGAGGCCTACCTCAAGTCCAGCGGCATCGCCGACACCGGCTACTTCGGCCCCGAAGCCGAGTTCTATATCTTCGACCACGTCGCCTTCGACCAGCAGGCCCAACGCGCCTACTACGAGATCGACTCCGCCGAGGGCGTCTGGAATACCGGCACCAACGGCGTCCCCAACCTCGGCTACAAGCTCCGCTTCAAGCAGGGCTACTTCCCCGTCCCCCCGTCCGATAGCCTCCAGGACATCCGGACCGAGATGGTCCAGACTCTCATCGGCCTCGGCATCCCGGTCGAAGCCCACCACCACGAAGTCGGCACCGCCGGTCAGTGCGAGGTCGACCTCCGCTTCGGCACCCTGACCCAGATGGGCGACACCATCATGGCCTACAAGTACGTGGTGAAAAACACTGCCAAGAAGTGGGGCAAGACCGCCACCTTCATGCCCAAGCCGCTCTTCGGCGACAACGGCTCTGGCATGCACGTCCACCAGTCCATTTGGAAGAATGGCAAAAACCTCTTCTTCGACCCCAGCGGCTACGCCGGCCTCTCCCAGATGGCCAAGTGGTACATCGGCGGCCTGCTGACCCACGCCCCGGCCCTGCTTGCCCTCTGCGCCCCGACGACGAACTCCTACCGCCGCCTCGTCCCCGGCTTTGAGGCCCCGGTCACCCTGGTCTACTCCCAGCGCAACCGCTCCGCCGCCGTCCGCATCCCCGTCTACAAGAGCGAGCGGGCCAAGCGGGTCGAGTTCCGCTGCCCGGATCCCTCCTCCAACCCCTACCTCGCCTTCTCCGCCCTCTTGATGGCCGGCCTGGACGGTATCAAGAAGCAGATCGACCCGGGCGACGCCGTCGAAAAGGACCTCTACGATCTGGAACCCCACGAGGCCGCCTGCCTCAAGAGCACCCCCACCTCCCTGGGCGAGGTCCTCAACGCCCTGGAGCAGGACAACGAGTTCCTCCTGGAGGGGGGCGTCTTCACCCCTGACCTGATCGAGACCTGGATCGCCTACAAGCGCGAGGCCGAGCTCGCCCCGGTCACCCTCCGCCCGGTCCCGTACGAGTTCTTCCTCTATTACGACGCGTGACGAGACCTGACCCGTGGGTCGTGACTGGGTTGAGCGCGGGGGCGGCCGGCCGGCCGCCCCCGTTTCGGGTGACGCCTGTCGACCCGCCGCCATCGAAAATGAATTCGATCAGCCAGAGTACGCGTCCATCGCGACCGAACAATTCAGTACTGGCCTTAGAGGCATATCCGTCCAAGGACGGATAACAATTCCGGCAATTCCACCGTATCATTGAGCGCACCCAAAAACGCAGCCGGTCGCCCCGTCAGGGGGCCGACGGGCGACCGCGACTGCAGCGACGTACGGAGGGGCACCGAGGAAAGGCGCTTCGATCAACTCGGCACGTTCTTTTCCCAGCAGCGTCGCTCTCGCTGTTGGCTGATACGGCTGGCCACCTCCGTCACTCGCGTCGGGTATGCCGCGATCGGGTGTCGGAGTCGCCGGGAATTGCCTCCGGGTAGACCGGTTGCACCACCCGACCGATTACCCGGCGCCTCGGCCCAACGCTGAGCCTCGTTCTCAATCGATAGCAACGCGAACGCTTGGGTGTCGCCACGTGTGGCCCAAGTAGGGCGCATCAGAAAGGGTATCGGATGGACGGAGACCGCTTCGACGGACTTTCACGGAGGTTGGCGACGGGGCACTCCCGTCGGGAGGTGCTGACGGGGGTGGCCGTCGGCCTGTTGGGAATGCTCGGCCTCCGGACAGGGCCGGCGACCGCGGCACAGACGTCCCAGGTGCAGTGCGGCAACGTCGCCTGCGCGAACAACCCGGGCAACTGCAACCCCGGCTGCGTCTGCTGCGTCTACACGAACTCAATCACAGGGACCGTGATCAATTCCCGCTGCCGCCCGCCAGGCACCTGCAGCCCCGGAGCGGTGGTCTGCCCGGCGGGCAAATTCGTCGATCCGGCCCTCGGCTGCGTCCAGTGCCGAAGCACCGCGGATTGCCCTGCCCCCAGCGGCCCCTGCCAGACCACGACCTGCGTCGCCGGCGTTTGCGGCACGTCGCCGGTGCCGGCTGGCGCGCCGGGCGCCTGCCCGGCCTCCACCGTGGCGTGTAAGCTCAACGCCTGCACCGCCGCCGGCGTGTGCGGGCTGCAAAACACCCCGAACAACACGACCTGCGCGGGCGGCTTCTGCCTGGACGGGGCCTGTGTCCCGCCCGCATCAACCACCTGCGAGCAGCCCAGCGACCTCTGCCAGTACAACGTGTTCAACCCGCAGACGAGCACCTGCGTCACGATAAGTTCCTGTTTCCCGGACGCATGCGAGGAAGTCCCCGCCGGCTACTGCAACTACATCGTAGGCGAAACCAACCGCGCGAACATCCGCTGCTCCTACGCATCGAAGAACTTCGGCGCCTGCGACCAACCGGGCGGCTGCTCGGCCGGCACCACCTGCTGCGGGGGCCAGTGCCGCAATCTCAGCTGCGACACGGCGAACTGCGGCGAATGCGGGTACAACTGCATCACCCGCGAGAATCCCAACGGAAGCGACAGGTTCGACTTCGGCAACGCCTGCGCGGCGGGCCGCTGCTTCCATAGACCTGACGGGGTCCGATCGCCGATTATCTAGGGGTGATCGGGGAAGAGGACTACGGAGGTAGCCCCCAGTGAGGCGGCGTCCGGTTTGGGGCGCCGGACGCCGCCTTAGGCTGTAGCGGTGGTGGGTGGCGCGGTCATCGCCTCGGCGACCGCGGCGGCGTAGTCCAGTGCGCGCCCCTCCTCCCACGCCGCTGAGAAGATTGGCCAGCCGATGGCGCTTTGGATCGCGGAGACGTGGCGGTCGTGCTCGTCCAGATAGGCATCCGCCAGGGGGGCAGCGATCGCCTCGCGCAGCGCTTCGGCCGCGCCGAAAAGCCGGGCGGCCAGGATCGGATCGTCATTGGCCCCGGCCGCGGCAGCCAGCCCTTCGAGGCAGCGGGCGACCGATGCCTTCTCCCCGGCCTCCTCGAACACCGCAAGCCCCTCCCGCAACAGATCGCCGGCTCGCGCCGCGTCGCCCCGCGCCAGCGCCACCCGGCCCAGCGAGCAGAGGGCATCGGCCCGGCTGGAATCGTCTCCCAGGTCTTCAAAAAGGGGGAGAACCTCGCGGAGCAGCGACTCGGCCCGGTCCAGATCGCCTTGGTACTCGCACGCCTCGGCGAGGTTCAGCAGCGCGTACGCGATCGAGTGCTGGTCCCGCCGCCGCCGGCTGATGGCCAGGTACTCCTCAAAAAAGGCAGCGGCCCGCTCGAAACGGCCCCGTACGAACTCCGTGGTGCCGAGGAGGCTCAGGCAGATGCTCACCCCGCGCTCGTCGCCGAGTTCCCGGCACAGGGCAAGCGCCTCCTGGAGGCGTGTTTCGGCGCGCTCGTACGCGCCCTGGTCCCGCGCCAGTGTGCCTAGATTGCTCAGAGCGCGAGCGACCCCGAGCGGCACGTCGCGCTCCCGGTACAGAGCGAGTGCCCGCTCGTAGTGCTCGCCGGCGCGGTTCAGGTCGCCCTGGTAGTGCGCCATGACGCCGGCGCCAAAGACCGCGTCGGCGTCCGGCGGCACTCCGCGCTCATCGCCGCGGGCCAGGATCCCTTCGATCGTACGCCGTCCCTCGCTCAGGTGGCCGTGCACCCACCAGAAGCGCCAGAGTGCGCCGGCCAGGCGCATCGCCTCCGCCACGCGGTCCGCGGCCTCCATGCGCGCCAGGGCGGCCCGCAAGTTGTCATGTTCGGCCTCCAGTCGTGCCAGCCAGGTCGCCTGGTCCTCGCCGGTCAGTTCGGATTCCGCCTGCTCGGCCAGCCCCAGGTAGTACGCGGCATGGGCATCCCGCACGGGGTCGGCTTCCCCCTTCGCTTCGAGTTGCTCCAGGCCGAACTCGCGCAGCGTCTCGAGCATCCGGAAGCGCGGCTCGGCGCTCCACCCGCCGTCCGGATCTTCCACCTCCTGCCGCAGCAAGCTTTTGGCGACCAGGGATTCCAGCCCGTCCAAGACATCGACGTCCGGATCGCCGGTCGCGCCATTGACCGCCTCGGCCGCTTCGAACGAACAGCCCGCGAAGACGGCGAGGCGGTGGAACAGCCGCTGCTCGGAGGGCGCGAGCAGGTCGTTGCTCCAGGCAATCGCACCCCGCAGCGTCTGCTGCCGAGGATCGCGATCGACCGCGCCACCGGTCAGCACCTTCAAACGGCTTGAGAGCCGGGCAAGCAGCGTCGACGGCGGCAGGACGCGGACGCGGGCGGCGGCCAATTCGATCGCGAGCGGCAGGCCCTCCAGATGGACGCAGATCTCGGCGACGGCGGCGGCGTTGGCGTCCGTGAGGGCGAAGGCCGGCACCACTGCCCGCGCTCGCTCGACGAACAGCGCCACCGCCTCGAACTGGAGCAACTCCTCCAACGGCGGAAGCCGCTTGGTCGGTGGCAGGCTCAGCGGCGGCACCGCCACCTCGCGCTCGCCGTAGACGCGGAGAGCGGCGCGACTGGTGGCGAGGACGTCCAGCCGTGGGGCCCCAGCTAAAAGGGCCCCGACGGTCCGCGCCGCCGCCGTGACGTGCTCGAAGTTGTCGAGCACCAGCAGCAGCCGCCGGTTGCGGAGGTGGTCGAGCAACGTATCGATCAGCGGCTCCCCGCCCGTCTCGCGCACACCGAGCGCCGTCGCGATGGCATTCAGCACCAACTCCGAACTGGCGACCGGCGCCAGCGGCACGAACCAGACTCCGTCCGGATAGGATTTGGTCAAATCGGCCGCTACCTGCAGGCCGATCCGGGTCTTGCCGGTGCCGCCCGGACCGGTCAGGGTCACGAGGCGCGCCTCGCCCCGTTCCAGGATTCCGCGCGCCGCCTCCACGACCGACTCGCGCCCGACCAGCGATGTCGCCTGGGCCGGCAGGTTGGTCGGGGGGGCCGGGGCCGGCGGCGGGACCGGCGAGCCCGCCGGCCGCGCTGGCCCCTCACCCGTCATGTCGCGGAGGGCGGCAACCGCCTCGGGCAGCCAGTCCGCTTCGGCCCGCCCGACCAGTTCCACCCACTGGCGGCCGTGGAGGAAGTACGCGACCGCGTCGGGGTAAACAACGTGCTCCAGGATCATCGGTAGGATCGGCCGGTCGTGATCCCAGGCGAGCTGCAGCTCCTGCCGGACGTTGCGCGAGGCGACCGAGGCTGGGGTGACCAGGAGGGCGAGGGCAGCGCAGCCGCGGACCGCGACGGCGATCTCCTCTGCCCAGGCCGTGCCGCCAGCGATGCCCCGCCGGTCGATCCAGACCCCGAAGCCCGCCTGTTCCAGCGCGTCCGCCGTCGCCAGCGCATGGGCGCGGTCGACGCTGGCGTAGCTGACGAAGACGCGGCCGGCCGGCAATGCCTCCGGGGCGTCGGTCTTGGAAATCGGTTCAGTCAAGGCGGCTCCCTCCCACCCGCTCGGCGTGATGGTTGCCTTCGATGGTGGGGGACGGCCGGGGTCCTGTCAACGCGCCGACCCGGCGCACCCCGACCGGTCCTGGACCAGGAGGGCCGGGCAGCGGCAACAGGCACTGTGGTGGGCGATGCTGCCGATTCGCCACCCTCTGTCTGTCCTCTCGGTCCTCCATGGTCGAAGCAGCCCACGAGGCCGGCCTGCCCTGGACGCCTCCAAGGTCGTCCCGTGACCACATCGTCCGAGGCTGGCACCCGACGCTCGTGGCCCCGCTCATCCGATAGTCGAGGCGGACCAGGAGGAAGCGAAAACGTCGTACCCCACCGTCTCGTCCATTGGATGGGCGCACCCCCAATAACGGTGCCAAACGGGGCTACAGGATGAGGCCGGAGCACGAGCTTGGGCAAAGCGTCTCCATCTCCAGCGGGCCGGAGTGCACCATTGGCAAGACCCCGATGGCCCCTTCATGGAACGAACATCGCTGGATAGATGGCGACGCCTGGCGACGGCGGGAGCGGAGCGGCCCACGGGGCGCCCCACGTCACATTCATGCAATGAGGTTTCGGCGGCTGGTTGCCGAAGTGGTCGTATACTGAAGCTCGTCGAGCCGCTTCATTCGTCAGCCGGACGAGCATCCAATGGGCACCGCACTGGGACTGGACGGCGAGTGGGTTGAGCCACTTCAACCCATCCCACTCCAGCGTCGGCGGCACCGCCTCGTTCCCCCTCCTCTCCCGCTCACTCCCGTGATTGGGCGAGACCGCGACATCGCCGCCGTGTCGGAGTTGCTGGCGCAGCACCATGCCCGCCTCGTCACCCTGGTCGGCCCGGGCGGGATTGGCAAAACCCGGCTCGCCCTGGACGTAGCGATCACGTGCGCCGCGTCGTTCGACGATCAGGTCGCCTGGGCGCCGGTCGCCACAGCCATGGCGCCCGAGGCGGTGGCGGCCGCCCTCGCTCAGGCCGTCGGCGTGGTCGAAACGGGAGCCGGCCCGACGATCGAGGCGCTCAAATCCGCGTTGCGCGACGCGCGCCTGCTCCTGGTCATCGACAACTTCGAGCAGGTCCTCGACGCCGCCCCCCTCCTGAACGACCTGCTCCTCGCCTGCCCTGGCCTCTCGATCCTCGTCACCAGCCGCGCCCTGCTGCGGATCACGGGCGAGCGTGTGGTCGAGGTTCCTCCACTGGCCACCGAGACGGACCCTATCAACTCGGCTCCGATCCCCGAGGCGCCACCGGCGGTCCAACTCTTCGCTCAGCATGCGGCCAGCATCTACCCAGCTTTCGCGCTGACAACCCGACAATACGCCGGTCGTCGCCGAGATCTGCCGGAGGCTGGACGGCCTGCCCCTTGCGATCGAGTTGGCGGCCGCCCGAAGTCGGCTCCTGCCCCCTGCCTCGCTCCTTGTCCGCCTCGACCAGCAACTGCCCCAACTGACCTCCGGGCAACGCGACGCACCCGCGCGCCACCGGACAATGCGCGACGCCATCGCCTGGTCCTACGACCTGCTCACCCCGGAGGAGCAGGCGGTTTTCCGTTGCTTTGCCACCTTCATTGGAGGGTGCACCTTGGAGGCAGCCGAGGCGGTCTGCAGCGTGCCAAATGGCGCTGACGGGGCAGCAGCACCTGACTCCGACCTCATCGCGGTCATCGAGTCGTTGGCCAGCCAGAGTCTGCTCCGGACCGACCCCTCGCTCACGGACGACGCCGCACCGCGCCTTTCGATGTTGGAGATGGTGCGCGAGTTCGCGAGCGAGCAACTTGCCGCCAGCAGCGACGATGCCCCTGGGCGGCGGCATGCCGAGTACTACCTGGGGCTGGCGACGCAGGCACTTCGGACCTACTGGGGCGACGAACCGGGCGATGTGCGCGGGCTGATTCAGTCGGAAATAGGGAACCTGCGGGCGGCCGTGGGCTGGTCGATCGCTCACGGGGACGCCGAGATGGCGATGCGGTTGGCAATCGCCATGTTCGATCCGCAGTCGCACACAGGGGATAACGCCCGAGAACAACAGATGTGGTTGCACCGTGCTCTGGCGTTGCCAGGGAGATCTCCGAACGCTCGCGTGAGCGCGCTCATTCGCTACGCCGTGGCAACCGGGATCGACGATCTGGCCGGTGCGATTGGGTTGGCCGAGGAAGCACAGACGCTAGCCATGGCGCATGACGACGCGTTCGGGATTGCCGAGTCCCAGCGCATCATCGGTGTGCTTGAGATCAACACGGGAAACACCGACCGCGCCCGGCGCTGTCTGTTCGACGCGCTGACCAGATTCCGTTCGCTCGGCGTACGGGGACGGGTCGGCTGGACGCTCATCCAGCTCTCGGTGCTGGACGGGATCGGCGATGAGGGAGACCTCGTGCACGCGGCCGGCTATTGCGAGGAGGCGCTGGCCATCTTCCGCGACCTCGACCACGTGCGCGGGATCGAGACCGCGCTCAACTGGCACGCTGAGATCGCCCTCAAGCTGGGCGATCTGCCAAAATCGCTGGCGAGCGCACACGAGGGCCTTGCTATACCCAGGCGTGACCCGTGGTCGTCCGACTATCTCGATCGCGTCGCCGACATCGCCGGGCGCGCCGGCCAGGCGAAGACGGCGGCCCGCCTCTACGGCGCAGCAGACGAACTACGCGAGCGGGCCGGCCGGCGAATCGAACCCGCGTTTCGCGCCGAGCACGAACGTAGGGTTGAGGTCGCGCGCCGAGCGTTGGTGGAGGCGGACTTCGAAGCCGCCTGGGCAGTGGGCCGCTCTCTGGCGCCAGAGGAGGCAGTCGCGGAGGCGCTCGCCGTCGTCATCAAGCCCACTGATCCACCGCCATTCTCGCTCTCCCCTCGCGAGGCCGAGGTACTCCGCATGCTCGCCGACGGTCTTAGTGACCGCGACATCGCCGCCGCGCTCTTCATCGGCGAGCGCACCGTCAACACCCACGTCGCCCGGATCTACACCAAACTCGGCGTTCACAACCGGGCCGGCGCCGTCGCCGCCGCCGGACTCGTCGCGCCCCCGTCCGTGGGAACAGGCCCCGCGTAGCCTGAGGGACATACCCCCGCAAATCCCCAGAAATCTGTACCGTTACTATGTCCATATCCGTCCCTGGACGGACAGACGCACCCATCCCCGCACCCTAGAGTGCAAACGTCGAGCGTTCCACGACTTGGCCCCTCAGAACGGCTCTTCCGAGACTCTCCGGTTTTGGTGCCCGGGCGAATTGCGGACCTGTCTGCGATTCGGACCTCGTGGACGACCGCCAATAGAGGGGACCCGATCCGCCGCGTGGGCGGGCGGATGCCAGGAACGAACGCGCCCCCGGTGGACGGGAGTAAGGATGGGAAGATGGACGGACGTCACTTCGACGAGATAGCCCGACGCCTGGCCGGCGGGGACCGACAACGCATCTCCCGGCGGGCTGTCGTTCGGGCTGCGGCGGCGGGCCTACTCGCGGCGATCGGTGCCCAGCGGACCGCCGGCGCCCAGGTCTCGCAGGTCTCCTGCGGAAACCAGATGTGCGCGAGCAACCCCGGCGGTTGCCAGCCCGGCTGCGTCTGCTGCGTCTACACCTACCCGATCACCGGGACGGTCACCAACTCCCGCTGCCGCCCGCCCGGCACGGCTCCCCCGGCACGGTCGCCTGCCCGGCCGGGCAGCGCTTCTGTCCGGGCCTCGGCCGCTGCGCCGAGTGCTGCGTGGCGACCGACTGCGCCGTTTCGACCAACCCCTGCCAAACCGCCACCTGCGACGGCGGCGTCTGCGGGAGCACGCCTGTCGTGAACGACACGCCCAGCACCTGCCCTGCAGGGCACGTCTGCTGCGGCGGCGGCTGCACACCCCTCGGCACGGCGGACAACTGCGGCGCCTGCGGTGATGCCTGCGACGGCGCCGGCGAGAGCTGCGGCGGCGCCGGAACAGCCAGCGCCTGCGGATGCACGCCGACGACCTGCTTCGCGGCCGGCAAGTGGTGCGGCACCCTCAACGACGGCTGCGGGAACACGCTCGACTGCGGCGACTGCTCAACCTGCCCTGTCATCACGCTAGACGAACCGGGTTGTTTCTGGCTCGACGGCTACCACTTCAACGGCAACTACTGCTGGGTCCCAGACCGGGTATGGATCGCGAATACCATTGAGGCGTGCCGGGAGATCGATTCGTGCGAGCTCGGCGGTGGCCTGTCGGGAGGCGGTTGCTTCAAGTGGGCGCTGTCGTCCGATACGGTCATCGCCCCGCCCTGGTAGGCAATGGCGCCGGTGGGCATCGGATTCCGGCAAGTGCCCACTGTGAGATGAGCGTCATGCGCTGGACCGGTGAACCAGATGAGAGCGGGGGAGGCCAGCCGGCCTCCCCCGCTCTCGTACGAGTCTGATCCCATCTTATTGGCATCATCGGGGCCACTCCCGTATTACTCTACGGGCACAATACGTGGACCGGCGGGCAGTACCGCCCGCCGGTCCCGATAGAGACCCAGCACGCTAGGAGGCGGATCGCGGCCCGACCCCCGCGACCCGCCGATCGAGGCGCACAATGTTACCGGCAACCCTGTACGCGCTCTGCTCCTCCACTCCACCCCCGATGCCGCCCAACGCGGTGATAGGGCGTGACCGCGAGATCGCGACGGTCCGCGATCTCCTCACGGGCGAGGACAACCGGATCGTCACTCTCACCGGCCCGGGCGGCGTCGGCAAGACCAGCCTCGCCCTCGCGGTCGCCAGCGAGCTCACCGGACCGCCCTTCGACGCGTGCGCCCTCTTCGTTGCCCTTGACGTCGTTCGCGATCCCGCCCATGTCCTTACCGCCGTGGCGGCGGCCCTCGGCATCCCCCTACATGGTGACCGTACCCTGCGCGACCGGATCGCCCACGAACTGCGCGACGAGCGCCTGGTTCTCATCGCCGACAACATGGAGCATCTCCTCGCGGCTGGTCCGATCCTCGCCGGGCTCCTCCCGCTCTGCCCAGGCCTCTCGATCCTGGCGACCAGCCGCGAGCGCCTCCGCGTCCGCGGCGAGATCGAAGTGGCGGTCATGCCCCTGCCGACTCCCGCCCGCCTCACGATGAGCGGCGCCCAGACGACCCCGGACCTCGCGACCCTGGCCGCCACCCCGTCGGTCCAACTCTTCGTCGACCGGATGAAGGACGCTAACCCCGCCTTCGACCTGAATCCGATCAACGCCGAAAGCGTCGCCGAGATCTGCCGCCGCCTGGATGGCATCCCGCTCGCTCTGGAGCTCGCGGCGGCCCGCGCCCGAGTCCTGCCGCCGGGCGCGCTCCTCCGCCGGATGGAGCGCCGCCTGCCCCTGCTCACCGGCGGCCCCCGCGACCAGCCCCAGCGCCTTCAGACCATGCGCGACGCCATCGCCTGGTCGCACGAACTGCTCACCCCGGAGGAGCAAGCCGTCTTCCGCCGTCTCTCCATCTTCACCGGCGGCTTCACGCTCGACGCCGCCGAGACCGTCGCGGGGGACGAAGACGGCAAGACGGCAAGACGGCAAGACGGCAAGGAGACGACTCCTCCTGACGCCCCTCTCCACCGCGGTGGAGAGGGGGCAGGGGGTGAGGTCTTCTCTCACGTCTCACGTCTCATTTCTCACGTCTCCGTCCTCGACCTCGTCGCCTCCCTGGTCGAGAAGAGCCTCGTCCGGGCGATGGAGCAGGAGGTCCCGAGCGGCACCACCGAGGCGGAGCCCCGGTTTGCCATGCTCGAGATGATTCGCGAATTCGGTCAGGATGCCCTGGAGGCCTCCGGCGAGAACGCCGCAACGCGCACCCGGCACGCCCGCTGGTTTGCGGAGCAGGCCGAGGCCGCCGCCCCGGCCCTGGCCGGCCCCGATCGCAAGCTCTGGCTTCACCGCCTCGAAACGGACGACGCCAACCTGGAAGCCGCGCTAACCTGGGCGGAAGCCTCCGGCGATGCCCGCACCGGGCTCCGCCTGACCGGCGCCCTGCGCGAGTGGTTCGAGACCACCGGGCAGATCGATCGCGGCCGAACCTGGGCCGAGCGCATGCTGGCCCTGCCCTACATCGCGGACCCGGCCGATACCGACACTGCCCGGGCGCGCGGCCTCACCCTGCACACCGCCTCGGCGCTGGCCTACCGCCAGTCGGACTACGACGCGGTCATGCGCTTCGGCGCCGAGAGCTTTACCATCGCCGAATCGCTCGGGGAGACCATTCCAGCGGCACGGGCGCTCCACACCCTCGGCAACGGGGCCTATTCCCTCGGTGATGTGGATGCCGCCATCGACTACTACACCAAGGGTCTGGCCCGTGGACGTCAGGTCGGTCACGCCCCGACGATGGCGACCGCGCTGACGAACATGGCATTGACCCTGATCAACCAGGGAGAGACCGACCGGGCTGCGGATCTCCTCGCCGAGGCACTGCCGATCACCCAGGCCGCCGGCGACACCTTCCGCACCGCCAATACGATCTTCGCCCTCGGCCGGCTGGCCCGCAGGCAGGGGGATGCGCCCCGTGCCGTCGCCCGCTTTGAAGAGGCGCTCCGCCTCCGGCGCCAAATTGACCAGCGGTCCGTGCCGGAGACCCTGCGCCGCCTCGCCGATGCCCGCGAACAAACCGGAGACTATGCCCAGGCAGCCGCCGCCCTCCGTGAATCCCTATTGCTGTTCCGCGAGCGGGGGGAATGGACGGAAGCCAAGACCACGATCCTCCAGATCGCCGGACTCGCAGAGCGGGCGGGGCAACGCGGGCCGGCCGCCCGCCTAAGCAATCTCGCAGAAGTCAGCCCGTCGCAAGAGCTAGCGATCACCCAGACCAGCGACTATGACCACGCAGCCGTCTTTGCCCTGGCCGACGAGGTCCTGACCTCGTTGACCGACGTCTCGGCCACCGCCCCAGCCGCCCCGGCGCCTGGTGGCCTCACCCCGCGTGAGATCGAAGTCCTGCGCCTCGTAGCCGAGGGCAAGACCGACCGCGAGATCGCCGACGCCCTCTTCATCTCCCGCAACACGGTCATCCGCCACGTCGCCAACATCCTCATGAAGCTGGATGTCAACTCCCGCACCGCCGCCGCCTCTTTCGCCCTGCGCAACAGCATCGTCTGAGCGGGGGGACAGCGCTACGGCGCTGTGGGGGACAAGGCAGAAGCCTTGTGGGGGACACGGCTGACGCCGTGAGGGGGAGAGGGGGAGGGGATTGTGTTGCTGGCTCCGTCCGTCTCCCCCTCTCCCCCACAGCCCGCAGGGCTGTCCCCCACGGGGCGCAAGCCCCGTCCCCCTCAAGCCTTCAGGCTTGTCCCCCACAGGGCGCAAGCCCTGTCCCCCTCGTCCTGTCACATTCCAAACCCCCTCCCCGTCTACTGGTTGAAGGCCCGCAACCAACGCAGCAAATCCCGCGGCGGGCCAGGCAACAACGGCATATACCCGGCCATCGGGCCGGGCTGTACAGGGGGTTCTTCGATGCATCCGCGACTCTCATATCCGACGATCGCTCCGAAGGTCCTGCAGGCAGCCATTGAGTTCAGCAAGCCTGTGCACGAATGCGACCTGGAGCAAGAACTGGTCGAACTCGTCAATATGCGCGCATCCCAGATCAACGGCTGCGCCTACTGTCTCGACATGCACGGCAAGGCACTGCGCAAGATGGGCGTCGACCAGCAGAAACTCGATCTTCTCGTCGCCTGGCGGGAAGTGCCCTTCTTCTCCGAGCGTGAGCGGGCCGCCCTGGCCTGGGCGGAAGCCGTCACCCTCATCGCCGGCAGCGGCGTCCCCGACGACGTCTATCGCGGCGCCCTCGACCAATTCGGAGAGAAGGGTCTGGTCGACCTGACTTACGCCATCGCCGTAATCAACACATGGAACCGGCTCAATGTCTCGTTCCAGAACGCCCCGGCGGCCTAACCAGCTGGCGATGATGACGAGCGTTACGACCGGGAGGCCATGATGCCGCCGACCTTACTTTCCCCAAGACCCGCATCCGAGGTGTGGTATACACCCGGGATGCACGATCATCCTGACCCTATCGACCACCAAGTGAACACGCCGCAAGGCAGCCAGGGCCCCTCACCTTCGGGTGAGGGGCCATCGGCCGTTTCCGGGCGGAAACGTGGCCGCGCCCAGGCAAACCCGGCCCCAACCCTCGACGCCGAGGCATTCGAGTCCCTGCGCCGCTACCTGTTCGCCGTCGCCTACCGGATGCTCGGCAGCGCAACCGAGGCCGAGGACATCGTGCAGGACGCCTACCTCCGCGCCCGCGATGTCCGCGTGGACGAGGTCCAGTCGCTGAAGGCCTACCTCTCCACCGTCGTCACCCGTCTCTGCCTCGATCACCTGCGCTCGGCCAAGGCCCAGCGCGAGGTCTACGTTGGCCCCTGGCTGCCAGAGCCGGTACTCACCGACGATCTCACCGCGCTCCCCGCCGAAGCGACCGAGCAAGCCGACGAAATCTCGCTGGCGTTCATGCTCCTGCTGGAGCGGCTCACCCCCGAGGAGCGGGCGACCTACGTCCTGCGCGAGGCGTTTGCCTACCCCTTCGAGGAGATCGGCGCCGTCCTGGGCAAGTCCAGCGCTGCCGTCCGCCAGCTCTCCCACCGGGCGAAGGAGCGGGTTGCGGCCGGCGGGACCCGGTTCACGGCTTCGCCGGAGACTCAGCGCCAGCTTGCCGAGCAGTTTCTCGCCGCCAGCCGGATGGGCGATGTCGCGGCGTTGACCTCGCTTCTGGCTGAGAACGTCAGCGGCTGGGGCGATGGCGGTGGCGTGCGCCAGGCAGCCCGCCGCCCAACGGTCGGGCGCGACGCCGTCATCCGGCTCGTGACCGCCGGATTTGCCAAGTGGTTCCAGGACATCCAGGTCACCTATGCCGACATCAACGGCGCCACAGCGACCCTGCTCTGGCTGAATTCCACCCTCGAGGGCGTGGTTACGGTCTACGCCGAGGATGACCAGATCCAGCTCATCCACACGGTGCTGAACCCTGAAAAACTGGCCCACCTGGAACGCCGCCTGCGCGAAACGGGGCATCCCAGTCCCGGCCTGAGGTCCTACGAGAACGCACGAAGCCGGGCGAGATCATGCTCGCCCGGCTTCGTCTTTCCAATCGTGTGCGACGGCCTCGACGCAAAGCTGCGCCGCGTGCCTCGCCCCAACAGGGATCTATGGAATCCGGTCTCTAGACCATGCTGAACGCGGCCGTGACCGCGACGGTGATGCTGGTCACGCCCGGCGAGACCGGAGGGCCACCGGCCGCCTGGCCGCGGGCGTTCGCGGCGTCGTAGTAGGCGATCGGGCTCGATCCTCCCCCTTCGGAGATCGCGATGACGTTGCCCAGGCTCAGGCCGGCTGCCTCCGCCAGCTCGGTCGCGCGGGTGCGGGCATCCTCGAAGGCCAGCTTGCGCGCCTCGGAATTGGCCTCGGCCGGATCTTCGAGGAAGAAGGTGATCCCATAGATGCTGTTCGCCCCGGCGGCGACGGCGTCATCGAGCAGCGCGCCCAGGTCATCGAGGTTGTGAGTGGTTACCCCCACCTGGTTGGTCACCTGAAAGCTCGTCACCGCGCCAGGGACGCCGGTCACCTGGTCATACTCGCGGATCGGATTGACCATGAAGGTCGCGGTCTGGATGTCGTCGTCCGGAATATCGTGCCCCTGGATCGCGGTGATGATCGCCTCCATGGTAGTAGTCGCTTCGGCCTGGGCCTCTCCTAGGGTCGGCAGGGTGACATCGACGCCGATCACGATCGAGGCGCTGTCCGGCGCCACATCGACTGTGCCCGTGCCGACGGCCTCGACCACAACTTGCCCTCGCGCAACCGCGTCATCCGTGGCGGTGGGTGTCCCTTGGGCGGCCTTAGCCATGCTAAGACCGCCGAACCCGAGTGCGCCTAATGAACCGAGAGACGTCCCCACGACCGCGCGACGGGTGGGGCGAAGAGCCTGAGACTTCGAAGATCCGATAAAAGCCATCGTGCACATCTCCATGGTGCCCATAACAGGATGAAAGAACGACGTGCGACCCGCCCGTGGCGCCGCTGCCACCGCAATCGCGCTACATCCAAGACGTCCAGTTGCCCAATATTGTTTCCATCGGCCTGTCCGGGCCCAATTCCGCCAGTATTCGCCATGCGGCCCCAATTCTGGCCGAGCCGGTCCCTGGGAGATCGTTCGATCGAACCCATGGCAAAGTACACCGCCGGTACGGTACGCCTTCGATGTCCCCGCTATTCGCCAAGCCAACCCCGACGGTCATCGGGGCGGCGCAGAACCCGCCGCGTGCGAATCGCCGCGGGCGCGGCGCCTCGCTCAGGTGCGCGTGAATCCCGGCGTGGCCAGCGAGTGCACCGGCACGATCTCGATGTCGGGATGGCCCGGGATCTCCAGTTGCGCAACCGCCGGCAGCAGGCGCTCCGTCAGGAACGTCTGGAATTGCTCCGCCGACTCCCAAATGTCCGTAACGTGGATGCCGTGTTCGTCGAACGCGGCCACGTGGAACAGCCCACCTGGCGCAGTCTCGCGATCGAAAGGAACGAGCGCGCGCGCCGCGTCGTATTGCTCCTTGGTAAACCCTTCCCACCGCAAGAACATCGCAACCGCCATGTTGCCTCCCCGTTCACGTCTGTCCGGGAGATCGCCACGTCGCGATCTCCGCCACAAGTTTGCCGTGTTCGCCTGTGGGGACCATCGTACCAGCACCGTATCGAGGACTGAGAATAGAAGAATAGCCAGCGGACAGCGTTCGAGTCGCCGCGAGTCCGTTGGCGCCAGCGCACCCGACTTTTGGAGGTTGCGAAATCGATGAGTGGGGCCCAATCGGCGTCCCGGGACGCGTCGGACCGGGGTCGCGAGCCGGCTTGAGCCGGCTTCCGCCCCAGAGGTAGTCCGGGGTCTTTCAGCCCCGGGCGGGGCCGGGACGGCGTCCCCCTCCCCGGCCATACCGCCGAACCTCACGGGTCAATTCCGCAACCTCATCATCCGGGAGACCCCAAGACGGCCCCCCCGTCCCACCCCGCCGCCGAAAACTACCCTTCTATTCCGCAACCTCCATCGGCCGACGTTTCTCACGCATCCCGCTGTCATTCGCCCGGGCGTTGAGAAATCGATGCCACCCAGTTGAACACCGCTCCCCATCGCTCGCGGTACGATCCCGCAGTTGTCCATTTGCCATTCGAACTCTCCGCCGAGGAAAGGATCTCCACCATGACCGCACCGGCCCACCCCCCGATCGATCCGATCGCGCGGGAGTACCTGGAGATCGCCTGGGGCATCGAGCGCCTGCGGCCAGGATTCATCGATGGCTACTTCGGGCCGGACGAGATCAAACTTGCCACCCTGGCCTCGGCCCCCGACGCTCCCACCCTCCTCCGCCGGGCCGATGCCCTCCGCTCCGCCATCGCTGGCGCCGACCTCCCCGATGACCGCCGCGCCTTCCTCGCCATCCAGACCCGGGCGATGGCCACCAGCTGCCGCGCCCTCGCCGGCGAAGCCATTCCCTACGAAGACGAGGTCCGTCTCCTCTTCGACATCGAGCCCGCCAGAACGCCGGAAGCCGTTTTCGCAGAGGCCGCCGAGGCGATGCAGACCCTCCTCCCCGGCGACGGCACCGTCCAGGACCGGCTGGCTGCCTGGCGCAAGCAGTTCGAGATCACGCCGGAGTGGGCCCGCCACCTGATCGACCTGATCATGGCCGAAGCCCGCTCCCGGACCTCCGCCTTCGTCGACCTGCCCCTGATCGAATCGATCGAGGTCGCCTTCGTCTCCGACAAGCCGTGGAGCGGCTACAACTGGTACCTGGGCGGCGGGCGCTCCCGCGTCGATGTCAATACCGATCTCCCCATCCGCGCCAACGCCCTTCTCGACCTGATCTGCCACGAAGCCTACCCCGGCCACCACGCCGAGCACGCATTAAAGGAACTGACCCTCTACCGCGACCGCGGCTGGGGCGAATTCGCCGCCCAACTGATCCACACCCCGGAAGCAGTCGTCTCCGAAGGGATCGCCACCCTGGCCGAAGGGGTCATCTTCCCCGGCGACGAGGCCGCGGGCTGGACGAACGACGTGCTCTACCCCGCCGCCGGCGTCGCCGGAGATCCCGATCGGGAAGCCCGCTTGAGCAAAGCCAGCCGGTCCCTCCGCGCCGTCAGCGCCAACGTCGCCCTCCTCCTCCACGCCGACGGCCGCCCCGAGGAGGACGCCATCGCCTACTTGATGCGCTATGGCCTCTCCACCGAGACCGAAGCCCGCCACCGCCTCCGCTTCATGGCCGACCCCATGTGGCGCGCCTACATCTTTTGCTACCACGCCGGCCGCGATCTCCTCGGCGCCTGGCTCGAGCAGGCCGGCCCCGACCAAACAGCCAGACAATCTCGCTTCCGCCGCCTCCTGACCGAACCGGTATCCCCATCGCTGGTCGCAGGATGGCTATAGGGCATTGCGCCCCCGTCCGTATCACGAACTGCACCCCGTTCACGAATCCGACACATCCCTGTGACCACTTGCCAATACGTTTGGTTGTGCCGCGCCTTGGACGCGGTGAGCCGACCAACTCGTGCCGAGTCATTTACACAGTAATCACTTGCTTTATTCCCGGCACGGGTGTAGGGTGAGTGCGTTGTCGATATCTGCTCGCCCCGTTCGACTATCCAATGAGACAGATCTGACGAGGTCCCGCATTTTCGCGTTATACCCCGGTACGGTTTGCCGGACAGGCGTTCCGACAAACGCCGAGAGGGGGTACCACAGTAGATGGATCGTTCGACGCTGACAGTGGAACCGCACAGCCAGAATGGCTCAACCCAGGCGGAATTCAGGTCGCCAGCGGTCGTCCAGACCGAGCAGCCCGGCGCCGTCACAGCCGAAGGGCTCGTCAAGATCTACAAGGGACGGAAGTCGGAAGTCCGCGCCCTCGACGGGCTCGATCTCACCGTCGCCGAAGGCAGCGTCCTCGGTCTCCTGGGGCCGAACGGCGCCGGCAAGACCACGACAGTGCGCATCCTCGCCACCCTGCTCAAACCCGACGCCGGCCACGCCACCGTCGCCGGCTTCGACGTTGTCCGCCAGGCGCACGAGCTGCGCTCGGTAATCGGCCTCTCCGGCCAGTACGCCGCTGTCGACGAGAACCTGACCGGACGCGAGAACCTTGTGATGTTTGGGCGGCTCTACCAGTTGCCCAAGGATGCTGCCCGCCGCCGGGCCAACGAACTCCTCGAGCAATTCACCCTGACCGACGCGGCCGATCGGGTCGTCAAGACCTATTCGGGCGGCATGCGCCGTCGCCTCGACCTCGCCAGCGCCCTGACCGGGCGGCCGCGCATCCTCTTCCTGGACGAGCCCACGACGGGGCTCGATCCCCGCTCCCGCCTCGGTCTGTGGGAGGTCATCCGCGAACGGGTGCGCGAGGGGACGACCATCCTTCTCACCACGCAGTACCTGGAAGAGGCCGACGAACTGGCCCACGAGATCGCCGTGGTCGATGCCGGCAAGATCATTGCCCGGGGAACCTCCGACCAGCTGAAGTCGCAGATCGGCGGAGAGCGGATCGAGGTCGTTGTCCACGACCGGACCCGGATCGCCGGCGCCACGGAGATCCTGCGCCGCTACGGAGCGGGCGAGACCTCGCTGGATGAGCACACCCGCCGCCTGACCGTGCCCGCCCAGGGAGGCGCGTCCTGCCTCATCCAGATCGTGCGCGAGCTTGATCAAGACGGGATCGTCATCGACGACATCGGTCTCCGCCGCCCGACCCTGGATGACGTCTTCCTCACCCTCACCGGCCATGGCGCCGAACTCGATGAGGCTGAGGAGAATGGCGCGGGCAAGCACGCCAAGCCGGCCAATACCGACGGCCGTTCCGATGGGAGGACGGCATGACCGATGCCACCTTTTCCCAGCCTGTCGCCGACGGCGGCTTCCGTCAGGTCATCGTCGATGGCCTGATCATGACCCAGCGCAACTTGCGCCGCGTGCCGCGCATCCCGGAGCTGGCAGTCTTCGCCATCCTCCAGTCGATTATGTTCGTCTTACTGTTCGCCTACGTCTTCGGCAATGCGATCCCGCTGCCGGGCGGCGGCGACTACACGGAATATCTGATGCCCGGCATCTTCGCGCAGACGGTCGTCTTCGCCTGCGTGACCACCGCGATCGGCATGACCGACGACGTCAACAAGGGCATCCTCGACCGCTTCCGCTCCCTGCCGATGGCCCGGTCGGCGGTGCTGACAGGCAGGACGCTTTTCGACCTGATCTATCAGGCCTGCATCCTGGTCGTGTTGATGCTCTCCGGCCTGGCAGTCGGCTGGCGGGTCCACACCAGCGTGCCGGAGTTCTTCGCCGGGGTTGGCCTCCTGCTCCTATTCACCTTCTCGATGTCCTGGGTCGGCGTCTACATGGGCCTCTCGGTCCGGACCGTCGAAGCCGCGAACCAGATTGGCTTTACCGTCCTCTTCCCATTGACGTTCCTGTCGAACGTCTTCGTTCCGACTGAAACCCTGCCGAGTTGGCTCCAGCCTATCGCGGAGTGGAACCCGGTCAGCACCCTGACGGCCTCCTGCCGCGAGCTGTGGGGCAACCCCAACCCGTATGCCACGGACGGCTTCCCAGCAGAGCACCCCATCCTCCTCACCCTCGGCTGGATCGTCTTGATTGTCGCGGTCTTCGCTCCCATCGGCGTCCGCCGCTACCGGTCGATGAGCCGGTAGGCGACTGGCCCCCTAACCCCCGGTCCCCTTCCCCCCGCTGCGCTACGAAGGGGAAGGGGGAGGAGCTCCCGACTTCGACGCCACAATGCCGGCCCGGTTTGGCCTAGGCAGGGCTGGCCCTAGCCTTGGAGAGGCTGTTCCGTTGAGCCGGCTGGGTAGGGGCCGTGAGCCCCGGGCTCGTCGAAACCGGCGCGACGCGCTATTGCACACTCGACGAAGGGACGCACCTATGGATGCGCAAACTCCGATTCGAGCGGGGCGCAAAGAGTGGATCGGGCTGTCTGTCCTCGCCCTGCCGTGTCTGCTCTACTCGATGGACCTGACGGTCCTCAACCTCGCCGTACCGGAGCTGAGCACCGAGCTCAAGCCCTCCTCATCTCAGCTTTTGTGGATCATCGACATCTATGGCTTCATGGTCGCCGGCCTGCTCATCACCATGGGCACTTTGGGCGACCGCATCGGCCGCCGCCGCCTGCTCCTCGCCGGCGCGACCCTCTTCGGAGTCACGTCAGTCCTGGCGGCCTTCTCGACCAGCGCCGAGATGCTAATCGTCACCCGCGCCCTCCTCGGCATCGCCGGGGCGACTCTGGCGCCATCGACCCTCTCACTCATCCGCCACATGTTCCACGATCCCGGCCAGCGCACCGTCGCGATCGGAGTCTGGATCACCTCTTACTCGGTCGGTGGGGCAATCGGCCCACTCGTAGGCGGGATCCTCCTCGAATTCTTCTGGTGGGGCTCCGTCTTCCTGATCGCCGTGCCGGTGATGGCCCTGCTCCTCGTCCTCGGCCCGATGCTCCTGCCCGAGTACCGTGACCCCAACGCCGGCCGCCTCGACATCCTCAGCGCCGCCCTCTCCCTGGTCGCGGTCCTGAGCGCGATCTACGGCTTCAAGCGGATCGCCGAGCACGGCTTCGACAATCTGGCCGCCCTGGCGATCGTCGCCGGAGCCGCCTTCGGGGCCATCTTCATCCGCCGCCAGACCCGCCTCGACGATCCGATGATCGACGTCCGCCTCTTCAAGGTCCCGTCGTTCACCGCCGCCCTGGCCACCAACACCGTCGCCATCTTCGGCGCCTTCGGCGCGTTCCTCTTCACCGCCCAGTACCTGCAACTCGTCGAAGGGCTCTCGCCGCTGCGGGCCGGATTCTGGTCGCTGCCCTCGTCGGCCGGATTCATCGCCGGCGGCGTGCTCTCCCCGATGATCGTCAAGCGGGTTCACCCATCCCACGTCGTCGGCGCCGGTTTGGCTATCGCCGCGGCAGGCTTCCTCGTCCTCACCCAGATCGAGAGCGACAACGGCCTCGCGATCCTGGTAGCAGGATCGGTCATCTTCTCCCTCGGCCTGGCCCCGGTCTTCACCCTCACCACCGACCTGATCGTCGGCGCCGCCCCGCCGGAGCGTGCCGGCGCCGCCTCCGCCATCTCCGAGACCGGGGCCGAGTTCGGCGGCGCCCTCGGCATCGCCATCCTCGGCAGCATCGCCACCGCCATCTACCGCCACGACGTGGCTAACGCCCTGCCGGCCGGGATCTCGCCCGAGTCGGCCAATACCGCCCGCGACACCCTTGGCGGCGCGGTCGGCGTCGCCGCCACCCTGCCCGAGCCGGCCAGCACGGCTCTGCTCGTATCCGCCCGGGAGGCCTTCGTGCAAGGTATGCAAATCACCACCGCCATTGGAGCAACCGTCCTGATCGTCGCCGCAGTCCTCGCCGTCCTCATGCTCCGCCACGTCCAACCCGCCCAGCACAACGACGAAGATGCCGCCGAACCGATCGACAAACTGGAACCGGCTGAACTTGCGGAAGCGGCGTAGAAAGATGTCCGGCGTCCGGCGTCCGGCGTCCGGCGCTCCGTGACGAGCATCGCCCCACCCCGACGTCATCCTGAGCCTGCGAAGGATCTTGGCGCTTTAGCGCCTTCGTGCTCGTTCCAGACCACAACGTCGCGGTCGGCGACAAAGGCCGTATACGGCCAAGATCCTTCGCAAGCTCAGGATGACTGAAGACCGAACGCCTAATGCCTAACGCCTAACCCCTCGTTCAGGAGCTGCCCATGAGCATGGAAATGACCGCGTGGACGTCGATGTACAACGCGATGACCGCGCAGGAGCAGAAGCGCCCCTTCTCTCGGGCAACCTTGCACCGGATCTGGGCCTTCGCCCGGCCGCACCGCCGCGCGGTCTCCTGGTTCATGGTCCTCAGCGTCGTCGGAGCGGTGCTCGCGGTCGCCACACCGGTCCTGGCTGGGCGGGTGCTGGACGCGATTGTCGAAGGTGATGCGAGCAGCGTGGTCATTGGCCTGGCGGCCGTGATCGCCGTGATCGCCGTGATGGAGTCGGGCGTCAGCATCGTCGCCCGCTGGCTCTCGGCCTCAATCGGCGAGACCCTAATCCTGGACTTGCGCTCGGCCGTCTTTGACCACGTCCAGAAGATGCCGATCGCCTTCTTCACCCGGACCCGCACCGGCGCCCTGGTGAGCCGGCTCAACACCGACGTCATCGGCGCCCAGCGCGCCTTCAGCGATGTCCTCTCCGGGGTCGTCACCAACGTCGTCACCCTGGTCCTGACCCTGATCGTGATGGTTGGGATCTCCTGGCAGATCACCGCCCTCTCCCTCGTGCTCCTGCCGGTCTTCGTCTTCCCCGCCCGTCGCCTCGGCCCGAAGCTGGCCAAGATGGAGCGCGAATCCTCCAACCTCAACGCCGCCATGAGCACGCAGATGACCGAGCGCTTCTCCGCGCCGGGCGCCACGCTGGTCAAACTCTTTGGCCGCCCCTCCTATGAATCAGCCGAATTCGGCAACCGTGCCCGCGGCGTCCGCGATGTCGGCGTTCGCATCGCGATGACCCAGTGGATCTTCTTCACGGCCCTGATGCTGGTCTCCGCCCTCGCCCTGGCCCTGGTCTACGGCCTCGGCGGCTACCTCGCCCTCCAGGGGAACCTTCAGGCAGGTGAAGTCGTTGCCCTCGCCCTTCTGCTCACCCGGCTCTACGCTCCACTGACCTCCCTGGCCAACGCCCGCCTGGAGATCGTCAGCGCCCTGGTCAGCTTCGAGCGCGTCTTCGAGGTGCTCGACCTGGAGCCGCTGGTGGCGGAGCCGGACGATCCTCAGCCCCTCCCGGATGGCCCCCTCTCGGTCGAGTTCAAGAACGTCCACTTCGCCTACCCGGCAGCGGACAAGGTCTCCCTGGCCTCCCTGGAGGAGGTCGCCCAACTCGATACCCGTGGCGGCGTTCCTGTCCTCCACGACATCTCGTTCCGGGCTGAGCCAGGGCAGTTGATTGCCCTGGTCGGCTCATCTGGAGCGGGCAAATCGACCATCGCCCAGCTCATGCCCCGCCTCTACGACGTCGACGACGGCGCGGTCCTGCTCGGCGATGTCGATGTCCGCGACCTCTCCTTCGGCGATATCCGCTCCGCCCTCGGGCATGGTGACCCAGGACGGCCACCTCTTCCACGAGTCGATCCGCAGTAACCTCGCCTTTGCCCGGCCAGAGGCCGATGAGGCGGAGATGTGGGAGGTCCTGCGCCGGGCCCGCCTGGACACCTTGATCGCCTCCCTCCCCGACGGCCTCGACACCGTCGTCGGCGAGCGCGGCTACCGCCTCTCCGGCGGCGAGCGCCAGCGCCTGACCATCGCCCGCCTCCTCCTCGCCCGCCCCCGCGTCGTCATCCTCGACGAGGCGACGGCGCACCTCGACTCAACCTCCGAAGCGGCCGTCCAGGCCGCCCTGACCGAAGCCCTCGCCGGCCGGACCTCGATCGTGATCGCCCATCGCCTCTCCACCGTCCGCGCCGCCGACCTCATCCTCGTCCTGGAGAACGGCCACATCGTCGAGCGCGGCACCCACACCGACCTCCTCGCCGCCGGCGGCCGCTACCAGGAGCTCTACCACACCCAATTCGAACAGCCGGGAATGCCGGTGGCGGCGCGATAGCGGAACAAGACCGTCCCCGGCGCTCTCCGAACACGCCGTCTCGCGCCTACCCTCCGGGCGAACATTGGAAACAACGCCCGATTGGTAGGGGCAGACCAATGTGTCTGCCCGATTCCCCCGCCAACCCGGCTCGCCTTCTGAAACCGCATTCCACCATCGAAACGCCGCGTACGCACGGCCGGGCAGACACATTGGTCTGCCCCTACAAAACACCCAAGGACGGGGAGACCGTCGTCACCGACTCCGACCCAGCCCAAATGAGACATTCAGTTACACCTGGTTACGCCTCCGGCGTCGGCGTCAGACTCCGGCTCGGGCGCGGGAGTCTGCGCTGCCGCGGCCCCAAGATCGAGGACGGGCAGAATGCCGCTGCTCGGCACGTAGATGACGTTTGCGCTCTCCAGTGCCCGGATCCGTTCCAACTCCAGAATCTCGGGGTTCTCACGGACGGCCCTGCCCGTCTCGGCCAGGGCCTGCGCCTCTCCCTGCGCCCGGATGAAGGTCGCGTCGGCCTGGCCCTGGGCCTCGTTCCGGACCCGCTCCGCCTCCTGCTCCGCCACCAGCGCTTCCTGCCGCCGCTGTTCGATCTGGACCTCGGCGATCTGGCGCGATTCGATCGCGATCTCATAGGCGTCGGAAAAATTCGGCCGCTTCAACTCGAAGAACTCAAGGATCAGACCGGCCTCGGTGAACCGGGGCGCGATCGCATCCCGCATCTCGGCCGAGATGGTCGCCAGATTGCCCAGATAGAGCTCGTCCGCCCGCTTCGTGTTCGCGATCTGGCGCGAGATCGAGCGAGTGTGGAACTTCACCACCCGCTCATTGATCTCCCCGGGTGTCTTGCCGATGTTCTCGTAGATGTCACTCACCCGCGTCGGGTCGACCCGGTACCGAACGTTGAACGTCAACACCAGCTGTTGGCCGTCGATCGTCACGCCGTCGATCGGGCCGCTGGTGTAGTCGGCATCGGTGTTGCTGGCGCCCTCTTCAAGGACCTCGTAGTAGGTGGTGGCGGTCCGGAAACAGCGGTATTGGGTCACGCCCGGCAGCCGCAGGTGCAATCCCGGCCCGGCTACTCCGGTAACCTTGCCGAACCGTGTGACCGCGCAGGCCTCGGTCGCGTCCACCTGGACGATGGTTGCCCCCAGCAGGGAGAGGGCGATGATCACGGCAACCGCGATCAGGCCATAGCGGATCAAGCGGGATGGCGGGATATCCTCCCGCGCCGGAAATCCGCGGGGCAGGTTGGTGCGCAACGTGTTCGTCCTTCCTGGCGCCTCCGGCCAATGACGGGGACGCTCGGGTACCTTCTTACAAATTCAACAGATCAATGCATGCATCGTACGTCATATCGCCTCTTCCCCCGTTCTAGCCGGGGGAAGAGGGTCGAGGGTTAGGCCGAATCTCACGGCGGAACAATCCCCTACGCGACCAACTCGCGCTCCGCCGACCCCTTGAGGTGATCCCCACTGTCGATGATTGCCTTCAGATGTTGGACCGTCTCCCAGCACTCGCGAAACGAGGTGTAGAGGGCGATCGGCGCCAATCGGACGACATCCGGCGGGCGGAAATCCGGGACCACGCCCCGCTCCTTGAGCGCCCGGGCAATGCGCGGCCCGGCGTCGTGCTCGACCGCGACATGGCCGCCTCGGCGTCCCGGCTCCCGCGGGGTGCCGATCCGGTAACCGTACGGCGGCTCAGTCAGACCGCTGCCCTCAATCAGGTCAATCAAATACGTGGTGAGCGCCAGCGATTTCTCCCTGATCCGCGCTATCCCCGCTTCCTCAAAGATGCGCAACGAACCCAGCAGGGGGGCGGTCGAGAGCTGCGGCGGGGTCGAGATCTGCCAGGCCCCGGCGTTCGGAGCCCCCTCCCACTCAAACCGCATGTCGAACTGGCGATCCTTGTTGTACCCCCACCATCCCGCCAGCCCCGGCGTCGTGCCATGGTGCCGCCGGTTGACGTAGAGCGCCCCAACCGCGCCGGGACCGGAATTCAGGTATTTGTAGGTGCACCACAAGGCAAAATCGACGCCCCACTCGTCAAAACGATGGGGCACTCCCCCGACGGAATGGGCGCAGTCGAACCCAATCAGGATATTGCGCGCCTGCGCGGCGGCCGTGAGCCGTTCGATATCCAGCAACTGCCCGGAGCGGTAGAGGACAGATGGCAACAGGACCAGCGCGACCTCATCGGTAAAGGCATCGGCGATCCGGTCTTCATCCAGCGTCCGCCCGTCGCCGCTCTCAACCAGGACCAGATCGGTCGCAGGGTCTCCCCCCTTGAGCCGGATCTGGCTCTCCAGGGCGTAGATGTCGGAAGGGAAATCGAGGGCGGTCGCGATGATCTTGCGCCGGTTGCCCTCGGGCCGGTAGAAGGTCGCCACCAGGTTGTGCAGGTTGACCGTCGTCGTCCCTGTCACCACCACCTCATCGGGCGCTGCCCCCACCAGATTCGCGACCCGGGCGCCCAACTCCTCCCCGATCGTAAACCAGGCCGGATCGGCCCCCAACCACCCCCCGATCGCCAGCCGCTTCCACTCGGCCATCGTCGCCAGCACCGCCTCCTCCGCATCCCGCGACATCAGCCCCAGCGAGTTCCCATCCATATAGATCGTGTTCTCAGGCAGGTAAAACCGCCCCCGAAACCCCGCCAACGGATCGGCAGCATCCATTTCGTCGGCGTAGACAGGGGAGAGCGATGCAGGTTGAGCGCCGGACATCAGTGGCCGATCCTCCTTGACGTTCGATCCTGGCGAACTCGGGCTAGCCTAAATCCCACTCGCGGCCGATGCGTCCTGCCGGGCGTGCAGGATTCGGCCCACGAGAACTTCATCATCAACTATCTGGTAAAAGATGACATGCCTGTGGACCGGGTGGGCCCGGACTCCATCGCGGAGGTCATCCTGGGTTCGCCCCATCTCCGGGAACGTGGCGAGGTCCTCCAACGCGAGACGAATAGCCCCCATGTATTCGCTTGCTTGTGCTTCTCCCCAATCGTCCAGCCCGCGCTCGTAGATCGCGTCACGGTCATCTTCCGCCCTGGACGATAGAGCAACCCGATACCTACGAGGAGGCATCTACGGGCCTCGCATCTGACATCGAGGCCTTCTCCGAGTAATAGCGCTCCCGTACGCGGGCAAGGTCTGCTTCCCAGGATTCGCGCGTGAGCGGAGTGAACGGTCCCTCAAATCCTTCGTCGATCAATTCACGCAGTCTCTCTAGCTTCTCCAGGTTCTGTTCGTGAAGGTCCAGCAACCGGAGTCCCTCGGCGATCACCGCGTCGGTGCTCTCATATTGCCCGCTCTCGACCTTTTCCCGGATCTTGGCTTCGACTTCCGACGTCACAGAGATTGCCACGGCTTGTCCTTTCTCACGTGCCCGAATCCTAGCACCTCCCCCAATACACAACGCGCCGGGCCCGACGACATCGTCCCCGGCGCTGTACGAACACCGACCAGTACCTTCCGCACGGTACCCCGGCGTGGTGCCGTCCGGTCCGAACCGATATGGGGAATGTTCCCTCGCCCTCATGGGGAACGTTGCCCATGTCCGCATGGGCCCGCTGCCGTAGAACAGTAATACGCCGCGGTCGTGCGGCGACGGCAGACCCACGACGGAGGACGGTATGGACCCCGGACGCTTCGACTTGTTGGCGCGACCCTGGCCGCTCCCAGGTCCCGCCGCGGCCTCCTCACTACCCTGGCGACCGTTGGCGCCGGTCTGCTCGGCGCCCGCGCCTCTGAGCAAGCCGGCGCCCAGGTCTCGCAGCTGTCCTGCGGCAATCAGACTTGCGCGAGCAACCCGGGGAGTTGCAAGCCCGGCTGCGTCTGCTGCGCGTACACCAACGCGATCACCGGCCAGGTGACCAACAGTCGCTGCCGCCCGCCCGGCACCTGCTCCCCCGGCGCGGTCGCCTGCCCACCCGGTCAGGTCCTTGGCCCTTCCGGCGTTTGCGCCGCGCCCACGACCACGACCACCACCACGCCGCCGCCCCGAGTGGCCTGCGTGGCCGGGGACAATGTCTGCACCGACACCCCCACCCCATTCTGCGGCGGACCCAACAATTGCGTCTGCTTTGCAACCGTCGAAGGCGGGACATTCTGCGGCGGCGGCAATCGCAGTTGCGCGGATTGCACCACCGACGCCCAGTGCGAGGTCCTGACCGGGGTCCCGGGGTCCGCATGCGTCCAGTTCGACGGTGGGCCATCGTGCTTTGCCTGCGCGGACAACGATTTCCACGCCTGCGTCGAACCCTGTTAGGCTGTGACGGAGCCGAAGGCGCCCAACCCAACGTCATCTCCACCCGGCTAAGGCACAACACAACATCGTGACCAAACGGCTCGGACTTACGGCCGTTTGGTCACGACGGTTAGCTTTGGTAAGCGATACTCTGCGGAGGATCCAGGACTACGGCACGATGTTGTTGTTCTCGCGGAAGAGGTTGGTCGGGTCGTAGCGCCGTTTGATCTCCTTGAGGCGCTCCAGGTTAGCGCCGTATCCGGACCGCACCCGCTCAGAGTCCTCCCCACCGTCGGCGGCGTTGAAGTTCAAGAACGATCCGTTGAGGCTGAACGGCTCGATGGCGGCGAAGATCCCCCGTGCCCAAGTGATGCCAGCCTCGTCCTGAGCAGGGTCGTCCCATTGGCCGATGTTGACGATCTGGAACTCCGCATCGCGATGGGGGAACGCCGTCGCCGTCGGATCAATCCGGTTCATCGCCCCGCGATACCACTCGACCACAACCTTGCACGTCGGCGCCGGCGGCTCGGTGCCAAAGTCAACGATCGCATCGAGTACGCCATCCTCCAATGTGCTCAGGAGATTGCTCTTCCAGTAGTACCGGGAGCCATGCGGGTAAGCGACATCGAACAGCCGCTGCCACTCCAGATACGGCATCTGCCCGATCATCTCCAGCACCGGCTCGCTGAAGGCGCGCACAGGGGCGATCAGGCGCTCGCCCTCGTCCATGTCGCCCGGCCAGCAGACCGCGATCACGACCACCCGCATCCCCGACTCAGGATCGGTCGTCATCAGGGCATAGACACCCATCTCGTCCGGAGCGGACTCCGTAAACTCCCGGTAGAATGCGAGGACCTCGGCCGCCTTCGCCACCGGCCAGGCGACGATCCCGGCCAGCACATCTCCCTGCGGGTGCAGCGCGAACTCGAATGACGTCGCCACGCCGAAATTGCCGCCGCCGCCCCGTAGCGCCCAGAACAGGTCCGGGTGTGACTCGACACTGGCGGTCATGAACTCTCCGTCCGCGGTCACCAATTCCACCGACAGCAGATTGTCGATCGACATCCCGTGCTTGCCGACCAGCCAGCCGATCCCGCCGCCCAGCGTCAGCCCTGCCACCCCGGTGGATGCGATCACGCCGCCCGTCGTGGCCAGTCCGTACTTGGTGGTCTCCTGGTCGAAGTCGGCCCAGAGCGCCCCGCCCTGGGCCCGGGCCGTGCGCGCCGCCGGATCGACCTCAACGCCGCGCATCGCCGACATGTCGAGCATCAACCCGCCTTCGCTCACCGCGTGACCGGCGACATTGTGGCCGCCACCCTTGATCGACACGGCCAACCCCTGCGCGTTCGCAAACCGCACGGCCGCCTGAACATCAGCAACGTCCTGCGGCTGGACGATCAGCGCCGGCCGCTTGTCGATCATGCCGTTCCAGATCGCGCGCGCCTCGTCGTAACCCTGCTCACCGGGCAACAGGATCGCGCCGCTGATTTGAGCGGCCAGGTCAGCGATCTCGGGCCGATAGGTAGTCGCCAGGCGATGAGGAGATTCGAGAACAGTAACCATCGTCTTCATCCTTTGCACAACGCCAGGCTGGAGCCCCATCCGCCCGGATCACCAATCGGGGTAACGCACCCCATACCGACATCCTGACGTAGTCGCCCTCTGCGTACCTCGTCAGATCTCGGTAGTTTTCGACCATGGGGATGCGTAGATTTGACGGCGTCCGGCGCGAGGCATCGGGCGTCAGGCATCAGGCGTTAGGCGTTAGAGAAGTTCGCCTGAGCCAATCCCATTAGGCTGTCATCCCGAGCGTGTCGAGGGATCTTGTATGTTGGGGGTGGGGCGCATGGGCCCCGTGGTGGCGGCGGGTGGGTGCCCGCGGGCACCCACCCGCCGCGCGCACCGGCCGCCGGGGGTCAGCCCGCAGGGATCTGGGGCCGACCGAGCCCGCGTTCGAGCGCGTGGCGGCCCCCGACGTGCCCCGCCCGAGCCCGCATGGGTGCCCGGGGATGCCACCCCGGATCCGCAAGACTGGGCGTGCGTGAGGCATGGTCGCATCCGCTGGACGACGGAGGCAACCATGACACCCGACGGAGTCGGCGTCGGGATCGATGTGGCCCAGGCCACGCTGGTGGTCGCCGTCCACGGCGGCGATCCGCCCTGGACCGTGGCCAATACGCGCGGCGGGCTGGGCCGCGCTGATCGCGCAGCTCCGCCCCCTGGCCCCAACCCGGATCGTGCTGGAAGGCACGGGCGGCCTGGAGCGGCCGGTGGCGGTCGCGCTGGCCGAAGCCGGCTTGCCGGTGGTGGTGGTCAATCCCCGCCAGGTGCGCGACTTCGCCAAGGCCCTGGGGCGGCGGGTGCAAGACCGATGCGGTCGATGCCCGCGTGCTGGCCCACTTTGCCGCCACGGTCGACGTGCCCCCGCGTGCCCTGCCCAGCGCCGCCACCCGGGCGTTGCAGGCCCTGGTGACGCGGCGCCGGCAGGTAACGGCACTGTTGGTGGCCGAGCGCAACCGCCGCCCCCGGGCCGACCCGGTCGTCCAGCCCTCGCTGGAGCGGGTGATCGCCCGTTGGTCGCCGAGCGGACGGCCCTCGATGCCGAGCTGCGCCAGCGCATCGCGGCCGAGCCCGACCTGGCGGGCCCAGGCGGCCCTGCTGCGCCAGGTGCCGGGCATCGGCCCGGTCGCGGTCGCCACGCTGCTGGCCCATTTGCCCGAATTGGGCGGAGCTGGAGCGGCACGCGGCTGGCGGCGTTGGTGGGCGTGGCGCCGTTCAACCACGACAGCGGCCAGCACCAGGGACCGCGCTCATCGGCGGCGGCCGGGCCAGTGTGCGCACCCCGCTCTACCCCGCTGCGGTCACCGCCGCGCGCTGCAACCCGGTCATCCGCCCCTTCTATCAGCGGCTGGTGGCCCGCGGCAAACCCAAGAAAGTCGCCCTGATTGCCTGTCTGCGCAAGCTGCTCACCATCCTCAATGCCCTGCTCCGCGACGGCACCACCTGGGATCCAGCCCGTCAGTCCATCCCGCTACCCCTTGACAGCCAACATAGGTGCTCGAAGGAGACGGCGCGACGAGGATCGTCGCCGCGAGAACGCAGTGCCATGTTCTTGCAGGCCGGGGCGACGTCGTTCCCGCGCCCTTCGAGATCCCTCGACAAGCTCGGGATGACAGCCACTAGGGTTGGCTTCAGGAGACCATTGCGTTCCTGACGCCTACTCGTCCCTCGCGATCCCCTGCTCCTGCACCCACACCGCCACCTGCGCCCGCGACTTGACCCCGAGCTTGGCGAGGATGTTACCGACGTGGGTGCCAGCGGTGCGGACGCTCATAAAGAGCGCGTCGCCGATCTCCCGATTCGACTGCCCCGCCGCGATCAAAATCGCCACCTCGCGTTCGCGCGCCGTCGACCCCCCAGCGGCCGTCCTGCCGCCCTGGCCCCTGCTGGAACTCCGCAACGACGGCATCTGGGCCGCCGCGCGTTCCAGGAACCGCTCCTTCATCTCCGCGTCATTGATGCCGCCCGCAAAGGCCATCACCGCCACGTGCGCGGCGGCCAGATCGGCCTCCGCCTCGTCC